>DATGUO010000001.1:0-13593 GCA_035301305.1 Pseudogracilibacillus sp.
TCTCTGAAGACCCCGCTGACGTAGAGCTGTATGATTATGGCGACGAGTTGGGACTGGAGCTCGAAACGCCGAAGCAAGAAGCAGCGACAACTTTATCCCTTGAAGGCGAAGTAGAGCAGGCGGATGCTTTAAACGAGGATTTTGTCTGGGCTCAGGTTCGGAAAAAAGAGACGATTGATGAAATAGAGGAGAACAGCATGGATTATTTTATTCCGCTCGAAGATGGCTCGTTTGCTGAGGAGGTAAATTTGCATCACGGAGCAGGTGAGTATGACGTCACTATCATGCTTCCAAGTGAAGAAAAGGGAGAGGATGAGCAATATTTCGATGCTGCAACCTTTGATGTGAAAAACATAGACAAAGCGGTTGAAAGAGAAGTGGAATTATCGAAATATGGAGCAGAAAAAGGTTTAGAAATAGAAGATTCTATAACAGGATGGAATACAGCGGAAGAAACGTTTGAGGTAGCTGGGAATGTCGGAGACGATTATGCTGGAGACAAGATATATGCGGAAGTGGAAAAAGACGGAGAGCACAATCAGCTGGTTTTTCCAGTAGAAAAAGGACAGTTTTCCGGGGAAGTGCCGTTGAATTACGGAGAAGGTGTCCATAAGCTGGATCTGCAATTAGAAAGTGATGAGGAGGGAGATGAGGACGGGACGTATTATGAATCGGCGACACTGTATGTCGATAATGAATCGGATAAAGAGTTTCCGGAGTTCACTGAGTATGATGACTACACGGATAGTGGTCTGGTTTTAGAAGAACCGGGAAGAACGGTTGATATGGAGCAAGAAAGCATCGAATACCCGATTAAAGGGGAAATAAATCCAGACGCGCCACTGGCTGAAGATATCAGCCATGTCATTGTCGATGTAGAAAACGTGGATGAAGATGAAAAAGCGACTTATTTTATTCCTGTAGAAGATAATGCATTTGAGGGGATGAGCCATTTTCGCTTTGGCCCGGGAGAGTATGAGGTGACGGTTAGTATCCCGGATAAAGAGAAAGCAGAAGGGTCGAAATTTTATTATACTGGTGTCTTGTCGGTGAATCACACCGTAAAAGACATAGAAGATAAACGGGATACCCTGCCTTCTCGCGGAACGGAATCAGATGACCCTGAGATAATTGAAAAAGCAGAAGACATAACGAAAGGGGTGGAAGATGACCGAGAGAAAGCGAAAGCCATCTATGAATATGTCGCCAAAAATACAGATTACGATGTGGAAAAATACGAAGAAGATGCATTCAATCTTGATGACAGTGCCATTGAAACATTAGAATCCGGAGTTGGAATTTGTCAGGATTATACGTTTCTCACGATTGCCTTATTGCGCAGTATCGACATTCCTGCTCATTATGTAGAGGGACATGCTGGCGTACGGCATGCCTGGGTAGAAGCGGAAATTGATGATGAATGGCTTGTCTTAGACCCTACCTGGGGTGCCGGTTATGTTGAAGACGGAGAATTTGTTTCGGAATACAATGAAGATTATTTCGATCCGGACAAAGATTTACTGGAAGAAACACATTCGCGCGAGGGAGAAATGTATTAAAAATATTCATAAAAAATTGGGTATTCTATTTGGAATAACCCAATTTTTTTATATGGATTTTTAAAAAGTCCTACGCATCGACAAGATACATAATCAAACGGACGACTAAGATAATAACAGCTAAAAGCAGCAATAAATGAATAAGACCACCGGCGACTTTAAAAATAAAACCTAAAAGCCACAAGACGAGCAAGACGCCTAATATAGTCCAGAACATAAATCATCCACTCCTTTTTAAAAGCAATTGAAAAATTTAGCTAATTTATTCTGTGATGTTCTATACCCTTTCTCTCAAAAAGAAAAACTATTTAAAAAATTGAAATAAAATGTTTAAAATACTCAACTAAAAGGAATTAGTTATCATTAAGTAATAAAGTGTTCGGCTAAAAGAAAGGAGCCCTGGCATGAAACGATTCGGTTTTGTTGTAATGCTCGCAGGAATTAGTTTACTGGCAGGCTGCAGCCAAATCACCGTGCTTGATCCTAAAAGTGATACAGGAAAAGATCAGGCTTATTTAATTTGGTTGAGTTTAGCGATTATGTTTCTTGTACTTATTGTGGTGTTTATTTTATTTACATGGTTTGTCATTAAATACCGGTACACGGAAAAGCGTAAATATGAAATCCCTGTGGACGTGATTGGAGATAAACGACTCGAATTAACTTATACGATTATCCCGATTATTTTACTGATTATTTTAGCGATCCCAACGGCAAAGATTACGTTAGAACAGTCTCCCGGAACAGAAGCTTTCAAGGAAGCGCAAGGGGTGGAAGTAAATGTCACGGGGAAACAGTTTGCCTGGGAATTTGAGTATGAGAATGGGGAAGAAGATACGAATAAACTAGTGTTGCCAGAAGGAGAACCGGCTATTTTTCATTTGAAATCAGAAGATGTAGTTCATTCTTTCTGGATACCGGAATTAGCAGGTAAAGTTGACTTGTACCCGCATGAAACCCTTACATACCGAATTGAAAATCCGGAAAAAGGAGAGTATGAAGGGAAATGTGCAGAGTTTTGCGGACCCCAGCACTCCAACATGACATTTGAGGTGGAAGTCGTATCAGAAGATGATTATGAAGATTATTTAGATGATTTATAGAATGTTGTTGCAGAAAAGAGGAAGGAATAAACTGAACTTTGCTGATTGCAGGAATCTAATGTGGGGTTTAAGAAATAAACAGTGTGAGAGATTAATTAGGACGATATTTTAGCTGACTAATAGGACAGACGGCAGAAAGGATCGATACTATGGAAATGTTTGAAAATCTTGCCGACGCCCCTTCGGATGTTATTGCGGCTTGGGTATTTACCGCAATTGCCGGTATTTTAGTCGTTATTTGGGTTTTGAAAAAACGCAAACTGCCGGTTATTTGGGAATTTATGAGAACCTCCAACCACCGGAAAATAGGAACAATGTATATATTATTTGGTTTTATATTCTTTTTGCGAGCTGGGATTGACTCGTTATTTATCCGTATGCAGCTGATTTCCCCTAATAATGATTTTTGGGTATTCCAGGCGGATAAATACAATGAAGTCTTTACGACGCATGGAACCATGATGATTTTCTTTGCAGCTATGCCAATGCTGTTAGGACTCATGAATATTGCCATGCCCCTGCAAATAGGAGCCCGTGATTTAGCATTTCCATATTTAAACGCGGTAGGTTTTTGGTTATTTTTATCTGGAGCAATTGTTTTTAACATAGCGTTCTTTTTAAACAGTGCACCAGCAATTGGCTGGACGGGGTATACTCCGTTATCCAGTTCGTTATTTACACCGGACGCGAACACTGACTTTTATGTGTTCGGAGTACAGATATCAGGACTGGGTACATTGTTTACAGCTCTGAACTTAATGGTGACAGTCGTTCGCCATAGAGCTCCAGGGATGACTTTCATGCGTATGCCATTGTTTTCCTGGGCGACACTCGTCACCAGTTTTATGATACTGTTGGCATTTACGGTGCTCGCCATCGGATTATACTTATTAATGTTTGACCGTTTATTTGATACAAAATTTTTTCAGGGGCCGGACGGAGACCCGGTTTTCTGGCAACATTTGTTTTGGATTTTCGGGCATCCGGAAGTGTATATTTTAGCGATACCAGCCTTTGGTATCTTCTCGGATGTTATTTCAACGTTTGCGAGCAAGCGCATTTTCGGTTACGCATCAATGGTTATTTCCATTATTTTAATCGCCTTTCTTTCGTTTACGGTCTGGGCGCACCATATGCTTGTAGTTGGTCTTGGGCCAATGTTAAATACGTTCTTTGCCTTTACGACCATGACGATTGCGGTGCCGACGGGAATTAAAATTTTCAACTGGCTATTTACAATAAGAGGTGGTCTGATACGATTTACGACGCCGATGCTATTTGCTTTAGGGTTCATTCCTTCCTTTGTAATGGGCGGAGTCACGGGAGTTATGCTCTCGGTTTCGGCTGCTGACTTCCAGTTTCACGATTCACACTTTTTAGTAGCACATTTCCATTATGTGATTTTGGCATCTACTATTTTGGGTATTTTCTCAGCGATTTATTACTACTACCCAAAAATGACTGGCTTAAAGTTAAATGAAACCTTGGGAAAATGGCATTTCTGGCTCTTTTTAATCGGTTTCCACGTGACTTTCTTTCCAATGCATATCACGGGATTGAACGGCATGCCCCGCCGAACATTTACGTATGACGCAGGAGAAGGCTTTACGGCTACGAATTTTATCAGTACAATCGGTGCTTTTTTAATGGGAATTAGTATCCTGTTCTTGTTCTGGAATCTTGTGAAAACACATTGGGAAAATGAAAAAGTCGGCCCAGATCCCTGGGACGGCAGGACGCTTGAGTGGACAGTGGATTCCCCGTCTCCGGAAGATACCTTTGAACCAATGCCGGTAGTCGATGACTTGAATCCGCTGGCTAAAGCGAAAAATGAAAATCGAGCAATGAAAACAACAGAGGAACATCGCTCTAAACCGATTGCACGTGATTCTATTAAGCCATTCTTAATCTCCATGACACTTGGTGTATTCGGTATCTGTATGACTTACCAATGGTATATTGCAGCTTTCATTGTCGGCGCGGTTGTCTTCGGATTCTTTGTACTGCGGGCATTAACCGATGAGAAGAACGATTATTACGGAAAAGATGAAGGGGGTGCATCTTAAATGAATACGTATGAACAAGAACTGTTTCGGGATAAACAACTGGGTTTTTTCATTTATCTTGGTGTAGAAGCGGTAATGTTTCTTACGTTGTTCACGACGTATTTAATTTACACACCTTCTTCTGAAGGCCCTGCACCCGCTGATATTTTCAGTATTACGACGCTTGTGTTGTCTTCTGTGTTTCTGTTATCAAGCAGTGGCACGATCATGATTTCGGAAAAAGGGCTGGAAACGAAAAACCATAAAAAAATTATCACGTGGTTATTCGTCACATTTGTGTTTGCGCTGGTATTTTTAGGATTTGAAATCACGGAGTTTGTCGGCTTTGTTAATGACGGGTATGGTGTTTCAGCCAGTTCTTTCTTGAGTTCTTATTTTGCACTGGTCGGTTTGCACGCTGCTCACGTGTTATTCGGCTGTGGCTGGATGCTCGTCTTATTTATCCAATTATCCGGTATTAAAATTCCATTTCCTTTATTTATCGAGAAATTTAAAATATTCACCTATTACTGGCACTTCGTAGATATCGTTTGGGTGTTTATTATCTTGCTGGTTTACGTGAAATACTTAGTGTAAATGAGAGGAGTATTTAAAAAAGAAGTAAGACATGATCTTTAGGAAGATTAAATACATGGATTTAAGTTGAAAACAGAGGGGGTTTTGCGTTAAAAATTTATCCCTCAAACAATGAAAGGATTTAAGGGATTTAGTTCAATAAATAGTAACTTAGAGCAACTTTATTTTCAGTCTGTATTTTAAAAGAGTGGGCTTCGATGCCTCACTCTTTTTTTAATAAAAATTAAATCATCTCTTCAATTTCTTCTGTTTCTATATTTATTTCATACCAGCCATAAGTAGCTGTGTGTCCACTGTTTCCTTGATCTACAGTTTCATATAATTGAAATACATAATTGCCATCTTCTGTTTCGTGATCCATATTTAAAGTTACCGTACCATCTTCTAATAAATCAATATCAACTACTTCATTTTCTTTCACATAATCGTATACTAAACTTTCTGCTTCTTCTTTCGATAAATCAGATTCAGAATCTGCTTCTTCTTCGTTGTTTTCATTTTCGCCATTCCCGTTTTCATTATTTTCGTTTTGATTCTCATCATTATGATGATTCTCTTCTGTATCTTCATTATCTGAATTGTTTTTTTTCCCGTTACTTTCGTTCTCCTCTTCATGACCATTCTCATCTTCAGTTTTTTGTGGTTGTTCCTCTTTACTACTGCCGTTGTTTTCGTTATTTTGTAAGTTTTTAATGGCTTTATTTTGTTTTGCTGAAAGGTACTTATTATCCGACAATTTTTTTAATTGGTCGTTTACAAAACTGTCTGCTTGGTCTGTATCGGTTAAATCAGTTAATAATCCAAGTTGACCATCGATTTCTCCGCGCTCAGCCATGACTTCCTCCAGCTCGTCTTGATCTTTAGAAAGCATGAATTGGATGGAAGAAAACTTGTCGTCGTCTTTAACAGCCTTGTATTTCTCTAAGGCCTGATCATAATCTTCTTCTGATAAGGCATCTTGCATGTCTTCAGCTGTTTCTATGTACGTGAGATATTCTTCTGCCTGTTCTTGATCTTTATCTTCATCTTTTACGGCGGATTTAAAGTGTTTTTTTGCATCTTGCAGTTCTTCAACGTGTAAGGCGTCGATCCCTTTTTCATAAGAAGAAGATTCGTTCGGTTTATCATTTTTACATCCAATCAACAAAACCACAAGGCAGCTCATTAAAAGCAATACGCTTAATTTTTTTGTCATTTTTGGCTCCTTTCCTGCTGTTGTAAAGAAAATAGTTCAAAAGACTTGTTATATGTCTGCTATTTTACCTAACATAGAAGATAGAAGCAATCATAAGTTGTGTGAAAAGTTTAATAAGTATTGGGGAGGGAATAGATAATTAGCTAGTATACAGAAGGGAATGAAGAGAGTGAAATACGTTATTATAGGCGGAGATGCCGCTGGGATGAGTGCAGCAATGCAAGTATTAAAGTTTGATCATGAAGCTGAAATCACTGTTTTAGAAAGAGGGACTATTTATTCGTACGGCCAATGTGGATTGCCATATGTGATAAGTGGAGAAATCGAATCGGTTGATAAATTGATTTCACGCAGTGTACATACGTTTCGTGATAAATATGGCATAGATGCCCGGATAAATTGTCGTGTTGACGATGTGAATGCAGAAACGAAGACAGTACATGGTCAAGATTTGAGCACTGGTGAAGCTTTTTCTGTTGATTATGATAAATTACTGGTTGCGAGTGGAGCAGATCCATTTACACCAAACTGGGAAGGAAATGATTTAGAAGGAGTTCATGCATTAAAGACAATTCCCGATGCCGAGTCCATTATGAATTGTATGGAGCAAGGTGTTCGCGATGTAACCATTGTTGGCGGCGGTTATATTGGCTTGGAAATGGCGGAAGGTTTCTCTACAGCAGGTATGCGTGTTCGTTTATTAAACCGCAGCGCTTACGTGGGGAAAATTTTCGACCAGGAAATGGCAGAACATATCCATCAAGAAGCAGCCAGACAGAATATTGACGTCCATTTAAATGAAGATGTGCAAAAGATTATTGGAAAAGATAAGGCGGAAGGGGTCCAAACGGAAAAAGGAGAATATCGGACCGACCTTGTTTTAGTGGCAACAGGTGTGACTCCAAATACAGCATTTCTTGATGGAACAGGTGTAAAAACTGGACTGAATGGTGCCATTCAAGTGAATGCTCATATGGAAACAAACGTGCCTGATGTTTATGCTGCGGGCGATTGCGCATTACAATATCATAAAATAAAAGAAGAGTATGATTATATTCCGCTCGGTACGACGGCGAATAAACAAGGGCGTATAGCCGGGATGAATATGGCGGGTGTAAACAGAGAATTTAAAGGCATGACCGGGACATCTATATTAAAATTTATAGATTTATCTTTAGGGAAAACAGGATTAACCGAAAAGGAAGCAGAAATATTGAAGCTTCCATATGAAGCTGTAACTGTACAGGGGAATGATATTGCGGGTTATTACCCTGGTGCCAAGATGACCTATGTGAAATTGGTGTATCGTACAGATGATTTCCAATTACTAGGTGGTCAAATCATTGGCGAAAAAGGAGTAGACAAACGCGTAGACGTGCTGGCAACTGCTCTGTTCATGAACATGAAAGTAACCGATTTTGAAGACGTCGATTTGTCCTATGCCCCGCCATATAATGGGGTTTGGGATCCGATTCAACGTGCAGCACGAAAAGCGACCCGCTAAAGTAGAGAGAAGCCGGTTTTTTTAGGTCATACCAGTTTAGCTGTTTGCTTTTATTGAAATTCAACTATATTGTACAAGTTTTCGTTGTTGTAAAACAATGAAAACTTGTATGAATTCAGACTAAAGTGGATGATAAAACATACGAAATTCCCCCTGTTGAACTTTAATATGCCGGAATTTTAAAAGTGAATGAATGCTCTAATCTTAAAAAAGTATAACTCATCATTATACTACGAATGCTTGTATAAAAATGAAAATACAATGAATCATTGTAAGAAAATCTCTAATACAATGGAAGCTTGTATTTGTTCGCAATATTTGTAATTATTCGAAAAGTATATTACTTGGTTCCCCTGATTAAAGTTTTGCATAAAAACCCATGAGCAAGTCTGTTGAATTTTATCAATTTACTAGTAAACTGATAAATAGAGAAAGGGTAAAAGCGACTTAAAAGTTTGGCTGTTATGCAGAGAAATAAGAGTAGGAAGCAGCACAACTATCAACATATTCCCATGATGTTTTGTAGCGAAAGATAATAGATTGATTTTTGGGCATCATGACAGCAAGTAACTTTTTAAGTGCTCCTTTCAAAGAATAGAGATTTAGCTTTATCACAATATACGGAGGGATTTTTCATGGAAGGCCTTAAAGGAATGCACCATGTAACGGCAATTACAAGCAGTGCGGAGAAAAATTATGATTTTTTCACAAATGTGTTAGGTATGCGTTTGGTTAAAAAGACAGTGAATCAGGATGACATTCAAACCTATCATCTATTTTTTGCGGACGATAAGGGTAATCCTGGAACGGATATGACATTCTTTGATTTTCCAGGGGTGCCAAAAGGGCGACACGGAACGAATGAAATTACCAGAACTTCTTTTCGCGTGCCAAGTGACGCAGCGTTGGAGTATTGGGAAAAGCGTTTCACCCGATTAGAAATTTCACATGACGGGGTTCAAGAACAATTCGGTAAAAAAGTGCTGCCTTTTATTGATTTTGATGAGCAGAAATATCAACTTATTTCAGACGAGACAAATACAGGAGTACCAGCTGGGACTCCATGGCAAGACGGACCGATTCCTTTAGAATTTGCTATCACAGGTTTAGGACCGATCGTTGTGCGCATTGATAAATATGAACATTTTAAAGAAATGCTGGAGAAAGTGTTCGTTTTTAAAGAAATCGCCCAGGAAGATGCTTTTCATCTATTCGAAATGGGAGAAGGCGGTAATGGTGCACAAGTGATTGTGGAACATAATACGGAACTTCCACAAGCCATGCAAGGGTTCGGCACGGTACACCATGCCGCATTTCGTGCAGCAGACAGCGATGTGCTTCACGACTGGATTAACTGGATGGGACAAATTGGCTTGCCAAATTCAGGATATGTCAATCGTCATTATTTCGAATCCTTGTATGCAAAAGCTTCTCCGCATATTTTATTTGAAATTGCGACAGACGGGCCTGGTTTCATGGGAGATGAACCTTATGAAACGTTAGGTGAAATTTTAGCCTTGCCTCCTGCGTTGGAATCGAAACGAGAAGAAATTGAGGGCTATGTCCGCCATATTGATACAGTTCGCAGCAATCGAACTTTTGAGAAAGAATACGAATCATCATAATGAATAAGGGGATTTTCCCGTGATCATTTTTGATTCGCATTTTCATATTATTGATTTTGATTTTCCAAATATAGAAAATCAAGGGTACACGTCACCGCACTATGTTGCTTCAGACTATCAAAAGAAAAACACCTAATTAAATGAATATATTTTCCGTTGAAATTGTTGTAAACAAATCGGATTTCGGATAGTTCATAAGCATAGAAAAAAGCATCATGTCTATGTGTTCTGAAAGGGATATATCATACGTTGCACCTTATTTTTGCGAATGTCCTTTATTCATACAATGAAAAGAGCATACTAAAAAACTAAAGGGAGGATGAAGGGCTATGAAAAAAATAGGTATTCTTGTAGGAAGTTTACGCCAGGAGTCATTTACGAAAAAAGTCGCTGAAAATGTGGAGCCGCTCTTTCCAGACGATGTTAAAACAGAATGGATTGAGATAGGTGATTTGCCGCTTTATAATCAAGACGTGGACATGCAAGACGATTTGCCTGAAGAGATAGTGCGTTTCCGGGAGAAAGCAAGAGAAAAAGATGGTTTCGTATTTTTTACACCGGAATACAATCGGTCTGTCCCTGGCGTATTAAAAAATGCGCTGGATGTAGGGTCGCGTCCGAAAGAGACAAGTGTCTGGAATGATAAGCCAGCAGGTATTATCAGTGTTGCTCCGGGGAATTTAAGTGCTTTTGGAGCAAACCATCACTTGCGTCAATCGTTGGTATTCTTTAACATGCCTGTCGTCCAGCAGCCGGAAGTCTATCTCGGCAATATTGCTTCTTTGTTAGACGAAAATGGCAAAATTAAAGACGCGGGGACGCTGGAATTCCTGCAATCTTTTGTAGATGCCTATATGACTTTATTACAAAAATAGTATTCCACAATCGACGTTGCTTGAGCAGTAGTAACGTCGATTTTTTAATGCTGGTTCAACAGTTATCCATATTTGCGTTTAGAGCGTGATGCTTGTCATAGAAACGCTGGCTGGTTTTGGTATACTAAGGATACATACAAGCATTGAAAAAACTACATCTATATATGAAAAGGGTGCTGCATAATGAAGAAACGAATATTTTGGCTTGTGCCTATGTTTGCTGTCATGTTTCTTCTGTTTACCGGATGCAGTTCAGAAGAGAAATTGATGGTAGGAGAGCAAGTGAGTAAAAGCAAAACAGAATTTGACAAGGATATCACGGACGAAAAGAAAATAGGTGAAATTGTCACGTTGTTTAACGGTTTAGAAGAAACATCTGATAAGGAAGAACCTGAGAGTTACCCGGGGCTGGTGCTTTTAAATAAAACAAAAGAAGATTCTCAACGTTTTAGTGCTTTTATCTGGCTGGAAGAAAATCCGGTAATTGTCCAACTGAAAGATGAGGAAACAGGGGAAAGAAAAGGTGTCCTGTATGAAATGATGGACGAAGAAAAAGACCAGTTGCTCGAAACGATTGAGGAATGAAAAACGGCTGTTTCAATGTTCTTTCATAGTGAAAAAGCATATGTAACAGCCATTTTTTATTTGCAGTTAAGCAAGTGTGAAGTTTTTGCTTCATAAGGCGAAGAGGACGCTCCCGGAGCGAATGGAGGCCCTGTTCTTATTTAGATTCTGCTTGTTCTTGATTGCGAATAACCAGTACATCACATGTCGCATTTCGTACAATATAACTGGATACGCCGCCCAGAAAAAAGCGTTCTACTGCGTACAAACCAGTAGCGCCACAAATAATCAGGTCTGCTTGAGCTTCTTTTGCTGCCTTATTAGTAATGGCTCTTTTTGGAGAACCATGCTCCACAATCGTGTTAATTTTCTCCACACCAAAATTTTCTGCTTTATGTTTGAAGTTCTCAATAAAAACCTCGCCATCCTCCAAGGCATTATCGATAAAATTCATGTCATAGAGAGACGCCCCCGGGTATGGGCTTGTGTCTACAATATGTACCAGATGCAACGTCGCGTTTTGTCGTTTCGCCATAGCCATACTTCGTTCAAAAGCTAATTTAGAGAGCTTTGACCCGTCCAATGCCACTAAAATATTTTCATACGAATGTTCTAACATATGATTCGCCTCCTTCTTTCTTCATTTTACCATGGAAAGATGCGAATATCATTAAAAACTGTTATCATGCTGTGAACTATTCTTATTAAGGAAAATAAATTAATTTTCTCATTTATTTTTGGCCATTTTTTACCGAAATTTTTTGCGTGTTATTCGCAATAAATGTTCATTTTTTACAAACTTCCTACGTAGCAAATTCGTTTATTACCTTCATACACCACTGTTATATTTCGACTGCTTTGTTAAGATTCTAAACGTTGAGTCTTTCCACTATCACAGTATAAAATCAAGCTGGCTACAAATTTAAAAAAATTCAGAAAACAAGGTGTGCAGCGATATTTCTATATGATATACTACTTGAAAAAGGTGGTGTTGCAGATGGGTTGGTTGTCTATTGTTCCTCCCTTAATCGCTATTATTTTAGCGATTGTGACGAGGAGAGTTATTGTGTCTTTGTTTATTAGTATTTGGGTGGGAGGAATCATTTATACTAGCGGAAATCCCTTTTCCGGATTGGCTTACGCGTTTACTTGGATGAAAGATGTCATGATTGATGATTGGAATGCGAGGTTTTTAGTATTAACTGCTTTACTGGGAGTTGGGGCTGCTTTTATGTATAAAACAGGCGGCTCTGCAGGTTTGATTCGTCTATTGGAAGACAAATTAACGACGAAGCGGCGCGTCTTATTTTTACCGTATATTTTGGGTATTCTCATATTTTTCAATGACTATGCAAACTCGGTCATTGTAGGGAACGCGTCGAAAGATATAACAGGAAAGAATAAAGTGTCCCGTGAGAAATTATCTTACGTATTAGACTCCACTTCGGCTCCGATGGCAACGATTGGCCCAGTCTCAGATTGGATTGGGTACCAAGTTTCCATTATATCAGGGGCGTTTGCGACTGCAGCGATTGCAGGTGTAGAACCATATTATGCCTTTTTGCAATCGATTCCGTGGAATTTCTATGCATTGCTCAGTTTAGTGGCTGTCGGGATGTTTATTGTGATAGGCAAAGATTTCGGTCCGATGGCCAAAGCAGAACATCGGGCGGAAACGACAGGGGACTTAATCGAAAAAGGATCTACACCTTTATCCTCTGTGGAAGATGACTTAGGCGAGCCATTTAAAAAAGAAGGCGGGAGTGTCTGGTTTTTCATTGTTCCACTTGTCACACTCGTAGCCGTCGGAATATGGGGGCTCTGGTACACTGGCGGTGGTGCAGAAGGGAAAACAATGATTGAAGCGCTTGCGGATACGGATGTTGCCGAAGCACTTACTTGGGCTGCCTTTGCGATGTCTTTTGTCGGTATAGTGATTGCGCTGTTTCAGAAGGTTGGCTTTAAAGATATAGAAGAAACAATCTTAGCAGGGATTACAACGATGCTTCCAGCACTGATCATTATTGTGCTTGCCTGGTCCATTGGAACAGTAACCGATGTGCTTGGTACTGCAGAATATGTGGTCAATTCAACGGAAAGCTGGATGACTCCTGCTTTAATGCCTTTTCTCGTGTTTGTGATTGGTATGTTTATTTCATTTTCAACCGGTACTTCCTGGGGGACGATGGCGATTTTAACACCTATTGCAATCCCTTTAGCGTACAGTATTGGCGGAGAAGAGCTAATTCCATTGGCAATAGGGTCCATTTTTTCAGGAGCTATCTATGGAGATCACGTCTCGCCAATTTCTGATACGACGATTATGGCTTCAATTTTTGCAGGCTCTGACCATATAGCGCATGTGAAAACACAAATGCCCTATGCAACATTGACTGCAGGTATAAGTGGGGCAATGTTTTTACTGTATAATATCGTTTCAAATGTTTATATTCTTTTGTTAATAGCTGTAGTATTGCAATACATTGCGATTAAAGGTCTTACCGTTTGGCATGAACGAAAGTATCC
>DATGUO010000002.1:0-2116 GCA_035301305.1 Pseudogracilibacillus sp.
TCAATGTCTGCCATAGTATTCCTCCAATTTATTTAGGTGGTAACTCATTAGGGTTTATTTCTTTACCATTCGAAAGAGTTGAAACTTCGATTCTGTTTCCTTTTAAATTCTGTTTGATTGTCCAGTCTTTTATATAAAGAACATTTACCTTTTTTGTTTTACCGCATTTTATACATGTATAATTATTACCGGATAATCTTAAGGTTAGTCGCCATAAATGCTGACAACGGAAACGTTTGAACAAACAATCACTCCTTATCGTATTCATCTTTGTAGTAATCTGATCCATACATTTTAGCGAAGTAATCTTGCCAGTATTTCATCTTGCTACTGAATTGATGCACTTCATAGTGGCAGAAGTGACACAACAACATTCCATTGGTATATAAGCCACGTCCTTTTCCACTACTTTTCGGCATAACATGGTGGATATGGTGTGCTGGTGCTTTGCATGATTTGCAAAGTCCATTATCTCGTTCGATTATTTTCGCTTTATCTTTGTCGCTAAATTCTCCACGTTTTCTTCTGGTTGGCTTTCGTTTCCTATATGGATTTTTAGGAGCTGGACGGAAGGTCATTGCTTACCAGCCTTCTCAATCCAGCTATCCAATGTTGTGATAGTTTTACTTGCCATGTCAGCGCTCAATTTAGTTATGTCAGATATTTTTAATGCTTTATATACTGCCGATTCTTCTTGATTGCGTAAGTCAGCAAATTGTTTCGCTTTTGTTTTGATGCTTCCTACTTGTTTTTGAGTGATTGGCTTGAAATTGTCTTGTTTTCGTGTCGTGCTTTGATATTCGTCTGTGTCCGCGTCTTTGGTATCATCAATCAGATACAAGCCATTTAAAGCGTATTTTCTAGCATATGATGATGCTGTTCCTGTAATTTGTGAGGAATCCATTCCACGCTTTTCAGGAGCTTCTCTAGCGAATGCCGTAATTTCTTTTGATTCAGAACCATCTGAAATAGTCGCTGTTGCCTTGATATAATTCCAGTCGCCTATTTGTATAGGTTCATCTGATAAGGTCAGCAGTAAGCCTAATTTAGCGTTTAAAGGCTTTGCTGCTTCCAGTATGTCCTCCGCTGATCTGTATTTATATTTGCCGAATGAATTAAAATTCGACTTAGGTGCTTTAAGTTCTTGTTGTGCTTCAATTAGTTTTTTTGTAAGTTCACTCATTTATATTTCCTCCTGTTTCTGTCACAATTAAGTTGACTATTTTCTTAAGCGCACTTGCAGGTGCGTTTTTTTATATGATTTTCCGATTGCCGCCATATTTCTTCAGGAGAACCTCGATTAAGTCTTGGGATATTTCGTCATATAGGAATAAGCTGTCATCTGCTTCGATTACTTCATCGCCTACAAAGATGTAAGAACCGAAGAAATCATTGGCGTAAAAGTCATCCGCATAAGCTGGTGGGTAACCGTGTAATTCAATGTGTCGTACTCTTGGGTCGTCCATTGTTTAGTCCTCCTCATAATATGCAATTACTGCTGTGTTAGCTCCAGGTGCTCTTTCTTTGATAATTTCTTTCCATTTAGTTCCTTCGTATTCAGATCCATGTGGTTTACCAAAACACTCTATTTTTTTGTCAGCTTCTTCTTCGTTTTTGCATGCATGAAAAGATATTTCTACATCAGCTCCCAAATCTTCCAACTCTTTTATTGTCATATTTTGTAATTTATTATTCATTTTCATCCTCCTATATAAATGACATAAATAATAAGCGCTTCTATCGATATGATGGACATTTGAAAAGTAATTTTATCTACAATGTGAATGGAAGTGTTCACAATATTGATGAAAGAAACAATCAACCATAAAACCCCAATTCCTACCAAGAAACCAACGCTCATATGTTCATCCTCCTATCCGTAATAACTCCATCAACATACAAACCACTAAAATAAGGGTGAGCATCGATAAAGCAAAGCGTGCGATGTATAACCTCTTAATTGAACAACGCCCCTTTCATCTGAAATCCAGCAAGTGCCAGACCGATAATTCCTAACGTAAGTGATAGTTCCGTTGCGATGTATCCGCTTATGAATGCTAGTGCTAGGCTTAGTTTCAATGAGAACCCTCCTTTTTTAATTAAATAAAGTAATTTG
>DATGUO010000003.1:0-102000 GCA_035301305.1 Pseudogracilibacillus sp.
TTAAACTTATTTTAGGAGGGGGACCAGGAATGGAACGAGGAACTTTTCAATTAATGAAATCGGTTAACCGTACGCTTGTTTTAAACAAAATCCGTGAGAATGCACCGATTTCTCGTGCTCAAATAGCAAAAGAAACCAAGCTGACACCACCTACTGTGAGCAGCATTGTTAAAGAATTAATCGATCAGGACTTGGTGCAGGAGAGCACTTTGGGGGAATCGAAGGGCGGGAGAAAACCGACGTTGCTATTAGTAAATAAAAATGGATACTATATAGTTGGTGTCGATGCTGGCCCAACGACTGTAGCTTGTGTATTGAGTAACTTGGCTGGGGAGGTTTGTGAGAGGATCGTTTTACCAATAGCCCCGCATCAAACGAATGTGTCGTTTCTGTCGTTGGTCAAAGATGGAATTTCCCAAGTCCTGCAACAAGTAGAGGATCAAGAAAAAGTATTAGGCATAGGAGTTGCTATGCATGGGGTCGTTGATGTTACTACTGGAATTTCGGTTTTTGCTCCTGTTTTACAATTAAAAAATATCCCGCTACAGGAAGAATTGGAGCGTACGTTTGATATAGAAGTACGTATGGAAAACGATGCGCGCGCAATGGCTTTAGGAGAAGCCTGGTTTGGTGAATACGGAGAGAAGACGAGTATGCTTGCTTTAAATATAGGTTCAGGCGTCGGAGCTGGTGTGTTAATTGACGGAAAGTTATATGAAGGAGCGTTTGGCTTAGCAGGAGAGGTGGGACATATGTCGATAGCTTTAGATGGAGAACGCTGCGAATGTGGTAATTTAGGCTGTTTACAAGCGTATGCCTCTGCTCCTGCTATCGTCCGGCGGGCAAATGAACAAATGCCGGAAAAAGCTGTAACTACGAGTGAAGAGGTATACCAATTAGCAGAAGAAAACCAAGTAGAAAGTGTGCAATTATTGGAAGAAACGGGAGTTAAAATTGGCATAGGATTAGCAAATTTAGTTCATGTCATTAATCCGGCGTTGATTATTATTGGAGGCGGCGTTGCAAAAGCTGAAAAATATATCCACGCTCCGATGGCCGAAGCCTTGGCGGAACGTGGATTAACGGAAGCAGCCAAATCTACTCCTATCGCTTTTTCTGAAATAGGAGACGATGCAACAATTCTTGGAGCGGTTGCTTTAGTATTGCAAGAAGTATTCGGCAGTTAATAGATTATTTTTAAATGCTTTCAAATCTGTGCCCATGTTAAAGAGCTAGCAATTGTTTTTACAACATCCAGGTAATCCGCAGCGCACAGGATAATTGAACCTAAATAATATCCCTAAGCCCATGAAAATGCAGCGGTAAAAAGCTAAATAAGAGGCTCCTGTACTGTTGCTGACGAATGTTGCATCAGCTTTTGATGGTCCCAAACGTAAATGTCGTCTGTTTTTGGTAAGGTACATATTTTGGCACAATAATTGAGGGGAGCCCCGTGTCATGCAAGGAAGCCGGTGGTCCTTGTGTTTCAAAACAGACGCCGGAATGGGGAGCTGCTGCTACATTACCACGTAACTTCATTTGAGAAGACAGTCCGTTCCCGGTGTACAAAACAACTCCAGGCTGATTTGTAGTAATACTGAGTGTACGCCCGCTCGCAGTCTCCTGCACATAAATAGGAGGCTGTTTTTTGACATTAAATAAAAAGTAATGATCGTATCCATTTCCTGCCAAGATATTTTGCAGATGGCTGCCTTCCATCCCATCCTGCAATAAACGAGGCAGTTTGAAATCAAAAGCAGTCCCTGCAACGTCAGGGAAATCTCCTGTAGGAATCAACTCTTCATCTAAACCTAAAAATTTCTTGCTGTCTATTTGTACGCTATGGTTTGCGATGGTATTTTTCGGGTTTCCGGTTAAGTTAAAATAAGAATGATTCGTTAAACTGATTGGCGTGTCCTGATTAGCAATCGCATCATACGTAATACTAAATTGATTATCGTTGTTCAAACGGTACGTAACAGTAATATGTACCTCCCCGGGATAACCACCCTCTCCGTCTTTTACAGTATGCGTCAGCTTGACCCCGATAGAGGTCTCTTCTTCAAAAGGGATGGCATCCCAAACAACTTGATGCAGTCCATTAGATCCGCCATGCAAATGATGATTCCCGTCGTTTTTTTCAAGCTCATAATGCTCGCCTTCTAAGGTGAATGAACCTTCTTTCACTCTGCCAGCTACACGTCCAATAATTGCACCGAAATAAGCAGGATTTACGGCATAATCCTGGTAATCCTCGAATCCCAACACAACATTTTCAAATTTCCTGTCGCTGTCTGGCACGAGCATTTCAGTGATAATACCGCCATAATTTAAAAAGCTCACTTGCATACCTTGATTATTTGCTAACGTATATTCTTTCCAATTTGTGAAACGTTCGTTTGTGGTTATCTGCATCCTCATCACCCTATTCTTGTAATGTTTGAATAAATGTACGGAACCCGTCCTTCCCGGCTGAAGTCTGTTTAAATATACCGGCATCTTCCAGCACCCGGGCAAATTTTTCACCTAATGCTTGTTGTACTGTAGCAGTTGCTTCAGCCTTTGTCTCGATTATACCATGCGCTGCAACTAACTCATCTGCCCAAGCCTGATGGTAATCTGCGACTTGGGGAAGGTCGCCCATTACATAAGCCTCTACTTCTTGTAATTCTTCTTTTAATCTGGCGGGTAATACAGCGAGCCCCATCACTTCGATTAAACCGATGTTTTCCTTTTTAATATGATGTACATCTTCATGTGGATGAAAAATCCCCATCGGATAGGCTTCTGTTGTCCGGTTGTTCCGTAAAACAATATCTAACTCAAACATGTCGTCTCTTTTTCGCGCAATCGGTGTGACCGTGTTATGAGGTGTGTTTTCCGTTTCGGATAAAATGTCCTGCGAAACATCTGAATAGGCTTTCCAAGTCAGAAAAACATGATTTGCCGCTCGCACGAGTTCTGTTTTAGAATCACTTTGCAAACGGACTACAGACATAGGCCAATTTAACACGCTTGCAGCAACACCTGGGAAGGCGGACATCTTAAATGAAAATAGTTCCGGTGCTTTAGCCATTGGAAAATCATAATGACCTGCTTGATAGTGATCGTGACTTAAAATAGACCCCCCAACAATGGGCAAATCAGCGTTCGATCCAATAAAGTAATGCGGAAATTGGTCAACAAATTCCACCAGATTTTGAAAAGTGCGCTCGTTAATTTTCATTGGTCGATGTGTTTCTGAGAGCACGATACTGTGTTCATTATAATATACATAAGGTGAATATTGTAGAAACCAGGTTTCTTCATTTAATGTTACTGGAATAATCCGGTGATTCGACCGTGCCGGATAACCGGTCCTTCCTGCGTATCCTTCGTTTTCACGGCATAAAAGGCATTGCGGGTAATGGCTGGTTTCCTTCATAGCCCGCTCTCGCTTAATTTGTTCAGGGTCTTTTTCGGGTTTGGATAAATTAATGGTTATATCCAACTTGCCATAAGGGCTGTCGGCTTTGTACTGGATGTTCTTTGCAATTCGATTCATTTGAATATAATTACTCTGTTTACTTAATTCATAGAAATAGTTTGTCGCTTGTTCCGGATGCTCCGCGTACCATTTATAAAATGTTGTTGTTACTTGAGAAGGAAGTGGGAGCAGGCAGTTCATCAAGTTTGCCTGTAACTGTTCTTTCGCATCAAACACGTCTTCGATACTATTTTCCTGCACTGCTTCTTGCACGAGTAAATCCAATAGGTTAGGAATAGTATCTTGAACGCCGGCTTCAGTAGCGGAGGAAAAACTGGTTTTCTTTAATAAGAATAACATTTGGTTGCGTGCATAGATTTCATCTTGTGCATGTAACAATCCTTCCTTTTTGGCTTGATCTAACAGTCCTTGAATTAGTGTGTCCACAGTCATTGATTTTCCCCCTCTGCATAGCCGTTCGGATGGGACGTGTGCCATCGCCAAGCATCTGCTATAATTTGCTCTATAGAAGTTTGCGTCGGTGTCCACCCCAGTGTTCGCTTCGCTTTTGCTGAACTGGCGATTAACGTTGCCGGGTCTCCAGGCCGTCGCTGTGCAATTTTCGTTGGAATTTGCTTTTGCGTCACTTTTTCTACAGCTTGAATAATTTCTTTTACTGAAAAACCTGTATTGCTGCCTAAGTTGAAGACCGTGCTTTCGCCGTCTTTATTTAAATAATCCAAAGCTGAAATATGAGCTTTAATTAAATCTTCTACATGAATGTAATCCCGAATACAAGTGCCATCAGGGGTGTCATAATCATCGCCGAAAATAGAAATGAATTCGCGCTTCCCTAATGCAACTTCTAAAATGATCGGTATGAGATGGGTCTCTGGATGATGGTCTTCGCCGATAACCGCAGAAGGACGGGCTCCAGCGACGTTAAAATATCGCAGCGAGACAAAGTGGATGCCGTGTGCTTGTTCTGCCCAGTGCATCATTTTTTCCATCGTTAATTTGGTTTCTCCGTAAGTGTTTGTCGGGTTGGTTGGCATGTTTTCAGTGATAGGAACTTGTTCCGGTTCTCCATAGGCAGCTGCGGTAGAGGAAAAAACAATATTTTTCACATCAAATTCAGTCATGGCCTGCAATACGACTTGCGTGCCATAGACATTGTTATCAAAATATTGTAGAGGAATTTCCATCGATTCACCAACTAGCGAATGGGCAGCGAAATGTAGAACAGAATGAATCTTTTGCTCTTTAAAAACCCGCCGTAAAAATTGGATGTCTCTGATATCTCCTTGATAAAAAACAGCATCGGGATGAATAGCTCCCCGGTGGCCAGTGCTTAAATTATCGATAACAACAACATTCTGTTTGCCGTCCAACAGCTGATGAACAGCATGAGAACCAATATAGCCGGCTCCACCCAAAACCAGTACACTCATTTACATCACCTCATTTGTTATTTGTTTTGCTTGATCGCCAATATTAGCAATATAGAAGGTCGGTTCATAACCTATGTTTTCCGTGTAGACATCCTGAATTTTTTGTTGGACTTGCTCTAAATATTTTTTCTCGACGATTGCAATCGCACATCCTCCAAATCCTGCACCCGTCATGCGAGCACCTAGAACACCTGGCTGTTTTTGAGCTGTTTCAGCAATGGTATCCAACTCAACGCCCGTTACTTCATAATCTTCTTTTAAGGATTGGTGAGAGGCGTTCATTAATTTTCCGAATTGTTGTAAGTTATGTTGTTTTAATTCCTCTAAAGCTTCAATGGTCCGCTGATTTTCATAGATGGCATGTTTAGCGCGCTGCTTATCAACAGGGCTGGTAATAAGCGATTCGTACCGTTCAAATTCATCTGGCGTGATATCGCATAAATGCTTGATATCCAGTTTTTTCTGCAAGTCGTTTAAAGCAGATTCACATTGCTCTCTTCGTTCATTATACTTGGAATCTTGAAGTGTCCGTGCTTTATTTGTATGAATGATTAATATTTGATGCGCTGGTAAATGGATCGGTGCGTAAGTATAGTCCAGTGTGCTGGTATCCAAATGAATCGCATGATCTTGCTTGCCCATCCCAATTGCAAATTGGTCCATAATACCGCTGTTAACTCCGATATATTCGTTTTCTACTTGTTGTCCGATTTGGACCAAATCCAACTGGCTGAAAGAATTTGCGAAAAGCGCTTTCAAAAATACGCCGGTTACCATTTCAATAGAAGCAGAAGAAGAAAGACCAGCACTGTTCGGGATAGTTCCATAATACAGGACGTCAACCCCGTGGGAAATCGAAGCGCCTTGCGAACGCATAAACTGCATCATCCCTTTTGGATAATTAGTCCAGTCGTGCTCCGTATCATAATCAAGTGAATCCAAATCAATGGTCACTACTCCAGTTTCTGGGAAGTTCATCGAATAAAAACGAATGATTTGGTCGTCTCGTTTTGATACTAAAGCGTAAGTTCCAAAAGAAATGCTGGCTGGAAACACATAACCGCCATTGTAATCTGTATGTTCTCCGATTAAGTTAATTCTTCCAGGTGCAAAAAATGTCAATGGTTCTTTGTCTGTATCAAATTTTTCTTTAAACGTCGTAAGCATGAACTCTTGCACAGAAACTCCTCCCTCATTTTGTATAAAACACTTAGTTAAATTAATTAATTAAGTATAGTATAATGAAATTTTCTAACAAATTCAAGTAAAGAAGGTGAAAGCGACCTTTACATTAAAGATGCTATGGTATAAATTAGAGGATTAATAAGGGAACTATTAAAATTTAAAAAGAGAATGAGGAAATGACGTGCGTAAATATCAAATTTCGGTTTATAGTGTAATCGCTTTAGCATTTCTGATCAGTGCCCCATTCATGTTGTATTATGGATATAAAACGTTTTATGTCCAAAATGAAACAGCAGAACCAAAAGATGATACGTACCATGTCGCTTTTATTGCAGAAGAGGAAGATAATGAATATTGGGATCAAATTTATCAAGGTGCTTAAAAATTGATTTTAGAATTTTTGAAACAAGACAAAATAATTGGGATGTATCTTCCGATCGTTTCAATTTTCATTGTATTTTACAGCACCACCAGGAAATAAAGTGATTCAATTTACTTGCGACTTTCTACTGTTTTACGATTTGCTAACAAAACATATTTGATGCTGTAAAAAAACATAAAACATGGTACGCTAAATAGAGTTTATATGGAGAATTGTACGTTGAATCAAGTTCATAATTGAGGTGCGAGAAAATGAGTATCGGATTTATTTTAACAATTTTAGGGGCGGCCTTTATTGGGTCGTTTATGTCAGGAATGCTGGGAATTGGTGGAGCGATTGTCAATTATCCTTTGCTTCTTTTTGTACCTAAGTTACTCGGTTTTGAAGGATTTACCGCACATGAAGTTTCTGTAATTGTAGCCATTCAAGTTTTCTTTTCTACTTTAACCGGTGTTATCTCGTACAGCAAAGGCGGTTTTGTGAACCAAAAACTTATGTTTTCCATGGGACTTTTCACCTTAATTGGCGGGTTCATCGGTGGCTATACGTCGAGCAATATGAGCAACGACACGATTAACTTAGTATATGGTGTTTTAGCGCTGTTAGCTGTGATACTGATGCTTGTCCCTCGTCCTGATAGAGAAATGGGAATCTCCGGAGCGGATTTAGAATACAGCAGGATTTTAGCAAGTATCCTTTCGTTAATTATCGGTGTGGGCGCTGGTATTGTTGGAGCTGGAGGAGCATTTTTGCTCGTGCCTGTCATGATTACAATTTTGAAAATCCCAACCAGAATTACCATCGCAACCTCTTTAGGTATCACGTTTCTTTCCTCTATCGGAACAACGACCGGGAAATTATTAACAGGGGATGTATTGTGGGGTCCAGTTATTGTGGTGATTATCGTTAGTGTGATAGCTGCGCCGATGGGGGCGAGAGTCAGTGCTCGTACCAACACTAAATATTTACAAATCTTTTTGGCTATCGTGATTATTGCAACTGCTCTTAATATTTGGACCGATATTTTATTTTAACCTGCTGAGAAAAAGTGTTTGTTTTTCTCGCACAAACAGTGGTATTATCCCCAAGCAGATTGGAATATACCCTTTAAACCTTGTAACGATGAAATCAAATGAAAAGCATCATGCGCAAATCGGATTATTTCTGAATAAAAAGGCGCTTAAGCAAGATAAACGCTTGTTGTGGCTCATAAATAAACTCAAAAAGCTCAAAAAATCTTCTTATGAAATAATATAAAAGTATTGAAAAAATAAACGTTTTTTCCTGCTATAATAGGGGTATTACGCTTGTATACATAAATTTATATGTTAAAATAACGAAGTATAAATTGTAGGAGGCTCAATTTGAGTAAAGAAAAGAAAAGTAAAAAACGACGATTGAAAAGAAGTGACGTTACAGTTGTAGATTCAGATGTAACTAAAAAAGCAGTCATTGCAACGGCGATGGGGAATGCCATGGAGTGGTTTGATTTTGGTATTTATTCCTATTTGGTTGTTATTCTATCTAAAGTATTCTATGCCGGAATTGATGAGTCGTATCAGCTCATCTTCGGGTTTGCAACCTTTGCGATTGCCTTTTTAGTACGGCCGATCGGTGGAGTAGTTTTCGGACGGCTCGGAGATAAAATGGGAAGAAAGAGTATTCTCGCTATTACACTCATTATGATGGCTATTGCCACGCTAAGTATTGGCTTGATTCCAACATATGAAACTATTGGTATTACGGCGCCGATTTTATTGTTGCTTGCACGTCTTGTACAAGGTTTTTCAACTGGTGGAGAATATTCCGGCGCTATGACGTTTATTGCAGAGTCAGCACCCGATAAACGTCGTGGGTTTTTAGCAAGCGGGTTGGAAGTAGGGACTTTAGTTGGCTTTATTGCTGGTTCTGGACTTGTTACGTTACTCACATACATATTGGGAGACCAAACGATGTTGGATTGGGGATGGAGAATTCCGTTCTTAATCGCTGGGCCATTAGGTGTTATCGGCTTGTATCTGCGTACACATATAGAAGAGTCACCTTCTTTTGCCCAAATGGAAGAAGGAAAAGAAGAAGCAGAAGCCCAAGCAGCAGACAATACAATTTCGCTTAAAGATATGCTGATTTATCATAGTAAACCTTTATTAATTGGGATTCTTTTAGTATTTTTCTATAACGTAACAGTTTATACATTACTAACGTATATGCCATCTCATTTATCGGATGAACTTGGATATGGCAATACAAAAGGTCTGTTACTTATTTTGATTATCATGTTTATTATGATTCCAATTGTCCTGGTTATGGGTTATTTCGGTGATCGCGTTGGAAATAAGCGCTTGATTATTGGCAGTTTAATCGGGCTTGTTACCTTGTCCGTGCCAGCGTTTATCCTCATTGAAACTGGCAGTAACATCCTGATTTTCTTAGGGTTGTTAATTATCGCAATTTTGCTTGCGGCTTTACAAGGAACGATGCCGTCACAGCTTCCGTCTTTATTTTTTACCGAAGTACGGTACAGTGGCCTTTCCATTACATATAACGTGTCAGCTTCCTTATTCGGGGGAACTGCCCCGCTACTTATTGCCTGGTTAATTCAGGTGACCGCAACGACCTTTGCGCCGGCATACTATCTGATGTTTGCGGCAATTGTTGGCTTGATAGTGGTCTCCATTTATGTGGAAAATACTTCTGGAAAGCCATTACGAGGTGATACGCCAACCGTTGCAGAAGAAGCAGAGATTACGGAAGCTATTCAGGATGAAGAAGCAGTATGGTGGCACGAAGAAAAAGAAGAAATTGAAGAACGGATGGAAGAAGATAGTAAAGAAGAAGATTTAAAAGATGATAATTAAAAGTAAGAGAGACGTGCCGTGTGGCATGTCTCTCTTATTTTTAACCGAATAAAAAACAGCAGCCAACATTTCTGTTGACTGCCTGCCTTTGGTAAGACACTAATCTATCTAACATTCATTTCACTAGGTACTTGGTTATTACGCTCATTGCGGTCCAATCCTGCAATAGTGTCCATTTCTTCCACGCTTAATTCAAAATCGAATATATCTAAATTCTCTGTCATGCGGGAAGGCGTTACGGTTTTAGGAATTGCAATCACATCCGATTGCATATGCCAACGTAAAATTACTTGTGCAGGGGTAACGCTATGGTTTTTCGCAATTCTCTGAATCGTTTCATCTTCCATTACTTTCGTGCCGTTCATAAGTGGACTGTATGCTTCGAGTTGAATGCCGTGTTTTTGGCAGAATTCTTTTAATTCTTTTTGCTGTAAAAATGGATGACATTCTACCTGATTAACCGCAGGGACTGTCTCACATTCCTCCATAATCCGTTCTAAATGTTCAATGTCGAAGTTGCAAACTCCTATGGCTCTTGTACGTCCATCTTTATATAATTTTTCTAGAGCTTGGTACGTTTCAACATACTGATCAAATTTCGGCGTTGGCCAGTGGATCAAATAAAGATCTACATAATCGAGTCCTAAACTTTCCAAACTGTTATCGAACGCCTTTAAAGTTTGTTCGTATCCCTGATCGGCGTTCCAGACTTTGGTCGTAATGAATAACTCATCGCGAGCAACAGATGTGTTCGCTAACGCTTGCCCGACTCCTTCTTCATTTCCGTAAACAGTTGCTGTGTCAATTAAACGGAAGCCGGCTTCCATCGCTTTTTCAACCGAATTTGTTGCTTCTTCATTGGGAACTTTCCAAACACCATAGCCTAATTGTGGAATTTGCACATCGTTATTTAATGTTTTCCATTGCATCGTTAATATGCTCCTTTTTTGGGGATTGAATTTTCTTTGATTACTTCTCTGCTTCTATGACTTTTTCCTGCACTGCAGTAAGTGTTTCTTTCACTTTCTTGGCGTATTGTAAGGCGTTCTCCATATCTTTTTCTTCCAAAAATTTGCCAATCTCGTGAAGTGATGTTTCTAAATAATTCATTTCTATTGTCAAATCAAGCTCCAACATCGGCAAAATCTTAAAAACGGATTCCATGCCTTCTACGATTGTAATTAATAAATCAACGCTTGGCTTATAAGCCTGCTCTTCTAAAAGTGAAGTAAGCAAACCTATCGCATCCAGCAAACTGTCGGTCACTTGAACAAGCGGCTGGCTTTCTTCATTATGTTGTTTCGTCATCCACATCGGGCTCCTGTCGGTAAAATTCATGGAGAAAACATACTCCTTCTTTATCATACCCTTTTTGCAGGAAGAATAAAACATACACGAGCAGAAATTTTTCCAGTTCGACATTAAACGAAAAAGAAACCTTAGTTGCTCTTATGCAGATAAGCACATTTATATTTTCTTATCTGTGATAAAGACTAAACCTTTCTGGTCATACTCCGATATTAAGAGTAGGGCACAAGGATGTGACCTGAAAATAAAACACATGGAGGTAGATTGTTCATGATTATCAATCACAATATTTCAGCGCTGAATACGCACCGTCAATTAGGTGCAAATAACACGAACGTTCAGGAGTCATTGGAAAAATTATCTTCCGGACTGCAAATTAACAAAGCGGGGGGGGATGACGCTGCAGGTTTGGCGATTTCTGAGAAAACGCGGGCAGATTAAGGGTTTGGGCATGGCGGAGAAAAACGCACAAGATGGGATTTCCTTAATTCAGACAGCGGAGGGAGCATTACAGGAGACACATTCCATTTTGCAGCGGACAAGAGAACTGGCAGTACAATCTGCGAATGATACAAACATCGATGAAAGCGACCGCCAGGCAATGCAGGAAGAAATGAACGCTTTATTTGAAGAAATAGACGATATCGCAGATCGTACCGAATTTAACACGCAGAAGTTGATTAATGGAGATTTAAAAAAAACAGAATTAACTTTTCATGTTGGGGCAAACGAAGATCAAAATATTAAAGTGAATATAGACGCCATGGATCTTGACAATCTTGAATTAGAAGATTTAAAACTGAGTGACATTGCTTTTGATGACGATGGTGAGTTGGAAGGTGATGAAGCGGGGATTATGACACAAGAGGGGGCTGATTCAGCAATTACAGTTGTTCAAGATGCAATTGATACAGTATCAGCTCAACGTGCAGATCTTGGGGCAGTCCAAAATCGCTTGGAGCATACTATCAACAACTTAGTCGCATCCAGCGAAAATTTAACTGCAGCTGAATCACGTATCCGTGATACAGACATGGCGAAAGAAATGATGGAATTTACGAAGAATAATATTCTAACTCAATCCTCTCAAGCAATGCTGGCTCAAGCGAACTAAGTACCGCAAGGAGTATTGCAGCTGTTGCAGTAATGAAAGGCCCGTTAAAGATCGAAGAGAAAGACTTCCGCAATAATGCTGAGGTCTTTTTTAAAAAATTGAATGATGGGAGATGTGTAAATGGAAATGACAAGATGGTTTATTTTGAAAAAGTGAGTGCACTGGTTAAGTTTCACATCATGGGAATGATTTAAATATAATGATACCGGGAGAAATAGAAAAATATTTCGAATTTTACTAAATTGAAAACTAGTAACCACCGCTTTTTCTATACAAGTATAGTGATATAGAAAGAATTTTTATAATAAGAAAGAACCTTCTCAAAAAAGAATTAATGTGTCAGCACAATGGAAATGGTATTGCACATTTTTTATTGTAAAAAGTTTCTTTGCTTTTTTCATACACTGTTTCTCCATATGTTATAATGATAAGTGTACTTAACGAAGGGGGAAAACGATATGAGCGAGCCGTTGTACGAATCAGCAAAGAAATTTCAGGGTCGTCTGGAAGAATTTGGACATTCCCATAAAGTTGTGCAGTATAAAGAAAGTATGCAAACAGTGGAAGAAGCTGCTCAAGTCATTGGTTGTGAGATGGAACAAATTGCGAAGTCTGTGATTCTTCGTCTGAGTGACTCTAAAGAGGCAGTAGTGGCTATTATAAGTGGAAAAAACAGTGTGAATGAAATGGTTATTGAATTATTAACCGGAGAAGATGTTGAAAAAGCAGATGCTGACCTTGTGGAACGCGCAACTGGTTATACAATTGAAGGAGTGCCGCCTATATTCCATGACCATCCACTTATTACGTTTATTGATGAGAGTTTAATGGATTATGACGTGATTTGGGCAACTGCCGGCCATGCTCAAGCGGTTTTTCAATTAACACCAGGCGAACTGAAGTCCATTACATTAGCAGAAGTTATTACGATGAATAAGTAACTACCGGTAGTCATAGAGCAGGAATAACTTTCCCGTGTCACCTTTATAATTACGTTTCTTTTTGGGAAGACTTCATAGGCTGTAAAAGCGAACAATGTGTGGAAAACACTGCCATTTATACGTTGAAATGGCATGTACATGCACTGACAATGAGAATAATTAACTCCTGCAGGACCAGTTTGTATTTCATGCTGGTTCTTTTTTATTTTCTACATACCGGCAAATATGGATTATTTAATTGAAATATGATACGATTTTGTTAATTTAATCTTCGGAAAATAGTAGTTGTGCTTTATAATATGTCAAAGTGGAACTTATTTAAAGGGCTGTAGAAACAAAGAAGATAAGCCTTGGTTGTTATGCGAAAAAAGGTTCTAAAATAATCTATAGAAAGAAATATCTCTATTAACAAGATATACGGACAGTTTGAAGCAAGAGTCAGTGTGGGAATACTTTTTACGAGAAAGGTGAAGCGGTATGTATTGTTATAACTGTGGTGTGCAAGTCAACGAACACTCTAGGTTTTGCCAAAATTGTGGGGCGAATCTACAGGAAACTGCCCAAAATGATACGGGATTTGATTCTTACCAAGCATATGCAGCAAATGAAAAGAGTATGAAAGAGACGTTCTATAATGCGACCAGGAAAGTCAACCGGATGGTCGGAGAAGAGGGCGGGCTGGATGTTAATTTGAAGGATGTCTTCTCTTCCGTCTTTCAAAAACATACGAAAGAAGAAGCGGAATTGATTTTTATATCCGGAACGAAGACAACCACACCTGAAGAAAATGCTATATCGACTACATGGCCGAAACCTTGGCTGTTTTCCCGGATATTTATTATTTTAGCTATTACATATTTTTTTCTCGTAATTGGAGCCATTAACTTTCAGAATATGAATGCTCTTCCAGGCATGATTATTATTGGTTCTTTTGCAGCTCCGTTTTCCCTGCTCATATTATTTTGGGAAATGAATGCACCGCAAAATATTAGCATTTATGAAGTCGCTAAGATGTTTTTTATCGGTGGAACGGCTTCTTTAGTGGCAACGATGATTCTTTATATGTTTTTTCCTGTATATGACCTGGATGTCAGCGGGGCTATTGTTGTCGGAGTTGTGGAAGAAATTGGCAAGTTGGCTATTATTATTTATTTTGTACGAAAACTGAATCCTAAGTTTATTTTAAATGGTTTATTGATCGGTGCTGCCATTGGTGCTGGATTTGCAGCTTTTGAATCAGCAGGGTATGCTTATACATTTGGGGAGTTGTATGGAGAAGGCGCCATGATGGAAGTAATTTTCACCAGAGCTTGGATGGCGGTCGGAACGCATGTTGTCTGGAGCGCGATTGCTGGAGGAGCCCTTGTTTATGTGAAAGCAGACCAGCCTTTGCAAAGTGATTTATTTTTCGATGGCCGGTTTGTCCGCTTATTTTTATTAGCTGTAGCGTTGCATGCTGTATGGGATATGCCTTTGTATGGTCTGCATCATTTTTATTTTCTGTTTATTGTACTGATTGGGATTGCTTGGGTGTTTATTTTCTCCATGATGAATGCAGGGTTGCGTCAAATAGCCCGTTTAAGCAGTAATGAAAAACTGTCAGAATGAAAAGTTTTCTTTCCAAAGCGAGATCTTTTGCATGTTAAATAAGCTCTATTTAAATCAGCATCGCTTTCATATTATCGGAAAAAAGGAAAGACACTTTCCCAACTCGATAAATCAGGGTTTTGTTTAGTTGCCTCGTTAAACACATCGATGACATAAGGATTTTCAATAAGTGTTTCATAGTCAGACAACTCATCATACATTTTTTCTTCCATACTTTTTTTAATTAACTTCTTTGATTCAGGGCTTTTGTCTAAAGGGACATCCAGATTTAGAATGTCTTGTAGAATGGAAAATTGTTCTGTTTCTTCTTTTGTATCCTCTTCAATGGGGATCTCCCATTCATATCGTTTCCATTCTGCCTGGATACGATGAAGCTCCAAGAAGGTATTTAAAAGCATTTCTTCATCCGGCTCTTTGGCGAAACTTTCACAAATTTGTTCTTCCATCGAAATAAAACGATGATAAATACCGCCGTTTTCCAAACCGTATTCATCCAGCATGAGCACATTTTCCTCATTCACTTTTTCCATTCGGATTTCACGAATTTTAATATCCATATGATCAGCTCCCTTTATAGTTGTAGAAATATTCTGTTTTTTACAGTTATGTATTTAAAAAATGAAAGCCTGCATCCTTTAGCAACTGTTGGAAGTAAGACTACTGGGACTAAATAGATATTGTTATAAAACAACCGGAATTGGAATCCAGAGCTTCAATTATGATTAAATCGCCGGGAACAATTGTGGTCAGTGTGATGCTGTTTAAAGAAGTGAAGTTCTTTAACTTTATTATACCATAGTAAATTTATGATTTGCCAATGGATATTTGAAATAGGATGGGCAGTTTTGCTGCAGCTCTTGTTAAATTGCTATCTAAATCAAATAATAGAGAATAAAAACAGGTCTTTATACAGAGATCATAAGCTGGGTCTTAGCCGTAATAAAGCTGTATAAAAAATCAGTTTAAATAATCTATTTTCATTTTTTACAGGGTAAATAAGGTATTTTAATATTTTCTAAAAGAGAAGAAAATATAAAGATTGGTGCAGTATTGTCTAGCTCCACCGCTTAACTGCTCGATAGCTTGAGCAACATTCTTACAAAACATAAATTGTCAATTCAAATTTTTCGTTTAGTTTGCCGTTCGTGCTGGACAACCTTAAAGCTTTTTTATGGAAAAAGGAAATTCAGCCTCTTTGTAACTTTAAAGTTGCTTGAAAACAGCTTTACAAAATCTTAGAATAAGTTAAATTCTGTATGATTAATCTGTTTCAAGTTGTGGCGCTCAGGGGTTAGGCATAGTATAATGAGAGGATAAGAAATTGGAAAAAAGAAGTGAAAAAAGCTAATGAACAAAACATATTCTGTAGAAAAGATTACAGGATTAACAAGGCTTTTTAAACAAGAAGTGAAGCAAGTAGCAGAATCGAAATAATCTTCATTTAAAGCTGATTATTAGAAAATTATCAAATTAAGATTGTTTCAGTGAAAATGTTTTACTTTTATGAGTGCCTCAGACATAAATGACTAAAAAAGAATATCTAAGAAATACATTTGCAAAATGGTTTGGCTTTATGTAATAAAACAGCTTTCTGAGACTTTCCTGTTTTAGATGTTTCAATAGTGTTGGTTTTACTGTCTGAATCATCGTGCTAGGTAGTTTTTGGTTAATAGGGGTATCTGTTTTATTCTGAAAAACTTCTTTTTAATAATAATCTGAAGAGTGTTATAATAGAGAAAGAGGCACGGCCGTAAATTGGTTTTATTTTGAAAAAAGTATTGGAGGATTAGGATGATGAAAGACTTGGCTGTCGATTCTGCAGAGTTTCAACGGATTATGTTAAACTTACAATTGGAAAACATGATGCTCCCTCCTCATTTACAACAAAAAGTAATTGAATTGATTAATGCGAATAAGGAAATTACGTCTGCGATGATTAAGCAAGCGTTACGTTATGAACAAGTATAACGCGCATGATAATGACCGTTATTTACTGGATAATAATTTGCTCGGAATTCGTTCATTAGAGGACCTGAAGGAAGCAGAAGCTTTTGTGTTTTCATTGCGCGCTGCAGAAATTGATCCAGATCACCGAATGAAAAGTTTCACAGAAAAACATTTTAAACAACTGCATTATCATTTGTTTAAGGATATTTATGTTTTTGCTGGTAAGTATCGCGATGTTCAGCTCAATAAAGGCAATACTCGGTTTTGCCAGGCACAATTCATTGAGGAAGACGCCAAACAATTATTTACAGAACTTAATAAAGAACCAGCTTGGGAAAGTTTAGAGAAAGCAGCGGCTCGGCTAGCATACTTTAAATCTGAATTAAATATGCTGCACCCTTTTCGAGAAGGCAATGGGAGAACGATTCGAATGTATCTTCGAGCATACGCTTTGTCAAAAGGAGTTGATTGGCAGTTTGAACAAATGGACCGTGATGCCTATATTAACGCCATGATTGCTTCGGTGACGGACAATGAGGCTTTGACCCAAGTGATAAGACGTACGATTTCTCAAAAATAATCTGCCCTCTAATAATGTAGAAAACTTGGCATTCGCCAACTGCATAGCGAATGCCTTAGTTGTTCTGATACAGGTTGGAAAGTGTATGCTTTTTTAACTGATTAAAAGGGTAAGGGAAGAAAACGTTCTCTTTCTGCTTTGGTGTGCATAATAGCAGTACCCCGATGTTGTTTTAAACAGGGGTCGTTGCAGCTTTTTTGAGTTTTTGCCGGTAAAAAGAAAGCGATTACTGGTGACCGCATATGTACCGTCAAGAGAGGTGATTGTATGGAAATTCGCGAAATTGAGCCCGTGGACAACCAAGCGATAGAAGCGATTATCAAAACTTCGCTAGAATACTTTGGGCTGGATCAGCCGGGCACAGCTTATTTTGATCCGCAACTTCGATGTTTGTCCGGTTATTACGCGGCCTTACCTCGAGCTGCCTATTGGGTATTGGTAGATGAAACAGAAGAAGTAGCCGGCGGTATAGGAATTGCTCCTTTTGATGAAATGAAAGGAATAGCAGAATTACAAAAGCTGTACATTAGACCTGCTTTTCAAGGAAAAGGCTGGGCGAAACGGTTGGTAGAAATAGCGCTGGAGTTTGCAAGAGAGTATTATATGTATTGTTATTTGGAGACGATGGAAATTTTAGATCAGGCGAATCGATTATATGAACAAATGGGTTTTGAAAAATTAGCAGAGCCACTTGCAGGTTCTGAACATACTCTAATGGATACGTGGTATCTAAAAAAGTTGCGTTTCCCGGAGAAGTGAAGTTTTCCCACAAAAACAAACTGCTTGAAAATTAATGTTTAAATGTAAAAGGAGCAAGGTGAAATGAATACGATTTTTATTGCAGGACACGCGCGCTTACCTTCGGGGATGGCAGCGAAAAGCATGTATGAAGTATTAACGATAACAGCAGAAATTGACAAAAAGTATGGCGTTATCGTCTCGACGCGTTGTACGTTGGCGACCCTTCATGCTCAGGAATACATAGAGCATTTATTACGTGGCCATAGCTTGCAGGACGGAGTAGAAACACCACTTATGTCCTTAAAAGAACATTATTTTGGAAAAGCCGGCAGTGCGCTGGAATCAGCAGTGAATGATCTATATAAACAATATGAAAAATGGTTGGAAAGCAGAGATTCAGCAAGCCATTAAAAAACCTGTATCCGAATGTTCTGGATACAGGTTTTTTACTCATTTCCAAGCTGGTAACATCTGACTAAGTGGTTTATCTTTTCGATAGCCCAGGGCATATTCTGCCTGCATGATTGTATGCACTTCGCGTGTTCCTTCGTAAATGACAGGTGCTTTGGAATTTCTCAAGTACCGTTCAACTGGGTATTCACTCGAGTAGCCGTAAGCCCCGTGGATTTGCACAGCATCGTTAGCTGCTTCATTCGCAAAGTCACATGCTTGCCATTTCGCAAGTGATGTTTCCCGTGTGTTCCGTTTTCCGGCATTTTTCAATTCTCCTGCACGAAATACAAGCAAGCGGCTCATTTGCAGGCCGGCTTCCATTTTCGCAATCATTTGTTGTACAAGCTGATGCTGACCGATAGGTTTACCGAACGTTTCCCGTTCATGGCAATAATCGATACTTGCTTCCTTACAAGCGACAATTTGTCCAACAGCCCCTGCTGCAACAGTAAAGCGGCCGTTATCTAAGGACCCCATGGCAATTTTAAAGCCTTCTCCTTCTTCGCCCACTAAGTTTTCAGCGGGAACTTTTACGTTATCCATGAAAATTTCACCAGTATTTCCTGCACGGATTCCTAGTTTGCCTTCAATCCCCTTAGAAGAAAAGCCTTCCCACGTGCGTTCGATAATAAATGCGGAGATTCCTTTATGTTTCTTCGACTTATCTGTATATGCAAAAACCAGGAAGTGGTCTGCCTGATCACATAGCGAAATCCACGTTTTTGATCCATTTAAAATATAATAATCGCCTTCTTTCGTTGCAGTAGATTGCATAGCAGCGACGTCAGAGCCGGCCCCGGGCTCTGTTAAACCAAAAGCAGCAAGTTTTTCCCCTTTGGCTTGCGGCACGAGATATTTTTGTTTTTGCTGCTCATTTCCCCATTGTAAAAGAGACATACTATTAAGGCCTGTGTGCACGGAAACAGCGGTACGAAATGTCGTGTCCCCCCGTTCCAGTTCTTCACAGACGATAGCTAAAGAATTGTAATCCATACCGCTGCCGCCATATTCTTCCGGAATACAGACGCCCATTAACCCTAAGTCAGCGAGTTTTTGGTTAATTGCGGGGTCATAACTGCCTTGTTTATCCCATTCTGAAATGTATGGCATAATTTCGTTGTCAACAAAGTTTCTTACAGAACTTCTAAGCATGTTTTGTTCTTCTGAAAGTTGAAAATCCATTCTATCATCTCCGTTTATATTATTTATAAAATCTCTTCGTTATGCTCTCCTAAATGAGGAGGAGCTTCTCGAAGTGTAACAGGTGTGCGTGATAACTTAATCGGACTGCCAATCATTTTGATCTCGCCGGCGGTTGAATGTTCAGCAGTCACAAACATATCCCGCGCTTGAAGTTGCGGGTCTTGATACACCTCAGCAAGGTTCTGAATCGGCCCGCACGGAATAGCGTGTGCATCACAAAGCGTTTTCCATTCCTGGACTGTTTTATCTAAAAATCTTTTTTGCAATAATGGAATGAGCTGATTGCGATTGGATACCCTGTCTGGATTTGTTTGAAAACGGCTGTCTTCAGGTAAATTTTCTAATTCCATAAGACTGCATAATTTCTTGAATTGCGGGTCATTTCCTACAGCGATTACCATTTCCCCATCTTTTGCTGTAAACGTCTGATAAGGAACGATATTTGCATGGGCGTTCCCTAAACGTTCCGGTATATGACTGCTCATTAAATAATTGCTTCCGATGTTAACCAGTGAGCTGACAGCAGAATCATACAGAGATAAATCGACTTTCTGACCTTTTCCAGACTTTTCTCGTTCTAATAAAGCGGATTGGATGCCTATGTTGGCATATAAGCCTGTAAGCACATCAACCATGGCAACCCCCACTTTTTGCGGACCGGATTTTTCATTTCCGGTAATACTCATGAGTCCGCTCATCGCTTGAATAATAAAATCATACCCAGGCATATCTTTATAAGGGCCAGTCTCTCCAAAACCGGTAATCGAACAATACACAATCTTTTCATTAATAGAGGCAAGTGTTTCATAATCTAAACCGAAACGCTTCATTGTTCCTGTTTTAAAATTATTAATGACAACATCTGATTCTTTGATGAGATTTTTAATCTGCTGGTTGCCTGTTTCTGACTTCAAATCAATCGTAACACTTTTTTTATTTCGATTTGCACATAGATAGTAAGCGCTGACATCATTTTGAAAAGGCGGGCCCCATTTTCTTGTTTCGTCGCCAATTTCAGGAACTTCCACTTTAATTACTTCAGCCCCCAGGTCCCCCAGAATCATGGTGCAATAAGGCCCTGCAAGCACACGGGATAAATCCAAAACTTTTACTCCATCTAAAGCACCTTTCACTTTATTCACCTCCCTAAAAGATTAAAAAAGCCAGCTCAAATGAACTTAAACGATGTTAAGTCATTTAAACTGGCTTGTACTTGTTGGATTCATTTTTGGGATAAAATGTAAAACAAGTTAGGCAGTTCATCTGCGTATTTGTTTGATTACTTGTAAGTGTATACCAATCTGAAAATTTTGTAAATAGTTTTGAATAAACTTTTACAAAAAACATGGGAAATGAGTAAATTGCTATCTTTTTAAGCGATGTATCACTTTTTCAGTTCAACTTGGGCGGAGAAGTCCATAGCATGAATTTGTCCAATATGATTTGCTTCATGAAAAACAGCGAATGCTGCAAGTCCACCAAAAGTATCCTGGCCAAACAACGGTTTTTCTAATTTTTGTTCAAACTGTTCTGTTGGAATTTGCTTCATTCGATCAAGCTGGTCTTTCAGTTGATCTGTCAGCGTGTCGACAGAAGGAACGTCCCCACTCCAGTCGTCAGGTTTTGTGCCGTTCGTAAATAAATCGTAATAATGTTTTGGTATATGTTGTGTTTGCTTAGGAAAGCCGAATAAAAACTGTTCAGAAACAGTTAGAATATGGCCAATTTGCCAATGAATCGTGTTGTTGAATCCTTCTGGCTTCACATCCAGCAGTTTCGTATCGAGCTTATCTACATCGCTCAATAATCCATTCCGTGTAATCTCAGCTTGTTTAATTAAATAATTTGTCACTCTTGAACACCCTTTCATTCTTTTATATCTACTATATCACTGTCTTTTTTCTAATGTAAACTAACTGATTTTAAGCTCTATCCTCCTGCTGCATTATACTTGCCTTCCCTTAAGCGAGCCCTTACGCTTAATACACTGATTTTAAACGGTTAAAGGAGCGATGTAGTAAATGAAAAAAATTATATTGAATGAATATCCAATAGACACACAAGACCTGCAAATAAAGCAAGATTCAAAAACAGGAATGAAAAAAATGCAAACCACTTTTCAAGTTACACATAAAGACTATCATGCTGTTACCACTTTATTGTACGAAAATGATTTCAACGTGGCTGTTCCATCACAAAACATTGAGTTTCACGCCACTATTCAAAACTATTCTACCTCTATGGACGACTTGTACAAAGAAGGAGCTGTAGGTACATTTTATCTGGAACTCATAGAAACTGAAGAAGAATAAACTGATGAAAGCGGGCGAGCGTTGTGTTTGGCAGATAAAAAAGTCTAATATTTCCCGGGAAATAACGAGGCTGTTAGTATGAAACTAACAGCTTCTGTTTCTCTGTTTAATTGTTTGCGGAAGGGAAAGAGCCGATTTGATTGTTTTTAAATGAAAGGAGAGGGATATGGAATGCATTTTCAATAAGTGCTTGAATCAGAGCCAGTGGTATAAAAGGAATAATACTCAACAACATACGTATCTCGTACGATAAACTGGAAGATTCAATAATTTCTCCTTTTAAACGACTTTTGAATGCACTCATAGCAATGCCATAACTATTTCCAACCATAATCATTCGAATGGCCCCTAAAATCCCCAAAGCTTTCTCTCTCCCGTAATAAGTTTCGATTTCTTTCCAGGCCTTCTCAGAAGGATTGCCTTTTGTATCGGCATAGTGTTGCGCGAATAGAATCGCTTTACCTTCTTCTTTAGGATAATCATTTTTTTCACCAGAGAGTATTTCCTGAATCTCTGTTTGGCTCATTCCCATTTCTAAAGCCGATTTTGTATGAGCATAGGAGCAGACTTCACAACCGTTTACTTCTGTCACCGCAAGCATGATACGTTTCACAAATTCCGCGGATAAAAGATTGTTTTTTCGACTTTTTCGAAGCTGATTCATGGTACGGAATCCATTTTTTAAAATCGGGTAAAACTCTCTCACTAAATACTGTTTCTTATACAAAATTTGTTCCAATGTGACGTCCCCTTCCTTTAGTCTCTATGTAGCATTATATCCCTAAAACTTTAGTTCTACAATTTTCCAGTTTATTGAAAAAACTTGTAACTGGAAAGCGCTTTTTCTATAATCAACATAGGTAGAAAAAGGAGAATGCGTATTGCGTTGTATCAAATGGGTGTTTGTGGTTTGCCTATGTGTAATTGCCGGCGGATGTATGGGTGCCTCCACTATTGCTAACACAGAACAAGCTGTATTTTTAAAAAGTCACTTAGAAGAAAAAGATAAACCAGGTAAAGCCATTACGTTATCTGCTGTGGGAGATATTTTAATTCATGACAGGGTTTATGAAGCGGCGGAAACGGAAGATGGCTATGACTTCGAACCAATGTTAAAGGACATGAAACCTTACATGGAAGATGCAACGATTACGTTTGCTAACCAGGAGACGATGATTGGAGGGGAAGAGCTGGGGCTGTCCGGCTATCCTGCTTTTAACAGTCCTGTTGAAATTGGGGAGGAATTAAAGGACAGCGGCGTAGATATTGTCTCGATTGCGAATAACCATTCGCTGGACCGCGGGGAAGAAGCAATACAGGAGTCTATTAAGCATTGGAAAGATATAGATATGACTTACATCGGTGCTTATAAAGATGAAGAAGACGCCAGCGATATTCGGGTTTTGGAAACGGATGAAGATATATCAATTGGCTTTTTAGCTTACACATACGGAACAAATGGCATTTCTGTACCTGATGGCAAAGATTTTTTATTAAACTATATTGATGAATCGCAAATTAAAAAAGATATTGCAGAGGCTCAAAAAAAGGCAGATGTGGTGGTATTAAGCTTGCATTTCGGTGAAGAGTATAAGACGATGCCGAATGAAGAACAGGAAAATCTCGTTCAAATGGCAGCAGATGGAGATGTTGATATTGTACTGGGGCATCATCCGCACGTTTTGCAGCCTATGGAATGGGTGGAAGGTAAGAATGGACATGAAACCTTTGCGATTTATTCTTTAGGAAACTTTTTCTCCGGGCAAGATGAATTGGATCGCCAAATTGGCGGTATTCTCCATTTGACGATACGAGAATACAACGATAAAATAACTGTAACGGATCCGGAATTTATGCCGACTTTTGTCGATATAGAAGATGATTATAAAATGCAGCCAATGTATGAGCTTTCCAACGATGTGTTAAATAAATCGGATAAGCATTATAAACAAACTAAGGAGCATATGAGCCAGTGGTTAGACGACGTGGAGTTCGTGGAGGATTAGGAAACCAGTCAAAATCGGATGATGATTTTTTCTAAACATATACAAAAGTCACAGTGTTTCCTGTTATAACCAGAAGAGAATCGCCTCTTACCCACAACGGGAGGGAGAAGCCCCCGTTGTAACAAATATTTACCCGAAGTTCGTCTCCATTTTTTTCATTACACTGCTTCTATTTACAATGAAAAGTATTTGGAAGCATTCGCATGTTCGAACGCTGTAATGACGCATAATTATAGAATCAGCACGTTATTTAGAAAAATCCGCACGATCTCCCTCAATAAAGACACCACAATCAATTATAACGACACCCTGTTCGAACTTTTTCCATCACTTTAATATAAAATCTAGAATTGTTTTTGCTCGTACTTATCCCGCAAATCCTTTTTTAAGACTTTTCCGCTTGGATTTTTAGGTAAAGCCTCCATAAAATGAACGGATTTTGGCACTTTAAACTTTGATAAACCTTCTGTACAAAAAGCTCGTACTGCGTCTTCAGTGACAGTGGCACCATCTTTTACTGCGATGACTGCAGTGATTGCTTCAATCCAGTATGGATCAGTTACTCCAATGACAGCGACTTCAGCTACTTCCTCCATTTGATAAATAATTTCTTCTACTTCTCTGCTTGGAACATTTTCTCCTCCTGTATTAATCATATCTTTTTTGCGGTCGACAATAGTTGTGTACCCATCCTCATCCATGGTTCCCAAATCTCCACTGTGAAACCAGCCGTTTCTAAAAGCTTCTGCAGTTTTCTCTGGCGCTTTTAAGTATCCTAACATAGCATGAGGAGTGCGGTGAACAATCTCACCAACTTCTCCGCGCGGGACTTCTTCATCCTGATCATTCACAATTTTTGTTTCCATATTTAACGTAGGGGTGCCAGCTGACCCTAATTTTCTAAGTTGGTCTTCTGGCTGCAAGGCGGTAGCGAGCGGAGCGACTTCCGTTTGCCCGTAGAAATTCCAAAAATTAGCATTAGGCAATCGCCGGTCAAGTTCTTTTAAGATTTCTTTTGGCATAATGGCTGCACCATAATAACACTTTTCTAAGGAGCTTAAATCAAAGGAATCAAAATCAGCATGTCGCAAAAGAGCAATCCAAACAGTTGGAGGGGCGAATAACTGGTTTGCCTTGTGCTTCTGAATAGTCTCCATCACTCCTTGCGGGCTGGCCTGATCTAAAATAATACCGCTTGCGCCGATATACACACTAGGTCCTAAGAATACATGCAACTGCGCACTGTGATAGAAGGGCAGGGCGTGGACAAGTTTATCATGAGAACTCATATGACCATCAAAAATACAGCTGACGTATTCGCTAATAATACTTTTATGTGAAAGCATGACGCCTTTTGGCTCAGATTCTGTTCCGCTTGTATATAAAATTTGTGCCAAATCATCATCCATAATTGTTTCTTCCAAGTCCGCGCTGCTTTTGTTATTTTGAAGTTCAGATATACTAATCCATCCGTTGGTAGAAGAGGCCGCTTCTAAGAGATAACGCTGTTCTATTTTAATATTTGCCTCCTGCGCTGCCTGGTCTAACTCATCTTTGTACTCGTTTGAAGCCAACATACATGTCACTTCTGAATGTTTCAACATGTAGCGGATATCTTTTTCTTTTAACATATAATTAATCGGGATTAATACAGCACCAAGACGAGCAGCGGCGAAAATCACGATAACATAATCAAGGCTGTTTTTAGATAAAATAGCCAGGCGACTTTCTTTTTGAATCCCGGCTTCTCGCATCCCATTTGCTGTTTGATTTACCAGGGTGTTCAATTGCTGGTAAGTGACTTGCCGATTTTTAAAAGTAAAAGCAAGCTTCTGCGGAAAACGGGCAGTTGTTCTCGTTAATATATCACCTAATGTATTTCGTCTGGCACGAGTAATCATTTCCGACTTACTGGACTTGTCTAATTCAAACATAAAATACCTCCTTTTCTTATTATTATTATATTTCAGAATATTCATAAAAACAACTCCGAGTTTCAACTTTAAAAGTTGATGATAATAGAGAAGGCTTACAACTATTTCTTATAAAATAAAAATGTAAATGAAATTTTGCGGAATGAGAGGCAATCTTGGTCATTATGCTGTAACTATAGAACAAAATAATCTTGTTTATATGAAAACATGTTAAAAAAAGATGGCTTCTGTAAGATACAAAAGCCTCTTCTGTAAGTTTGTACTATTCTTTATGTTGCTCCATAGAATCAGTTGTTCTCAATTCCCAGCCTTGGTTTACCGGAGCATTCTGAGACCGTTCAGAATAACAAGAATGGTGCTTCCTTCATGGCCAATGACCCCAAAAGGCAGATCGATGACCCCTAGAAAATTGGTTAAGATAAGGAGTACAATAACAGAGAGGGAAAAGAAAATATTTTGTTTGATGATGCGATTCATTTTTTTAGAAAGGGTAATAACCTCTGGGATAGCGTTCAAATCATTTTTCATCAGCACCATATCTGACGTTTCTAAAGCGACATCCGTGCCAGCTCCCATAGAAATGCCGATGTCAGCAGTGGCTAGGGCTGGAGCGTCGTTAATACCGTCGCCCACCATGGCAACATTCTTTTCTTCATTTAAAAAATCTTTTAACTTCGCAACCTTAGCATCTGGCAGACACTCTGCGACAAGTTCTGTGATTCCGACTTCTTTTGCTACCGAACGAGCTGTGCTTTCGTTGTCCCCTGTAAGCATAACCGTAGCAATTTTGTGTTTGTCTAATGCAGAAATAGCTGCTTTTGCTTCGCTTCGGACAGTATCTTTTAGAGCAAACACCGCAACAATCTGATTTTCGTGACCAACGTACACGACTGTTTTTCCTTCAGCAGTTAGCATAGAAGTGACATCTTTGAAATAATGGCTGTCCGTTTCATTACTTAAATATTCTTTTCCTAAGTTCCATGATTCCCCATTTACTATACCGCCAATGCCTTTGCCACTCATTGTTTTCACATTTGTAACGGTGAGGTTGTTTTTGGAAGAATCACCCAGCTTCTCCCTGCAATAAGAAGTAATTGCAGAAGCGAGAGGGTGAGTGGATTCTTGCTCTATAGCCTGGGAAATTTGATAAATGAGCCGTTCTTCATAAGCAGGATGCGCGTGAAAATCAGTAACTACAGGTGTTCCATTTGTAATTGTACCTGTTTTATCAAAAGCGATAATGGATAATTTACTCATTATTTCCATATGAACAGCTCCTTTGAATAAAACACCATTTTTGGCACTGTTAGAAATGGCGGAAAGAGCTGCAGGTGTAATCGAAGCTACTAAAGCACAAGGAGAAGCGACGACCAGTAAAATCATCGCCCGGTAAATACTTTCCTGGAGAGTCCAGTCTAATAATAGGGAAGGAAGAAACATCATAATCGCTACTGTAATTAATACGATCCACACGTAAGTTCCTTCAAACTTTTCTATAAATAATTGAGCAGGCGTTTTTTCTTCTTTTGCTGTTTGAACCATATCAATTATCTTTTGAAAAAGACTTTCGCTCGCTTGTTTGGTAACTTGGATATAAATACTTCCATCTAAAGCAACAGTCCCTGCGAATACTTCTTGATGCAAGTTTTTTTCAACCGGCAGGGATTCGCCGGTAATAGAACTTTCATCAACCGTTGTGTGCCCTTTTGAAATGATGCCATCAATCGGTATACGCTCGCCGGCACGTACGTATACGATATCAGATACCATTACTTGTTCAATTGGCCGTTTTCTGATTAAGCCGTTTCTCACAACAATCTGCGCTTCTTCTGGCTGCATGTTCATTAAAGCAGAAAGCTCATTTTCACTTTTACGAAGCGTATACGTTTCAAGTGCACCAGCAAAAGCAAAAATGAAAATTAAAATGGCTCCTTCTGTCCAATAACCAATAGCAGCAGCCCCAATAGCAGCAATGACCATAAGTAATTCTACATTGAGTTTTTTATGCTGGATGGTGTCTAAAATGCCTTCTTTACCTTGATGATAACCGCCAATAAAAAAGGCAACAACATGCAATAGAACCCAAAGAGAGGCGGGTAAGTAAGAAGCGAAGAGCCAAGTAACTAAAATGATAACACCACTTGAAATGGCCATAATTAACTCTAAATGAACCAGCATCGCATTCAGGAAAGAAACTTTATGTGCTTTTTTATCATTTCTATTTTGTTCTAACTCTTGATGTACTTTCATTTTTCTGTCCCTTTCCAGTATAATTATAATAATTTTTAAATTATAATTATTATAAACTGATTCGGGTTTATAATCAAAATTTTCATCGCATCGTTAGCAAGATATGAACGTATTGTTACAATATTACGTATTTATTCTTAAAATTCTGAAAAATGGTATAATGTATATAGAATTATTAGAGGAGGTATTTAATGATTAACTATAAAGTTATTTTAGTAGCTGTGGACGGCTCAGAGGTTGCTGACAAAGCTTTTCAAAAAGCCGTGGGACTGGCCAAACAAAATGAAGCGAAATTGATTATCGGTCATGTCGTCGATACGAGTTCCTTTTCTTTAATTGAACCTTATGACAGTGGAATATGGGAACGTTCACAGGAAAATGCTGAGGCCTTATTAAAAGATTATGCGAAGAAAGCAAAGGATCATGGTCTGGCTTCAGTTGAAACATCCGTAAAAAACGGCTCCCCTAAAAGAGTCATCGTAAAGGACATCGCTTCTGCATATGAAGTAGATTTAATTGTTATTGGTGCTACAGGGATTGGCGCAGCAGAACGCTTTTTGCTCGGGAGTGTTTCAGAAAGTATTACCCGTTATGCGTCCTGTGATGTGTATGTTGTGAGGTAATGAAACTTACTCAGTTACAAGTTTAAACTAAAAAAACGCAAGATATCAACTGATTTTCGGATATCTTGCGTCTTCTTTTAAAATGAAAGAAACGGAGTGCTTATGAATAGTGATGTTATTCGGTCGTATCTCGCCAACCTTCTTCAAACAACATTTTTCCCGGCCAAGTGTAAGCTGTTAAGCCGCCGTCGCCTGTAATAATTTCGCCAGTTACAAAGGAGCTGTCGGCAGATGCTAAAAAGAGAGCGATGGTTGCCATCTCCTCAGGTCCGCCTAAGCGTCCCATAGGAGTGACCCATTTTTGGGCATCTCGAAACGTTTTCCCATCCTCTTCTTCTTTAGAACCGGATAGTTTGGTTACAAGCGGTGTTTCGATGGTCCCGGGCGCTATAGCATTTGCACGGATTCCTTGTCGACCGTAGTCAACGGCAGTGGCTTTTGTTAAGTTGTTTACAGCCCCTTTTGCCGCATTGTAACCAGAACGTTCTAAATCAGCTGCGGCACCTGACATAGATGATGTATTGATGATAGAACCGCCTTTTTTTAACATAAGCGGTATAAAATATTTGCTCATCAGAAAAGTGCCACGAAGATCGACGTTTATAATATCATCGAACATTTCAACAGGATATTCATGTACTTTACCACCCGATCTGTCAATTCCTGCATTATTAAAAAGAACATCGATGGTGGCATATTGATTTTTAACCTGCTCGGAAAAAGTCTTTACGCTTTCTTCTTTAGACACGTCAAGGGTGAAAGCATGTGCAGCACCGCCGAACTCCTGGATATCCTCCACGGTTCGTTGCACTTCTGTTTCATCTGTATCGGCGCAAAGAACGATGGCTCCTTCTTTGGCAAAAATTTTCGCCGTTGCCTGTCCAATACCGGTTGCTGCTCCTGTCACCACGGTAATGTATTGGTTTAATCTAGTCATTAGCATACTCCTTTAACTTATGTTCACTCCTGCTTTTCATATACCACAATATAATGGTGATAAACATGATATATTTTCTCGCTCATGAAAAGTACCGGGGATGAGAGAAGGATGCTTAAAAGATAGGAGGCAGAATACCAGCTTAAGACCAAAATGATGTTAATGATTGGTTCAACTATCCAGTTCAAGAATAATTGGACAATGGTCGCTCCCCATAATATCCGGCGCTGTTCTGGAATCTGTTACATGTGGAATCAAACGTTCAGAAACAAGAAAATAATCAATCCGCCACCCAATATTTCTTTCCCTCACTGTTTTCATATAAGACCACCAGGTGAACAACCCTTCTGTGTCTGGTTTGAAATAACGTAACGTATCTACAAAACCAGCTTGAAGTAAGCGATTAAACTTTCCTCGTTCTTCTTCGGTAAAACCTGAATTTCCAATATTTGCTTTGGCGTTTCGTACATCAATCATTTGATGAGCAATGTTTAAGTCTCCACAAAGAATTACCGGTTTTTGCTCATCCAGAGAACGAAGATGGTTGTATAATCTATCTTCCCATTTCATACGGTGTTCCAAACGTGCAAGGTCACGCTGTGAGTTCGGCGAATAAACCGTAACGAAAAAGAATTGTTCAAATTCTAAAGTGATGACACGTCCTTCGGGTTCGCTCATTTCCTCGTCAAAACCATACGTTACATGAAGCGGTGTCTTTTTTGTAAAAATGGCCGTTCCGGAGTATCCCTTTCGTTCTGCATAATTCCAGTACGTTTCATATCCGTCTAATAATAAATCAATCTGTCCCTCCTGCAATTTAATTTCCTGAACAGCAAATATGTCAGCGTTTAATGCTTCAAAATAATCTAAAAAACCTTTTCGGACACAGGCTCTTAAACCATTCACATTCCAAGATGCTAATTTCAATGGAATACCCTCCTTTAAAAACCAAACAATTTAATTTGTATCGTCCATTTTATGTATGCTAGCATTTTATGAATAATTTCCAGTACATAAATCCTTGTTCTATCATACCGAATTCAAAATAAAATAGCATGCGAAAATATAAAGGAAAGATTAAATTTTTTTGATTAGGGTATATGGTATAAAATGAAACATTATATACAATTCTAAAGGGGAATGTTTCATAAACAAAGGAAAATATGTATAAAAGGAGCATGAAAATGATAGAAAAGAACCAATCTAAAAGTTTAAATGTTGTCTTAATAGATGGTCAGCCGCTATTTCGAGAAGGAGCTAAACAAGCGTTAGAAAATGAAGGGCCTTTTCATGTAGTTACAAATAGCGATGATTTTTCTGTTTTAGATGCTGCGCTTACTTCCTACGAGGTGGATGTATTATTAATTGGGCAAGCTATTTTTAACAGACATGCTGAACAAATTGAATATTTAATTGATACAACAGGCATGAAAGTAGTTGTTATTGGTTCGATTCATATGGAGTCATACGGACAAGCTGCTTTGTTTGCTGGCGTTCAAGGCTACGTTTTAGAAGAAACAAGTATGTTTGCTTTTGTGGACGCGGTTCAAAAAGTAAGTCAGGGCAGTTATTTTTATGATCCCAGCATTACAGGGGAAATTATTCCGGTATGCCAGTCAATCATCAAACAAGATGTGGACCATAAACGAGAGCCGGAAATAAAACGGCCCACACATCTTTATACAAAGCGTGAATGTGAAGTGATGCAATTATTAACAGATGGATGCAGCAACGATGATATAGCAAAGGAAATGGGCATCAGTGATAAAACAGTGAAAAATCATATTAGCAATATTTTCAAAAAAATGAATGTGCACGACCGGACTAAAGTAGTCATTACGGCTATTAAAAACAATTGGGTGGAATTGAATAAAGAATAGTAGAAAAAATACTCATCGAACCATTCTCACTGGAGCTGAGGGGCGATGAACGGCTATGAAATGTTTTCTTGTGAAATTCATTACTGGATATTTCTGACGATGGTTGTGAAGAAAGTATGTTAAATGATAAACTGCCATCACTTACTGCGAAAGAAACGCTTTTTTGAACTTAAGCGAATGGATGTTATCTGTCCTTCGCTTCTTTTATAAGCAATCGTTTATCAATGATTTTTTGCGGTGATTAAAGAGTGAGATCCTGTTTTGAAAAATTTCGAGTCTCACCATTTTGGTGTTAAATTCGGAGATGAATTGATTTGTCAGATTATGTGACTTGCAGATTCGTCTCTATTTTTAATATGAGTTTTCAATTATTCAAGGATAAAATAGACAATACGTGGTAAAGTAACTGTATAGATAAATAAAAGGAGTCGTTGGCATGTTTCAATTGCAAAATGTGGAAGTAGAAGATGTGCTTGAGATGAAAGATGTCTGTTTGGAATCAAATGTCATCAGCATTGAAGGACAGAGCGGAAGTGGTAAATCAACTTTGTTACGACTATTAAATAATTTAGATAGTCCAACGACGGGAAATATTCTATTTAAAAAACAAAACCTTACAGATATTCCGCCTCAGCAGCTTCGGAAGCAAGTGGTTATGGTTCCGCAAAACCCTGTCATATTCGATGGAGATATTCAAGACAATCTACTGATTGGACACACGTTTTCAGGGGCAGTGAAGCCAAAAAAAGCTAAACTGAAAGAAATACTGGAAAATCTCTGGCTGGATAAACCTTTACATACTAAAGCAAGCGAATTATCCGGCGGGGAAATGCAACGTTTATCGCTCGGACGGGTGCTGTTATTAAGCCAGGCAGAAGTTTATTTATTGGATGAGCCCTCTTCCGATTTAGATGATCGGACCGGCAGCCATGTGATGAAGTATTTTATGGAGACAGCACAACAGCAACAGAAGCAAACAATTTTAGTAACACATGATAAGTCCATTACAGAGCAATTTGCAACGGCATCTTTGAATATGGATCAATATAGTAAACAGATTAGACAGGAGGATGAACGCGAATGAGTGGGGACAATGCTATGGACTTTTCCATCTGGCAAATAGCATTAGCATATGTGTTTATTTTAATTCTTTTGCTGATTGTTCAAGTGAAGGGCATATCACGTAAACGATTAATTATTGTCTCAGCAGTCCGTATGACGTTACAGCTCATTTTGGTGGGGTACATATTAGTATTTGTGTTAGACAACCCGAATCCTTGGATTACCCTATTGGTGATGTTTATTATGCTGACTTTCGCTACATTTAACGTCTATCAACGGACGAAACACGAGATTTATTTTTCTTTTAAAAAATTGATTGCAGTAGCGATGTTTATCGGCGTTATTTTGAATTTAACTTATTTTATGTTTGTTATTTTGCAGTTAGATCCATGGTATGATCCGCAATTCTTCATTCCGATTGGCGGCATGATTATTGGAAAAACAATGACAGGTATTTCCTTGGGAGTGAACCACTTATTGACAGGAATGAAAGATAGGAAAGAGCAAATAGAGGGAGCTCTGATGTTGGGTGCTTCTCCTAAAATAGCTTCTAAATCAATTGTGGACGATGCTTTCGATCAGGCGATGCTCCCTACCATAAACGCAATGGTCGGGATGGGGATTGTCTTTTTACCGGGGATGATGACAGGACAAATCATTGCAGGACAGGAGCCGATTTCGGCAATCAAATATCAGATTTCAGTGATGTTAGGTGTTGCGGGTACGGTATCGATTACCGTCCTTATTTTCCTGCATCTGGCTTATAAAATGTTTTTCAACGAGCGGAAGCAATTTATTTTGACGAAGCGGGATATGAAAAAAGAAGCTATGCCTGTGAAATATGATTAAGCAGCTTCAAACGGTATAATATTTGAACGCAGTGAAAATTCTGCTGCTTATTTTTTAATAATTTTTCCATTTTAACTGTTTTGGCAACGGGAAGGAGATTGTTTGAGAAAGCAGGAAACAAGGTGAGTATATGAATGGTTTTACAAATTATCATCCAATTATTTTATTCCTATATTATGTCGCGATTATAAGCATGACGATGTTTATATTACATCCGGTTGTCTTAAGCGTTTCTTTTATCGGAGCGCTTTTTTTCTATGGGATGATTACTTCCGTTCGCATATTGTGGAAAGATATGCGGATTTTTATAGTGCTTCTTGTTCTCATCGCCGTGACGAATCCGCTGTTTGTTCATAAAGGAGAGACGGTGCTGTTTCATGTAAACAACTCCCCGATGACCGCAGAAGCATTTGTCTATGGTGTTTTTATTGCTATGATGCTGGTAGCGGTTATTTTTTGGAGTAAAGCCTTCAGCATTCTTATAACGTCTGATAAATTCATGTATTTATTTGGCAGGGTTATTCCAAAATTATCACTCGTGTTGACGATGGCATTGCAATTCATTTCCCAATTTAAAAAACAAATGAGAGAAGTGCAAAAGACACAGAAGACGCTGGGTTTATATACAAGTAATCGTATCAAAGACCGTATCTACAGTGGAATAAGAACATTCTACAGTATGATTTCCTGGTCTTTGGAGAATGCGGTGGAACAAGGAGATGCGATGAAAGCGAAAGGATATGGATTAAAAGGGAGGACACATTTTTCCCTTTTCAGCTGGCAAATGCGGGATACGGTGGTTCTGGTTATTCTGGGCTTGTTTACGTTGGGTATCTTAGTTGTTCAAGCAAAGGCTGGCTATTATTTTCAATATTATCCGTCTCTTTCCAACTGGTCTATCACCACTTTTGAATTTGGAAAAAGTCTGCTCATCATTGGTCTTGTCAGCTTTCCAAGTTTGCTGGAAATAAAGGAGAACCTACAATGGAAATTTGCAAAATCAAAGATATAACTTTCACTTATCCAAGTCAAGAGCGACCTGCTTTGCGGGGAATTAACTTAGCCATTCAACCTGGTACTTTTGTTGTCCTTTTTGGAGAATCAGGATCAGGGAAGACGACTTTACTGCGTATGCTGAAAGAAGAACTCAAGCCGCACGGTTCGCAGTCGGGGACCATTCAGTATGATGGGGCAGATATTCAGGAAATGGAAGAGCGGGAGGCGGCGAGTGAGATAGGGTTTGTGATGCAAAACCCTGATACACAAATAGTAACGGATAAAGTTTGGCATGAGTTAGCGTTTGGTTTAGAGAATTTGGGGATTCCTGCATCGGTCATTCGACGTCGTGTCGCGGAGATTGCAAATTATTTTGGGATTCATACCTGGTTTCGTGAAAAAACTGCCGACTTGTCCGGCGGTGAGAAACAATTGTTGAATGTTGCTTCGATTATGGCGATGCAGCCGAATATGCTTGTATTAGATGAACCAACATCTGAGCTGGATCCTATTGCAGCAAGTACTTTTATACAGATGTTAGAAAAATTAAATCGCGATTTTGGCTTAACGATTGTGATGGCAGAACATCACTTAGAAGAAGTGCTCCCCCTGGCTGAGCAGGTTGTATTATTGGAAGATGGGCAGATAGTTTGTGCAGATGAGCCGCAAGAAATTGGATGGCGGCTCCAGGAGTTCAATGTCCGGCACCGAATGATTCAAGCGTTGCCAGCAGCTGTGAAAGTGTTTCAGAAACTGGATGGCAAAGGACAAACTCCTTTAACAGTCCGAGAAGGGAAACGTTTTTTAAGTCACTATTTATCCGGTCCTTTGACACATACAGTTTCTCAGCCGGAGCCTGTTGCAAGTAAGGAGAGTCTTTTAGAAGTAAAACAAGCTTGGTTCCGCTATGAAAAAGACCTGCCGGATATTGTAAGAGGCGCTTCATTGTCTGTCCGAAAAGGGGAAATTATCAGCGTTTTGGGAGGGAACGGTTCCGGAAAAACAACGTTATTGAAGCTGATGGCTGGGCAAGAGCATGCTTATCGCGGCAATGTATATTTAAATGGTAAGAAGCTGAAAACGTATAAAAGGAAAGAGTTATATCGGCATAATATTGCTGTCCTGCCCCAAAATTCCAACACCGTATTTTTGAAGAGCACCATTTGGGAGGATTATGAAGAAATTGCAAATGTAGTTTACAAAGACGCTGCATATGTTTCTGATAAAATTCAAGAAGTGGCTGAAACTTTATCAATTGCACCTCTCTTGGATCAACATCCTTACGATTTAAGCGGCGGTGAGCAACAAAAAGCAGCGCTCGGCAAAATATTATTGCTTGAGCCCACCATCCTTCTCTTAGATGAACCGACAAATGGGCTGGATGTTTTTTCCAAACAATCCTTGCAGCAAATCTTAAGAGACCTGCAAAAACAAGGGAAAACAATTGTGATGAATACGCATGATATTGAATTTTCTGCAGGGGTCTCCGATCGTGTTGGTTTGTTTTTTGACGGGGACGTGATATCCGTTGACACACCAGAATGCTTTTTTTCAGAGAACCGTTTTTATACAACAGCGGCAAGTAGGATGTCTCGCCATGTGATGAATGGAGCCGTGACCTCAGAGGCGGTTGTCCGGAATTGTTTACAGGAATAGAACATGACTTCCGGTTAAATTTTGTTTTCATATTTATAGAAAAGCAATGTAGAGTGACTGTATATTTGCTATACTATGGTTAGGATAAATGGAACTGGAGAGAATAAAATGACATCCTTTTTAAATCATCAGGCAATACCGGCTCTTTGTATACCGATTACGGGAAGAACAAAAGCGACTATTCATGAACAATTAAAGCTTCTTTTAAAAGAACAGGCAGATATGATTGAATGGCGCGCTGACTTTTTTGAACAGCTTGCTGATGTGGAAGAAGTCCTGGAGGTTATTCGAGCGATTAAAAGCCAAACGGACCTTCCTTTGTTATTCACTATTCGAGCTGCTCATGAAGGCGGAGAAGCAATTACTTTAACAGAAGCAGAGAAAGTTACCTTGCTGGAACATGTCTGTTTCGATTCGCAAGTGAACGCAGTGGACTATGAGCTGTCGAACAGGGCGCAAAATGTAGCAAGGGTTCAACAAGCTGCCCAAACGAATGGTAAAAAATATATTGCTTCTTTCCATGATTTTAAACAAACTCCATCAGCAGAAACGATGATAAAAAAGGGCGAGGCTGCTGAACAAGCTGGTGCCGATATCGTAAAGTTTGCCGTAATGCCTCAGGTCAAAGCAGATGTTTTTCGTTTATTAGATGCCACCGAACTGTTAAATAACCGGCTGTCGATACCTGTGGTGACCATGTCGATGGGGGAACTGGGAGCAATCAGCCGGGTGATAGGCTGGACATTTGGCTCGGTAATCACATTTGGAACGGCAGCAGCAGCTTCAGCCCCGGGACAGCCGCCGGCAGGGAAATTGAAAAAGGCAATTAAAGAAGTTCAAGCTATCGCACCGATATGGCAGGAACTGTAGAAGCAGGATTCAGAAAAGTTTAAGAAAAAGGAATTAGGAGAAGAAACAATAGTTGAAAGCTTTTATTCGCCGTAGTTGGTGAGGCAATGAACATAAAAAAACAAATCTTTTAAAATGGAGAAAGCTGAGAATGCAGGAGGAGACAACATGGCACAACCATTATTTTTAAAACCGGTTTTTCAGGAACGTATTTGGGGAGGAACAGCACTTCGGGAGGAGTTTGGCTACGAAATCCCTTCTGACGAAACAGGAGAGTGCTGGGCGATTTCCGGTCATTCCAACGGGCCTTCTGTAGTTGAAAATGGGCCGTATGCGGGGAAAACGTTAATCGAGCTTTGGAACCATCATCGTGAATTGTTTGGAAATATGGAAGGAGATGTATTTCCTTTATTAACGAAAATTCTAGATGCGAATGCCGACTTATCCGTGCAGGTTCATCCGGATGATACGTATGCGAAAAAGCATGAAAACGGAGAGTTGGGAAAGACAGAATGCTGGTATATCATCGATTGTAAAGAAGATGCGGAAATCATTTACGGGCATCATGCCACAACGAAAGAAGCATTTGAAGAGCTGGTCGAAAAGGGAGAATGGGATACTTTATTACGCCGCATCCCCATTGAACCCGGGGACTTCTTTTATTTGCCAAGTGGGACCATCCACGCTTTATGTGAAGGAACGCTCGTATTAGAAACGCAGCAAAATTCAGACACGACGTATCGAGTGTATGATTACGACCGAAAAGATCAGGCAGGAAATAAACGAGACCTGCATTTGGAGAAAGCATTGGATGTAAGCACGATACCCCATCAGGGGATTGAAATCGACATGTATCATAAAACAGTCGCAAACACAGAAGTGACAACTTTTGTTGAAGAAAAGTATTTCACCGTGCAGAAGTGGGAAGTGAGCGGAGCAACTCAAATGGCACTGGAACCCCCATTTTTATTAGGGAGCGTCATCGCTGGAAAAGGAACACTTACGATGGATGGTGTGGATTATGAACTGGAAAAAGGGCAGCATTTTATTTTACCGAATAAAACAGACGAATTTTCAGTAGATGGGGCATGTACTTTAATCGTTTCTCATCCTTAAAAAAATCAAATAAACAAAACTTTATAGGATAGATGCAGTCGCAATCATAAAAACGGGGAGATTTGCTATATGTTCATAGCGAATCTCCCCGTTTCAAATGTGTGTTAAGAATTAGTTATTGAATAGTCTCCAGCAAGTCATAGGCTTCTTGTTTTGAAGTCACTTGCATTAATTGTTCACGGAATGATTCATCCATCAATTTCCGGGATAACATTTGCAAAATCTTCAAATGATCATCTCCAGCTCTTTCTTCTGGAACTGCAATCATGAAAATAAGTTTGGCAGTTGTACCATCTAGGCTGTACCAGTCTACGCCTTCAGGTTTAATCCCGAATGTGACAGCAGGCTTTTTAACAGCAGGTGATTTACCGTGAGGAATCGCAATGTTCATCCCCATACCTGTCGTACTTTCTTTTTCCCGGTCTAAAATAGCTTGCGTAAAGATTTCCGGGGACTCGAGAATTCCCTGCTCGTTCAATGTTTGGATACATTCATCGATAACTTCATCCCGCGTATGACCGGCTAAATGAATATCGATAAGATTTAAATCAAGAATATCCGTTAATTGATTGATTTCTTTATGTTCATCTTCTTTTGTTTCTTTGGCAGTGTTGTCCGTCGTTACATGAGTAGAGGCAGTGTTTGTTTCGTTTAAGTCGTTCGTCTCTTCTCCTTCAATAGCTGGGCCTTCTGCTGCTAAAGCGGGTTCCGGCTCTACCGTTTTTTTCAAAAAGTTAACGAGAAACGCCGTTACAAAAGAGCCGATAATCACGGCGATAAAGAACATGAGCACATTGTCAACAGCCCCCAAAACGGCAACAATTGGTCCACCATGTGCGACACGATCTCCAACACCGCCGAGCATTGCAATCACAGCGCCAACCATCGAACCGGTCATGATACTGGGAATCACTCGGATAGGATCTTGCGCAGCGAAAGGAATCGCCCCTTCGGTAATTCCGAAAAGCCCCATAGTGAAGGTTGCTTTTCCTGCTTCTTTATCTTCCGATTGGTATTTTCGTTTGTTAAGGAACGTCGCAATCCCCATACCTATTGGTGGAATACAAATTGCCGCTGCAACTGCACCCATGATTTCGAAATTTCCTTCTGCAATCATAGCGGAGCCGAATAAGAAAGCAACTTTATTCACTGGTCCGCCCATATCGATGGAAATCATGGCGCCTAAAATAAGGGCTAAGACGACAGAACTCGTTCCTTGCATACCTTGCAGCCAAACGGTTAATGTTTCGAAAATTTGTGCGATCGGTGTGCCCAATACATAGATAAAAATTAATCCGACAATCAGTGTTCCAAGAATAGGAATGAAAATAATTGGCATAACAGGTTGCACAGCTTTAGGGACTTTGATTTTTTTAATCCCCAGTACGACATACCCTGCTAAGAAGCCAGCAACAATCCCACCAAGGAAACCTGCTCCTGCTTCACTTCCGTAAAAACTTCCGTCATCAGCAATGAGTCCGCCGATCAGTCCGGGAGCCAAACCTGGTCTGTCGGCAATACTGTAAGCAATAAATCCGGATAAAATAGGAACCATAAACGTAAAGGCAGCGCCCCCGAGACTTTCAATAGTAGCCCAAATGGTACCTTCAGGGACATCGATACCTCCGCCACTCAACGTGAGAGCTAAAGCGGTCAGTAAACCACCAACAACGATAAAAGGAATCATGTAGGAAACCCCGTTCATCAAATGGCGGTAGACCGGATTTTGTCTTTCTTTTTTGCCTTCTGTCTCTTCACTTGACGCAGCAGTACCTTGATCTCCCTGATGGACGGGGACATCTCCTTTTAACATACGATTAATCAGTTCTTCCGGTTTTCTTGTTCCATCTTCCACCCCGGTAACGAGTAATTTTTTCCCAACAAATCGATCTTTATTAATATTGGTACTGCTGGAAATAATAATACCGTCTGCTTCTTCAATTTCTTTTGCAGTAAGCTCGTTTTCTGCTCCAATCGAGCCTTGTGTTTCAACTTTCATTTCCACGCCGAGCTCATCTGCTGCTTTTTGTAAGTTCTCCGCTGCCATATAGGTATGTGCAATACCAGTCGGACAAGCGGTTACAGCTAATAGTTTCAATCCATTCCCTCCTTATGCAGTGGTCTGCATCATTGTTATGTCCAGTATAAAGTAAAAACAAGGATGGATTAGTTGAAAACGTTACCGGAATATCTGGTAAAAAAAGAATTGCTCGATAACTTTTGAGCAATTCTGCAGGGGTTTGTTTCAAATGGCGTGACAGGTAACTGTCTTTATCCTTTTGTACAAAATCAAAAGTATATGGCATTTGGTTTCAGAAAGGGTTTTACATTAAATCCGTACGTTTTCATCCATAAAACTGCTCGTTTTCCATAAAGGCATCCTAAGGGTTTTAAAAGATGAATAATGGTTCCTGAGGAGCTTTTTAACGGCGATTCAGTTTTTCAATAAAATCTGCCGAGTTGATGGCGGTCTCCAGAGTAAATACTTTCTCAGGCTGTTCACTGAGAGAAGCGAACTGTTGAAAAATCTCTTTTGTTTGTTTCTGATTGTTACTATCGGTCGCGGTCAAAAAGACAATAGAGACGAGCTCTTCTCCCCAAAGTACTGGTTCTTTTAAAAGAGCCGCAGCAATGACAGGTTGGATAACATCTTTTGGGTTACCATGAGGCAAAGCAATACCAGAGCCGATGGATGTAGCGGATACCCGTTCCCTTTGCATGACACCGTGAATGTATGGTTTATGGACATAGCCTTTTTTATAAACATGATTGGCAAGCATTTCTACGATTTCAAAGCGGTGTTCCACTTCCACTGAGATAAAGATGCAGTCCAAGGCTACCAAATTGGCCAGAGGAGAACCTGCTTGTTTAAAAGTAGTCTGTTCGTTTAAATGTTGAATAAACTCGGTTACACGGCTCTTTTCTCTTTCGTCTAACAAAGGAGAAATTTGGATAGACGGGATAGTCGATTGCTGTAAAGGAACAGTTGTAATAATAAAATCAGGGTCATAAGCTGTGAGATAGGATTTCAGTTCTGCTTCACCAATGCAGGCAGCGATTTCAATTTCATTAAATTGCTGTTCCAATTTAGCTTCGAGCAAATGGGACATGCCTACTCCCAAGTGACAGACGATAAGCCCTCTTTTTTTCTGCTGATTGTATTGTTGCTTCCTTTCAATAGAAGCTTGGAAATGTAAGACTAAATAAGCAATTTCATCTTCAGGTAATTGTTCTTCTAAAGAAGTGATTTCTTCTGAAGCTAACAACACCATCCCGAACATATAAGGGTACATCTTTTTGATATCGGAAAGCAGTGGATTCGTAATAGGGAAGCCGTAAGTCAGCCTGTTTAAGACGGCTTGCATATGCAATTCCAACCCTTCCATTAAAGTAGCGTCTTCCGCAAAGGAAATAAAGGTTAATTCTTTTAATTTTTGGGTCAATTCATCCAGCATAGTTTCCAGGACAGTGGAAGTGTCTTTGTATGGCTGGCTTCTTTTTGCACTGATGACATGCCAGGTGAAATAGATTTTTTCTTCCGTGGGAAAACGAATGGCGAGCTTATTTTCTAACTTTGTTAAGAAACTGAGTGTCTCTTGAAACTCTGGTTTTTCGCTGATGTGCTGAATTTCGGTATCATCGACGAAAACGTTCGTGTTTTGGCGCGTTCGTTTAATCATAATTAACGCATGGATCATCAGGCTTTCGAAAGCGTCGTCGATAAATGCTGTTCGGTGGGATTGTTGCATATCTCGCAAGGCCTGTTTAACTGTTGAAATTTCATGGGGTAAAAAGAGATGCAGAATGCTTTTTTTATCCGCTTGTGGAGAAACAAGTTGGGTTATATGGGCAATGGCGTTGCGTTTTGCAAGTTCTGTTCCTTCAATAATATTCCCCTTGCCTGGTTTGGATACTAAGTTCAGTTCAAATCCGGACAACCATGCCGTTAGTCTTTGTAAATCCTGTGTAATAATACCACGATGCACAAAATAAGTATTTGCAAAAGTTTGTAAAGTGATTGGCTGTTTACTGATTAACAAGTGATGAGCGATTTCAATAAGACGTTCTTCTTCAGAAATTTGGACTTGCCCGGTTTGGAAAATTTGCTTGTAAAGCTGGTTTCGTTCTCTTTCATCCATTTCCAAATAGACGCCAGTACCGGGTTTTCGGATTAACTTGGCTGATTTCCATGCTTGTATATAGTCCTCAATCACTTGCAAGTCGTTTCGAATTGTTTTTTCAGATCGTTCTGCTTGTTGAGCAATTTGTTCTACAGTGATCGGCTCGCTCTTTACGGTAATAAGTCGCTCTAACAGTTTCATTTGTCTGGGTTTCATCATGGTTCACTCACTCCGCTCTTCTTTCTAACGATTAGTGTAACAAAAAGCGGGTGTTTCTGCTTCTATCAAGTCTTAATCAAGGAAAGAAGCCGCTGTTGGTCATTGCTAATCGCAGAAAAACCCTATATGATTTATAGTAACAAATTTATTAACAGAGGTGAGACGAATGACAGAAAATAGATGGTGTCAAGCGTATGCACAAACAATGGATGAACAGGACGCATTAAAAAAGTTCCGCAAAGAATTTTATTTGGACCCGGGAGCCATCTATATGGACGGCAATTCTCTGGGATTAATGTCAGAGAGAGCGGATAAGACGCTGGAAGTGCTCAGTGAATCATGGAAAACGCTTGGTATTAACGGCTGGACACAGGGGACGAATCCTTGGTTTTATTTGTCTGATGAGCTGTCAGAGAAAAGTACTTCCTTAATTGGCGCGAAAAAAGAAGAAGTGATGATCACAGGATCGACTACTGTGAATATTCACCAACTTGTGGCTTCCTTTTTCAAACCTGCCGGTAAGCGTACGAAAATATTAGCAGACGAACTGAATTTCCCTTCCGACATCTATGCACTTAAAAGTCAATTAACATTGCACGGATTGGACCCGGAAGACCATTTAGTACAAGTGAAGAGCCGGGATGGTCATACGCTGCAGGAAGCCGATATTATTGCCCAGATGACGGAAGAAATTGCCTTTATCCTTTTGCCGAGCGTCTTATATCGCAGTGGGCAGATTTTGGATATAGAACGCCTTACAAAAGCTGCTCATGAAAGAGGCATAGTGATTGCCTTTGATTTATGTCATTCGATAGGTGCCATCCCGCACAAACTCGATGAATGGGGAGTCGACTTTGCTGTCTGGTGTACGTACAAATACTTAAACGGCGGGCCTGGATCTGTCGCAGGTCTCTACGTCAATCAAAGCCATCTTGGTAAGAAACCGGGGTTGGCAGGCTGGTTTAGTTCAGACAAAGAAAAACAGTTTGATATGGATCATACATTGACGGAAGCGGATGATGCGGGAGCTTTTCAGATGGGGACACCGCATGTGCTAAGTGCAGCACCTCTTCTTGGCTCTCTTGAGATGTTCGAAGAGATAGGAGTGGAAACCATTCGCAGCCATTCATTAGAAAAAACGGCATATATGATGGAATTAATCGATAGAGAATTAAAAGCGTTTCATTTTACAATGGCAAATCCGCGGGAAGATGCGAAGCGAGGCGGGCACGTCTTTTTAGTACATGACGAAGCCGCACGTATTTGCAAGGCGCTTAAAGCCAACCATGTCATTCCTGATTTTCGGGCGCCGAATGGCATTCGCTTAGCTCCGGTTGCTTTATATAATACATTTGAAGATATTTGGCAAACCATCCAGATTTTAAAAACGATTATGAAAGAAGAACAGTACAAAGAATTTTCCAATAAGCGGGATATCGTGGCCTGAACAAACATTGCTCAGCTATATAACCAACACAACAGGATTTTATGAAAGAATATTTGAATGTTTTCTCATACTGGAATAGAGGAAAATTTAAACTGATTTTTTCTGTAAGTCTGAGCAACTACTTGTTGTTGAACTGAATATTTCATCAGGAAACAGTCAAACTAATCACTGTTGTATGGTTTGCAAAGTAGTCATATATAGATGGAGAGAGTGAGTCCTTATTTTTGGAAAATAAAGACTGCAAAGAAATAACACTGGTCTAATTGGGTATGGCAGGAATGACTGCAAAAAAACAGGAAGCAATATTAGTGGAGAATAAATACGGCTCATCTTGTGGATGTGATACAGCGGCGGATGATGCGTTCAAGGTAGACGAAGACATGAAGCAAATAATTGACTTCTATAAGTATTTTCTGATAACTTATAGAAGTCGTAAATGAACTGAAGTAAGAAAAGGCATCTGGCAATCGATGCATCTGTAGTCAGCTTGATAACTATAACCTATTACGGCCGTCCCAACTTGTTTAGGGGCGTCTTTTTTTGGGTAAGAACATTTCAAAACTCCTGCAATGGTACAACTAAGAAATTTGCTACTGGGATTCACGGTAGGACAAATTTTACACTGCAGGGTCGTACAAAGGGTAAGATTTATAGGAAGATCTTTTATTTTTTTTCAGGATTTTATGCAGGTTACGTATGTTTTCAAATAACAGACAACTGCTTGAATTGTTTGATAATTTAAACAATTGGTTATTTTAATGTCATAGGAGGGGTTGAGTTGAGCCGTAAGCACATCGTGTTCTCCGGTTTTATGCTTTTTTCATTATTTTTTGGAGCAGGTAATTTGATATTTCCTCCTTTACTGGGGTTGGAAGCTGGAACCAGTTTTACAGCGGCTATGTTTGGGTTTCTATTAACGGGTGTGCTGCTTCCATTTATGGCTATTATTGCTGTAGCTTTATCGGATGATGGATTAATTTCCATGGGGAGCCGGGTTCATCCAGTTTTTGGCGTATTATTTGCTATTATTATTTATATGTCTATTGGAGCCTTTTACGGTATTCCGAGAGCTTCTAATGTAGCCTATGAGCTGGGATTTCGCCAAGTCATCGGAGCTGATAATTGGGCGGTTTTGCTGGTGTTTTCTATTATTTTCTTTGGTGTGACGTATTTTATTAGTTTCAACCCAACCAAAATAGTCGACAGGATTGGACAGATATTAACTCCACTATTGTTGTTTGTACTTGCTGTATTATTTGTGCAAGCGTTCTGGAAGTTTGATAATACAGCAGGTCAACCTGCTGGAGAGTATGCAGATGCTTCTTTAGTGACCGGGTTTTTAGAAGGTTATTTCACGATGGACGCTGTAGCAGCACTCGCATTTGGTATTGTAGTGATTAATGGACTGAAAGACAAAGGCGCAAAGACGAAAAAAGAGCTGGTAAAAGGTTCATTGGGTGCAGCTGTTTTAGCGGGCATTGCACTTATGGTTGTTTATGTCAGCCTGGGATGGATTGGTCGCGTGATTCCCGGAGATACGGTTTATACAAATGGCGCCGAAATTTTGACAGATGCTGCTCAGATGCTTTTCATTCAGGGAGGAAGTTTGCTGTTTGGTGTCATTGTAATGCTGGCTTGTTTAACAACCTGCGTTGGTTTGATTAACGCTTGCTCCCGTTTTTTTAATCAAATTTTTCCGCGGAATTCTTACAAAGTATATGCAACTATTTTTGTACTGATTGGGTTGATTGTGTCTAATTTAGGCCTCGACATCATTTTGGATATTGCGACACCGCTTTTAGTGTTTATTTATCCGATTGCCATTGTATTGATATTATTGTCGCTTTTGCAGCAAGTTTTTGGCGCGAGCCCGCTTATGTATAGACTGCCAGTCGCTATTACCGCAGTTTATGCATTCTATGAAGTTTTCGCAAGTTTAAGTTTCGAAATTAGCTGGCTGAAACAAGCAATAGGCTTTGTGCCGTTTTTTGAAGAAGGTTTAGGCTGGGTCGTGCCTGCTGTTCTTTTAGCGGTTATTGGTTATGTGATTGACTATACTAGAAACGAAACAGAGGGGCAGAAAAGATCGGCATAAAGATTGCTGGAATATGCTTGGAGTTATACTACACGGCAGTTACTTCGCTATATACTGTGAACATGACATGTTCCTGGAAAATTAAAAACTGTTGTACATCCGTTTTGAAATATCTTTATATTTAGCTGGTGTCCACTTTCATAGAATTTGTTCGTTTATATGTATGAAAAGAGGGGGGGACAGTTTTTAGAAAGTTGGCTATTTCGATCATGCAGTTTATAATGAAAGTAACCATTAATTATAAAAAAACGGATGGAGGACTGCAGATGAGTACGAACCGTTATTCGAGACAGGAATTGTTTGCGCCGATTGGAAAAACTGGACAACAAACATTACATGAAAAAACGGTGCTCATTGTGGGTATGGGGACCTTAGGTACGCAAAGTTCAGAAGCTCTGGTCCGTGCGGGGGCAGGTAAAATTATTATTGTAGACCGGGACTATATCGAATGGAGTAATTTACAGCGGCAGCAGCTTTTCACAGAAAGAGATGCAACAAAGCGTATTCCGAAAGTGGTGGCAGCCGAGGAACGTTTGCAGGCGATTAATAGTGAGGTGGTTATCGAAGCACATATTCTTGATATTGGTCCGGAGGAAATAGAGGAGCTTATTTCAGGGGTCGATTTAATTTTAGATGCAACGGATAATTTTGATATCCGAATGATTATAAACGATGCAGCTGTGAAACATCATGTGCCGTGGATATACGGTTCCTGTGTGGGAAGCTTCGGGATGAGTTATACGATTTTACCTGGAGAGACACCATGTCTGCATTGTTTAATTGAAACAATCCCTGTGGGCGGTCCGACTTGTGACACAGCTGGTATTATTCACCCGGCAGCAAGCCAAGTTGTCGTTCATCAGACAGCAGAAGCATTGAAAATTCTAACCAACCAAACAGGTGCTTTACGAAAAAAACTGGTTTCTTTTGACGTGTGGGAAAACCAGACGACGCAGATGAATGTGGACCCGTTGAAAAAAGCAGACTGTGTTTCCTGTGGCAAGGATGCTGCATATCCATTTTTATCTTGGGAAAACCAAACAAAATCGGCGGTACTGTGCGGACGTGATTCCGTACAAATTCGTCCACCACAAAAGGGACTGCGGGACCTTCCCGCACTTGCGGGACAATTAGAAAAAACAGGCGGGACGGTTTCATATAATCCTTTCCTTGTTTCTTTCGCGATTGATGAGGAGCGTATGGTGATGTTTAAAGACGGGCGAGCACTTATTCATGGCACGAACGACGTAGAAAAAGCCAAAACGTTATATCACCGGTATTTGAGTTGAGATAATGCGAAATAGAAATTAGTTTAAAAAATAGATATGGCGTTTATAAAGGAATGGATTTAATGTATGCTATAAAGATAGAATTCATCTCTGAACCCATTGCTAGCATCAGCCAGAGAAGAAAGGTCACTTGATGTGCTGCTATTCGCACCATGTCAAAGGGAAGATTCACTTTAGTGACTATAATCTACACCAAATCGATATAGGATTTCACATCGGAAGTCGCGATTCGCACCAAAGCGACGAAGGACTTCACATTAAATGCTGTCTGCCGCACCGAGCTGGCAAAAAATATCACATCAGAAGAGGCAAACCGAACCAAGGCGAGAATTATTTTCACATCAAAAGCTGCGATCTGCACCAATGCAATGAAGGACTTCACATCAAATGCGATACACCGCACCTAATAGAAGAATAACTTCACATCAGCAGCTGCAATCTACACCGAAGTGACGAAGAACTTCACCTCAAATGCCGCAATCTACACTAAAGCGGCAAAGAATATCACATCAAATTCCGCAATCTACACCGAAGCGAAGGCTATCTTCACTTCAGAAACAAAAATCCACACCAAAGTGAAAATAATTTCACACCTACATACTTGAATCTGCACTTCATGCACAGCATTTTTCAAATTAAATTCCACCTCCAGCTCTTAAACTATGCCAACATATAGAAATCTTCTGCCCTAATACAGCACAAAGGTTTTTACAATGCTTATTCCACTATGAACTCAGGTGTATTTAAATGGTCGTTTAGTTGTAAGGTCCAATGTTCTGTGATACAATTTCTTAAAATTGAAAATATTTCTTATCCAGAGAGAAGGAGGGACTGGCCCGGTGATTTCTCGGCAGCAGACAATAGTACTGTGCCAATTCCAGAAGCGTTAAGCTTAAAGATAAGAGGCTGCATGTAAGTTTGTGTGACAACTCTTCTCTAAAGCAGGAAGAGTTTTTTAATTTATATAGGAGGAGTGGTAGAGATGCCGAAAAATAAAGTGAAAAAAGGACCGTTTCGAGGTGATCATGTCGGTAGTTTACTGCGAACTGACAGGATTAAGCAAGTCCGGGAGCAGTTTGTGAATAACGAGATTTCCAGGGAAGAATTACGAAACGAAGAAAACGAAGAGATAAAGCAATTAATTGAAAAACAAAAAGAGATTGGCTTATCTGCTGTCACAGATGGAGAGTTCCGCAGAGAGTACTGGCATTTGGATTTTATTAAACAGCTGAGTGGTATTTTAACTTATGAAGAAGAAGCACCGGGTTTCTTTCAAGGGTCCATGAAAAAATTAAAAAAGTATCTAGTGAATGGAAAATTATCTTTTCCGAAAGACCATCCATTTTTAGAAGACTTTACATTCGTGAAAGAAACGGCAGGCGACCATGTAGCGAAGTTCACGATTCCAGGGCCAAATATGATCCTGCATTCAGGGATAGTTGCCAATCCGCATTACATAAAAAATCCAATCTATCCTTCGATAACGGAAGCGGCGCAGGATGTGGCGCAAGTGTATCGTGATGCGATTCAAGCCTTTTATGCTGCGGGATGTCGATATTTGCAGCTGGATGATACAAGTTGGGGCGCCTTATTCAGTAAAGATTTCCGTGCACTTATTGAAGCAAATGGCTATGATGCCCAGGAAGTGACGCAGCTTTTTGCTGACACCACTGTGAAAGCCCTGGAAGAAAAGCCGGACGACATGGCGATTACGATTCATATTTGCCGGGGTAATTTTAAGTCCTCCTGGTTATACGAAGGGGATTATGAACCGATTGCGAAAGATTTGTTTTCAAGAGTAAATGTCGATGCCTTTTTCTTGGAATTTGATAGTGATCGCGCCGGAGATTTTACACCGCTGCGTTTTATTCAAAACCAAAAAGTCGTTCTAGGTTTAATAACGACGAAAACCGCAGAATTAGAAGAGAAAGCAGAAATAAAAAAACGCATAGAAGAAGCGGCGGCAATTGTGCCAAAAGAGCAGCTTTGCATCAGTCCGCAATGTGGATTTGCTTCAACGGAAGAAGGGAATTTAATTACAGAAGAAGATCAATGGAATAAGCTGCGTCTCGTGCTGGATATTGCGGAAGAAGTCTGGGGCGAAATATAAATCCATAGAAAATGGAGGTCGGCTTTCATGGCCAAACCTCCATTTTTGTTATTTTACGAGCGACGTCTGCACGCTTTCCTGAATTAATTTTTGTATTTCATCTTCTTTTCCTTGATGCAATAAGTCGACAATCTTGCTGCCAACTATTACTCCATCACAGTGCTTGCTCAATTGATGGGCTTGTTCCGGTGTCGAGACGCCAAACCCTGCTAAAACAGGCACGCGACTCGTTTGCTTTAGTTGTTTCAAGTAGTTATAGACACGTTCTTGATGCGTTGCGCGCGCTCCGGTTGTTCCAGCGACTGAAACGGCGTACAGAAAACCTTCTGAGCTTGCAGCAATTGTTTCAAGTCGATCAGGTGTGCTTGTTAAGGCGGCTAAACGAATAAAGGCAATATCATGCTTCTCGAAACTGTCTTTGACAAGTGCTTCTTCTTCCATGGGGATATCTGGAATAATTACACCATCCACGCCAACACGCTGGCACTTCTTGGCAAAATACTCCACGCCTAACGTGAAAATCGGATTAATATATGTCATCAGAATGATGGGTATATCTCGGGAGTCACTGGTTGGTTCCAGCGTGTCCAGCACTTTATCTAAGGTTGTATTTAATTCCAACGCCCGGATACTTGCCTCTTGAATGGTTGGTCCATCCGCAACAGGATCTGAGAATGGGATGCCCAGCTCAATCGCAGCTGCCCCCGCCTCATCCAGCATTTGAATTCGGTCGTTTAAAAGATCTAATCCGCCATCCCCAGCAACGATATAAGGAACGAATAGATTCTTTTTTGCCTGCTGAATTGCAGAAAAGCGTTCGTTTATTTTTGTTTTACCCATCTTGCTCCTCCTCCAATCGGTCTTTTACCTCGGCAACGTCCTTATCCCCGCGTCCGGATAAGCAGATGACAATCGTTTCTTCAGCTGAAGTGTTTTCAGCTAATTTAGCAGCATAAGCTATGGCATGCGAACTTTCTAAAGCTGGAATAATACCTTCTGCTTTAGATAAAAGCTGAAAGGCTTCCAATGCTTCTTGATCCGTAATGGCGTCGTAAGTGACCCGTCCGGTATCCGCTAGATGACTGTGCTCCGGTCCCACGCCAGGGTAGTCCAGTCCGGCAGAAATAGAGAAAGCATCTTGAATTTGTCCAGATGCCGATTGGAGTAAATTCGTCATGGTACCATGTAATATCCCTGTATTTCCACGCGATAACGTGGCAGCGTGTTCTTCAGTTTCCAACCCGCTTCCTGCAGCTTCTATACCATATAATTGAACATCCTCATGTTCAATAAAGGGATAAAACATGCCCATTGCATTACTGCCGCCGCCGATAGCAGCAATCACATGATTTGGTGCTTTTTTCGTTTGGGCCTCCATTTGTTGTTTCGTTTCTTCTCCAATGACGGATTGCAAATCACGAACAATCTGTGGGAAAGGATGTGGACCAACGACTGAGCCTAGTATATAGTGCGTGTCTTCCACATGACTGACCCAATAGCGCAGTGCCTCGTTCACAGCATCTTTCAACGTACCGCTTCCTTGAGAGACACTTTCTACTTTCGCGCCAAGTAATTCCATACGAAAGACATTGAGTTCTTGTCTTTTTATATCTGTTTCACCCATGAAAACAATACATTCCAAATCGAGCAGCGCACAGACGGTAGCAGTTGCAACACCGTGCTGTCCGGCTCCGGTCTCTGCTACAATCTTCTTTTTTCCCATCCGTTTGGCTAGTAGCGCTTGACCAATAGCGTTATTGATTTTATGGGCACCGGTGTGGTTTAAATCTTCGCGTTTTAAGAAAATACGAGCTCCTCCCAGTTGTTCGGAAAGGTTTTTCGCTTCGTATAGTGGAGTTTCGCGCCCGACGTATTGTTCCAAGTAATAATGCAATTCCTGTTCAAAAGCTTCATCTTGTTTCGCTTCTGTGTAAGCTTTTTCTAATTCTAATAATGCCGGCATAAGCAATTCAGGGACAAAACGTCCGCCGAATTTACCGTACCGGCCTTCTTCTGTTGGCATCGTATATGTTGTCACTCTTTTTCAACCTCGCTTTTTGTTGGAATAATGTGGCTTTTCGCTTGTTTTGCTGCTGTTATAAATTGCTGAATTTTTTGCAAGTCTTTTTGACCATTTGTTTCGACTCCGCTTGAAACATCTACCCCTGTCGGCTGGGCAATGTGAATAGCTTCTTGTATATTCGTTTCGTTTAACCCGCCGGCAAGAATGCATTTTTGTTTGTCGATGCCAGCTTGCTCCAGAGTGCTCCAGTCAAATGTTTTTCCTGAACCGCCACGGTATTGGCCACCGGGACTGTCGATTAAGTAATACGTACAAGGGTAGGTCCGTACGGTTTCCTGATGTACCTGGTCGATAGGGAAAGCCTTAATGACTGGAACTTGAATCGCTTGTGCCGTTTCGGGTGATTCATCTCCGTGCAGCTGGACGTAATCTAAACCCACATCTCGAACAATTGCGTTCATTTTTTCAATTGTTTCGTTCACAAAAACACCGACTTTTTTCAAAGAAGAACTTGTGCTTTGACCAATTTTTTGGGCGCTTTCAGGTGTTATTTTACGACTGCTGAGGGCGAAAACAAAGCCGATAAAGTCAGCATCTGCCTGCTCTGCTGTTTGTGCCGCTTCTATGGAAGTAATGCCGCAAATTTTCACTTTCATTGCTGACCCTCCGTTTTCGTTGGCAGAGGGATTTGCAAAGCACGCATCGTTTTCTCTAGATTGTTCGAACGCATGAGCGTTTCCCCGATTAAAATAGCTTCTGCTCCTGAGGAAGCGAGTTCTTCTACATCCGAAGCGTGACGAATACCACTCTCGCCGATTAGAATTGTTCGGGGGTTTGTGACCATATCAGCAATCCGGCTTGTCGTTGTTAAATCAACTTCAAATGTTTTTAAATTCCGGTTATTGACGCCGATAAGAGCGGGGTCAAGCGGTAAAACCCGTTCCATTTCCTGCTCGTTATGGACTTCTACTAAAACTTCTAACCCTGCTTGAGTAGCGTAATCATATAATACATTGAGCTCTTTATCGGGAAGCGCTGCAGCAATTAATAGAATGATATTTGCGCCAGCTTGTTTCGCATAGTCTATCTGTATTGTATCAATGATAAAATCTTTGCACAAAATAGGCAGCTGTACAGCCTTACGGACGGCGGTTAAATTCTCCATCGATCCTTTGAAAAAAGGAGCATCTGTTAAAACAGAAATGGCGTTTGCTCCTTGCAGTTCATAAGCCTTAGCTTGTACCGCCGGATCTACATTTGGATGAATCATGCCTTTAGAAGGAGAGGCGCGTTTGATTTCAGCAATTATCCCCATTGTTTTTTGGTTGTGTATTTGCTCCTGAAAGGTCGGCCCTTCATATGCAGGAGCGTCGTTGTTGAAGGTTTCTTTTTTTAATTGAATCACTTCTTTTTGTTTCTCAGCAATAATATCATCTAAAATCGTCATTTAAATGGCCTCCTTGGATACGGATTGGCTGTATTCAACGAGCGTGGTTAAACGTTCCTTTGCTTTGCCGGAAGCAATGCTTTCGCGGGCCATCTCTATGCCGTCAATCAGCGTGTGAACTTGACCGTGTGCAAATAAACCGATAGCAGCATTCAGTAAAACCGTATCTAAATAAGGGCTTGTTTCGTTATTGAGTACACTTTGTAAAATAGCCGCATTTTCTTTTGCAGTACCGCCTTGAATATCCTGGTTATTATACACCGGTAAACCTAAATCGTACGGATGCACCGTGAAAGAGGATATGTTCCCGTTATCTAAAAGGACCAAGTGGTTGTCTCCGGCAAGTGATGCTTCATCCATATATTCGGCTCCGTTCATGACAATGGCGCGTTTACGACCTAATTTTTTTAGCGCTTCTGCTATCGTTTCCAGTTTGTCCCGTTGATATACGCCCATCAGCTGTGTTTCTAAGTTGATGGGGTTCGTCAGTGGTCCAATTAAATTGAAAATCGTCGGTAAACCAAGTTCTTGTCTGATTTTCATAAAGGGACGTAGCTTTGCGTGCACATGAGGAGCAAACAGAAAAGTAATATTGTTCTCCTGCAGTAAATTCTCCGTATGTGTTTTCGAGAAGGTGAGGGAGACCCCAAGTTCTTCCAGAACATCTGCGCTCCCCGTTTTACTGGAGATGCTGCGGTTGCCATGCTTGGCTATTTTTACGCCTGCCCCGGCTAGTACAAAAGCGGTGGTTGTGCTGATGTTAAAGCTGTTCGATTGGTCCCCGCCTGTGCCGCAGTTGTCCGAGACATGAGCTAATTCTATCTCGCTTAATTCTGATTGGGAGCGGATGATATCGACCATACCAGCCATTTCATCTGCTGTTTCTCCCTTTATCCGTAAACTGGTGAGAAATGCAGAAATTTCTGCGTCCGTCGTTTCTTGTTCAAAACATTGATTCGTTGCGTTCTTCATTTCTTCTATGGTTAAGTTTTCCTGATTCATCAGTTTATTTAAAATATGTTTCATTGGTAGGGCCCCTTTCTGTTAGGTGTGTAAGTTCGTTAAAGATTTTGCTTTGTGTAACGTTTCTTCGTACTCTTTTTCAGGGACTGAATCTTCTACAATACCGGCCCCCACTTGCAAGTAAGCTTTTTGGTTTTTGACGACGAGTGACCGGATGGCAATGGCAAAGTTGATATCATGATTGAAACTAATATAGCCAATGCCGCCCGCATAAAACCCTCGTTTGGCAGTTTCGATTTCATTAATGATTTGCATCGCTCGTGTTTTGGGTGATCCGGATACGGTACCTGCAGGCAAACAAGCAATTAATGCATCCATGCTTGACTGATTTGGCTTTAATGTACCGTGTACTTCGGAGACAAGATGCATCACATGCTCATAGCGGGTCACATCTTGATAAACCGGCACGTGAATGGAATCAGCTTGACAAAGGTTTTGAAAATCTTCTTTGCTCAGGTCCACTAGCATATTATGTTCGGCAATTTCTTTCGGGTCTTGAAGTAACTCTGCTGCTAATTGCTGGTCTTCACTTGGTTTTTTCGCTCTTGGTCGTGTACCTGCGATCGGATTCGTCACTACCTGGTCTTTGGTCGTTTGCACCAGGCTTTCCGGTGAAGCGCCAATTATTAAATATTCCGTAAAGTCAATATAAAACATATATGGCGATGGGTTTTTACTTCGCAAGTGCCGATAAAAAGCGAATGGATCACCTGTTACATCTGCTGTCATTTGCTGCGAAAGCACGATTTGGGTTGCTTCTCCTTGATGAATATATTCTTTTGCTTGTTTTACTTGGTTCATAAAATCATTCTTTTCCAATGCTTGCTCAAAATGAATGGGATAGGTTTCAGGACTTTCTGTTTGAATGGTTTCATCCAATTCATTACTTATATGCTGTACTCGTTTTTCCAGTGTCTCGGTGGATTCCCCTTTTAAAGGAACAGCAATAATATAAGCTGTTTCTGTTCGATGTTCATAAACGATAATTGTGTCGTACACCATAAAGTGATAATCAGGTGTTCCGATAGTATCGGGTAGAGCATCTCCAATTGTGTGATGGCTGCGCACCGCATCGTAACTTGCATAACCGATAGCTCCTCCCGTGAAAGGGAGCGGAATGTCGAGTTCCAGTTTAGGAAGATGTTCTTTGATGTAGTCTAAACAATTCATGGAAAATGAATCTGTTTTATGTTGGTATAAATCCGTTACAGTTGTTTCTTGTTCGTACCCGATTATTTCCTTGCAGGGATTTGCACCAATGTAAGAATATTTTCCCTTTGTTTCGTGTTGGAAAGAACTTTCGAGTAAGAATTTTTTTTCTCCTTGCAGGCGTTTAAAAATTCCAACTGGTGTTAACATATCGGCATTTTTTTTGATAAGTTTATATGTGCTTTGCTGTCCAATCATAGGACATCCCTCGTTTCTGATAGAATTTTAAGCTTTATAATGCGTGATCGGCTTGTGATTTTTAAAATAAAAAAGCCCTCTGTAAACACAGAACAGTCTGTGCTTACAGAGGACGAAGTATTTACTCGCGGTGCCACCTCTATTGGGAAACTAAATTCCCATCTTTGTTCAGATACGCTTGAAAGATGCATATCCTATCCAAGTAACGCTGGAAAACGTTTTTTCCTACTGACTCTTTAGAAAGAATGTTCAGAAAAACTCTAGTAAGTCCATTCGGAATTCTGCTTCATGCCTGGATCCCACCAGCCCAGGCTCTCTTTGATGATATGCAGAAAACGTACTACTCTTACTTTAGATGTATTTATTTTGGGTATAAAAAAATCCTTCATCCAATGAAAAGGACGAGGAAATCGCGGTACCACCTTTATTAGCTGATCAGTCAGCTCACTTTGGTTATAGACGTCAATCTATATGTCTCTGGTAACGGAAGACAACGCCGTCAAAGCCTACTGCAACCTTTTGTCTGTTTCGGTTTGAATGCTCGAAAGCCCATTCGTCTATCTCACACGTTGGTTTGCAGCACCACCAACTCTCTGTTGTGTTTCTGATAGAGTACTCTTCTTTGTCATCGCGAAATATTTAGATTATTTCTTATGTTAACGGGTATTGTTTGAATTGTCAAGCTATTTCGAGAAAAGTTTTACAATGAACAAGAAAAGCACGGGTGTTTGAACATGGTATGGGGGTGAAGTGACTGAAACAGACAATTTCGGCTTGATGAGGCTTTAAATAGAATGGAGATTAGGCGGACGCTGGGAACATTATGATGTGCGAAAGCGAGGATGGGATTATGATAATAGAAACAGGACTCGGAGCAGAGAGATTCAAGAAATGAGTCCTAATAAAAATAAAATCAGGACTCAGAACAGTAAAATCCCGGAATTGGGTCTTAGTAAAGATAAAACAAGGACCCAGAACAGGAGGATCACAGAATAAGGTCCCAATAAAAATGGAATTAGGACTCAGAACAGGAGAACCCCAAAGTAGGGTCTCAATAAAAATAGAATCAGGACCCGGAATAGGAGAAACCGAGAACTGAGTCTTATTAAAGATAAGATCAGGACTCAGAATCTAAAATCCCGCGAAATGTGTCTTAATCTAAAGGTAATTAAATTGAATAGGCTGCAATAAGAATGCTTTTAATTTAATAGCAGGTGAGATTCTTTTATAGTGGGAAACTGTCAAGAGTTTATGAATATTGGTATAAAGGGAGCGATTTGATGATTAATTATCGGAAAGCTTCTTCTGATAAGGGATAGTTTCAAAAGTGTAATGGACTCCTGCGCCTTTTGAATGGCAGGTTAAATAAGTTTGAAAAACACGGGTTATGGTTTTCCTGGAAACAATGTGGTTGCACCAGTCCTGGATGACCCCTGTTTTTATTTTTTTCTCTGGAAACAGATGGTGAAATTCAAGAGTATTTCGCAAAATTCCGCTATCGATACTTTCGTGGCAGGCGCAATGAGGACAAGAAAATGTGCGTTGAAGCAATATTAAAGGTTTGCGGCAGTAATTGCAAAAAATTCCTCTGCGTAATTTTTGATATTGATAGTTGGGTAGATTTTCATAAGGAGAAAATTTTATGTTCTGCTTTACTAGAGCAGCTGCTAATTGATAATGAAAAGACTGTAACCGACTTGGTATTTGTTTTATTTTGTTTATAAATGCGGGGATTTGTGTTGGGAGAATAAGTTCCGAATTTCGTTCGGCGTGAAAAAGAGTGAATTGCGGGTGATTAAAGACAAGATGAGTTTGTACTGGAAGAGAAATCTGTAACTTTGATAACAAAGCTTGGAATAAAAAAGAACTTCGTTGCAGTTGGTGAAATGGATTACGGTATTCTTTTTCGGATTGGCAATCGAAGAATCGATTGTTTTGAAATTGGAATTCACCTTGAAAATGTTTCACTTCAATGAGAAAAACGCGGTCAGAGGAGATTAAAATGGCGTCGATTTGATAAATCGTACCTTTATCTTCGAACAACAAATCGTATAAGGCTATAACCTGATCCTTTAAATGATGATGGACTATATTTGCGAAGATCCGTTCTCCTTCGTATCCTTAATGCAATGTATAATACATCGATTTTTCTTTCTGGGAAAATTGCTGTCGTCCATGAAGTACATGATAACATTGTAAAGATTGGGACGGCTTTGGTGTTACGTGCATCAAATACCTCCTTTAATTTAGCAGATAAGAACATATCATATTTTTCCTGCATAAGCGCAACTATGCTAATCATTTTGAAACATAATGAATGACATGTTCTCTAATCATATCTTTTATCACATGATAAGTAGTGCGAAAATTCAATAAAAAACGGAAAATAGAAACCGCACAATCTGTGTTATGCGGTTTGATTCCATCATTTGTAAGAAAGCCTATTTTCTTTTTTCGCACAAACGTTACTAAAAGCTTGTTTACGAAAATTTTATTCTCCAGAATTATAAGTGGAAAATTTATCATCGACAGAGATGCGGTGTTTACGAATTGGCTGACGGTCAAAGTACCCAAGGTGAACAAGACCGACGAGTTTTTCGTTTTCCTGGACGTTCAGTTCTTGTTGAACTTCCGGCTCATAAATATGAGGATTTGTTTTCCAAACCATGCCTAAATTTTGTTCCCAAGCCAACAGCCATAAATTTTGAATCATGCTTGCTGTTGCTCCGTAATTCTCTTCCCATTGTTTTTGTATTTCCGGCTCTTCCATAATCACAGCAAGAATGGCATTCGGTTCGTTCATGTACTCTTCCCGGTTTTCCTGCTTTTCTTCTGGGTAAGTGTCCGCTACTTTCTTTGCAAAAGCAGGAATTTCTTCATGCGGGATAAATACAAAGCGCCATGGTTGACGCATCCCGTGAGTCGGGGCCCACACTGCATCTTCCAGTAGATCGCGAATGGTTTGTTCTTCGACTGTTTTATCGTTATATCCTTTTTTGACTGCTCGTCGATTTCGGATAATTTCCGCTATATTTGAATTGCTGTTCAAACTCATGATTTTCCCCTCCATGTATGTTAATCATCTTATTAATTATAAAATGAAAATTTATACCAAACTAAATTATAGCGAAGCCACAGCTGAATAGCAAATGAGTTAACATACAATCGCCTTCTAACAAGACTCCGGATTATTAAATTTTTTGAATCCATTATTTAAGGGGGGATTCATAGCCTGTTTGAAAACTTCTTTGTATTCAATTATTGCAATGTAGGCTTTACTCCATGTTTCGTTTTTTCTTGCATTTTGACAAAGATGGCGTATGATAAATTCATAAAGAGTATAAGAGAATTTCTAACATGTAGAAAAAATGAATGCGTTCTCAATGGCAGAAGGCTTATACATGTTATCTATTACATATGGGTCGGGCGTAGCTTTTATTTTTCCGTTTTTATGTGAAAGTATTCACAATCAATATGCATTAACCAATACAGCAAAATAAGGAAGGAAAAAATGATGAGTTATCTACAGAAAAAAGGGGTTTCTTTATCAGCAAGGGAGTATATTATTACTGCTTTGAGTTACATGGCTTTAGGTTTATTCTCCTCTTTAATTATTGGATTGATTATCAAAACGATTGGAGAACAGCTTTCTATTGCTTCTTTTGTCGAAATGGGCGAATTTGCCATGGATACAAAAGTAATGGGAGGTGCGATAGGCGTTGCGATCGCTTACGGCTTGAAAGCTCCTCCATTAGTGCTGTTCTCGGCTTTATTTGCAGGAGCATTTGGAGCGGAACTGGGCGGTCCTGCCGGTAGTTATGTTGCTGTTTTATTTGCAACGGAATTTGGTAAAGCTGTCTATAAATTGACCAACTTGGATATTATTGTTACGCCGTTTGTGACGATACTTGTAGGCTTTTTTACAGGGAAATTTTTTGGGATCCCTGTCAATCAATTCATGGTTTGGTTCGGGGAGATTATCAATTGGTCTACTGAACAGCGTCCCTTTATCATGGGGATTCTCGTGGCCGTATTAATGGGTTGGGCCTTGACGGCTCCGATATCCAGCGCCGCGATTGCTATCATGCTTTCGATTGATGGTTTAGCAGCCGGAGCAGCTGTCATCGGTTGTTCAGCGCAAATGATCGGTTTTGCTTTTCAAAGTTATAAGGATAATGGGTTTGGAGGTTTCCTCGCTCAAGCGATTGGCACATCGATGCTGCAAGTGCCCAATGTATTAAAAAAACCAATTATCATTGTACCTCCAACGATTGCCAGTATGGTTGTGGCGCCATTTGCAACCGTTTGGCTGCAAATGGCCAATAATACAGAAGGCGCTGGTATGGGCACGAGCGGTCTTGTCGGACAAATCATGGCCTTTGAAACAATGGGCTTTACCAGCGGGGTTTTAGTTTCTGTTTTGTTTTTGCATATTATCGCTCCTGCCATTATAAGCGTAGTCATTGCAAGTTTATTTAAGAAATGGAATTGGATACGACCAGGAGATATGACAATTTATTATGGATGATTTTTTAAAGAAATGACTATAATCTGCTTCAAATCGTAAAAAAAGGCTGCAAATTTGAGCTCTTCTGTTATACAATATACAGTAACGGTGTTGATTAAAAAGACGGTAGGATTACTTCCAATCGTTTTTGATGAACAAAGGAGCACGTATATTTCAAAAGGTATGATTTATAACTGTATGAAATAAGAGAATTGTCAACCGGAATAAGTTTTAGTAAACAGGAAATAGAATAGGGAGGAAGGATTACAGATGGATTCATTTATGGCAAGAGCAGTGGAACTAGCTGCAGATAATGTTCGAGAAGGCGGTCAGCCATTTGGCGCAGTTCTTGTTAAAGACGGTGAAATTATTGCGGAAGGCGTCAATGAACTTCATGAAAAATATGATATTAGCGGCCACGCTGAATTGATAGCCATCCGCAAAGCACAACAAAAATTACAAACACACGATTTATCAGGGTTTACCATGTATGCGAGCGGGTGCCCTTGCCCGATGTGTCTGACTTCCATGTACATGTCTGGACTGGAAGACATTTATTATTGTGCATCGATTGAGGAAACCGCTGCAGCAGGACTTGGCGCTTCTGCAAAGATATATGAAGACTTACAAAAACCGAATGAAGCACGAACAATTACCATGAAGCAAATCCCGCTCGACTCGGACAAAGAAAATCCGATGAGTATGTGGAGAAAGAGGCAATAAAATGATTGAACATATTGAACGTCTGGCAAAATTGGCCCTCGAAAGCGGCAGGGAGTATTCAAAAATCCGTGCTGTAAAACAAATTGAAGGTGGTTCGATTAACGAGTCTTTTTACGTCCAAACGGAAGAATCAGAGTTTTTTATGAAATTTCATGCGAATTCTCCACCTGCTTTTTTTAAAAGTGAATCTACCGGACTGCGGTTAATTAAAGAAACCAATACCATATCTGTGCCGAATCATTTGTCGTATTCAGATCAGCCGGGAAATGCATTTTTATTATTGGAATGGATCGAAGGGAAAAAGGGTGCGGATACAGAAGAAATCCTCGGTCAGAAACTGGCTCAGTTGCATAAGTGTACAGGCAATATGCATGGCTTGCATACAGATTCGTATATCGGTCTTTTAGAGCAGCCGAATGAATTAAATGCAAGCTGGCTGGAATATTATCGTAATAAGCGTCTCACTCCACAGCTGGAGATCGGCATTGACGGCGGCGTTGTTACTGGGGAACGACGTGAAAAACTGGAAAAATTAATTTCGACATTAGAAAAATGGATTCCGAGTGAGGTTTCTCCGTCGTATTTACATGGCGACTTCTATGTGGGCAATTGGATTGTCGGCCCTGGCGGTGAACCTTATGTGGTGGATCCTTCCTTCTTATTTGGCGATCGTCATTTGGAGCTGGCTTTTAGTGAGCTGTTTGGCGGGTTTTCCGATGATTTTTATAAAGCGTATCAGGAAGCGTATCCTTTGGAAGATTATTATGAAGATATAAAGCCGCTCTATCAATTATATTATTTGCTGGCTCATTTGAATTTATTCGGCGAAGCATATGGACCGTCAATAGACCATATATTGCAACAATATGTCGGAACTGTATGAATCAAATCACACTTCCAAACTGTAAAAAAGTGTATAGTAAGAGTAGAATAGAGAGAGGTTTGGAGGATTTTTGTGATGGGGTTATATGATATCCTTTTATTTATTCATATTTTTTCAGCTATACTTGGTTTAGGGCCGGGGTTTGTAATGATATATGTAGTCACCAAAGCTACGACCATGACGGAATTGCGACATGCATATATCATACGGAACCGAATCCATGTTTTCGTTATGGTTGGGGGGACCTTGTTGTTATTAACGGGTATTGGCATGGGAGTTTTACGGCCTGCTTTGTTCCAAATGATTTGGTATGACGCGAGTCTCTTCTTGTTTTTAATAGCCCTTGCAGCCGGACCGGTTGTTTTATCCCCGCTTTCGAAGCCGATTAAAGCATTGCTGCAAAATTATCCGACGGGAGAAGAAGCGATTCCGGAGGAGTACAACAAGTTAGCCAACCAATTATTTTTATATGAACGAATAACGAACGTTATTTTTATTGTTATTATTGCACTGATGATTATAAAACCATTTTAAGAGGTGTCAGATTGAAAATTAAAGAATATGAAGGTCTGATGCAACTGGAGCTTACCGTTCAAATGGCCGGACAGTTATTACATGTGTCTGTCTTTTATTTGGACGGGTTATTAATTGATACAGGCCCTTTTAAAAAGAAAGCAGAAATGCTGGCTTTATTAGAACAATGGCAGATTGATAACATCATTTTGACGCATCACCATGAAGATCATACCGGTCTTGCGCAGTGGGCGAGTCGTCATTTGAATATCCCGGTGTATATGCATGCTTTAGGACTGGAGAAAACAAGAAAACGAGTACGGCTTCCTCTTTACAGGCGTCTGTTTTGGGGGAAGCGGCCACCTTTTCAAGCGAAAGAAATCGGCTCTTCTTTTCGCACTGCAAACTACACATGGGATGTGATTCACACGCCGGGGCATGCGGAAGACCACATAGCCCTTTATAATAGAGAAAAGAAATGGCTGTTTGGTGGAGATTTATTCGTTCAAGCAACTCCGAAAAGTGCGTATCGTTTTGAGTCGATTCCTAAGATGATTCATTCCCTGCGCAGGATACTCACTTATGATTTTGACGTGTATATCTGCTCACACCGAGGTATATTGCTCGATGGACGCGCTCAAATAGAACGAAAACTGCATTATTTAATCCAGATGCAGCAAGAAGTCTTGCATCTGCACAATAAAGGAAAAACACCGAAACAAATACAGCAGCAATTACTGCCGAAAAAGCATTTTATGCATTATATTTCTTTGTTTGAAAATTCACCGAAGCATTTTATTCGTTCGGTTTTGGAAGGATTTTAAAACCCATCGTTTCTCTTTTGGAGAAAGCGATGGGTTTTTCACATTTTTAATCAATATCAAAGTATTCTTCTAAGGTGGATTGATCTTCATAAATAGCTTCTGCTGCTTGTTTACCAACATAGCGAATATGCCATGGTTCGTATTGATATTCAGTAATATCCTCTTTATCTTCCGGATAACGAATGATGAAGCCATATTCATGTGCATGGTCTTTGAGCCATTTTCCTTCTTCTGTTTCACCGAAATCCGTATTTAAATCGAAACCGACTTCCTCAGAAGTTACATCCATAACTAAACCTGTCTGGTGTTCACTTTCTCCAGGCCTTGCGCTGTAGGTGTTCGCTTCTTCCTCTCCGTGCTCTTCTGCATAGGAGTCAAATAATTCTACTTGACGATCATAGGAACGAAAACCTGATTGACCGAGGATATGGACGCCTTCTTCTTCGCCTGCTTCTACTAAATCTTCAATAGCGTCTGCGGCTGTCTGTCGCATCTTCTTTTTCGGCAGGTCTTCGTCAAATGGAAAAGGAATATCCGGGGTAACTAAGTCTTCCGGCTCGTAATCTTCCGGCAAAGCATGTGTTTTGTTTGCAACAGCAAGCACATCATAAGGGTTTTCGACTTCGTCCGGGTAAGCATCCGGCTGTTCAGGTTCTTCAAGTGCAGCTCCCGCCTCTATCGTTTCCTCATCATTGAGCAGTTTTTGAAGAAAATCTTTTGTATCCTCATCAAACATTCCTGTGATGATTAACTCTTCATCTTGCTGTAACTGGATATCCGTTAAAGCCCAAGTGGTTAAATCATCAAAAGTGCCCGTCCCCTCGACAGGGTAATCAAGCTCTTGTAAAACTTGCTGTAACGCTTCTACTTCTTCGCCTTGGTCTTTCTTTTCCAAAGGTGCATCAGGAAGTGCTGCCTCTTCTTGACCTGACTCATTATTTGAAGAGGAATTTGCTTCTTCATTATTATTTTTGGAATCTGTGTTGTCCTCCGTGGAAGTACCGCATGCAGCTAGTGTAAAAGCGAGCACGAGAGCAAAACTGATTCCCATCCATTGTCGTTTCATCATGAACATTCCTGGCCTTTCTTTCTTAAAATGAATTGTATTTTTCAGCAAATAACTTACTGATTCCAATAATAGTTTCCACTGCTTTTTCCATATCATCTACCGAAATAAATTCATATTTGCCGTGGAAATTTTGTCCGCCTGTAAATAAATTTGGTGTAGGCAAGCCCTTATAAGATAATTGAGCACCGTCTGTTCCTCCGCGTATCGGCTCCATGACAGGATTGATGCCTAATTGTGTCATTGCAGTCTCAGCAATGTCTACTACCTCCATCACCGGTTCAATTTTATCACGCATATTATAGTATTGATCTTGCATTTCCAGCGTGATTCGTTCTTCTCCGTATTTCTGTTGGAAGTTCTCCACAGTTTGTTCAACAAATTGTTTCCGGTGTTGAAAGATTTTTTGGTCGAAATCCCGGATGATGTAGACAAGTTCTGCTTTTTCGACATCTCCGTTGAAAGTGAGCAAATGGTAAAAACCTTCCCGTTTCTCTGTCGTTTCAGGTGTCTCTTGAGGTGGGAACACTTCAGCTATATCCATAGCAATTTTAGAAGCGTGAATCATTTTTCCTTTTGCTGTTCCTGGATGGACGCTATTGCCGTAGACAGTGATTTTTGCCGCCGCAGCGTTGAAGCTTTCATATTGCAATTCACCAAGCGGGCCGCCGTCGACTGTATAAGCTAGAGTTGCCCCGAAATCGTCTACGGAAAATTTATGCGGGCCTCTGCCAATTTCTTCATCTGGCGTAAAAGCGACGCGAATAGGTCCATGAGGGAATTCAGGATGTTCTATTAAATATTCCATTGCAGTCATAATTTCTGCAATTCCTGCTTTGTTATCCGCTCCTAATAAAGTTGTCCCGTCTGTTGTAATTAAAGTGTGACCCTTATATTTCGCTAATTCCGGGTATTCTGCTGTTTTCATGACAATGTTTTCTGTTTCATTTAAGAGAATGTCTTTTCCGTCGTAATTTTCCCACACTTGCGGTTGAACATTTTTACCGGTGAAGTCCGTTGCTGTATCGACATGCGCCATAAAACCTATAGTGGGAATGTCAGCTTCTGTATTGCTTGGCAGCGTGGCCATAACGTATCCATTATTATCCATGGTTATATCTTTCAGGCCAATTTCCTGCAGTTCTGCAACGAGGTGTTTACCTAATTGTAATTGTCCTTCTGTTGTTGGAGTTTCATCATTGGATTCATCGGATTGTGTATCTATTTTTGCATAGCCGATTAACCGATTCATTGCTTTTTCTTGAATATTCACTTCGATTACCTCCTGTTTTCAAATCACCTATGTAAATAGTATGGTAAAATATAAGAAAGTGCAAAGATAAAGGAGGAGAAAATTGGAGCCAATTTTAACCAAGGAACAAGTGAAAACAATGATGGAAGAAAAAGCCGTGACCGTGATTGATGTCAGGTCCAATTTACAGCATCCCGATAAAGGAGAGCAGGCGTATCAAGAAGCCCATCTTCCGGGAGCGTTTTATTTACATTTAGAACGGGATTTATCCGGAGAAAAACAAACACATGGAGGGAATCATCCATTACCTCCTCAAGCCCATTTGGAAGAGAAGCTGCAACAATTCGGTGTGCGAAATGATAAGCCGATTATTGTGTATGGAACGGACAATGACATGTTTGCAGGACGAGCGTGGTGGCTGCTCTATTACTTGGGGCACCCTGCAGTATATTTGTTAGATGGAGGATATAATGCATGGATGCAAGCAGGATATGAAACGACTGCTGAGCGGCCAACTGCAACTCCTTCTGATTGGCGAGGGAATGCACTGCCGAATGCGACCGCTGCAATGGAAGAAGTTAAAAAGCGGGCTGACCAAACTGTTTTGATCGATTCACGCGCCCCGGAGCGGTACACGGGAGAAACCGAACCGATGTATGCGAAAGCGGGACATATCCCTGGCGCAGCGAATTATTTCTGGAAAGATGTGTTGCAAGAGGATGGCACTTGGAAAACACAGAGCCAGTTACAGGAGCATTTTCGCCATTTGAATGAAGCGGATGAGATTATTGTTTCGTGCGGTTCAGGCGTTTCGGCTTGCCCTAATTACATCGCTTTAAAGCGGGCGGGTTTTCAAAATGTAAAACTATACCCGGGCAGTTACAGCGACTGGATTTCTTATGATGAAAATGAGGTTCGGCAAGGAGAAGAGTCATGAAAGAAAAACAGCGGTGCGAATGGGCGGAAGACAATACTTTATTAGCTGATTACCATGATAAGGAATGGGGAGATTTAAGCGGCTTTCAAGATGATGATTACTTATTTGAAATGCTGACGTTAGAAGGTGCTCAAGCCGGACTCAGCTGGTTAACTATTTTAAAACGGAGGGAAGCCTACAGAGAAGCATTTCAAGAGTTTCGCCCGGAAATAGTTGCAGCTTTTACCGATGAAGATGTAGAAAAGCTAAAACAAAATACTGGTATTATCCGCAATGAACGAAAAATTAAAGCAACTATTAAAAATGCAGCAGCAGTGCTTGATATAGAACGGCAATTTGGTTCATTTCATCAGTATTTATGGAATTTCGCAGGTGAGAAGCAGCAGATCAACCATTGGGAAACGCATCAGGAAGTGCCTGCTTCGAATGGGTTATCCGAGGATTTGAGTAAAGATTTAAAACGGCGGGGTTTTTCATTTGTTGGTCCGGTGATTTGCTATTCCTTTTTACAAGCGATTGGTTTAGTCGTCGATCATACAGCACAGTGCTTTAAGAGGAAGGAGGGGGACGCAGGATGAGCATACTGCTTGAGGTTGAAACTGCTCTAAAAAATCAAAACGATTATGTGTTTGTAGATGTCCGCAAGAAAAAACAAGGAGTATTTCCTTATGAAGCTGCACACATTCCACAAGCTGTTTTCCTGAATACCGAAGAAGATTTAGCCGGTGCAGACAATTTTCTTCCGGAAGTTGACAAAATTGCTGAAAAACTGGGAGCGCTCGGGATAAACAGGAAAACCTCTGTCGTTATGTACGATGAGGGTACTGGAAGGGCAGCTGCTAAGGCCTGGTACATTTTTTATTATTTGGGTCATTTTAATGCTTATATTTTACAAGGCGGATATCCTGGCTGGTTGAATGAAGGCGGAGAAACAACAAATGAAGTGCCAGCGTTTCCTCGAACCGTTTATAAGCCTGAAGTTCGTTTTTCCGCACAGACAACGCTGGAAAGATTGAAAACAAACAAAACAGCGACCTTAATTGATGCACGAGCGGCCGAAAAGTATCGCGGTGATAAAGAGCCAAATTACCATAAAGCAGGACATATTCCCGGCGCTATTAATTTTCCTGTTCAGCACGCTTTTGTTGAACCTGGGACGTGGAAAAAGAAACAGGATTTGAATGAGTATTTTTCAGATTTAGCGAAAGAAGATGAACTGATTGTGTCTTGCGGTTCTGGAAATTCAGCGTGCATGAATTTTGTTGCTTTGAAAGAAGCGGGGTATGAATCCCTGTCATTATTCCCAGGAGGTTTCAGAGAATGGATTCAAGATGAAACAAATGAGGTGGAAACCGGGAATCATCCGCATTCCGAGGAATGATTTATATCTTAAAATAATTGCTACTATTACATTATTTCTGTACTCGGTACACATAAAAATTCTCATAAATTGCAGCGGGATGTTTTTGTCATAAAGCATTCCGCTGTTTTATTTGAAAACAGCTATTTAAGAGTGTGGTGGAAAGGTACAGATTGAAGCAATAGCAAATTTACATGGTATTAACTTTTTTGATTTTACTAATTGCACAATTTAAAGACGGAATATTGACTCTTTTCTGATTATTAATTATACTTACATATAATAAAGAAAACGGTTCCCACAAGAATAAAAGGAGGGAAGGGAGGATAGGAGAAACCTATAACATTGAGATAGGCTAATGCAATAGTGGCTTCTCCTGAAAAACAAAATCTATGAATGAATAGAGAGGTAATGAAGGTGGCGTGTAGCTGAAACGACGTGTTAAAGAATGTACAAAAAAAGGAGGAAGAAGAATGGAAAATACTATTTGGTCCTTGTTGCCTCCGATTTTGGCGATTGCCATGGTTTTGTTGACGAGAAGAGTGCTGCTTTCCTTAGGAGTTGGGATTGTTGCTTCCGCTTTTTTTATAGCAAGTTTCAATATTAGCGAATCCTTCAACCTCGTATGGGTGTCATTTAAAGGTGTATTTGTAAAGGATGCAGCTTTAAATACAGGGAAAGTTTTTCTGCTGTTGTTTATATTGCTGCTCGGGGTATTAACCGCTTTTGTTAATATGATGGGCGGTACCAGAGCGTTTGGTGATTGGATGATTAAACGGATTAAAACCCGGCCGGGTGCGCAGCTGATGACGATGGTTCTAGGTATACTGATCTTTATTGATGATTATTTTAACAGTTTGACAGTTGGACAAGTCGCCAAGCCAGTCACCGATAAGCATCACATTTCACGTGCAAAGCTTTCTTATATTGTCGATTCCACCTCGGCCCCAGTCAGCGTGCTTGTCCCGATTTCAAGCTGGGGTGCCTATATTGTGGGGGTGCTCGGTACACTTTTAACGACACATGGAGTGACGGATTACACTGCTTTTGGCGGCTTTTTGAAAGTGATTCCGATGAATTATTATGCCTGGGCAGCTTTGGGGGTTATTATTGTTACTGCCTTAAAACAAGCTGATTTCGGCCCGATGAAAAAGCATGAACAGCGCGCGATAGAGACGGGAGAAATCCATAATCCGGAGAACAAAGAAAAAGTCGATGAAACAACCAAGCTTCCTGTAAGTAATCTTGGCAAAATTCAAGATTTAATTACACCGATTCTTGTGTTATTTGTTGCAACCATTGTGTTTATTTTCTGGACAGGATATCAGGGGGCTGGAGCAGATAAATCGCTGATGAACATCTTTGGAGAAGCCGTGATTGAAGACTCTTTGATCTACGGTGGTTTAATTGCCTTACTTGTGACTTTTATTTTATTTTCCCGGCATATGAAGCAAGGTGAATTAACCGTTGTTCAATTCGGGAAAGGAATTGTAGAAGGGGTTAAGTCGATGCTGCCCGCGTTTTTCATTTTGATTTTTGCTTGGTCGATTGCATTTTTGATTGAAGAGTTACAGACAGGAGATTATTTAGGCGGGCTGATTCAGCAGGCGAATTTAAATTTAGTTTTTTTACCATTTATTGTTTTTATTATGGCTGCTTTTATTGCCTTTTCGACAGGTACTTCCTGGGGTTCATTCGGGATTTTATTGCCAATTGCAGGGCAAATTGCTGCAGCAACGGATATCGAATTACTTTTGCCATTAGTAGCAGCAGTACTTGCCGGAGGAGTGTTTGGGGACCATTGTTCACCAATTTCTGATACAACTATCTTATCTTCAGCAGGGGCAGGCTGCCATCATATTGACCATGTGATGACGCAATTGCCGTATGCACTGACCGCCGCTGGAGTGGCTGGAGCAGGATTTATCGTATTGGGAATGACAGACAGCAGCTGGCTCGGTTTTGCTGCGATGATAGTTGTTTTAGGTTTATTGTTCTATTTTTTGAAAAGCAATACAAGTTCGTTCATGCAGAAAAAGGCATCTACAGAAGACAAAAGCTCGTGAAAAGGTTTGTTTTCCAAGATTTATAAAATTTCAGAGGGAAATAAAATGAGCTATCCTGTCTCAACTAAGGGTAGCTCTTTTATGAAAATAGACAAGAAACAGAAATTTTAAACGAAGCTATTATGCGATATGATTTAAATATTGTGTATTTATGTTTTCGTTTCAACAATATTTACTCCACGCTTTTGCATTTCATGAATATATAAATCTCCGGCAATTATCTTTTCTGGAGGATGTACGCCTTTTTTAGTAATGGTCCCATTCCCAATCATTTGGGCAACTGCAGAAATAGTATTCGCTGTAGCCCGGGCCATCGCTGTAATATCCGCTGCACTATCTTTATAAGTGACCATTTCATACGAATAAGTAACTGGCTTTTCGCTTTGACTTCCGGAAACAAGTACACGTAATAAGACAGCGTCCTCTTTATCTCCCAAGTCCACAATGGGGTCCAGCACTTTCAACAGTACTTTACGCGGATTAATTTTTGTATCTTTTAGATTTACTTGGTAATTGGCATCGGTTAAATTCAAATCAACTAATAATTTAAATTTCTCGGCGTGTCCCGGGTATCGAATTGTTTTGTACTCAAGTGTCTGTACATGTGGATAAGAATCGGATAATGTTGAAGTTCCGCCTGAAGTGTGAAAGGCTTCTAACGGGCCGAATTTTTCAAAGTGTACCGTTTCTATTTCTGATAGAGAAGCAATTTCTTGTTTTACACCTTGTCGAATAATAAGCGCCGGGTCAGTATAGTGGTCCAGTAAACCTTCCATTGAAAAAACATGATTATATTCTAAAGGAGGTTCCGGCCGCACGGGGATGCCTCCGACGTATAAGTGAATGGATTCTAATGTCTCCAGCTTACTGGCACCATAACCCGAAAGAATATTTATCATCCCTGGGGCAACACCTAAATCAGGAATAATGGTTACACCGGCATCCGCAGCTTCCTCATGCAGTTTTAATACTTTGTCTGTCATATGTCCAATATGTCCGCCTAAATCGACCGCATGTGCCCCGACTTCTATGGCAGTGCGAGCTACTGTTTCATTAAAAGAATAGAATAACGCATTAATGATGACATCAAATTTCTTCATATAATGGCTCAATTGTTGCAGATCACTTGCATCCACTTGGTAGGCTGTTACTTTAGAAGAATGCAGCGCATCACACGCTTGTTTGGCCAAGAGAATATTAATATCGGCTATTCCGACTGCTTCTACGTCATTACTGATAACTAAATCGCGAGCTGCTTCCTTTCCCATGAGTCCTGAACCGAGCACGCCAATTTTCATCCCATCGCCCCTTTCCAACATAATGGCACCATTCATTGTTTACTTTCTTTTTCTTATTTTAATAGTAGCATGAAACTATTTATTTTGTAAACGCTTTCTTTTAAATGTTGTCTGATAAAAATATTGCTTTAATTTTTCTCGGCAAAGAAAAACAGCTGTAAAAATAGATCATGAATCTTAATTTATTTGCCCTTTGATAGTCAGATAAACAATTTTCACTACTGTTTTCCTAAACTTTCATTTTTAGATAAGTTGTTGTAAAATTCAGTATAATAGCTGGTAATCCGTATTTGAAAAGAAGGAAGATCATCTAGATTAAAAAACATAAGGAGGAATCAAAAATGAGAGCCCTTACACGATTTTTTGATCGGATTGTTCAACGTTATCTGCCAGATGCTTTTTTATTCGCTATTGTTCTTACTTTTATTGTGTTTTTATTGGGTGTTTTTATCACGCATTCTTCTCCATTGGAAATGACAAAATATTGGGGAGACGGTTTTTGGGATCTGTTGGAATTTGCGATGCAAATGTCACTGATTGTTGTTACCGGATATATTTTAGCTAATACACCCACCGTCAAGAAAGCATTGGTGAAAACAAGTTTATTAGCAAAAAGTCCAGGGCAGGCTATTATACTAGTAACCGTTGTCGCTTCCATCGCTACACTTATTAACTATGGATTTGGTTTGGTCGTTGGCGCTTTACTGTCTATTCAGATTGCCAAAAGGGTTCCGTCTGTGGATTATCGATTATTAGTGGCAAGTGCTTACAGTGCTTTTGTTCTTTGGCACGGTGGATTGTCTGGGTCCATCCCGTTGTTAATTGCTACAGACGACCATTTTTTATCAGATGTGATTGGCTCCATACCAGTCTCCGAAACAATATTTAGCGGGTTTAATATATTTATTGTAGTTGTGTTGTTCTTAACGTTGCCGTTATTAAATCGACTATTATTGAAATCACGTGAAGGACTGCCTTTAGAACAAAAAACAGAATGGGACACCGAAAGTTTTGAGGATGAATTTGAAGAAATAGATGAAGAAACAAGTAAAACGTTATTTCCTTCCGAACGCTTGGAAAATAGCCAAATTATTTCTTTAGTGATTGGTTTTCTTGGCATGATTTACGCTGTTTTTCATTTTATCGATAATGGGTTTGATTTAAATATTAACATTGTAAATTTTATTATGTTGTTTTTAGGTATTCTGTTGCACCGAACACCTCGACGTTTTTTGCATAGTGTCACCCATGCAGTAAAAAATGCAGGCGGGATTATCATCCAATTTCCATTTTACGCAGGTATCATGGGTATGATGGTCGACTCAGGCCTCTCAGAAACGATGTCTCTATGGTTTGTTCATGTTTCCAATGAATTTACGTACCCGCTCTTTGCTTTTATTAGTGCAGGATTGGTTAACTTTTTTGTCCCTTCAGGTGGAGGCCAATGGGCTGTACAAGGGCCAATTATGGTCCCAGCCGGCATTGAAATAGGAGTGGATTCTGCAAAAACTGCTATGGCAGTAGCCTGGGGAGATGCTTGGACGAATATGGTGCAACCTTTCTGGGCACTGCCCCTTCTCGCGATTGCAGGATTAAAAGTAAGAGACATAATGGGATTTTGTGCAATCGTATTAATTTACAGTTTCATCCCCATAGCCATTGGTTTATTGTTCTTCTAATATTGGTATAAAATCAGCAATGCCATATGTGGTCCTTTGTCTACTTGCTTATTTTAGCGACTGAAGGGACTAATCTTAAAATGCCGCAGTTTACGTTACTATGGTTTACATCGGTATCTTAGCAGTTTGGTTCAATAAAAAAGTCAGGCCGCTGATTTAATAAAAAGCGGTCTGACTTGGTTGTTGTATGAAGATTATTAGCGAGTTACTTTGCAGTCGCTGCTGGTTCTAAGTTTTCGATAATGATTTTGTTAATGACGTTAATGTAGGCCAGGCCACTTGCGCGAATAACGTCCGTATCACTGGCGTTAGCGTAATAAGTAAGTCCTTTATAGCTGGCAGAAACTTTGACTTTGCCTAATGCTTCTTTTCCTCTGGTGACGCTGCTAATCTTATATTCAATCAACTGCACTTCAAAGTCGATTAGGGACAGAATAGCAGAGTATAGCGCATCGATTGGACCAGTTCCGCCTGCACTGCTTTCAATAATATCTTCCCCTTTTTTGACTTTGACACTAGCGGCAGGAAAGGCAGTATTACTAATGACTTGCAAATCAATAAGAGATAAAAATTCGTCTGTATATGCTTCGATATTGCTTTCACGTAATTCATTTTTTGCCATGTAATCTTTCATAATCATATACAAATCATGATGATACACTTCTTTTTTCTTATCAGCAAGGGCAATGAAATCTTCGAAAATTTCTTCAAATTGCTCGTCTACGATATTAGAGAAGCCCAGCTTTCTTAATGTATCTTTGACAGCGTGACGACCGGAACGCGCCGTTAAGATAAGCTCCATGTCATCTAAACCGACATCGCCTGGGTTAATAATTTCATAAGCATCACGCGATTTTAAAAGGCCATCTTGATGGATGCCTGAAGAATGGGCAAAAGCGTTATCTCCTGTAATAGCTTTGTTCACCTGGACTTCCAAGCCCATCAAACTGCTGACTAATTGAGAAGTATTCATAATTTCTTTCGTATTGATGTTTGTATATCCATCGACCACATCAGAGCGGACTTTTAAGGCCATGGCGATTTCTTCTAAAGAAGCGTTTCCGGCTCTTTCACCAATGCCATTAATGGTACATTCCACTTTATCTGCACCATTTTTTACAGCTGCCATCGTGTTCGCTGTCGCCATCCCTAAGTCGTTATGGCAATGGACACTTAGCAGGACGTCATTATTTAAATTTTTCAAGCGGTCATTTAACTTATAAATTAATTCGCCAAATTGTTCGGGCTCCGCAAAACCAACGGTGTCTGGCACATTAATCATCGTTGCGCCAGCCTTCACAACCGCTTCAATCGTTGACCACAGGTACTCAAAATCAGAACGTGAAGCATCTTCAGTAGAGTACTGCACATCTGGTAAAAGTGTTTTGGCGTATTTCACTGCCTCTACGCCAATGTCGAGAATTTGGTCTTTTGATTTTTGAAACTTCTTTTCCACATGAATATCAGAAGTTCCCAACACCATATGAATTAACGGTTTTTCCGCATGTTTAATACTTTCATACACTGCATCAATATCTGGTTTCACAGCACGTGCAAGTGCAGTGATCATCATCTCGTCTGTATTTCCGACTTGTTTGGCCACTTCTTTGACCGCATTAAAATCTCCTTCACTGGATGCCGGGAACCCCGCTTCAATAATATCGACTTGCATTCTGCGCAGTTGTTTAGCAACCTCAATCTTTTCATGCTGGTTCAGTTTCGCTCCAGGGACTTGCTCTCCATCTCTTAGTGTTGTATCGAACGTCCAAATTTTTCTAGACATTTCTTTTCCTCCTTGTTTAATATAATGATTCATTTTAAAATGGAACAGCTGATAATGGGGGTGGATAGACTTTAGCTTTTTTGCTCACATACACTTCCGTTCATACCGAACTTTCTGAAGTACAACTTATTTCCTTGTTTCCAATTAAAAAACTCGCCTCTATATAAAAATAGAGACGAGTTTAGCTCGCGGTACCACTCTAGTTAATTAATGCAAAGATTAATTCCCTTTCTTTTCGATGGCAAACACCATCTATCCTGATAACGGTAAGATTCCGACTTCCGCTACTGAAGTTCACGGAGCAGCTCATGGATGAGTTCTGTTTTTCCTCCCTGCCAGTTTTCACTGCCCACTGGCTCCCTGCAAGTGAAAGAAAAACGTACTGGTTCCAATCAAAGCTTTGTACGTTATTTTCTGTAAATTTGAATTATTCCCAGTATATAGCCATCTTTATATATTGTCAACAAAAAAACGAGAATTTTCACGCTATTGGTAAAAGAGTGATTTTTGGAGCGATATATCATGCAGAAAAGATTATTTATGAAAAAAGGGGAACTGTTTTTAACTTGTAGAATTGTAAATGGGACAGAGAAACTGGAAAATGCAGTTTTGAGTCCTGCTATTTCTTAAATTGGGACTCCGATAATCAGGTTCCATGTTTCCGGGTCTCGATTTTTCAAAAAGCAGGAACCGAGAAGCGGTTTTCCTCCTTTTAAGTCTTGATTTGTTTAAAAACGAGACTGTAAAGTGCAAAATAGCTGAAACCAGTCCTGATTTAGCAATGAAGAGTCAAACTGTATTCACGATTTTGAAAAGTTTTATCATGAGAAAGAAGTGAAAAGGGGAGCTTCTTTTCGGATGAATTATAAACGGAAGATGGACAAATAACAGAGGATACTGTAGCAAGAAACATTCAATTTCATTAAAAGAGTATAGGTGCACCATTATTCTTGTAATTACTAGCCATTTTTCTTCCATTATAAAGCCGAAAAAAGTACACTGTAGAGAGAAGAAATATCTGTGAAAAGGATGAATAACATGGAGATAGATATTAACCAGCGAAAAACCGAACATATTAAACTGTGTTTAGAAGACCAAGTCGAAGGGGTTAATAAAACGACAGGCTTAGAAGGGATTTCCTTTATTCACAATGCTTTACCAGAAATTGATTTTAATAAGATCGATCTCAGTACGCTTTTCTTAAATAAACATGTGCAGGCTCCCTTTCTCGTAAGTTCGATGACTGGAGGCTCTGATTTAGCAGAAAAAATTAATATGAATTTAGCAATTGCCAGTGAAGAAAAAGGTTGGGCGATAGGGCTCGGTTCAACAAGAGCGCTTCTTGAAAGCGATGCACATAAAGAGTCGTTCTTAATTCGTAAAGAAGCCAAAACGGTTCCTTTAATCGCTAATTTAGGTGCCGTGCAATTTAATTATGGATATGGAGTGAAAGAGTGCCAGCAAATCGTCGATAAAACAGGAGCCGATTCCCTAGTTCTGCATTTTAACAGTTTGCAGGAAGTCGTACAGGACGGCGGCGATTTAAACTTTGAAAACATTTTGCCAATGGTGGAAAAAGTATGTAAACAATTGGAAGTTCCGGTCGGGGTGAAAGAAGTCGGCTTTGGTATAGATGGTTCTGTCGCAAAACGTTTCCATGATGCTGGGGTCAGCTATATTGATGTAGCAGGCGCTGGCGGTACATCCTGGAGTCAAGTAGAAAAATTGCGAAGTAAAGATCCATTAAGACAAAGAGCAGCTGAAGCTTTTAACAGCTGGGGCAACCCGACAAAAGATTGTCTGGTATCGGTAAGAAGAAACTTACCGGAAGCGACTTTAGTAGCCAGCGGTGGTATGAAAACAGGTTTAGATGCAGCGAAGGCAATTACGATTGGAGCGAATGTCGTTGGTTTTGCCCGCACCTTATTGCAAGCTGCAACAGAATCGGTAGACGACGTACTGCAAGTCATGGAGCAAATCGAATTTGAATTAAAAATGACGATGTTCGGAATCGGCGTCGATTCGATAGACGGGCTGCGGAATACGAACAGAGTATCCGTTATGGGGCGCTCTTTATTAGAAGACTAATATGTTAAGACAGGGCAGAAATGCTCTGTTTTTTTATGGATTAGAACGTTCGAAATTTTCTTCTTGCATAAGTTCGCTATGTCCTTCGCTGTAAAAACTCAGCGGATGCCAAAATTTCTATTATTCTTACGCTTTAACAGTCAATTCCTGAATTACGGGTGCTATTTTTTATAGTTACCCTATTCGCCAGTTTCCCCAAATTACGGGCGCTATCTTTTTCTATAGTTACCCTATTCGCCAGTTTTCCCCAATTACGGGCACTATCATTTGTTATAGTTACTCTATTCGTCAGATTTCGCGAATTATGGTCACTATCATTTATTATAGTTACTCTGTTCGTCAACTTTCCCGAAATGCGGGCATTATCATTTTTTAAAGAGGATCAGAATGAAACTAGCTCAATGTTCAGAGGAAACAAAGCTTGCAGGCTGGATCTGTACAATCGTTTGTTATTACAGCTCTAAAAGCAGATTAATAACGGCTTTTCGCAAATTATGTTAAAATCGGTTTAGAAATGAGCGAGGTGTCCAACATTGAAAATCGAAGTTTGGTCAGATTTCACTTGTCCTTATTGCTATATTGGCAAACGAAGGCTGGATAAGGCCATCGAAAAATTCGGAAAGCAAAATGAAATTGAAGTAGAATATAAAAGCTTTGAACTGGGGACTGCAGCTTCTCCTGATATTCAGGCTTCCATCCAAACAACGGGCATGGAACAGCAAAAAATGCATCAGGAAAAAAACGATGATATTATTTCAGCAGCTCATCGTTTAGGTATTCCTTTACAGTTAAATAACCTGGCACACACGAATACATTTGATGCCCATCGTTTAGTGAAGTACGCCCGCAAACATAATAAAGAGCACGATATTGTTGAAAGATTATTTGAAACATATTTAGTTCATCATCATAACATAGAAGAAAGAACAGTATTGTTGACCGTTGCAACTGAAGCGGGCCTGGATGAGACGGAGATTGAGGAGCTGCTTTGTTTAAATAAGTTTGGAAAAAATGTGAAACTGGATGAAGAACTGGCAAGTGACATAGGAGTAACGAAAGTTCCATTTTATATATTCGATGAAATACATGCGATATCCGGTCTTTTAACCATTGACAGTTTTCTTGAAGTGTTGCGTGAGTTATGGCAAAAAGGTAGAGAAGACAAGCAGACGAAACCTACTGCTTATTGTACGGATACAGGCTGTCACATAGAATAAGGAGGAGCAGAACAAGTTGGGATAAAACTTGACTGCTCTTTTTAATTGCATTAATTGTATTGTAAAAATTGCTTTGTTTCCATTATTTATGCTATACTCAATGAGAAAGTCTAATTGATAATGAATCTCATTCTTGTTTAGAAATATTCTTAGATTAGAATGATGATTGATAGAGAGAGATAGATAATGAAACTACGTCATTTAGTAATCTTACTGGCAGGGTTGTCAATTGTATCGATTTTCCTTGGGGTAAGTGATTTGTCTCCTCTTGATTTATTGAATTTGACAGATGAAGAAGCAGAAATCTTATTCATTAGCAGGTTACCGCGTTTAGTCAGTATTATCATTGCAGGGGCAAGCATGAGTATTGCCGGGTTAATCATGCAGCAATTAAGTAAGAATAAATTTGTTTCTCCAACAACAGCAGGAACGCTTGATTCAGCGAAATTCGGAGTGCTTATTTCTTTAATGCTGTTTACAGACGCAAGCTCAATTCAGAAGATTTTAGTATCTTTTGCGTTCGCACTGCTCGGTACATATTTATTTATGAAAATACTGGATAACGTGAAGTTCAAAGACCCTGTTTTTATACCACTTGTCGGGTTAATGTTTGGGAATATTATTAACTCGCTTGGTACGTTCTTTGCGTACAAAGATGACTTAATCCAGAACATGACATCCTGGATGCAAGGTGATTTTTCCATGATCATGAGCGGTAATTATGAATTGCTGTACATTAGTATTCCAACACTTATTCTAGCTTATTTCTACGCTAATAAATTCACCATTGCTGGTATGGGTGAGGAATTCTCGAAGAACCTCGGATTAAATTATCGACAAGTAGTGAATTTAGGATTGATTATTTCTGCTTTAGTAACAGCATCTGTTGTGTTATCTGTTGGTGTGATACCTTTTTTAGGCTTAATCATACCCAATATCGTAACTATTTATCAAGGGGATCACTTAAAAAACAATTTAATACATACAGCATTGCTGGGAGCAGTGTTTGTACTGGCGTGCGATATCGTTGGCAGAATATTTATCTACCCATATGAAATTCCCATCAATTTAACAGTAGGTGTGATAGGCAGTGGTATCTTTGTCTTCCTGCTATTAAGGAGGAAGCGTTATGGGTTATAAGAAAAAAACGATTATTCTGACCGGTGTTGCGCTCCTGTCTATATTGCTATATATTTTTTATCAACTAACTGGAAATATAGGCTATATTTTGCCGAAACGTATCATCAAGGTTGTTGCTATTGTCTTAACCGGAGGCTCGATAGCTATTGCAACAACACTATTTATGACAATTACTAACAACCGTATATTAACACCCAGTATTATGGGGATCGATTCGTTATATTTACTGACCCAGACGTTTATTATCTATATATTTGGTTCACAGTCTCTGATTATGATGAACAGTAATCTTAATTACTTGTTATCTATTGGTGTGATGGTTTTATTTTCCCTCTTATTTTATCGTTTGCTGTTTAGGGGAGAAGATAACAACATTTATTTCCTGCTGTTAGTAGGGATGATTCTTGGCACCTTTTTCAGTAGTTTCACATCGTTTATGCAAGTGCTGATTGATCCGAATGAGTTTATGGTAGCCCAGGATAAAATGTTTGCAAGTGTCAATAACGTAAATACAAGTTTAGTATATTTGTCTATCATTTTAGTGTCTATTGTGCTTGTTTATTTTATCCAATTTTACAAGTATCTGGATGTTTTGGCTTTAGGGAAAGACCATGCCACCAATCTTGGAGTTCCTTATGATTATGTCGTGAAACGGCTTTTAATTATTGTAGCCATTCTGATTTCGATTTCTACGGCACTCATTGGACCGATTACTTTTCTGGGGCTTTTAGTCGTAAATATCGCACGGGAATTTATGAAAACATACCGCCATTCATATATCATTTATGGTTCCGTGCTGTTATCAATTATTGCCCTGGTAGGCGGACAATTTATCGTTGAACGTGTCTTTGTATTCCAAACAACAGTCAGTGTCATCATCAATTTTGTCGGTGGCATCTATTTTATCTATTTATTATTAAAGGAGAATAAATCATGGTAGATATCAAAAGTCTTTTTAAAACATATAATAAAAAAACAGTGATTGAAGATGTCTCTTTGCAAATTCCAAAAGGGAAAATCACCTCTTTTATTGGTCCGAATGGGGCTGGGAAAAGTACGCTTATCTCGATGATCAGTCGTTTAATTGCAAAAGATGAAGGTATGATATCCATAGATGGGGAAGATCTTACTAAATCGAAAGATAGTGAACTGGCCCGCAAGATATCTATTTTAAAACAATCGAATACGATGGATGTTAAATTGACAGTGCGTGAACTTATTTCTTTTGGTCGCTTTCCTTATTCAAAAGGCCGTTTGAAGCGCTTTGATTGGCAAAAAGTAGATGAAGCAATTGCTTATATGGAGCTTGAAGACATTCAGGATAAATATATTGATGAGTTGAGTGGTGGTCAGCGTCAGCGTGCATATATCGGTATGGTGTTGGCTCAGGATACAGAGTATATTCTTTTAGATGAGCCGCTTAATAATTTAGATATGCGGCATTCTGTTCAAATTATGAAAACATTGCGCCGTCTAGTGGACGAGCTGGGAAAGACTATCGTGATTGTTATTCATGATATTAACTTTGCTTCTTGTTACTCGGATGAAATTGCTGCTTTAAAAGACGGTAAAATCGTGAAACACGGACGCACATGTGATGTCATCGACCGTTGTGTATTAAAAGATATTTATGATATGGATATTGATATTAAAGAAATTGAAAATCAACGCATTTGCGTATACTTTTAGTAGAGGAGCGTTTGTGAATGAAGAAACTGCAATTCGTTTTCATGTTAAGTATAGTAACTGTTCTTGCAGCAGCTTGCGGAGCAAATAATGCGGAAGAAGAAGGAGAAGCGAAAAGCAAGGAAACAGTGACTGTTGAACATAAATTAGGGGAAACAGAAGTGGAAAAAGACCCGGAAAAGGTAGTTGTCTTTGACTTTGGTGCTTTAGATACGCTGGACGAGTTAGATGTTGATGTCGCTGGAGTGCCGCAGGAAAATATACCTTCTTATCTGGAGGATTATGAAAGTGATGAATACGAGAATGTTGGCAGTTTAAAAGAACCGGATTTTGAAAAAATTGCTGAAATTGATCCGGATGTGATCTTGATTTCAGGTCGCCAATCTGATTTATATGAGCAATTAGAAGAGCTTGCACCGACTGTCTATGTAGGCGTGGATACCTCAGAATACATGGATTCATTCAAAGAAAACGTCGGCAAAATTGGTGAAATATTTGATAAAGAAGAAGAAGCGGATACCGGTTTAGCAGACGTTGAAGAAAAAATAGAAGACGTCCAGGACGATGCAGAAGAAAGTGATAAAGACGGTCTCATTGTCTTAGCAAATGACGATAAGATCAGTGCTTACGGTCCGGAGTCACGCTTTGGTTTAATCCATGATGTGTTCGGAATTCCAGCAGTAGATGAGGGAATTGAAGTATCGACTCATGGCCAAAACGTTACTTTTGAATATGTCGTTGAGCAAGATCCAGATTTGTTGTATGTAGTCGACCGAAGTGCAGCAATTGGAGAAGGGTCTGCCGCGGAACAAGTGATTGAAAACGACTTAATGGAAAAAACGAAAGCAATGAAAAACGATGATATTTACTATCTGGATCCGGATTACTGGTATTTATCAGGTGGCGGATTGCAGTCAGTCTCTGAAATGATTGATGAAGTGGACGCAAGTTTGCAGGAATAACGAAATAATGAAGAAGAAAGCCATAGCGTATTTCAGTTAGATGGATATGCTATGGTTTTTTATGTCTGAAGGTAATCTTAAAAAAGTAGGAAATTTCTCAGTTTACTTGTACGGAAATCATCCTCCGCCCCCTCTCCAATTTCACAGGGTAAAATAACTAGAAAATTAAACTTAAGTGTTGAGATATTTGAAGAAAACGCATACAAAACGGCGCTATATTACGGGTTGTAATAAATATGTTAAAAAAAGTAATCCAAACGAAATAACAATTATTAAAAAATTATGTATAATGAATGTAGTACTTTTGATTGTCATAAGGAGGAAATGGAATGAGAAAAAAGGGAATTAAGATTGGAATAGGCGTAGCGTTGTTACTAGCCATCGGTGCTTTTGGAATTCATAAGTATATGGAATCTACGGCCGCTTTTCAATATGGAACAATCCCTGAAGATTCTGTAGCAGAAGACTACGAAGAAGTAACTTATACCATTCCTACTGTTGATGAGGACGGAGAACGAAATGCTCAAGAGGTAACTGTAAAGCCGGAAGAAACTAAAGAAGCTTGCGTTATCAAACTTCTTGTGCGCAATAATAAAGTGAAGGATCATACATTTGTGACAAAAGATGATGTACCTGCAAAGATTTTAGACAACTTACCAACCAGTCATTTTTGATGAAGAAGACAGTTTATATTTTTATTTTGGCGTATAGATAAGAAAATGAAGTGCAGATGTATAGAATCTGATGTTTAAACAATACAAAGTGTATATAAGAATAAGACCACAGCAGCCGTGTTGTGGTCTTCGTTATGTAATGAATGAAAAATAAGTGAGCTGCAAGCGTTGAAGTGACAATCCTTTGTTAAAAGCTTTCTGCTTGTTGAATAACATGGAATATGGTTGAATAGGAGAAGAATAGATTTCTAACATAAAGGAGATTAGTTGGATGAAAAAATATATTGCGGGGCTTTCTATTTTACTCGTTGCTATTTTCTTAGTAGCATGTGGAGATAATAATGACAACGAAGAAGGGTCGAATGAAGCAGCGCCAGAACAGGAAACAGAACAAGTAGAGATTTCTGATGACGAGAAAGTACCTGACGAAGATACTGTAGCAGTTATTAATGATGAGGATGTAACTGGAGAAACCTATAATATTATTTATGCACAATTAAAATCTTTCGCTGGCCAATCCGAACAGGATGTTGATCAAAAAGAAATTCAGGAATTAACGATGGACTCTTTAATTGACCGTACCGTGCTATTGCAATATGCGGAAGAAGAAGGTATTGAAGTTTCTGATGAAGAAGCAGAAGATGAAATCGATACAATCAAATCAGAAAATGAAGAGAACTATGAAAATATCTTAGAGCAATTCCAAATGTCAGAGGATGGGTTTAAAGAGCAGCTTCGTTTTGAGCTGACATTGGACAAATTTAAAGAGAAGAAAATTGATGAAGATGTAACAGATGAAGAAGTTAAAGAAGCGTATGATGAATTGGCTGATGAAAACGAAGATGTACCTGAGTTAGATGAAGTAGAAGATGAGTTGAAAGCCAATTTACTAGATCAGAAAACAAATGAAGCATTACAGAAGAAAATTGATAAAGTGAAAGAAGATGCCGAAATCGACGAAAAATTAGAAGCATAAACGTATCTTTTTGATGACGTAAATGGTTCAGCACGATTTATCGCTGAGCCATTTTTTCATGTAATAAAATAAACAGAAAATTGAAACGAAGGTGTACATATGAATAAAAAAGTAACAATAGCCATCGGATTTATGCTTTTTGCGTTATTTTTTGGAGCTGGTAATCTTATCTTTCCGGCACAACTGGGACAAAGTGCTGGAACAAATATGTGGGTAGCGACTTTTGGATTTTTGATTACTGGAGTAGGTTTGCCGCTGTTTGGTATATTAGCGTTAGCGAAATCCGGAAACGAAGATTTAAATGAGCTTTCCAGTAAGATTCATCCTGTTTATGGATTGCTTTTTACAACCTTACTATATTTAACAATAGGTCCTTTTTTTGCGGCTCCGAGGACCGGAACAGTTGCATACGAGATTGGTATATCACCATTCATATCATCAGCAAATGAATCTATAGGATTGTTGATTTTTTCGGCTGTCTTTTTTGGTATAGTACTCGTCTTTTCGCTATATCCGGCAAAGTTAGTAGACAATATCGGGAAAGTGTTAGCACCCGCTTTAGTGGTAACGTTAGGTGTCATATTAATTTTTGCTATTACCCAGCCGATGGGAACAATTCCTTCTCCGGTAGAAGCTTACAGTTCACCGCTCGCAGCGGGGATAAACGGGTTCCTGGAAGGATATCATACGATGGATGCGTTAGCAGCACTCATTTTTGGTATTTTAGTTATTCAAATTGTGCGCTCTCACGGTGTAACCAAGCCAAGCGCCATTTTCAAAGAAACAAGCAAGGCAGGCTTAATTGCAGTTGTTTTATTAGGTGTGATGTATGTCGGCATTGCTTATTTGGGAGCAACGAGTGTAGCTGAATTAGGGGTTTTGGAAAATGGAGGGCCAGTGCTTTCAGGAGCGGCTACGTATTATTTAGGATTATTTGGAGAAATGTTACTGGCCATCGTGATTTTGCTTGCCTGTTTAACGACTGCTATTGGATTAAATATTTCGCTGGGAGAATATTTCCATAAATTACTGCCAAGAATAAGTGAGAAGCAATTTGTAGTTCTGTTTGCACTGGTTACATTTGGAGTCGCAAATTTTGGTTTGGATAATATTATTACATATTCTGTTCCTGTCTTAATGTTTTTATATCCGCAAGCGATAGTGCTTGTGCTGCTCACATTTTTAGCTCCGTTCTTCCACGGGGCACGTTCGGTGTATATTGCTGCGATGAGCGCTACGTTTGTGATTAGTTGTATCGACGGCATCAAAGAATTATATAAATCCTTAGATATGGACTATTTTGCCTTGCTTCAGCAAACGGTGGAGTTCCTTAACCATGTTCTTCCTTTATATGAAAAGGGGTTAGGCTGGCTTATCCCGGCATTTCTGGCAGGAGGTATTACCGCAGTAGTTGTTCGTTTGCGCGGGAAACAAACGATGAAAGAAGAAAGCTATACGTGAATTTCAGCCTTTTTACTATTATAATGGTAAAAAGGCTTTTTTTAATTGGTAACAAAGAAATAGTAATACCCAGTGCAAGATTGGAATGCAGCAGATACTTACATGACATACATATAAAATGTTAAATATTGCAATTTTCGAGCGAGTAGTTATAAAAAGACGGAGGCAGAGCAATGCAGAAAATATATATTGTAGAAGATGATCCCGCTTTAGCGGACTTATTAGAAAAGACGATACAAAAATACGATTACGAAACAAAGACTGCTGTCCATTTTCAGGACATCATGGAAGAATTCGAGACATTTCAGCCGCATTTGGTATTGCTTGATATCAATTTACCGAGCTTTGATGGCTTTTACTGGTGCAGGCAAATGCGCCAAATGTCTACTTGTCCAATTATTTTTATTTCAGCGCGCGTCGGCGAGATGGACCAAATTATGGCACTTGAAAATGGCGGTGACGATTTTATTACGAAACCATTTCATCCGGAAATCGTTCTGGCAAAAATCCGCAGCCAATTGCGACGGGCGTATGGTGAATATTCTCCGCAGTTAAAAGAAAGGACGGTAGAAGAATCAGGGCTGGTTTTATATCCGGAACGTCTCGAACTGCATTTTAAAGAACAAGTACAAATTTTGTCTAAAAACGAAGCTTATATTGTAGAAATGTTGTTAGACAGGTATCCTCGAGTAGCAGGGAGAGAGGACTTATTAGAAACAATTTGGGATGAGTTCGCTTTTGTGGATGATAATACATTGAACGTGAATGTGACACGCGTGCGGAAACAACTACAACGGTTAGGTATACAAGATGCCATTGAAACAGTGCGCGGAGTTGGCTACCGGCTGCATGTTACCTGGTAAGGAGCGGGTGGAATTGAAATTATTTTTAAGAAATTATCTTTTATTAGTTTTTGTACAAGCATTTCAGTTTTGTTTGGTTGTTCTAGTGTTCTGGCTGGCGGGATTTCGCGATATTTCTTTGGTTTTCTACAGCTTGTTTTTATTTGGTTTCACATTTCTTCTTTATACAGTGTACCAATATATTCGTCATCGTGCCTTTTATAAAAGGTTATCGCAGCCTTTTACTACATTGGAGGAGGTGTACGAAGTAAAAGCAGATACCCCCGTGTACCATGCTTTGTCACGATTATTGAAATCCAGCCAAGCCCTTTACCAAAAAGATATAGCCATTCAGTCTAAAAAACAAGAAGAACAGCTGGTATTTATGGATTTGTGGGTGCACCAGATGAAAACCCCCCTTTCGGTGATTGATTTAACTGCACGTGATTTAGATGAACCATACTCTTCTGATATTCGAGAAGAGACGGAGCGGCTAAAAAATGGCCTGAACACTGTGTTGTATATGGCTCGATTACGTTCTATACAACAAGATTTCAATGTGAAAACCATTGACTTAAAAACCTTTATTCAGCAAGTGAATCAAGAAAACAAACGATTTTTCATTCGCAATCGCGTCTATCCAAAAGTAGAAATGGAAGAGGAAACAATCCAAGTGGAAACAGATGAGAAATGGCTGCTGTTTATGGTAACCCAGCTGGTTCATAATGCAGTGAAATATTCGAAGGACCAAAGTGATTATTTTTACATGCGCGTGTACCGAAGTAATCAGCGCGTGGCTCTATCTATACAAGATTTTGGGGTAGGTATTCCTTCCTCTGATTTAAAACGGATTTTTGATGCTTTTTATACTGGGGAGAACGGCCGGACGTTTAAAGAATCTACAGGCGTTGGCTTATATGTGACGAAAGAAGTGGCGGCGTATCTGGGTCATGACATACAAGTTGAGTCAACTGTCGGCCAAGGCACGACGTTTACGTTGTATTTTTAAAAGTAGCATTCTCGTTATAAGGAAACAACGAAGTCTCGCTATCAAGCTATGGCGAATCTCAAGTTTCCTATCGTTGAAAGAAAATCTGTTGTTTTGCTTCCTGCATAAGGGCAACGAAGGTATTCACCTTCAAGGAGTGGTGAATACCAAGTTTTTTATCCTTTTGTACAACCTTACAAGATTGTAAGGTTAGGGTAAGAAATATCGATCGTTACAGAACCTTCTCCGCTGTATACTGAGTATAGAAATCATGAAACAAGGAGAGGAAAGCCATGTTAGATGTAAAACAGCTTGGAAAAGTGTATGAAGGAAAAGTGCCTTATCGTGCTTTAACTGATATTGATATACAAATGGAAAAAGGAGAATTTGTCGGCGTTATGGGGCCGTCAGGAAGTGGGAAGACGACGCTTTTGAACATCATTGCCACTATTGATGAGCCTACTTCCGGCGAGGTGTTGATTGAAGGAAGCGATCCGCATAAGCTGAGCAAGAATCAGCTGGCGAAATTCCGCAGACAGGAACTTGGTTTTGTTTTTCAGGATTTTAATTTATTGCATACGTTAACCGTGGAGGAGAATATTGTACTGCCTTTGACACTGGATAAGAAAAAAGTAAAAGAAATGAAGGAAAAAGCGTATCAAATAGCAGAAAAATTAGGTATTAAAGAGATTTTAAACAAAAGAACGTTTGAAATATCGGGAGGTCAGGCACAACGAGCGGCTGTTGCCCGTGCGATGATCCACAACCCGAAATTAGTTTTAGCGGATGAGCCGACGGGCAATCTGGATTCTAAATCATCTAAAGATGTGATGGAACTTTTGCGCATGATGAATGAAGATGAGGGGACTACTACTATGTTAGTCACCCATGAAGCACAATCGGCAAGTTATTGTGACAGGGTTATCTTTATTCGAGACGGGAAATTGTACTCTGAAATTCATAAAGGAGATTCCCGTAAAGTTTTTTTCCAACGAATTATCGATACGCTCTCTTTATTAGGAGGGGATGACAATGACCTTTCGTCAGTTCGCCTTTCTTAATGTATTTCGTAATAAGCGATTGTATATTGCTTATTTTTTAAGCAGTATGTTTACGGTGATGGTCTTCTTTACTTTTGCTAATTTTGCCTTTCATCCGACCTTAACAGATGCGGATATGAACGCAAATGCTACGAAAGGAATGCTGGCTGCTGGTGCAGTTATTTATGTGTTTTCTTTTTTCTTTATTTTATATTCGATGAGTTCGTTTTTGCAATCCAGGAAAAAAGAATTTGGCTTGTTGATGATGCAAGGGATGTCTAATCCGCAAATTCGTTGGATGGTCTTTTTAGAAAATATGATTATCGGGTTTTTAGCGACCATTTTGGGTATGGGATTAGGGTTGATTTTTTCAAAAGTTATTTTGATGATTGCTGAAAATGTGCTTGTTTTACAGGGGTCATTGAATTTTTATTTCCCTGTAGCAGCGCTGGTGATTACCTTTCTTTCTTTTATTTTGTTATTTTTCGTCATTTCGATTTTTGTCACCTTTGTTTTACGGACGAATAAATTAGTATCGCTGATTAAAGGGGGAGAGAAAGGGAAAAGTGAACCTAAAGCTTCATTATTATTAACGTTGCTTGCAGTTTTATTACTGGGATCCGGTTACACCATTGCACTTATAGCTGAGGGGCCGACGGTGGTATTTGCAATGTTTCCAGTAATGGCACTTGTCATAGTCGGAACGTATTTACTTTTTACGCAAATTAGTGTTTTTGTAGTACGGAAATTAAAGTCCAGCCGTACACTGTTCTGGAAAAAAACGAATATGCTTTTATTTTCCGATTTATCGCATCGGATGAAAGATAACGCACGCGCCTTTTTCATGGTGGCCATTATTTCTACCGTAGCTTTTAGTGCAATCGGAACGTTAGTCGGGTTTAATTCATTACTGACAAAAGGAATGAAAGAAGCTAATCCAATCTCGTTTACGTACACTTATGATGACAACGAAGATAAGCCTGATGTAGAAGCAGTGCTGGATAAACATGATCTGGAGGCTAAAACAGCTGATGTTCCGTTAGCTGATTTTGAACAAGATGGCGTTGAGAAAATGATTGTCACACCTGAAATATATAACAAAATAGCTGAGTTAGCAGGTGAAGATACCATAGATGTAGCGAAGGATGAAGTAGCTTACGTCCCTTCACCACAAGCAAATATGCTGCCGGAGGACGAAAGCAATGAAGATGAAGTGATTTTAGCAGATGGAACGACTAAAAAGGTCACAGAAGATAACATTCCCAATTCTTCTATCTTGCCAGCTGTAACATCGTATTTCATCGTTGGAGAATCGGTTTATGATGAGCTTCCTGAACCTGCGGACGTCAATAATTATGCTGCTTGGGAAGTCGTCGACGGCAGTCAGGATGATCTCGTTGCAGCAGGAAAAGAACTTGAAGAGATAGACCCTGCTATTATGGCGATTGATAAAGTGGTATATGATACGAATGCCATATGGGGGCCGGTCATGTTTGTTGGACTGTTTATCGGCATTGTCTTCTTTGTTTCAGCAGGAAGTTTCCTGTACTTCCGTTTATATACGGACTTGGATGACGACAAAGAAAAGTTTGCTGCGATTAGTAAGATTGGTTTAACGACAGGTGAAATGAATAAAGTTATCAGCAAACAAATTGCTTTATTGTTCTTTGCCCCGATTATCGTGGCTATTATTCATGGAGCGGTTGCATTGACGGCTCTCTCTCATCTATTTGATTATAGTTTAGTGTATGAATCATTCTTAGTATTGGGCAGCTTCTTAGTTATCCAAATTATTTACTTTGTTTTTGTCCGGTATTTTTACATTAGGCAAGTACGCAAATACGTCTTGTAACATGAAAAGCTCTTGCAGAAAGGACATTCCTTTTTGCAAGAGCTTTTTCATACTATTTTATCCAAATAATGAAAGAAGCGTTCCATTTCTTCGTCTGTCCCAATGGAGATACGAACGTAATCTTCAACAGGAGGTTTCCCGAAGTAACGGATGAATATGTGCTGCTCCCGCAAACTTTCATAGATCTTGCTTGCTTCTATTGCAGGATGTGTAACAAATACAAAGTTCGCTGCAGAAGGTAAGACGTGAAATCCTCTTGTTTCTAACTCTTTCATGACCCATGTTCGGGTTTGAATAATTTTTTCTCTTGTTTTCTCAAAATAAACGGTATCTTCCATAGCTGCTTTTGCTCCTGCTAAAGTTAAACGATCTACTGGATAAGAGTTGAACGAATCTTTTATGCGCATCAGCCCTTCAATTAAATCGGGAGATCCTAACGCAAAGCCTACACGCAAACCAGCAAGAGAGCGGGATTTAGACATGGTTTGGATAATCAGAATATTTTCGTACTTTTCTACAAGCTTCGCTGCGCTGGAAGAATCAGGTGCAAAATCAATATATGCTTCATCGATTACGACGACAGTATCGAGATTTTGCTGTACGATATGCTCTACTGCCGAGACCGATAAATAACGGCTGGTAGGCGCATTCGGATTAGGGAAAATCACACCGCCATCTGCCTGGAATAAGTCCTTTGGCTGGATGCTAAAGTCATCCTGTAACGGAATCGTTTTGTAAGGAACTTGAAATATTCCGGCATAAACGGGGTAAAAGCTGTAGGAAATCTCCGGAAATAATATTGTTTTATCTGGATCGAAAAAGGCCATGAATGAAAAAGCCAGTACCTCATCTGAACCATTTCCTACAAATACATTATCTGCCTCGAGTTCGTAATAAGCAGCAATACTTTCTTTTAACGCATCCATTGTTGGTGAAGGATAGAGTCTTAAATTACGATTTGTTACTTCTTGGATAGCACTGGTAACTTTCGGCGATGGCGGATATGGGTTTTCATTCGTATTTAATTTAATAATATCTGTTGCTTGAACTTGTTCTCCAGGGACATACGGTTTTGTGCGTTTGGCCATGTTGCTCCAAAATTTACTCATGTTTATGCTGTGCCTCGCTTTTTGCAAGATGTCTTTCGGATAAAGCTTGTTTGATATCGGAAATCTGTACATCCGTAATGTTCATTAATACAAGAGTGTGGTAGATAAGATCGGAAATTTCCCAAATAATTTCTTCTTTATCCCGGTTTTTGGCACCGATAATCACTTCACTTGTTTCTTCACCGACTTTTTTCAACACTTTATCGATTCCTTCACGGAAAAGGTAAGAGGTATAAGCACCTTCAACAGGGTGTTGTTTTCTTTCTTCAATCGTTTCAATGATGGTATGAATGACATCACGTTTAGCAGTTTGTTCCATAATTGGATGGTGAAAACAGGAGGTTTTTCCTGTATGGCATGCAGGACCTTCCGGGTGAACGGTTACTAATAGCGCGTCCTGGTCGCAATCCAAGGTAACCGAAGATACAGTTTGCAGATTGCCGGACGTTGCTCCTTTGTGCCAAAGTTCTTCGCGGGAACGGCTGTAGAACCACGTCTCTTTCGTTGCCAACGTTTTCTCCAATGCTTCTTTATTCATATAAGCGAGCATTAATACATTTCCAGTTGTTTCATCTTGTACAATTGCTGGAATCAATCCATTTTCATCGTATGTGATATAATCTGCATTCATTACGATTCTCCTTCGTATTTGTCTTTGTTTACGTTGTTAAGAGCTTTTTTAACGTCACTGATGAGAATATCCCCGTAATGGAAAACGGACGCAGCAAGTGCAGCATCTGCTTTTCCAGTGGTTAAGACGGTTTGAAAATCTTCCACGTCACCTGCTCCGCCACTTGCGATAATGGGAATAGTAACTTGTTTACGAATCGCTTGATGAAGCGGAATGTTATAGCCGCCTTTCACTCCGTCAGCGTCAATCGAATTGAGTAGTATTTCACTCACACCTAACGTTTCGCCTTGACGTGCCCATTCAATAGCGTTGATACCTGTGTCTTGTTTGCCGCCTGAAATGAAGGCATGCCAAGTGCCGGGAGATACTTCCTGAGCATCGATGGATAAAATGATACGTTCCCCACCGAAAGCAGAGACTGCTTCTTTTAGAAAACCCGGTTGTGTAATCGCAGCACTGGTAATCGATACTTTATCGGCTCCTGCTTCAAGCGTTTCTTCGATGGCTTTTACGGACCTTATGCCACCTCCTATATAAAGAGGAAGCGCCGTTTCTTTGCGAATTTGTTTGATCACTTGTAAAAAGAGAGTGCGGTCGTCTCCAGCAATATCCAGTAAAAATAAAACATCAGCTTGATCTGCTTCATATTGTTGAGCTAGTGCTACAGGGTCTGCCACATCTTGGACATCCCTGAATTTTTTTCCTTTCACGACGCGGCCATTTCTAATATCGAGGCAAGGGATAATGTTCTGTTTCATTCGCTTGCCTCCAGCACAGATTCAAGGGAAAGTTTTCCGTCATATAAAGCTTTTCCGATGATCGCACCATATAACTTTTCCTCCGCTAATGCTTGTATATCCGCGGTTGTTGTAATACCGCCGCTGGCAATGACTTGCATCGTTGTGGCCTGGTGAATTTCGCGCTGTTCTATAATGTTAGGGCCTTCAAGCATGCCGTCTTTCGCTATATCCGTATAAACGATGGTTTGTAACCCCAATGATTCCAGCTCCTGCACTAAATCCAAAGCTTTCGTATCGCTGGTGTCCGTCCAGCCATCTGTGGCAATAAAACCGTCGCGGGCATCGAGTGAGACCACAATTCTGTCACCGTATTGCTGAATGGCTTCTTTTAAAAACTCCCTGTCTGTAATCGCAGCAGTCCCTATTATCACTCGGGAGACACCGTTTTCCAGGTAGCCTTGGATAGTTTCTAAAGAACGAATGCCGCCGCCGACTTGAACGGGGATGGTAGTTGATTGTGCGATATGGTTAATGACATTCTTATTAATGGAGTCTCCTGTTTTCGCTCCATTTAAATCAACGATGTGAATATAGGAAGCTCCTTTTTCTTCCCATTCCTTCGCCATTTCTGCCGGAGCATCGCTATATACTTTTTCTTGGTTGTAATCACCTTGAATCAGCCGTACACATTGCCCATCTAAAATATCAATTGCTGGAAAAATAATCATGAATTTGTGACCCCTTTTATGTTGAAATTTAACTGCCGGTCAGCTTTTATGTCGTTTGAAAATGCTTCAAGTTTACAACATGCCTTTTGTTGAAGGGATATCGTTTATTCTTGGGTTTAACTGACTGGCAGCGTCAAGTGCTCTGGCAAACGCTTTAAAAACCGCTTCAATGATATGATGTGTATTTGTACCGTAAGCTACGTTAATGTGAAGCGTAATGCCCGCATGATTGGTGAACCCTTGAAAAAATTCTTGAACCAGCTCTGTGTCAAAACTGCCTACTTTGTCTTTTAATCCATCCACATGGTAGACGAGGTAGGATCTGCCGCTAATGTCGATATCTACTGTTGCGAGCGCTTCATCCATTGGCACGGTGAAACGTGCATAACGTGTAATGCCTTTTTTATCGCCCAGCGCAGTATGAAAAGCTTGGCCAAGCGCAATGCCAATATCTTCCGTCGTATGATGATCGTCTACCTGCGTGTCCCCGTCACAATTAATGTTCACATCAAAAAGTCCGTGCTTTGTAAATAGAACAAGCATATGATCTAAAAAGCCGACTCCTGTGTGAATCGCTCCATTGCCTTCTCCGTCAATATGCAATCCTGCTTCTATATTTGTTTCCGCTGTTTGCCGTTTAATAGTATGTTCACGCATGTTCAGGTTTCATCCTTTCTTCTAAGTGTAATCGCATTCGCATGGGCTGTCAGGCCTTCTGTTTTTGCCAGTGTTTCAATTGCTTCTGCTTCTTGAAGTAAAGCTTGCTCTGAATACCGGATAATGCTTGATTTTTTCATGAAATCATAGACACCGAGTGGGGAGGAGAATTTTGCTGTCCCGCTTGTCGGCAACGTATGATTAGGGCCTGCAACGTAGTCACCGAGTGGTTCTGGTGAATAATTCCCCAAAAATATCGCTCCTGCATGTTTGATGTTTGATATATGTTCAGAAGCATTGCGGACCATTAATTCCAGATGTTCGGGGGCCATCTCATTTACCAGGTCCCAGGCTTCTTCTAGATGGTCTGTGACGACAATCCGCCCATTTGTATGTAAGGAAGCCGCTGCAACGTCTTTTCGTTCCAATTTTTCCAGTTGTACTGCTATCTCGCTTTGAATGGCTTTCGCCTGTTTATCAGAAAAAGTAATGCAGATTGCTGTTGCTGCTTCATCGTGTTCGGCCTGTGAAAGTAAATCAGCCGCTACATAATCGGCAGGAGCAGATTCATCCGCTACAATACATACTTCGCTCGGGCCGGCAATCATATCAATCGCCACATCTCCGTAAACCCACTTTTTAGCCCGGGCTACGAAATCATTGCCGGGGCCGGTGATTTTATCGACTTTAGGAATGCTTTCCGTGCCATAAGCGAATGCAGCAACCGCTTGAGCACCTCCGATTTTAAAAATGGTGTCTACTCCGGCCTGCTTAGCGGCTGTGATGACGTAAGGATTCACTTTTCCATCCAGCTGCGGCGGGGTGGCTATAGCAATGTTTTTAACGCCGGCAATTTTCGCCGGAATCACGTTCATTAAAACAGTAGAAGGATAAGCTGCTTTACCACCGGGAATATAAATGCCGACACGGTCCATTGCTGTCACTTGCTGTCCAAGCATGACGTCATTTTCCCTGTACATGTACCAAGACTTCTCCAATTGTCCGCGGTGAAAAGCGGTAATGTTCGCTTGCGCTGTTTGAACAGCTTGGATAAATGAACTTGAAACGAGAGCATCCGCTTCTTCCCATTCTTCTTCACTTACTTCCAATGTATGTAAACGGACTTGGTCAAATTGCTCCGTATAATCAATAAGAGCCTGGTCGCCTTGCTGCTCAACTGTACGAAGAATGTCGAGCACAATGTCATCTATTTGCCGGGTTCGTTCGCGGTTATTCGTTTGTTTGGCCATTTGAAAAGCTGCCCCTGATACAATTTCCACGTTTATGCCTCCAAACTGTTTTTCATACTATTAATAAAGGACTGGATTTCTGCAGTTTTTGTTGCAAAACTTGCTTTGTTCACAACAACACGGGTGCTGATATCTTCCACATCTGTGATAATTTGCAAGCCATTTTCTTTGATTGTTGTCCCTGTTTCCACGATGTCGACAATGCAATCAGCCATATCAATCATCGGAGCTAATTCGACACTGCCATTTAATTTAATCGTCGTTGCTTGAATCCCTTGTTTATGGAAGAATTGCTTAGCAACGACAGGATATTTGGAAGCGACTTTTAAAGAAGTTCTTTTCGTCAAATCAATATCTTTCATACTTGCGACGACGAATTTACACTTTCCCAGTTGCAAATCCAGTAGCTCGTAAACGTCAGCCCCTGCTTCTAAAATATTATCGCGTCCGACAATTCCTATGTCTGCAGCGCCTTCTTCGACATACGTAGTTACATCAAGAGCTTTTACATAAAGCATTTTAATCTTTTGATCCGCGCTGTAAAAAACAAGTTTTCGACTATCTTTATGAAAATTAGGGAATGTGATGCCTGCATTTTCCAACATTGCTAAAGAATCCACTGCTGTTCGTCCTTTAGCAAGGGCAAGCGTTAATGGTTCCAAATTGCGTCACTCCTTTTCTTTTGTTGCTTCATATGTTTCCGCATTGGTATATCGTGTTTCTTCACCGCTTGCATCAATGCATTTTACTCCGCTTGCAGTTACATAAACTGTTTCATGTGCTTTAGGCGTTTGGACAAGTGGATGCTCTTTAGGATAAAGGACGGTTTCGAAATCTGATTTTCGAAGTTTGGTTGCTAGCTGGACACTTTCTTGTTGTTTCTCTCCGTCATACATGATTTTTACATCTACATCTTGTGTTGTTTCCGTACTGGTAATGGCAGCGTGACTGACCAGCGTATCTAAGTCATAAGCAAAACCGCTGGCTGGAATATTAGAATCAAATTGTGCGGCTAATGAATCATAGCGGCCGCCCATCACAATCGGTTTTCCGATATTTTCAATAAACCCTTGGAAAATCATATCCGAATAATAGTCCATATGATTGATTAAACTTAAGTCGATGACGACATGTTTTTCCACGCCGTACGCTTTAAGGTTATCATAAATGGCACGGAGCGAATCGAGCGCAGGGACGGCATCTTTCGGCAAAGGTAATTCGCTGGCTCGGTCTAGCACGACTTGCGGCTCTCCGTACAGGAAGGGCAATGCCATAATGACTTCTTGAATGTCATCGTTTAAAGAGGTTCTTTTTAAAAACTGTTCAATCTCAGGAATGTTTTTTGCTTGTATATACTGTTTCAAAAGCTGCAAGTCCTCTTCTTTTAGCTGCATCGCATCGATTAAACGTGCGAAAAAACCAGCATGGCCCAATTCCATTTTTAAATTTTTAAATCGCATTTGTTTTAACGTATCGATTGCTAAAAAAACAACTTCAGCATCTGCTTCCGGACTTGGATTTCCGAAATACTCTATCCCTGCTTGCGTATTATACCTCTGTGCTTCTGTTCCTTGCTTCTGGCGAAATACATCCAACACATAAAAGTATCTTAAATCTTCGGTGATAGAAGTGTTATGGCTCGCTATTTGCTGTGTTAACGGTATTGTAATATCCGGCCGGAGAACAAGTGCTTTTCCTGTATTATCAATCGTTTTAATCATTTCTTCATGGTTCACAGTACCGTTCATTTGGACGTATAAATCATATGCCTCAAAAGGAGACGTATGAATTTCACGATAGCCAAACAGACGGAAATGTTTCTTCAATTGTTGAATCACTTGTTGTCGATGATGGATTTCGTTAACATCAATAACAAGATCATTTTCTATGTTATGATAGAGTTGCATAAAAAGTTTCCTTTCTTGAATCGCTTTACTGCTTTATCGTAATAAAGTATTTGATAATTCTATATTTTAATAGCAATCAAAGCAAAAGTCAAATAGAAATAGGAGTGTACCCCATTGAAAATAGACTACCATATGCACAGTGATTTTTCAGCAGATTGTGAGGAGCCAATGGAAGAAACAGTGAAAACGGCAATCGAAAAAGGGCTGACCGAAATTTGTTTTACCGAACATATTGATTATGATTACCCTGATACAACGATTGATTTTTCATTAGACACGGCTGCTTACCATGAAAAAATTAAAGAAATGCAAGCGAAATATACAGGGTTGATACAGGTGAAAAAGGGAGTGGAGATTGGTGTTCAGCCCCATTTGTTAGAACGATATGAAACGTTCCTCCAAGAAGAAACATTTGATTTTATTATTTGCTCGGAGCATACAACGAATCGCCAGGATTTGCACAGTAAAGCTTTATTTCAGAACCGGAGTACCAAAGAGGCCTATGAATTGTATTATAAAGAATTGCTGGATTGTGTGACACGATTTGAATCGTACAGTGTTCTTGGCCATCTGGATTTAATTAAACGATACCAGGCGCCGGACCCGGATGTTGATTTTACAGAAGTCATCACGGATATTTTCAATACGATTATTCCCAAAGGAAAAGGAATTGAAGTGAATGCTTCCGGTTTCAGCTATGGTTTGGACCATCATATGCCAAGTGAAGATATTTTGCGTTTATACAAAGCTTGCGGCGGGGAGATTATTACTATTGGCTCGGATGCGCACGAAAAAGCAGACGTAGGGAGACATTTTTCTGAAGTAGCGTACTTGCTTCAAGAGATTGGGTTTGATTATTTATGTACGTTTAGTGAGCGAAAACCGGCTTTTCATCCTATAAAACAATTTTTATAGGACAAATGACAAATAATTTTATATAATATAGACATGGAACATTTAAAAGGAATGAAAAGAATGAATTTATACAACCAATTAATCGATATAGTACCTCAAGAAAATGTTGTGAAAGACAAACCGTTAAAAAATCACACGTACACTGAACTGGGTGGAAACGCTGATTATTTTGTTACACCAGTGAATTACGAACAAGTACAGGCTGTGGTAAAGCTGGCCAATCAGGAAGACGTCCCGTTTATGCTGCTGGGCAATGGCTCCAACTTAATTATTAAAGATGGCGGCATACGCGGTATTGTGATGTATCTGGGAGAACTGGATAATATTCGCGTCGAAGGCTCTTCTTTGTTTGCCCAAAGTGGTGCTTTGATCCGTCAAGTGTCGAGGAAAGCTTTACAGCATGAATTAAGCGGAATCGAATTTGCCTGCGGTATCCCGGGTTCTGTCGGCGGAGCACTCTTTATGAACGCCGGCGCATATGGCGGGGAAATCAAAGATTGCCTGCTCCGGGCGACGGTTGTTGATAGAGAAGGGAACCTGCTGCATTTAGAGACGGAAGATTTAGAGATGTCTTACCGGAACAGTAATATTTACCGGAAGCAATATATTGTTTTAGAGGCAGAGTTTGGGCTGTTACCGGGAAGTTATTTGGATATTAAAGCGGTCATGGATGATTTGACAAATAAACGAGAATCGAAACAGCCTTTGGAATATCCTACATGCGGCAGTGTTTTTAAACGCCCGCCAGGTCATTTTGCAGGAAAGTTGATTCAAGACAACTTGTTGCAGGGTGTTGAGGTAGGCGGAGCTCAAGTGTCATTGAAGCATGCCGGCTTTATCATTAATAAAAACAAAGCGACAGCGGAGGAGTATATTTCGCTTATTGAACATGTACAGAAGGTGGTTAAGCAAAATTCTGCCGTAACACTGGAGCGGGAAGTCCGCATTATTGGCGAAGACCCTATTCCTTCTGTTCGTTTATCCTGAAAGAGTAGCAGGGAATTTCTGAATGGTTAGCAGGTGTAAAAATCTGAGAAGTTTGTGAGAAGATTAGTGACTTGGGTAACAAGCAAAGTATGACATTATTGCTTTGTTTCAAAACAAAAGAAAATGGCTTCGTCCTGAGTCTATGTAAAAGACGAAGCCATTTTGTGAAATGAAAAGTATAGATTACTTCCAATAATTGTTTGCTGCAGCAACCGTTTGAAAATGAACGGCAACTACTTGAGAAGCGGCGGTCAGACTATCTGGATTTTCTGCATATTCCGGACGTAACTTGTCGCGAACTTCAGCGGAGGTTTGCGTGTAAGCTACACCTTTACGTGCAAGTGTAATAGCGAGTTCGAACCCTTCCTGCGGTGTGTTGGTGTGCAGACTTTTTAACCAATCAGCCATGATATCTTCTCCTTTCTATTATACATATAACATAAACTATTCAGAAAATAATGACAATGGATATGCTTATCAGGAAAAGGGAATTCATTAAAATAGCTATTAAGATCCGTTGAAACAAAGCGGAGTTTTTAAATAGTCGAGTGCAGGCAGATACATAGAAAAGAGTACAGTTTTTGGGATCAAACCAATAGTTGAACGGCATGAATAAAAAGATAAGGACGAATCGTTGATAACGTCATTTGAAATACCTATGATAGGATTAGATTAAAACGGAGTGGAAAGAGGGTTTTACAATGAACAAACCAGCACGAGCTATTACAATAGCAGGCTCTGCAGCAGGTGGCAGTGCAGGTATTCAAGCAGATATTAAAACATTTCAGGAATTGGATGTTTATGGGATGAGTGTCGTTACTGCGATTGTAGGACGTCATCCTACTACTGAAAAAAATGTACATCCGCAAACGATTGAAGCCATTGAAGCACAATTTGCAACGGCTAAACAGCAGGTCGACTTTGACGCTATAAAAACAGGGATGCTTTTTTCGAAAGAAGTAATTGATACGACAGCTTCTCTGTTGCAGGATGCGAAGAAAGAGTATGTGGTGGTCGACCCGGTTATGGTAGGGAAGCTCGATTCCAAGCTGTTACAGGAGGACGCGATTGAGGCGCTAAAAAACAAGCTGGTACCTTTATCTACGGTGATTACACCGAATATGACAGAGGCTTCTATTTTATTAGACGACCGGCCGTTAAAAGAAGTAGAGGATTTAAAACAAGCGGCTATTGATTTACATGATTTAGGAGCTAAATATGTATTGGTGAAAGGCGGACGTTTAAAAGGTCCGGCCGTCGATGTGCTGTACGAAGGGACGGAGTTGGTTACCTTGGAAGCACCTAGAATTCACACGGAAAATACAAGTGGCGCTGGCTGTACTTATTCCGCAGCAATAGCAGGATATCTGGCGAAAGGTAAAACGATTACTGAAGCCGTTCACTTAGCTAAAAGTTTCGTTACGACAGCGATTGAACATAGCTTTACCTATTCGGATAAAGTAGGGCCGACGTATCATGCTGCCACAAGACGGTTTGGGGACGCTCATGACATAAAAGTAACGACAGAGAAAATTGAATCATGATACAGGAGGGCTTTTCATGAAAAAAGCACTGATTAATGTTGATTACACATATGATTTTGTAGCAGATGATGGTAAATTGACTTGCGGAAAACCAGGTCAAGCGATTGAGGAAAAAATGGTAGAGATAACAGAAGAGTTTTTGGAAAAGGGTGATTTCGTCGCTTTTGGGATTGATGCTCATGAAGAAGGTGACAAACTTCACCCTGAAACAGCGCTTTTTCCGCCGCATAATTTAGTGGGGACAACCGGTATGGAACTGTACGGAGGTCTCAAAGATGTTTACGAAAAACATCGCCATGATTCGAATGTGTTCTATTTTTTAAAAACCCGCTATAGTGCTTTTGCAGGGACGAACCTGGAATTGAAATTACGGGAAAGAGGTATTGAGGAACTGCATCTTGTGGGTGTTTGTACAGATATTTGTGTTTTGCATACGGCGGTGGATGCGTATAATAAAGGGTTTAGTATTGTCGTTCATCAAGATGCTGTTGCCAGTTTTAATCAGCCTGGGCATGAATGGGCACTGAGTCATTTTGAAAACACATTGGGAGCGAGAGTCATTTGATGAAAAGAAAAACCGGACGATCGCGGTGTAATTCCCTTTACTGTTCGTGATTTGCTCATAAAAAAATGAATAAAAGTGGAAAAATCTTGACAATTCATCTTTTTTTGCTAAGATAAAATAGTAAATGTTATAGGAGAAATGAACGGAAACAAAGATATGTTTATTGAAAAAGTTGCCTAAGAGAGCTGGTATTTGGTGAGACCCAGCGTAACTTATTAATGAATAGCCCTTTGTAGTTGCCGGTTTGAATGAAGTAGAACTGGACGTGGTGTGCGTTAAACACGAAACCAACGAAGATTGTGTACAGGATACACAATAAAAAAGGGTGGTACCGCGATGATAAACCTCTTCGCCCCTTCTATACGACAAGGGGTGGAGAGGATTTTTTTACAGATAGGATTCGTTAAATTGAAGTTCCGGTTTATCGATGAAATTAAAAAAGACGAGGAGAGTGTCAGTGGTTATGGCTTTTAAAATTTTGATAAGTGATCCTTTAAGCGAAGAAGGTATTTTCCCGCTCCGGGAAGCGGAAAATCTAATAGTAGAAAAAAGTACTGATTTATCGGAGGCAGAACTGTTGGAAAAAGTAGCAGATGTAGATGGACTGCTCGTGAGAAGTCAGACACAGGTGACCAGAAAAGTGATTGAACATGCCCATCAGTTAAAAGTAATAGCCCGGGCAGGAGTAGGTGTAGACAACATCGATTTAAACGCTGCAACGGAGAATGGTATTGTCGTAGTCAACGCTCCGGATGGCAATACGAATTCAGCGGCTGAGCACACCATGGCTATGATTATGTCATTAGCACGAAATATTCCGCAAGCTTATTTATCGATACAAAATAAGAAGTGGGACCGGAAATCTTATGTTGGCGTAGAACTGCGGGATAAAACATTAGGTATCGTCGGTTTAGGCCGTATCGGTGCGGAAGTAGCTAAACGAGCCAAAGGACAACGCATGAAAGTTATTGCTTATGATCCTTTCTTCACAGAAGAAAAAGCGGAAGCAATGGGGATTGGGTACGGCACATTGGATGAAGTGCTTGAGACAGCAGACTTCATCACCGTTCATACACCACTTTTAAAAGAAACCAAACATATCATCAATCAAGAAGCGTTTTCGAAAATGAAAGAAGGCGTGCGTATCGTAAATTGTGCCCGTGGTGGTATCATTGATGAAGATGCGTTATATGAAGCGGTTATAGATGGTAAAGTAGCTGGTGCCGGGTTAGACGTGTTTGAAGAAGAACCGGCAATTGATCACAAAGTATTGGCTTTACCGCAAGTCATTGCTACACCGCATCTGGGAGCAAGTACAAAGGAAGCCCAGGAAAATGTTGCTATTGATGTCAGTCATGATGTCGTTCGTATTTTGTCTGGTTATTTGGCGAGAAATCCAGTGAATATTCCTTCTGTTCCGCGTGAAGTCATGCGGAAGATTGAGCCATATTTTTACTTAGCGGAAAAACTTGGTATTTTCTTGTCGCATTTAGGAGAAGAAGCGGTAACAGAAATGAATATCGGTTTCGCTGGAGATTTGACGGCTTTGGAAACAGCCCCTCTCACTCAAAATATTTTAAAAGGCTTTTTGACTCGTTATTTGGGCATGCATGTGAATAACGTGAATGCAACATACTTAGCAGAGCAAAAAGGCATAACGATTCATGAGAAAAAATCATCTGCAGCGCGTGGGTTTACTAATTTAATTACCGTGGAAATAAGTTCTAAAAGTGAAACGAGACGAATTTCCGGTACCTTATTGAATGGTCTGGGTGCGCGTATTGTAAAAGTGGATGATTACAGCATGGACGTGGTTCCGGAAGGCCATTTGCTGCTTGTTCACCATCAGGATCAGCCTGGAGCGATTGGCCGCGTGGGAAGTTTGTTAGCTGAAAATAATGTAAACATTGCGACAATGCAAGTTGGCCGTGAAACGACTGGCGGCAGTGCGATTATGATGTTAACCATCGATCGCCAATTGGAAGAGGAAGAAGTAGATCAAGTGCGTCATATGGATGGATTCGATCAAGTGACGCCTGTGGACTTATAAACAGGCTGCCCGGTATACTTATGAGTGTGCCGGGTTTTTAAATGCCGTTAAGCAAATGTTATGAGCAGACGCTTGACTTTCAAAGGGTCACTCGATAATATAAATAATAGAATACGGAAACGATGAAGCGGAATAGTATAATGCAAGATTCTTTTACAGAGAGGAAAAATCGTTGAGAATTTCCAAAGGAGTGCATTAGAACCTGCCTGCCT
>DATGUO010000004.1:0-16020 GCA_035301305.1 Pseudogracilibacillus sp.
TATATCGCATGACGGTTCAATTTGCAAAAAGGACCAAAAATTTTGTTTGAAAATAGCATAGGTTAGCGTTCAAATTTCGTACAGTAGAGAAAGGTAAAACAAAAGTACAAAAGTAGGGGTTCGATTTGGAATTTTATGGAAGAACCTACTTTTTTAGGAATAGGCAAAATAGTCAAAAAATTATACACTAAGTGAAATTGATTATTTCGCGAAACCAAATAAACATCTTTTTGAAAGCGATATCAATTTATAAAGTACTATGACAGAGAAAAAAACTGGTTTCGCGATTTGTAAACAAAGGGGGAATACATTCGATCAATTTTATTGGAAAGTCTATGTTACGAAGGGATCAGAATTTTAAAGGAGGCGTAATCTATCAATAAATATTTAAAAAAGCTTCCGTCACTATGTTGGCTGTCCCACTGGCAGCTGTATACATAGGCGGGACTGGAGTTAGTGAAGCGAGTGCGGAGGATGGGAAAACATTTGATTATACATGTGATGCAGATGCCCCTGTTGTTGGTGAAATGGAAGTAGATATGGAAGTTGAAGTAAATGGAGAAGCTCCAGACAAAGTTGAGCCTGGTGAAGAATTTGAAATAGAAAATTCTTATACCAACGTTACTATTTTAGATACTTCAACAATGAAAGTGGCAATGGATGAGTTAGAAGGACAAGTTACTACATTTAATTTAGAATCAGATAATGAAGAAGAAACTATTAATGTAGCTGATGACCCTCTGACTATTCCAGCTACCGAACTTCCGGATGATTCTGATGAAGTTACCTTTAAAGTTCCAGAAGACGGCTTAACAGTTGAATCCTTCACGGCTGGTGATGAAGGAGAAATAGAAATCAGTGCAGGGCAAATTGATAATACTTTGGAAAGCGATCTAGGAAGTATTGAAGCTACCTGTTCACCTGATTCCGATGATACAGTAGTGAATACAATTGAAATTGAAGATGACGAGTCTGAAGAGCCAGAAGAAAGCACTGTAACTGCAACGTATGTGGATGAAGACGGTGAAGAAATTGCAGACAGTGAGGAATTTACTGGAGAAGTCGGTGACTCCTATGAAACGGAAGAGAAAGAAATTGACGGTTATGAATTTGTAGAGGTAGACGGTGAAGAGTCCGGCGAATACGGCGAGGACGATGCCACCGTAGAATATGTCTACGAAGAAGAATCTGAAGATGCAGAAGAAAGCACTGTAACAGTAACATACGTCGATGAAGATGGAGAAGAGATCGAAGACAGTGAAGAACTGACAGGAGAAGTCGGTGAGACTTATGAATCTGAACAGAAAGATATCGACGGCTATGAATTCGTGGAAGTGAACGGTGACGAAGAAGGCGAATATGGCGAGGACGACGCCACCGTAGAATATGTTTATGAAAAAGAAGAGTCTGAGGACCCGGAGACTAAGCTAGAGTTAAACGGGGACAAAGAAATCACTGTAGGTTATGGTGAAGATTACAAGGATGAAGGAGCCGTTGCTTTAGTAGACGGTGAAGAGGACGAAGATGCCACAGAAAATATCGAAACAACAATCGAGTATGATGGTGATGAAGTAGATGAAGTAGATACTGAAGAGCCTGGGGAATACACCATCACGTACACACTGGAGGACGAAGAAGAAACTGAAGCAGCTGTGATGAGCATTCAAGCAGCAGCTACCTCTGACGCTGAAGAAGCAACTCGTACTGTAACCGTTGAAGAAAAAGATGAAAACGGCGAAGACGGATCAGATGGCGAAGACGGATCTGATGGTGAAGACGGATCTGATGGTGAAGACGGATCTGATGGCGAAGATGGTTCAGATGGCGAAGATGGTTCAGACGGCAAAGATGGATTAGACGGTAAAACTGGTCCTAAAGGTGATGAAGGAAAGCAAGGTCCTAAGGGAGACAATGGATCGAAAAGTGATTTAGGATCTAAAAAAGATTCGAAATCAAAAACGGATTTAGGTTCAAAAGGATCTAATGATTCGAAAATAGATTTAGGATCTAAAAAAGATCATAAATCTAAAAACAATTCAAGCCAAACAAGCAAGTCTAAGAAAGACGATAGAGACTCAAATGTAGGAGCAGCAAGCTCTCACGATGACGACAGCGGAAGCGGCGATAGATTGCCGGACACTGCAACAAGCAACCCATTATTAATCGTTATTGGTTCAATCATGGCAGTTGCTGGTGGTGCTTTAGTATTTATCCGCAGAAAGCTGACTGCTTAAGACTTACATGAGACAATGTTTATCAAAGAAATAATGAACAATGGAAAGAGGCATATGACATTAAATCGTGTTTCCTGTAAAATGAAGTTTTAATAACTAACTTTACAAGGGCATGACAATACTGTCAGTGCCTCTTTTTTTAACAAATATCTATGTACATAAAAAAGATACGAGAATCGTCGGGTATGAAAACGCTTTATTTTACTTTATAATAGTTTTTAATCGCATAGATAAAAAAGCGATGAGAATGTTGAAAGTGTAATCAAGGGGGAATAATAGGAGGGATACTCAGTGGAAACTGAAAGGGTGACCATAGGAAGAACGCTTAAGAAAAAATTCGCCATAACCCTTCTAAGTGGATTGCTGGTTTTTGGAGTGTTACTAGGAATTATAGGATTTAGTGGTACCATACTAGCAGTTCCAATGGGAGGCATGGGTGATTTCTATGTCACTTTTGATGAACTGGAAGGCGAAGGATTTGAATTAAATCCGCAAATTGGAGAGACTGGAACGGAAGATGAAGCACCGATGGTCCGTAATAAAATCGAGACAGCGACTATCGATGGTTTACACATTTATAAAGATTTAAAAATGCCAATTGGGGGCTGGGTACGTATTAATATTACAGCCAGTGAACCATCCGTGATGCAAGGACTTATCCAAGACGCCCAGTTTATCGACGCCAGTCTCAAATTTGATGATATGGAAATATATGAGACCAATACAGAAGAAATGAGCGAGGAAGAAGCTTTTCGAGAAAATTGGTCACAATCTGGTGAAACTGTCACCATTAGTGATGCGAAAATTGTTACCGATTATTTGTTTCAAGATATGGTAGAGCTAAACGGCGCTAAAATTTCTATAGAACAGATAGATGAACCGGACGAATCCGGATCTGGAAGTAATGAAGGATCAGGCGGTAGCGGAGGCTCAAACAATGGGGCAACAAACAATGGCGTATCAGAAAGTGGCGGAAGTGACAACGGGCAATCAGACAATAACGGAAATGATACGAATGATTCGAATTCTGCTGCTTCCGAAGCTTCAAACGATAATGGCAGCGATGACGATGACAGTACACTTCCGGAAACAGCTACACAAACGATTCTATTTATTTTAATTGGATTTGGATTGATTGTAATCAGTGTTATTATTTTTACAGTAAGAGCAAAAGTGAAGAACAATGTAAGTGAATAGGATTTATAACTATAAATTGAGGTGAGTATATTGACGACAAATAATGAAGTAACGGTAGGCAGAACGATAAAAAGAAAGTTAGTTCTTCCTTTATTAGCCGGGTTTCTGGCTTTTGGAGTATTGATAGCAGCTTTTGGGTTCAATGGGACAGCTTTTGCGGTGCCTTTAGGTGGTTTAGGTGATTTCTATGTAGAATTTGATGAGCTGCAAGGAGATGGATTTAAACTATTACCTCAAATGGGAGAAACCGGTGAATCTGACTCCGAACCTTTAGTTCGTAACGAAATTGATGAAGTAACCATACAAGGTTTGCATATTTATAAAGATTTACCATTACCTGGAACGGATAAATGGGTGCGCTTCCATGTCGAATCAGGCGGTGAAGCAGAGATTAGCGGATTGATTCAAGATGCTAAATTGATTGATGCAGATTTAAATTTTGGCGATGGGCTAAGTATCGAACAACAAAACACAGAAGATTTTAACGAAAACTGGCAACAACATGCCGACTCAATTGAAATCACGGATGCGTCTATTGTGACCGATTACCTTTTCCAGGAATTTGTAAACTTGGAAGATGCCAAAATTTCAACAGAAATTATTGATGAACCTGAAATGACTGACGACGGCCATTAATTTGCTAGGAGGGAACCCTGTTGGATAATAAAGAAGCACGAATAGCTAAACGACAAGAAAAACGAGAACAAAAGAGACAACAGAGATATGATAAAGTTGTTCAAGGTAGTAAATTTAAGCAATGGCGAAGTAAGCGCCCTTTTTGGGGAGCTACTTTAACATTGCTTGCAGGGTTGATTATTTTATACATCCCTCTTCAATTATATGCCATTGCGCTTATACCTGGAAGCTTCGTTTTTGTAGGTTTTCTCTTTGCAGGTTTGATTCTTATAGTAGGAATCCTGGCCTATATATACCCGCAATTTTCTACCGTATTTGGAATCATTGGGATGTTTGTTTCCATTCTTTCCATTATGGGCGCATTAGGTGGTTTCATTGTAGGGACCATTCTTGGAATTGTGGGAGGAGCGTTCTTAATCGCATGGGATAAAGAAGAAGTTCCAACCAGTGGAGATAATCAAAAGAAAAGTCGAAAATCAAAAAAAAATCATAAACCGAAAAAGAACCCAAAAGTAGCGAATACGGTATGAATATTTTGATTATCTATTGATAAGCAGTCGTTTAGGAGAATGTAAATGGAAAATAAGAAAAAAGGGAATACGATACATTATTTGTGCATGATTGCTCTTCTTCTGAGCTGGCTCACTTTTTCCCACGGGGTTGATACTTCTGTTTATGCGGATGATTCAGAAAATGAAGAAACATCCGAGTCGGAAAACAACGATAATGCAGAGGAAAACAGTGATAATGACGAAGATGATTCTGCCGAGTCAGATGAAAATAACGACAATGAGAATAATGAGTCTGAGAATGAATCCGATGAAGAAAACGATGACGAAGAGAACGACGCTGAAAATGATTCGGATGAAAATAATGAGTCTGAAGAGGAATCAGACGAAAATAATTCGGACGAAGATAATGATGATGCAGACGACGAGTCGAGCGAAACATCTGAAGCGGACAGTGAAGGCTTCATCATTCACTCCGACAAAGTGGAAGGAGAAATGGATCTAGCCGGTGCCTTAGTTGGGAAAGTGGATATTTCAGAAGGGACCATTGAAGGGTTAACCATTACAAAAGAACTGGATACGGGAGATGAGCGAGATCCGATGGTTATCGAAATCACGTCTCCCGGTCCAGTCAATGTGGAAAATCTGGAAACGGAAACCCTGGACGGAGGAGCGCCGGATTTTGACGAAATTTGCGGATTAGCTCCTGCTTGTATGGAAGATGTCACAATGGAAGTTGATTATCAAGACGTAGAAGAGCTTAATCTTCCTGATACAGTCATTAAAACCTGTTTTAAAGATGAGTGTGATGATCTTGGCAAAACGGGTTCTTCTGATAAAGATACCATGGAAGACACAATGGCGCTTATGGACGAAAATCCAGCGAACTTAGAAGAGATCGTGGATGGATTAGAAGATGATGAAGAAAAAATGGAAGAAACAGAAGAGCTGTTGGAAGATGCCGAAGAGCTCCTTGATAAGATAGAAGATGAAGAGCAACAGGAAGATGTAGATGAAATTTTAGAAGATATGGAAGACATCTTATACGAAGATGAAGACGAAGAAGCAGAAGATGAAGAGGAAGACGAGGAAAAGAGTGAAGCAGAACGTCTGGATGAGTTAACGAAGAAACTGGAAGAAAAATATCCAGCGTTTGATGACGATAGCTCAGAGCTCGTTGATACTTTCGATGATATTGCAGAAAACATCAAAAACATTGATAAAAGTATCGAAATGAAAGAAGAAGCTATAGAAGATTTCAAGGAAGAGGAAGCAGAAAAAGAAGCCGAAAAATCTGACTCTGATAAAGCAAAAGAAGCTTTAGCGGAAAAAGCAGAGGAAGAAGACGAGGACGAAGAAGACGAGGACGAAGAAGAGGAGGACGAAGAAGAGGATCTCGATTTAGAGGAAGTAGAAGAAGACGTTGAAGATATTCGTAAAGACTTTAAAGCATTGCATGAAGATGCTGAAGATGTAGAAGAAAAAGTTAATAAAGTGGAAGACAATCAAGAGGACTTCGAAGATAGAATGGACGACATGGACGAAGATATCGAGGAAATGCTTGAAGATGTTACCGAGGATAGAGAAGACATCGAAAAAGACCTGGATGAGGCTGAACAAGCCAAAGAGGACAAACAAGCAGAGGAGGAAGAAAGACAAGAACAAGCGGAAGAAGAAAAAGAAGAGCAAGAGAACGATGAGAATGACACAAATGTTGACGAAGAGGGTGATGACGGAAACGACGGGGACGACGCAAATAATGATGAAGGGGATGATGACGGAAACAACGAGGACAACGCAAATAATGACGAAGGGGATGATGATGGAAACAACGAAGAATCATCGGATGAAAATGAAAACGATGAGGACGATGCGTCTGCAGACAATGACGAAGCTGTAGAGAATGAAGAAGACGAAGCGTCGAGCAATAATGACGATGAAGGAGATGAGGAAGAAAGTAACGAGGAAATGGAAGAACTGGAGGAAGATTCTGCGGATTTAAAAGAACACTACGAAGAATTAAGAGAAGATGAAGAATGGTTGAAAAACACTTCTGAAACATTACACAGCCTGTTAGAAGAATAAGCATTTAAAAAGCCTAATTGTTTCTAAGACAATTAGGCTTTTTCCTGTGAACTTGTGTATATTTTATTCAAGAAGGCTTGTATAAATAAAACACGGACTATTCGTCTACACTATACAAATAAATTCGCCATGGAGACTGTTCATTTTCGAATGTTTTTTCCAGGTCTAACCCAGTATCCTCCGCATTCTCTATAGGAAGAGCAGAGAAAACATAATCGCCTCCTAATTCTTGAAAAGCATCCGTATTCATCTGATATTCCTCGATTGTTTTGTCACTTGTTTTATAAAATCGATAATGCTTTCCAAGTTCGCTGGAATACATATACAGTCTGCCCCCCCATGTATCAAAGTAATGTTCGAGTTTCGGACTTTTCTCCAATTCCGGAGCGATTATTTTCTTGAAAGCATGTTTATATTCAAGCGGAAAGCTATTATTGTATGTATCTAAGGTGTAGAACCCGTTATACTGGGCAATTGCCGGGTGCATAGCAACATTCACGACTCGATAAGAAGCCGGATCCTTCCCGATATACTCCTTAATTTCATCGAACAGTTCCACAGAATAAAATTCGTTATAGGTTAGCATATTTAAATCGCTGTACTTTTTTTCTTCATTCAAAGAAAAAAGCATATATAATTGAGCGATAAGAACTGCTGCAGCTAGAATATGGCCGAATTTTACGTATTTCCAAATAATGATTAAAGCTAAAGCAAAACAAATATACCAGATAATCGGTTGGAAAAAGTGAATCCGGCTCATGTTAAACATATTAAAAAATAAGATATTATCTTTCACCACTCGCATCCCTTGCCAGTACCACAGCGCGTACCAAAAAGAAAGAGCCACATTGATGAGCAGGAGCCCAAGTAATAGTTTTGGTACCATTCCACGTAAAAGAGCGATAAGGATAGCGACGCCAATGATGGGGAGAATAACGGTAGCATGAATCGATAAATCATGCGTATGCCCGTCGATAATGTTCTTCATAAACAAATCGAGGGTATCTGGAAAATCTTTATGCCCCAAATTTGCTTCAGACCGCTGTGACGTAAACGAGCTGCTGAAAAACATCGTATAAATTAGTAAATAATTTTTAATGAGATAAATAGTTGTCATCATCGCAATGGAAGAGAAAAAAATCCAGTTGCTTTTTTTATACCGAATCCAATCCACCAGCCAAAGAACTCCCATGATACCTAAAAAAAACACGAACGTTAAAATGAAATTAGAGAAAAACGGATACAATCCTATAATAATCCAAAAATATAGCGGGGTTTCTTTTTGGCGTTTGCGAATCGTAAGAAAAATATGTAGAGCGAGTGGGAGACCGGCAATGGACAACAATCCAGGCGGCCAGAAAGGCAAAATCGCAAATCCTAAAGCAACTCCAGCAATGATCATGGGCGAGACGCTTGTTCGGAATACATGCTTCTTCAACAATAAATACATACCGAATAATGCCACAAAGCGCATTAATGTCTGATTAATAATATAAACGGTCATTGGTTTAAACAACAAATACATCCACAACGTTGCATCCAATCCTGACGGTAATGTACTTCTGGGGAGTCCGTTAATAGCGTTCGGTAGCTCGACGTCTGTCAGGGTGAAAATTTGCCCGCTTTCCGCAAGTAATTTATACCATACCATCGTTGAATCCATATTGTCATGGATACGGATATGTGTATCAGAACCCAGAATATAATACGGCAGTAAATAAACAATTGTCAGTAGGGAAGCTATTCCCAGCCATTTATGATTGATAATAAGAGAATATAGTTTTGATGACTTCATCGACATCCTCTTCTTCCATGTTGTAGTATAAAGGTAAACGTAAAAGCTTTTCACTTTCTTCTGTGGTAGACGTATCTTCTCCGGAAAATCGGCCGTATAGCAACCCGGCATGCGAGTTGTGGAGCGGCTCATAATGAGAGACAGCCGTCACTCCATTATTTTTCAAGTATTCCATGAGCTGCGTTCGTTCACTGGTTTTTATATAAAATAAATGCGCGTTATGCACACAGTCTCCAGGAACAGTCGGCAGACTCACTAATCCGGCGTCTTCTAAAGGCTGTAATTCTTTATGATACGTTGTCCAGATTTCCATCCGGCGATTGGTGATTTCTTTGGCATGTTCCAGCTGGACGGAAAGATATGCCGCATTTAGTTCACTCAGCAAATAAGAAGAACCGATATCACGCCACGTATATTTATCGACCATGCCTTTGGCGAATAATTTTCGGTTCGTCCCTTTTTCTTGTAAAATTTCGGCTCGCTCCACATGCTCCGCGTCGTTGATAAGTAAAGCGCCGCCTTCCCCGCAGACGTAGTTTTTTGTTTCATGAAAGCTGATGGTTCCGAAATGGCCAATCGTTCCCAGGGGCTTATTTTTATACGTGCACATCAGCGCTTGGGCTGCGTCTTCCACGACCCATAGCTGATGAGCGTTTGCGATGTCCATAATGGCATTCATATCGCAACTCACGCCCGCATAGTGCACCACAACAATGGCTGCAGTATTCGCCGTAATGGCTTCTTTTATTTTCTCCGGACTGATATTCATGGTGGCAGGGTCTATGTCCACGAAACGTATGTGAGCACCGCGGAGCGCAAAAGCATTTGCTGTCGAAACAAACGTATAAGAAGGCATAATAACTTCGTCTCCTGCTTGCGCATCTGTTAAAAGGGCTGCCATTTCCAGGGCAGCGGTACAAGAAGGAGTCAGCAGAGCTCGCTCTGATCCTGTTTGTTTTTCCAGCCAATTGCTGCATTGGTTTCCAAAGGGGCCGTTCCCAGCGAGTTTGCCGTTCTTAATGGCTTCTTCGATTGCGTTTTGCTCGGTACCGATGACACTTGGTTTATTAAAAGGTATCAAAACGTTTCCTCCTTTCGTGATGGTGCGTCGTTTATTTCATAATGATAATCCCTAAGACAATACAAGCAATGCCAGCAATTTTATGGATGGAAAAAGAATCTCCAAAAAAGAATACGGAGAAAATGAATACCAGCACAAAAGATAAACTCATGAAAGGATACGCATAGCTGATTTCAAATTTGGTCATTGCTGCCATCCAGCTTAAAGCTGCAAGAAATGCTGCTGCAAATCCGGATAAAATCCAAGGATTCAAAAATAATTGCATTAAGAAAGTAATTTTATCCAGGAAGGCATCAGGTAAGCTGCCATAATCATTAATTTTCCATTTTAAAACGAGTTGTCCATATACCGTGAAAATAATCGTGCTGAAAATATAAAGATAACCCATGTCTACACCTCTTTCGGGGCAGGGCCAACGAGTTTATGGTATACATCCAACGCGGTAGTTAAGCGAAACCCCAGCGCATAAAATAAATTTAAAGAAGCGGCGTTACTTGCGGAAATGGACGTGTAGAGCTGTTCGTATCCCATATCAAATTGCATCTTGCAGCCATAACTGGCAAATAACTTCCCAAGTCCACTTCGCTGGAATTCCTTTTTAATACCAAGCAGTAGTACTTTATTGTCTTCATACCCATAAAATCCTGCCAATTCGCCTTTGTAGTGCAAAGCATAAATGAGATTCTTTTCCATCAAATCACCTACCCAATAACGGTACCGCAAATCAGCCAAAGGAGAGGGGATATGAAAGTCACGATGGAAGCGACCGCCTTGAAAAGCATAGGAAGCGATATTTAAAATTTCTTCCTCCTGGTATGTCTGCGTAAGAGCAATATCTTCATGAAAGACCGGCTGGAAATTCTTTTTCTTGCAGACAGGTTCCAATAAAGTATCCGCGTAGTAAAAGCCATGTTGATTGATCTTTTCGGTACCCTCGAAAGGGCTTACTTTCAAGGTATAATGACCATTTGTTTTTTCCGTTTCTTGTAAAGCCGCTTCATCTGCGGATAAGACTTCAAATGTATCGATGTGCAAACTCCGCTTGTTATATGTCGTTTCCTGGATATATTCCATGTCCTCAACTCCGTTTGTCTTCTTCTTTTTCGGTCGTTTCTTTGATGAGATATAAAGGGCGTCCTTTTGTTTCATTGAAAATTTTTCCGATATACAATCCCAATACTCCCAGATTGAAAAATATGAGCCCGGCAATAAAGTAAATGGAAACCATCACACTGGTCCAGCCTTGCACTGTTTCATCCAAAAAGAAATAGCGGATAAATAGATAAATACCGTAAATCAGTGAAATTAAAGAAATGAAAAAGCCAATCTGTATTGATAAATGCAATGGTTTATTTGAATGCGAAATGATAGTGTCTGTTGCAAGTCTTGCTAACTTACTTATATTATAGGACGATTTCCCTTCTTTTCTTGCATGATGTTCTACTTCCACTGTTGCCGACTCATAGCCCATCCAGCGTAAAAATAAAGGGAAGAGCCGATTTTGTTCACGCATTTGCTGAAAGCTTTGAATGACTTTTTTAGAGCTGATGCTAAAATTTGCTGTCGTATAATCCGAAGTCCACCCGCTGAAAAAGTCAAAAATCCGGTAAAATAATTTAGAAGAAAACTTTTTCCACCAGCGGTCATGTCTGGCCACACGTTTGGCATAGATGACTTCGTAACCTTCGAGAGCTTTTGCGTAGAGCTTAGGGATTTCTTCGGGAATATCCTGCAGATCGCAGTCCATGACAACGACCCAGTCCCCTTTGGCATAATCTAAACCGGCTGTGATAGCATAATGCTGGCCGAAGTTGCGTGCCAAGTTAATTCCAGTGACATGTTCGTCCGAATCACTTAGCTTTTGAATCCATTCCCAGGCGTTATCCGGACTGGCATCGTTGACGAAAATAATTTCATAATTGGCAGGAATGCGATGGACCGCAGCTTGAATACGTTCGTGCAATTCTTTTAAACAAGTGGCACACCCATAGACAGGAATAACGACAGATATTAATTGTTTGTTTTCCATTGTTCTATATACCATTTCACTGTATTTTGTATGCCTGTGTCCCAAGCTGTTAAAGGTTTCCATTCCAACTCATTGCGTATTTTCGTATCATCGACGGCGTAGCGTCTGTCATGGCCTTTCCTGTCTTCTGTAAAAGCGATCAGCTCTTCGAAATGTGCCGGGACCGTGTCTGCCATCTCCGGTTTCCAAATATCCAATATACGGCAGATTTCTTTGGCGATATCAATATTTGTTATTTCATTCCCGCCGCCGACATTATACATCTCCATTGCTTTTCCATGATGATAGATAGTATCTAATGCTCGGCAATGGTCTTCCACATACAACCAATCTCTGATATTTTCACCATCCCCGTAAATTGGAATCGTCTGGTTATGTAAAGCACGCGTGATAATCGTAGGGATCAGCTTTTCTGTATGCTGTTTTGGACCATAATTATTCGAACTGCTGGATAAAACAATATTCATTCCATACGTGTAGCCAAAGCTTTTAACTAGCAAATTGGCACCGGCTTTGGAAGCACTGTAAGGGTTCTGTGGATCATAAGGCGTCGCTTCATGAAATTTTCCGGTTTCTCCTAAATCTCCGTATACTTCATCTGTCGAAATGTGGTGAAAGCGCCGATTTCCCAGTTCGCCACGTTTTTCCCAATCCAATTTTGCTGCTTGAAGCAATACTAAAGTACCCAGAACATTCGAGGTGACAAATTGCTTCGCATCTTCTATAGAACGATCGACATGAGATTCCGCTGCAAAATTAATCACACCTTCGATATTATAAGTGGAGAAAATCGAAGTAACTGCATCTTCATCGGCAATGTCGCCCTGGATAAAATGATAGTTAGGATGGTGCTCTACTTCTTCAAGATTGGCAGTATCGCCAGCGTAGGTTAAATTATCTAAATTGATAATCTGCTTATCAGGATATTTTTTCATGTAATAGACAATGAAATTAGAACCGATAAAGCCGGCTCCTCCTGTAACCAGTAAGGCAGGTCGTTGGTAATCCATTGTATCAGCTCCTGATTTCTATTATTGAATAGGATCCCAGTATTGCTGGGCGTGCTTGCGACTCGCTATTTCCAATAAATAGGATCCGTAATCATTTTTTTCCATCTTTTTACCTATGTTGTACAACGTATCCCTGGAAATATACCCCATATAATAAGCAATCTCTTCCAAGCAAGCTAATTTAAATCCTTGACGGTCTTGGGTGATTTTTACAAATTCAGCGGCTTGATATAAAGATTCATGCGTACCGGTATCTAACCAAGCGAAGCCTCGGCCGAGCAGTTTTACGTCCAGCTGCTCGCGTTCTAAATATTTTTTATTTAAATCGGTGATTTCCATTTCTCCTCTATCAGAATAAGGCAAATCTTTGGCATATTCGTAAACATGCTGATCGTAAATATACAACCCTGTCACTGCGAAGTCGGATTTAGGTTCTTCCGGTTTTTCTTCCAGGGACAGTACTCTTTGCTTGTTATCGAATTCCACTACACCGAAACGTTCCGGGTTCTTTACGCGATAGCCGAAAACGGTTGCATGTTGATGATTAGCAATGGCATCCCGAAGCAGTGTCGTAAAGCCGTGGCCATAAAAAATATTATCTCCTAAGATAAGTGCCACATCATCTCCCTGGATAAAATCTTTAGCAATAATAAACGCTTCAGGGATACCATTTGGCTCAGACTGCTCTTCATAAACGATTGTAATACCGAGAGAAGAGCCATCGCCGAGCAGTTGTTCAAAATTATTTCTGTCTTCCGGTGTACAAATAATCATGATTTCTGTCAAGCCGCTCAGCATCAAAACAGATAGCGGATAGTAAATCATCGGTTTATCAAATACTGGAAGTAAATGTTTATTGCTGGCAGTCGTAATTGGAAAAAGCCTCGAGCCTGTACCGCCGGCTAAGATAATTCCTTTCATTATAATACCTCCTTCTATTTTAAACGATTGCAAAAAGAAAGAAAACAACTCATATAAAAGAGTTCTATTTTTACATTATGAAAAAATATTTAGTAAAAAGAACCACTCGCTATGAAATCGATTTCTATCTTCGTTATTCTTTATCATACCCTTCATTAATTTTAATATTCTTTCAGTTTAATTACAAAGTATTTTACCAAACAATTTTAGAAAACTCTAGTTTATGTAGGGAAGAAGAACGGAGGAGGGAGGAAGTGGAATTTTGGTAAGTAATTATACTTATAAATAGTATTAAAGTATGCTAAACTTAGAATAATCTGATAATAAAAGGAGTGTTGAAAATTTGTATATGGCAGATGTTCTCCCAAAAATGTCCAAAATGTATTTGGGCAGAATAGTAGATAGTTTTTTAAGAGATGTCCGAATGGACTCAGAAGAGGAAATTAGAGATATTATTTTACGTAATATTGATGAATTCCAAAACAAAGAACGAATAGTTAAGAAATTAGATTTCAGTGATGAGTCTAGAGATGTAGCTTTGTTGAATGAAATGATATTGATGTCCTTAATGGAGCAGCAAGGTTATATATCAACAGAAAATAATTTATATGAAATGGTAGAGTCTTTGGAAAAAGAAATTTTAATTCAAAGTGAAGATGAAACTTTTCTTGATAAAGCTATGCCGGCTGATTCCAGAAGTGTATTTAGTGCAGTTTTAGAAGCGGCCTGGAAAAAAGATGATATGTTAAATGCTCATGAGATGAATATATTAAATGTGTTGAGAAAAGAACTGAAGTTATCTAAACACAATCAATACTTGCTGGAATGCAAAATAGGACGTTTCCCGCGCAAAGGTAATAAACTACATACTACACAACAAATAGGTAAATCCTTAATAAATTTACAAACCAGAGGTCTTATCTTACGGTTCCGCGAAGATACTTCTTATTATATCATCCCAAAAGAAATTGAAAGAACGATGCGATATGAAATGGGAGTGGAATTAAGAAACGAAGTATATAAAAAGTTATTAGAAGATTTAAATAATGACCAATTAAAGAATATATTAAGTCAGATTGAAGCTAGTATCAGCGGAAGAAAAAATGAATTAATTGAACGTATCATTTCACATAATATCCTTCCGTCAACTGCACTTAATGTATTAGGAACAGTAGAACTTACAGATGTTTTGCGTAACCTTGAAGGAGCAAAAATTAGTGGAACGAAAGAAAATAAAATACAGAACATCATTGATTTTTATGAGAAACTTTCTACTCCTTCCTTATCCGACCCTACAGATGAACGTTCAAGATTATATGATTTTTACGAAGACCTTGCTTCAAGAGACTATAAAGCATTACGGGTTAATAAAATAATAGATAAGGATGTAGATGTGGAAAATCATTTTGAGGAAGCGACTCGTTATTTATTTGAAAAAAAGCTGAATATCCCACTATTGGATTTGAAAGGAACAAGGCATGCAGATGGCAAAGTGCAATTTAATACAAAGGAAGTAATTTTATGGGATAACAAGAGTACAGAAGAGCCTTATACTTTCCCGGAGGATCATTTCAAACAATTCTTAAGATACATTCGATCCGATAGTATGAGGGTGACTTTATTTTTAGTAATTGTTCAAGATTACACGAAAGAAGCTGTAGCACAAGCTCAGAAGTTAAAAGCATTTTCAGAAGAGGATACCGATGTCGCATTAATAAAAGCTGCGGATTTAAAATACGTAGCAGAACAATGGAGAACATTTTCGAAAATGAATACACCAGAATTTAATTTACAAGTATTCAATATTACTGGAGAACTTACACAAAATCAATTAATGAGCAGAATGCAATGGGCGCTTTAAAATCATTAGCCTACCCAAATATAAAATGGCAGAAAATTTTTATATTTTTAATTGGAAACAGAGTACTAAGTTACAATATCAAAGGTTATTCGATATTAGATTGAATGAAAGCATTTTAAATACAGATATGTACTTTAGTAAGGTCAGCTCAAAATCAGGACTGAAAATGTGAATTTTAAAATTCACAGTCCAGATTATATATAAATCGGGATTGTATTTGTTTATTTCAGCGAATTCAGTCCTAATTTAAGGGTGAATTGAGACTCAATCAGGAGATTTTAGGCTTTTCAGTCTGAATAAACATAAAAACAGGACTGGAAATATGGATATTGGTATTTATGGTCCTGTTTTTAAAATACTCCAAGCAGTACTAAGAAGGCTGGCCAGGAAAGCATTTTTACTTAAGAAGTATTTCACTCAAAAATGCTGCAAAACAATAGATATTATTGTTAGTCTTTACTCCAGATCCTTGTATTCAGGTTTAATTCCTCAATAATGGTAAAAAAGAACAGCAGGATATTGTACACATCTTTCATTTGATTGCCTTCCATAGATTTGAAAACGCTTGGTTTGTAGAAACTTTTTTTCGTTGCAACAGACATGCTGATATATTCTTTTTGAAAGGACACGTCAAGCGGGTAATGGCGTTTTTTGGTGAAGTC
>DATGUO010000005.1:0-5586 GCA_035301305.1 Pseudogracilibacillus sp.
CCATCAAATAGATCTTTGTTTTCGTTCAAATCTTCAATGCTGTTGATATCGTCCATAAATTCCGGCACGGCTAATCCAACAACACCATTGTCATACCAAGGCTCGTCAAAAAACTCAACATCATCTTTATATTCTTCATAATAATTTTTGTCTTGTACTGGCAGCCATACTTCCGGCGCTATATCCATATCATTTTCTGCTAAAGAAGCCATCTGAGGACCCATATCGACCAATTCTAAATTCACATCGTACCCTTCATCTTCTAGCACTGCCTGCCACATATTCGTCACAGCAATATTTTCCGGCCAGCTAATTTGACCAATAAAAATTTCGTCATTATCTGCATCTGCTGAATCATCAGAATTACCGCCACAAGCAGCCAATACTCCCATTAATGCAATCATCATCATGAATGAACTCTTTTTTACAAAACTCATTCGTACTATTTCCCCTTTCTATAATTAAAATATTTCTTTCTATGTATAAAAATAAAATACGTATATGTGCCTCCTTCTATCGTTAAATAAATTTTAAACGTTCTAAATTAATTAACTGGCATGTGTTTCATATTAACAAAGGAAAAAAATAAGTCAAGGGGATATTTATTCTTTTTAAAACAGAAATTTACAGAAAACGCTGCACACCTCACAAAAAAACTCCTTAGTCCAGATATTTAAATCCATCTGTAAACTAAAGAGCTCCTTTGTTTTACTTTTTGTTTTGGTCTTCTTCATCCAATTCTTTAGGAAGATGTTCATATATTTCATCAGATTCAATAAAATCTACCAATCGTTCCATCCAATGATAATATTTCCGTGCCGCTTCCAATTGTTCGTAATCCAACTGTGCCGTTTCCTTCAAATCTTCTTCCAAATTGGGGTCCTCCAGCACTTTGGCAAGTTCTTTTTGAGACTCATTGATACTTGTCAGAAACATCTCCGCTTCCCGCTCCCATTTCTTACAAAAAAATTGTTTAAAGTATTGGAAGTAATCTTTTTCCGCCATGAATAAATCTTTACGTGAACCTTTTCGCCACACTTTTTGAACGATATTAATATCCTGCAGCTTTCGAACCGATGTACTCATGCTCGGTTTGCTCATCCCGAGTTTATCTTTCATTTCATCTAACGTCATGGGATGGTGTTGAAAATATAATGTTCCATACAAACGGCCGACAGACGGGGTCACACCGTAAAAATCCATCGTTTCAGCAATGGTGTTTACCATAATACTTTCCGCATATTCCAATTGTTCCTCTAACTCTTCCTGGGTTTTTGCTTCCGGATTGTATTCCATATCCTTAACCTTCTTTCACTTCATCATTTTATTTAAAAAAATTAATATGTTTAATAGATACTAAATATAATTTTACTATAACTTATGAATAAAGATTGTCAACTATGTATGATTCATTTACAAATCAAATAAAGCATGTTATATTTATTATGTTCAATTCGTTAAATAAATTTTAAATAAAATAAACAAATAAAAAGGAGAGAGACCCTTGACTATTAAAAAAATGTACATAGATGGAAATTGGATCGAAGCAGAGAAGAAAAATGTTCGTGATATTATCAACCCATTTAACCAGGAAGTTATTGCCCAAGTAACAGAAGCAGATGCAGGAGACGCAAAAACAGCCATTGCAGCAGCTCGAGAAGCTTTTGACTACGGCGCTTGGCCAGAAATGACCATGCAAGAGCGAAGTGTCATTGTTAAACGAATCGCTGAGCTGATCCTCCGCGATAAAGAAGAATTAGCAGAGTTGGAATCCTTAGACACTGGAAAAACAGTGGAAGAAAGCCGTGTTGATATGGATGATATTAGTGAAGTATTTCGTTACTATGCGGAAATTGCTTTACAAGTAGAAGACGAAACGATTGATTCTCCGATTCCCGACTCGACAAGCAAACTTGTACACGAACCGGTTGGTGTTTGCGGACAAATTACACCATGGAATTATCCATTATTGCAAGCATCGTGGAAACTTGCACCAGCCTTGGTTGCAGGAAACACACTGATTTTAAAACCAAGCGAAATTACGCCGCTTACTTCGATTAAAACGTTTGAATTGATGGAAGAAGCAGGAGTGCCAAAAGGCGTCATGCATCTCGTACTTGGGCGCGGCGATGTCGTAGGAGCAGAATTATCAGCAAGTGAAGATGTTGATTTAATCTCCTTTACCGGCGGCATCGAAACAGGTCGGCATATTATGCAAGCTGCCACTTCCAATATGAAAAACATCGCATTTGAACTGGGCGGGAAGAACCCTAACATTGTTTTTGCAGATGCTGATTTTGATACAGCAGTTGATCAAGCCATGAATGCTGTCTATTTCCACGCAGGCCAAGTGTGCTCTGCAGGAACACGCCTTTTAGTGGAAGAAAGCATTCACGATCAGTTCGTCGAAGCCCTTGTCGAGAAAGTTCAACATATCAAACTGGGAAGTGGCTTTGATGAAACGACACAAATGGGGCCATTAATTTCCCGGGAACATTTAAATAAAGTTATTGATTACGTCGAAGCAGGCAGAAAAGAAGGTGCAGTTGTTGCTGTCGGTGGAGCAGAGCCTGAAGAAGCAGCATTGAAAGATGGATTTTTCTATTTACCTACTGTTTTAACGCAGTGTACAACGGACATGCATGTCGTCCAACATGAAGGATTTGGCCCGGTGATTACCGTGGAAAAATTCAGCACCGAAAAAGAGGCTGTTACCTTAGCCAACGATTCAGTATACGGACTTTCCGGCGGTGTATTTACCAATGATATTGAAAAAGCAAACAGATGTGTCAACAAAATGAGGATGGGCACTGTATGGATTAATGACGTCAATCTCTATTTCCCTCAAGCACCGTGGGGCGGTTATAAACAATCCGGGATTGGCCGTGAGCTGGGACAAACGGGCTTGGATGAGTATATGGAAACGAAGCATATTTTCCATAACCTGAATCCACAGCCGGCAAACTGGTTTCAATAAATCATAATAAAAAGGACGGATTTTAAGAATACGAAGGAGGAATTTTTATATGAATAAACAATATGATTATGTGATAGTAGGAAGCGGCAGCGCAGGCTCGATACTAGGAGACCGTTTAAGCGCTGACGGTACGAAAAGTGTATTAGTTTTAGAGGCTGGGCGGAGTGACTATCCTTGGGATTTATTTATCCAAATGCCGGCAGCTTTAATGTTCCCATCCGGAAATCCTTTTTACGACTGGATTTACGAATCGGATCCGGAGCCTCATATGAATGGACGGCGTGTCGCTCATGCAAGAGGTAAAGTACTTGGTGGGTCAAGTTCCATTAACGGAATGATTTATCAACGAGGAAACCCGATGGACTATGAACGCTGGGGTGCAGATGAAGGCATGGAAAATTGGGATTTCGCTCATGTGCTGCCTTATTTTAAACGATTGGAAAACGCGGTCGATTCGCCGAATGATGAATATCGCGGTCAAAGCGGCCCAATAACATTAACTCGCGGCCCTGCAAAAAATCCATTATTCCGTGCATTTTTTGAAGCAGCAGAGCAAGCAGGCTATCCGAGAACGGACGATGTCAACAGCTATCAGCAAGAAGGCTTTGGACCGTTCGACAGACATATTTACAATGGCAGAAGAGTCTCTGCTTCCCGTGCTTATTTACGTCCTGCGATGAAGCGGGAGAATTTGACCGTTTTAACCCGTGCATTTGTTACAGGGATTGTCATGGAAGGCAATACGGCAACCGGCGTAAAATATACCAAACAAGGTGAAGAACATATTGTGTCTGCTGGTGAAGTGATTTTAGCAGGTGGCGCTATTAACACACCACAATTATTGCAGCTTTCCGGCATTGGCGATGCAGAACATTTGGAGTCATTAGGAATTGAATCTGTCGTTGACTTGCCAGGAGTCGGTGAAAACTTACAAGACCATTTGGAAGCTTATATCCAATATTCCTGCCCACTCCCTGTTTCTGAACAGCCAAGCTTGAACAAACTAAAAATGCCTTGGATTGGTCTGCAATGGTTATTGGGACGTAAAGGACCAGCTGCGAGCAGCCATTTTGAAGGCGGTGGATTTATCCGTTCCAATGAAGATGTAGATTATCCGAACTTAATGTATCATTTCTTACCATTAGCAGTACGTTACGATGGTAAAAAAGCAGACACGGCACACGGATTCCAGGTGCATGTCGGCCCGATGTATTCTGATGCACGCGGTTCTTTAAAAATTCGCTCAAAAGACCCTGCAGAACACCCAAGCATGGTATATAATTACCTTTCAACAGAGCAGGACCGCCGCGAATGGGTAGAAGCTGTACGACGCACTCGTGAAATCACATCGCAGCAATCACTGTCTGCCTACAATACTGGCGAAATTTCACCTGGTCCTTCCGTCCAAACAGATGAAGAAATCTTAGAGTGGGTACGAAACGATGCGGAAACAGCATTACACCCTTGCGGTACAGCCAAAATGGGGGCTAAATCAGATCCAATGGCCGTTATCGACCCTGAGTCGATGAAAGTTCACGGTGTAGAAAACTTGCGCGTCGTGGATGCTTCCGCCATGCCTTATGTAACAAACGGAAACATTCATGCACCCGTTCTCATGCTTGCAGAAAAAGCAGCAGATTTAATTTTAGGCAAAGAAACCTTAGCGCCTGAATACTTGGATTACTACAAACATGAAAAAGCACAAGAAGTGAAATAACTAGATAATCGTCAGCCCTGATTCCTTTTCTAATGAAGGAATCAGGTTTTTTTATGACAAGACACTCTCCGCGCTGAAAGAAAATTCATTTATCTCTGTTTCGATTCGCTACTACGACAAATAGACGCTTTTCCTGCTTGATTTGTGCGAGTAACTCCTTCTACCAAGACTTACAAGATATTTTTTTGTTCGATTTGTCTGAGTAAGCCCTTCTACCACGACAGATAAATCTTTTTCCTGTTCAGTTTGTCTGAGTAAGCCCTTCTACCACGACTTACAAACTCTTTTCCTGCTTGATTTGTCCGAGTAAGGCCCTCTACCACGACTTACAAACTCTTTTCCTGCTCAGTTTGTCCGGGTAAGGCCCTATACCACGACAGATAAATCTTTTTCCTGTTCAGTTTGTCTGAGTAAGCCTCTCTACTACGACATATAAAATCTTTTCTTGCTCGGTTAGTCCGAGTAAGCCCCTTTACTATGACAAACAAATCCTTTTCCTACTCGATTTGTCCGAGTATGCCCCTTCTACCATGACTTACAAGATCTTTTCTTCCTTGGTTTGTCCGGGTAAATTTGCTTTCGTTCTTGTAATTTCCGAATTCCGCGCGCCCTTCCAAAAATTTGCATATAATGATATAAAAGTACTACCTTCCTATGTTATAATACTATCAAATAAAATTTAAAAGAAAGCTTCCACTAAATCTGCCTGTAGAGGTGTGAGAAGGTTGAATATTATAAAAAATGTAAACCGAAAATGGGCTGGTTTATTAAACTCAGGTGAGCGCTATCCCTTGGCAATCCTTTTTTTACTTATTGCTGCTATCTTAAACATGGTGATGATCCAGAACAACTGGGATCATTTTTCCACCTTCTACTTCGTATGTATGATAGG
>DATGUO010000006.1:0-6018 GCA_035301305.1 Pseudogracilibacillus sp.
TGGCTTTCGGTCCAGCTCTTGGGTTGACGTTAGTAGAGATGATTTCTTTTACGCAACTTTTCTTATTATGTGCTTTCTTTGGGTTAATGGCTTTTTTATTAGCTTCACGAGTCCGATATAAAAAAGCTGTTGCACCGGAAGCTCAAACGAAAGTTGCCCGTTTTGATGTGGTTGAAAAAACGGCAGTGAATCCATCTGTCCTGCTATTTTTTGTTACGTTAACATTTGGTGGTATCACTTCCTTTTTACCATTGCATGCTGCTGTAAATGGCGTGCCTGGTATTCAGTATTACTTTGTGACGTATGCAGCGTTTTTAATGATTTCCCGTATTTTTGCCGGGAAAATTTATGATAAACAAGGAGATATCTACGTGATTCCTCCTGGTGTTTTGTTAATTTTTGCTGCGATGCTGCTTTTGTCCTGGTTGCCCAATTTGACAGTGATGTTGATTGCAGGAGCCTTATACGGATTAGGTTTTGGCATGGTGCAGCCGGCACTCCAAGCCTGGGCAGTTGATAAAGCGCCAATGAACCGTAAAGGGATGGCTAACGCTACCTTTTTCTCTTTTTTTGATTTAGGAGTCGGTGTTGGTGCGATGGTCTTTGGCCAATTAGCTTTTATATTTAATTATAGTGTGATTTATAAAGTAGCTGCGGGTTCTGTTATGATTGCTTTACTGCTTTATTTGTTTCTCGTAGTAACAGGCAGAAGAAATCCTAAAAACGTGTCTTAATTTATAAAAAGGTTAGGGATGTCAGGTGAAAACAATTAATCGAAATCAAGTTAAAGGGTTATTTCCCCAACATATTTACCAGCGTGGCTTTGATTATTATATGAAAAACCGGGTGACAGGTTTAAGTTTTAATCGTAATACCAATACATGGTTTGCAGAGGTAGATGGCACGCGCGCCTATTATGTAGAAATAGATCTCAGCAAATTAGAAAATGGTGTTATCATCCCCTATTGTGAATGCCCGGCCTTTGAAACGTATCATTCCTGCAAGCATATTGTGGCAACTTTGCTGGAAGTGGCCGACCAAAAAGAAGAGGGGATCCTGGACCCGGAAGTAACTGCGAATTTTATGAATGGATTGCTGCAGGAAACCGAGGCAGAAACTCATGTTTTAACAGATCGGGTACCGATGCATGTGGAATACATTTTAAAAATAGATGAGGAAGCGAAACTGTGGTTGGAGATGAAAACGGGTGTCAGCCACAAGTATGTGGTGCGGAATATTCGCGATTTTTTAACAGATATTGCCCAAAATTATGCTTATTTTTTCACGAAAAAATTCTCGTTTGATCCAGCTGAACATTATTTTTTAGAGCAGGATCAAGCCATTTTTGAGCAGTGCAAAGCTTTTATTGAAACAGGCGATTTATATTCGGATCATGGCATGTATCAAATGACCCATTACGATCGACGTTCGTTATTAATCCCCACATTTGCTTTGAAAGATTTGCTGGAAAAGTTACAATATCGTGACGTCACGGTCGAAACACCGCGGTATCAATATAGTGGTTTTGAAATAGAAGAAAACACCTCTCCTTACAAGTTTACGGTAACTTATAATCAAGATAATGATTTGATGATGGAAATAGAAAATGTCGAAGAAACCTTATTTTTAGAAACGTATCGTACTGTATTTGCGGAAGGCATGTTTCATTTTCCTGTCAGAGAACAAATGAATATTATCCAACAGCTTCAAAAAATTGGTACCAAAAAACAAGCGTTACCGATTTCGGAAGTGCAAAAAGATCAATTTTTCTCTGAGACTTTGCCGATTTTAAAAAGAAATACAGAATTGCAAATTGAAGAAACCGTCAAAGATGAAATTGTGGAACATCCTTTACGGGCAACTCTCTATCTGCAATATAAGGAAGACATGATTATTGGAGATTTAACGTATTATTATGGCGAATATGTCATTCATCCTTTTCAAGAGACGGCAAATACGAATGATGTAATCATTGTACGGGACAGTGAAAAAGAAAAACAGATTATGAACTTAATTGAACAATCGAATTTCCATTATAATGGCAAAGAATTATACATTAATATGACGAATGATGAGGAGGTATACGAGTTTTTATATACGATTTTACCTATTTTAGATGAATATGTAGAGTTGTATTTAACCTCGCAAATCCAACAATTTATTGTGGAAACAGAACCGGTCCCAAGTACGACAGTCCATGTAGAGCAGGAGTCCAACTTGCTGGAAATAGGTTTTGATATTAGCGGTATTAACGATGATGAAGTGGATGAGGTTTTGCAGGCAGTCATTGAAAAACAACGCTTTTATAAACTGAACAGCGGAGCTATTATGTCGCTCGAAGGGGAATCGTTTCATAAAATGGGCGAGATGTTCCAGGATTTACACATTGAAGGGTCCGAAATGAAAAATGGGGCTGTTCAAGTACCTGTCTATCGCGGCTTGGAAATCGATGAAATGATAGATACGAAAAAATATGATGATTCTTTCCGTAAATTATTGCATACCTTACAGCACCCGGAGGAGCAAATATTTGAGCTTCCTGAGAATTTGCAAGCTGATTTACGAACGTATCAGGAAGTAGGTTTTCAGTGGTTTAAATCTTTAAGCCAATACCAGCTTGGCGGTATTTTAGCAGATGATATGGGGCTGGGCAAAACCGTCCAAACGATTGCTTATGTATTATCTGAACCAAGTCATTATCCACATTTAATCGTCGTCCCATCTTCGGTGATTTATAATTGGCGTAATGAGATGCATACATTCGCCCCTGATTTGGATGCAGTCGTCATTTCCGGTACACCTGCGGAAAGAGCAGAAATTATAGAAGCATCCCGTGATAAACAAGTCTGGATTACTTCTTATGGAACAATGCGGCAAGATGTAGCCTTATATGATGGCATTCAATTTCAAACACTTATTTTAGATGAAGCACAGTTTATTAAAAATTATCAAACGAAAACATCCAAAGCAATTCGAGAGCTTAAAGCAACGCGCTGTTTTGCACTTAGTGGCACGCCAATTGAAAATTCTGTAGATGAGTTATGGGCGATTTTTCAAGTCGTACTGCCAGGTCTAATGCCAAGTCAACGCGAATTTAGGAAAATGGAACCGGAAAAAATAGCTTCTATGACAAGGCCATTTATTTTGCGCAGATTAAAAGAAGATGTGTTGCAGGAGTTACCGGAAAAAATTGAAACCGTTCATCATTCAGAATTAACGAAAGAACAAAAAGACTTATATGTCGGTTATCTGCAGGAGCTGCAACAAGTGACGTCGGATTCGATTGCCCAAAATCACTTTCAGCAGAACAGAATGAAAATATTAGCCGGTTTAACCCGGTTACGTCAGTTATGCTGCCATCCATCTTTGTTCATCGAGAATTATGAAGGCAGATCAGGAAAATTGGATGAGCTCATGCAGCAAGTAGAAACAATGATGGAAAGCGGCCAGCGTATGTTAATTTTCTCGCAATTTACATCAATGCATGATTTAATCATCAAAGAATTAGAAAAAAGAGGTATTGATTACTTTTATTTACAAGGCCAAACGGCTTCCAAAGATCGCGTGGAAATGAGTGAAGCGTTTAATGAAGGCGAAAAGAATGTTTTTCTAATCTCTTTACGAGCAGGCGGAACCGGCTTAAATTTAACAGGAGCAGATACGGTATTGTTATTTGATTTATGGTGGAACCCGGCAGTAGAAGATCAAGCTGCTGGACGAGCACACCGGTTTGGTCAAAAGAATGTCGTTCAAGTGATTCGTTTCATTACCGAAGGAACGATAGAAGAAAAAATTTATGATTTACAACAGAAAAAACGCGAATTAATTGACCAAGTGGTGCAGCCTGGCGAAACAATGCTCTCCAGTTTAACCGAAGAAGATGTGAAGGAACTGCTCAGCTTATAACGAAAAAGCATTTATACTCTGTACATGAAGAGTATAAATGCTTTTTTATTTTTGGAAAGATCGAGCTGAAAATGTTTATAATGGAGAAAAAAGGGAATAAATAACATAAGAAGTATCGAAAATTTTCAGCAAAACTTAGTTGAACAACTTGTAATTTACAGATAATTAGTTTAAAATATTCTTATAATTCAGATTAATTCGCGAAGGAAAGGGGCTGAAATATCATGAAAAAACTAGTTGGAAATTTTGCAAAGGTTATTGTGTCTTACCTGGCAGTTATCCTTGTAATCATGCTGACGCCCATCTTTTTGATTTCTAATGATACTTCTGTGTTAGATGGTATGATGGATTTTATTTTTGAGCATAAATTTTAAAAGAATACATGTTAAGAAATAAACAAACGTAAGACGAGGTGTAACGGGAAGCCGTTGCATCTTTTTAAATGCGCACTTTTTTGTTTGATAAAGCTAAAAGACGCTCCATTGACAGGGTATTGTATATAAAAAGAGAGAGCCCTTGTGGACTCACTCCAGTCACGTTCGAATGTGATTTTGGTTTACCAATTTATATTTCAATACCTAATTGCTCGTAAACAATAGTTCGTAATTCCCGTTTTAAAAATTTACCGACTGATGATTTTGGTATTTCCTCGACAAAAAGAATTTTATCGGGGACCCAAAAATGAGCGAATTGCGGCTCTAAAAATTCCAATATATCTGCTTCGCTCACTTTTCCTTTGGAGCGGTCATGCAGCACGACACAAGCAACAGGCCGCTCCGTCCATTTATCGTCGGGAATAGCTATAACCGAGGCTTCGAATACATCTTCATGAGCCATAATCACGTTTTCTAATTCAACCGAAGAAATCCATTCCCCGCCGCTTTTAATAAGATCCTTCGTACGGTCGATAATTTTCATCGTGCCTTCCGGGTCAATCGTGACAACGTCGCCAGTATGGAACCAGCCATCTACAAAAGCATCTTCTGTTCGTTCATCTTTGTAATATTCATCAGCAATCCACGGGCCTTTTAATAACAACTCTCCCATTGTTTGATCATCCCAAGGAACTTCTTCTCCTTCATCGCCCATGACTTTCATTTCAAGTCCGGGAACTAAAATACCTTGCCGTGTCTGTTCAATGATTTTCTCTTCAATTGGCAAGTCCTGCTGGTAACTTTTCAGGCGGGAGTATGTTGCTAAAGGTGTCGTTTCAGTTGCTCCATATGCATGGAAGAAGGGAATGTTGTATTTTTCCTCAAACGTTCGAATCATCCCGATTGGAGCTGCGGAACCACCGCAAAGCACCCCGCGCAAACTGCTCGTATCGTATGTTTTTCGTTCCAATTCATTTAACAGTCCCAGCCAAATGGTCGGAACACCTGCACTCGTGGTTACCTTAAACTCTTCGATAAAGCGAGCCAGCCGCTCCGGAGTGAATCTTGGACCTGGCATCACTTGAGTAGAGCCAAACCACGTGCAGGCAAACGGCATCCCCCAAGCGTTAACGTGGAACTGAGGGACAATCGGCATTGCTACATCAGATTCCGAAATTGCCGCAGTATCAGCGAGTCCAAGCGCGTAACTGTGTAGTGCAATCGCCCGGTGCGTATACATCACCCCTTTTGGTTTTCCGGTAGTTGCGGAAGTATAACACAAACCAGCAGGCTGATTTTCATCGATATCGGTTGTAAACGGGTAAGTTTCATCTTCGTCTTTAATGAATTCTTCGTAGGAATAGACATTATCTAGCGAATTTTCGGGAATGGTATCTTTATCTGTCATTACGATATAGGCTTTAACTGTTTTTAGATGGTCTTTTAATTGATCGACAAGCGGGAGGATATCTTCATCAACGAAAATAACTTGATCTTCTGCATGGTTGATAATATAAATAATATGTTCTGGAGATAAGCGGATATTAATAGTGTGTAAGACAGCACCCAAACCCGGTGCTGCGAAGTAGATTTCCAGATGTCGGTGTGTGTTCCAGGCGAGAGTTCCTATACGATCTTCTTGTTTAACCCCTAAATGATGAAGTGCACTCATCAATTTTCGAGTTCGTTTTCCAATTTCTTTATACGTAAGTCGATGAAGTGTATCATGCGTTTGAGA
>DATGUO010000007.1:0-10617 GCA_035301305.1 Pseudogracilibacillus sp.
CAGATATAACACGCCGATCATCAGTTTGGTTATTAACAACAATAAATTCGGGACGATCAGAGCCCATCAGGAAGGTAAGTTCCCGGACAGAGTAATCGGAACAGATTTAACCAACCCAGATTTCGCTGAATTAGCTAAAAACTTCGGTGGATATGGAATAAAAGTAAATAATAATGAAGATTTCTCAAAAGCGCTGAGAGAAGCACTGGAAAATGATAAACCGACTTTGATTGAAGTTGCCATTAATCCGGAAATTCTATCAGCCAACCAAGAAAAATAAAAAAACATAGAAAGGGATGAACGTATGCTCTATATAAACGGCGAATGGATAACAACTGAAGATCAACTTGACGTGATAAATCCGAGTACAAGTGAAGTGGTGGATTCTGTTTCAAAAAGTAGCGAAACAGAAACTAGTGACGCAATAAAAGCTGCTAAAGAAGGCATGAAATCTTGGTCGAAACTAACAGCCAAAGAACGCTATGGTTATTTAAACCGTGTCGCAGAAATCCTGCGTTCTAAAACATATCAAATCGCTGAGGTTATTACAAAGGAAATGGGAAAACCATTGAATGAATCCAAAGGCGAAATATCTTTGGCCATTGATTACCTGGAATGGTATGCAGAAGAAGGAAGAAGAGTCTACGGTGAGACGATTCCAACATCTGCCGAAAATAAACGGTTGATGGTTACCCATCAGCCGGTAGGCGTTGTCGGAGCAATAACACCATGGAATTTCCCAATCGCCATGATTACTAGAAAAATGGCTCCTGCAATGGCAGCAGGTTGTGCCGTTGTATTAAAGCCTGCATCTGCTACCCCTTTGACAGCCGTAGAAGTAATTAAAGCATGCCATGAAGCTGGAATTCCAAAAGGCGTTGTTAATTTACTGCATGGTTCTGCAAGTAAAATTGTTAAAGTGTTAATGGATTCTCCTGATGTACGGAAAATCACATTTACCGGATCCACTGAAGTTGGAAAACAATTGATGAGACAAGCAGCTGACACAATGAAGAAGATATCTTTGGAACTGGGCGGCCACGCTCCGTTCATCGTTTTTGAAGATGCTGACCTAGAACAAGCAACAGATGGAGCAATAGCAAGCAAATTTAGAAATGCCGGGCAAACTTGTGTCTGCGCTAACAGAATGTATGTTCATGAAAGTATTGCTAAAGACTTCTCTGAACTGTTGGCTAAGAAGATGAGAAAGCTGGTTATCGGGGACGGAAACAAAGATAACGTTACAATAGGTCCACTTATTGATCACGGTGCTGTGGAAAAAGCAGCAAGTCACGTAGAAGATGCAAAAAGTAAAGGTGCAGAAGTCGTCGTAGGAGGAAATAGACTGACAGAAGGGGAATTTGCAAATGGATTCTTTTTTGAACCAACCTTGCTGATGAATGCGACGGAAGATATGAAAATTTCTTATGAAGAAACGTTCGGTCCGGTTGCTCCTGTGTTTCCTTTCAAAACAGAAGAAGAAGCAATTGAAAAAGCAAACAGCAGTGAATACGGATTGGCTTCCTATATTTACACAAAAGATGGTTCTCGTATGTTTAGAGTAAGTGAAGCACTTGAATATGGAATTGTCGGTGTTAACGATCCACTTCCTACTGTCGCACAGGCTCCATTCGGCGGTGTAAAAGAATCTGGTTTGGGGCGTGAAGGCGGTCGTCAAGGTATAGAGGATTTTCTAGAAGAGAAATTTGTTTCTTTTCAACTAGATGACTAATTTTATATAACACTGATTCGATAGATTCATAATGAAAAGCTGTATATATTTAAAACTATCTTGTGAAGGAAGGATTCCATGCAAAGAAAAAATACATCATACGGTGACGAGGGCTTCAGTGAATTTATAAAAATGGCTTTTCGTAGACATCTTGGACATGACGAGAGTGACTATGAAAAGCCGGTAATCGGAATCAGTAATACGTTCAGTGAAGTTAACCGTTGTCATACTCATGTTCAGCCGATGGTTGCGGCAATAAAGCAAGGGATTACAATGGAAGGCGGAACACCATTAGAGTTTCCGACCATCTCGCTGGGAGAAATGTTCACAAGTCCGACCACCATGTTATATCGTAATTTGGCGGCAATGGATACAGAAGAGATGATAGCAGCGCAGCCAATCGACGGGGCGGTGATGATTAGCGGATGTGACAAGATGGCACCTGCCCAATTGATGGGAGCTGCTAGCGCAGATAAACCGGCTGTCTTATTTTCAGGCGGACCGATGAATAACGGCGAGTACAAAGGCAGAACATTGGGTGCCTGCTCGGATTGTCGGTATTTCTGGCAGGAATATAAAGCTGGTACGGTAGATGAAACAGAAATACAAGAAATTAATAAACAACTTGCACCAACAGCTGGTCATTGCATGGTTATGGGTTCGGCAAGCACGATAGCGTCTTGTGCAGAAGCTTTAGGAATGATGCTGCCGGGAGGTGCTGCTGCACCGGCTACTTACAACGAACGAATGCATATGGCAAGAGAAACTGGAAGAGCGATTGTAAGACTAGTGAAACAAGATGTTAAACCGTCAGACATTATGACGAAAAAGGCCTTTGAAAATGCGATGAAAACTTTAATGGCCATTGGTGGATCTACCAACTCTGTTATTCACTTAACTGCTATAGCAAAGAGACTTAATATTGATTTAACATTGGATATGTTTGAAGATATCAGCAACAATACACCGTTTATTGCAAATTTGCGTCCAGCTGGAAAATACCAAATGCAGGACTTGTATCACGCAGGCGGTATTCCCGCTGTGTTAAAAGAATTGGAACCGCATCTAAATACGGAGGAAATGACCGTAACTTTGAAAACGTTAGCGGAAAATATAAAGGATGCTACGGTGGAAGAAGTGTACAGAGATATTATTAAACCATTAAATGATCCGTTGCATAAAGATGGAGGCATTGCAGTATTAAAAGGAAACCTGGCTCCGGACGGCTCTATTATCAAGCCGAAAGCTATCATCAATCAAAAGTTAAGTAAACACAAAGGTCAGGCTGTCGTGTTTACATCTACAGAAGATATGGAGAAAAAGATTAGCGACCCAGATCTAGAAGTAAATGAGGACAGTGTGCTCGTGCTGCAGAATACCGGTCCAGTCGGAGGTCCCGGCATGCCGGAGGCTGGAATGATCCCAATTCCAGACAAACTGTTAAAGCAGGGAGTACGAGATATGGTTCGAATTTCAGATTGCCGGATGAGCGGTACCGCTTTCGGTACTGTCGTTTTACACGCAGCTCCTGAAGCAGCTGTAGGAGGAAATATCGGGCTTATCAAAGACGGTGATTGGATTGAATTGGATGTGGAGAACAGAGTGTTGCATTTAAATGTAAGTGATGAGGAACTTGAGAAACGTCGCGCTGATTGGCAGCCGCCGGAAACGGAAGAACGCGGCTATACTTGGATGTACCAAAAGCATGTATTGCAGGCTGATCAAGGCTGTGACTTCGACTTTATGCTTCCGAAGAACAAGCATTCATAGAATGAGGCTGGGACATAACTAAAGAGTTTAACTTAAAAGACGAATAAAACACAGACTTAGCGTAGGAAATATACGTAGACTCCTTGAAAAAGGAAACTGCTTTTTCTGCGTGCGATGTATCTCAGTGGGAGGAAAGGCATAGGTGAGACACCGAAGTGCGGTAGCACAAGGGGGCTCACCAGCCGCCCACGGAAAGCGAAGTGTATTTCCGGAGCGGGTTATTTGCACCAATCATGTTCGCATTTTATTTGATAAAAATACTTCTGTCCCAGCCTCCCCTATTAAAAGTTGGAAAAACGTTGATAAAGAAAATGGAACTATTAGATGTTATCACATAAGAAAAGGCAAGATAATTATCTAACTGAAAGCGCTTCATTAAAATTTCGAAACATTCAAATATAATTAGGAGGGGTAATATGAAAAAAGCATTAATGACATTAACAGCAATCATAATGATAACCGTTCTTGCAGCATGTGGATCTTCGAATACAACTTCAAGTAATAATGAGGATTCGGGATTTGATCAGGATAGAGTCCGGGTCGTTATTGGATCAAGCGCAACCGGAGGAGACACCTATCAAATCGCTGATGCTGCAAGTAGAAACATCGAAGAAGTTCTCGGTACCAGCATGAAAGTGGACGCCATCGGTGCGAACCAGGCTTTCAGTGAATTGGACAAAGCAAAAGATGATGGAAGTACCATGTTTTTCTTTCACGATATGACGTATCTAAGCGTTGAATACGGAGAGTTTCCGGAGAAATATGAACTGGAAAATTGGACAGTTGGACCGATAGTTTCCACTAACCCTGGTAACGCCTATTTAGCAAGAGCTGATGCTCCGTACGATACAATGGCTGAATCGGCTGAATGGCTGGAAAATAATCCTGATGAAACACTCACAGTTGCTATTGAAGGCGGCGGGGTTTCTGAAATTACGTTCGACTTATACTATTTCTGGGTGGAAGAGGAATTCGGAGAAGATGTTGTCGATCGAATTAAAGTTTATGTAACTGGTTCTCAAGAAGATAAAAACCAAGCTCTTTGGGATGACAACGCTGACATCATTTATGGAACACTTGGAGCCAACGCAGAGTATACAAAAGATGATGTAGAAGACAAAATCAAAATGAAGTTTTTAGGAGTTACTGCTAGTGAAAAAGTAGAAGGATTTGATGATGTTCCAACATTCGGTGATCAAGGAATTACTGTAGATGGGGAAGAAGCAGTCTTTGATAAAGAATTCTTTTATTTGCTGCCAAAAGATGTAGATGAAGATGTTTTAACCGCTTTGGATAATGCAGCGGCAGAAATTGCCGAAAGTGACGCTTATGGAGAGGATCTAGATAAATATGGGTATATTGTCAACTATATGCCGGCAAATGAAGCTAAAGATTATTTAATAGAAAAGAGAGATAATCTGAGTAAGTTAATTGAAAAAGCACCGGATCTTGATGATTTAACCAAGTAATACCGGAAAAGAGGAGGTTAAATGAAGATTAACCTCCTCTCATTCTAAAAAAATGGCTACAGAAGGAAGGGTGAGCGATGTGGGCGAACTCCTAAAAATTGATTTAACGTACAGTAACTACCACACAGTATTTCCTAAACTCATAATATATTTGTTAACTTTACTAGGAATCGTATTAATCATAAAAAATGTGGTTAATAAAATGAAAATTAAAAAAACGGCGAAAAAAGAAGACATCCATAATCAGGAAATTGATAAAGATCAACCTAAAGAGAAATTTAATGTAACCATGTTTGTGGGAACGGTTATCCTGCTTATTATTTATGGCTTTGCATTGGACTGGTTTGGGTTTTTGTTCACGACCATTATCTTTATTATATTAACTACATTACTGTACATAGGAAGTGTAAACAAAAAAGCAATTTTAATTTCTATATCAAACGCTGCAGCGACAACAATGATCATCTGGCTCGTCTTTGGGAAGCTGTTTGACATAACATTGCCTTGAGTTAGGAGGAAAATAACATATGGAGTTCTTAAATGTTCTCAGCCCGCTTGCCATTGTGTTGTGTTTTTTGGGTGTGTTTCTAGGGATCATCCTAGGAGCAATTCCTGGTATGACTGCGACAATGGCTATTGCGATTTTTTTACCTTTGACTTATTCACTGGACTTGATTGACTCATTAGGATTACTGCTTGGCCTATATGTTGGTGGTATCAGCGGAGGATTGATTCCTGCCATATTAATCAATATTCCTGGAACCCCTTCATCACTGTGCACCACTTTTGATGGCTATCCAATGACGCAGAAAGGAGAAGCTGAAAAAGCATTAAAGCTGGGGATCAGCGCATCTGTTTTTGGTGGATTTTTTAGTTTAATCGTGCTGTACTTTTTCGCACCTATTCTTTCAACGGTGGCAGTGGATTTTTCTTCTGTTGAGAAGTTTTTAATTATTGTGTTTGCATTGACTGTTATTGCTTCCATTTCACAGGGAAGCCTTTTGGGCGGTATTTTCAGTGGTATCCTAGGGATTTTAATAAGCTTAATAGGGACATTCCCGGACAACAACGAGTTAAGGTTTGTACCTGAAGGCCTGGAAACACAGTTAATGTATGGTTTTGACTTAGTGCCTGTTTTAATCGGTTTGTTTGCGATAGGACAGTTGCTGGAAGAAGCAGAAAACGGCATGAAGAATACGGCCAGTAAGAATTTGAAACTTGACAGTAAAGAAAATAAATTCAAATTCTCCATGCTGTTAAAGCAAAAAATGAACGTTTTTCGCTCTGCTATTATTGGTACCTTTATAGGTATCCTACCTGGAGTAGGGGGAAGTGCAGCATCGATTACCGCATATTCTCAGGCGAAAAACTTTTCGAAGAAACCGGAGAAATTCGGTACAGGAGAACCTGAAGGATTGGTAGCAAGTGAAGCAGCAAACAATGGCTTGATTGGCGGGGCTTTGGTTCCTTTGCTGAGTCTTGGGATTCCGGGTGACAGTACCACTGCCATTTTACTGGGAGCCTTTTTATTGCAGGGTGTGCAGGTCGGTCCGTTATTTATCCCGTCCAACCCTGATTTATGGAGCGGCATTGTGATTGCTTTGGTCATTGCCAATATTGCGATGTTTGTTATTCTTTTCTTTACAATCAAGTATTTTGCGAAAATAATTTTCGTTCCTAAGTACATCCTGTTTCCAATCATCATTGTTGCATGTGTTGTAGGGTCTTATGCAATCAATAACGGAATCATGTTTGATGTATGGACATTGTTCTTATTCGGCTTTTTGGGCTATATTTTCCCGAAAATAGGAGTGCAGATTCCTTCGTTTCTAATAGGCTTTATTTTAGGAACCAATGCCGAAAAGTATTTCATCGACAGTTTAAAAGCAAGTGATGGGGATTTGACAATCTTCTTTACTAAAGGACCGATTTCCATTGTACTATGGGTGTTAATCCTAGGTTCATTGTTATACTCTGTCATCAATATTTTCAAAAGCAAGAACAAGCAGGGAGCAAGCCTTTAAAATGTAAATTACTGTCAATGATTATATTAATTTGGAGGACTGAAAAACATGAAGAGAATCAATGAAACTCCCCTAATAGTGGATTACCGTGTTTATCCTGTAGCAGGACATGACAGCATGCTGTTAAACCTGAGCGGTGCACATGGGCCTTTTTTCACTAGAAATATTGTGGTATTAAAAGATAATTCCGGAAACGTTGGAGTCGGTGAGGTTCCCGGTGGAGAACCGATCTACAACACACTCATAGATGCGAAAGAGCTTGTGATGAATGAATCGATTGGTAATTACAAAAGCGTTTTACAAAAAGTGGAGACTGCTTTTAAAGACAGAGATACCTTCGGCCGCGGTCTGCAAACATTTGATTTAAGAATAACCATTCATTCGATAGCGGCACTGGAAGCGGCGATGCTAGATTTATTGGGGAAACATTTGAATGTGCCGATAGCAGCTTTACTCGGGGATGGACAGCAGAGAAGTGAAGTGGAAACACTCGGATACTTATTTTATATCGGCGATAGAAAGAAAACGGATTTGCCTTATCTGGAAGATAAAAATGCTTCGAGTGATTGGTTCCGTTTACGGCACGAAAAAGCGTTGGATGCTGATTCTATCGTCCGGTTGGCGGAAGCAGCGTATGATCAATACGGTTTTAATGACTTTAAGCTAAAGGGCGGAGTATTGCAAGGGGAAGAAGAAATAGAAGCAGTTACTGCATTGGCTGAAAGATTTCCTAATGCAAGAATTACATTGGATCCGAACGGGGCCTGGTCATTGGATGAAGCAATAAAGCTGTGTAAAAATCAGCAACATGTATTGGCTTATGCCGAAGATCCATGTGGTGCAGAAAATGGATTCTCCGGAAGAGAAATTTTAAGTGAGTTTAAGAAAGCAACCGGGTTACCAACTGCTACCAATATGATAGCGACAGATTGGCGTCAGATGGGTCATGCTATTATGCTCCAGTCGGTTGATATACCATTGGCAGATCCTCATTTCTGGACGATGACAGGTTCGGTACGTGTTGCACAGCTTTGTCATGAATGGGGGCTTACGTGGGGCTCACATTCCAACAATCACTTTGATGTTTCGCTGGCTATGTTTACTCATGTTGCTGCAGCAGCTCCTGGGAATATAACTGCCATTGACACGCATTGGATTTGGCAGGATGGACAAAGAATAACCAAAGATCCATATAAAATAGAGGATGGTAAAATTAAAGTTCCGGACAAACCTGGACTCGGCGTCGATATTGATATGGATAAGCTGGAAGAAGCTCATGAAACCTATAAAAAAGTGGGCAAAGGAACACGGGATGATTCCATCGGTATGCAATATTTAATTCCTGGATGGGAATTTGATAATAAGCGTCCGTCATTGGTAAGGTGATTTTTAATACTTTTAAAAAGGATGTTGGAAAATGGTAGCAGAGTATTTAAAGTATATAAAAGTTAACCCTAAAGACAACACAGCGATTATTGTAACGAAAGGCGGAGCAAAAAAAGGCTCTGTCTTTCCATGTGGTCTAACGTCTGTTGAAGATGTTCCTCAAGCTCATAAAATTGCTTTGAAATATATTCCCAAAGATGAGAAGATAATCAGATACGGAGAAACGATTGGTTTCGCTAGAAAAGATATATTGGCGGGGAGCTGGATTAACGATGCTGTAATGGATCTACCTGTTCCGCCAGAGCTCGACAGTTTGACAGAATATAACCAAGTCGGAAACAGTAAAATAAACGATGCTAAGGAATACACGTTTAGAGGATATAGAAATGCTAATGGTACAGTCGGAATTAAAAATATACTTGGGATTACTACAAGTGTTCAATGTGTGACCGGTATAGTTGAGTTCGCTGTAAAAAAAATTAAAGAAGAGATTTTGCCACTTTACGAAAACGTGGATGACGTTGTAGCGTTAAATCATAACTACGGTTGTGGTGTGGCTATTAATGCAGAAGATGCGAAAATACCAATCAGAACCATTCAAAATCTATCTGATCATCCAAGTTTTGGCGGAGAAGTAATGGTTGTTGGGTTGGGATGCGAAAAACTGCTTCCTCAAAGAGTAAACAACGGAAAATCCAATGATAATATTTTGATTCTGCAAGAGCAGGAAGGATTCGAAAATATCATGGATGAAATGTTGAAAAAAGCTAAACAGAGATTGGGAAAATTAAATAATAGAAAACGGGAAACGTTCCCGATTTCCAAATTGGTAGTAGGAGTTCAGTGCGGTGGAAGCGATGCTTTTTCAGGGGTAACTGCGAATCCAGCAGTTGGTTATGCTGCGGACCTACTAGTAGATCGCGGTGCTACTGTTATGTTTTCTGAAGTTACAGAAGTTCGAGATGCCGTGCATCTTTTGACACCAAGAACGGTTGATAAAGAAGTGAAAGACAAATTAATAAACGAAATGAAATGGTACGATAATTACTTAAGCAAAGATAACGTAGACAGGTCAGAAAACCCTTCTCCAGGGAATAAGCGGGGAGGTTTAACGAATGTTGTGGAAAAATCACTAGGCTCTGTTGTTAAATCCGGTGAGTCTCCCATCGTTGATGTTCTTTCCCCAGGTGAAAAAGTTAAAAAGACTGGCTTGCATTTCGCGGCAACTCCAGCAAGTGACTTTGTATGTGGTACGCTGCAACTGGCTTCTGGGATGCATATGCAGGTATTTACAACAGGAAGAGGAACACCGTACAATCTGTCGATGGCTCCTGTATTGAAGGTATCAACAAGAAGTGAATTGAAAAAAGAATGGCACGACTTAATTGATATTGATGCTGGGAAAATTGCGACAGATGAATCGACGATTGAAGAAGTCGGTTGGGAAATATTCAACAAAATTATTGCCGTAGCGAGCGGCGAAGAAAAAACATGGGCTGATAAGTGGGGAGTGTATAATGATTTGGCATTATTCAACCCTTCGCCGGTGACATAAAAGTATTGATAAGATAGATTGTAGGTTGATTGATTAATTAAATGTAAACATCGAAGGAGGTAAACACATTGCAAAAGCTAAGTGTAAATGCGGTCAATAAAAGCACTTTGTCACAGCAAGTGTTAGAGGAATTTATTTATCTGCTTATGAATAATAAATTGAAACCAGGTGATAAACTTCCTTCTGAAATGGAAATGATGGAAGATTTCGGCGTAAGTCGACCGGTGTTGAGAGAAACATTAAGCTCTTTGGAAACGTTAGGAATAATTAAACGGCGGCCGAGAGGAGGCACCTATATTACCGACAGTATAGGCAATGGACCTTTTGAAGCAATGCTGGCTTTGTTTATTAACGATATTGCTGCTATTTTGGAAGCTCGCATGACTTTGGAGTTGGGATTGGTTACTATTGCAGCTGAAAAGATAACTTCTGACGAACTTGATCAGTTAAAGCAGACAATAGAAAGTATAGAAGCAAACGCTGATAATGATTATGGACATCGGGACAAAGAGTTTCATAGGATAATCGCACAAAGTGTCAGTAATCCTTTGGTAGATGGAATGATCCATTCTCTTTTAATATCTCATGAGAAAACGGACAGCCTTATCAAATACAGGGAGCCAGGCATTACGATTGAGCACCATAGATCTATATATGAAGCATTGAAGGAAAGAAATCCGA
>DATGUO010000008.1:0-23156 GCA_035301305.1 Pseudogracilibacillus sp.
AGCTTTTCCGTTGGATCCTCGCCCAGTTCTTTCATGCGCTTCTGAAACTGGCTGTTTATTTTGGAAATTGTCTTTTTCGCAAAGCCTTTTTTCTGCGAACCCATTCCGTGCAGAATGGCTACAGCAATTTTGGTGGTCATAAGTAGTCCTCCCTCATATCCCGGCTTACAATACATATATACCCTTTTTCAAATAACTTAAAGCGTGAGTGAAATAGATAATAGTACTTTGGTCACTCAGTCATTTTAGATACTATTTTTCAAAAACTCTTGTGTTTTTCATCTGGAGTATAATACGATAGATGGAAGCAGATTGTTAAAGATGACTATGAAATCGAAAGGTTGCGATGATTTGAGTAACAACCAGACTGTCCTGAAGGCTTGGCATATGTTGGAGTCCATTGAACCGTGTGAGGTTAAGGATAATAAAACTAGTATTGCTGCTAAGCATTTTACAGATAACCAAAAAAGAAATAACGTCAAGCTGCTGTATGATTTTACTGAGAAACCGTGGGAGCAAGATGAGCTAAAACAGTCGGATACACATAAGCTGGAATATCAGTTGTATTTAGGATGTTTTAAGCAGTATCAATTAGTAGAGATTTTTCGGGAATTATTTCAAAATGACGAAGAAATTATCAATCGTGATAAGACAGAGTTATGTAGCTTCACTTTTAAAGTCGATCAGGAAGGGAATTACATAGAAAACAGTGTCTTTGTGCCAATGGTTATGTACGTAATCAGATCATTAACCAGTTCTTCATCTTTTTCGTATACGACAATGAAAGATGATTTTGAAGAAGTAATGCAAGAATTTAAGGAAAAAGTAAACGAGTTATTCATAGATGGTATCACTAATGATTCCATTGAGGATGTTATGAAAACGTACGGAAAGTATTTTTACCAACTGGAAAAATCAAACGGTAATTACATAGAAACAAAAAGATTGAAAAAAGACACGGAAACAACGGATGACAACATGAATAGTTTTTATGTATCAGATATCGGAAATATTCTTAATAAGGGTGTTAATGAGACTTTATCAGAATATATTCAGGGAAGGAAACCGGAAGAAAGAGCTGATGTAAATGAAAACTCTCAATATATAGAAAGCGTGTTACAACCCAAAAATTTACCCAATGGGAGATGGCCCTCTCCTGTGAATCACCGTTTATCTTTGATGCAGCAAGTGGCTGTAAATCAAGTATTACAAAACAATCAAAAAATCAATTCAGTAAATGGTCCTCCAGGTACGGGGAAAACAACATTATTAAAGGATATTTTCGCTGATTTAATTGTTCAACGAGCAACCGCAATAGCTAAATTGAATAAACCTCAAGATGCGTTTACTAAACAATATGCTCTGGAAATGGATGGGTATTCTTTTCCTGTTTACCAACTGCATGAAACACTCAACAAGTTTTCTATGGTCGTGGCTTCCAGTAACAATGGGGCAGTGGAAAATATCTCAAAAGAATTGCCAGCACTAGAAGAAGTTTGCAGGATGCCTTCCGAAAAAGACCCTTTTCCAGGTTATGAGAATAAGTACCGGGAAGAATCTGAGAGTCTTTCGATGTTTCCTGATATTGCAAAGATATTGCTTGGGGGCAAAGAAGAAACATGGGGGTTGTTTTCTGCTGCTTTAGGAAAATCGGGGAATATGAACACTTTTAGCACAGAAATGATTAAAAAGGAAGCAAATTACGAAACGTTTATGAATCAATTAAACACAAATGCTAATCAGATGACTGAAGAAGATTGGAAAGAAGCGGTTGATGAATTTCAGCAACTGCTTGATTCGGTTCAAGAAAAAAAGGATGATTTGCAAAAGTTCGCAAAAGCTTATGACAATATAAAAAGCAAGATGAAAGTACTCACGGATTTGCAAGTAGATGCGGAAACGATAGAGAAAGAAAAGAAACGGCTAGAGGAAGCAATAACTTATTACGAAGAACTCAAAACTGAAAAACAAGAGTTACTGGATTTATTACCACAGCAATCCTTTTTCAAAAGAATATTTCGTGTAAGGGATGAGAAAAAAGAAGGTTTAAAAGCTGAAATGTATGAATTAACCGAGAAATTATCCAAAGTAAAAAAAGAATATTGGCAATTAAAGACTCAGCGTGAAAAAATCAAAAAACAGGAAGAAGAATTTGAAAAAGAAAAAAATGAATTAGATCAACAATGGTCGTACTACGAAAAACAAAATATAGTACTGCCAAGTGAAAAATACTGGGAAAATCATCAGGCGGCATATGAAAAAAGACAGGTAAATACATTGTGGATGACAGATGAATTGAATTATGAAAGAGGGTTGTTATTTTTAAAAGCAATGAAGCTGCATAAATACTTGCTGCAATTAAATACTAAACCTGTTTTCCACACCCTGCGACTTCTTAAGAACAAAAAACAACTGGACTTAAACGTGACGAAGGATCGTGAAGCTTTGGAAAAATGTGGAAATCGCTTCATATGATTACTCCTGTTATTAGTACAACGTTTGCTAGTTTCGGTTCGATGTACCGTGGTATTGGGACTGACTTTATCGATTATTTATTCATTGATGAGGCAGGTCAGGCAAGTCCGCAGCAGGCAGCAGGCGGTTTATGGAGAGCAAAACGAGCCGTCGTAGTTGGGGATCCGTTGCAGATAGAACCAGTTGTTACCACAGATAAAACCGTATTAGAAGATCTCAAACGTCATTTTGCAGTAGAGGACAGATACATTGGAACGAATACTTCTGTACAAGCTTTAGCGGATTTGACTAACCCATATGGCACCTATATTGGAGATGATCATTGGATAGGTACGCCACTCTGGGTGCACAGACGTTGTAAAAATCCAATGTTTACGATATCAAATAAAATTGCTTATGAAAATCGTATGGTACTCCCACCCCCTCAAAAAGAAACAGGGGAGAGTATATGGTTTGATTGTAAAGGAAAGGCAGTCAACCGCCATTATGTAAAGGAACAAGGAGAAATAGCAGCAGATCAGATTTTGGCTAGATTTCACCAAGAAAATCAATTGCCGGATGTATATGTCATTACTCCTTTCACATCCGTAAAAGAAGGCCTTAAGCAGGATATTGAAAATAAACTCAAAGAAGAAAATGTTGGTAAAAATGAACTGAAATTATGGCTGGAAAAAGCTGTAGGGACTGTGCATACATTTCAAGGCAAAGAAGCCGATGTTGTGTATGTAGTAACAGGGACTGACCCTGGATCGGACGGAGCTGCAAATTGGTCCTGCTCAACACCGAACCTACTGAATGTAGCAGTTACGCGCGCAAAAAAAGAATTATATATTATAGGTGATTACCAACGGTTTTCTAAAAAGCAATATTACCAAACAATTGTCGAACAGATAGGTGAAATGAGAAAAGAACAAGCGAGTGTGAAAGAGTAAAATCTAAAGTATTTCCTTTAATAAACGTATTGAATTCATATTAGAGGAAATACTTTTTTAATAGCATAGAAAACAAAATAATTCTATTATTAAATGAAAATCCTTATATAAAATACCATTCTCATCAAATATCAAACAGACAGGAAGTGATACGTTGAAAGTTAATAAACTGCTGGGAAGCGTGGGGATTGCAGTCCTAATGCTGACTGCGTGTGCTACAAACGACGGTTCAGAACAAAAGGGAGAGCTTCAAAAATCACAAAAAGAAATAAATCCTGATTTTGCCGATTTGGACGATTCAGCTGATACGTTACATGAACCTGTTTCCATAGAGGATTTTGAACCAGAAACCATCCCTTCCAATACAGAGGTTACCTATGATTTGGACGTGAAAATGGAAGAAGAGGGTAATTTTCAATTAAATGCCAGCTCCATGATTGAAAGTACGTCAGATGATGCGTGGGAAGAGCTCGTATTCTATGTGATTCCGAATGCGTTTACCGAAGAAAATAAACCGGATGAAGTAGGTGGAGCGAATGAGCTGGATATTGAATCCGTCCAGGTGGATGGTGAAAACGTTCCTTATTCTTTGGAAAATGATACGTTGGCATTGGAACTGGAAGAACCTTTGGAAAAAGGGGAAGAGGTGGAAGCGGATATAGCTTATACGTTCAGTCTTCCGGAAGATGGTTTTCGTTTTACCCAGAGTGATGAAGGGTATTTCTTAGGTCAGTTTTATCCGATGCTAGCGACATATCGCGATGGCTGGAATAAAGAAGATTATAATCCGACTGGAGAATCGTATCATACAGATTTCAGCGATTTCACCGTAAATTATGAGATACCCGATGGATATACGGTATTCAGTTCAGATGAAAGTGAAAACGATGAAGAAGCAACATCCGGAGAGTTTTCCATGGAAAATATAAAAGAATTTTACATGGCGGTCCTGAAAACAGACGCGATAGATGTTCATCAGGAAGACCATGATGGAACGGAAGTGCGATTGATTACTGAACCTGATGACGAGAATGCAGAGAACAGTTTAGATATAGCGGTTGACAGCTTGGACTTTTTTGAAAAACATATCGGAGAGTATCCGCATAATCAGTTGGATGTGATAGTCACGGAAACCGACGAGGGCGGCATGGAATACCCGGGGATTGTAACGGTCATGGATAACCCTGAAGGAATGAAAGAAGTGATACCACATGAATTGGGACATCAATGGTTTTACGGGATGGTCTCGAATGATGCATATTATGATCCTTGGGTAGATGAAGGAATAACCCAGTTTTTAACGACCATATATTTAGCGAATAGAGAAATGACTTTTGATAAAGAAGAATTGCTGACATTTATAGGTGGTCAAATTTACGAAGGGCGAAAAAAAGATACCATTTTACCTGCCAATCACTCCCTGGATACTTATGACAAAGGTGATAATCAAATGCTGTACTCGCTAAGTGTGTATTCCCAGCCAACGTATGAGCTGTATTCGTTATTTGCCAAACACGATGGGGAAGAAGAGGCATTGGAATTCTTACATGATTATTTTGAAGAATATCAATATGAACAAGTGGACTCGGAAGAATTGTTGAATTATCTCGCAAGTTACTTGGATATCAACGACGAGGAGGATTTCGAGAATTGGCTGGAAGTGGAGAATAAATCCTAACAGTGACAACTTTAAACTTGCTTATCTTTTAACTTTCGTTGAATAATAATTTATTCTTATAAAGATTTGATAAATCAAAAAATGTTTAATTACTATGCTTTGACAAATGAAAACCAACCGGCTATTATAAACAGGTCGCTCAAAAAAGCATTTAAATATTCTGTGGCGACAGTTATAATAATTTGGAGGTTTATTTTGAAGAATGTTAAGAGCAGCGCAAGAATAATTGATTGGCCAGTTTTTTTGATAAGTGGGGGACTATTGCTTCTATTTGTTATTATTGGGTTAGTGAATCAAGATATTGTTACAAAAATGGTGGATAGTTCTTTTGCTTTTTCTGTAAAATATTTTGGCGGGATTTATCAGATAGTATTATTAGGAACATTTCTCATATCCTTAGTATTGGGGTTTTCTAAATACGGGAAAATTAAATTAGGGAAAATGGAGAAACCGGAAATAAGCACATTTAAATGGATTTCTATTATTATGTGTACTTTATTAGCCGCTGGCGGCGTGTTTTGGGCAGCTGCCGAACCGTTGAGTCATTTTATGGAAGTACCGCCTCATTCTCCTGGTGTAGAAAATGGAACACATGAAGCGGCTATTACAGCACTTGCAGCAAGTTTTGTAGATTGGGGCTTTCTAGCTTGGGCTATTTTAGGAACATTGGGGACGATTGTTTTAATGTATGCTCATTACCATAAAGGTGCTCCTTTAAAACCAAGAGCTCTCTTGTACCCGTTCTTCGGTGATAAGATTATGAAGAACAGTATTTTAGGAACTTTTGTAGACGTGTTTTCAATCATATCTGTAGCAGCTGGAACCATTGGACCGATAGGGTTTCTAGGATTACAGGCGAGTTACGCCATGAGCGAATTGTTTCATATGTCAGATGTTTTAGTGATTCAAATTATGATCGTTGTTTTGCTTGTTGCTGTTGCAGCAATTTCTGCGGCAACGGGAATTCATAAAGGAATCCAGGTTTTAAGCAGTTTTAACGTGATTTTGGCACTATTTTTAATTGTGGCTATTTTAGTGCTTGGACCTGCACTGTTTGTATTCAATTCTTATATTGAAGCTTTTGCAACGTATGTACAAAACTTCTTTACATTCAGCACCTACCACGGGGATGAAACATGGTTGAGTGGCTGGACGATCTTTTTCTTCGCATGGTTTATCGGCTATGGTCCGATGATGGTCATATTTGTAGCAAGAATTTCACGTGGGAGAACAGTACGTCAGCTTGTTACTGCTGTTTCGGTTATTGCTCCTGTCATTGCGACGTTTTGGTTTACGGTGGTAGGCGGAACAGGAATTTTCCAAGAAATATTAAAACCGGGGTCTGTCTCGGAGGCACTGAGTCAAAATGGACCGCCGGCTGCTATGATCGCTATTACTGATCAGCTGCCATTTGGATTTATCTTTGGAGTTTTATTTCTCCTTGCTACCGTGATTTTCGTGTTAACGACAACAGATTCAATGTCTTTAACGATTTCTATGGCTATTACGGGAGATGGCAATCCTTCCAAGTATCTACGTGTGTTTTGGGCGCTTTTGATGGGAGCTGTCGCAACCATTTTGCTGACAATTGGTGAAGACGGAGTGGATTCGCTTCAGTCCTTTATTGTAGTGACAGCTGTGCCAGTCTCGCTATTAATGTTAACGACATTCTATACTGCACCGTATGCGTGTAAACAAATGGCAATCGAGCAAGGTATAATAGAGTCGGAGGATAAAGAAAAGAAGACAAAATCAGCATAAAGGAGTCGATTTTGCTTCTAAAGCAAAGTTGCTATCCTCAGTTTTTGACCATAATCGGTTTATATTCACGATAAATCTGGTTTAAAGGTTGAAGAGCCTCTTGGAAATGCAAAAATAAGAAGTGTTTTTCTAGTCTTGAAAGTTGGTTTTGGTTCCTATTCCACCAATTCTTCGATAAGATGAGGAGAAACGCTTCTTTTTATTTAAAAAAGAAAGTGTAAAGAGTCAAGGTCATATGTATGTGTAAATTCCATGTTCAATAATTAGGATCGTATATCAATTATCTATTTTAAACAAAATCAGGACTCGGAAAGGAATAAATAAATTCTGAATTGAGTCTTGATTAAAAGAAAAATCAGGACTGGGAAGGGAGAAATCGAGTATTTGGATCCCAATTATTCCGGGAACGGGACTGGGAAATTGGATAACCGTAATATGAGTCTCGATTATTCACGAAACAGGACTGAGAAGACAGGAATCTGTAGTTCGAGTCCTGATTATCCTCGAACCGGGTCTCAAAAAGCCAAATCCGTGAAATAGTTCGCTACGGAAAAATTTATCTAAAATTGCAGAAGTATTGCCGTCAGTCGATTAGCTTTCCCCGGTAAAGTCCTTTCTATTTGGGTGTTCTTTTGCCGAGCAATCCTTTCCGTCAGTTCGCCAGCCACGGCAAAATTTTCCACTTAATCGATGAAAAATTCCGACGAATAGCTTTCTACGGCAAAAGTAAATTCATTTAGTGGATAAACTGCCGTCAATCCGCCAGCCACGGCAAAATTCTCCGCCTACCCGATGGAAATTGCCGATGAATAGCATTCCGCGGCAAAAGTAAATTTATTTAGCGGATAAACTGCCGTCAATCAGTCAGCCACGGCAAGATTCTCCGCTTACCCGATGGAAATTGCCGACGAATAGCTCTCCGCGGCAAAAGTAAATTCATTTAGCGGATAAACTGCCGTCAATCCACCAGTCACGCAAGATTCCCGGTTTAATTGATAAATTTTTCCGAGGAATAGCCAGTGTAAAGCTTTCTTTCTGGATAAGTTCAACTAAGACTCTGAAGTGAACGAGATCTGTTTAGCGATACTTTTTATAAGCTGTCGGAGTTCCACAGTAAATAATAGAGGAAAGGGCGTGAGCGTTTTGGTTACAAAGGACGAGATCATTTTAAAAGGCTTAAAAGAAAATAATTTAAAAAACATAGATCTAAACATAAAAAAACAGCAAATTACGGTTTTTACCGGCCTGTCCGGTTCGGGGAAAAGTTCGGTTGTTTTTGATACACTGGCAGCGGAAAGCAGAAGGCAAATGACTTTTAATTATCCGCTCTATGTCCGGAATCAAATGCCTGGTTATGAACGGCCTCGAGCGGACTTGATGCAGCATGTCAGTCCAGTCGTTGTGGTGGAACAGCGGCCCGCAGGTGGGAATTCGCGTTCGAACGTTGGAACGTATATGGATATTGACCCGCTTATCCGTCTATTATTTTCTCGAATAGGCGAGCCGTCTGTCGGTACTGCGACTGATTTTTCCAGTAAAAGTTCCTTTGGAAGTTGCCCGAATTGCGGCGGATTTGGCAGAGTGGTTGCTCCTGATGTACATAAATTAGTTGATGAAGAGAAGTCGCTTCGGGAGTATGCCGTGAGATTTAAGCCGCTTTCTCCATCCGGATGGCAAGGGCGCTGGATGATGACGGGCGGCTTGTTTGATCCCGATAAACCGATAAAAGACTATCCGGAAAAAGAGTATCGTTTATTGATTGATGGTCCGCCGGAAGGGGAAAGAGTTTTTGCTCCTTTTCACACGAAACATGGTCCCCAGGATCATGAATGGGATGGACTGCTGCCCCGTTTTACCCGTCTGTATATTAACCGGGACGTTTCGAAACTGAAACAGGTATCTCAAGATGATGTACTGGCTATGTCTTCGCATGCGTTGTGTCCGACTTGTCAAGGGTCAGGTTTAAATCCGGAAGTGCTGGCTTCCCGTATCAACGGACTTAATATTGCTGAATTTGATCAGCTGGAATTGACGGAATTGCTGGAGGAACTGCACCAAATTAAAGATGCTGTGGGAACGCCAATTGCCCAACAAGCCCTGCCTGGTGTCAAGCAGCTGGTGAACATGGGGATTGGTTATTTAAGTTTATCGCGGAAAATGGCGACACTCTCCGGCGGGGAAGCTCAGCGGGTAAAAATTGCTCGACATTTAGGAAGCAGTCTTAATAATATGACTTATATTTTCGACGAGCCCAGTGCAGGTCTGCATCCCCGGGAGGTAGGGAAATTAATCCATATGCTTCAAGATCTGAAAGCGAATCACAATACAATTATTGTCATTGAACATGATCGCTCTATCATAAATATTGCCGATGAAATTATCGATATGGGACCAGGAGCAGGCGTACACGGCGGTGAAGTGATTTATCAGGGACATAAAAACGATTTGAAAAATACGCCAACTGCAACATCTCTCCGCGAGCAGCGTCGGATTAATACAAAACCTCGAGCCATTGCAGACTATTTTACAGTGAGCCATGCAAACGAACATAATTTAAAAAATCTGCATGTCAACATTCCTAAAAATGTTTTGGTTTCTGTTTGCGGCGTATCCGGATCAGGAAAAAGCACACTTATGCAGGAGGCTTTTGTCACGCGTTACCCGGAAACTATTACTGTGGGACAAGCGAGCATTGGGATATCCAGCCGTTCCACACTTGCGACATATATGGGCATCATGGACGACATTCGTGCAACCTTTGCAAAAGCGACTGGTCAGCCTGCCGGTTTATTCAGTTTTAATTCACTGGGAGCTTGTCCGTTTTGCAAAGGAAAGGGTGTTACTCAGCCGGATGTCGCTTTTGCTGATCCGGTTACGGTTCCTTGTGAAGCATGCGACGGCACACGATATTCTGAAGAAGCGCTGGCGCATCATTATCAAGGGAAAAATATTGTCAAAACATTAGAATTAACGATTAACCAAGCAAGGAAATTTTTCCAGAAAGAGAAAATTATCAAACGCATCGAAATGCTACAGGAAGTTGGCTTAGGCTATCTCACGTTAGGACAGACAACCAGCTCGCTAAGCGGGGGTGAAGTACAACGGCTTAAACTTGCCAGTCATTTGCAAAAAGAAGGACAAATCTATCTGCTTGATGAGCCATCGTTAGGATTGCACATGCAAGATAATGACAGGCTTCTTGAATTGTTTCAACGGCTTATTGAAAAAGGAAATACCGTGATTATTATTGAACACCATACAGATTTTATCGCAGCGAGCGATTGGGTGATCGAATTAGGCCCAGGTGGAGGAAAGCAGGGTGGATATGTATTATTTGAAGGGCCTCCGGAAGCAATGCTCAAGGCAGACACAGCCACTGCCCAAGCGCTGCAGGAGGAAGCTGAATGCATATAAGAATAATAGGAAATATCCCGTTCAAAAAACAGATAAAACAGAAAAACAGCACAATGTTAGCTATTGTGCTGTTTTTGTATATTATTTATTTTTCGATTTGTGATCCTTTAACTGTTCACGCAATTCTCTTTTGAGAAACTTGCCGACAGATGTTTTCGGGATGGTTTCCATAAATATAACCTCATCCGGCAGCCACCATTTTGGAAATAAAGGACGGATAAAGTCGAGTAGCATCTCTTGAGATGTTTCCGTTCCGTCTTTGGTAACGACGACAGCTATTGGACGTTCTTGCCAATGCGGGTCTTCAACGGCGACTACAGCTGCCTCAGCAACATCTTCGTGGGCCATTAAAGCGTTTTCTAAATCGACGGAAGAGATCCACTCGCCACCGCTTTTCACTAAATCTTTGGTGCGGTCGACTAACTTAATAGTTCCTTCAGCGTCTATCGTTGCGATATCTCCCGTGTGCAGCCAACCATTCTGAATGGCTTCTTTCGTTTTTTCAGGCTCTTTATAATAATTGTCGGCAATCCAAGGACCTCGAAGCAGCAGCTCTCCCATGTCTTCATCGTCCCATTTTACTTCGCCTGCTTCATTAACGATTCTTGCATCTAAACCGGGTACTAGTATTCCCTGTTTTGAACGGATTTCCAGTTGTTCTTCGTAAGGCAGATCGCGCTGATAGCTCTTCAGCTGGGCAACAATAGCGACAGGACTTGTTTCGGTCATGCCATACGCATGGATAAATGGAATGTTAAATTTCTCCTCATATATTTGAATTAAACTTTTTGGAGCAGCAGATCCTCCACAGACTACTCTTGTTAAACTGGATGTATCGTATTTGCCAGTCTCATATTCTTGTGCAAGGCCGAGCCAGACAGTTGGTACACCTGCAGCAATAGTAACTCGCTCCTCTTCAATCATTTCGGCCAAAACCTTCGGGGTGAAGTTTGGACCAGGCAAGACTTGTGTCGTTCCAAACCAGACCGCAGAAAACGGTACACCCCAAGCATTTACGTGAAACATAGGAACAACAGGCATCGCAACGTCTCCTTCTGCCAAGCCCAGCGTATCTGCCAGACCAATCGTCATACTGTGCAGAACGATGCTTCGATGCGTGTAGACAACCCCTTTAGGTTTCCCAGTTGTTGCGGAAGTATAACACATGCCTGCAGGAGAGTTTTCATCGATATCTTTAGGGTAATCAAAATTGCTGTCGCCTTCAGCAACCAAAGTATCGTAGTGATAAACAGGTGATAGGGTTGTTTCCGGAATCTTCTCATCATCGGTTAAAATCACAAATTTTTCAACAGAAGGGATGTCATCTTTTATTTCCTCAATGTTTGAAATGAACCCTTCATCAATGAGTAACACTTTATCTTCTGCGTTATTAATAATATGTGTCAAATGATCTTTATTTAAACGGATGTTAATGGTATGTAAGACCGCCCCCATGCTTGGTATGGCAAAGTAAGCTTCTAAATGGCGATGATCGTTCCAGGCAAGTGTGCCCACTTTGTCGCCTTGCTGAACCCCTAAATCTTCGAGTGCACTGGATAAACTGCGTGTGCGTTCGCCATATTCTGCATATGTGAAGCGGCTTATTCCCGTTTTGGTTCTTGAAATAACTTCTTTTTTAGGAAAGTATCTTTCAGCTCTTTCCAATAATGTGTGTAATGTTAATTGTGTATCCATCATAACTAATTCCTCCGATTCTATATTCAGCTTTAGTGCAACCGATTACATTTTAATTGTAAAAAATGAAATTTCATCTTTGTAAATGAAAATACCTTATATAAAACATTTTATTGAAAAATATAACATGACACAATATTTTAAAGAACAAAATAAATTAGATTGTTTGTGTTGCAACACAAAAATAGGTTCGATATACTTTATACATTACTCTGTATGTTAAAGGAGCCGCTCAGATGCCTGAATATAGGAATCATACAATAAAAATAACCAAGGTACTTCAACAGCTGGAATACGCTGCCGTTTATCCGGAATCAAGAAAACAATTTCTATATAAAGCCCTTCAACAATATAATGCACAAGTACATGCCGCGGGATTAGCGGTCCTGTTTTTTCACGAGCAGGAAGATACTCCCGTTTCGTATATGTATGCTGGCACAAATGAAAAGGATATGCATCATTGGCTGTCTGTTCAATTGAATTATTCTACTGAAACGATGTGGGAACATTTAAAACAAGCACCATCTTTCTTAAACGGTACCAGACCTTTTATATGGCCTTTTCCCAATCATAAAGAAGCTGCAGGACTCCTTATAGAATGGACTCCTTTGCAATTTGCCAGCAGTATATCCGCTCACTCATTGATTTTTCCTCATTTGGAAGCGGTTGCGGAAGTAATGCAAAATGAAAAGTTATATTTTGGTGAGTCCCGTATTTTACAAGACCAATCGTTTGTAGAGTTAGTGCAGCACAAAGATGCAGACGGCTTAAATGAATTATTGGCTGTTACGCAAGCGATGATGGACTCTGAAATGGTTTTTTGGGGAGATACCAACCATAAATATGTTGAAATAACCAACCATGCAGGCGCTTTAAGTCCCGGCTTTGGATTTCAACTTCCAATTGGACAAGGAATCGGCGGGAACGCAGCGTCCAATCGCGGTATTATTCAGGTCGATGACTACCGGAATTGCAGTTATCGATATGAAGAAGTCACCAATGCCGTTGATAGTGAGGATATCCGTTCCGGTTTTGCCATTCCATTTTTGGATGCCAAAGCAAACCCGACTGGTATTCTTTATGCTTCGAGAAGAAAAGTGGAACCATTTTCCTTAAGTCAAAGTCTATTATTGCAACGGGTTAGGAATACTGTAGAGCCGATCGCTTATAAAAGGCCGGTAAAAAAACATTTTGCAGGGCAGTCGTTGCAATCTTTCGTAAAAAAGAAGAAAAAAGAGTTAAAAACACTTTTATTAAAAGCAAGAAAGATACATGAAATAGAAGGTTGGCTGGAAGATTTGGTCAAAGGGCATGTGTTTATTGTGGACGAAAAAGGCATTCCCTATAATCAGGCTAATAAATTTAAAACAAAACCATTAGAGCAGCCTTTAACAATCGATTTGCATCTGGAAGATGTGCAATACCAAGGAAAAATATTAGCTTGGCCTAATATCAATTTACCAATGAAGGAGTGGCCGGAAGCAAAAGAAGACATTGTCAATACGTGTCAAATTATATTGGAACGGCATGAGAATCAGTTCCGTGTACATGAAAATCAAAAAACAAGCTGGCTTAAAGAAGTGTTGCAACATCCAAACAGTGAACAACTCACTTATGAAGGGGTTCGTTTAGGCATGCCGGTGGAGCAAGGAGAAATCTGGTTGGTGGAATGGGATAAAAGCAGTGAAAAGCTCACGCAGCAAGTTCGTTACCAATTAGAAGAGGTCGTGCTGCGGATGTTTAAAAGTCCGCTCATCTTTCTTGAAAATACTGCCGTTCTATTGTTGAATGAATCCAAAAGTTATTATACGCCAGGAACATTTAGAAACCAGCTATTGAAGATTCTACCTGTTTCAACTTGGCTGGTTCATGGCGCTATGTATAACTCTTTACCGGAATTAAAGGCAGCGACACATCAATCCAGACAGAAAATGCAACGTCTAAAAGAAACAGATAATGGGCAATATATTGCTGAAATCGATGATTATCGACTGAACAGTTTACTGGAAAATCCAGCGCTTCACGAAGATTTAGAAAAATTTGCTTATAAAACATTATTGCCCATTTTAGAATACGATAAAAATAATGACACCCAGCTCACACAAACGCTTGCGTTATCTATTATACTGGAAAAACCGGCACAAGCCGCCAAGATATTGTATGTTCATACGAATACGGTCCATTATCGAACAAGGAGGGCGAAAGAAATTCTACAAACAGATTTGAGTTTGCCGGAAAAAGATGTTGCACTCCAATTGGCTGCCTATATTTATTTACGAAAAAACTATCCGGACATGTTGCTGGGGCATGACAACTAAACGGAGTCAGCGAAAGTACGCTAAAGACTTTGTTTCTAGAAACCATATATGCATTCAATCGCATCAAGACATTCTGTTACGAAAGTCAGTGCTTGAATTCATAAATCAGTATGTTCACCATCGCACCGATCATTAAGGTGACGCCTGTTAGGAAAAACCAGATCATGATAATAATAATACCGCCCAATCCTCCATAAACAGCTGAGTAATTGCCGAAATGCGTAACGTAAAAGGAGAAACCAAATGAAGTAATTTCCCATAATATACTGGCAGTAAGCGCACCGGGAATGATGTAATAAATCGGTAATTTCATACTTGGAGCTAACCGGTAAAGTATAATCAAAAATAAAGTTAACAAAATAAAGCCGATGACCCATCTAAGCGCATGAAAGAGATTGATGAAAGATGAAGATACGCTTAGATGATTTTTTATAAATCCCAGCAATGCACTTCCGAAAACAGGGATAAACATAGCGAAAATTAAAGCAAGAAGCATTCCTAAAGTTAGTGCAGTTGCTAAGATACGTACTTTTAAAATTGGTCTTGCTTCCTTCACTTCATAGACAATATTGATGGACTTGATTAATGCGTTCATGGCATTGGAAGCAGTCCAGAAGACGCCGATGATAGCGATGGTAAGTATACCTCCATGAGGAGTTTCAATAAATTTAGAAATGTCTTTTTCGAAAACAGACGCCAATTTTCCAGGTACTATTGTATCTAAGAATTGCACGGCCTGAGAGGTCTGCAGGTTCAAATAAGGAATGATGGCAAACCCAATCACAAGTAAAGGCAAAATGGAAAGCAGGTAATAGTAAGCCTGTCCTGCAGCTAAAAGAGTTACTTTATCTTTCAGAAACTTATGAATGAATGACTTAGCAAATTTTTTTGTTGTACCCATCACTTATTACCCTTCCTGATTCAATCTGATATTCATTTTATTCCCTGAATGATTTTGTTTAATCCCGTAGTATAATTCGAAAAATACATGTCAATTTAAAAGTGAACTAATCATCGTATTTAAATAAACCGAACTGCTTCTTGGTTAAGAAGAAAGTGAAATGTTATATTAGCTGCATAGGAGTGATAAAATGACAAATAAAATATTAGTGGTTGTTAGCAGTGTTTCCAAGTACCCTGATTTAAACCGAGCAACAGGCTTGTGGTTAGGGGAAGCTGTTCATTTTGTTGATAAAGTAGAAGCTGCAGGTTATAAGGTTGATTTTGTCAGTCCAAAGGGAGGCTACACGCCAATTGACCCGCATAGTTTAGCAGAAGCAGCTGAAGTAGATTGGGAATACTATCAGGATGCTGCTTTCATGGCTAGGCTTGGCAGCACATTAAAACCTGAGGAAGTTCATACGGATGACTATCTTGCGATTTATTATGCGGGAGGACATGGCACCATTTGGGACTTTCCGGAAAACAAAGCATTGCAACATATTAGTGAAAAGATTTATGCGAATGGCGGCATCATTTCTTCAGTCTGTCACGGAGCGCTGGGGCTGTTGAATATTCAAACAGAAAATAAGACATACCTAATTGATGGAAAGCAAGTGACAGGATTCTCAAACGAGGAAGAAAAGCTCGCTGAATTGGATCAGTTTGTCCCCTATTTAACGGAAACAGAATTGAAACAGAGGGGCGCAAAGTATCAAAAGGCAGAAGCATTCACACCGAATGCTGTAGAAGACGGCCGGTTAATCACAGGGCAAAATCCAGCTTCGGGAGGCCCGGTTGCTGAATTAGTATTAAAAAAATTAAAAGAGAAATAGAAAACTGGTAAACGGCTTTATCCCTTTTAGGAAAGGGGTGAAGCCGTTTTTTAATGCTGAATCCACATCAAAAAGAGAAAGGATGAGAAAATAAATTATTTTGACGCCATCTGCTAATGAAACAACTATTTTTAATGTATGTGTGACATACTTTCTGCAAATTCTAAAAAAATGAAATGTTTAAAACAGATGTTATTTGTAAATGGTAGAGTATGAGACATCACTTAGAAAGGGGACATGTATCATGAAACGTTTGGTGTTGCTTTTGCTGCTTGTAGGACTTTTATCCATAATTGCAGCTTGCGGCGCGAACAATTCTGAACAAGAAAACACAAATAATCAGGAAAATACAAATCAGGAAAATACAGAAAACGGGGAAGGCGGAATGGATGTAGACGTTGAAAATAACGATGAAGAAAACGTAGGAACAGCAACTTTAACAGAAGAAGAAGGAGGCGTACTTGTAAATTTTAAAGGAGAAAACCTTCCAAAAGGTACTCATGCTTTTCATATTCATGAGAAAGGCGAGTGCGAGGCCCCAGACTTTGAATCGGCAGGGGACCATTTTAATCCAGGAGACACAGATCACGGCTTTAATGAAGAGGATGGGCCACACGCTGGCGATATGCCAAATCTGACTGTAGGCGAAGATGGTGATGTCGACCAATCCTTTTTATTGGAAGATGTAACATTGGATACAGATGACGATTATTCTCTAGTGGATGGTAAAGGTACTGCGCTGGTCATTCATGAAGACGCGGATGATGGAGAATCTCAGCCCGCAGGCGACGCAGGGGATCGGCTGGCTTGCGGCACCATCACAGAGAAGCAACAAAAGGAATAATGAGTGTTGTTAATGGAAGGAAAACTCAAAGTGTAAAAAAGCCAGCAGAAACGGATTCGTTTATTCATTGGATAAATAACAAGAGTGAGATACCGCAAATACCATAAAACACTTTATTAAACTGGGAGCAATATAAACAATACAGGCAGTTGTCTTTTATATTTAAGACAGCTGCCTGCTTCTTTTAAATCGTTTAATCGTTATATAAGTTATATATAACAAGATGCCAACTATAATTAAAACAAGAATGGGAGCGACCATGGAAAGAAGTGATAATATAATTGACTTTACTACGTCTAAACCTGAACTGGCAGGACCGGAAAATCCGAAAGTAATCGTATCGAGCAATGTGTTTTTTACGGTATTAAAAGATTTTACTATAGCGGCAAGCCCGCCACCTAATACTAAACTGATTCCTTGTTTCGCTAAAAAATTATTATCTCCAAGTGTTCCAGTCATAGAAGCTAAAGCAATATAGCCGGTAATAATTGCAATAGGAATACCAACCAGGTCAAAAGCTCTGCCTAAAAAAGGTACCGATGCGCTTAAAAATTCCAGTATCGTCAAGACAACCATTACAATCATAAATGTATAAGAACCAATCCAGGCACTGTGACTGGCTAATTCAATGAAACCTAATTTTCCAGCCAGACTAATGATAAATAAAGGAATAAAAGGCTTGAAACCACTTGAGGAGCTCAAACCAAGCCCGATTAATATACTTTCCATAGTGATGTGCTCTCCTTACACAAGTTTTCCTTTTATTCACTATATCATATAGTGCACAAAATAATAGTTCGTTTTCATCGTTTTTTATCATAGATTCATATTTTATTTTTAATTATTCGAAAAACTGGTATAATTGTCAATTATTACTTTAAAAGGGGGCTGGATAGAAATGTCTCAGATGCTAGCTTTTGTTATTATCGTTTTTATACTTTATGTTGGTGACTATGTTGCCATTCGAACAAACGCATGGGTTCCTTCGATATTTATCTGTGCTGTCTTGTTTCTTATTGGTTACTGGACATTTTTTCCAACTGAAATCGTTGCGATAGCAGGGATACCTGAAGTTGTAGCGACTATGTTAATGTTTTTGCTGATTACCAATATGGGGACATTGCTATCCATAAAAGAACTGAAGCAACAGTGGAAAACAATACTGATTGCCTTAACAGGTATTTTAGGAGCAATCGTCATTTTGTTTCTGGCAGGTTCTTTGATTTATGATGCGCAAACCATCATTGTAGCAATTCCTCCATTGGTTGGCGGTATTGTTTCCTCATTAATTATGTCTGAAGGAGCTGCTGATGCCGGACTGACACAATTATCTGTTTTTGCTATTGTGATCTATGTGATGCAAGGATTTGCCGGGTATCCGCTAACTTCTATTATGTTAAAAAGAGAAGGCAAGCAGTTATTAAAAAAATACCATAATAACGAATTAACAGTGGTTGAAGAAGCAGAAAAGGAAGAGAAGGAAGAATTAAAACTTTTTAAAAATGTACCGGAAAAATACAATACAAGTTATTTTAAATTTTTCCGCTTAGGTTTAGTCGCGTTTCTGGCGTACTTGGTTTCTACGCTACTTGAACCTGTCGTCACAGTTGATGCCTATGTTTTATGTTTAGTGTTTGGAATTCTGGCGAAGCATTTTGGATTTTTAGAAACACAGGTTATGGAGAAAGCGAATGGTTTTGGTTTTGCAATGTTAGCCTTGCTTTTATTCATTCTGGATGGATTAAAAAATGCAACGCCAAGTATGATGATGGAAATTTTATTTATTCTGGTGGGCTGTATTGTTTTAGGCGTCATTGGTATGTATATTTTCTCTTTTATTATTGGCAAGATACTTAAAGTAAGTCCGAACCTCGCATTTGCAGTGACGTTAACTTCACTGTACGGTTTCCCAGCGGATTATATTATTACAATGGAGGTCGTCAATTCTTTAACCCCGAAGCAAAAAGAAAGAGATGTATTAACCAGCCATATGCTTCCGCCGATGTTGGTCGGAGGATTTATCACTGTCACGATTGTGTCGGTTATTTTAGCAGGAGTATTTGTTACCTATATTTAAGGAGGGTTTTTAGATGTTAGCCAATGAAAGTCGAATAGCTGCACATATTCAAGAGTTAAGTAAATGTACAGCAACCACGGGAGAAGGGGTTACGAGATTAACGTACAGTAAAGAAGATATCCAAGCACGTGATTACATTAAAGCAAAAATGAAGGAATATAATTTGCAAGTTTATGAAGATGGGCTTGGAAATATTTTTGGAAAACTTGCTGCTAAAAATAATGATGCTCCAAGTGTTATCATCGGCTCTCATTTTGATAGTGTGCCTCACGGAGGCGCTTATGATGGAACTGCAGGCGTTGTAGTCGGCTTGGAAGTTGCAGCCTTATATCAAGAAAATAATCTAAAACCAACTGCACCATTAGAAATCATTGCAATGGTAGAGGAAGAAGGGACACGTTTTGGAGGCGGTTTATTAGGATCAAGGTCAATCGTTGGGGATGTATCTGATGAAGATCTTAGCACCATCAAAGATAAAGACGGCATTTCCATACGAGCCGCTATGGAAGAAGCTCAATTAAATCCTCGAGTTCCCCGAAAAAGAGAGGGGAACACAATTAGAGCTTTCCTGGAAATGCATATCGAACAAGGACCGATTTTGGAAGAAAAAAACATTCCTATAGGTGTTGTGCAATCCATTATAGGATTAATGCAATTAAAAGTTACTATTCAAGGTCAAGCAGGACATGCGGGGACAACGCCTATGAATAAAAGAGCAGATGCTTTAGTTGCAGCATCAAGTATTATTAGACAATTGCCAAGTTTGGCTGAGGAAACAGGTGAGGAGACGGTTGTTACTACTGGAAGCTTGCAAGTTTACCCTAATGGAGCCAATGTGATTCCGGGTAAAGTTGAGTTTACCGTAGATATTCGATCCGGCGAAGAAAAAGATGTGCTGCATGCACTGGAAAAAGTTAAAAGTACTATTCATGCTCAGGAAGTAGCAGGTGTAAAAGTGGCGTTTGAACAAAAAACATACATCCCGCCAAAGTCGCTTGATCCTTCCATTCGCAAGTTGCTGGTTCAAAAAAGTGATACATTGGGTATACCGTCTTGTTCCATAAATAGCGGGGCAGGGCACGATGCCATGATTTTATCAGATGTGACAGAGACAGGAATGGTTTTTATTCCGAGTAAAGATGGACTCAGTCATTGTCCGGAAGAATTCTCAGATATCAAGGATATTGCTTCTAGTGTAAATATATTATATGAAGCAAGTAAAACATTAACGGAAGAAGTGGAATAATTATTACTTGTCTAAATTTTTTAAAAGAAATTGCCCCTTTTCACTTTGTCAACCTGGTTTACTATTATGCTAAACTCTGGTATAATAGTATCTATGGGGTGAGAGTATGTTTAATATTGGTGATTTAGTCGTTTATTCAACACATGGAGTGTGTCAGATTGACGATATTTACGAGCAGACGATTATCGGGAAGACTAGAGAGTATTATAAGTTGCACCCTGTAGAGAATGACCAGCATTTAACGATTAATGCGCCGGTCCATGGCACAGGAATCAGCATCATGGAGCTAATGGATAAACAGGAAGCAAAAGATGTTCTTCAAGTATTCAGCCATCCAACAAAAGAAGATGTGAACATACAGCCTGCAACGTATACGAAATTAGTTGATGATGGGGATCGCAAAGAAATTGCCAGCATCATTAATACTTTATTGCGCAAACAGGCAGAAGCAGAAGAAGATAATAAAAAATTGAACGGTCGTGACAGAGATTTATTAAGAACTGCCCGCAGTGCTTTATTTACGGAGTTATCTATTTCCCTAGATACAAGTGTCGAAAAAATCAATAACAAAATTTTAACAATGGTAGAAACAGAACAAGTGTCATAGAGGAGCATAAGAAAAAGATTATGAGCGTCTTTCTTTAGGAATAATTAAAGAAAGACGCTTTTTGTATGGAAAATAATAAAAAATCAAAGCCCCCAGTCAGATTGCAGAATTGCTTTTAGACTCTCCATTTCACCTGCTCCTATATTTGCAGCAATTTGGTTTTCAATGTGAGCGTGAATATTCGTATAGATGTCATAACATTCATGTCCTAATTCAGTTAATGCTATACAACGTTCTTTTTTATTATTTTCCATGGGATACAACTTAATTAAGTCTTTTGCAGAAAGGTTTTTAATTAATTTATGTATGGCTTGTCGTGTAATATGCAAGTTCTTCGTTATCCTGGCAACCGGGAGTCCGTCCCTCTCTATTCTACCTAATATTTTCCATTCCGTTTGAGAAATAACCAGATCACTCTGTTCTTCCCATGCTTTTTCAAAAGCAGCTTGCATCCATAAATAGCGGTCAAGCAATAATTCCATCATATTCGGCCTTTGAACCATTCCTTTTAGAGTCATGTGAAGTCCTCCCATTCCAATATACGCGTTAACTATACAAAATCCATATAGGAAAGTCAATCGGCTACTTTATGAATGCATAAAAAAAAGAGATTGACTTCGTGCCAATCCCTGTAGTTGCAGATTATATTGTAATGACAATTTAGAATATTTGATAGATGCCAATGTTACTGTACGAACATATTTGTTGTTTATTTAATCAGGCGCACTTTTATGCTGTTTGACTTTTCGGTTGAAAGCAATAATAACCGGCGTTCCAACCAGGGTTGGTAAAATCCAAAAGAGGACAGGGGACCATTCATTGATAACAGGGAGGTTCGGTGTATTTACGACAAGAACAGCCGTAAGTATACCAATGTACGATCCGAGCATACCGCTAATATGTTTAGCGACCCAATTAGGCGGTTGTTTCTTTCTGGCTAGGTAGCCGAACAATGCCAGGCCATATGAAAATAGAGCAACGAAAAATAAGAAAGCGTCCTCAGGCCAATGCATAAGTGACGTGATGATGGCCGAGAGGAATACGACAACATAGGAACCGTGATATACTTCTCCTACTATTGTATGTTGCCCGCGTTGTTTCTTGGAACAAATTCCGAGTAAGCCAACAAGTAAACACAATGACCCTGAAGCAATATGAAGTGTTAGAAAGAATCCGAAGACTGTCATGTACTTCTACCTCCTACTATTGTATTACGATTGATTTTTGGGTGTATTTTTTAATATTTCTATGGTTTCATCACACCAGGCAAGTGCAGCTCTTGCATGATAAATCCCATTTCGCACGGTAATGAGTTGATATACGGTATCCGGTTGCTTATCGTCATAGTTTTGGAGTGTTGTTTCAATGTGCGCATATACTTCCAGAACTTCCTCCATGCGTTGTTTGTAAAGTGTTACATGAGCAATATTGTCTTCGGCAGATACGTTTTGTCCAAAGAACAATTTCAGTAATATCTCATGTTTTTCCTTGGGAAGTTCCTGAATAGGCGTCAGTAGCCAATTTTTCAAATGAGTCCTGCCAAGATTCGTTATAGTATAAACTTTCTTATCCGGTTTGCCATCTTGCTTTTTAAGTTCAACGGTAGCAAGGTCCAATTCTACCAAGCGTTTCAAATTTGGATAAATTTGCCCGTATCCTTCCTGCCAAAAATGGTTCAAGCTTTGTTCAATCAACTTTTTTATTTCATACCCCGAGTGTGGTCCAAGACTTAATATCCCAAGCAAAGCGTAAAGACTTTTTGATTTTTTTATCATTGAGCATCTCCTATATTTAAAAGATATATATCTTATTGATATATACTACTCTTTATTTTACATTTGTCAAATGCTGGGAAATCTTTCTATTAATGATGTTCATTTTGTTATTTTTAGGTTTATAATGGGCTTCTGAAAAATGAAAAGTAAAGTAACTTGAAGTAATAAATGAGAAGTTAAAGTATGTACCGAGTCAAAATACAGGTCAAGGTAGTTCATTTTATCGGATTATTTAAATAAACTATACTTTTAATGGTTGTGGATCGATTCCATCCTTTTAATTTAATATTATACTTTTCTAAATCATTGAAGTATGATATTCTTTAATTAATCGAATAATATTCCTTCGGGGCAAGGTGAAATTCCTGACCGGCGGTGAAGAGTAAAACTCTCAAGCCCGCAACCCGCTTTCTAAAAAGAAGCCGGTGGATTTGGTGCGAAACCAAAGCCGACAGTAAAGTCTGGATGGGAGAAGGAAAAAGTGTGATGTCATTGTTTTCTATGGAGAACAATACGCTTTTTTGGTGTATATTTTAATGCCCCGTATCTCTTTTTTGAA
>DATGUO010000009.1:0-12314 GCA_035301305.1 Pseudogracilibacillus sp.
ATAGTCTTTCCCGAAGCATTTATTCCGGCATATCCCCGCGGGATGTCATTTGGAACAGTTGTCGGAAATCGGTCGCAGCAAGGCAGAGAAGATTTTCAAGCTTATCTCGAACATTCTATTCATGTTCCCGGCCCGGAAACGGAGATTTTAGGACGAGCAGCCAAAAAAGCAGCTGCTTATGTCGTTATCGGCGTCATCGAGCAAGACCAGGAAAACAGTAAAGGAACCTTGTATTGCACCGCTCTATTTTTTGGACCGGATGGCAGCCTGTTGGGAAAGCATCGAAAATTAAAACCAACCGGCTCGGAACGTCTGATTTGGGGAGAAGGCGACGGAAGCACTTTGCCTGTGTTTGATACACCTTACGGAAAAATCGGTACGCTCATCTGCTGGGAAAATTATATGCCACTTGCCCGCATGGCCATGTATGAAAAGGGCGTTCAGATTTTTGTTATGCCGACTGCTGACGCCCGCGATTCATGGCTTTCGACAGTTCGGCATGTCGCTGCAGAGGGAAGATGTTTTGTCCTGTCTTGTAACCAATATACAACCAAAGATATGTTTCCAGAAAACATCGTGGAGCGCGAAGAATTTGCCGATTGGCCAAATGAATTGACTCGAGGCGGCAGTTGTGTTGCAGGTCCATTGGGAGAATTTATTGAAGAGCCTGTTTTTGGAGAAGAAAAAATCATTTACGCAGATTTAGATATGGATCGTATCACGGAGGCCCAATACGATTTTGACGTTACCGGACATTATTCTCGTCCTGATGTCTTTCAACTTCATGTGAATGAAAAGAAACAGAAGAATGTTACTTGGGAAGAAGATATCAATATAGAAGAAAAAGATACAGAATAGACTCAAATCTTGCAAGCCTGATTCTCTTATATTGGAGGATGAGGTTTTTTTACATTTCGCTTTTTCTATACTCCTGCCATACCTTTATAAAACAGGGTACACTCCTTTACAAGAATTTTTAGTTTAACTGGATTAAAAATCTCTTTTCTACTTAAAAAGAATGAATCTCTTCTCGTATAAACTAATATTTTCTCGTTTCTTCAAAATCACTTATATACCAGGACCGGTCTTTTTTATGTAAATAAAAGACGGCTTTCACTTCTTCCCTTTCCTTCTCTGTTTCATAAATGACATCCCCATACACTTGCGCATCATTTCTCGAAAGGTTCGTCTTCACCTCTTGAACATCAACATACATATAAGGCGCCCCGTCCATATCCGCAAATTCCTTCATTAACGGGAAGACGTCCAATAATATATCTGTCACATCCATGCCTACTAAAGCTTCAGATATTTTACCAGTGATTTTCATGGTTCCCTTCAGTTGATCAATCTCGGCGCTGTCCAAGATTTCCAGCATTCGTTCTACATCCTGGTCATTATGAGCGTCGGTAAATTCTTGTACTTTTGCTTCCGGTTTATCAAAATAACCCAAATAAAATGGAACTGCCAGAACTCCTGCTATTAAACAAATAATAAGAATCACTTTTTTCATTTCTATTCACCTCCCCCTTTTATGCAAGAAAATTAAGAAAATTTCTACTTCTTTACCTGGAAGCAAGTTTTGCTAAGTCCAATGGTCCTGGAGTTTCTTCTTTCCTAATATCATCTTACAAAGGTCTTTTAACTTAGTTATATTTAATTAATTGTTCTTATAATACGTTAGTTTTTGTTTGAAATCAAGTATATTTGAGTAAAAAGAATTAATTTTTATCTTTTTTCTATCATTTGCAAAAAAACACGGCAACTTTTTAATGAAGCTGCCGTGTTTTAATTTTATTAACTTTTAATCATTTCCCGGAACCGAATAATTATATTTGTTTTTTAATCATTAATTTTCTCATAGAATAGTGGTTTGATTTCAACAGTCTTTGTTACTTCTATAGGAATAATGTAAACTGTTTAGAAACTTGTACTTCAATTATGTCATTTTCAACACCAACTGCTTATCAACCACCAGCTCGCCAATAAGAGAATGACATGTTCTCATCGTGCTGTTTGATGCGCTCACGCCAATGTTCTAAAGTATCCGCATCCACATACCAGACTTCATTTTCTTCTCCATCTTCTTCGTACGTAAACGTTTTTGCTCCGCTGTCTTCATCTTCTGTAATTTCCGGGTCATATTTGTCTATAAGTTCTTCTACTTGAGAATACGTAAGCGTACTTGCTTCTCCATCTTCCCAGCTGAATCCGCCATTAGCAAAAGCCACTTCCATGTCATTTGATTTACTTAAAAATCGATCGGCAAGGCCATCCAGAAACTCATCATCTGCTTTAGGGCCAGGGCCGCTGTGTGTACCGTATAAATCATAAGCCATGACGGAGTAAAGCGGGCCTTCCGGTAAATCAGCATCTTCTACCGGAAAACTCGGTTCTAAAACAACTCTTAAAGATAAATCCTCTTTTTCCACGGCTTTGTCCAAGTCTTTAATAAAATGGAGATAATCATCTATCAAATCTTCCGGAATATTTTCATAATCGACTTCAATGCCGTCAACATCATCGTTTTCTGCTAATTTCATAATCGATTTTATATGTTTTTTTCGCTTGGATTTTGATTTAAGATTTTTTTTCAATACTTTCGGGTCTTTCAATTTATTCCCTTCATCTAAAAACTGATCATTCACAATGGAAATATAGACATCTTTTTCGGATAACTCTTTATCGTCCTTAACTCCTTGAATTAACTTTTCTGCATTTTCCGGGTAAAACAACTCCGCATCTTCATCAAAATACGCTCCGAATAAAAGCAAATTATCCACTTTATCACTTGCCTCATTTGCGATATCCAACCCGGTTTCATAATCCCAATCCACCAGCCATAAAGAGTTCTCTTCCTCCCCTAATTCTTTCGCTTCTTCCTCGCCTTCAGAAGATTCTTCCTTACAAGCAGCAAGCAAGAGTAAAAGGATCATGAGAGGGATTATTTTATAAGACCAATTTCGAATCATTTCGCACCTCATCATCAATGTTATTCACTCATCAAACTTACTATAACATTTTAAAACGCTAAATCATATAGTTAACCGGCAGCACCATATTTTGCTGTGTTTTTAATTGAATACTATCACGGTTTTCCAGAATAAAATACAAAAAGAAGTGCAAATCATGCAATACGGAATCAGCTGATAAACATTTTTTTAAACTTCAACATTTAGTTTATCGATATGAGAACCATTTGAAACTATAGGCGAATTTTGTACAAGGAAAGTGATAGACTTTTGCGGAAAACAAACAACATGTAAACCTGAAACGAAATCTATTTTAGCAGGATTTAACCGCTTCTTATTTATCGCTCCTTTTGATAATATAGAGGTAGAGGATATGCTCAATAAAAGGAGGATGACAAATGTTTAAAAAGTTACTCGTCGCCTATGATGGATCACCTAATGGAAAAAGAGCTTTAGAAGCTGCCAAATCATTTATGAAAGCAGACCAAGAAGCGGAAACACATATTTTACATGTCAAACAACCGCCAAATATGGAAATGTTCAGCCTGTATGGAGTGGAAATGAGCAAAGGTATGATGGTTGAATTGGACAAATTAAACGAGCGAACGATAAACCAGGCAAAAAACATAATGAAAGAGCACGAAGCAAATTGCCATTTCAATCAAATAACAGGTGACGCTGCGCAAAGCATTATTAATTACGCCCAAACACAGGACATCGATGTCATTCTAATCGGCAGCCGCGGCTTAGGACCATTTAAAGGAATGATGCTGGGAAGCGTCAGTAACCGCGTTGCACAACAATCCGACATCCACGTCATGATTATTAAATAAAATATTCCAAAGACTTTCAATCAAAATTAAAATCAAATGCAAAATGGGAACTATTATAAATATCCCTTCTAAAAGCCTCAACTATCTTATAAATAGCGCGAGGCTTTATTGTTGTTTTAGGATTTTTAATTCGAACAAACAATGGAAGAAATTTTAAAAAACAAATGTGCATTTTCTGAGCTGAAACCTTGTTTAACAAAGCGAACAGCATTGCTAAACATGAAAATGGTGTCATTTTATGGGAAGCAGATGCAAATAAGTCTTGTCATGGTGCGATTGATCCCTTGCCGGTGCGATTTCAAACTGCTTTTGTGTAGGTACATTGATGATATGTGAAAGTAATATAGAGTATGGCGTAGTTTCTTTTAAAGATGGAGCGGATAGGTCTCGCCGTAGTGCGATTGAATACTGTCCTGGTGTAATCCTAATTCGCTTACGTGTAGCTGCATTGATGATATGTGAAGGTAATCCAGAATATGGTGTAGCTTCATTTGAATACTGTGCGAATATACTTTGCTATCGTGAGATTGAACCCTGTCTTGGTGCATTTATACCCCGCTTACGTGTAGCTGCAACGAGGATATGTGATCATATTTCAGAATTTGGTGAGGTTTCACTTCATGGAAGTGTACATAAATACAGCTTTGGTGCGGCTTAATCCTGCAATGGTGCGATTCCACCACGCTCGCGCGTAGTTACATCGACGATATGTGAGAATGTTCCAAAGTTTGGTGTAGTTTAAATAAAAAGAAGTACGAATATCTCCCGTCCTAGTGCAATTCCAGTCTTTTTATGTGCAGTAATACTGCTGGGATGTATGCATTCCAAAATACATAGCGAATAAATAACAGGACAGCTCCATTTCCATCTTCTCCATTAGATTGTCATCTTTCGCATATTTTTTGCTAATGTTCTCTCTTTTTCACTGAATTTCTGCTTCTACTTCCACTTCTACGTTTCCTTTAATGGCACGGGAAATCATGCAGTTGTCTTCCGCTCTTTCTACTAGTCTCCGCAGTAGTTTACCATCTTTTTCGGTTGCTTCTTGTGTTAACTGAACTTCAGGTCGATGAATAATTTTCTTGTAAGTAAATACGCCATTGGTAACATCGACGATTCCTTCCGATTGAAGTGACATTTCCTGCAGTGGAAGTTCCGCGCGTTCAATCATTGCTGCGAGTGTGATGACATAACATGTTGCCGCTGCGCCGAGCAACATTTCATCCGGATTTGTTCCGACGCCGGGACCGTCCATTTCCCTCGGGATGGAAATCTCCGTTTTTAAATTTCCCGCATCAATAAAACCACTGCTGTTTCTACCACCGGGCCATTCTGCAGATAAATGAAAATGTTGGTAAGCCATAGAATCCAGCTCCTTTTCAAAATTGATTTTTTACCAATCTTTTGTCTTTATTATACATTCTACTTTGTCCTCAGTATACCCGCGAAATTCAAAATGATTCTTGCAGCTTTTAAACTAATCATTAGAAAAGTTAATATTCCGATTCTTTAAAACGAATGCTTTGTTTCATAAATGCAGATATAAAGAAGACCATGTTCCGTATCTGCCAAAAAAGCCTCTTGAACAACATGTGCTCAAGAAGCTTTTAAAATGACTGAAATCATGTATTTCTTCGTTTAGCAAAGTATCTCTATAAGGACATACAGATGCTTTGAAATGTATACAAAACCCTCTTGAAATTATGCCTTTGTGCGATAATCCAGGTTATGTTTTTGCAACGTATCATCCGTTCCGAATAAGAAATGTTTTTCCATATCAGGCGAATATACGGAATTTGGCGTTTCTTTTCCGACCGCTTCGGCCACCGAACGAATCATCGCAGGTGACGCTCCACAGCAAAGCCCAATATAATTAATGCCAATATCATGAGCTTTTTTCGCCCATTCGGCTAGCTCATACCGGTTGTGATACAAAGGGTCAAGCGCTGTTGGGAATGTCGTCTCTGTCGGTAAGTGACAGCTGCAGCCTCCATCCGGTAAATTAAAGAATGTTGGATTTTCTTCTGTTGTACGGTACGGAATAGGCAAACCTCCGACATAGCCATCTACTTCAGCACGGATTTTTTCTAAATACGAATGCATGGTATCCGGCCCTCGGAAACAATTCATACCAACAACCAGGGCGCCATTTTCGGATAATTTTCTGCTGGCTTCTTCCACTTCATAGCCATCCCGTAAAATATTTTCGCCCATTAAGCCAAATGTAATCACTGCAGGAAGGTCCTGTTTCCGTATTTCTTCCAAAGCAATCAATGCTTCCTCATAGTAATAGAACGTTTCCCCATTGATAAAATCAACGCCCTCTTCTTTACACCATTTCACCATTTCTGCAAACATCGTACGTACTTTCTCTTTAGAAGCAGGGTTTTCCGGGTCGAATAAATTCGTATTTGAAATATTGCCGCCGACAAGCGCTTCTTCCGTCGGATGCTCCTGGGCTACTTCTTTCGCTAACCGAATCGCGTTTCGGTTCAGAGGTTCAAGCAATTCTTCCTTGCCAATAATTCTCATTTTTTCCCGGTGCGCATTGTATGTAAAAGCAAGCACCACGTCAGATCCTGCATTCATATAATCTCGGTACGCCTGCTTAAGTGCCTGCGGGTTATCCAAAGCAATTTCCGGCACAAACGAACCTGCCTGTAAATAACCGCGGCGCTCCAATTCGAATAAATACCCTTCTCCAACAATAACCGTTCCATCTTGTAATCTTTCTTCTAAACTGCGCTTCATTAACATTTCCTCCTTTAAAATATATTAAATACATGCGGCTTCTTTTTGGTGAGTTAAGAGGAAATAAAAAAATCTCCTTTTCAATGGAAGAAGAGGAGATTTCGTTTTTGCCGTTCCCTCTTCTCATCTTTCAAACACATGCGGTTTGCTGGAATTGGCACAGTACTTATTAGTCTGTTGCCGAGATATCAACGGGCCAGTCCCTCCATCTCTCTAGATAAGAAGTTGCAAATATTTAATTAATGAATAGCATACGGCAATTAAACAAAAAAGTCAATGTTTTCTAAAAAATTCTTTTATGGAGAAATATTTTTAAAAGTATTGCCCTATAAAGTACTGGACTACATGGACGCTCTTTTTTTATGAATTGTGTTCCCAACTGCTTCAACATACAAAATTCGAACATACCCCCGTTAAACTGCACCTTAACCGAATTTAACCGAACTTGATAATAACCAAACTACTCCTCATTACGCTATAATTTCACTTCTTTCTTTATAAATACACAGCTTCCAGAAAAACCGCACATCATCAAATCTGAATAACACTTCATTGAATGGTATCTGAACATATCCTCCGGTCAACCACACCATGACCGGATTTAATCGAACATCATAACTACTAAAATACACTTCTTTATGCCATAATTTCACTTCTTTCTGTTTATATACACATCTTCCAAGGACATCCGCACATAATCAAATTTAAATGCCACATAAGAAAACGAAATCTGAACATATCTTTCGTTCAATCACACCATCTTGCAAAGAAACGACACCAGCTCCAAAGATAATTTCACTTCACAAGGCTAAATTTTCACATGACTGCCTGCAGATCGCACACTCTTCGCTCAAAACTGCACCTCATATTTTTACAAGCGAGTTTTCCATCAACTAGCTTCTTAATAACTGTGCTTTACACTCTATAACTCGCCAATTTTTCAGAGCACTTTCCCCGGGTTCATGATGTTTTGTGGATCTATCGCTTTTTTAATAGCCTGCATCATTTTAAGAGAAGCTCCATGCTCTCGTTCTTGATATTTCTTTTTGCCGATGCCGACGCCATGTTCGCCAGTACAGGTCCCTCCTTGTATGAGTGCGTAATCGACAATATGTTCGTTCAATTGAATGGCTTTTTCCATTTCCGTCTCCACATCAATCATTAAAAAGATATGGTAGTTGCCATCGCCTGCGTGTCCTGCGATTCCGCCGGTAAGTCCGGATGCATCCACCGCGTCACGCGCATCTTTAATCGCTCCCGCAAAGGTTGAAGTTGGAACACAAACATCTGTAATCATTAAGCGCTTGCCCGGATGACCGTGGACGTAAGCGTAAAGCACTTTATGCCTCGCTTCCCACAAGCGATTGCGTCCTGCAGTATCCGCTTCAAATTCTAAATGTTGACACTTGAAATCTCGAAGAATGTCTTCCACAAAAGTTCTATCCTGTGCTAAACCTGCCTCATTTCCATGAAATTCCAGAAATAATGTTGCTTCTTCCCGGTACTCTGTCTCGCTGAACCAATTGATATGTTCAATCGATGCTGCGTCGACTAATTCCACACGGGCAATCTGAATACCGGATTGTTTAATCGCCTGTACCGCTTCCACTGCATCATCGACCGTTAAAAAGGAAGCTCTGCCTGCTACGATTTTTTCCGGAATCCCTGTCACTTGCAGCGTTAATTCCGTAAAACAGCCGAGTGTTCCTTCCGAGCCAATCAAAAGCCCGTTCAAATCGTATCCGGAAGATGACTTCACCGCTAAACTGCCTGTTTTTGTTATGGCCCCGTCAGCTAGCACCACTTCCAGACTGCGAACTTGATCACGCATAATGCCATAACGGACCGACATCGTCCCGCTCGCATTGGTCGCAGCCATTCCGCCCAGTGTAGCATCAGCTCCTGGGTCAACTGGAAAAAACAACCCGTACTTTTTCAATTCTTGATTTAACTGAGAAAGCGTCACGCCTGGCTGTACTCGTACCAGAAAATCTTCTTCCTTCACTTCCAGTATTTGATTCATTTCGGAAAAGTCTATCACAACCCCGGAATCATATGGTATGACACTCCCTTCCAAGCTCGAAGCAACCCCAAAAGGCACCACCGGTTTATTATATTCTCCCGCCACTTTAATAATGTCACTTACTTCCTGAGCATTTTCCGGAAACGCTACTGCTTCCGGCTGGTGCTCTGTATGATAAGATTCATCCCCACTATGCTGTTCTAAAACGGTTTCATTTGTGGTCACTTTTTTCGTATCCAGCTTTTTTTGCATTGCTTCTACAACATTCATGAAACAACCTCCTCCGTTACTCTTTCTTATTCATCAGTTTACAACGTACATACAATATTTTATGCAATTCACTTCAAAACAATTCTATAAAAAACGATCCCTTCTTCCTCACACATCTACTATCCTTCATTTTACTACAATTCACCTCGTTGCACTAGACACGGATAATGGAAAATTTATTTATGCAGAAAATGACACCGGATCTGTTCATTCGTTTCCGCTGCTTTCCAGATGAATAGTATATTCCCAGAAAATAGCCAGACAGTTACTTTTTTAAAAATGAAACCTTTCCTTTTTCATACCCAAATTCGATTCAAAACATGAACAACCGAATGTAAAATCGTCTCGCACTTTTCTCTTTTATTTTATTTTTTGTCGTAGTATGTTATCATTTTCAAAGATAGTAAAATTAATTAATTAAGTGCTTATGCTTTAGTGAAAGCGTTAAAATACTAGACATTGGCCAGGTCAAAGTAGCGAGTAGCCAAGGTTGCGCTTATACAGTGAGAAAATATACACTTCTTAACTGTCTAAAAGTCATCTAAAGAAAGAAGGAGCAGAGTAATGGAAGGTAAAATTAACAAAAAAATGATTTTCTTTTTCGGAGCACTTGGTGGCCTTTTATATGGGTACGACATGGGTGTGATCTCCGGCGCATTACTATATATTAAAACCGACATTCCTCTAAGCAGTTTTACAGAAGGATTAGTCGTCAGTTCCATGTTAATTGGGGCGATTTTTGGTTCCGGTTTCAGTGGACCGCTATCTGATAAATTCGGAAGACGACGATTGGTATTTATGATTTCGATTGTTTTTGCTGTCGGAGCTTTGGTTCTTGCAGCTGCCCCAAATATGGTGACTCTCGTTACAGGAAGATTAATCATCGGATTGGCAGTCGGCGGTTCTACTGCTATCGTTCCTGTTTATTTATCTGAAATGGCGCCAACTGAATCGCGCGGTTCGTTAAGTTCGTTGAATCAGCTGATGATTACCATAGGAATTTTATCCTCTTATCTGATTAACTACGCATTTGCTGAAGTGAATGGAGACTGGCGCTGGATGGTGGGTCTCGCCGTCGTGCCATCTCTCATCTTAATGATTGGTGTATTATTCATGCCGGAAAGCCCAAGATGGCTTCTGGAAAACCGCGGTGAAGAAGCTGCCCGCAAAGTGATGAAATTAACGCAGAAGCCAGAACAAATTGATGAGGAAATTAAAGAAATGATTGAAATTAATCGAATTTCCGACAGCACTTGGAATGTATTATCATCCTCCTGGCTGCGTCCTACGTTAATTATTGGATGTGCTTTTGCTTTATTCCAGCAAATCATCGGTATTAACGCCATCATTTACTACGCACCAACCATCTTTAACGAAGCCGGCATGGAGAAAGTTGCTTCCATCGTGGGTACGGTTGGAATCGGTGCAGTCAACGTAATCGTAACGATTTTTGCGATTATGATTATCGATAAAATTAACCGAAAAACGTTACTTATTATAGGGAATATCGGTATGGTCGGATCGCTGCTCATTATGACAGGATTAATCTACACTCTTGGTTTGGATTCCGATTTCGGCGCTTGGATTCTCGTTGGCTGCCTCAGCTTATTCATTATCTTTTTCGCGTTCACTTGGGGTCCTGTCCTATGGGTGATGCTTCCGGAACTATTCCCTATGCGCGCTCGTGGAGCAGCCACCGGGATTGCCGCGCTTGCATTATCCATCGGAAGCTTGCTGGTGGCGCAGTTATTCCCAATGCTAACGGACTTACTGGGCGTTGGCGAAGTCTTCTTAATTTTCGCTGCCATTGGTATCGGTGCATTGATATTCGTTATCAAATATCTACCGGAAACCCGCGGTCGCAGTTTGGAAGAAATTGAAGCAGAATTACGCAAACGCACCTCAGCCAAAGAAGCAAAATAAGATGCTAATTTAATAAAATTCACGTGAGTACAGCAATTGCGACTGCATCTCACGTGGATTTTTTTATATACTTTCAGGTTCATTTGCTTACCTCTCCAGAATATGGTACGTTTTATAATAATTAGACTTAGGAAATATGATTTACTTCTTTTTAATTAGATGTTATATCTCGTTTAGAGTATTAACCATGGACTGCATATGATTGCACATTTTATAAACAAAAGTGTCAGATTATTTATCAAAAAATTGATGTAGAAACATACCCGCCGCAACTTTAAGCGGACCTTCCAGCAATCAAAATTGTTATCATATACTTAACCAAAATAAATTTTATGATATACGAGTTGCTTGCACTTTTTAAATTATCTAAAATGGAAACCCTTATATTTTATAATACCAGCACACGAGGAGGAGAGGAAATGAGCCAAAATTTTTGCGGGAATTGCGGGAATAAAGTCACCCTGGACGGAAAGTTTTGCGAACATTGCGGCGCGCCTTTAAATAAAAAGAAACCAATAACTCAATCTTCATCTTCCTCTGAAAAAAGGGAGGAAGGCTCAGAAAATACAGCCCGGGAAAACCAACAACAGCTAGCTCCACAACCAAGTGCGAACCAGCCGTTTTTGAAAAAATATAAATGGGCCTTCATTGGTGTTGCAGCTATTGTTATTATTTTTATGATTTTCCAGAAGCAGCATAACAAACCAGATGCGGTAGCTGAGACATTTGTTGACCATATTCGTCATGCCGATATCGAAGAAGCTTACGATTTGATTGCATACAACGCGGATGAGGATTTGCTGGATAATTTCGAGGAGGCATTGGATTATTATGAAGCAGATAAACAAACAGCCAAACGTGAACTCCAAGAAGAAATAGACTTTGAATCCTTTTCTATTACGGGTGTAGAATATGAAGGAAAAGACCGTGCAGAAGTCACAGGTAAAATCTATATGGAACAGGATTCAGAGGAAGTATACATCGATATGATTAAAGAGAAGGGCAATTGGAAAGTGCAAACCCTTTATTAAACCCAGCTGGGTTGTTGGACTTCCCAGCTCATTGCTTTTTAAAAACGAGCAGACAAATATTTTAATCCTATACAAAATGTACATCTCTAGTCCGGGACTGCACCTCTTTTCAGAAATCTACACTTCTTTCAGGCATATTTACACGTTTCTTGTTTTAACCCCACATCCAAGCTGGCCATTCGAACATCTCCCTCCACGAATGACACATCTCAAACCTAGAACTGCACCTCTTTTCAATAAATCTCCACTTCTTTCGAGGATATTTACACATCTCTTGTTTTAATCTCACATCCAAGCTGGCCATTCGAACATCTCCCTCCATGAATGACACATCTCAAACTTAAAACTGCACGTCTTTTCAAAAATCTGTACTTCTTTCTATTCTTATGACAAATCGCTTTTTAGACGCACATCTCGCTATTCAACAACAATTTAAAAAATGAACTATCAATCTGAATCTTCCACTTCTTTTTAGCTTCCCCAGCTTTCGCCAATACCCCTTCTTTTCTAT
>DATGUO010000010.1:0-12320 GCA_035301305.1 Pseudogracilibacillus sp.
GGCTGGCTTACATCATGCCCGGCATGCCGCCGCCCATGCCGCCCATGCCACCCATGTCAGGTGCGCCGCCTCCAGCGTTTTCTTCTGGGATTTCAGCGACTACGCCTTCTGTGGTTAGGAACATAGATGCGACAGATCCTGCGTGTTGTAATGCAGAACGGGTTACTTTGGTCGGATCAACGATACCTGCATCAACCATGTTGGACCATTCGCCTTTTGCTGCGTCGAATCCAATGCCGAGTTTTTCGCCTTTGAGACGCTCAACGATGATGGATCCTTCCAGACCAGCGTTTTCTGCGATTTGACGAACTGGTTCTTCTAATGCACGAAGCACAATATCTGCGCCAGTACCTTCGTCATCCGTTAAGTTTAAGTCTTTTACTTTGTTATAAATATTAACTAGTGCAGTACCTCCACCAGAAACGATACCTTCTTCTACAGCTGCACGTGTGGAGTTCAGTGCGTCTTCCATACGAAGTTTACGTTCTTTTAGTTCTGTTTCAGTTGCTGCACCTACTTTGATTACTGCAACACCTCCTGCAAGTTTAGCAAGACGTTCTTGCAGTTTTTCTTTATCGAATTCAGAAGTGGATTCTTCCGATTCTCCGCGAAGTTGATTTACACGGGAAGCGATTGACTCTGGATTTCCAGAACCTTCAACGATTGTTGTGTTGTCTTTTGTAACAACGACTTTATTCGCACGGCCCAATTGGGTAAGTTCTGTTTCTTTAAGGTCCAATCCTAAATCTTCTGTAATCACTTCACCGCCTGTAAGTACTGCGATGTCTTCAAGCATTGCTTTACGACGGTCTCCAAATCCTGGAGCTTTAACAGCTACTGCGTTAAAGGAACCGCGTAGTTTGTTCAATACTAGTGTAGCAAGTGCTTCGCCTTCTACATCTTCTGCAATGATAAGAATCGGCTTACCTTCCTGCACAACTGCTTCTAAAACAGGCAATACTTCCTGGATGTTTGTAATTTTCTTGTCCGTAATCAGGATATATGGATCTTCCAGCTCTGCTTCCATTTTTTCATTGTTGGTTACCATGTATGGAGAAGCATAGCCACGATCAAATTCCATACCTTCCACTACTTCAAGTTCTGTAGCCAGGCTACGTGATTCTTCAATCGTGATAACACCATCGTTTCCAACACGTTCCATCGATTCAGCAATCAACTCACCGACTTGCTCATCACCGGAAGAAATAGATGCTACTTGAGCAATCGACTCTTTGTCTTCTACTTGCTCAGAAATTTCTTTTAAGCTGTCTGTAGCTGTTTCGACTGCTTTTTCAATCCCACGGCGAATGCCTACTGGGTTTGCGCCGGCTGTAACGTTTTTCAATCCTTCGCGAATCATCGCTGCAGCAAGAACTGTAGCTGTTGTTGTGCCGTCCCCTGCTACATCGTTTGTTTTTGATGCTACTTCAGAAACGAGCTGGGCGCCCATGTTTTCGAATTTATCTTCTAATTCGATTTCTTTTGCAATGGTTACCCCGTCATTCGTAATTAAAGGAGAACCGAACTGTTTGTCTAAAACAACGTTACGTCCTTTTGGTCCTAAAGTTACTTTAACTGCGTTTGCCAGTGTATTTACACCACTTGTCAGTGATTTACGTGCGTCTTCACTAAATTTAATTTCTTTTGCCATAACTGATGTGTACCTCCTATATTATCTTTACTCTTATTTCGCTTATTTGTTTAGTTAACTACTGCTAAAATGTCGTTTTCACTTAAAATTAAGTATTCATTCTCTTTATATTTAACTTCTGTTCCAGCAAATTTTGAAAATACAACGTGGTCATTTTCATTTACTTCCAGTTCTACTTTCTTACCATCAACAATTTTGCCGGAGCCTACTGCAATGACTTTTCCTTCTTGTGGTTTCTCTTGAGCTGAACCAGGTAATACTATCCCGCTTGCTGTTGTTTCTTCTTGCTCTACAAGTTCGATTACTACACGATCCCCTAATGGTTTAATCATGTAAGATTCCTCCTTAGTCATCCGTTTACTTTTTCTTTATTAGCACTCAACATGCACGAGTGCTAACACCAATTCTTATATTAAAGAATTCTTAAGAAAAATGCAAGTGTTTTACTTTCTTTTTTTATAAAAGGAATCGTTTCAGCTGTTGAGCTATGGGTTTGAGCGATGTATGATATATTTATAAGTATATATCTTTATATAAGGATGGAATGAGATGAACATATTACATAATGACTGGAAAGATTATCTCGATCAGGAATTTTCGAAAGACTATTACATTCAACTGCGGGAATTTTTAAAAACAGAATACCTAACAAAGACTGTTTATCCGCCGATGCATGATATTTTCAACGCCTTACACTATACCGCCTTTAAAGACGTGAAAGCGGTCATACTGGGACAGGACCCTTACCACGGGCCGGATCAGGCACATGGGCTCAGTTTTTCCGTGCAACCGGGGATGCCGCCTCCGCCTTCTTTGAAAAATATATTTATCGAACTGGAAGATGATGTTGGAGCAGCGCGTCCCAACCACGGCCATCTCATCGATTGGACCAAAGAGGGTGTGCTGTTATTAAATACCGTGTTAACGGTGGAAAAGGGGAAAGCCCATTCGCATCGCAAAAAAGGGTGGGAGCATTTCACCAACCAGGTGATTCGCAGTTTAAACGAAAAGGAAGACCCTGTTGTGTATATCCTGTGGGGAAGAGCTGCCCAGGATAAAGAGAAACTTATTGATACAAGTAAACACGAAATTATTAAATCGGTACACCCCAGCCCACTGTCTGCTTATCGCGGATTTTTTGGCAGTAAGCCTTTTTCAAAAACAAACAACTTCCTGCAGGCTTCAGGACAAACCCCGGTGGACTGGCGTATATCTGCCTTGTAAAGATGCTCTCTGTATAAGAAAAGAGAGCATTCTTTTTCTGTTTGAAAGGCTATCAAGCACCAGGTTCATATGCTCAACTGCAAGTTTATATTCAGAGCAGCTAAGTATTCACTGCTTTCCTTTATCGTTTCTTTTCCCGATTGATGAAGATTTTTGAAACATGTCGGGCGAAAGGGCGTTCACTACCCATTGCCTTTCTCTTCTAAAAACTTTTATTAACGAGTTCCTCCTAAATTATGTTATCATATTCTATAGCTTGTTTTATGAACGGAAGGGGTTACGGAAGGGAATTGAAGAAACAATACTGGTACGTTATTGTCATTTATATTGTGATGCAGCTCGGCGGTGCTGGGCTTGCTTATGTATTAACGAGTGCCTTTCAGCTGGATCCATTTAAAGTAGCGGTTTATATTAATATTGGCGCTTTTTTAATTGCAGCTGTTTTATTTTGGGTGCTCTTACGAAAAGACTTGCAAAACGAACGAATGAGCCACCCTTTATCAGTTGGTAAAATCATCGGGTACACTGCCTTAGGCATGTTGATGGTCTGGGCAGCTGAAATCGCAGCTGGTCTTTTAGAAATGAGTTTAATCGGCGGGGACCCGGTTTCAGAAAATACGCAAGCAATTGTTGAGATTTCAAAGGCAAATCCGCTTTTCATTCTTGTCCCTGCTTTAGTGGGACCCATATTAGAAGAGCTGGTTTTCAGAAAAATACTTTTTGGTGTTTTCTATACAAAAATGAACTTTTTCTTTGCCGCTATTCTTTCGTCCCTTTTGTTCTCTGCCGCCCATATGGAATTCGTTCATATTTTTGTTTATATGTTTATGGGGATGGTACTTGCTTTCCTTTATGTTTGGACCAAGCGGATTATTGTTCCGATTCTCGTGCATATGGCGATTAATACGATAGCCGTTGTAGGACAAACCTTTATCGATATAGATAAACTGGAAGAAATACAAGAGAAAGCTTCTCTTATTTTGTTTGGAGGTTAATTATTTTGCAAATGGCTTTGATGTACATTATTATGGGGGCCCTTTTCAGTTTCTTCGCATTTCTGAATGTGGATGAAACAATTTGGGAACCTCTTCCTATTATATTTTTACTTTTTGCGTCCTTTGATTTTTTAATCGGCTTTAAAGGATTAACGAAAAAAATGCAGCAGCGCCGTGATAAATAACGGCATCTGCTGCATTTTTTACATTGGGTAGTGTTTTAAAAAATATACAAACGACTGTAGTTCAACGGATAAATCAATATGATGAATACGCACGTCTTCCGGCAAGGTTAGCCGTGCAGGCGTAAAATTCAAAATACCTTTAATGTTCTTTTCTACTAAACGATCCGCAATCTCCTGGGCAACTGCAGCGGGGACTGTCAAAATAGCTACTTGAATATCATTCAAATTTTTTTCCAGTTCATCTATATGGTAAACAGGAACTTCCCCGTTCAGCTTCCCGGTTTTTGATGTTGACCGGTCAAACGCTTTGGCGATGCGTGTATTATTGTTTCTTAAAAAATTGTAATTTAAAAGGGCAGTCCCTAAATTGCCGACGCCGATTAAAGCAACATTGGTTACTTCATCTTGGGCTAATGTCTTTTTAAAAAATTCGAGTAAATATTCTACCTTGTATCCATACCCTTTTTTTCCTAATGCTCCGAAGTACGAGAAATCTCTGCGAATCGTTGCTGAGTCTACCTTAACGGCATCGCTTAGCTCCTTTGAGGAAACCCGCGCTTTCCCCTGGTTGTGCAAGTTGGTAATGAAACGATAGTACAGCGGCAACCTTTTAGCAGTTGCTTGTGGTATTTTATTTGGCAATGGCGTCCCCTCCTATTTCTCTTCTCGTGAAAAATCTCCAGATTTGCCGCCTGTTTTGGAAACTAAGTATGTTTCTCCAATAACCATCCCTTTATCGATAGCTTTCGACATGTCATATACAGTTAATGCCGTTGCTGAAGCTGCCGTTAAAGCTTCCATTTCAACCCCGGTTTGTCCTTTCGTTTTCACTTGAACTTCTATTATTAATTCATATGTATCTGGTTGTTTCGTCCATTCAAATTGGATATCTACGCCGCTTAAAGATAACGGATGGCACATTGGAATCCAATCGGATGTTTTTTTAGCCGCCATCACTCCAGCTACTTGGGCCACAGCTAATACATCACCCTTTTTCATTTTATGATTAGTAATTTTTTCATAGGTTTCCTGATTGACTTGGATGCTTGTTTTAGCCGTTGCCGTTCTGGCTGTTGTTTGTTTTTCAGAAATATCGACCATTTTCGCCCGGCCTTGTTCATTAAAATGAGAAAAATCTGTCATTTGCTCGCTCACTCTTTCACATAATTTTCTTAACTTCAGTTTAGCAGACTTTACAGTGAATGTACAAAAGGAGGACAGCTTAAAAAAGATGTTCTATTGCGACTTGTTGTGAAAGTAAGGTACAATAAAAATGAGACAGAGGTGAGAAGAATGATTATCATGCAATTAAAAAATATATCGAAAAGCTTTGCCGGCATTCCGTTATTGCGGGATGTACAATTAGAAGTTAAAAAACAGGACCGTATTGCCCTTGTCGGCAGAAACGGAACTGGAAAATCTACCTTATTAAAAATGATGACAGGCAGAGAAAATTACGACAGTGGTGACATTTACATGCCTAAATCACTGGAAATTGGCTATTTAGCTCAACATAATGCTTTAGAGTCCGATTTAACTATATGGGAAGAGATGTTAACTGTTTTTTCTGATCTCATAGAAGAAGAACACATTTTAAAGAAAATGGCCGAGCAAATTGAAGAAATAAGTCTTACAGGCGCTCACGATGAACGCTTGATGATTGAGTACGGCCAGCGACAGGAAGCTTTCCAGGAAAAAGGCGGTTACCGCTACCAAAGCGATGTAAAAGGTGTGCTCAATGGATTAGGTTTTTCATATGAGGACTTTTCCTTACAGATACAAGATTTGAGCGGTGGTCAGAAAACCAGGCTGGCACTGGGAAAGTTATTGCTGCAAAAACCCGATGTCTTAATTCTGGATGAGCCGACGAATCACTTGGACATTCCCACATTAACTTGGCTGGAAAACTATTTGCAGGGCTATCCCGGCGCGCTTATTATCGTTTCCCATGACCGGTATTTTCTAGATAAAATAGTCGACATCGTATATGAGATTGCTCACCAGCAAGCGATTAAATATCACGGTACGTATTCCAACTTTCTGGAGCAAAAGTCTGCGAACTACGAACAGGATATGAAATTATACGAAAAACAGCAAAAAGAAATTAAAGAGATGGAAGATTTTATTGCGCGTAATATTGCGAGAGCTTCCACAAGTAAACGGGCACAAAGCACACGTAAAAAGCTGGATAAAATGGTGAAGCTGGACCGTCCGCTTGGGGATGCCAAAAGTGCTTCCTTTTCTTTTAAAATAGCGAAAGCAAGCGGGAATGATGTCCTGCAAATTAATGATTTCAGTTATACCCATGAAGGGGAAACAGAGCCTTTATTTTCGCAGATTAATGCAGCGATTTACCGCGGTCAGCGTATAGCTCTGATTGGTGAAAATGGCATCGGAAAAACGACACTTTTGCGTGCTATTTTGCAAGAAGAGCCCTCTATCAACCTGGGGGCAAATGTTGAAGTTGGCTATTACGCACAAGAACAAGAGAAACTTAACCCGAAAAATACAATTTTAGAAGAAGTCTGGTCGACTTTTCCGAATAAAGACGAACAGACCATTCGAACGACTTTAGGCAATTTTTTATTTACTGGAGAAGAAGTGTTAAAAACAATTAACATGTTAAGCGGCGGTGAGAAAGCACGCACGGCACTCGCAAAATTAATGCTTCAGGAGGCTAATTTCCTTGTGCTGGATGAGCCGACAAACCATCTGGATTTAGACAGTAAAGAAGTGTTAGAAGCAGCCTTATCTCGTTTTAAAGGGACGATTTTATTTGTTTCTCATGACCGGTATTTTATTAATAAAATCGCTGACCATGTTTTTGAGTTGACCAAATCAGGTATCACCACCTATTTAGGTGACTATGATTACTATATGGAAAAGAAAACAGAAGAAGCAAAAATCAAACAGCTCGAGGAAGAACCCAAAGAAAGGGAAACGGAAACCAGTCAAGACAATCTGTCTTTCCAGCAACAAAAACAGCTGCAGCGGGAAGAAAGAAAGCGCCAGCGGGAAATCGAAAAAATAGAACAAGATATCGAAGAACTGGAAAAAGCAATTGCGGATTTAGAAACGGAAATGGCCGACCCTGAAATAGTACAACAGCATCAACGCCTGCTTGATTTATCCAGTCAAGTAGAAGAAAAAAAGGCGAAAGTAGAAAGCCTGATGGAAGTATGGACAGAGTTGCAGATATAAATTGGGAGGATTTAATGAGGATTGGTATTCGCCAAGCTGGAATAGAGGATGTCTTCGTTGCCCTTATACAGAATAAATTTTTATACTTCCCTCTCTGCCAAAAAAAGAATCTTTATTAAATTTCCTGGTAACAAAAAAGCTTGTGCTGCAAGATTCACCTTGAGCACAAGTTTTTTTATTAAAAGATAAAATCTTGTTGTTTTGACTCTTCAACAGCCACCCGATAAACAAGAGCTAATCCAATCATGGTCGACAAGACAGTACTTCCCCCATAACTGACAAATAATAAAGGAATACCAGTAATCGGCATAATACCAATGGTCATTCCGATGTTTTGAAATGTGTGAATTAAAACGAGAGCCATAAAGCCAAAACAAATATAGGCGCCAAAGGGATTTGTTTCCATGCTCTTCATGCCGAGAATGACGAGACGATAAAGCAGCAAAAAGAAAACGAAAATAACAATTGCAGATCCTACAAAACCAAAACTTTCGCCAATAATCGAAAATATAAAGTCTGTATGAGCTTCTGGCAAAGAAACTTCTGCTCCACTCATTCCCTTTCCGGTCAGTTGGCCAGACCCTATTGTAGTCATTGATTTATCAATTTGATAGCGATCATCCCCTACTTGTTGCGTCGGATCAAACCAAGTAGTAATCCGCTTGATTTGATAAGGTTTTATCCCAAGAAATTTGGTAGCTAACTCCGGAAGATTTACAACGGCGAGAATTGCAGCTGCAACTGCAGAAGCGCCCCCTGCCACTAACAAAGTTAATATTTTCCAATCTATTCCCGATAAAATGATAATCATGCCTGCAATAAAAAAGAACACCAAGGAGGTACCCAAATCAGGCTGTTCAATAATAAACAGTACTGGAATTATAGTAACAATAAGTATTTTTCCAATCAGCCATAAATCAGATTTTGCAGTGGCCACTTTAAATTTTTCTCTATGTTTTACAACGAGCGCAGCGAGAAAAACAATCAAGCCAATTTTAGTAAATTCAGAAGGCTGGATCGTTACAAAAGGAATTGCATCGCCGTTAAACCAGCTTTTTGCATTATTAACCGGACGTGCTACAGATGTCGGACTAAAATACAGCAAGACGACAATAAATACACCAAAAAGGTAAATATACAAACTGGATTTATAAATAATTTCCGTATCGATGGCCTGCATACCAACTAAAATTAAAATCCCCAGTGCATAGTATATCACTTGAGTAAACGCAAAGTTACTATCATATTGACCTAGTTGTTGTGCATTATATATCGAAAAAATACTAATCGCTATAAACGCAACTAATAGGACGATTAAATCCATTTGTATATAATGTGATTGTTTTTTTGACATCGGATAATTCTCCAATTTTCTAGATTTCGAATGACTCATTCTATTTATTTTAAGCTTTTTACAGAAAGAATTCAACAAGTTATCATCGGGGTCGATTCACAGATTTGCCCACAAGTTAATCCTTATTCTTACCCATTACACACAACTTGTGCACAATTATGTGGATAAGTTTTTGTGGATAGATGTTAATAACTTAGCTGGGTTACCGTTTAAGTCCCAGCCAGCGAATTGTTTCTGTTCAAATTGAATACTTCCGGCTGCAGCTATCATCGATGCATTATCTGTGCAAAGCTGCAGTGGCGGTATTTGCACAGGTATATTGGATGGAGCGAAGCGAGCTTGTATATTGTAACGCAAGCCACTATTTGCTGCAACTCCTCCTGCAACAATCACCTGTTGCACGCCGTATTTCATTGCCGCTTGATATGTTTTTTCCACAAGCACATCTACTACACTTTCTTGAAAACTGGCAGCAACTATTGATTTATCCACAGCTTCATTGCGTTGTTCTTTATTATGCACATAATTGATTACAGAAGACTTTAAACCGCTAAAACTAAAGTCAAAAGATCCTGCTTTCAACCATGCTCTTGGAAAATCAACGACAGGGTCTCCCTCTTTAGCTAGCTGATCAATTTGCGGACCACCAGGATAAGGCAATTCAAGGATACGTGCTACTTTATCATAAGCTTCTCCTGCTGCATCATCTAAAGTCTCCCCAATCACTTCATACTGACCATGTGCTTGCATCAGCACTAATTCTGTATGTCCACCTGAGACAATCAATGCTAAAAGAGGGAATTCAAAGTCTTTTTCCAGCCGATTTGCATAGATATGACCCGCTATATGGTGTACATCGATTAATGGTTTCTGATGAGCAAACGCTATAGCTTTCGCTGCATTCACACCTATTAATAAAGCACCAACTAAACCAGGCCCTTCTGTAACAGCAATCGCGTCGATATCTGTCCACGTCATATCAGCTTGCTTCATAGCTTCTTCGACGACTATCGTAATGTTTTCTACATGATGGCGTGAGGCTACTTCGGGCACTACACCACCAAATCGCTTGTGAGACTCGATTTGCGAAGCGACAACATTTGATATAATTTCTTTCCCATTTCTGACAATTGCAGCTGCCGTCTCATCACAACTCGTCTCTATACCTAAAATGATTTGATCTGTCATATTAAATTCACCCACATTACATAGGCATCCTCTTTATTATCAGGATAATATTCTTTCCGGATGCCTCCTTTTTTTAAACCAAAGCTTTCATACATCTTTTGGGCTACCGTGTTCGATATCCGGACCTCCAGCGATAACTGAGCTGCTCCTTCTTGTATAGCATATTGCATGGCAAATCCAAAAGCATGTTTTCCAATGCCATACCCCCGGTACTGAGGTAATACTGCGATATTTGTTATTTGTGCGTCATCATCCACAATCCATAAACCAAAGTACCCGATAATAACCTCATCTTTTTCAATCACAAAATAATGTGCAAAATGGTTATCTTTTACCTCGCGATAATAAATATGTTTCGTCCAAGGACTGCTGAAGCATTTTTCGTCCAAATCGTGTACTTCTTCCACGTCATCTATGGTCATTTCACGGATTGATAACTCAGCCATTGTTCTTTTCTTCCTTTTGACGCTTTTTCCAGTTCGCTTCTGCTTCGGTCACACGTAAATAATTGGGGGTTACCTCGTGAGCAGGAACAGCAGGCTCCGTTTCTGCAAGCATAAGCAAATTAGAAGGGCGCAGCAGATGGCTCGAATCCGGGGCATGTACCCTTGCAAGACCACTCTCATTTAGGCATGCCTGGTGCTTTGCAAAGTCAGGGCTTAAAAAGAGGATAGGTTTTTGCAAAGTGTTTAGTTCTGTAGTCCACTCTTCCATTTTTATATGACGATCTTCCTTAACAAGACTGAATACTCCAGCAGAAAAATGATACAAACCTGTGAACACCGCCTCACGCCTTGCATCAAAAAATGGACAAACATAGCCTTGGTAAGGAGCCGCATTATACCCAAGCGCCTTTAAACTCGACACCGGAATAATAGGGATATCCAATGTCCAAGCTAGCGTTTTAGCTGTGGTTACTCCAATTCTTGTACCAGTGTAAGAACCAGGACCATGAGCTACCACAATCTTATGTAAATCCTCTGGTTTCATATCAGCTTGCTGCATTAATTGATTGAGCACAGGCATTAATCGACTGGAATGATCTTTTTTTAAATTAGTCGTCATCTCTGCAACCACAATATCATTTTTCATGAGGGCGACTCCAAGTATTTGAGTAGATGTATCTATTGCCAGCATGTTCATCAGTTTAATCCCCTTTAATTCCTGTTAATCGTTTCAGGAGGTCTTCATACCAAGTTCCTTTAGCAGTAATCTGTAAAACACGTTCTGTGTCTGTTATTTTTTGAATATTTATATCTAATCTTTCTTCGGGTAAAAAATCAGAAATAAAGGAGGCCCATTCGATAATTGATATGCCTGCCGATTCAAAATATTCTTCGAAACCCATGTCTTCTTCCGAATGTTCAAGACGATAGGCGTCCATATGATATAATGGCAATCTCCCCTGGTATTCCTTAATAATTGTAAAAGTTGGACTGGACACAGCACGTTTAATTCCCAGACCTTTGGCAAATCCTTTGGTAAATGTCGTTTTTCCAGCACCTAAGTCGCCCTCTAAGGTAATTACTGTCCCAGCTTTTACACAGCCAGCCAAGTCTTCAGCAAACTGCATCGTTGCTTCGGCATTTTTCGTTGAGTATTGATAGGTCTTCACCTTGTCACCCGCTTTATCATAAAGCATCTGTTTAGAGACGCTTTTCTTTTTATCATTAAATTTGAAAATCTGGCATTCTTCACGCTTTAACGAAGAATGCTTTCGTTGCGTTTGTGCAAGAAGAAAGATGATAAACTTTCTGCACTGTGATAGGAAACTTAGGATTCACTAAGATATAATGGTGAATGCTAAGTTATACTTATACATTTATACTTTCTTACATACAAGAAATTTCACATCAACTGCTTTTTATATTTTAATTTACGTACTATATTTGTTCTTATAATTAAAGTCGCTTTAATCTATATCGTATTTTCTCATTAATCTTCAAGGAATTCAATTTTAAACCATATAGATGGTTTAAGGGTTATAAATTCAGTTCAATTCAGTGCTGCATTTTAACGGTTCATTTTTTAGTGAAATTAAAAAAATACATGCACAATATACATGTATTTACTAGAAAAGTAATGGCGATCCGGACGGGACTCGAACCCGCGACCTCCAGCGTGACAGGCTGGCATTCTAACCAACTGAACTACCGGACCCCTTATATAATTTTATGTCATATAGAAATAATGAATTTAGTAGCACTAAAGCACTACCATCAAAAAGTTGGCTGCGCTAAAGCACTATTATTAATTAATTGGTTGCGGGGATAGGATTCGAACCTATGACCTCTGGGTTATGAGCCCAACGAGCTGCCAGACTGCTCCATCCCGCGATGTGATTATGCTTTAATCAACTTGACATCGTATCAAGTTAATCGATGGTGGAGGATGCAGGGCTCGAACCTGCGACCCCTTGCTTGTAAGGCAAGTGCTCTCCCAGCTGAGCTAATCCTCCTAAAATGGTGACCCGTACGGGATTCGAACCCGTGATACCGCCGTGAAAGGGCGATGTCTTAACC
>DATGUO010000011.1:0-40768 GCA_035301305.1 Pseudogracilibacillus sp.
AAGAATAACCACCTAAAAATTCGAAATTTATTTGGCAGGAGGGGGATATCCCCCTCCTGCCAAATAAAACAATACCTCTCTCATTAATAAGGTTGAAAATATTGTATTTTGGAATTTACACAACATTAAGGACTTGACTAACAATCAAGTAAGATAATGCCCGTAATTCAAAGATTGTCATGAATACCGCAAGGATCAAACGAAAAATAATGAAAGCAAAATCTTTGTATAAACGCTAGAAAGCAGCCTAACTAAACTAGTAAAAAGAATAGAGCAGATCCCCGCTCTATCCTCCAATATAGCTCATATTAATTTTCTTGCGTTTTCTGGCAGTTTCTTCTGTTCGTTCATCAGAGTACCTGTCTCTCCGATTTGACCAGACCCCCGTAATAGCTTCGGTTATTTCTTCATCTGTTTTCCCGCTTCGGAGCAGCTCTCGTACATCGAAGCCGCTTGAAGCGAACAGGCATGTATATAATTTCCCGTCAGAGCCAAGCCGAGCCCTCGTACAGGAAGAGCAGAATGATTCCGAAACAGAGGTAATAAATCCTACTTCCACGCCGTTATCTTTATAGCGGTAGCGTTGGGCAACTTCACCGAAATAATCTTTCTCCACCGGCTCAAGTTCAAATTCTTCTTGCAGCATGTGGTAAATCTCTTTTTTCGTCAATACTTTCTCAAAACTCCAGGCATTATCATTGCCCACATCCATAAATTCGATAAATCGCAGAGTAATCCCGCGCTCTTTGAAATGAGTCGCCATTGGCAAAATTTCGCCTTCGTTCACCCCTTTTTTAACGACCATATTCACTTTCATCTGAAAACCCATTTCTTTCGCCAGTTCAATATTCTTTAAAATAATTTGCGGATTCGTTCCGCGGCCGTTCATTTCACCGAAAACATCCGGACTTAGCGCGTCTAAACTTAAATTCAACCGCTGTAAACCCGCATTATATAAATCTTCCGCCTGGCGACCCAACATCACACCATTCGTTGTCAATCCAATATCTTCGATGCCGGGAATATTGGCTAAACGTTCAATCAGATCCGGTAGGTTCTTTCGTAAAAGCGGTTCACCGCCTGTAATCCGGAATTTTTTCACCCCTAAAGAAGCAAAGATGTGCCCAAGACGCGTGACCTCATCAAAAGACAGAAGCTGGTCCTCCGGTAAAAAGACATAATCATCCCCAAAAATTTCTTTTGGCATACAATACGTACAACGAAAATTACATTTATCTGTGACAGAAATTCGTAAATCACGAATTGGTCTTCCAAATTTATCTACGACTTGAGCCATTCCCTCATCTCCTTATCCTCTTCTATGGTGTTGACGTTTAAGAAAGTGGCCGGGTTGTCTGTTAATGTACTGCTCGGAATATAAGTGACTTTGTGTTTTTCAAACAGCGGTTTCAAGCTGAATGATTTTTCTTTTAGAGCTTGTTCAATGAAAGGCAGCATCGTTCTCTCCCAGACGGAAACAAGCGGCTGCAGCCTATTTTCCACTTGAACAACACTTATCTCTTGGCTATGTTTCTTTAAAAGTATGTCGATGGCTGTTTGTTCCAATAATGGCATATCACAAGGCAGAACGACATATTGCTCTGCTAAAGAAGCTCTCATCGCAGAATATATGCCTGCCAGTGGGCCGCATCCCCGATATTCTTCTACATCTACAATAACACGTTCTGAAGGTTTAAAACAATGGGCAAACTCTTCACGAGTCACCACAACCACCTCATCACACGATTGATGCAGTAATCGGTACACATATTCATAAAAAAAAGTATTATCTATTTTCGCAAATGCTTTTGGAGTGCCATAACGTCTTGATTGCCCGCCAGCTAAAAGAATCCCTGTTGTTTGCCGCATGGTACCCTCCTTCTCGCTTCTACTCAGCCCCGTTGTACACATTCATCCAAGTAAGCAGCCAATTAGCCAAAGCAGCTTGTTCTTCCCTTGAGGAAATTTGCGGGAAAGCGATGCCTTTTTCTAATCCGATAACTAATTGGATATGTGAAAGATCCTGCAGCTTCTCCCAATCTGTTTCGTTTTTTACAATCACTGCTTTAGGGTAATTTGCCATCTTAAATCCTTCTATTAAAATAACATCAGGCTGCTGTGCGTAAGCCAGCTTCATTAAGCCGGGCAGCTCCATTTGTTCTTGAATCATATATTGAGTTACCCCTGCCCCGGAAACGATGGAAGCGTCCGCCCCAGATGCTAAATATTGCATCGAATCTTTCGTCTCATCCGGCATATCAAGTTTAGCGCCATGTCCATGATGTTTAATGACAACCACGGACAAGCCTGCATCCTTGATAGTGCTGACCCAATGATTGATTAACGTCGTTTTTCCGCTGTTTTTAAAGCCGGCAACTTGAAGAATTATGGTATCTTCCAACTTGCCACCCCATTTTCCTGACCAAGAAGTAAAATATCTACTTCCATACCTTTTTCATATCCTTCCGTACCGCTGGGCAGGACAATCATACAATTCCCTCGCGCAATGGAAGAAACTGCATTCGATTTATTAAATCCTGCCGGCGAAGCCATTACTTGTCCATCTACCAATTTCCAAGTCGCTCGAATGAATCTGGTAAAAGGGTTTTTTTTCGGAAAATCTTCACCTAAGTAAGCAGTCATATGTGGTAAATAAGGCGTCGTATTTCCCATCATTGATAAAATGGCGGGCCTTGCAAACAATTCAAACCCTGTAAAACAAGCAGAAGGATTCCCGGATAAACCGAACAGCAGTTTATTTCCCAACACTGCTACTGTCGTCACACTTCCTGGACGCATCATCACTTTATTGAACAGAACTTTTGCACCGAGACGTTTGTAAATTTCCGGTAGATAATCAAAATCCCCTACAGAAACTCCGCCTGTGGTAATAACGATGTCCGAAGCTTCTAATGCCCTCTCCACTATCTTCGTGCATGCATCTAAATCATCTTCCATCATCCCAAAAGAGGTATAAGGGATATTCAAACGCTTCAATTGCCCTTCAAGCATCGGCCCGTTCGAATTACGTATTTTTCCTGGAGTTAATTCTTCGTTCACATCTAACAACTCGGTTCCGGTCGAGATAACACTTACATTTGGTTTTTTCGCTACTTGCACTTCACTGTAGCCAAAAGTAGCAAGAAGCGCGATTGTTCCGGGATGAATAAACGCTCCCGCATCGATTAGCACGTCCCCGACTTGTGCGTCTTCCCCCTGATAGGAGATATTTTGTCCTGCTTGAAAGCTTTTCTGAATTGAAAACCCGGCATCTGTTTCTGTTGTATCTTCAATCATCACGATAGCGTCTGCACCCTCAGGCAAAATGGCTCCTGTCATAATTCGATACGCTTCGTTTTCTTTCAGCTCACGTTCCCCAACTTCGCCTGCTCCAATACTTCCGATGACTTCAAGCATCGCAGGGTTTTCTTCCTCTGCATTTAAGGTATCTTTCGCCCTTACAGCAAATCCATCGTAAGCGGAACGATTAAAGGGCGGCACATCATGCTTCGCAACAATCGGTTCCGCTAAAATATGGCCATATGCGTCCTGTAATTTCACTGTTTCATTGCCGATTGGTCTTGCGTGTCCCGTGACCAATTGAACGGCTTCGTGCACTGGAATAGCTTGTCTCACAAAACTTCCTCCTTCAAAAATTGCTGCCATTACGGCAAAGTCCATTTCACCTGCAGAACGTGTCTCGTTAGTGAAATGGACTTTTTGAATCGCTTATTTACTCTTCAAATTCTACAACATTTGTCAAATCGCTAAACGTTCCGACATAACGGACGGTATCGCCGGCTCCATCGTGTACAGAATCAATCGAAAGCAGCTGTAAATATTCTTCGCCGTTTTTTCGTTTGTTCCAGATTTCTCCGTGCCAACCGCCAGTTTCTCGGATATCACGCCAAAGTGCATTGTAAAAATCACGATTATGTCTTCCTGAACTTAAAATACTCGGTTTCTTGCCAATGACTTCCTGTTCATCGTAACCAGTAAGTGTTGTGAACATAGGATTCACGGAAACAATAACCCCATCCGGATCTGTTACAATAATACCTTGGCCAGTAGAATCAAAGACTTCTTTCGATAACGTAAGCTGGTCTAAGTAATACAACCATAATACAAGAACCAGACTGACTAAAGCAACTTGAGAAAATGCCATAAAACCTATCGAATAAGAACCTGTGATGGAATAGATTGCTGATAGTAAAAGGGGCGGAAAAAAACCTCCCAATCCACCCATCATCGAAACAATCCCGTTAACGGTTCCCGCTTGCTTTGAAAAATAAAACGGAACCAGTTTAAAAATAACTCCATTTCCAATCCCGGCTGCAAGAGCAATAGACAACGTGCCCACTGTATAAAGATGAATCGCAGGAGAAAAAGCAAGAATAGCAGAGGCAATCGTTAATCCTACAAAACAGGCCATTAAAATAAATAAAGGTTCAAATTTATCAGCCAGCCACCCTCCGACAGGGCGAATTAATGTGGCAATAACGATAAATCCTGCTGTCCTAAAACCTGCATCCACTTTATCCAGCGCAAAAAAATCTACCAGAAAAGTAGGCAAAAACACAGTAAAAGCAACAAAAGAACCAAAGGTAATAAAATAGAAAAGAGAGAAGAACCATAACTTTTCATTTTTATAAACCCCTTTTATCTCTTCCATCAACTTTGTTTTCTGTTTTTCTTCCTGTCGATCTCCTAAAAAGAAGTTCATCGCAACAAACAAAAGTAACAGAATAAGATAGAATTGGACCGTTAGTTTCCAGCCGAACTGATCTGCTATAACCGGGGCTGCAAATGTCGTAATCGCGGTACCTATATTTCCCATCCCGTAAATACCGTTCACAAGCCCATGCTTTTCTTTGGGATAATATTTCGGCAACGACGTAACACCAACGGAAAACACAGCACCACTAATTCCCAGGAAAGTTCCTCCAAGAATTAAATCAAACATAGACGATGCTATACTTATGTAATACACAGGAAACAATAACAAAATAAAACTGATAAAAAAGATAACCCTGGCTCCGAACACATTTGCGTAATAACCCAGCGGAATACGCAAAACAGACCCTAGCACGACAGGAATAGCCGTTACAATTGCTACATGTTCCGGTGCAATGGCAATATCTTCCCGAATATGCGGCAACAATGCAGAAATTAACACCCACACCATAAAACCAACAATAAGATTGGTCGTCTGTAATGGCAGTTGGACTTTTCTAATCATACTATCACCCATTTTCTATGCATAAAATTGAAGTTCATCTCATCTATGATAAACCGATTTTTTAAATAATCGGGGAGTATAATTTTTCTAATAAATCATATTTTTCTTTTTCCTCCAGGATATCTTCTACCATAGGAAAAATAATGGACTCTTCTTTTACCATATGAAAGGTTATCACTTCGAAAGCTTCTCCGGCATCGCTGACAACATCTTTCATGTCTTGTAAACTGAATTCGGAAATATCGCCTCGAATATGATGTAGAAAATGCCCGATATATGCATCTATCTCTTGATGTTCTTCTTCTGTTGCGCGCACTGGTCCTTGTTCATCGCCTACGTATTTTGCCAATGCTTTAAATACATGTTCTTCCTCTTTATCTGTATGATTTTTTAATGGTTCGATAAAATCAATCATTTTCTTTTTCAATTTCATGAGAGCAGTGCGGGCTGCTGTTTCATCATACTTATCGTTTTCAAAATCCAAGACAATTTCATGCCATTCACTCATTAAATGCCGCAGTAAATGGTGTTCATTTTCCAAAACACGTAATGCGGGTAATTTAAAGACAAACTTGCTTGAACCACTCATTTTCATCATCCTATATTAACTAATGTCTTTTCGGCTGGGAGATTTCCGGTAAAGAATATAACTTCTGCCGACATAATTTAATGGAACACTCCATACGTGGACCAGTCTTGTAAAAGGCCACAGCGCAAATATTAAAAAGCCTGTCAGGACGTGCATTTTAAAAGCAAGCGGAACACTTGTCATTAAAGCCGTATTCGGGTTCAGCACAAATAAAGAACGGAACCAAACGGAAAGTGAATCCCGGTAATCAAACCCTGCAACAACATTATTCGTAACCAAAGAACTATAGACACCTATAAATACAATAAATAATAAAAGCGTGTTCACAATCATATCTGACTTAGAAGACAGTTGACGAACTGTTCTGTCAGAAAAGCGGCGTGACGTTAAAATAAACATGCCGACAAGTGTGATAATACCAAAGAATCCACCACCATAAACAGCTCCAAAATGATATAACTCATCGCTGATTCCGAAAGCTCTCGTCCATGATTTTGGGATTCCCAGACCGGATACATGCCCTAAAAAGACCGGGATAATACCAAGGTGAAATAACATACTCCCAATCATCAGTTGTTTCTTCTCAAAAAACTCACTTGACTTCGCTGTCCAGCCAAACTGGTCATATCGATAGCGAAAAATATGTCCGATTATAAATACTACGATGCAAACGTAAGGGAAAATCACCCATAATAATTGTTCAATCATTGGATGCAGCCTCCTTATCAACGATACAAGCTTTAAATATTTCTCTCATTCCCCGTACCAAATGATAATAAATATTCTCGTATTTTTTTAATGCATGCATTAAGTGATAGGAGCCATCTTCTAATATTGCTAATAACAATGAAAAACTTTGCTGTGCCCGAGCATCTCCGCGCCAATCCGATACGTAAATAAACTCACACATGAGTGGCAGCAGATCCCCCAATTCTCCTTCAGGAATCTTCAAACCAAACATTTCATAAAGCACTTTCAAACGGGCCAGCATTTGTCCTCTGCCTTTATTATCTTCAAATTTAACATACGTCATAAACAGGGTAGCATCTTCTTGGAAATCAAAAATTTTCGTGTAGTTCGTTTGCAGTTCTTGTAATGTTTCTCCTTTTTTTCCATCGACAAATGTTTTTAAATCTTCATAACTGGGGTGAGCTGGAGAAATCAGCTCCTCCAACACCCCTTCATACAATGTAACTTCTTCCGGATAAGACAATTGTTCACTTATGAACCCGAAGAGATCTTTTTCCTCGTATAAGCGCTCGAGATCAATCACGCCAGATCCCTCCGTAAAAGTTCTCTTTATAAATGTCTTGGCCCGTCATACCTTGCTGTTCTGGTGTAATTGGACCACAGCCGGTACAATCCCCATTTTCATCATACATCGAATAACTGTATTGGTTCTGACCACGTTCAGCTCCTGTATTCATGGTACTGAGCTCATCATATCCCGCGGAACCTTGAGAACGGTACATATTCGTATGTGCTTCTTTTTTCGATGTTGGAATAACAAACCGATCTTCATATTTCGCTATCGCTAATAAACGATACATTTGCTTCGTCTGGTTTGCAGTTAAACCGACTCGGTCCAATCGGGATTCATCAAAATCTTTGCCGGAGGTCGCAGCACGCATAAACGAACGCATCATCGCCATCCGTTGCAAGGAATACTTCACCGTTGCCGTATCTCCAGCTGTAAGCATGTTAGCCAAATATTCAATTGGAATACGCATTTCTTCAATTGCCGGGAAAATCATATCCGGATTTTTAATCGAATCTTTCCCTTCAAAATAGTTCATAATCGGACTTAATGGTGGAACGTACCAAACCATTGGAAGCGTCCGATACTCCGGGTGAAGCGGGAAAGCTAACTTGTGCTCGATAGCCAGCTTATACACAGGCGACTCTTGTGCTGCTTCAATCCAATCTTCTGAAATGCCGTCTTTGCGGGCTTGCTCCATAATTTCCGGGTCATGCGGGTCTAAGAATAAATCACACTGCGCTTGATATAAGTCTTTCGGATCTGGTGTAGAAGCAGCGTCCAGTACTTTATCCGCGTCATATAATAAAACGCCTAGATAGCGAATCCTTCCCGTACACGTTTCTGAACAAACCGTTGGCAATCCAGATTCCACCCGTGGATAACAAAATGTACATTTTTCCGCTTTATTCGTTTTCCAGTTAAAATACACTTTCTTGTATGGACACCCCGTCATACAGTAGCGCCAACCGCGGCATGCCTCCTGGTCCACAAGTACGATTCCGTCTTCATCGCGCTTATAAATCGCTCCTGCTGGGCACGAAGCAACACAGCTCGGGTTTAAACAGTGTTCACATAATCTCGGTAAATACATCATAAATGCTTTATCAAAATTAAATTTAATCTCTTCTTCAATTTTTTCTATGTTCGGGTCTTTCGGTCCCGTCACATGAGCGCCGGCTAACTGGTCTTCCCAGTTCGGTCCCCATTCCGGATCCATATATTCACCAGTTACAAGTGACTTGGCACGAGCTACCGGTGTATGTTCACTGTTCTCTGCCATAGTTAAATTCTCATAATCATATGTCCATGGCTCATAATAGTCATCCATCGTCACTGCATCCGGGTTATAAAAAAGTTTACCCAAAGCAATCTTGGAAAATTTCGATCCGGTTTTCAACTCCAGTTTGCCGTTTTTAATATGCCAGCCGCCTTTATATTGGCCTTCATTATCTTCCCAGCGTTTAGGGTAGCCAATGCCCGGCTTTGTCTCCACGTTATTAAACCACATATACTCTGCACCTTCACGGTTCGTCCAAGTCGTTTTACACGTTACACTGCAGGTGTGACAACCAATACATTTATCTAAGTTCATCACCATTGCAATTTGAGCTTTAATTTTCAAGCCAATCAACCTCCTTCTTTTTACGAACAGCTACATATTCATCACGCTGGTTTCCAATTGGGCCATAGTAATTAAATCCGTAACTCAGTTGCGCATATCCCCCAACCATTTGCGTTGGTTTCATATGAATTCTTGTTGGAGCATTATGGCTTCCTGCTCTTGTTTCGGTCAGTTCTGACCCTGGTACATGCACATGTTTATCTTGTGCATGATACATAAACATCGTTCCTTTAGGCATGCGGTGGCTGACGACCAGTCTGGCTGCAACGACTCCGTTTCGGTTATAGACTTCAACCCAGTCGTTGTCTTCTAAATCATGTTCACTTGCGTCTTCATCTGAAACCCATACTGTAGGCCCGCCGCGGAACAGTGTCATCATATACTGGTTATCTTGATAGGTCGTATGAATATTCCACTTTCCATGAGGCGTTAAATAGCGTAATACGAGGGTGTCCTGCCCGCCTTTTACCTTGCGATCTCTTGGTCCTAAAACCAGCGGCGGCAAAGTTGGCTTATAAATCGGCAATGCTTCTCCGTAATCCAGGAACAATTCATGGTCTAAATAAAAATGCTGTCTGCCGGTTAACGTCCGAAATGGAATTAAATTCTCAATATTCGTCGTAAATGGCGAGTACCGTCTTCCTAATTTATTTGAACCACTAAAGACCGGTGTCGGAATCACTTCACGCGGTTGAATTGTAATACTGTCAAACGTAAATCGTTCTGCTGCGCGGTCCGCCGAGATCTCTTTTAAAGGAACCCCCGTGATTTCTTCCTGTGCTTCAAAAGCTTTTTGCGACACTCTGCCATTCGATGCTGACGAAACGGCCAGGATGGCTTCTGCCACTTGTTTTCCAGTTCTTAATTTAGGTCTTTCATGTTTAATCGACTCATCATAATATACCCCGTTGATCCCCTTAAGTAAGTCATATTGCTCTTTAACATTAAAACTTACACCGTGGGCACCAATTTTTCCATTTTCCATATTCGGACCTAGTGTGATGTACTTATCATACAGTGCTGTATAGTCACGCTCCACGACTTGCATAGCTGGCATCGTTTTTCCTGGGACCGGATCCACTTCTCCTTTTTTCCAGTCCTGCACTCTTCCCATTGGCTGGGCTATCTCTTGTGGAGAATCGTGCCCTAAAGGTGTCGTCACAACGTCTTTATAAACTCCCGGCAAATGGGTTTTTGCCATTTCAGAAAACTGTTCTGCTATCGAACGGTAGATATCCCAATCAGAGCGCGTCTGCCAAGGCGGGTCAATTGCTCTGTTAAACGGGTGCACGAATGGATGCATATCCGTCGAGGACAAGTCTTCCTTCTCATACCAGGTTGCTGCGGGAAGTACGATATCTGCATAAATAGGTGTGGTTGTCATCCGGAAATCAATTGCTAATAATAAATCCAGTTTCCCCTGCACTTCTTCCCGCCATTTTACTTCTTCAGGTTTCAGGTCTTCATTCGCTTCCGCAAACAAGTTGCTCGTCGCACCAAATAAGTGTTTCATAAAATATTCCTGACCCTTGGCTGAACTGGATACCAGATTCGACCGCCAGACAAATAATGTTCTAGGGAAATTTTCCGGTGCATCCGGATCTTCCATAGCAAACTCTAAAGCTTCGGATTGCAAATCTGAAACAACCCGGTTTACAATCGCTTCATCTGAATCGTCCCCCCGTTCTTTCGCTTCTTCTGCAAAAGCCAGTGAGTTTTTATTAAACTGCGGATATGCCGGCATCCAGCCCAGTCTCGCTGCCAGCACATTATAATCTGCCGGATGTTCATAACGACGTTCTCGGCTTGTCGCTGCTCTTAAAGAATCAACTCCTGCTTCTTCATAGCGCCACTGATCTGTCGCGAAATAGAAAAATGACGTTGCGTTTTGCAAGCGCGGCGGTCCTTGCCAATCCCGGGCAAATGCAATATTATTCCATCCTTCAATCGGACGAACTTTCTCTTGCCCGACGTAGTGCGCCCAACCTCCGCCGTTTTTGCCTTCGGAGCCAGTTAACATGACTAGGTTTAAAATCGAACGGTAAATGGTGTCACTGTTAAACCAATGGTTGATTCCAGCTCCCATAATAATCATCGAACGCCCGTCTGTATCAATTGCGTTCTGAGCAAATTCACGAGCAATTTGAATAACCAATTCCGGCTTCACGCTTGTAATCGCTTGTTGCCATCCAGGTGTATAAATACTATCCTTATCCAGATAATTTTCTGCTGTATGTGTCGCGCCATGACGCTTCACGCCATATTGACTCAGCATAACATCATAAATGGTGGCGATTTTTTTAACAGAGCCGTCTGCCAACTGCATTTCTTTAACTGGAATCGATCTTGTAAAGGTCCCGTTGCCGGAATGATCAAAAAATGGATAGACTATTTCTTCCCATTTGCTCTCTTCATCTAAAACAGACATTGCCGGATCAATAACTGTGCCATCTTCATTTTCCAAAATCAGATTCCACTTCACATCGTCTTCCCAGCGCTGTCCCATCGTTCCATTCGGTACTATAAACTCGCCGGCATTTTGATCATAAATAATCGGTTTCCAATCCGCATGCTGCTCTTCCTTGCCGATATCGCTGGCTCGTAAAAATCTGCCTGCTTTATATGTATCTTCATGTTCCTCCAACATGATGTAAAAAGGCAGATCCGTATATTGTTTCGCGTAATTAATAAACATTTCTTCCTGACGCTGTTCATAAAACTCATCTAAAATGACATGCGTCATTGCTTGAGCCACAGCAGCGTCTGAACCCGGATTAGAAGATATCCAATCATCTGCATGCGTGACACTTTCTGCGTAATCCGGCGCTACCGAAACAACTTTTGTCCCCCGATAACGGACTTCTGTAAGAAAATGGGCATCCGGTGTTCTCGTTAAAGGAACGTTAGAACCCCACATAATAATATACCCAGCATTAAACCAGTCGCTCGACTCCGGCACATCCGTCTGTTCTCCCCAAATTTGCGGAGAAGATGGCGGCAAATCTGCATACCAGTCATAGAAACTGAGCATTTCTCCGCCTAAAAGTGATAAAAAACGCGCACCTGATGCATAGCTGACCATAGATTTAGCTGGAATTGGGGTAAAACCTGCCACACGATCCGGCCCATATTTTTTAATTGTATAAATCAACTGGGCTGCAATAATCTTAGTCACTTGTTGCCAATCCATCCGTACATGCCCGCCTTTACCACGAGCACTCTTATACTCTTTGGCTTTTTCCGGGTTTTCTACGATGCTTTTCCAAGCTTCAATCGGATCCTCCTGATGCTCCTGCATTGCTTCCTGCCAAAGGGTCCATAATTTCCCGCGCATGTACGGGTACTTAACTCGCAACGGGCTGTATTCATACCATGAAAAAGACGCACCCCTTGGACAACCGCGCGGTTCAAATTCTGGCATATCAGGCCCGCAAGATGGATAATCAATTTGTTGGTTTTCCCAGGTAATGACTCCATTCTTTACGAATACTTTCCAGCTGCATGATCCAGTGCAGTTAACTCCATGGGTCGTGCGTACGACTTTGTCATGAGACCAGCGCTGCCGATACATATCTTCCCAATCACGATTTTTTTCTTCTAATGCAGACCAATTCCCTGCATACCGTTCAACCGGTTTAAAATACTTCATCCTCGTCATTCTTTTCATTAACTACTCACCCCTTCATCCATAGTTTTAAACTATTTTCGAATATAAAAGCTTTCGAAACATATATGCCATCCACATAACGCTTATTCAGTTTTCAATACCAATTACCTAACATATCAATCTTCAGCACGTTTATGCTAAAAATTCTGAAATTTACAGTATATTACATATACTACCACAAAAAGTGAATTTTCTGAAGGCGTTTTCAATAAATGAACCTTGTTTTCTCACAGGATACTTTCCTTTTGTAACACTTCAGATACATCTTCTTACTTGTCTATATTAAAATTCACACTTGAAAGAAGGAACGAATCTCGTTATATAGAAGACGACGTCCGATATAAAATGTACCAAAAATGGCGTATTTCGCGCTTACTTCATCAAAACGGGTATCATATATTAACTTTTTAAATCGAAGCGGGTCATCGCAAAATAAAGAGACACCCCACTCATATTCGTCAAAAGCAATGGATCCTGTGACAATTCGTTTGAGGTCTTTTGTAAAATGCTTCGCTGTATCAATATGTTCAAACATCATGCGACCGCGCTCTGCTTTAGATAAAGTGAACCAGTTGTTTATTTCCCCGCGCAGCTTACTCATTGGATAAAAACAAATGTAATCATTTTCTGGTATCTTAGGATATAATTTAGCTCGCATTTCCGGGTCTTCATATGGGTCTGTTTGTCTTTGTGTATAAGTGCTTTTTTCGATAATGGATAAATAAGAATAAGCCGGCTCTGTGAAATGAGCGAGTTTCGTTTTATTCCAAGCAAGTTCCAATTCATCTAACTCTCTCATTGTAGGGCGAAGAAACATGAACAAGATATCTGCTTTTTGCCCGACAATGGAATAAAACTCCTGACTTCCCTGTTCTTCATCTTCAATGTGCTGCCACTCGGCGGCAAGCTGATAAAATTCTTCCAATGCTTGTTCTCTTGTTGCTTCGGAAGCCTCTTGCCATTTTTCCCAATTGATGGTTCGAAAATCATGCAATGCATACCAACCATCAAACGTTTCTACTGTCTCCGGCATTATAAACACTCCTTATGTAATAAGTTTATCGTTCTCTTTCTGTCATCCTTTCATTTTCAGTATACACCTTTCTCCCAAAAATAGGTGTGATATATTTAACAAGTTTATGACCTAACTTTGATGTTTTTCTGACATTTCTAATATTTTTAAATAAAAAATGCGTGCAGACTTCGCTTAAGTATGCACACATTTGATTGATAATATCTATTTTAATTTTTCCTGCAAAGCTTTCATCGCTTCATTTAACTCGTCTGCCATGACATCGAAAGCTTCTTTTTTCGGAATATCTTTTCTTAAATAAATGGGTGTGCCGAAAATAATTTCAGGTCTTTTCCATCTTAATAATTCTTTGAAATTATTCGGGCCTGCATAAGCAACAGGGACAATCGGAGATTTAGCATGACCGGCGATGGTTATTGCTCCCCGTTTCAAAGGGACGTCTTCTGATGTTCTTGTACCACTGGGAAAAATACCGACGATATTTTTATTTTTTATTAGTTTTACTGGTGTTTTGATGGAGCTGGGTCCTGGATTGTCCCTATCTACAGGAAAGGCATTCAAAGCTTCCATCAGCCACTTCAAACCTTTGGATTCAAATAATTCTTTTTTCGCCATATAATGAACTTTTAAGGGCAGTACAGAACAGCCTAACCATAAAATATCCACCCACCCTGTATGGGTGCAAGCAAGTACATAGCCTTCTTCTTCAGGCAAGTTATCTTTTTGAAACACTTTAATTCTACCAAAAATACTTAAAAAAAGCTTTACTGCATAAGCTGCAAATAAATACATGTCTCCGTACTCCTCTTCGCTTTATCCTTCTAGGGCGTTTTTTAGATTATATGTAAAAGTTGCTCCACTTCAAGCTAGTAGAACAACCTTTTTGCTTCAGCCTATTTGTTTCACAACTTGAATGATTTGTTCCGCATGTTTTTCGCACAATTCTTTCGTTTCCGCTTCGACCATTACTCGGACAAGTGACTCCGTACCTGAAGGACGAACCAAGACTCTGCCCTGGTCACCTAAAGCTTGTTCCGCTTCTTCGATAGCTGCTTTAATCGAGGAATCATGCAGCACTTCGTATTTATTTTCGACAGGCACATTTTGTAATACTTGCGGATAGATGATAATACCTTCTGTCAGTTCAGACAATTTCTTTCCCGTTTCTTTCATGATATCCACCAGCATCATCCCTGTCAGCAAACCGTCTCCTGTCGTCGTTTTATTTAAAAGAATTACGTGACCGGATTGCTCGCCGCCAAAGTTATAGTCTTGCTCGCGCATTTTTTCCATGACATAACGATCACCAACGCCTGCTGTTTCGACGTGAATGCCATTTGCTTCCATTGCTTTATAAAAGCCAAGATTACTCATCACTGTTGTTACAACGGTATCTTTCTCCAGCTGGTTGTTTTCTTTCAGATACTTGGCACAAACATACAGAATTTTATCGCCATCAAGAATATTGCCTTTTTCATCTACTGCAATTAAACGATCGCCATCTCCGTCAAAACTAAGTCCAACATCCAACCCTTTTTCCTTTACAAGTTCTTGCATCTTTTCAGGATGGGTCGATCCATAACCATCGTTAATATTCTTTCCATTCGGGTTATTGCCAATGGTTGCAATTTCTGCATCCTGGTCTGCAAATAAGCGTGTTGCCAAGCTGGAAGTAGCCCCATTAGCACAATCAAGTCCAATATATAAATCCGTAAAGTCATTATCTACTGTATCTTGCAAGTAGGACAAATACTTTTGAGAGCCTTCGAAATACTTACTTAACAAACCAACGCCTTCACCTTCAGGTCTTGGTAATGTATCTTCAGCATCCATCCATTTTTCAATTTCATCTTCCTGTGCGTCCGTTAATTTAAAACCGTCCGGACCGAAAAACTTAATCCCGTTATCCTCAAAAGAATTATGAGATGCCGAAATCATAATACCTAAGTTAGCATTCGTCCCTTTTGTTAAATAAGCTACACCAGGTGTAGAAATAGCACCCAGCAGCATTACTTCAGCTCCGACAGACATTAAACCTGCAAGAAGCGCCCCTTCTAACATAGGACCTGACAATCTCGTGTCGAGCCCAATTAACACACGTGGCTGCTTCCCTTCCTGAGTGAAAGTATAGCCTGATATTCTGCCTAATCTGTATGCAATTTCAGGTGTTAACGTTTTATTCGCAACGCCCCGTACACCATCTGTTCCAAAGTATTTGACCAATTCATACCTCTCCTTTTTCCAATCGCCTGCTTCGAATCCGCTTTATTCTTCCATTTCTACTTTTACTTTTCTCGGCTTCGGTTCGAAGGTAACTCCTTCCGGGCCTTCTACATCGACATCCATTTCATGCTCGCCCTTATCTTTATCAGTGACATCGATAGAAGCAGTTATATCGGACTCTTTTAAGTCCTTCATCACATCATCAGATCCCGTTGCCTCGACAGTCACTTTTTCATCAGCAGAGTCGACAAATTCAGCTTTTTTGTCTCCTTCTCCTTTGATATCAACGTCCATATCATCAAACTTCTCTGTCTTCTCCAATTCAATCTCCACAGGGACCGTTTCTTCCTCCGCTGTTACATCATCAGGAAAATCAATCTTCGCATCGGTTTTCGTTGATTCCTCAATTTCTGATAAATCAATGTCTTCTGTCGATATGTCTTCTACATCGGTTAGAGCATCCGTTTTACCGAAAATCTCTATTTCATCATCTGCTTTTAGCTCTTTCACTTCATATCCGTCCGGTAAATCGCCAGTTGTTTCAACATGTAACGGTACTGTTTTGCTGGGATGAGTAACGTCAAGAGACACTTTAGCTGTTTCTGGTTCTACATTAACATTTAAGTCATTTCCTTGACTATCATATACGTTTATTGGCACTTCTTTGTCTTCAATAGATTCTGTCACATCTTTTACATCAATATAAGCTCTTACCATAGCTATTTGATCCATGACTGATTCTGCGCTGACTATTTGAACGGTTTCGGGTGTCACTTCCTCAACATCACCTAATTCATATCCATCCGGTAATTGATCTTCATTCGCTATGTCAGCATGCAACGTGAATTCTTGAGTCGCACGTTTCTCTATTTCTACATCAATCGTTTGCGGTTCTATACTTGATTCCAGTTCTTTTGGAATATTATCTTGTTGTACTTCAACGGTATGTTCTCCTTCTTCAAGATCCCGCAAATCCACATACACATCAAAACTGCGTTGCCGCACAGTTGGGGTCAGCTTACTTTTTTTCCCTTTTAATGAAACAGTCACTTCATCCGGTACACCACTCACCACATATTCATCGGAATCGATTTTAACATCCAACGGTACATCATCTAAGACTTGTGTTTCATCTGATGAGTTAGGCACAACTGCATTGTTTGTTTTAGCTGTATCTGTTTCTATGTTTACAAAAAAGAATAAAGAGACTGCGAAGATAAGCGACATGACTCGGATGGCCCATTTATTTTGAAACAGCTTATCCATTCTTCTTGCCCCTCCAATTCAAAAGATTTGTCTCTGTTGGCTTCATGGATTGTTTTAAATTATCCATCAGGAGCTTTTCCAATTGTTCGTCATCAATTTCGCGGAACAATTCCCCATTTTTCGAACAGGAAATTCCTCCTGTTTCCTCAGATACTATAATGGTGAACGCATCGGTCACTTCACTAATTCCAATTGCAGCACGGTGTCTTGTTCCTAATTCTTTGGAAATAGACGGACTTTCTGATAAAGGCAAATAACAGGCTGCTGCCGCAATCTTATTTTCCCGCATAATCACTGCCCCGTCATGAAGCGGCGTATTCGGAGTGAAAATGTTCGTTAATAACTGATGCGTAACTTCTCCCTCAATAGGAGTCCCTGTTTCAGCGTATTCTCCTAAACCAGTATCTAATTCTATACTTATCAGTGCACCTATCCGACGTTTTGCCATATACTGACAGGAAGTGATAATGGCTTGAATCGTCTGTTCGATGACTTCTTCTTCCGAGCGGGAACTCCTCGTAAATATACTGCCTCGCCCTAATTGTTCCAGCGCCCTTCTCAACTCAGGCTGGAATAAAATGATAATAACTAAAAAACCCCATAAAATTGCTTGATTCGTTATCCATTGAATCGTCTGCAAATTAAGTAATATACTCGCTAACCAGACCAAAATAACAACCAGGATTCCCTTTAATAACTGAATCGCTTTCGTCCCGCGAATAATCATAATTAATTTATAAAAAACATACCACACAATGGCGATGTCTACTGTAACTCTTAATATCTGAAGAAAATCGAATCCCTCAAACACAATGACACTTCCTTTTTACGTCCTGTTTAAAAAAATAGCAATAGTTATCCTTATTATAACACAATCCTTTCTTCGCATGGTAATTCTTTTTTGAAATTCTATAAAAAAAGTGATAGTAACTATAATTCACTCAGAATAATTCTCAACAGAAATTCAGCATTCGTTGAGGCTTCGTCGAGCATTTTTCAGATGTGCTTTTAGTGAAAAAGGACAGACCATCTTTCCTATGGTTGAAAATTGGATAGTCGCTATCCTTTCATAGGTGAGAACTCTGGTTCACTTCAGCTGCAAGATAGCTTTGCACTTTTTGACTGCTCTGTATCAAATAAGATTATGCCCGTATGAAGCGGGATAGACGAAATAGAGTAACAATAATTAAAGATAGTGACCGTAATTCCTAAAAAACACAAAATAGGGTAAGAATGAAAAAAGATAATAGCCGCAATACCAGGAAAAGCCAAATCAAGGGCATAATCAAATAAGATAATGACCGCATAAAGCATAAAACATGAATTAGCGTAACAATCCAAAAAGATATTGACCGCACTACCAGGAAAAGTCGAATCAGCGGCACAATCAAATAAATCCGATTCTCTCTTCACGACGAGAAAAAACTCAGCATTTGTCAACCCAGCATACCAGGCGACTCAAATGCACTTTTACAGGAAGAAAATGCTGTGCTCGCTATTTCGCAGGCAAAACAAAATCCTTCTCGTTCATTGCGTTTCACAATGGCGGAAAAGGATTTATCCGAACAAAGAAGCTAGACCTCTATAATAAAGTTTTAGCGTCAGATGTTTTTAAGTCGTTTCACTTCAAATCTCTTTCATAAATGGTCAAATCTAAAGGAGTAATACTTTTTTCTTTCCAAATCGAAAAAATATTGTCGGGATTTGCTTGTTTAGAAATAAATACAATGCCGCAATCGCCTCCGCCAGCTCCTGAAAGCTTGCCGGCACCTTGAAAAGATTGAGCCGCTTTTGCCAAGTGATATAATCGTTCGGTTTCAATTGGAACGCTCGCTACTCGGCCCAGTTCACTTAAGACATGACGATTTTTTTCTATTCCGCGCAAAAATAAATCTGTATCATTGTAATCCATTCCTTTGAGGATCATGGAAACGGCTGCTGCACTCTCTTTTAAAAATGTTTCATACGCTTTATTCTTCATCTGCTTTATTTTTCCTACCAGATGTTTCGTGGAAGCAGCTGTCCCTGTCCAGCCAACAAGCACTTGTAAATCCGCAGGAAATTGAACCCGTTCAATCGTCAAATACTTCCAATTTTCAGTCGCCAAACCAGTAATAGTTGTCGCCTTTTCCCACTCTTTCAATAACCATTCCGCTTGAAAGGACGTATATTTCAACACACCGTGGAAGCTGGCTGCTGCGATGTCTGCACCTGAGCCATTCCCTTGTGTCACGACATGAGCAATCGAAGCGAGCTTGAAAACCAGCATGTTTGTCGGCTTTTCATCTAGAAAATAAGTTAACAGAGAACGTACCACTCCCGTTACGACTGCTGCGCTTGACCCTAATCCATATTTCACTCCTGATGCATCATCTAATTCGCTATGAATTCGCAGGTGAACAGGTGTTAGAGGCAAATCGCTTTCTTCCAAGTACCGTATCGTTACTTCCATAGCCTGTTGAACAAACTGCAGCCGTTTATCTTCTCTTGAAACCACGACCTGTTTAGAATCCCAACTCCAAGCCAGGTTTTCCAAGCCGAAATCTAATAAGGACAATTCATTTGTATGAGCTGGTTCTAAGTCCACGTGGACAAATCGATTTACTGCCATAACAACTAAAGGCTGGTATGGTTCTAAAACAGCAAATTCTCCTGCTACCATTAATTTTCCAGGTACACTCACCTTCATTTTTTCACCTCTGCCTACTCTTCATACGAAATACCGCCGCCAACTTTACTGACAATCACTTCCGATACGTCTCGGGACGCTCTTAATCTTTCCAATACTATTTGTTCATTTTCCGGCAAATACAATACTTTCACATTGGGTCCTGCGTCAATTGTAAAATAAGCAGGCACCCCTTCTTTTCTCAGCTGCTGCACTGTTTGCATCGCAGCCATCGTCGCATCTGTCCAATATGTAAAAGGAGGATTCGCCCCCAAAGTGGTTGCATGCATTTTCAAACAATTAGCTTCTGCTATTGCCCCCACTTTTTCAAAATCTTTCGCCATAATCCCTGTCTTGATACCTTCTAAATCCGCAGGCAAACTGTCCAGCCATCCATCATAAAAAACGGATGTGTCCACTGTTCTTTTCATCCCGGTCCGGCTGGAAACATCTTTCTCCTGTGCAGTTAAGACAACAGCAGCGACACGAATATCCCAGTGATTCTGAGGGGTCACTGGAACGGCAAAAGAATCCGAACCGTCTTCTAAAACACCTTTTTCCCATTCTACAAAACCGCCATAAATCGAACGACAAGCTGAGCCGGAACCTTGTCTCGTTATTTTAGACAACTCTTGATTGCTTAAATCCAATCCCAACGCTCTCTGAGCTGCAGATGCCAACGCTGCAAACCCCGATGCTGATGAAGCAAAACCAGCAGCCGTCGGAACTTTATTAACAGAAGTAACCTCTGCATAAAGTTCTGGACTAACAGCCATCAAACGAAGCTTGTCTAAGAATTGTGTCACTTGTTCATATGCTTTTCCACTGATTAGTTCCTCATTTAAATAAAATAAATCCTCTTTTAATGACGGATTAAACGTAACAGCAGTCTTTGTATACAGTCCGTCTAACGTAACAGATAGACTGTTATTTGTCGGTAAGATGAGCGACTCATTTCGCTTCCCCCAATATTTAATTAACGCAATATTCGTATGTGCTTTTGCAACAGCTCGCATAAACCTTCTCCTTTTACGTTTTTCATTATATTCATTCCGTATGCATCTGACTCTTAATTTATCATATGTAAGAAAGGTATACCAGATTTAGCCTTTAAGCGCATTTTCAAACTATTTTACGTATAAAAAAAGCTGACAGAGTGCCAGCTTTTTTGTTCAGGATTCGCTTTGTTTTGGCAGGACAAAAGGCCAAACTGCAGCAGCACCAATTTTTTTCAGTTTTTCTCCAATTTGTATCGCGTGCATTTCATTTCTCGCTAAGGCAATAATACAGCCGCCATTTCCACCGCCAGTAAGCTTAGCGCCTAACGCACCTTCTTTTTTGGCAGAACGAATCAAACGATTTAGGCTTGCATTGCTGACCCCTAAAGCTTCCAGTTCTTTTTGCGCTTCATCAAGCACAAAGCCTAGCAGTTGTTTACTCGACTGTTCCAGAGATTCTTTAGCCATATGGGTTAGTTCCCCTATCCGTTCCACTTGGGTATAGACCTTTTTAGGAGCGAACTTCAACATTTGTTTCACTGTACTGACTGCTGTTTTCGTATCCGCCATTTGTCCAGTATCTGCTACTACAAAATGAAAATCAGTTTCGGGAACAATTTCTTTTGCAGCCTCATCTTTTTGGTACCAAATTGGACAAGGAGAAGCGATCGCTAACGAATCTATTCCGCTGGGTGCCCCGTGCGCGTAAGACTCGGATATATTCGCAAGCGGCAGTAAATCCTGGTTCGTATATGTTTCACCGGCATAATTAAACAGAGATTTAACAATAGCAATTGCTACAGAAGCACTTGAGCCTAAGCCCTTCCCTGGTGGAATAGAAGATTTGATGCAAATGAATAAGCCTTGCTTTGGTAATTCCAACTGTTCAAGTGTTTGGTAAATTGTATCAGCTACTCCTTTTAGTGCTTTCGGAGCTTCATGTAATAAACCTTGATACAATTCACTATCGACGTAAATATCCCCTTCAATCGGCTCGACAGTTGACTCTACTCCAATTAACGGAAACGGAATCGCGATGGCAGGCTGTCCATGCACCACCGCATGCTCTCCTACCAATATCACTTTACTGTATGCAGTACCAACGGACATTTTATGATACATAGATATCTTTTCTACACTCATTTTCGATACTCTTCCATCAGTGATTCAGCAAAGCCTACTCGAATATCTTTTGCAGCAATCATTTTTTCTGAAATCAAATCAACCAGCTCCCCTGTAGCTCCAGCCGCAACAGCGACTGATCTTGAATGTAGTGCCATATGCCCTTTTTGAATCCCCTCTGTCGCTAATGCCTTGAGTGCGCCAAGATTTTGAGCCAAACCAACAGAAACAATCACTTCAGAAAGTTCCCTTGCTGAGGTCACTTGGAGAAGTTGATAAGCCACCTTAGCCATTGGATGCACCCGGCTTGCTCCACCAACAATCCCTAATGACATTGGCAATTCTAAAGAACCTTTTAAATTCCCTCCTTCATCTTTGGACCAGGTTGTCATCGAACGATACTGTCCATCTCTTGCTGCATAGGCATGGGCGCCAGCTTCAATCGCACGCCAATCATTTCCAGTTGCAATAATAACCGGGTCAATTCCATTCATGATGCCTTTATTATGTGTCACGGCACGATAAGGGTCAGAAGCTGCAAATTCATACGCTTGGATGACTCCATCACGAACTTCTTCTCCCGTAAACCCTTCTGACTCCAATAGATGTGGAGGGATGGTACAGGTGGCTTTCGCTAAACATTGATCCGCATAATTAGAAAGTATCCTTAAATAGACTTTTCCTTTCGTCACATGTTCCACGACTGGCGCCAGTGACTCTGCCATGGTGTTGATTATATTAGCTCCCATAGCATCGCACGTATTTACATAAAGATGTACAATCAGCATTTGACTGTACTTCGATGTACCTTCATTAATCATCCGTACATCCAAATCAATCGCACCGCCGCCTCGCTTCACCAAACTTGGGTAAGCGTTATTAGCAGCCTCCATCAACATCTCTTTTTCATTGTAGACTGCATTCTTAGCTGCTTCGAAATCTTCACAGCCCACTACTTGAATCTGTCCAATCATAATTCGTTCTGTCGACTCTGTCTTAAAACCGCCAGTCTCCCGAACTATTTTGGCTATATAACTAGCAGAAGCAACGATAGAAGGCTCTTCCACTGCCATCGGAATAATATAATCTTTGTCATTCACTTTGAAATTCAATCCGACCGCTAACGGTAACCCAAACGTTCCAATCACATTTTCAATCATGTGATCTGCTGTTTCTTCCGGAAGCGAAACAGTGGACAACAATTGATCAGCTGCCGTTTCATCCAATTTGCACAATTGAATCATATGTTGTTTTCGTTCTTCTACTGTCATTTTATAAAAGCCAGGAATTCTTGAAGACATCTCCATTATGTTCACCCTTCAATTTGAGATAAATCTACTCACTTGTTGTATTAAGTATACCAAAGACAGAGCTTCTATAACACAGAGAAAGCCCATTTTCTTCAGATGAATTAATTTTATTATGGAAAAAAGGCAACTGAAATGCAAATAAACAAGGCTAGTCTGTTAGACGAACCTTGTTTAGACTATTCGTACTTATGTATAATCGCTTGAATGTTATTCAACAATATAAATGAAATTAAATCAGTTCATTAGCATGCAGAAATTAGCTCAACCATATCTGAAAGCATAAAAATTGAAACTGCCTGTCCATCTGCTTTCATCTCTGCATTCGATTCGCAGCTTGTTTTGGATTTCTTTAACAGCAGAGGTAATTTTATTATTGCCCGGCGTACAAACTGTAGTTTAAAAGCAATTTTGTACATCAGCAGCATTACAGAAATGTAAAAGGCAGCTCACAAACTAACAGAAAGTGTTCATTTCAATAACAACTTTTTTTAAATATAGCTGTTAAAAAACCCGGCTTTAACCGGGTTTTTACTTGCTAACTGGGCTACCAGGATTCGAACCTGGGAAATGACGGGATCAAAACCCGTTGCCTTACCGCTTGGCTATAGCCCAAAGTGGTGGAGGGGGAGAGATTCGAACTCCCGAACCCAAAGGGAGCGGATTTACAGTCCGCCGCGTTTAGCCTCTTCGCTACCCCTCCGTATACGTAAAAAGAAGCAATGTCCTCTACAGTTGGTTGCTTCGACATTACTATTTCTGTACTGCATTATAAACATGCCGGCCAGAGGACTTGAACCCCCAACCTACTGATTACAAGTCAGTTGCTCTGCCAATTGAGCTAGGCCGGCATAAAAATGACCCGTACGGGATTCGAACCCGTGATACCGCCGTGAAAGGGCGATGTCTTAACCACTTGACCAACGGGCCAAACATAAACTGTTGTTTCAGATTTCCCAAGACAACAAATTACATTATATACATACTTTAACCATTTGTAAAGTTATTTTTATATCTTTTTTTAAAAAGTTTTACTGACTCCTTCAAAATGTTGTATCTCCGCTCTTTCAACAAAGAATCTTTTTATATTTTCATACGTCCACATCTGTATAAAAGTACAACAAAGGAAGAAAAACATTTCCTATCCTGATGATAGCCCAAAAAATATTTCAAACGATAAGAAATTATTCCACCGCGATAAAAAGCCTCCTGTTCCATCCAGTAGACATATAATTTACGCTTTATTCGAAGAGAGTGCTTCCGTTATTCCTTTGAATAAGATAAACTGAGATTAGAATACTAAATGTATAGAAAGAGGGATCATGATGCAACTGGATGCATTAGCAGAAAAATTTTACCAAGCATATAAGAACCAATCACAGATTGATTTACTAATCGATCGAAACAATCCAATAAGTGTCGAAGAAGCCTATCAAGTCCAAAACAAAGTAACTGAATTGAAAAATAATCAAAACAAAGAAGAAGTCACCGGGTTCAAAATCAGTATGACAAGTGAAGAAATGCAACGCGTCGTCGGGAAATCAAATGAACCGGCTTATGGTACCTTTACCAGCAACAACCTCGTCCAAGGAAATATTACACTTCCATCTGATACTCCACTTCTGCTGGAACCAGAGCTCGTCTTCATCCTGAAAGAGGATTTATCAGCTGAAGCCGACATGGAAGAAATCATAACAAAATCTAACATTGCAGCAGGTTTAGAAATCCCGTCTTCCCGTTATAAACATTGGTTTCCTTTTAATGAAGAAGTGAAATTAGTCGATATTATTGCAGATAATGCATTCGCTGGAGGTATTTTAGTAGGCGAGCAAGTAGAGATCCCTTCTTCTTTAGACTGGACAAATATACAAGTCAACTTAATGCATAACGGGGAACAACTGGCTACCGGCCTTTCTTCAGAAGTACTTGGCAACCCTTTAAAAGCCGTACTTTGGCTGAATGAGAAACGAGTTACACAAGGATTCACTTTACAAAAAGGGACGGTAATCTCTTCCGGTACTTTTACGGACCCTGTTCCTTTGAAAGCAGGCACATACACTGCTAATTTTGATATCCTCGGAGAGCTTTCCTTAGAAGTCCGGGATTAATTCTCTATAAACAACAAAGCGAAAATGGGCAATCACTTGCTTGTTTTTTTAAGCTTAAAGTATATGCTATTACCACGCTAGGTCTGTAGTTTCAATCTAATGAAAAAACAGGTATACTGTTAAAAGAATATTTTTTGGAGGTGCCTATATGTCAGGCTTATTATCAGGAAAAAACATTGTCGTGATGGGTGTTGCTAATCAACGAAGCATTGCTTGGGGGATTGCAAAATCCCTGCACCGGGAAGGCGCAAATTTGATTTTCACGAACAGGCAGGAACGTTCTTACCAAAAGTTACAAAAATTATTAAAATCAGAGAATATAGAAGGTGCTAAACTGGTTACTTGCGATGTAGCGAGTGATGAAAGCATTCAAACGGCTTTTCAAGAAATTAAAAACGATGTAGGTGTCATTCATGGTCTCGTGCACTCGGTCGCATTTGCCAATACAGACGAATTAAAAGGAGATTATGCCGACACTTCCCGCGATGGTTTCTTGCTTGCTCAGGAAATCAGCGCTTATTCGCTGGTCAGCGTCACGAACGAAGCCAGAAAATTAATGACAGAAGGCGGCAGCATCGTCACTCAAACATATATCGGCGCAGAACGCGTTGTACAAAATTACAATGTCATGGGTGTTGCTAAAGCTTCCCTGGAAGCAAGCGTACGCTATTTAGCAGAAGATATTGGAAAAGACGGTATCCGAATTAATGCTGTATCAGCCGGCCCTATCCGTACCTTATCGGCTAAGGGAGTTTCCGGATTAAATGACATTCATTCCGTTATCGAAGAAAAAGCGCCGCTAAGAAGAAATGTAGACCAGGAGCAAGTCGGCGATACATCCATGTTTTTATTGAGCGACTTATCCCGTGGTATTACCGGCGACGTCTTGCATGTGGATTCCGGTTATCATATTATGGCATTATAAAACTCGCATGACATTTCAGTTCTATTCAAATGCATGAAGCAAAAGAAGGGGAGGTTTTCGGTTTTCTCTCCCTGTGCTTCATGCTTTTTTACTCCCTAAACCACCATATTAATCCATGTACTCATTCACTAGTTCTTTCGCCCGTTCTTCAACCTCCGTTTAATGATAATCCTTGCTCTTCACAAGCTTCATGAGACCAACCCACTCAAAAAAATACGCCCAGATTTTAACGTCTGAGCGCATCCTATTCAGCCTCCATATTTTTATGATGGCCGAAATAGTAAAAACAGCAAAATCTTAATCATCCTCCAAAACTTCCTGAATTTCTTTATTCATTTCATCAATGGGCACATCTTTTACGGGTTCTCTATCCAATTCATATTTTTGTTTTAACGTCAGAATACGTTCCACACTTTCATCAATATCGGATTCTTTTATTTCTCCATCCTGTACAGCTTGCTTGATCCCTTCAATGGCATCATCGATATTTTCTTCTTCATGTGCTACTAATAAAATATCGTTCCCTGCCTTAAAAGCCTGCAATGTTGCTTCTTCAATTGAATAACTTTGCATGATGGCCCCCATTGTTAAATCATCTGTCACAACCACCCCATCGTAGTCCCAATCTTCTCTTAAAATATCAATCACATCTTCAGATAAAGAAGCGGGGTATTGATCATCTATTTCCTTCACTAACAAATGACCGACTAAAACCATATCTGCACCAGCATCTACGGCTTGCTTAAATGGAATTAACTCTTCTTTTTTCAGCTCTTCATAATTTTTTTCAATCATAGGAAGATCTTGATGAGAATCCGCTTCTACACCTCCGTGTCCCGGAAAGTGTTTGACAGCGGAAATAACATTTTGTCCTTGCAGACCCTCCATCATCTTGATACCCATTTCCGAAACCAGCTCTTCCTGATCGCCAAAAGCACGATCTCCAATAACTGTATTGTCTGGATTACTATGAATATCCAACACAGGGGCGAAATCTAGTTGCAAACCAAATTGCTGCAGATGTTTCCCGATAAGCTGCCCGCTTTGAAAAGCCACCACCGGATCTTTCGTATCTCCGATTTCTTCAGCTGACATAAGCGGATCAAGTCCTGGTAAACGTGTTACGGAACCTCCTTCTTGATCGACGCTTAAAAAGAGAGGGATCTGGTTAATCGTCTCCAGCTTTTTAAAATCATTCATCAATTCAACGGTTTGCTTGGGGTCGTCAAAATTATCGCCGAAAAAAATGGCGCCTCCCAACGCATGTCGTTCAAACTTATCTCTTTCCTCATCAGATAATTCTGTACCATCGATTCCCGCAATAAACAATTGTCCGATTTTTTCATCCAAAGTCATGTATTCAATTTGCTCTTGTACTTTGCTTGTCCCATACTCACTATACTCATCATTAATAATATCTTGATCTTGCTGTTCATTTTGTTGATCTTGTTTTTCATCATCTTCTTCTGTTTGATTCATTTCCGTTTGAGGAGTATATTGAAAATCTTTAATCACAAAATATATAAAAAGCACCACAATAAATAAACCTGCTACGATCATTATTTTTTTCATTTCTTTCCTCCTCTGCTTCGTACATTTTACCACAGAAGAATTAGAATAGGAAAAAGCAAATCATAGTGGGAATATTTAATATTGAAAAATTCACTCGCATGAAAAAATTCAAGCATATGTAACGCACACAGAAAAAACGATTTACATATTGCAAAGTATTCCCACATCAAGTATGATGAAAACAATAAGCAAGAAAAGTAAATAGCAAAATGACTGCAAGGGGTGCCTATCGGGCTGAGAAAGAAGATTTTTCTTACCCTCTGAACCTGTCTAGTTAATACTGGCGTAGGGATGTGGCTTTTTTGATGGAGAAAAGTAATGTGAGTGGAGAGTAATACCATCTTAAGACATCCCCCTAACATTACTTTTTTTGTGTTGAAAAACAAGGGGGAAACACAATGGCTTCCAAAAGAACGTTGTTTTTTATAGAAGTAGCAATACTGACTGCATTTAGTTTAATGCTCGACATTTTGCCTTTTTTGAAATTTAAATTATTACCTGCCGGAGGATCTATTTCGCTCGCAATGCTCCCAGTATTTATTATTTGTTTTCGCTGGGGGATAAAAGGCGGCTTACTGTCCGGCTTTCTGTGGGGAATATTACAAATTGCGGCAGGTGATGCGTATATTTTATATTTTTGGCAAGGTGTGCTGGAATACGGCTTTGCGTTTACAGTGCTGGGTTTTGCAGGACTAGTCGCAAAACAAGTGCAACAAGCTGTTCAACATAAAAACAAAAAAGCTCTGTTGGCTTATCTTAGTTTGGGTGTTTTTATTGGCGGGACACTGAGGTTCCTTTTTCACGTTGTTGCCGGCGCTTTATTTTTCGCTAAGATGGCGCCTGAAGGACTCCCTGTATGGCTCTATTCGTTCTTGTATAATTTATCATTCATGCTGCCGTCGATGATTATTACCATCCTTCTCTTGTATTTCCTATTCACGAAGCAGCCGAGAACATTGATACGAGCAACTTATTAAACTTGCGACAGACGCATTCTCCACTCCGAAAAAAGCCTTCCTTTTCTAAGGAGGCTTTTTGTTTGTGTTTCATTATTATATGGCGTCCGTTTATCCTTCCATTGTTAATAATTGGTCTAAATATAACTCTGAAGGTATTTCTTTTCCTTCCCTTTCTAACTGTTGTACTTCGAAAGCAACTAAATCTTCTAAGTAATTTTCTGCAAAAAAATCATTTTTATTATCCTCACAACCACAAACCATTTTGTAATAGGGGCGCACTTTTATTTCTTCCCCTTCGTGATGATAGACATACGAGGTTTCTTCCTGATGTTTTTCCTCCCCGCATGAAGGACAATGATGATCATTCCAGAAAGACTTTTCATCTAATTGAGCAACAGCCTCTATCACCAGTTCATCCACCGACTGGTTCGTTTTATGTGCTTTGTATTGAGCGATTTTCTTTTGTCTTTCTGTCATTCTCGCAACTAAAAACTTTTCTCTTTGATCACCTATACGCTTTTCATCCATTCCTTCTCATCCTTCCCTTCACTTCATCTTTTATATAACCTGCTTTAAAAAGTTTAAACTGCATTTTTACTGATCAACCATTGAGAAAACAAAAATGCTGTGAGAAAATAAAAGTTACTTTGACCAATCAAAAGAGAGGCTGTTTAATGACAATGGTCCTCTCTATCTTGCCTATGTTTTTGTATACTACTAACAAGCAAACACTTTAACGCTTAAAGAAACCTTGTATTTTGAATTCCTTTCCTTATGGCCGGATTCACAGATCTGTTGGAACCTTCCTTCCCAGCGACATTTCTAACCTGTAGAAACAGTTTATTATCCTTCTGTATTGCTGGGGAGCTACGCCAAAAATAATTTCAGAGGAGGAGATTATTTGCATCATTTACAATGGAAAGAAACAGCTGATTCTTTACTCATACCTGTACCTGATATCTTTTTGAAGTTAATCTCGGCTATTTGAACCGGGACGAACAAGAATGTTTGTACACGATAGATCAGAAACAAATAACTACCCTTATTGAAACAGAAGAGACAACAGTACTGGTTACTATATCCGGGAAAAATAATCAACCATTGAAAGTGAAAAAACTTCTGCCGCAAAAACAGTTAACGATTCACGAGAAAGAACAAATCGTAAATTATATCGCTGATTGGTTTGACTTAACAACAGATATCGGACCTTTTTATAAGATAGTCGAAAATGACCCGCTGCTTCGTCCGCTTTTACCATCCCTTTACGGACTCCGTATCATCGGCGTGCCATCGTTGTTCGAAGCTTTATGCTGGGCCGTTTTAGGACAGCAAATTAACTTAGCTTTTGCTTACCGTTTGAAACGGGATTTCATCCAGACATTTGGTCACTCTATCACATATAACAATGAAACGTACTGGACTTTTCCGAAAGTGCAAGATATAGCAGTATTGACGACCGAACAATTACTGCAAGTTAAAATGACAAAACGTAAAAGCGAATACATTATTAATATCGCGAAGCAAATTGCCAATAAAGAATTAAGTAAAACAAAGCTGCTGCAAATAAATGATATGGATCAAATTGAAAAAAGTTTAGTAAATATCCGCGGGATAGGCCCCTGGACGGCAAATTATTGTATGATGCGCTGCTTACGTGACCCAAATGCATTTCCAGTTGCGGATGTCGGCTTATTAAACGCCGTAAAACGTTTTAAAAACTTAGCCGAGAAGCCGTCGAAAGCAGAAATGCTGGAATTATCCAAGAATTGGACAGGATATAAAGCTTACGCAACTTTCTACCTTTGGCGTGGCAATAATGTGCTTTGACATAGATGTGTCCCATCTGACATTAGATAAAAGGAATAGTTGCCCAATCAAATTTAATTAACTGCAGTCCATCTTGTTGAATGAGATTCTTTAATGTCTATCTTTTTAAATTGCAGAATAGATTTATAAATCTGTTCGCAGCTCCCATAATTCAGGAAATAAATAATAGTCGAGTACTTTTTTCAAATAACTGACACCACCTGAACCGCCCGTTCCTGCTTTAAACCCGATAATCCGCTCTACCGTTTTCATATGCCGGAACCGCCATTGCTGAAACAAATCTTCTATATCGACCAATTTTTCTGCCAGTTCATATAATTCCCAATGTTTGTCCACATTTTCGTATACTTTTTGCCATGCTTTTCTAACGCTCTCATTAGATTGATGGGTTATGTCTGCATCGCGGGTTAAAACTTCCTGGTCAATGGTAAAACCAGCTTGATGCAATGCTTGAATAGATACATCATAAATGCTCGGTGCATGATACGCTTTGGTTAACTTTGCTAATAATGCAGGATCTTTTTCATAAATTTTTAAAATATAATCTGATTTATACCCAAAAGCAAATTCAATCAGGCGATTTTGATAGGATTGAAAGCCTGAAGCACTGCCTAACTGGTCCCGAAATTCAATATATTCGCTGGGCGTAAGCGTTGCTAATACATCCCAAACCTGCTTCAATTGGTCTTGCACTTTGCAAACACGGGAAAGTTTTTTAAAAGAAGCAGCCAGATCATTCTCTTGTATATTTTGTATAGCTGCTTGTAATTCGTGTAAAATCAAATTCATCCATAATTCACTCACATGATGAACAATGATAAATAACTTCTCATCATGGTGGTCACTCAAGGGATGCTGGCTTGCGAGCAATGTCTCCAGCCCCAAATAATCGCTGTATGTCATCTTTTCTGTAAAGTCCGTATGGATGGAATCTTCCCCGTCCAATGCGGTTTTCTTTTCTCTACTTGCCATTTACCTCTCCTCCCCTAAAGGGCGAATGACTGCGCGTACTGGACTACCGTCCGCTTCTTTCATAGCTAAAGGAAGCGCAATTAGTTCATAATCCCCCTCCTCTACATGGTCGAGCATGACATTTTCTAAAATATAAATATCATGTTGATAAAGGGCGTGGTGCCCCGGTAAATCTTTACTGTCAATATCGTCTACCGAAGGAGTGTCCACCCCTGCTAACTGAACTCCCAAATCCGCCATATATGCTGCCCCGTCCGGCGTTATAGGAGGGACGTCTTCCGGAAATCGCTCTGGTTGATTGGGCAAAGCTGTTTTAATCAGTAATCGCTGAGTTGGTTGTTGCAGTTTTTTCTTCAAAATAGTGTCATCTATTTCCGGATAATCTTTAATATCAATCACTGTACATTCTCCAATATATCTTTCAATATCGATGTCTAAAATTCTTTCGCCTTCATTCTCAAAATGGAAGGGAGCATCTACATGTGTTCCTATATGCGTACTCATTGATATTTTTCCGATATTCACAGAGCCTGAATCAGCTTTAGTAACCGTCGTACGATAAGCGAAGGGTTCATCTTCAGGCCAATGCGCTATATTATCATCTAATGGCTGCGTAATGTCTATCCAGTTTCCCATTTGCTTTCCATCTCCTTTATGAAAGCGCTTTACTATATGATTTAATTTTATGGTCTTTCACGTCTTTTGTCAATTTGACGAAACGATGATTGATGATTGTGACTCTAATTCCAGAAAAACATGGAACAGCGTAACAATGATTTAAGATAATGACCCTATTTCCAGAAAAACACGAAACTGCGTAACAATGATTTAAGATTGTGGGCGTATGTTCTCTAGTAAAATAAGCGCCTTCTCCAATTATCATGTTTACATATAAAATACCACAGTGAGTGTTATTGTGACATAAGAAATCATATACTTCCATATTATTTAGGAAAAGCACAAACGCTTTAATCCATACTCGACAAGCTGAAAACTTCATTATGGAGCAGTGGTTTTGCCACATAAGGATATTGTTAAATATTTCTGACTGGTTTGGAGCTGGAGACAGACAATAAAGCAATTTTTTCTTATCTTTTAAAAAAATAAAAACCCGAACCTAGTATAACTAAGTTCGGATTTTATCTTTATAAATTATTAGTCAAGTACTTCAACTTTTACTGATTGACGGCCAAATGACAAAGCATCATCCTCAGAAGGGACAAAAACATCTATTCTATCTCCTTGGATATCTCCGCCAGTGTCCCCGGCGATTGCTTCTCCATAACCTTCAACTTTTACTTTTGAACCTAAAGGTATAACATCAGGATCGACTGCAACTACTTTTTGATTAGGATTTTCCATTAAATCAATTCCTGTCGCAGTGATTCCAGAGCAACCTGTACACTCTGCTGTATAAGCAGTTGCTTCAAGAGTCATCGATTCGCCTGCGTCTTGTTCCTGTGCTGGAGCTTTCGTTTCTGATTGTTGTTCTGCTTCTTGCTTTTCTTTTTCAGCTTGTTCTTCCGCTTCTTTTGCAGCTGCTTCTTCCGCTTCTTTTGCAGCTTGCTCTTCCGCTTCTTTTGCAGCTTGCTCTTCTGCTTCTTTTTCAGCTTGCTCTTCTGCTTCTTTTTCAGCTGCTTCTTCTGCTTCTTTTTCAGCTGCTTCTTCTGCTTCTTTTTCAGCTGCCTCTTCTTCGGCTTTAGCTTCTGCCTCTTCTTCGGCTTTAGCTTCTGCTTCTTCCTCAGTTTTTGCGTCTGCCTCTTCCTCAGCTTTTGCGTCTGCTTCTTTGTCAGCTTCTTGCTCTTCTTTCACAGCTTCATTATCTTCTGATTCTTGTTTTTCTGTTTCTTCTTCAGTTTTTTCAGATTCATCACTTACTGATTCTTTAATCTGCAGTTCGTCCTCTGCAAAAATTAAAGAAGAAGAAAGATTATTCCATTCTTTGAGTTCTTCTACAGAAACACCTTTATCAAGTGCAATCTCACTTAAGGTGTCACCAGATTTAACCGCGTATGTACCGTCTTTCTCTTCATCATCTGATTCTTCGTCATCTCCAGTTTCCAATGTTTGGTTCGGGAAGATAACATCTGTGCTTAACCCGTTTACATTCATTACTTTTTGAGCTGTAGTATTGTACTGATTAGCAATTCCCCAAATTGTATCATTCTTTTCTACCGAATACTCTTCCGCAGAAGCTTCCGGGCTCATTGCGCCCAGCATAACTACACTTGATGCTGCAACAGTTATCACTGTCTTTTTCATGTTTCGTTCCCTCCTTGAGATATACAAGTATAATTATACCAAGGAGAACATTGCTTTACTATTACAATAATATTAAGTTTACACCACAAATTGTAATATAATTGTAAAATGGGATGCCCTATTGGTTAGGAACATCCCATTCATCAGCATATATACTTATTTTGCAGGGTTCACTTGCACATCCACATTAATATTAATATCATCTCCAACCAGCACACCGCCAGTTTCTAATGCCTGGTTCCAAGTTAAACCAAATTCTTTTCGTGAAATACTTGTCGTACCTTCAAAACCGACCACTTCTAAACCCGAAGGCATAACACCATTACCCGTACGTTCCAGGCGAAATGTTGTCGGTTTAGTTACTCCTTTAACCGTTAAATCCCCTGTAACGTTATATTCGTCTTCTTTTGTTTCTTTTATTTCAGTTGATTTAAAAGCAATTGTTGGATGTTCCTCTACATGGAAAAAATCTTCAGATCGTAAATGATCATCACGTGCTTCTTGGTTCGTATTAATAGTGCTCGGATCTATTTCCAATGAAATTTTTGCATCTTCTAATTTCAGCGGATCCCCTTCTACTTGACCTTGGATGCCGACGAAACTTCCTTTTACTTTCGATACCATCATATGCTTTACTGAGAAACCTACATCTGTATGCGCTGGGTCAATATGCCAAACTGTCATAAATCATTCTCCTTTTAATTTGTTATATATATCATAATATATATTTACTTCGAATTCAAGATATTTGATTTAAACGTAAATTTCTTTTTAAATTGAATCGAAAAATGGTACGATAAGAAGCAACAGATACATTTTGAAAAGGGTTTTATAGAGAGGAGAATCGATACATGATTTTTGAACCGGCAAAGCGGATGGATCAGTTTCCTGAATCTATTTTCGGACAGCTGAAAGAAGCTGCAGCTAAAAAAGCAGCAACTGGAGCAAACCTTTACGATTTAAGCATTGGAAGTCCGGATTTACCGCCTGATAAACGTATCCAAGAAACGATTGCTACAGAAAGCTTACGGGAGGATGCTTACGGCTACACTTTAGGAGGCATTTCTGCTTTTCAACAGGCCGTCGCAGATTACTACAACCGACGATCACAGGTAGAGCTGAATACGGAAACAGAAATTTTACAAACAATGGGCTCTCAAGAAGGTCTCATTCATCTCCCGCTTGCTTTTTGTAATGAAGAGGATATTGTTTTAACGACAAATCCTGCTTATGTTGCATATGATGTTGGAATTAAATTAGCGAATGCACAAAGTTATAAAATGCCTTTAAAAGAAGAGAACAACTATTTGCCGGATTTAACTGCTATTCCTGAAACGATAGCTCAAAAAGCCAAGTTACTTATTTTAAATTTACCCGGCAACCCTGTCCCTGCGATGCCTACCTCTGCATTTTTTGAAGAAGTAGTTCAATTTGCGAAAAAATATAATATTCTTGTGCTTCATGATGCTGCTTATTCTGAATATTATTTTGACGGAGACAGGCCGATGAGTTTTTTAGCAACTCCAGGTGCGAAAGAAGTAGGAATCGAAATTAATTCTTTATCGAAAAGCTTCAGTCTGGCCGGAGCGCGCATTGCTTACATAGCCGGTAATGAAACGGCCATACGGATTATGAAAGATTTTAAGTCCAATTTGGATTATGGTATTTTTGAACCGATTCAAGCTGCTGCTGTTACAGCTCTCGATAACGCGGAGACCATTACAGATCGATTGCGCCACACTTTCGCTGAGCGGCACAACGCTTTATCAAAAGGTTTGCAAGAGCTTGGCTGGAAAATCGCTCCTTCGAACGGCGGGATGTTTATTTGGGCGAAATATCCAAGCAAATTGACGGACAAGGACTTCGTTTTAAAATTAATTCAAGAAACTGGTGTCATTATGGTACCGGGGAGCGCTTTTGGTTCAGAAGGTGAAGGGTATGTCCGCATCGCTCTTGTTCAAGAGACTAGCGTATTGCAACAAGCGCTCAATGCTTTAAAATCTTTTCAATAGAAAAAAACTTGCCTTTATTCGTTTCAAGGAAAAAGGCAAGGTTTTTAATTTTTTTAAACATAGGATTAGTCTCCCAGCAAACTGTTCCATACAAGGAAACACTAAATAAAATGGCTTTCTTCACATAAATGAGGTTAGCAGCATCCCAAAGATATACAGCAGACCAAAATGCCAATGATGCAGTGCAGCGTATTTCATACTCAGTGCCAGTTGTTCTGCTCCTGCTGTGTCACTCACCGCTCTCCATAATTGAATGCCCTTTGGTAAAGCAGCAAACACCACTAGTACAAACCAGGAAAGAATATGAAAAGCAACTAATCCCACTACAATAATATACGCTCCAGCGATTAAACTGCGCAAAACAAATACAGCACTTTTTCGTCCTGTACGCATGGGCACTGTTTTTCGAAAACCGGCATCTTTATGGATATCCCGTATATTGTTCGTTAAAATCATCGAAGAAATCAGAATCACATAAGGCATTGCAACGATGAACGCGAGCGGTGTCATAGGAGCGCCTTGTACAGCATAACCCAACATAAATGGCACAAATCCCAGAAAAACAGCCGCTACCGTCTCTCCCAATCCAATAGCTGCCAATGATTTCTTTCCAGCAGAATAAAAAGAGGCAGCAAGGATGCCAACTAAACCTAAGATAAACATCCACCATCCATATTGGCTTCCTATCCAAATCCCCAGCAAAATAGCAATTGCAAAGGTCGTTGCAGCTACATAAGGAATTTGATGAAAAACTGGTCTGAATTTTTGTTTGTCATTGTGATAAGTCCATCTTTCTTTATCCTGGCCATTTTTAAAATCAAAATAGTCATTCAGCATATTGGCAGAAGACTGTACCATTAAAGCAGCTAACATAAGGATAACGAAACCTGAAACATCGAAAGAGCTATACAACAATGCGTATATCGTACCTGCAGTTATTGGGCTTAGCGTTCCTGTCCACGTCATCGGTCTTAATAATTGAAACCAGCTTCCTTGAAAAGCAACGCTGTATTTTAATCGAGTTGCAGATGACGTCACAAATGTTTTCCCCATTTTCCAACCTCCTCACAAATCTTAGCCATCAAAAGGTAACCATAATGTAAAGCAGTACCAAAAAGCCGAGCCCTTCTACAGATTCTAACAACGCTAATCGAAAAAGTTCTTTATAAAGAGGCAAGAATCGCCCATTTTCAGCCTCTACCCAGTAAAAATCCGCTTGAAATAAACGTTTCATTTGTAAAAATCCGACAAAAGTTCCCCAAAACAACGTGAATATACCTGTTCCGAAAGCGAGGAGCCATTTTCTGCCGTACGAAGTCTCCATCATCAGATCTATACTGGTTAAAGGACCGAAAGTCACCCCTAATAAAAATCCCGTAACAATAACAAAAAAACCGGCAGCAATCAAGAAAGGATGTGCCCATTTCATAACAGCAAGCAATATCTTTCGCTGCAATGCGTATCCGAATTTCATTGTTGCCGGAAACAATCCCCAGCCAACGAATAAAATGCCGCCAACCCAAGTCATGGCAAGTAAAATATGAATAAACAGCAACCCTGTTCTAAACATAGCCTCATCTCCAACAACCTTCTCAGCTTTATTATATGATAAATATTCTCATTTGAGTGTGAGGCATATCACAATACTCTTTACATATATGAACAATTCACGTCAAGCTGTTCTTTCGCAGATCTTTTTATGATAAAATATAAAAAAAGAAGAAAGGATGATGTTGGATGCCTGGTTTGTCAACTGAAACGTCGGAGTGGTTATTTGAAACGCTTCAAAAACGGTTTGAAGATCATTCGTATCGACATCAGGATTTGACATGGGAAGCAGTGGAAGAAAGAATGCGGGAATTACCTGAAAAATTATTACCTCTTTATCAAATGGAAGTAACAGAAGGAGAACCAGACATAGTAGGTTACTGTGAAGAAACATATATGTGGATGGATTGTGCATTAGAAAGCCCTAAAGGGAGAAGAGGCTGCTGTTATGATTCAGCTGCCCTCCAGTCGAGAAAAAAATACTCTCCCGAATGCAATGCAGTTGACCTTGCAAACGAGATGGGCGTCGCTATACTAACGGAAGACCAATACCGCTTTTTGCAAACGAAAGAAACTGTAGATACCAAGTCTTCCAGTTGGCTACAAACACCGCAGGCCATTCGTAGTAAAGGCGGAGCCATTTTCGGAGACTGTCATTATGACCATGTTTTTGTGTATCATAATAGCGCCGCTTCCTATTATAAAAATCGCGGATTTCGAAGCGTGTTATACATGTAAAAAGATTCTATCCTGCTGTGAGAATAGAATCTTTGCACTTACTCTGTTAATTCGTGGTCTTCCATCATGATTTGGATGCCTTTGACAATATTCCAAATTAATACAATCAATGCTAAAATAGCGAATAAAGCGTAGATAGCAATCAGGCCAATTGCAAAATGTTCCCAGCCATTCACCCCTAATATAATGGTTGTAATCGCTCCTCCGAAAAGGACAATTAAGGGAATCAAGTGACTCCACAGCGCTTTTTTGGCGTGTTTTTTCACTTCAGGGCCAACGACAAAGTAAACGATAATCGGAAATAAAAATGGAGCAAAAAACACACTGAAATAACAAAGGGCAGACAATATTTTCTTTTCATTCATCGACAACTCACCTCAGCTTTTTTATAATTTTTAAAGATATATGATTTCAAAACATAAGATCAGCATATGCAAGGAGATGAAATTGTTATGGCTCAGATTTATCCTTTCCAAACTCATTCAAAACGGCACTTTTCTTCCGATATAGCTCAGCAGAAAAAAGATTTATTTGAATTAATGGAAGCAAATAAACGATTAACCTGCAAAAGTAATTCCTATAAAGAAGAGGAATTCCGCTATACAGATATGACAGAAATAGAATGGAAATGGCTGAAAAAATGGCTCAATGAGGAGGAATGAGCCAAATATGCAGCCGCTAAGTTCCTCCATTTAAGTTGTATGCTTTCTAAACGAAACCGTCTGCTTTTATAAAAGACTATTCATTTTTCTGTTGTTCTTTTTCCGCTTCTTCCTGCTTTGCTTCACAATCGAAACATAAATAATGATGCCCTGGAAGAACCACACCATTAAAGAAACCATTCTCACAGTAAATAGGTTTATCACAATTTTGGCAATGCCCGACAAGTTCATGCATATTATCCGCCTCCGTATTTTGATGATAACCTTTAACCCTGTATTTAAAACCTTATCATGAATAGCTGCAAGTGGAAACAATTTTTTAAATAAATAATTGCTGCAAACTTATTTAAATGAAACAGTGTTTTTTCTGCTAATTCGTCCTTTCCAGGTCTTGTCTCATTTCAAACCACTTTATTGCAGTTGTTTCTTACTGTATGACAATAAACTTCAAGATTTTGAGTATTATCTTATTTGATTGTGACGCTGGTTTTCCTTTTCCTGGAATTGCGGGCATTATCTTTTTTCATTCTTACCCTATTTTGTGTTTCTCTGGATTGACGGGCGCTATCTTTTTTCATTGTGACGCTGATTCGGCTTTTCCTGAAATTACGGGCATTATCTTTTTTCATTCTTACCCTATTTCGTGTCCTTCAGGAATTAGGGTCACTATCTTTGATCATTGTTACCCTATTTCCTGCTTCCTTGGAATTAGAGGCGTTATCTTTTCGGATTGTGACGCTAAATCCGATTTCCTGCTTTATCCGAGCACTATCTTTTAAAAAAACAGAATTTAAATCCTGTCGTTTTCCAAAAGCAAACAAGCACCTCCGTGCAGACAAATTGCTAATTTAACAATCTGTTTCCCCTTGACGAGACGTTAAAAAAATTCTATGATAAAAGAGCTGTAAATTTGAAAGGAGAGAAAGCATGAAATTATTAAAAGGAAATTTATTGACGCAAATTTTAATCGCGTTTGTAATCGCTATCATACTTGGTATTATTTTTGGCGAATCCATTACGGTTGTAGAGCCATTAGGAGACTTATTTTTAAGACTTATTAAGTTTATTATCGCACCACTTGTGCTCTCGACTCTAATCGTTGGAGTAGCTAGTATCGGGGATCCAAAAACATTAGGAAGAATTGGATTGAAAACTATTGTCTACTACATGATTACAACAGGAGTGGCTATCGCAATCGGACTCGCTGTTGCTTATGTCGTGTCGCCCGGGGAAGGTCTTTCTCTTGATATGTCGACAACAGAAGATGTTGATGTGGAAGAATCTGAAGGAGTTGTCGATACTTTTTTAAATATCGTTCCCGAAAATCCTTTTGAGGCATTAGCAGAAGGTGAAATTTTACAAATAATCTTTTTAGCTATTTTTATCGGATTGGGCACTACTTTACTAGGTGAAAAAGGTGAGCCTTTAAAACGCTTTTTTGACAGTTTGGCAGAAGTTATGTTTTGGATTACCAGCATCATCATGCGATTCGCGCCTCTTGGAGTGCTTGGACTCATTGCTCCTATTATTGGAGAATATGGTGCATCCGTCTTATTACCATTGCTGAAAATCATCATATCCGTTGCCATTGCCTGTGTGATTCACGCAGTACTTGTCTATTCTGGTTCTGTCAAAGTCTTTGCCAAAATGAATCCTTTCGTATTCTTTAAAGGAATTGCTCCAGCAGCTGCCGTCGCTTTCAGTACTGCGAGCAGCGCCGGGACATTGCCAGTCACGATTAAAAATACACAGGAAAACTTAGGTGTATCCAATAAAATCAGCAGTTTTGTACTACCGCTTGGAGCTACCATTAACATGGATGGTACAGCAATTTATCAAGGAGCTGCCGTGGTTTTTATAGCACAATTCTATGATTTAGAGTTATCCATGACCGCGCTTTTAACAGTTATTTTAACGACCGTGCTTGCTTCGATTGGAACAGCAGGTGTGCCGGGAGCCGGTATGATTATGCTTGCCATGGTTCTTGCTTCCATTAATTTACCATTGGAAGGCATTGCACTAATAGCAGGTATCGACAGAATACTCGATATGTTCAGAACGACTGTCAACATTGTCGGTGATTCCTCTTGTGCAGTTTCCGTCGCCGGTTCAGAAAAAGAAATTGATCGGACAGCCTTCGAAAAGAAATAAAGGAACATAAACGCATGCTCTTCTGTACTTGACAGGAA
>DATGUO010000012.1:0-3612 GCA_035301305.1 Pseudogracilibacillus sp.
CAAATGTTCCTAATGTTATTCCTGGAGAAGTTACATTTAATATTGATATCCGTCATCAGGAGGACAGTGTGCGGAAAAATACCACGGAATCCTTAAAAGAGCGATTAAGCGTCATAGCCTTGAGAAATAATGTAGAAATAACAATGACGACAGACTGGGAATCAAATGCCGTACAATTTTCCGAGGAAGTGCTAAACAGTATGAAGAATATAGTCGATAAAGCAGGCTATTCTTCGATGGAATTATATAGTGGGCCTGGACATGACGCCAAGTATATGGCAAGCGTTGCCGAAACAGCCATGCTTTTTATTCCAAGCAAAGATGGCATTAGCCATAACGAAGCTGAATTTTCTACAAAAGAAGATATTGCAAAAGGGACAACTGTTTTGTTAGGAGTTATTTGTGATTTGGCGAAAGCAAAATAAATATATATAAAGGAGAAATCATCATGGAGAAAACAACGACAAACTTACAACAGGAACTAGCTAAAATTGATCGAAGAAATATTATTCACCCACAATCGAATCCAAAACAACAAGCAGAAAACGGACCAAAAATTATTTTTAAAGACGGAGATAGAATTTATTTAAATGATATAGAAAATCGTACGTATATCGATGGTGTCTCTATGCTGTGGAACGTCAATCTAGGGCACGGAAATAAAGAAATAGCACAAGCTTCCTATGACCAAATGGCAAAAGCTGCATATACAACTACATTTTATGGTTATATGAATGAAGCAACAGCCCGATTGGCTGAAAAGATTACTTCGCTTACTCCTGGAGATTTAAATGCGATTTTCTTTACTTCGGGTGGATCGGAGTCTAATGATACAGCGTTCAAATTATCCAGATTTTATTGGCAATTAAAAGGGTACCAAAACAAGCGAAAAATTATTTCTCTAAAACGCGGTTACCATGGGGTTACTATTGGAGCGCAGCGTGCTACCGGTATTGATGCTTTCCGTGATTTTTCCGGTGAAGTACATCAGGATATTGTAAATGCAAAGCCTCATCTAACCGAATGTGAACGTGGTGACACGAGTCACCCTGAGTATGAAGGATGTATTAGAGATATTATTGAAAAAGAAGGTGCCGATAATATTGCTGCGGTGATTATGGAGCCGATACAAGGGGCAGGGGGCGTCCACGTTCCTCCCGAAGGATATTTAAAAGCGGTACGAGATCTTTGTGATGAACATAACGTTCACTTTATAGCTGATGAAGTGATTACCGGTTTTGGTCGTACAGGAAAGATGTTCGGCGTGGATCATTGGGAGGTAGTTCCAGATTTTATGTCAATGGCAAAAGGGATTACAAGTGGATATGCTCAGTTGGGCGGTGTAGCAATGACGGAAGATATCCGTGACACGTTAAACAGTTATGACGATATGCTTCCCCACGGGTTTACCTACAGCGGACATCCAGCCGCTTGTGCTGTTGGACTTAAAAACATTGAAATTGTTGAACGCGAAGGGTTAGTAGACCATGCGCATAAAATGGGAGAAAAGCTAAGAGAAGGGATGCAATACTTGGAAGACACTCATCCGATTTTCTCCAACAACCGTAACCGAGGATTGTTAGCTGGAATGGATATAGTGAAAGACCGTGATTCCAATAGTTTGTTTAGAGATGAAGAAAAAGCATCTGCAAAATTAATAGATTATTGTTATAACAGAGATTTGTTAATCAGATCTTTTGATTTCGAGCCGGGGATGAATATTGTTGCCATCGCTCCGCCACTAATCGTTACAGAAAAAGAAATTGATAAAATTGTGAATATTATGGATGCTGCAGCAGGAGACTTCATCAAACAGAATTTATAGTTTTTCATAAGAAATAGAAAGGAAGAGACGCATGACATCAGAAATAAAATCTATACATCCCAAAATAGCAGCTTTTTTACAAGATCCTGTGCCATTGTTCATTAATGGAGAATGGCACGAATCTTCTAATGATAATCTTTTTGAAACGAGAAATCCTGCAACAGAAGAGATATTAGCACATGTACATGAAGCCTCACAAGCAGACGTAAACTGTGCTGTTCAGGCAGCCGCGGAAGCCTTTGAAAAAGGGCCGTGGCCTGCCATGAAAGAAACGGAAAGAGCTAAATTAATGTATACTTTAGCGGATTTGATGGAACGTGATTTTGATATGCTTGCCCAATTAGACACCATGGATAACGGGAAATCGATTCATGATATGACAGGAAATGACTTGCCGAGTGCAATTGATAATGTGCGCTACTTTGCCGGATGGACTACAAAAAATACCGGACAGACGATTCCTGTTTCAAGTTCTTCGCTTAATTATACACGACATGAACCAGTAGGCGTGGTTGGTCAAATCATTCCGTGGAACTTTCCGATCATGATGGCATTATGGAAAATCGCCCCCGCGATTGCTACTGGATGTACAGTTGTCCTGAAACCGGCGGAACAAACTCCATTATCAGCTATGTATCTGGCGAAATTAATACAAGAAGCCGGATTTCCTAAGGGAGTCATTAATATTGTGAATGGTAAGGGGAAAACTACTGGTGATACACTCATTAAGCATCCTAAAGTAGATAAGATAGCTTTCACAGGCTCAACACGAACAGGTCAACTTATTATGAAAGAAGCTGCAAATAGTATGAAGCGCATCACTCTGGAGCTTGGAGGAAAGTCACCGAATATTATATTACCGGACGCAGATTTAGAGAAGGCGATTCCAGGAGTTTTCAATGGTATCATGGCTAACCAAGGAGAAGTGTGTTGTGCAGGTTCGAGGGTGTTTATACCAGAAGAGATTTTTGAAAAAGTAATTACAAAATTAAAATCATATGCAGAAAACATGAAATTGGGAAATGGATTACACGCAGAAACAGAGATGGGACCGCTCGTTTCGAAACAACAATTTGATTTAGTCACTTCTTATATAAAGCAAGGACAAGAAGAAGGAGCGACACTTATAACAGGCGGAGAAACGAAAGAACAAGGATATTTTGTTTCACCTTCGATATTTACAGATACAACGGATGATATGAGTATCGTACAAGAAGAAATCTTTGGTCCAGTTGTTGTTGCTATTCCTTATAAAACGGTGGACGAAGTTATTGATCGCGCCAACAATAGCCCTTATGGTCTCGCAGCGGGCATCTGGACGGAGAACTTGAAATACGCTCATAAAATTGCTGCAAAACTAAAAGCAGGAAGTATCTGGATTAATACGTATAATGTTACGGATGCCGCAGTTCCTTTCGGAGGTTTTAAACAATCCGGTTTTGGAAGAGAAATGGGTTCCTATGCTCTGGAGAACTATACTGAAGTGAAGAGTGTATGGGTAGATTTGGAGTGAGATGAACCATTCTGACGAAAAATAATTTAAGTCAGAATGGTTAATTTTAAAGTAATGTAAACGCATTCAATTTATTTTCGGTCAACTTTTTTAACAAATAACTAAAATAAAACATGGAGGTAACATTAATGGAAGATAATAATCAAATTGAACGGAAATTGAAACTTCCTCACGTTGTTGCGTTAGGTTTGGCGTACATGTCTCCATTCGCTGTTTTTGACACTTTTGGGATTGCTTCTGATGTTTCTTCAGGAATTGTTCCAACAGCTTATAT
>DATGUO010000013.1:0-108505 GCA_035301305.1 Pseudogracilibacillus sp.
GAAGCCGGTGGATTTGGTGCGAAACCAAAGCCGACAGTAAAGTCTGGATGGGAGAAGGAAAAAGTGTGATGTCATTGTTTTCTATGGAGAACAATACGCTTTTTTGGTGTATATTTTAATGCCCCGTATCTCTTTTTTGAAGAGTGCGGGGTTTTTGCTGTCTTTAAATGAAATAAATAGCTGGAGAGCTGAAATGAAAATGAAGAGGAGGAAAGTGATGCAAGATGAAACATATATGAAACTCGCATTGTCTTTAGCTGCTGCCACTGAAGGCCAAACGAGTCCCAACCCGCAAGTAGGTGCTGTAGTTGTTAAACATGGCGAAATTATTGGCACGGGGACGCATCTAAGGGCGGGCAAGCATCATGCAGAAAAAAGTGCGCTTGAGGAAGCGGGCGAGGCCGCCATACATGCCGATCTTTATGTTACTCTGGAACCATGCGCGCACCAAGGAAAAACAAAAGCGTGCACGAGTGCAATTATCAGCGCTGGCGTGAAGCGGGTATTCATTGCAACATTGGATCCTAATCCAAAAGTAACTGGAAAAGGCAGAGACTTATTAAGTCAAGCTGGCATTGAAGTAAAAACAGGTTTACTTGAACAAGAAGCACAGAAAATCAATGAAGTGTTTTTTCATTATATTCAAACGAATCAACCGTATGTAACACTGAAAGCAGCAGTTTCCATGGATGGAAAAACAGCTGCAAAAACAGGCGACAGCACTTGGATTACCTCTCCAGAATCCAGGGAAGATGTTCACCAATTACGGCACACACATGATGCTATTTTAGTCGGCATCCACACCATCATTCAAGACAACCCTCAATTAACCACCCGATTGCCCCGCGGTGGAATACATCCCATTCGAGTTATTTTAGATACAGATTTACGAATCCCTTTAGATGCGAACGTCATCAAGGATCAAACGTGCCGCACTATTATTTTAACAGGTAAAAACGTCAATAAGGAAAAAATCAGATGTATAGAAAATCACATAGTTGAAGTGGTGTCGTTTGAAACAGATTTTATTACCGTTTCAGATGTGCTTAACTATTTAGGCAAGCAGGAGATAACGTCTCTTTTAGTAGAAGGTGGCGCAACCGTTCACAGTTCATTTATGGAAGCAACAGCTTTTCAACAAATCTTGCTTTATATGTCTCCGAAAATAATCGGTGGAAGCAGTGCTTATCCGGTAGTCGGCGGCGAAGGTATTACAGAAATGCACGAAGCTGTTCTATTGCATTTTACCAACATAGAACAGATAGGGCCGGATATAAAAATCACCGCAAAACCAAATAGAGAGGAACCGGATAATGTTTACAGGGATTATTGAAGAAACAGGTATTATCAAAGAAATACAAAGGTGTGAACAAACACTTAAGTTAAAAACGAAAGCATCCGTCGTTATGGAAGATATACAAGTGGGGGACAGCATCGCACTCAACGGCATTTGTTTAACGGTCACAGATTTTACCGATCATTATTTTTCGGTCGATGTCATGCCGGAGACATTTCAAGCGAGCTCCCTTTATCAATTAAAAGAGAATTCCTCTGTCAATTTGGAAAGATCTATGCCTGCTGATGGGCGATTTGGAGGTCATTTCGTGACAGGGCATGTGGATGGAACAGGAAAGATAAGGCACAAAGCAATAAAAGAAAATGCGATTTTGTTCGAAGTAGCTGTTCCTGATTTGCTGTCCATTTACTTGATGAACAAAGGTTCCATTACGATTGATGGCGTATCTTTAACCATCTTTGGCTGTGATGAAACATCTGTAAACCTTTCTATCATCCCGCATACTGCAAATGCTACAGTGCTCGGTGAAAAACAGATAGGGGACACAGTGAATTTGGAAATAGACATGATGGCAAAATATCTATATACATTTGTCCATTCACAATAAATAAAGAAAGAAGGAGAAAAGATGTTTTCAACTATTGAAGATGCTATAGCAGATATACGAGCTGGAAAAATTGTTATTGTCCTGGACGATGAAAATAGAGAAAACGAGGGCGATTTTGTTGCGAGTGCTGAAATGGTAACGCCGGAAATGATAAATTTTATGGCGACAGAAGGACGTGGGTTAATTTGTACGCCTATTACAAGAGAGCTGGCCAAGAATTTAGCTCTCTCTCCCATGACAACAGAAACGACCGATTCACTGGAAACAGCTTTTACCGTTACGGTCGATTATAAAACAACAGACACTGGTATTAGTGCTTATGAACGCGCATTTACGATTCAAAAAATGATGGAAACAGAAGTCACCGCTGCTGACTTTACTCGACCAGGGCATGTTTTCCCTCTTGTTGCAAAAGACAACGGAGTTCTGGAACGAAAAGGGCATACAGAAGCTGCCGTCGATTTAGCGAAGTTGGCTGGGGTACAGCCGGCTGGTGTCATTTGCGAAATTATGAAAGATGACGGCACGATGGCAAGACGGCCTGACTTGGAACGTTTCGCTGAGCAATTCGATTTGAAAATGATTACGATTGATGACTTGATCACCTACCGAGAGCAGGATGCAACTATAGTGGAAAAAGCAGCCGATACAAATTTGCCAACAAGCTTCGGAGATTTTCAAGCAATCGTCTACAGGGGAGAAAATAACTCGGATGAAACAATTGCTTTGGTGAAAGGAGAGGTCAAGGGTAAGGATAATGTTTTAGTAAGAGTGCATTCGGAATGTTTAACGGGAGATGTGTTTGGTTCAAAACGTTGCGATTGTCAACAGCAGCTGCACGCTTCTTTAGATGAAATTTCAAATGCAGGAACTGGTGTCTTATTGTATATGAGGCAAGAAGGACGAGGCATTGGATTAGTAAATAAATTAAAGGCCTATGCCTTGCAAGAGAAAGGATACGACACTGTAGAAGCAAATCAAGTACTTGGGTACGAAGCTGATGAAAGGGATTATGATGTTGCAGCAAACATTATTCAAGATTTAGGAATAGAGTCTCTTCGCTTGTTGACAAATAATCCTCAGAAAATGGAAGGCCTCACCAAAAACGGAATCCATATTTCTGAAAGAGTCCCACTCGAAATTCCGGCAAAAACTGAAAATGCCCGGTATTTAACAACGAAAAAAGAAAAAATGGGTCATTGGCTAACAGAAATGAGGAGGGAAAAAGCATGAAGATTATAGAAGGAAACGGGTATGGTTCCGATTTACGTATCGGAATTGTTGTGGCCCGGTTTAACGAATTTATTACTAAACAATTGTTGGAAGGAGCTACTGGCACGCTTCATCGATATGATGTCAAGGAAGATAACATTACCGTATTTTGGGTGCCGGGTGCATTTGAAATCCCTTTGGCCGCTAAAAAACTCGCAGAATCCAAAGAGTATGATGCGATTATTACGTTAGGGGCAGTGATTGAAGGGGAAACAGCCCATTTTGATTATGTTTGTAAAGAAGTTTCGAGCGGGGTAAGAGAGGCAAGTATGACAAGTGGTGTTCCCGTTCTATTTGGTGTATTAACCACCCACACCATTGACCAAGCGATGGCACGAACAGGAATCAAGACAGGGAATAAAGGTGCAGATGCAGCCCTCGGAGCGATTGAAATGGGCAATGCAATGAAAGAGCCTCTTGCTTGATGCAGAAGTAAGTTAAATTTTCTTATTTAAGACATTTGAGGATAATAAAACAATTAAAAAGTCTGCAAATCTTGCTATCGAGCTTTTAAGATACAGGGCTTGTTAGTCCAATCGGTTATGTTTATAAAGCTGTTCTTTGAGGAAAACAATTTATAGAGAGTAAAGATGGAATTATATTTACTAACAATTTAAATTAGTAAGAAATTTTTCCGGATGCAAACTCCACTCTCTTTATACTTGTTAATTTTCTGCATGATTAATGGATTTAATTGGCAATATTTCAAGGAGGCTTTTTAAATGACACTGTATCAATCAGATGTCCTTGTTTCAACCGAATGGACAGATCAGCACAAAAATGATAAATCTGTTCAACTTGTAGAAGTAGATGAAGATAATAGTGTTTATGGAACGGGGCATATCGAAAATGCAGTATTTTGGGATTGATCAAAGGAACTGAACGATCAAGTGGAAAGAGATATTTTAACTCCGGAACAGTTAGCAGACTTGTTGGGAAAATCCGGAATTACCCCAGACACAACGATTATTCTTTATGGAGATAATAATAATTGGTTTGCAGCGTTTGCTTATTGGCAATTGAAAATGTTTGGACATACGCATACTAATATAATGGATGGCGGCCGTGTGAAATGGGAACAAGAAAATCGCGCATATACAACGGAAGTTCCTCAAAATGAGCAAGTCGTCTATCCCGTTAAAGCAGCTGAAAAATCTGACCGTGCTCTAGCTCCGGATGTATTACAGGCCCTTGACTCAGAAACTACAGCGCTTATTGATGTGCGTAGCCCGGAAGAATACACCGGAGAAATGATCGCCCCGTCCGGTATGATGGAAACAGCCCAACGAGGAGGTCATATTCCGGGAGCGGCTAATATTCCGTGGCACTGGGCAACGAATGACGACGGTACGTTTAAGTCAGCTGATGAACTGCAAAAGTTATACAGTGAACAAGGAGTTACACCTGACAAAGATGTCATCACCTATTGCCGCATAGGCGAACGTGCCGCTCATACTTGGTTTGCCTTGCATGAATTGCTGGGGTACCAAAATGTACGAAATTATGACGGTTCCTGGACAGAATGGGGCAGTATGATAGGCATGCCTGTTGCTAGGTGAATTCGGTTAAAAACCCAGTTTAATCACTGCCTGTATTTAAAGAATAAAAGGATTCGGTAATCATAAAAAAATGACCGAATCCTTTTTATTACTTACGATATTAATTTTTAAAAGCGTCAGGTAAAGTATTCAAATCGATTCCCCAAACGACCGGGAATAAGAAGTACACGGCAATGACGATAAGAATAATCCCCATAATATTCAGCCAGAAACCAGCTTTTGCCATATCATTAATTTCCAAATAGCCGGAGCCAAATACCACGGCGTTCGGCGGCGTAGCAACAGGAAGCATGAAAGCACAAGATGCAGCAACGGCTGCTGCTACCATCAATCCATAAGGATGTACGCTTAAAGCACTGGCTAACGACGCCATAATTGGAAACATCATGGAAGCTGTTGCTGTGTTTGATGTTATTTCTGTTAAGAAGATAACAAGCGCTGTTACAGCCGTAATAACGACAACAATATGAACTCCTTCCAGAGCAGACAATTGCATTCCAAGCCATTTTGATAAGCCGGAATCTTCAAATCCTGCAGCAATTGACAAGCCGCCCCCGAAGAGGAGGAGAATCCCCCAAGGTAATTTAACTGCTGTCGCCCAGTCAAGCAGGCGATCCCCGGCAATATTGACAGCTGGAATAACGAATAATAGAATAGCAAAAATCATCGCGATGGTTCCGTCTGTAATATCCGGAAAGATTTTTTCCAATAGAAATGAGCGGGTGATCCATGCTAAAGCAGCTAAGATAAACACTGTAAAGACAAGTTTTTCTTCTGTTGATGACGTTCCCAGCTGTTCTTTTTCATCGTCAATCACTTCTCGTCCGCCCGGGAGACTTTTGATTTTGTTGGGAAATGCAAATTTAATTAAATAAAACCAGGCAACTAAGATGAAAATCCAGGCAAATGGAACACCAAATAACATCCATCTGGCAAAGGAAATATCCATGTCATAAATTTGGCTGACTGCGCCTTTAAAGAGAGAGTTGGGCGGTGTCCCAATTAGTGTAGAGATTCCTCCTAAAGAAGCTGAGTAAGCGATTCCCAGCATTAATGCTTTTGAGAAAGATGTTTCTGCTTTTGTTGTTTCCGGTGTACGATTTTCATCCAGTGAATCAGAGACTTGATAAATAATCGCAAGACCAATCGGTACCATCATCATCGCTGTAGCTGAATTAGAAATCCACATGGAAAGAAATCCTGTTGCAACCATGAACCCCAGTACGATACGATTCATATTGGTTCCGATGGCAGATATAATCGAAATCGCAATTCTGCGATGAAGATTCCACTTCTCCATGGCAAGCGCAATCATAAACCCGCCCATAAATAAAAAGACAGTATCATCCCCATAAGCAGCTGCAGCATCATCCATTTCCAATCCTTGTGTCAGCGGGAATAAAACGAGCGGCAACAGAGACGTAACTGGAATAGGCACAGCTTCTGTAATCCACCACGTCGCAATCCAGAGCGTACTTGCTGCAATTGCCGTACCTGCTGAGGACAATTCGCCTGGATGTAAAAATAGAAGTGTAATAATAAATAATAAAGGCCCAAGAATTAACCCGATTCGTTGTCTCGTCGTGTAAGACCGGCCACCACCATTATTATTTCCATTCCCGTTTTTCTTCGTCTGATCTGATTGGCTTTCTTGTCTATTAGTAGAAGAAGATGATGCGGAATTGCCGGAACCTCGGCCGCCATCATTTTGGCTGAACATTGTTTGCAGCGTACTTTTTCCAATGAAAAATTTGAACATATCAATCACTTGATCGTGCATGACCCACATTCGGCTCCATACCGTGGAAAACATATACTTTCCTCCTTTTTTAACTGAGTAGTGCTTGAAGAACGATCCAGATAAAATAAAACGATTACAATTTACACCTCCATTCCTTAAAATTCACAGATTTATTTTTCCTGTCTTCCATCTTACAAACATTAAATATAATAGCAGGGAACCTCTATGTTTATTATAGCCTTTTTATCTTTAAAATAATAGGTGAATAAAATAAGCAGGCAAGCAAGTTTCCGTACAAAAAAAGCACACATTATGATGTATATTCAATGAGCGCTTTTATAAGTATTGGAATCATTTTTAAAAAATAATATGTGCAAATAAAACGATAATCGGCAAGGTGATAATGGTACGTAAAACAAAGATGATAAATAATTCGATAAAGGAAACAGGTATCTTCGTCCCAAGTAATAACCCACCCACTTCAGACATGTAGATTAACTGACTGACAGATACTGCTGCGACAATGAAGCGAGTCATTTCTGCTTCAATGGAGGCACCGATAACGGATGGCAAGAACATATCGGCAAAGCCGACGAGCAATGTTTCTGATGCTTCTGCAGCGTAGGGCACCTGCATCACTTCCAGAAGCGGTACAAATGGTGCACCCAGCCACGCAAATACGGGTGTATATTCCGCAATAATCAATGCTATTAAACCAAAACCCATCACAATCGGGGCGACACCCATCCACATATCAAGAACGTTTTGCGACCCTTCTTTAAAAAATTTATACACACTTGTTTCTTTTCGGCTTCGTTCAATGGCTTTTCGATAACCGAATGTAACCATATTTTCTCCCGCCGGTACTGTTTCATCCACTTGAGCGGCATTGCCGTGAATGTCCGTATCTTTTTTTAAAGACAATGGAGGTATACGCGGCATAATAATCGCTGCGATAATTCCTGAAACAACCACAGAAATATAAAAAGGGATAAACATATGGGATAATCGAACTTCAGAAATAACGACTAAGGAGAACGTAATCGATACGACGGAAAAAGTTGTCCCAATAACCGCTGCTTCCCGCTTTGTATAAAAGCCATCTTCATATTGCTTACTGGTCAACAGCACTCCAATCGTCCCGTCTCCAATCCAGGAAGCGAGTGCGTCAATGGAAGAACGGCCGGGAATTTTAAACAGTGGCCGCATAATCTTTGTCATAATTGTTCCAAACATTTCCAATAACCCAAAATTCATTAATAAAGGTAAGAAAAGTCCTGCGAAAAGAAAGACAGCAAATAAAACATGCAATAAATCGTGTAAAATCATTCCGCCTGTATCTTCGCTATACACAGCGACGGGGCCAAGTTCAAATAAAACCATGATAGCAAAGATAGCCGCCAAAACTCTTGTAATCGTCCAAAACATGCTGACATGGAATAAGTTATGGAAAAAAGGGGTCCCGGACAACCATGTCGTTCCTTTAATTTTGGCTATAATTGATAAAATAGCGGTAGCGACCAGGATAATCATCATAATAGCAGAAAGCTGGTGTTCTAATAAAGCTTGTAGCCAATCGGCCAAGAGCGCAACGGGTATCGTCATCCCTTCAGAAGTCGTGATCGGCATCATAAATAGAAAGATCCCTACAATCGATGGGATAATAAAGCGCAAGTGATCAACAAGCTTATACGAATTTTTATTCATGCATTTTCCTCCAATTTAAGTAAACTCGAAGGTTCATTATAGTAGAAAAAGCTAAAAAAAGCTTTAAATTAACTTTTCACCGAATAATGACCCTGCGACAGCTATTGCCATATCTGCTGTCTTACTTTTATCATCCAGCATCGGATTGACCTCGACAATTTCTGCTGATGTAATCATATCAGATTCTGCTAACATTTCCATCGCTACATGTGTTTCTCTATAAGTCGCACCGCCCATTACCGGCGTGCCAACACCCGGGGCTTCTTTTGGATCAATTCCGTCCATGTCAAAACTTAAATGCACCCCATCCGTTTTTTGGTTCAAGTGTTCCATCGTTTCTTTCATAACTTGCGGCATACCAAGGCGGTCAATTTCATGCATGGTGTAAACCTTTACATTTAATTCGCGCAGTAATTGTTTTTCACCATCGTCTAAATCCCGGATACCAATTAGTACGACATTTTCCGGTTTAATATGACTTTGTTCAAAAAGACGGGTTAATTTATCATGACCATAGCCAAGACTTACCGCGAGCGGCATCCCGTGAATATTGCCGGAAGGGGACGTATCAGCTGTATTGATGTCTCCATGAGCATCGTACCAAATGAGGCCCGGATTGCTATAATGTTCTAAAACGCCAGCAATGGTACCAATTGCAATACTGTGATCGCCGCCAAGCACTAAAGGAAAATTCCCTTTATCAATGGTTGAAGATACGGTTTCTTTTAAATTCTCGCTTGCTTGCACGACTTCATTCAGATTCCGTAATTGTTCGTTTGAATGGTCTTTCTTTTCATAACTGCGGGTAACATCTATATCCCCTAAATCTTCTATGTTGTACCGTAATTTCTTTAATCGCTCAGTAATCCCGGCATATCGGATAGCGCTCGGCCCTATATCTACTCCCCGGCGCATTTGCCCTAAATCCATCGGCACCCCAATGATTGAAATATTTTTGTTCATCATGTTCCTCCTTTAATTGTATTACTGCTATTTTACCGGAAGCGTCAGCGATGTATCAACTGAACAAAAAAATGTATAATCATTCAGTTTTTATAAGCGTACGCTGCTCGTTATGCTGGGATTGAAATAAAACTAGTTGTTTTCATTTTGCTGGAATCATTATATTTTTTAAAATCCTTTAATTTATTTCAGTTTTAGCGAATATATTTTCTTTGATTGCTGCATCACAAAAAATATACAGCTTGCTTGTTTTTACAAAATAAGCATTATCATGTAAGCTATAGTTTGGAATTATTTTCTTTATCTCAGTAGCTCAGCTGGATAGAGCAACGCCCTCCTAAGGCGTAGGTCGCAGGTTCGAATCCTGTCTGAGATGTCTATAACTACATAAATTTTAAAATGGACCGCTTAAAAACAAGTCCATTTTAAAATATCTAATAAAAGAATTTTCTCTGTTTGAAAGAACTGCAGACTGATAAATGAAGCTTATGCAGTTTACCACAAGACTTATTGTTTATTTTTCTGGGATTTGATGCATACTCTGGAGCGAGATATTTTAAAAAGAGATATCTTTTTCGGAAACTGGATATTTCAGCAAACAATATGAATGAAAACGAGGTGACCTCTTGAATAAATGGATACTTCGCATCGAAGGTGGAGTGGTACTTGCTTTCGTTATTTATTTTTATCAGGAACAACAGTTTAGCTGGCTTGCATTCTTTATCTTTCTGCTGATACCGGACTTAGCTGCACTGGGGTATATAGTTCATCAAAAAGCCGGTATTGTTGCTTATAATATGGTGCATACCTACAGTATACCTGCCATTCTGCTCTTAGTCAGCATTGTTTCTTCGCATTCTTTATTGATGATGATTTGCTTGATATGGATTGCTCATATTGGAATGGATCGTCTCTTCGGCTATAGACTCAAAAAATTTAAAAGAGAAGAAAAATCTTGAAATAAGTTGCCAGGCATGTATATTTTCAAAATATTGCGTATAATAAGGGATAGAATATATAGTCTTGAACTGGACAGGTGGTGCGATGCAATGGAGCTTACTAGTGCGCTTCTGGAATTGGAAGCGTTAAAAAATAAACCAAGAAAAGAAGTGATGTTAACAACCGCTTCTATTATAACAAAGCGCCTCGAAGTAAAAGAGATTTACCCGATTATTGTGGGAGGGCTGGCAGTAGAAATTTATACACAGAGTGAGTATTCCACGAGAAATATTAACTTTGTCGCGAAAGAGATAGAAGAAGTTGAAAAAACACTCATGGAGCTGGAATTTTTAAAAACAGAAGAACAGTTTTATCGAAAAGATATAGAAATGACGGTGCAAATTCCAGATACGAAACTAACTGGAAGTGAAAAAAAGGTACAAATTCTGCAAATTGAATATGATACGTATATTTATGTCATAGCTGTGGAAGATATCATTTTAGACAGGCTGACCTCTGCAGTATATGAGCATTCTGAACAAGCAGCAAAATGGGGGAAACGTATGCTGAGCAAAAATACCATGCGAATCGACCAAGCCTATTTATTTGACCATGTACAGGATGATAAAGAAAAGCAGACCCTTCAAAGCTGGCTTGAAAAAACAACGAAATAAGAGAAATATTCGAAATGAGGCTTCATATACAGCTTTTTTAGAGAATTAAAAGGAATGTGACCAAGTTTACGCAAATAGTCAAAAAAATTTATCCGTCTTGTTTGTCTGTTAAGCGTATAAAAAAAGGATAGCTCAGGATATGAGCGGGAATAAGTGCAAACAAGATAGTGACAGCAATATAAGACGACCCGAATACAAGATTGAATAATAGTATAATTACCAGAAGTAACAACGTAACTATCGATGTTTTTTGCCGCGAACGGATGGAAATATACTGCTTTTCACGACAAGACGGACACCTCATCTTTTTGTTCTCGTCCCACGTGTAAATATGGCTCATCGTCTCCTTCCAAGTCCATGAATAACGACATTTTGTGCAAGTTGGCATCTATTGCTTCCACCTCCGTCAACTCAAAAAGAAGAACCCTCTTAGTTATATGATAAAAACTTTAAAGGATTCCTCCACTAAATACGTATTTATTTCACCACGAAAACAGAACAGTTAGCCTGATTGGTTACTTTTTGACTGACACTGCCCATCATTAACTTTTTAATACCGCTTAATCCCCGATGCCCCATCACGACTAGGTCCACATTATAATCATCGACATATTGCGTGATTTCCTCAGCCGGATTACCGATGATGGTATCGAAAATCGGTTCAGTATCTAATGTCCACTTACTTTTTGCGTCCTCCAGCACAATGTCTACTCGGTTGTTTTCTTCATCGCCTTCTTGGTAAGGAGTAGAAATGTTCATTGGTTCAGGTCCTAATTGAGGATTGGACGTTGTTGCTCCAAAATGGTTGATAGAATCGAGGCGTGCGTAATTCACCATATTTTCAGAGTCGGTTTCATGAATGAACAGGACGGTTACTTTTGCTTCGTGATCTTTCGCGATTGTCGCAGTCATTTCCAATGCTTTAGAACTGGAATTGGACCCATCATAAGCAACTAATATATGCTTAAAACGTTTCATGCTATCGCTTCCCTTCAAAAGTTTTAAACAAAACACCTATTCTTTGTACTTTGTATATGCACTTTTTGCAGGGAAATTAAACACCAATTAATGAGCGGCTGCAGGTTTTAGTCAATCTTTCAAACAAAGCTTCCCGGTAAAAGCCAGCTGAATAGTTTTCACTAATAAATAAAAGCCTAACAAAACGAGTGCAATAAATTGAATCACAAACAAAATTTGATAAGCGGTTAAATTTGTCGCAACGAATAATTCTCCTGTTGCTACAGTCATTGCTGCAGAAGGGAAGAGGAAAGCCCAAAATGAAACCATAAAGGGAAGTTGTATAAACCGTTGCCACTGAACAACTAATAAAAGCCCAATAAAAAAAGCTGTTCCGTACAAAATATAGGCAAACGCATCAACTGCTCCTGACATTTTTATATACGAAACAAACCCAATGGCCGGTGGCGCCAGTAAAATAAAAAACGTCGGCAGTAACATTTGCGGACTTGCTGGATGAAAGAAAACACGATTAAAAAAGAAAGTAAGATAAATAATACTGAATAAAACACCAATGCTGAAAAAGACCCAGTTCACATCTTTCGGAATAAAATTAACCCCGGCTATCGGCACAATGATATTCCCGACGATGGGGATAAACCAAGCAGCATTAAAATGCGTTATTTCGAAGGCATGTTTAAAAATTAAATTAGACATGATGGCTAAAGTGAGGCTGATTTGTAAAATAGCTCCCGCAAACCATAAAATAAATGAAACGGACTGGCTTATTTCAAAGTAACTGACAGCTAGTAAAAGTAAGCTAATCGGAATAGTTCCAAAAAAGTTCATTTTAACAGGATGATGAAATTCATTTTGCACCATTGGTTTAAAGCGAATCAAACGGTAAATAAGAATGCTTCCATTGAGGATAAACAAAAGACTCGTGATTGTTAAAAAGACCGCCCATACCCAATGGTTCCAACCGAATATATTCTCGGCATGTTTACTTGCAATAGTTAATCCTGCGAACCCCATTACACTTGCGAATAAAGCAATCGGATAATACTGTAATCCCTTTTCTTTCGGCATTTTTTTCTCCTTTACAATAACAATAATCCCTTACATTATATACCCCCTTGCGTATAAAAATCAATGATACGGCAAAGTGAAGTATAAAAGAAGTTCAATTTATCGGATTGAAAGCAAAGGAAAGTTTTGCGCGTACATTCTTTTGATTGTGGTTATATTAAAATTTATAAAAAATATAGAACTTCTACATTATGGGAGTTCTTTTACTTCATATCAGCTTCTACGACAATCACGTCAATTGTGTGAAAAAATAATCTATTGAATGACTGCAAGCAAACCTATTTATATGAAATTAAAACAAAGACTTTACTTTTTACTATTATTTGATTTCCGCTTTGTATACATAATATAAAATGCGTTTCCAATTGTTAGAATTATTGCTGCTGTTAATAAACCAAGTATCCAATATATATTAAAAATATTAAAATCAAAGATTAGGGATAAAATAATCGCCACAACAAATGCTCCCCATCCCCCGATAGACCAGCGCCACGGGTGTTTATTATTAAATAGCATAACTGCCTCCTTTCTTATATTTTATAAGGTTCCAGTGAATAATCAAGTGCTTTATATTTATTTCGTTGTCTTGATGATGTATGTTTTCCAAGATTTGAAACCAGGTTAGATAGGTATCGACATATTTGATTGCTACATCGTTTAAACGTTGTATCTCCAGTAGGATAATATAACTTATGTGTAATGCTGCCAATTAAGTTTGAGGATATACGGCGGGAGTAACCTTCTATCATATCCTTTATAAATGTAGTTCATTTATCTAGATAGCGAGTTCCATAAATAGCAGTATTAATGAAGTATATAAGCGTCATTTCACAAGCCTTTCACAAGCCTTTCCTGTTTTGTGAATGAGCGTTTGGTAATTTGTGAGAAGAAGACATATCAAAAATGACTATAAGGGTTTTTTTCATGGTAAACTAATGGTAGCGAATACATTCAATTCAGCAGGGAGGCAGGTTTATATGTTAACCATTCAAGATATTCATCAAGCACAGAAAACGATACAGGGAGTCGCTCAGGAAACCCCTATTATGACGTCCTCAACATTGTCAGGAAAAGCAGAGAATAAAGTGTTTTTAAAGGGAGAACATTTACAACGGACAGGTGCGTTTAAAATTAGAGGAGCTGCCAATAAAATTAAAAATGTGGTGCAAGAGGGGGCAACCTCTATTGTCACGGCTTCTTCAGGAAATCACGGGCAGGCAGTTGCCTATATTGGGCATCAGCTCGGCGTAGAAACGACTGTTGTGGTCCCTGAAACTATATCTCCTATGAAAGAAGCAGCGATTCGCGGTTACGGTGCTCAAGTAGAATATTGCGGGACGACCTCTGAAGAGCGAATTCACTATGCTAAAGCAGTAGAAAATGCAGAAGGAGCTGTGTATATTCCACCTTATGACGATGCGCTCGTGATGGCAGGACGGGGGACCGTCGGCCTTGAAGTACTGAATCAAGTTCCTAATGTAGATACGGTTGTCGTTCCCATCGGAGGAGGGGGACTGATTTCCGGTATTGCAACAACGATCAAAGAGACAAATCCTGCTATTCAGGTCATCGGTGTTGAACCAGTCAGCGCGAATGATACGTTTTTATCCAAGAAGCAAGGAAAACCAGTGAAGCTTGAATCGACAGATACGATTGCTGATGGTTTACGAGCGTTGCGTCCCGGAGAGGAAACATTTCCGATTATAACAAAATATGTAGATGACATTGTACTTGTAAGTGACGCAGAAATAAAAGATGCATTTACATTTTTGCTTGGCAGAATGAAACAATTGGTCGAACCTTCTGGAGCTGCTTCCGTTGCGGCCGTTTTGCACCGGAAAATACCAGTTGCTCAGAAAAATATTGTATCTGTTGTTTCAGGTGGGAATATGTCTCTTGGGGATGTAGGTGATCTGATAAATGATTAAATAATAAAAAACAGCTGAGGACAGGTACCGTCTCAGCTGTTTTTAAATATTTAATTAAACTTCTTGAACCGATTCACTTGGCTGCTGATCCATTTGATACAACGTGCGATAATAAGCATTTTCCTTTAACAGTTGCTGGTGACTGCCGTCTAGTTTAATATTGCCGTCTTCGAGGAACAGAATCCGGTCCATATATTGTGCTCCAGCTAAATGATGAGTTACCCAGATAATTGTCTTACCTTTAGCCGCCTGAAACACAGTGTCCAGTAAGGCTAATTCTGTTTTCGGGTCCATACCGGTTGTAGGCTCATCCATTAAAATAATCGGTGTATCTTGTAATAAGATACGTGCAAAAGCGATTCGTTGTCGTTCACCACCAGAGAATCGTTTGCCCATTTCGTCCATCTGCGTATGGATACCATTTGGAAGCGATTCTACCAGATCCAGAATTTGTGCTTGATGCAACACATCTTTGATTGCTTGATCTGATGCTCCAGGGCGGCTAATGTTAACGTTGTTTCTAATGGATGTGTGAAAGAGATGTGCTTTTTGGTTTAGTACAGACACATACTTGCCAAGGAAACCTTCCTGCATTTCCTGATCATTTAACATCACCGTCCCGGAATCAGGTGTCACCATTCCTGCTAAACACTTTAATAACGTTGACTTTCCTGTGCCGCTTTTTCCAAGAATGGCTGTTTTTTCTCCTGGTGCAAACGTCAGGGAAATGTTATCCAGTACAAGCTTATCTTCTTCGCTGTATTGATAACTGACCTCGTTTACATAGATAGAAACGGGAAGAACAGGAGGGGCGATTTCCATTTGGGTACTCGCGTTTTGTACATGACTTGTGTCTGTTAATTGTTCCATCCGCTGTAACGAATCCATGTAAGCTGGAATTTCTTCCACTGCTTCATTTACTGGCAATACCGCATCTGTTACAGAAAACATCATTAAAACAAAAGCGGCAATTAAGGTCGCTTGAATAGAGCCATCTTGCATCTGAAAGCTGGTCCAAACCATCATGCTGACAATAATGAGTCCGGTAAACAAGCGTAAAGCAGCGTCGCGGAAATGGTGCCAGCGGTTCATACGATGTTCCTTTTTCAGCAGCACATCATTCTCTTCACGAATGCTGGTTTCTACTTCCGAAACGCGCCCGCTTAATATCCAGTCTACTTGCCCAAATGCAGCATCTGTCATTTCTTGATATAAAAACTGTCGCTGCTTTTTCAGTTCTATATGTTGCTTCTTCATTTTGTAATAAGAGAAATATGGCCCAAGGAAAATAAGGACCCCAAGAGTTAATAAAATAAACAACATGAAATAAACATCGAAAAAGCCAATAGCGACGGCTAAGATGATATAGACGACAAAACCTAATAGACTGGGAATGAAGGTGCGAATATAAAAGTCTTGTAATTTTTCGATATCATCTGATAAAACGTTTAATAAATCCCCGGTTTTAAATCTGCTCTCTAAAAAAACTGCTTGCGGCTCAAGCAATCCATAAAGTCGTTTACGATACTGTGATAAAATACGCAAAACGATATCATGACTGACCAGTTTTTCTAAATAAGGAAATGCTGCTTGCATGATACTAAAAGCACGAACAGAAACGATAGGGACATAAACAATCAAAATATTTTCCGGGCGAAGAGAACTTTTTGAAATCAAATATCCAGAAACAAACAACAGCATAGCACCGGATAATACACCTGCAAAGGCAAATAAGACGGAAAGAAACATACGTCCTTTATATTTTTTAATATAAGGATATATCCAGCTATGCATATTGCGTTCCCCTTTCCAATCTATTGTGATTCGTATGACGAGCTTTATGAGTTGTTTGTTCACTCAGAAATCCATCTTTTATCTTGTATACTGCATCCATCTCTGTTAACCAATGTAAGCGATGGGTGGCAATCAGGACAAACTTATCCTGAAACAGATTTAAAATAAGCTCTTTCACTTCATATTCTGTTTCAATATCTAAATGGGCAGTAGGCTCGTCCAGTAGAATAACACTTTTATTGCTCACCAAAGCGCGTGCTAAAGCGACACGTTGTGCTTGACCACCACTCAGCGAACGACCGCCCTCACCAATTTTTTCCTCCATACCGTTTGGTAAAGATTCCACAAAATTGCCTAAACCAATTTGATAAATGAGCTGTTCTATTTTACTATCTTTAATTGAAGGTTCATAAAAGCGGATGTTTTCCGCTAAAGTGAGCGGAAATATATAAGGATGCTGCGGTATATATGCAACTTGATCTGCCCAACCTTTGTAATCTAAGGAAGCAAAATCCGTACCATCTAATTCCATGTGCCCGTCAGAAGGTGTTATTCTTCCTGCAAGCACCTGTAAGAGTGTTGTTTTACCAGCTCCACTGGTACCAATTAAACCGTGAAATCCATGCGTCATTGTTACATCCACAGGGTGAAGCAAGGTGCTTTCTTCCTTTGTCACCGTGATTCCTTTCAAGCGGATGCTGCTTTCCTTTGTAAAGCGGGGGACCTGTACTTCCTTTGTATTTTTTGAATGAGGCTCCATCTGAAGGACCTGCTCGATTTCTGCCATCGCAATTTGTCCGTCCAATGTAGCGTGATAATCTTTCCCTACTTGTTTGATAGGGGAGAAGTACTCAGGAGCCAATATTAAAATTGTGAGAGCAGGGAAAAGTAAAACAGTGCCGTCTATTAATCGTAAACCTAAACCAACGGCGACAAAGGCAATAGACAAACTGGTGAAAAAATCAAGCGCAAAGGAAGATAAGAAAGCAACACGTAAGGTTCTCATCGTGGCCTTTCGGTAATCTTCACTTACTTTTCCAATTTGTTTGCCATGTTGTTTGCTTCGGCCGATATATGCTAAGGTTTCCAGACCGCGTAAAGAGTCCAAAAAATGATTGGACAAACGTTTATAGGTTGTATATTGTTTATCCGCTTTCTTTTCTGCTGCTAAACCGAGAAGAATCATAAAAACGATAATAACCGGCACAGCACCTATTAAAATAAAGGCTGATTTTTTATCTATAGTGAATACGAATACTGCAATAAGGGCAGGAAGAATCATTGTTTTAATCATGCGTACGCCAATGATTTCAATATATGTTTTTACCTGGTCCACCCCTTCCATCGCAAGGGTGATAAAATGCCCGGTTCCTGTATTCAAGGAATCCTGTTTGTGAAAATACGTATGAAATAAGGATTCACGTAAATGGCTAGCTGTTTGTAATGCATGTTTTTCTGATAAATGTGCTGCAATATGCTGAAAAATGTAACGAACAGCAAAGCTTCCCAAAAATAAATATATATTCAAAGCAGCTGCTCCAACACCGTCACCATTAAAAAGTTGAGTGATAGCAAAAGCCAGAAAATACGCTTGGGCGATAATCGCTATGGACTCTCCAAATAAAAGAAGTACGAGCCAACTATATAAGGAAACGGCCCCCGAATACATCGGGAGGCCTTTTTTTCTTTTCGTATTCATTAATATTCCAACTCATCATCATGTTTAATCCGCTTGCGGAAAATGTAATAACTCCACGTTTGATAGGCTAAAACGAATGGCAATAATGTGAGAGAGAAAAGTGACATTACTTTTAGCGTATAAGCGCCGGACGAAGCATTATACACTGTCAGACTGTAAGCTTCTGAAATCGAACTGATCATGACGCGCGGGAACATGCCGACAAAAATGCTTCCCGTTATTAAAATCATCGTAATGGTCGTCAACACGAACGCATTTCGGTCTAATTTTTGATGATTGTAAAGGTTAGCGAATAAAAGGGCTACCCAAGCAAGCATCGGCAACACCATAAATGTTTGTCCGTGATAAGTGAAAACATCAGACACGAAATAACCAACGACTATAAAAGCCAGGAAAAGTACAATCGTAATCGGTGCAATACGGCTGCCAGCTTTACGAGCCCGTTCTTGTAATTCGCCAGTGGTTCGGATGGTAATAAACTGTAATCCATGAGTGATGGTTAAACAAAGGAACATCACACCACCGAGCAAGGCAAATGGGTTCAGAAACTGAATAAACCCACCCACCATGTCCATGTCTTCGTCAATCGGCATACCAATCATAAAGTTTGCTAAAACGACACCCCATAACAGAGGAGGCAGGAAACTACCTATCGAAAGGGACCATTCCCATACGCTTCGCCAACGGTTACTGTCGACTTGACCACGAAATTCAAATGCAACGCCGCGCAATATTAAGGCGAGCAACATAAAGACAAGCGGAATGTAAAACCCACTGAACATGGTAGCGTACCAATGAGGGAATGCTGCAAACATGGCCCCGCCTGCTGTAATCAGCCAGACTTCATTCGCATCCCAAAAAGGACCGACTGTACTCATATACACGCCTTTTTCCTGTTGTGTTTTTCCGAGGAATCTGGCAACGATGCCTACTCCAAAGTCGAAACCTTCCAGAACGAAAAAGCCGATAAATAAAATCATTATTAGGAGAAACCAAAATTCACTAAGAGCCAACTTCATTACCTCCTTCATTGTCGAAAGGATCTTCGGTCATCTCTTCTTTCGTGTCCTCAGGATCATCATTCTTTTTAATATGTTTCTGGAATAAATATACGGTTAAGACGCCCAGTATAGTGTAAATAGCTGTGAACGAAAGCAGTGAAAATAACATTTCATTCGCAGTGACAGAAGGAGAGATCGCATCCTCTGTTTTCATGAAACCAAAGACGACCCAAGGCTGTCTGCCCATTTCCGTAATCAGCCAGCCTGCAGTATTAGCAACAAAAGGAAAAATCATCCCGTAGACCATTAAATTTAAATAAAGTCGCCGGTCCTGCAAAGCCGTTTTTCTTGATGCGTACGAGCCGTATAAACCAAGCAAGACCATCAAACCGCCAATCCCTGTCATAACCCGGAAAGACCAGAATAAGACGGTGACATTCGGGATATAATCACCCGGACCATATTTATCTTCGTAAAACTCCTGCATATCATTTAAACCAGTAACTGAACCTTCAAACTGGTTATAGGATAAGAAGCTCAAGACCATAGGAATTTGTACTTCAAAATTATTTTCTTTTTCCTCTTCATTAATACTCGCTACAACATTAAAGGGAGCAGGATCGCCACTTTCTTCCCAAAGCGCCTCTACTGCGGCCATCTTCATTGGCTGTTCTTCAACTAGATGCTGCGCTTGCCAATGTCCGGTGAAAAGCGTAACGAAAGAAGCGGCCGCCAGTATGGTTATTGAAATTTTGAACGCTTTTTTAAACATTTCCAATTGATGTTTCCGCAAAATTTTCCAAGCACTGATGCCTGCAATAATAAAGGTTCCTGTGGTTAAGGAGGTGAGCAGCACATGCGGGAACTGTGCCCAGAAATGCGGGTTCCCCAGTATCGCTAAAAAGTCGTTCATTTGAGCACGTCCGCCTTCCAGCTCAAAGCCGACTGGATTATGCATAAATGAGTTGGCTGTTAATATCCAGAACGCGGAAAAAACAGATCCCAAAGATACGAGCCAAATGGACGCAAGATGTGTTTTCTTGCCCAAGCGGTTCCAGCCAAATACCCAAATACCGAGGAAAGTAGACTCTAAAAAGAACGCCAACAAGCCTTCAATCGCAAGGGAAGGACCGAATACATCTCCGACATATCTGGAATAATCGGACCAGTTCATTCCAAATTGAAATTCTTGAAAAATACCCGTAACGACACCAACGGCAAAGTTAATTAAAAGCAGTACAGCAAAAAATTTCACCATTTTTTTATAAATGTCGTTCTTTTTGATAACATACATGGTTTGCATGATAGCAATAGTGAAAGCCATCCCTATTGAAACAGGGACATAAAAGTAATGAAAGATAGTTGTTGCTGCAAACTGCAATCGTGCAATAAGTACCGGATCCATTAAAAAACTCCTCTCTAAACGGTTGTTTCTTTTCGCTCTCAGTGTTCCATTTCTATTATAAATGATTTGCATCACTTTTTTAACAGCAATTGTTACAAAGTAGAAAGAGGTTTATGACCAATATATGACAATTACCAATAAAAGAGATGGTCTGGTTTCAGAAACAGAAGGAAGCATATAATCAAGACACGGTTTTTCACACGTGTAAAGTACAGAGGGAGCTCAGTGTTTCTGATGACATTTTCCTTATCCTCTTATTTCGGAAAAACTGCAATATTTTAGCCTTTTACAAAAAGAACGCTCTTCCCTATTCTGAGAGAAGAGCGTTCATATAAAAGCTATTCGCTGTCACCAGTAAGTTCTACTAGAATTTTAGCTTGAGATTTATCGTTGGTTAAAGCTTCAAACCCATTTTCAACAATATTCTCCAATTGAATGTGGTCTGTTATAATCCCTTCCAATTTTAATTGCCCACTTCCCATTAAGTCGACTGTTTGTTTGAAAGTAGTTGGGGTATACGCAATTGTAGAATCTACATTCACGCCAGTGTTGGTTAATTGAATCGGATTCCATTCAATTGGCTGCGCGAAAATCGAAACAATCATCATTTTTCCTAAACCCTTGGTAACTTCAATCGCTTGCTTGAATGTCGGTGCTACTCCAGCTACTTCAAAAGCAACATCAACGCCTTCCGGTGCAATTTGTCCTATTGTTTTAATCGGGTCCATTTCTCCGGAGTTAATGACATGAGTAGCACCCAGCTGTTTTGCTTTTTCAAGGCGCGCCTCGGATAAGTCCAATACGATGATATCTGTTGCACCGGCAGCGCGAGCAGCGACTGCAGTTAATAAGCCAATAGGTCCCGCTCCGAATACAGCTACTTTATCACCGAATTGCATATCAGCCTTTTTAACAGCTTCGACCGCAACAGCAGTGGGTTCTGTCAAAGCTCCATCTTGAAGGGTCAATGTTTCAGGTAATTGATAGACATTATCCTCTGGTACATTGGCATAGGTTGTAAAACCGCCATCTCCATGCAAACCAATAAAGCTGAATCCATCATAAGGATCTAATTCTTCGCGTTTGTCTCCATAAGTGAGTGTGGGATTCACGGTGACACGGTCGCCGACTTGCGCAGTTGTTACCTTTGCACCAACTTCATGCACGATACCGGAAAATTCATGTCCCATGGTTAAGGGAGCTTTTTCATCTGTTAAGGGATCATTTGCATCTGTTGGAATAAATACAGGACCTTCCTGGTATTCATGTAAATCACTTCCGCAAATCCCCGCCCAGGCAACCTTTACTTTCACTTCATTGTCTTTAATAGGCTTGTCCGGGACTTCTTCTATTCGAATATCTTTCTTTCCATACCATACAGCTGCTTTCATCACAAGCTTCCTCCTTTAATATTTGTGTTTAATTTCTTGAAAAGGGAATAAACTGGCTTTACATATTCCTCTAACTATATCATATATCCCGTTTCTGCTATTTTAAACTTCAAGAGTATTCTCCGGCGGATTAGGAAAATACGAGCAAAAGCGAAGCGCTTTTTGTCGCCAAATCTTTTGCGAAGTTTTTACTGTTTTCCCGACTACTTTAGGTGTGTTATACTCATTTTGTTGAAAAAATTTAATGAGTAAAGGTGCTTTTGTATGAGGAAAATATTATTAGTTTTTTCAGTATTTTTGGTTATATTTGTTTTGGCAGCAGGTTGTACGAATAAAAATAAAGAGGCTGCAGAGCGAATTGATACGATTCAAGATAAAGTGGATGATTTATACGATGAAGATGCCGCTGACATCACTGATTTTTCAGATGAAGATACAGAAGAGATAGAATCTTTAATCGACCAGGAGGATGAAGAAAAAAAAGATCTGAACGAAAGCAATACGGATAATTTAGAGAGCGTACAGGATGAATTTAGTCAGGCAAAAGACTTACATACACTTGAGAACCAAATAGACGGCGTATTTGATGAGGATACCGTGAAAGAAGAATATACAATAGATGATATTACAGCGTTGAAGAGCCATCTCAAAAAATATAAAAAGAGCCAAACCGTTTTTTATGAAGAACAGAAAAATGAATTAAAAGACGCTGAAGAGCAAGTGAAGGAAAGAGATGAGGCCAGTGCAGCTGTCGATGATTTATTTACCGATCATGAAGTGAAAGAAGATGTCAGCAGAGAAGACGAGGACAAAGCGGATGAATTGGCAGACAAAGTGAAAAATAAAGAAATAAAAGATTCCCTGGAAGACTCTCTGGCAGAAGTCGATAACTACTTAACAGCTAAAGAAGAGGAAGAGCAGGAGGAAAAAAGAAAAGAATCCGAGCAAAAGCAACAGGAAGCTAAGGATAAAAAATATATCGCTCTAACGTTTGATGATGGACCGGAAGAAGGGTCCACCGAACAAATATTAGATACATTACAACAGTATGACGCCGACGCAACGTTTTTCATGCTCGGGGAAAAAGCGCAGGAAAATCCTGGTTTAGCTAAAAGAGTTGCTGACGAAGGACACGAAGTAGCAAATCATTCTATTACGCATCCGGATTTAGCAAACTTAGATCAGAACCAAGTGAGAAATGAAATGCTGGATTCCCAAAGACAAATTGAAGAAGCAACAGGCACCAAACCGAATTTGTTCCGACCGCCTTATGGAAGCAGAAGTGATTCGGTCGATACAGTTGCGAATGAAACAGATCAGCAATTAGTTTTCTGGGATATTGATACGATGGATTGGAAAAACCAAGATCCTCAGGAAATGGGAGAAATTATAGAGGAACAAGTCCATCCAGGTTCAGTTATTTTAATGCATGATATACATCAGACAAGTGCTGATGCTGTTCCAGAAATTTTGGCAACATTAAAAAGTCAAGGTTATGAATTCGTGAAAGTGTCAGACGTAATATAAGAAAGCACAAAAGAGCATCGAACGAGACAAAAAAGTGGGTTGTCTTGTTCGATGTTTTTATATATTTAAAGTAGTAAAAACATCTTTTCTTATTTTTAAAATGTCATAATTTAAGAAAAAATCTAGGAATTTGGTGTAATTTTCGTTATAATGGGGTAACGTTATTGATATATAAGCTAAGACCAATCTTCTCTGAGATTGATAGAAAACAATCACAGAGTCCCTAAGGAGGGGTCCATCACATTTAAAAAAGAAAGGATAATTACATGTTTTTTATTGAAGCGAAACGAATAGCAGTCGTGATTTTAGGTTCTTTTCTCTTGGCTGTTTCTCTGAATTTCTTTTTGATAAATGCAAATGTGTACGCTAGCGGTTTTAGCGGGTTTGCACAGCTTTTATCAAGTATTTTTAAAGACTTCTTACATATTCAAGTGAGTACAGGGGTGTTACTTTTCATTCTGAACGTTCCTGTATTAATCCTGAGCTGGTTTAAAATTGGAAAAGGTTTCACTATTTACAGCATTCTTTCTGTTATATTTGCTACGATATTTTTAGAAATTTTACCTGTGGTATCTTTATCCGATGATATTATTTTAAATGCAGTTGCAGGAGGAGTCATCAGTGGAGCGGGCGTAGGCATCTCTTTAAAACGCGGGGCTTCCACGGGAGGAATGGATATTATCGCGATGCTTCTTTCCCGATTACAAGATAAGCCGATTGGGGTTTACTTCTTGATTTTAAATGCGGTGATTATCTTCGTTGCCGGTATTTTGTATGAACCGGAAAACGCCTTGTATACGATGCTCACTTTGTATATCACGACATTAGTCATCGATGCCATTCATACACGCCATGAGAAGGTTACCGTGTTAATTGTCACGCATAAAACGGATGCATTGCAGGCAGCGATTCATAAACATTTAGTTCGCGGGATAACGGTTCTTCCAGCTCAAGGGGCATATTCTAAAGAAGACAAAAATATGCTGTACCTTGTTGTTACCCGTTACGAATTGTATGATTTGGAAACCATTATTTATGAAGAAGATCCGCAAGCTTTTACAAACATTATTCAAACAGCGGGAGTCTTTGGTTTTTTTCGCAAAGACGGAGAGTCTGTGAAAGACGTCCCGGAAACGAAATAAACTTAATATAAGGAGAGACGATACATGAACAAAATCAGTTTTTTAAAACTAATTTTCGGACTATTATTATTTTTACCATTTGTATTTTCTAACCCAGCTGAAGCAGCAGATAAAGAAACATATCAAGTAGACGACGATAATGTGAATGTGCGCGAGGCTCCGGAAGCGGACGCTGAAGTAGTGTCAACCTTATCAAAAGGCGATGAAATAGTTGTTTTTGATGAACAGTACGGCTGGCTCCAAACCTATGTTGGAGGAGAAGTGAGCTGGATAGCAGAACAGCATGTATTTAATGCAGACAAAGCTGCGGAAGAAAAGGCGCCAGCTGAGGAAACAACTGAAACAGATGCTGATTCTGCTTCACAAGAAGCAAACCAAGAACAAGAGTCATCCAGTGATTCTCTACAAGGGCGGAATATTATGTTAGATGCTGGACATGGCGGTAAAGACCCAGGTTCTATTGCTTTAGATGATGAAAAAGAAAAAACGCTAACGTTAAAATATACCAAAAGCTTAAAAGAAAAATTGGAAAATGAAGGGGCAACCGTTATTTTAACACGTGGGAATGATCGCTATTTGTCTTTAAATGAACGAGTAGCTGCAAGTGAATCTTACAACACAGATGCATTTGTCAGTTTGCATTTTAATGCATTTACGTCGGAAGAAAATCATGGTATTTCCACTCACTTTTATGACGAAGGTGATGATCAGCAGTTAGCCCAGTCTATTCAGGAGGAATTGAAGAGTAATACGGATTTGAAAAATCGCGGAGTTAAACAAGACGACTACTATGTGTTACGAAAAAATGAAGCAACTTCTGTTTTGGCTGAGTTAGGTTTTCTGACGAATCAACAGGATTTAGATGCTATTCAAAGTGAAAAGAATATGGATCAGGTAACTCAATCGATTACGGATGGGTTAAAAAACCATTTCTAAACGGGAAAAAAGACAAGGTCGTCTGGGACGGCCTTGTTTTTTACTATTACTCCTCGATGGCGTATAAAACCAGCGCTTAAATGAAACATAGTTCCACTATATGAAGATAAAGAGCTAGCAAAGGGGTTAAATATGGAAAAAAGACTTGTCGTGGAAAAACTGGATCAGGATGCCAGTAAGAATAAACAGCTGGCAAAACAACTTACAACGATGATCAATCAAGCTTTTCGTTCCACGGAATCCGGCATGTGGCAATCAACGATGCAGCGAACCAACGCAGATGATATAGTTGATTTTATACAAAACGGGGAAATGGTCTGCGTGTATAAAAAAGCAAAAGTCGCTGGCTGTATGAGGTTGCAGCGTATAACGGAAGAGATTGCCGAAATTGGTATGCTGGCTGTGGATTTAACAGAGCAAGGACTGGGGGTTGGGCGGTCCCTTATTCAGTTTGGAGAAGCGGAGCTCATAGCTCAAGGCTATAAAATTTTACAAATTGAATTATTGAAACCCAAAAATTATTCTGATGAATCACGCGAGAAATTACAGCAGTGGTATGAACGGCTCGGATATAACCAGGTAGAAGAACACCCCTTGGAAGAAGTACTTCCTGAGTTGGCATCCGGTTTAAAAGTACCTTCCAAGTTTACCGTATTGCATAAATATGTTTAAAAAAGCTAAGACACCGATTGTCTTAGCTTTTCGTTTACTTGAAAGGTCAGCTATTTTTTAATTTATTAAAAAATTTCTTCATTAAGCCCGGTAAGTCTGGCCAGGCATGTCCAGAGACGAGGTTACCCTCTTCATGCAATACATCGTCGATATATGTCGCACCTGATGCTTCAACTTCCGGTTTACAAGCAATATAAGCCGTTAATTCTCTGTTTTTAATATGTTCTGGAACTATGGTTAAAATCATACTTCCATGACAGACAGAGGCAACGGGTTTATTTTTTTGAAAGAAGTGTCCTACAATATCTGGAATTTCTTTATTCAGACGAACATGTTCTGGAGAGCGCCCGCCTGGAATAAACAAAGCATCATAATCTGCCGGGTTCACTTCACTAAATGAAATATGTGAATCAATCAAATAAGCTGGTTTTTCTGTATACGTTTCCCAATCAAGAAAATCATGTACAACGGTATGCAGCTTTTTGGTGCTGGCTGCTGCAATAGTCGGTTCATATCCTTCTTCCAGGCAGCGATAATAAGGATAGTAAATCTCAAGTGCTTCCACAGCATCACCAGCGAGCATGAGAATTTTCTTCGTCATAGTACATCCTCCTCTATTTTATTCCTTGCATTCATTGTAACGAAAAGAATTGAATTCGCAAACTATTCAAACAATTAAGCGGAAAAACCAACCTAATGTACAAATGCCCTTATAAAAAGGTATAATACAAAGAAGAAAAATGTATATTTTCTTATCAGCCAAGAAAAAATAAGGGTGAATGCAATGGACGATAAAATAATTCTTTTTCCGAATCGGAAACAACAGCTTGAAAAAACAATCCAACAGTATATCGAAAAAGAAGCATATCAAGCGGCAATTGATTTACTAGATGTGTTATACGACTATAATCAAATCACCTATCCTTATACGATTTATTATGTTGTTGCTTATCGGAAATTAAACCGGCTGACAGAAGCAGAAATGTACGGGGAGGAATTAGTAAGTTTAAAGGATACGTATCATGAGGAATACGCAGATCTTTATTTAATGGTTTTATATGAAGCCGAAAAATATCAAAAAGCAATAGAATACATTGAGGAAGAAGAGAAAAGTAAAACTTCTTCTACTGTATTTCAAACGAAGCTTCAGGAAATGAAGCAACTGTTGCAGCAAATGAATGTATGGAAGAGTGAAGAACTCATGAAAGAATTTCAAACAGCGGTCCAAAATGAAGATACAGAAAAACAATATATATTGTTGCAAAAATGGCGGCCCTTAAAAGTTGCTATACCTCAAACAGCAGACAAATACTTAACAAATGCTGCGATACATCCCGTAATAAAAACCTTACTCTTAGGCCTCTTAATAGAAGAAAAGGCAGAACGAACCATCCCTGTTGAAAAATTTTCTTCTCAAATGTCCGTTGTTCCGAGTCAATTATTCTGGATAAATATGAATCCGCAATATAAACAGACAATGGAGCTGATTGAAAGGGAACAGCAATCGAATCCTTCAAAAGCAGAATTAATGAAAGAGATACATGAACAATATTGTTTTGTTATATATCCCTTTCTATACGGAGAACAGGAAATCCTTCCTATGTTTCAAACCATCGCAAGCATGGTGGATTCAGAGTTAACAAATACTTCTGTAAATCAATCGGAAAACAAGCTGCAGCAGGAAATTGAAATTTGTTGCCGTCTTTATCAGCATCTTATGTTACAATAGATGAAATTATGTCATTTTTGGTTTGCCAGCTGCAAAAAACGTGGATTTTACATGGTAAGTATTTTATTTGAAAGCACTATGCAATATGTTATAATCTAATGGTTGAATGTAAGCAAACGAATAAATGAAATGTAAATATAAGATGAAGATTAAGTTGGAGGGAATAAAATGGCAGTAACAGCAAATTGGGAAAAACAAGAAGGAAATGAAGGGGAATTAACGATTACCGTTTCACCGGATCAGTTTGATCAAGCTTTAGATCAAGCCTTTAAAAAAGTGGTGAAAGAAGTATCGCTCCCTGGATTTAGAAAGGGAAAAATTCCTCGTCAAATTTTTGAGCAACGTTTTGGCGTTGAATCACTCTACCAAGATGCCGTGGACATTGTATTGCCAGAGGCATATTCAGAAGCAGTAGAGCAAACAGGTATTTTCCCGGTGGATCAGCCGCAAGTAGATGTAGAAGAAATTGAAAAAGGAAAAGAACTTGTATTCAAATGTGAAGTCGTCGTTAAACCGGAAGTGAAGCTGGGCGAATATAAAGGTCTTGAAGTAGAAGACGAAACAGCAAATGTAACGGATGAAGATTTAGAAGAAGAACTTAAAAAACTACAAGAAAATCAAGCAGAACTTGTCTTGAAAGAAGAAGGACAAGTGGAAAATGGCGATACAGTCGTGATGGACTTTGAAGGCTTCATTGATGGAGAAGCTTTTGAAGGCGGAAGTGCAGAAAACCATACGTTGGAAATTGGTTCCGGACAGTTTATCCCTGGCTTTGAAGAAGAATTAATAGGTAAAGAAGCCGGCGAAACAGAAGTAACGGTTACGTTCCCTGAAGAATATCAAGTAGCTGAATTAGCTGGGAAAGAAGCAACCTTTAAAGTAACCATCCACGAAATAAAAGAAAAAGAAGTTCCTGAATTGGATGATGAATTCGCTAAAGACGTAGATGAAGAAGTAGACTCTTTGGATGAATTGAAAACGAAGAAACGCGATGAATTGCTCAAACAAAAAGAGCAGGATATCGACAATCAAAAGCGCGAAACATTAGTAGGCAAAGTAACAGAAAATGCAGAAGTTGAAATACCTCAAGCAATGGTTACTTCCGAAACAGATCAGATGTTAAAAGAATTTGATCAGCGTCTTCAAATGCAAGGAATGGATTTAAACACATATTTCCAATTCTCTGGACAAACGGAAGAACAATTGAAGGAGCAAATGCAAGAAGATGCTCATTCTCGTGTAAAAACAAACCTTACATTAGAGACAATTGTAGATGAAGAAGGATTAGAAGTTACGGAAGAAGATATTGATGCTGAAGTTCAAAAAATGGCTGATATGTATCAAATGGAAAAAGAACAAATTCTAGGCATGCTGGGCGGAAACGCTGATATGTTAAAAGAAGATTTAAAAATGCAAAAAGCGATTACCTTCTTAATCGATCAGAGTAAAGCAGTTTAATAATAAGCAGAAAACGAAGCTCTCCAAGATATATTGAGAAACAGGGAGTTTGAATGAATGAGATCCTTCGTACTGCGTATGCAGCATGAAAGGAGATCTTTCTTTTCACTGCTTCTAAAACAAGGTGCAAAAGCAGCACCTTGTTTTTTCAACCTAAGCAGGCGATTTTTGTATCATGCAGTTAATAATTGTTTTATCCAGCTGGATCGAAGTGTATTAGTTTATTTTCTGCATTGTATTTGATATGATAACTTTAACTAAATAGAAGTACCACCAAACCAATAGATAAGCTACAGGAGAGATCAAGACGATAAATAGATTTCTTCATTTAAAAATCTATCTATTTAGCTGATTGTTTTGTTCCAAAGCAGTAAAAATATGGAACTAGAAATTGGAGGCTTAAACATGTTTAAATTCAATGAAGAAAAAGGCAATTTAAAATGTTCATTTTGTGGAAAAGATCAAGATTCTGTTCGAAAACTCGTAGCAGGACCTGGTGTATATATATGTGATGAATGTATTGAACTTTGCACAGAAATTGTCGAAGAAGAAGTCGGCATGGATGAGGATGTTGAAATTGAAGAAATTCCAACACCACAAGAAATTTGTGACATTCTGGAGGATTATGTGATCGGTCAGGATGATGCAAAGAAAAACTTATCTGTAGCCGTGTATAACCATTACAAGCGCGTTAACTCATTAAGTCAGTCAGATGAAGTGGAAGTTGCAAAAAGTAATATCGGGATGATTGGTCCGACAGGTAGCGGAAAAACGCTGCTTGCTCAAACCCTGGCGCGAATTATTAATGTTCCATTCGCCATTGCAGATGCAACTTCTTTAACGGAAGCTGGCTATGTAGGGGAAGATGTCGAAAATATTCTTCTTAAATTAATTCAATCAGCGGATTACGATGTAGATAAAGCAGAAAAAGGCATTATTTACATTGACGAGATTGATAAAGTTGCCCGCAAATCAGAGAATCCGTCGATTACCCGTGACGTTTCCGGTGAAGGTGTTCAGCAAGCACTTCTTAAAATGATTGAAGGAACAGTTGCGAGCGTTCCACCTCAAGGCGGCCGTAAACATCCACATCAGGAGTTTATTCAAATCGACACAACAAATATTCTCTTTATTGTCGGTGGCGCATTTGACGGTATCGATGAAATTATTAAACGCCGTCTGGGCAAGACAGTTATTGGCTTTGGCGACACACAAGAGCATGAAAAGTTAGAAAAAGGAGAACTTCTCTCCAAAGTACTTCCGGAAGATTTACTTGGCTTCGGTTTAATCCCGGAATTTATAGGCCGTCTTCCTATTACAACAAGCTTACAGCCACTTGATGAAGATACGCTTATTGAAATTTTAACTGCACCGAAAAATGCTTTAATTAAGCAGTATCAGAAACTGTTCCAAATCGATGATGTAGAGTTGGAATTTGAAGAAGATGCTTTACGGGCAATTGCACAGGAAGCTATTGAAAGAAATACCGGAGCACGCGGATTAAGAACGATTCTTGAAAGTATTATGCTGGAAATTATGTTTGAAATCCCTTCTCGTGATGATATTGAAAAATGTATTATTACCGAAGAAAATGTGTTGGATAAGTCATTACGTCCTAAATTACAATATACGGATGGAACGGTCGAAGAATCGAAGAAAAGCATCCCGAAAGAAAGTGCCTGAATAAACGAATAAAAGCACGAGCTTAAGACCTGCAATCTGTACCCCCTTACTCGTTTTCTGTTAAGAAATGGGGGTACAGTATGGACAGGTCTTTTCTTTTTTAAAGTGAAAATAAAAGAACATATTGCTTCATAGCAAAAATACATACACATAACTGTTTTAGAAGAAGATATCGAGCATTTTTTGGAAAATATGTGAGCATGATAATTTATACATATATTAACAACATAATTATGAGGAGGTAAGAAGATGGCAGAAACCAACGAAAAAATGCCTTTATTACCGCTGCGTGGCTTATTGATTTACCCTTCTATCGTGCAGCATTTAGACGTAGGCAGAGAAAACTCCATTGCTTCGCTTGAACAAGCGATGGAAGAGGAACAGCTCATATTTTTAACCACACAGACAGAACTAGCCGTTGAGCAGCCGACTTCAGAGGACATTTATTATACGGGCACTGTAGCCAGAATTAACCAAATGTTAAAGTTGCCAAACGGTGGAGTGCGCATCTTAGTTGAAGGCTTGTACCGCGCAGAAGTAAATGAGTTTACGAATGAGAAAGACATATATGAAGTGAAACTGGAAAAGCGAACTGATATTGCTGTCGATCCTCCAGAAGAAGAAGCATTGATGCGCCAATTATTGGATCATTTTGAAGAATACATAAAACTTTCTAAAAAAATTACGAAAGAAACATTAGCAACTGTGTTGGATGTAGACGAACCGAGCCGTTTGACGTTTATGATTAGTTCTCATTTACCAATTAAGATGAGTGAAAAGCAGCAATTGATGGAAATCGATGATGTGGAAGAACGGATGCTGTATTTGCTAAAACTCATCGTAAACGAAAAGAAAGTACTTCATTTAGAGCATAAAATTGGTAAACGTGTGCAAACCTCTATGGAAAAAACACAAAAAGAGTATTATTTACGCGAACAATTAAAGGCAATCCAAAACGAGCTGGGAGAAAGTGAAGGCAAACTAAGTGAAGTAGAGCAATTAAAGGAAAAGATTGAAGAACGGCAAATGCCTGAGAAAATCAACGAAATTGCTTTGAAGGAATTGGAACGATATGAACGAATTCCACAAAGTTCTGCAGAAAGTTCTGTGATACGAACTTATTTGGATTGGTTAATTGATTTGCCTTGGCATGAGAAAACAGAAGATACCATCGAAATTGAGAAAGCTGAAACCATTCTCAATGAAGACCATTACGGGTTGGAGAAAGTGAAAGAACGGATTATCGAATATTTAGCTGTTCAGAAATTAACAGATTCCATTAAAGGACCTATTTTATGTATAGTGGGGCCGCCTGGCGTTGGAAAAACTTCGCTGGCTAAGTCGATTGCTCGTTCTGTTGGCAGGAATTTCGTGCGCGTTTCCCTTGGTGGCGTTCGAGATGAAGCTGAGATTCGTGGACATCGCAGAACTTATATTGGAGCAATGCCTGGAAGAATTATTCGCGGCATGAAAAAAGCGGAAACCGTTAACCCTGTTTTCCTACTGGATGAGCTGGATAAAGTGGCGAATGATTTTCGAGGAGATCCTTCTTCCGCTTTGTTAGAAGTATTGGACCCGGAACAGAATTTTAATTTTAGCGACCATTTTATTGAAGAAACATACGATTTATCTAATGTTTTATTTATTGCTACTGCGAACAGTGTGACCAGTATACCCGGGCCTCTTTTGGACCGGATGGAACTGCTCTCTATAGCGGGATATACGGAAGTGGAGAAAAAACATATTGCAAAAGAACATTTAGTTCCTAAACAAATTAAAGAGAATGGTCTTCAAAAAGGAAATTTACAAATTCGCGATGAGGCTATGCTTATGCTTATTCGTAAGTATACACGAGAAGCAGGAGTACGTGGGTTGGAACGGACTATTGCGACGCTTTGCCGGAAAGCAGCTAAAATTATTATTGCAGGGGAACAAAAACGAGTGATTGTTACGGAAAAGCGGTTAGAAGAATTATTAGGAAAACCGCTGTATCGTTACGGACAAATGGAAAAAGAAGATCAAATAGGTACGGCGACCGGCCTTGCTTACACAGCAGTCGGCGGAGACACGTTGTCCATTGAGGTCACCTATTACAGTGGGAAAGGCGAACTGATTCTCACTGGTAAACTGGGTGAAGTTATGCGCGAGTCTGCACAAGCTGCTTTCAGTTACATCCGTACACGAGCAGACGAGCTTCATGTCGATGCAGATTTTTATGAAAAATATGATATCCATATCCATGTGCCAGAAGGAGCAACCCCAAAAGACGGCCCTTCTGCTGGTATTACAATGGCAACTGCTTTAGTGTCCGCATTAACCAACCGAGCTGTTCGGAGGGATGTAGGGATGACAGGAGAAATTACGTTACGCGGCCGAGTACTTCCTATAGGCGGCTTAAAAGAAAAGTCTTTAAGTGCCCACCGTGCAGGATTGACTACTATTATTATACCGCAGGAAAATGAACGGGATATTGAAGAAATTCCGGAAAGTGTGCGGGAAGAGTTAACATTTATTCCGGTTAAACATTTGGACGAAGTATTAGAAATCGCACTTGCGGAGGATACAAATGAAAATAAATAGTGCAGAATTTATCATTAGCGCGGTCCGCCCTGAGCAATACCCAAATACAGGGTATCCTGAAATTGCATTAGCCGGCCGTTCCAATGTTGGAAAATCATCATTTATCAACAGACTAATCAATCGAAAAAATTTAGTGCGTACTTCCAGCAGACCGGGGAAAACACAGACTCTAAATTACTATTTAATAAATGATCAATTTTATTTTGTGGATGTACCAGGTTACGGATATGCGCAAGTTTCCAAACAGGAACGCGCGAAGTGGGGCGAGATGCTGGAGACCTATTTTGGCATGCGTGAACCGTTAGAAGCTGTCGTTTTAATTGTGGATAGTCGACATAAACCGACAGAAGATGATCAGCAAATGGTTGAATTCATCACCTACTTGAACTTGCCGCTTATTGTGATTGCAACAAAATTGGATAAAATCAGCAAAGGAAAACGTCAAAAAGCAATGCAGCAAGTTGAAAATACATTGCCTGCGTATGATCAAATGACGATTATTCCATTTTCTGCAGAAACCGGTGAAAATAAAGATAAAGCTTGGAATGCTATCAAGTATTACTTGTAAGGCATATAACAAAAGCCGAATCATATAAAAAGATTCGGCTTTTGTTTTGGGAAAAATGGATGATCAAAATATTATTCTTTAGATTCACACTGTAATGAACATTAAATTAAACAAACAAAAGAAGCTTTATCTAAGCTTCTTTTGTGGCAGTATTTTATTGTTTTCGTATCGTACCATTACGCCCGATTGTTTAACTAGGACTCAAATTTATTTTCAAAGCATTTCTCGCAGTAAATGATTCCATCAGTTGTTTTGACCCATTTTTTGAGGATCGCATCCGTCCTTCCAACATGATCTTTTGTGGGGGATTTTGCTATTACTGCCATAAATTCGCCTGATGTAATCTCCTTACCGCAAGCATCACAATTAAATTTTTTCATATACTCACTCCAGTTGCCTTTTATATCTCTTGTCTTTATTCTGTTCATTGACTCGTTTGTTGAAGAAACTGTTAAAATAACTTAAATAAACTGTAGCACATACCTTCCAATAATCCGAAACGACCCAAACACTATCGATGAATGATAAAAATCAAATCAATAATATATTAATAGGTTCATCTGGTGTTATATCGATTTGCAATTCGCTTTTTATATTATAAATTAATATAAAAAGACAGCTCAATCACAGGTGCAATTTTAATGTTTTGTACTCTTGAACTGAACTACTTACTAATATGGAGAGTGTCTGATTATTTTTTAAATCGTAAATAATAGACCCCAATCACGATGAGTGTAATCGGCCAAAATGTTTCCAAGAAGTAGACAACGTCGTAAATCCAATCAAACCAATCCGGCAGCGAAATCGAAAATATCATAATAACGGAGATACCAATTAAAATACAGCTGAGCAGTAACCCTTTTTTTGTTTTCAGAAATCGCATAAGCAATGCAATACCAACAATCAAGGTGAAAACGGACCAGTGATCCAGCCAAAAGTCATATCGCTCCAAACCGTGAAAATGAATTCCTAATCCCACGAGTAACGTTCCAGTAAAAATATGCTGGTACTCTTTTTCGGAATAACTATGTATGAGAAATACAACTCCAATAATCGCGAGCAATGTTGGCCAGGAATAATAGTTTTGCAAGATAGCGAAATCCAAATGATGTAATAAGTAAAATACGCCGATTGCAATTAATAAATAGCCAAAAAATTTATTTTGCTTTTTCATTTTTTCACTTCCTCTATATTTATACATTTTCTATATTATTATACTTCAAACAGCTATACAACTAATTAAAGATAAGATAATCATTGCAAAAAGATGAAAAAATGATTACAATGTAAGTAATTTCATAAGCAATCTGTCAAGAAAGGGAAGAGTATAAATCATCGTTTTTATAGAGAAGGAAAGCCCGGCTGTAACTTTCCTAAAATGATGTTTAGAAAGTCGCCCTGGATACAGATTTTCCGAAAAGCGCAGTAGGAAAATCCGGCTGCATCCGTTATGTGCAATTTTTGAGCGTACAAGGAAACTTGTAAACGAAGGTGGTACCACGGAAATGTAACTTTTCGTCCTTTTAATGAGGATGAAAAGCTTTTTTTATTTTAAAAAGAAATTTTACTGAATAGGTTGTAAGAAGGGAGAATGACCTGAACCATTGAAAAGAGTCTAAGCAACAAGCCATGATGTAAACTATTAGGAGGCAAAACGAATGCAAAAAGACGAAAAACAAACATTAGCACCGAAATATGATCCGAAACAAGTAGAAGCAGATCGCTACGGTTTTTGGATTGAAGGAAAGTTTTTTGAAGCACATCAAGATTCGGACAAGGAGCCTTTTTCGATTGTGATCCCGCCTCCCAACGTAACGGGACGGCTTCATTTAGGGCATGCTTGGGACACAACGATGCAAGATACAATTTCGCGGATGAAACGAATGCAAGGATATGATGTGTTATGGCTTCCCGGGATGGATCACGCCGGGATTGCGACGCAAGCAAAAGTGGAAGAGAAATTACGTGAAGAAAATATTTCCCGTTACGATTTAGGACGGGAGAAATTTATGGAAACAGCTTGGGATTGGAAAGAAGAATATGCTGATTTTATCCGGGAACAATGGGGAAAAATGGGCTTAAGCTTAGATTATACGAGAGAACGTTTCACTCTGGATAGTGGTTTATCAAATGCGGTGGAAGAAGTGTTCATCAAATTATATGAGAAAGGTCTCATCTACCGCGGAGAATATATTATTAACTGGGACCCGCAAACTCAAACCGCTTTATCTGATATTGAGGTAGATTACGAAGAAATCGAAGGCAAATTTTACCATATGTGCTATCCGATTAAAGATAGCAATGAAACTATTGAAATTGCAACAACCCGTCCAGAAACAATGCTGGGCGATACTGCCGTCGCAGTTCACCCTAAAGATGAACGATATGAGCATCTGATTGGTAAAAAGGTTCTGTTACCTATTATAGGACGTGAAATAGAGATTGTGGCTGATGACTACGTTGATATGGAATTTGGGTCAGGGGCAGTAAAAATCACTCCAGCTCATGATCCGAATGATTTTGATATTGGAGAGCGCCATCAATTGGAGCGCGTGCTGATTATGCACGAAAATGGAACGATGAATGAAAATGCCGGCAAATATGAAGGAATGGACCGCTTCGAATGCCGCAAAGCGATTGTAGAAGATTTACAAGCTGACGGAGTTTTATTTGATATCGAAACACATGTTCATCAGGTTGGGCATTCTGAACGGAGCGGGGCGGTTGTAGAACCTTATTTATCAACGCAATGGTTTGTCAATATGCAGCCGTTAGCTGATGCTTCTGTTGATTTACAAAAGACAGATGACAAAATTAATTTTGTACCAGCACGATTTGAACAAACGTATTTACACTGGATGGAAAATATTCGTGATTGGTGCATTTCCCGTCAATTATGGTGGGGGCATCGTATTCCTGCCTGGTATCATAAAGAAACGAATGAAATATATGTCGGCAAAGAGGCACCAGCAGACATTGAAAATTGGGAACAGGATGAAGATGTTTTGGATACATGGTTTTCTTCTGCATTATGGCCATTTTCCACAATGGGCTGGCCGGATACAGATAGCGAAGACTTTAAACGGTATTTTCCGACAGATGTCTTAGTTACCGGGTATGATATTATTTTCTTTTGGGTTGCCAGAATGATTTTTCAATCTGTCGAGTTTACGGAAGATAAGCCATTTAAAGATGTGTTAATACATGGTCTTATCCGCGATGCAGAAGGACGGAAAATGAGTAAATCACTCGGGAATGGCGTAGATCCAATGGACGTTATCGAAAATTACGGGGCTGACTCTCTGCGTTATTTTCTGTTAACAGGAACCTCTCCAGGTCAGGACTTACGCTTCCATTGGGAAAAAGTAGAAGCGACGTGGAATTTCGCGAACAAAATTTGGAACGCCTCTCGTTTCGCTTTAATGAATATGGAAGAAATGACGTTTGAAGACATTGACTTATCGGGAGAATTGCAAGCTCCGGATAAATGGATACTAACCCGGTTGAACAATACAATTGAACATGTCACGAAAAACACTGATAAATATGAATTTGGTGAAGCCGGCAGAGCATTATACAACTTTATATGGGATGACTTTTGTGACTGGTATATTGAGTTGGCCAAAGTTTCTTTGTACAGCGAAGATGCGACAACAAAACAAACGACACGCTCTGTTTTAGCACATGTGTTAGATCAGACTTTACGCATGCTGCATCCATATATGCCGTTTATTACCGAAGAAATCTGGCAGCAATTGCCGCATGAAGGGGATTCCATTACAATTGCTTCCTGGCCGCTCGTTAACCCGGATTTCCACGATGAAGCGACGCTCGAAACGATGGAAAAAGTGATGGAAGCCATCAAAGCAGTACGTAATATCCGTGCTGAAGTGGATACGCCAATGTCAAAAGAAGTCGATATGCTGATTAAAACAAACAGTGCTCTCATCACGGAACAGCTCGAAGCAAACCGTCATTATGTCGAGCGATTCTGTAATACGAGTACATTGACCATTCAGGAAGAGGTTGATGTCCCTGAGCAAGCCATGTCAGCAGTCATTACCGGCGCAGAAGTGTTTTTACCGTTAGAAGGATTAATTGATTTTGAAAAAGAAATCGCCCGGTTGGAAAAAGAATTGGAAAAATGGCAGAAAGAGGTTGCGCTTGTTCAGAAAAAACTTTCCAATCAAGGGTTTGTCGATAAAGCACCAGAAGCAGTTGTAGAAGCCGAACGAAAAAAAGCAGTGAAGTACCAGGAAAAATATACTGCAGTAGAACAGCGCTTACAAGAATTGAAAAAATAAAACGTAAGACCGTGAAGATTATATATATTTATCTTTTCACGGTCTTTTTTAAATGTTTTACTATCCTTTAGAAAAAAGGGTGTTGGGAAACCAGGAAACCCTTATGCTTGCTTCACTCGCTCCTTGATAAAAGAAATATATTGTTCAAGCAAGTTGATATCAGTCGTTTCACTTAATATCCGGGAACCGACAACATCTTCTATCTCATTCAATATAAAATGGCCGTCATACGTTAATAAAAAATCAATACCAACTAAACCAAAGTCAAAATGATGGGTGATTCGCCGGACTAGTGACTTCTTTTCCTCAGTTAACGGAAAAGGAATTGCTTTTCCGCCTAATGTAAAATTAGCTCTGAAATCCGTCGTGTTTTCTCGTAACACCGCAGCGATAATCGTTTTACCAATGACAAAAACACGTACATCTTTCCCAAATTGGATGTTTTCGGTTGATTGGGCAACTGCTTCTGTATGCTTTAACTTTGCTGCTTGCTGTTCCCAGGAATCCTGATTGCAGATGAGAAACACTTCGCTTCCGCTCCTTCCAGAAGCACTTTTTAATACGAACGGGAAGGGAAATGGTGGAGCAGTTGGGAAAGCGGATGGATAAAGAAACTGCGTCGGCATAATAGGAACACCTATTTTGTTCATCTCGATATACGTTCGGATTTTATCATTACAAATACTGGCTGTGTGAGTATTATTAAATGCAGGAATAGAACGAGCCTCAAATGCTTGCTGTAAAGCAGGATCAATCGTACGAATAATCACAGCATCAGGAAGTAAGACTTCACGATTGTTTATAAAGAAAACCGGTTGATTATTTATGATATCCATTTGAAGGGTGTGCCGCAGTACAAGTGTTAGTGTGATTTGTTGCTTTTTCGCTTCCTGCATCATCCAATCAATATATCCTGCATTTTTACTTGCATCTTCTTGTTTATAGATAAGCCACCAAGTCATTTCCTTTGCTCCCTGATACATGTTGTAACATATCGAATGATATCATACGCCGTATTTACGCCTGTACAATCATATAAGTTACGGATATGTGCGTTCGAATTTACTTCACACACAATCGATTCCCCGTTTTTCCCTTTCAATACATCTACACCGGAAAAATCAGCACCAATGGCCTGGGATGCTTGTATTGCTGTTTGTTTTTCTACATCTGTCGGCGTATGGGGAGCCATTGACCCACCTGCAGTTACGTTGGAGCGAAAATCAGTTGCTGATTTGCGACGCATAGCAGTAATCACTTGGTTACCAATGACTTGAACTCTTCTGTCTTCGCCGAAACTGGAGTGAATAAATTCTTGAAACAAGTAAGGTACGTGTGCAAGAGCGTTCATTTTTTGAATTAATTCTTCTCTATTTTCGATAAGATATACTTGTTCGCCGAAAGAACCGAAAGCTTCCTTTATAACAAGCGGATAAGCAAGCTCTGTTTCCAATTTTTTAATAAACGCGGATGAGATTGCCTTATGAAATCCAAATGTTTTAGGCGCGCTGATCGTTTTTGGAATCGGAACACGGTTTTTGTGAAGCAGTTGATATGTCTTTATTTTATCATCGGAAACTTCAATGGTATCTGCTTGGTTGAAGACAGGGATACCTTCATGTTCGAGCTGGCGAGCTAAATAAATATCTTTATCTGTAAACAGCACGGCATCAGGCGGCACCTTTTCTTTTATACCTTGTTCTGCAGAGTTCGACAAAACAGGAATCAGTTCGTCATTTGAAAAAAGCAGAGGTTTATGTCCTAAGTCAATAGCCGCTTCTTGCAGCATTTCTGCATAATCGATAAAAGCGCGGCCAGGTAAAAATCCATTGTACACAATCCACAAATTCATATCGGTCAGCCTCTCTATTGTTGGTCCATTGTTGAAGTTATTGCTATACTTATTTTAGTCTATCTGGAACGAAAAAGGAATGATAATTCATGGTTTTATCTAAAACTGCTATTCATGATTTTTTTCAAAAAAGAGAACAATTAGGAATTAAACCCGGCCTAGAGCGTATGGAACAATTGCTTCAAATGCTGGGTCATCCGGAACAGCAAGTGTCGTCCATTCATGTTGCCGGAACAAACGGAAAAGGTTCCGTGATTCAGTTTTTACAAGCAGCATTATTAGAAAATGGATATATAACAGGTGTGTTTACTTCTCCCAGTTTTGCAGGATTGGAAGGACACTTTCTTGTGAACGGTACAGCTATCGGGGAAGAAGATTTTATTACTTTATTTAATCAATTATTTCCAAGTATTCAACAGCTTGACGAGAAAGGGGAAGCACCAACTGTTTTTGAAATCCTGACAGTCATGGCGTTTCTTTATTTTAAACAACGGGTCGACATCGCTATTATAGAAACTGGCATGGGAGGGAGATATGACACTACAAATGCTATAACTCCCTGTCTATCTGTCATTACGACGATTGCGATGGATCATATGCAGTTTTTAGGGGATGCGTTACCAACGATAGCTTGGCAAAAAGCGGGTATCATAAAACCGAAGACGCCTGTGGTTATCGGTCATATAGGGGATGAAGCGAGCAAACGCGTTTTTAAAGAAGAGAGTAATCAGCAGCAAGCTCCTTTGTATCGCTTGTTTGACTCGTTCTCCTATAAGCTGCTTTCTGCGCATCTATCCTTTCTGTGGCTTTCATGTAAAAAGCAAATCAAACTGCGTATTCGAATGGAAGGGAAACATCAAATTGAAAATGCAACTGTGGCTTTCCAAGCCTTACAAGTGTTAAAACAACAAGGTTTTCATTTAAAAGATAAGCATATCCAAAAAGGATTTCTGCATGCAACGTTACCCGGACGTTTTGAAATCATTCAGCAGCAGCCGCCAGTTATTTTGGACAGTGCTCACAATGTCGAAGCAATTCGTGTTTTTTTAGAGACCTTTCAATCTGCTTACCCTGACAAACATAAGAAGGTATTATTTGCAGGATTTCGGGATAAACAATTAGATAAGATGCTGAACTTATTGGAACAAGCTGTGGACGAGATTACTATTACCACATTTAATCATCCCCGTGCTGCTGTAAAAAAAGATTACCAACATTGGCTGAACCAGAATAAAGCTTCCTTTGTGTCTGACTGGAAAGAAGCGGCGCATCTTATTAGAGAAGGGGAGAATGGGAAGGAAACCGTTTATGCAATTACCGGTTCGCTTCATTTTATTACATATGTGCGTTGCTGTTTCACGTAAGAATAAAATTGTAGTAATTTGCTGTTTTTATGGAAAACTTTCCTCTCGTTTGCATTGAAAACTGCCTAATCCATATTAAAATTGGTTTTTTATACGAAAAACGCTGATGAAAATTCTTTTTTGCACATTCGCCTCCTTTAGTGAAACAAGCTATGATAGAAAGAAAAAAGGAGTTCATGTGTATGTTACAAGAAATCATGAAAATGAAAGACGTGCCTAAAACGGAAAGGCCAAGGGAAAGACTACTGCAGTATGGATCCAGCCATCTGTCAAACCAGGAATTGTTAGCAATTTTATTGGGAAGTGGAACGAAGAAAGAGTCGGTGATGGGATTATCAAGCCGTTTGTTAATGCATTTTGAAGGACTGAAATTATTAAGCGAAGCAACCATTGAAGAACTTCTGTCGATTCGGGGAATTGGACAAGCTAAAGGGGTCACCCTTTTGGCAGCTCTTGAAGTAGGCAAACGTATTCATCAATACAAGCCGGAAGAACGTTACGTCATTCGTTCTCCGGAAGACGGAGCTGATTACGTGATGGAGGAAATGCGCAGTCTGAATCAGGAACATTTAGTTGCTTTATTTTTGAACACGAAAAATCAAGTCATCCACCAGCAGACGATATTTATCGGCAGCCTCAACACGTCCATCGTCCATCCTCGTGAGATTTTTCGGGAAGCCGTGAAACGATCCGCTGCTTCTGTCGTCTGTGCCCACAACCACCCTTCAGGAGATCCTTCCCCATCGCAAGAGGATATTCATGTCACCCGTCGTCTTGTCGAAGCAGGCAAAATAATGGGGATTGAATTATTAGACCACTTAGTAATAGGAAATAATCGTTTTATTTCATTAAAAGAAAAAGGTTACTTATAATAAGATTATACTTTCTTTACAATGCTGTCATTAAAATGTTAAGTTTTGACATAATGGTTGCAGTTTTGTATAAAAACATAAGAAAAACGAAGCGAGCACTGGGATGACAGAATTCCGCAACGTCTTTTTTAGAATTGAATATGCACAGAGAAGAATTGAAACTAAAATTGTCTTTATATAAATCCTATCATTTTCTGCTTTTTTTTCGTATAATAAATGATATGATTATGAAATCGCCATTTAGATTTATATCTTGGTAATGGCGCTTTTCTATGTCATTATTATCCAGGTTTTATTCGAATAAAAAAATAAGTTGAAAAGCAATTGACTAGAAGTATAGACTCGGAAATTGCCAGAAAAAAGGAGAAATACACATCATGTTTCAACTCTCACAAAATTTAGGAATTGATTTAGGTACAGCGAATACATTAGTTTGTATGAAAGGAAAAGGTGTGGTCGTCAGCGAGCCGTCTGTAGTTGCCATCAACGATAGTAATGGAGAAATTGTTGCGGTAGGAGACGATGCAAGAAATATGCTGGGCAGAACACCAGGAGGCGTCACTGTCATTCGTCCAATGCAGGATGGGGTTATTGCAGATTATGACACAACAGCCACCATGCTGAAGTATTATATTCGGAAAGCGCGCGAAAAACAATCCTTTTTAAACACAAAACCAAGTATAGTCGTCTGCGTTCCTTCAGGAATCACAAAAGTAGAAGAAAGAGCTGTTTTAGACGCAACGCGGTTAGCAGGTGCCAAGGAAGCATTTCCAATTGCAGAGCCATTCGCTTCAGCCATTGGCGCAGATTTACCCGTTTGGGACCCGACAGGCAGTATGATTGTAGATATCGGGGGCGGCACAACTGAAGTGGCAGTTATCTCTCTTGGCGGCATTGTGACAAGCCGTTCGATTAAAGTCGCGGGAAATAATATGGATCATTCTATTACCCAATACATTCGTCAAAAATACAACTTGATGATTGGAGAACGAACAGCGGAAGAGATAAAAATGAATATCGGTTCAGCTACTCCGCCAGAAGAGGATGAATCGATGGATATTCGAGGCAGGAATCTGTTAACTGGGCTTCCGGAAACAATGTCTGTTTCCAGTTCCGAAATAACTGGCGCATTAAAAGAAAGTGTGGATAAAATTGTACACTCTGTTAAAACAGCTTTAGAAAAAACACCGCCGGAATTATCAGCGGATGTCATGAATCGCGGGATTGTTATTTCAGGTGGTGGAGCACTGCTCAGAAATATTTCGAATGTAATAAGTGATGAAACGGAAATTCCGGTATTTACAGCAGAAAATCCATTAGAAAGTGTTGCGATAGGAACAGGGAAATCATTAGAGTATATTCAACATTTTCGTAATCACCCCAACGTAGCGACTCGTGCAACCTTAGAATAAGTAGGTGGACGTATGTCATTTTTCAGGAAAAAATCATTATTTATTATTTTGATTGGAATAATTGTTGCAGTCGTGTTAATTGGCTATTCCCTCTCTGACCGGGAGGAAGCATCAGCGCCGGAAAAGGCTGTGATTGATTCAGTCGGCTGGGCGCAAACAATTATTAACAAACCGCTTCAATTTGCAACAGATTCATTTTCTAACATTAAAGACATCAAAAACACATATGAAGAAAATAAAGTTTTACGGCAGGAATTAGCAGAACATAAAACCTTAACTTCCAAAATCCAGGAAGTTGAGAAAGATAATGAAGAACTTCGAAAAACAATTGATGTGGAAGACTCTAATCGAGATTATGAGGCTATCCACGGAAGTGTTATTGCTCGGAGCCCTGAACGTTGGATGGATCAAGTAACCATCGACCAGGGCTCAAATAGCGGTGTTCAAAAAGATATGGCGGTCATCACTGGAGAAGGGATGATAGGCAAAGTACAGAGCGTATCTCCTTCGACTGCTAAAGTGAAATTACTTACCGGATTTGATCAATTAAATCGAGTATCAGCAACGGTTTCTGTTAAAGATGACAAGGATATCTTTGGTTTAATTGAAGGGTATGATGAAAAGAAAGAGAAATTAATTTTTAGTGTTATTGAGGAATCAGATTCAAAATTAAAAGAAGACATGGAAGTTGTTTCCTCAAATTTAGGCGGTTTATATCCAGAAGGATTGCCAATTGGGGAAATCGTTGAAGTAGAGCCGGATGAATACGGTTTGACACAAACAGCTTATGTGGAACCAGCCGCTGATATGTACGATATTAATCATGTCATCGTCGTGGACCGTTCTTTAGAAAATGATGACAGCGAAGGGGAAGAATAAGATGAAACCATTATTCTTTTTCATCCCATTATTTATCATTTTAGTGATTGAGGGCATCGCAATTGATTTTCTGCCGCAATTTTTAGCAAAAGCCAATTTACTGGCGACACCGCACTGGATTTTTATGTTTTTACTGCTTATGACTTTTAAATTCGACACGAATGACACTTATTATGCTGTGATTTATGGAGCAGTATTTGGTATGTTGGTAGATATTGTTTATTCTGATGTTTTGGGAATATATCTGTTTATTTATCCATTTGTTATCTATCTGGTACATATATCCAAACGTTTTTTGCAGACCAATTTTTATATGCTGCTCATTATCGCTTCGGTGAGTTTGTTGATCGTTGAAATTTTATTATTCATTGTTTATTCTTTTGTATTATCTTTAGATTTGGGCCAATTGTATTTCTTATTTAATCGCTACATTCCTACTTTATTTGCAAATATATTATTTTTGCTGCTTCTATATGTGTTGTTTTCTGGTATGATGGAACGGTGGAGAAGAGATTTGTTCCATGAATAAAATTAAAATCAGGCGGATATGAGGTGAACAGGATGACTATTGATAACGAACAAATTGTTACAGTACGAGGGACAAAAGAAGGGCTTATCTTCCATCTGGATGACGATTGTTCTTTTGATGTATTATACGAAGCGTTATATTCCAGGATCGCCTCCACTTCTAAGCAGGAAGGAAACCAATCCGCACCGATTATTTTAAAATTGGGCTACCGCTATCTTCATCGGGAGCAAAAGCAAAAGTTGAAACAATTAATCGAACAAGAAAATCAATTTAAAATCGAACGATACGATTCACAAGTCGTCGATAAACAAGAAGCAGAAAAATGGCTGGAAGAAAGCTCTGTAAAGTTAATGACTCAGGTAGTCCGATCGGGACAGCTATTAGAAGTCAAAGGGGATTTGCTTCTAGTTGGCGATGTAAATCCTGGAGCAGAAGTGAAAGCTTCCGGGAATATTTATGTTCTTGGACAATTGAACGGCATTGCGCATGCAGGAGCTTATGGAAACGAAGCTGCTGTTATCGCTGCTTCTTATATGAATCCAATGCAATTACGTATAGCGAATTATATTAGTCGTGCACCCGATTATGAATCAGAAGGCGTATATATGGAATGTGGGTATTTAGATAAAGAAAATCAAAAAATAGCAATTGACCGTCTGCAAATTTTACCTCAAATGCAAAGAGAGTTGCGTGCGATGGAAAGGAGAATGAATAATGGGTGAAGCTATTGTGATTACTTCAGGTAAAGGTGGAGTAGGGAAAACAACTACTTCGGCTAATTTAGGCACCGCCTTAGCACTGAATGAAAAAAGCGTTTGTTTAATTGACACAGATATTGGTTTACGTAATTTAGATGTCATTATGGGGCTTGAAAATCGCATTATCTATGACATTGTTGACGTCATAGAAGAAAGATGCCAATTAAAACAAGCTTTAATAAGAGATAAACGTTTTGAAGCACTCGCCTTACTTCCAGCAGCACAAACAAGTGATAAATCGGCAGTAACGAAAGAAGGCATTCAGAAAATAATTGCGGAATTGAAAGAGGAATATGATTATATTATCATTGACTGCCCTGCAGGCATAGAGCAAGGTTTCCAAAATGCGCTTGCAGGAGCGGATAAAGCAATTGTGGTAACCACACCGGAAAAGTCGAGTGTCCGGGACGCAGATCGCATTGTCGGGTTGATTGAACAACATGATATTGACAGTCCGACATTAGTGATTAACCGGATCCGAAATCATATGATGCAAGACGGAGAAATGCTTGATATAGAAGACGTCGTGCAGATTCTATCGATAGAACTGCTCGGTATTGTTGTAGACAGTGATGATGTAATTCGTGCTTCAAATAGTGGGGAGCCTATTGCATTTGAGCCGAATTCCAAAGCTTCGATTGCTTACCGAAACATCGCACGAAGGATTTTAGGAGAAACAGTTCCTTTACAATCTTTAGAGCAGGAAAAAACAGTTTTCCAAAAAATGAAGCAGTTTTTTAAGATAAAAGGATAAATTGAAACAGATTTTAAAAATGAGTTGACATTGCTTGATCAAACGTGCTATCATTTCAATGTTATGTCAATGTAGCACCAAAGCTACAACCGCACAGAACAGGTTGTAAACTAGATGATTAGTGCCTGTATGGCGAGTCTGAGTATATTGGAGGTGCAAGAATGTACGCAATTATTGAAGCAGGTGGAAAGCAAATCAAAGTAGAAGAAGGCGCTGAAATTTACGTTGAAAAAGTGAATGCAGACGCGAACGAAACAGTTACATTTGATAAAGTATTATTTGTCGGCGGTGAGGATACCAAAGTAGGTACTCCTTATATAGACGGAGCATCTGTTGAAGCTAAAGTTGAAAAGCAAGGACGCCAGAAAAAGATTTCTGTGATTAAGTTCAAGCGCAAAAAAAACTACAGCCGTAAACAAGGGCATCGTCAGCCTTATACAAAATTGACAATCGAAAAAATTAATCAATAAGGACTTAAAAGTGATGATTAACGTCGTTCTATACCAAAAAGGAAATAACATTCATGCTTTTGAATTAAGTGGTCATGCGAACAGCGGCCCTTATGGGTATGATTTAGTTTGTGCTGGTGTATCGGCCGTTACTTTTGGAGCAGTGAATGCTTTAATAGAACTTTCTGAAGCCGACCCATTCATTCAGCAAGAAGACGATGGAGGCTATCTTTATGTCGAACTGCCTGATTCTTCCGATAATGAAGGGGATATTCAAACGATCTTAAAAGCGATGGTTGTCTCTTTGGAAACAATAGAACGCGATTATGCATCCTATATTCACATTACAAGAAAATAAGGAGGTGCCTCCAAATGTTGAAACTTGACTTACAGTTTTTCGCACAGAAAAAAGGTGCCGGAAGTACTAGAAACGGCCGTGATTCTCACTCGAAGCGACTTGGCTCTAAACGTGCTGACGGCCAATTTGTAACTGGTGGATCTATTCTTTTCCGCCAACGGGGAACTACGATTTATCCAGGAGATAATGTAGGACTAGGTAAAGACGATACTTTATTTGCTAAAGTAGATGGTATCGTTCGATATGAACAAAACGGCAGCAAACGCAAAAAAGTAAGTGTATACCCGGAAGCTGTTGAAGCTTAAGGTTCGTGAAACTCCAATCTGAAACAGGTTGGAGTTTTCGTTTATTCAAAATAAAAGTACTGTAAAATAGTATATATGGAGGTGAGTACATGTTTGCAGATCAAGTAAGCGTCTATGTAAAAGCAGGAGACGGCGGGAATGGTCTGGCCTCGTTTCACCGGGAAAAGTATGTCCCTTTAGGAGGGCCTTCCGGAGGAGACGGCGGTCAAGGCGGAAATATCGTCTTTACAGTAGATGAAGGTTTAAATACATTAATTGATTTCCGGTACAATCGGCATTATAAAGCTAAACGTGGAGAAGACGGAAAAAGTAAATCCCAACATGGGAAAAATGCTGCCGCTTATGACATTGCTGTTCCGCCTGGTACGACCATTTATGATGAAGATACAGAGGAAGTTATTGCTGATTTAACAACACATGGACAATCAGCCATTATCGCAAACGGTGGACGCGGCGGACGCGGGAATATTCACTTTGCTTCTTCGCGTAATCCTGCTCCGAATTTATCGGAAAATGGAGAGCCGGGAGAAGAAAAAAACATACGTGTTGAATTAAAAGTAATGGCAGATGTTGGAATAGTCGGATTTCCAAGTGTTGGTAAGTCTACTTTACTGTCTGTTTCCAGTAAAGCTAAACCTAAAATTGCGGGGTACCATTTTACGACTCTTCAACCTAACTTGGGTGTTGTGGACACAGAGGATGACAGAAGTTTTGTAATGGCTGATTTACCAGGTTTGATAGAAGGTGCCCATGAGGGCGTCGGCCTGGGGTATCAGTTTCTCAGGCATGTGGAACGAACGAGAATTATTATGCATGTGTTAGATATGGCTGCAACGGAAGCTCGTGATCCGTATGAAGATTACGAGACAATTAACGAAGAATTACGGCGTTACAACCGGGATTTAGAAAAGAAACAGCAAATTATTGTGGCCAATAAAATGGACATGCCCGGAGCAGAAGAAAATCTGGCTGCTTTTAAAAAGAAGCTGGCAGACGACATTCCTGTTTTCCCCATATCTACTCTGACTAAAGCAGGACTGAGGGAATTGCATTATCATATTGCTGATGTGCTAGAAACGATCCCTAAAGAAACAGAACAAGAAGAGCAGGTCATCATTGAACATAAACCGCAAAAAGAAGCTTTCGTTATTCATAAACTGGAAGCAGATGTGTACGAATTAACAGGGCCAAAAGTAGAAAAACTGTTTAAAATGACCGATTTTTCATCCGATGAAGCCGTCAAACGGTTTTCCAGACAACTCCGGCATATGGGAGTCGACAAGGCTTTGCGCGAACGCGGTGCTAATGATGGAGACACGATTCGTCTGTCAGGATTCGAGTTTGAATTTATTGAATAAGATAGAAAATTCGAAAAGTCTCGTTTAATTTGCTACACTAACGTCATGCAGAGTTGATCGAAATTGCTGGAATAGGATGAGGAGGATTTTAGTTGTCAGTGAAAATAGGATACTTAGGACCACGCGGCACATTTACGAAAATTGCTGTGGATCAAGCATTCAATGGAGAAGATAAACAAGCATATGAGACGATACCACAATGTATTGATGCAGTGGATCAAGGTGACGTAGATATCGGTGTTGTACCTATTGAAAACGCAATTGAAGGAACCGTTCATTTATCTATTGATTATTTAGTTCATCAAGTGCGTTTACCCATTACAGCAGAAATTGTTGTACCCATTGAACAGAATTTATTAGTGCATAAAAATTTTACTGGAGAACTTAAAGATATCCAGGAAATTCATTCACACCGGCACGCCATAGCACAATGTCAGCAATATATTCATAAACATGTGCCAAATGCCACCACTTCTTTTACGAATTCTACAGCAAGTGCTGCAGAGATGGTGAGTGAAAATGGAAGTCCTATTGCTGCAATAGGGAATACATTAGCTGCAGAGGAATTTGATTTACGGATTATACGAGAGAATATTCATGATTATCCGAACAATGATACTCGCTTCATCGTATTAGCGAAAGATGAGAAGCTTGTACGTTTGAAACAAGAGACGGATTTAGAGAAAACAAGTTTATTGATTACCTTGCCTGAAGATAAAGCAGGTGTCCTGCATCAAGTGCTATCTGCTTTTTCCTGGAGGAAAATGAATTTATCAAAAATTGAGTCCAGACCGATGAAAACAGGGCTCGGCAATTATTTCTTTATCATTGATGTGGATGAACCGTACGATGATGCCTTGTTTCCAGGAGTACAAGGGGAGTTGGAAGCTTTGGGGTGTAAAGTAACTATTTTGGGGACTTACCCAGTATATCCTCTGAAGCGAAAAGCAAAACAAATATAATAATGTCGGAAAATGGTTTTGAAGCTCATTGCGAGCCAATCAAAACCATTTTTATTTCGCTTGCTCACCAGCTTTATGATACAACCATCAGATATAAGCATACGACGCAGATAAACGATCTGAGAGCTTCCTTCATTCTTATCGGAAAAATGTGTATAATATAAGCAGAAACTATTTTGGATGAAGTTCAATAAATAGAAAAAGGATGAATAGCATGCAGGATATTATTAATAAAACCGTAGACTGGCTGCGTGAACAAGTGGAAGAAGCAGGAGTCGATGGCTTGCTTGTAGGCGTGAGCGGCGGATTGGACTCTGCGGTTGTGGCTTATTTAATCAAACAGGCTTTACCAGAACATTCATTGGGTGTGGTTTTGCCGATTCAGACAAATGAAAAAGATCTCGAGGACGCCCAAAAAGTGGTAGATGAATCGGGCATTGAAGACCTCATAATTGATTTAACCGATTCCCATGAGAAAATGTATGAGCATATTCAAGCTGCACTTAAAGAAAATGGCAGTTGGAATGAGGAAAAAAGCCAGATATCAGATGCCAATTTACGAGTCAGATTACGGATGAGTACTTTATATACTGTCGCGTCTCAATATAATTACCTTGTCGTAGGAACGGATAATGCGGCTGAGTATTATACAGGTTATTTCACGAAACATGGTGATGGCGGTGTTGATATTCAGCCTATCATTCAATTAACCAAACAAGAAGTTGGTGAAATGGCGGAGACACTTGGGGTGCCGGATTCTGTTGTACGAAAACGTCCAAGCGCCGATTTATGGGCAGGGCAATCGGATGAAGAAGAAATGGGAACAAAATACCGCTATATTGACCGTTATGTAAGCGGAGAGGACGTTCCTGAGGCAGATAAAAAAACCATCGAAAAATTGCATAACAAAACAGCTCATAAGCGAAAGATGCCCACTCCTTTTATATTTAGATAAAGGGTGACCTCAAGCAATGGAATGACGCGCCTTCCTTTATAAAAGAGAATTTATTTGCTATACTGAGAAAGGTTTTACAACGGTGAGTTTTATAGTTGAATGGAAAGGGGGTTTACCATGGCAGGACATTCAAAATGGCATAATATACAACGAAGAAAAGGAGCACAGGACGCAAAAAGAGGCAAGATTTTCATGCGTCATGCGAAGTTCATCTATACAGAGGCAAAGCAGGGCGGAGGCGACCCGGATATGAACCCGGGACTGCGTACAGCTATAGAAAAAGCCAAACAAGCCAACATGCCCAACGAAAATATAGAGCGTGCCATTAAAAAAGCAACAGGCACATTAGAGGGAGCTAATTTTGAAGAACTGGATTATGAAGGGTATGGACCAGGAGGAACCGCTGTTATCGTACACGTCTTAACGGACAATAAAAACCGCACAGCATCCGAAGTGCGCCATGCATTCAGTAAATATGGCGGTAATCTTGGGGAAACAGGCTGTGTCTCTTTTATGTTTGACCGGAAAGGAACCATAATTATTGTGAATCACGACGGAGAAATCGATGAAGATGAACTGACTTTAGAAGCGATTGATGCAGGTGCTGAGGATATTGAAGTCATCGATGGTGTCTTTGAAATTACTACAGAACCGGCTGATTTCACTAATGTTGTCGACCACCTCCGTAATCAAGGCTATGATATAGAAGAATCCGAGCTGACACGTATTCCTCAGACCTATGCCGAATTAGACGAAGATCAAGAAGACAAAGTACTGAAACTGGTGGATATGCTTGAAGAAAGCGAAGATGTGCAAGACGTGCATCATAACTTAAAAGTTCAAGAATAGAGGGTAAGCATGATTGCATATATGAAAGGCCAACTTGTGAACATTCAAGAAGAAGCGCTTATCTTGGATGTAAATGGAATTGGTTATGAAATTCTCTGTCCAAATCCATTCTATTTCCAACAACACTTACATCATGAGTTGTTTATTCACACGTATCATCATGTAAGAGAGGATATACAATGTTTGTTTGGTTTCAAAGATGAAGATGAAAAATATTTATTTACGAAACTGATTTCTGTCGCAGGAATAGGACCAAAAAGTGCTGTTTCTATGTTAAGTACAGTGAATGTACCTGATTTTGTTCAAGCTGTGGAAAAAGAAGATGAAAAATACTTAACGCAATTTCCTGGAGTAGGGAAAAAAACAGCCCGGCAAATCATTTTGGATTTAAAAGGAAAATTAACCGGAATGTTTGCAGTGACAGAAACAGAAGGAGTACAAGAAACAGATATTTCTCAAGTTCAACTTGATGAAACAGAAGAAGCGTTACTTGCTTTAGGGTACACAGCAAAAGAAATATCCAGCGTTGTCCCGGAATTGCGTAAAGAGACGACAGCAGATACTGAAAGTTTAATTCGAACAGCCTTAAAATTACTCATGAAATCCTAACGAAGGAAGCTTTACTTGAACCAGTACTAGGATTGGGGAGAATGTATCATGGAAGAACGCCTTGTAACAGGAGAGCAAATGGAAGAGGAGTCAATGGAAGAACTGAGTCTTCGCCCTCTCAAGTTAAAAGAATATATTGGACAAAATACAGCGAAAAAAAACCTCGATATTTTTATTCAAGCTGCCAAGATGCGGGAAGAAGCATTAGACCATGTTTTGTTGTATGGCCCACCAGGACTTGGAAAAACGACTCTCGCAGCGATTATAGCGAATGAGATGGATGTACAATTCCGCACCACTTCTGGACCAGCTATTGAAAGGTCTGGCGATTTAGCTGCTATACTCTCATCTTTAGAACCGGGAGATGTTTTATTCATCGATGAAGTGCATCGCTTGCCTCGTTCAGTAGAGGAGGTTCTTTATCCGGCTATGGAAGATTTTTTTCTGGATATTGTTATTGGCACAGGCCCCAGTGCGAGATCTGTCCGTGTAGATTTACCCCCGTTTACTCTTATCGGTGCAACTACAAGAGCAGGTTTATTAACCGCACCGCTCAGAGACCGTTTTGGTGTGTTGAGCAGACTGGAATTTTACGAAAAACAGGATTTATGTGCCATCATCGAAAGAACGGCTGATATCTTTGAAATGCCGATTCAAAAAGATGCAGCTCTTGAAATAGCGGGACGCTCCCGGGGGACGCCAAGAATTGCCAATCGTTTATTGAAACGAATTCGCGATATTTCTCAAGTGTCAGGTGAAACAGAAATTTCACTTGCTACTGCACAGGAAGCTTTGGATATGCTGCAAGTAGACCGCGCTGGGCTTGATCATATTGACCATAAATTACTCAAAGGAGTAATGGAAGATTTTCAAGGCGGTCCTGTTGGCCTGGATACCATTGCAGCAACTATTGGGGAAGAGAAACAAACAATAGAAGATGTGTATGAACCTTTTCTGCTTCAGCTTGGATTTATTCAGCGTACCCCAAGAGGGCGTATTGCAACAGATTTTGCCTATGAGCACTTTGGGATGAAGCGAGGATAGAGATGCAAATAGGAAAAGTACTAATGCTATTAGGAGCCTTTCTGCTAGTAGTTGGAGCGTTATGGACGTGGATTGGAAAACTTCCCGGCGATTTTTCATTCAAAAAGGGCAATGTCACCTTTCACTTTCCACTGATGACCTCTATTATAGTGAGCATCCTTCTTACCTTGTTATTATTTTTAATATCGAAATGGAATCGATAAGTAGGAGTATACAGTTATGAATATGGAAGAATATAATTACGAATTACCGGAAGAGTTAATTGCGCAAACTCCACTGAAACAAAGGGATGCTTCGAGATTACTGGTTTTGGATCCAGAAACGGAAGAAATCAAACATGATACCTTCCATCATATTACGAATTATCTGCAGGCTGGGGATTGTCTTGTATTAAACGATTCCCGCGTCATTCCTGTACGACTTTTTGGATCTAAACAGGACACTTCTGCTAAAATTGAACTGCTGCTGTTACACGAGATTGAAGAGGATACGTGGGAAGCTTTAGTAAAACCGGCCCGCAAAGTTAAGCCGGGAACTGAAATCATTTTTGGAGAAGGTCAATTAAAGGCAGTTTGTACCGAAGAAAAAGCAGAAGGGGCCCGCATCTTAAAATTAGAGTATGATGGCATCTTTTTAGAGGTATTAAATGAACTTGGTGAGATGCCGTTGCCTCCTTATATTAAAAAGCAATTGCACAATCAGGAAAGATATCAAACGGTGTATGCAAAAGAAGAAGGATCAGCAGCTGCGCCGACAGCCGGGCTTCATTTTACCCCGGAGCTGCTGGAGGAATTAAAACAACAGGGCATTCAATTAGTTTATGTCACCCTGCATGTAGGACTAGGCACCTTTCGTCCTGTTACAGTCGACCAGGTGGAAGATCATCATATGCATGCTGAATATTATGTGGTAGGTTCAGAAGCAGCAGCTGTCTTGAACGAAGTTAAACAATCAAAAGGACGGATTATTTCTGTTGGTACGACATCGACCCGCGTATTAGAAACAAATGTACAAAATCATGAAGGTCGTTTTGCGGCTGATTCCGGCTGGACAGATATTTATATTTATCCACCATATAATTATCAGGCAATTGATGGTTTAATTACCAATTTTCATTTGCCAAAATCGACTTTGTTGTTGCTTATAAGTGCACTCGCTGGAAGAGAGACTATTTTAAGAACCTATCAAGCAGCAATTGATCACCGCTATCGATTTTTTAGTTTTGGGGATGCGATGTGTATTCTGCCAGATAAAAAAGCATAAAACGTTCTTTTTGCATTACTGCATTTAAGGCACTTGCCATGAAAAGCTTGGCAAATGCCAATTTTCTATGTTAAAGGAAAGGAGGATATACATGGCAATTACGTATGAAGCAATTAAAACTTGTAAACAGACAGGAGCACGTTTAGGGAAAGTACATACCCCTCATGGATCTTTTGATACGCCTATGTTTATGCCAGTTGGTACATTGGCAACGGTGAAAACAATGAGTCCGGAAGAATTAATCGAAATGAATGCGCAAATTATTCTTTCCAACACATATCATCTCTGGCTGCGTCCAGGAGAGGATATTGTTAAAGAAGCCGGCGGGCTCCACTCTTTTATGAATTGGAATCGTCCTATTTTAACAGATTCAGGGGGCTTCCAAGTTTTTTCATTAAGTAAGATTCGAGATATTAAAGAAGAAGGTGTCCATTTCAGACACCATTTAAGTGGGGAGAAATTATTTTTTTCTCCTGAAAAGGCGATGCAAGTACAAAATGATTTAGGCCCGGATATCATGATGGTATTAGATGAATGCCCTCCTTATCCAGCAAGTCATGATTACATGAAGAAGTCAGTGGAGCGCACGACGCGTTGGGCTGAGAGAAGCTTAGAAGCTCATCAACGAAAAAAAGACCAGGGATTATTTGGCATTATCCAGGGCGGAGAATATGAGGACTTACGGAGACAAAGTGCTGCAGATTTAGTTTCTCTGGATTTTCCCGGCTATGCCATTGGGGGTTTATCCGTTGGAGAGCCGAAAGAAATGATGAATCAAGTGCTCGACTGGATCACCCCATTAATGCCGGATAACAAGCCGCGTTATTTGATGGGAGTAGGTTCACCCGACTCCTTGATTGATGGCGCTATTCGAGGGATTGATATGTTTGACTGTGTTTTACCGACAAGAATTGCGAGAAATGGAACATGCATGACTTCTACTGGTCGGCTTGTCGTCCGCAATGCAAAATATGCCCGAGATTTTTCAGCAATTGATGAAAAATGCAATTGTCATACGTGCCGGAATTATTCCCGTGCTTACGTACGACATTTGATCAATACAAATGAAATTTTCGGATTCAGGCTTACTACTTACCATAATCTTCATTTTCTGTTAGAATTAATGGAGCAAGTCCGAAATGCAATCAAAGAAGACAGACTTGGCGATTTTAAAAACGCATTTTTTGAACAATATGGTTTCCATAAAAAAGATGCAAAAAACTTTTAAATAGAAAGAGGTGGAAAGATGGGTACATTAGTTCAACTTTCTCCAATTATTTTAATGTTGGTGATTTTTTATTTCTTATTGATTCGTCCGCAGCAAAAGCGGCAAAAACAAGTGAAAGAAATGCAAAGCAACATTCAAAAGGGAGACAATATTATTACGATTGGCGGCTTACACGGTACAGTGGACGCTATTGACGAAGGGTCAATTATTGTTCAGTGCAATAATACAAAATTGCAATTTGACCGTGCTGCGATTAGAGAGGTAAAGCAAGATTAATTACTTTTCTTACATAAAGAGAGAAGTTGATCATAGCGATTCAACTTCTTTTTTGTTGGCAACGAAAAGAATAAGGGAATGGAAGCTCTTACTATTTGAAGCTCGGAGAATGCAAGGAAGGTTAAAGATATTTTGTATGTTTTATTCGTTTTAGGGAATTGATTACTCTATGTTCCGTGAAATCTGAATATATGTTAAAATAAAGTTTGGGTACGTATCTGATGAATAATTGATATGTCATTTATTATCGGACTCTGTCAAAGCTGTTTGGAAACTTCATCAAATAAAATTGAATAGAATGTCTCTTTTCAATAAATGAGCTATGAATTATTCATGGATATAGATTGAAAGATTTTTTTAAATGAAAAAAGAGTAGAAAAAGGAGGAAACATGATGGAGCAAAAGACTGTACAATCATGGCGTACGTTCTTACAGCCCGCTTTAACGAGTAAATGCACCGAATTTCGTGTGTTTGGTTATGCCAATATTTCTGAAAAAGAACTATGGAATTGTTTGGAAGCAATGGTATGGAAAGGCAATCCTGTTAAAAAGCTGCACGACATCACCGCGGATATTTTCGCTTTGTCATCAAGTACATATATGAACTATAAACGATTACATGCGCTTCAATCCGGGAAAGAAGATTTAATGTCATCCATTCAGGCAATTGACGATAAAAACTGACGAGCACAAAGCTAATTAAATTATGGTGAAAAGTGGGGAAATCGCACATGAAGAAAAGAGGTAGAATTGTTGCCTTTTTATTAATTGTTGTTTTGTTTTTAACAGCAATTGGTACAACGGTTACAGGTGTTAGTAAAAATATTAATTTGGGCCTTGATTTACAGGGCGGCTTTGAAATACTCTATGAAGTGTCGCCAGTAGATGAAGACCAGGAAATTAATCGAAATTTATTAGAAGCCACTGTAGAAACGTTAAATGATCGGGTCAACCGGTTAGGAATCAGCGAAACAGTTATCGATATTGAGGGAGATGACCGGATTCGCGTTCAATTAGCTGGTGTAGATAACCAGGAAGAAGCACGGGAAATGCTATCGACTTCTGCTTTACTAACGTTTCGTGATGTTGATGATAAAAAATTAATGGACGGAACAGACATTAAAGAAGGCAGTGCACAGCAAGATTTTGATCCTAATTCAAATGATCCGATTGTTACATTAAAACCGAAAGATTCCGAAAAATTTGGAGATGTAACTAAAGAAATTAGTGAAAAGACACCTCCTGATAATGTGATGGCCATTTGGATGGACTATGAAGAAGGCGATTCCTATGAAGAAGAATCAAAGAAAGAAGCAGAAGGGAAAGACCCGAAATATACATCTGCTCCTCGTGTTTCTGAACCATTATATAACGGCGATATACAAATAACAGGAGATTTCTCTGTGGAGGAAGCAGAGCAACTTGCTGATATTATTAATTCCGGATCGTTGCCTGTACATATGGATGAATTGTTCTCCACTTCCGTAGGTGCTCAGTTTGGAGAGCAGGCATTAAACAAAACAGTCATTGCAGGTTTAATTGGTGTCGGAGCTATCATGTTATTCATGATGGCCGCTTACCGTTTCACCGGATTGATTGCAAGTATAAATTTAATATTTTATATCTTTATTATTTTGGTCGTATTCGATTTAATGAACGGGGTGCTGACACTCCCAGGGATTGCCGCGCTCATTCTCGGAGTGGGGATGGCAGTGGATGCGAACGTCTTGACCTTTGAAAGAGTGAAGGAAGAACTCCGGTTAGGCAAGTCAGTGAAAGCTGCCTTCAAAGCAGGAGGCAAGAATGCTTTAGTTACGATTCTTGACGCAAATATTACGACAATGCTTGCAGCTGCTGTCTTATTTATATTCGGAACCAGCTCGATTAAAGGTTTTGCTACGATGCTCATTGTCAGTATTTTAGCCAGCTTTTTAACAGCAGTATATGGAACCAGGCTATTACTTGGTATGTGGGTGGAAAGCGGCTTTTTAAAAAATCGAAAAACGTGGTTTGGAGTTAAAAAGTCACAAATTCAAGATATTAATTCCAAAGAAGAAGTTGAGCCAACATTCTTTAACCGCACGATTAATGTTGTAAAACATCGTAAGAAAATATTCACCTTTTCGATTACATTGCTGGTTGCAGGTGCTATTGTGCTTTCTTTCCTGAAGCTGAACCCTGGCATTGATTTTACCAGCGGATCGCGTATCGAAGCGCCTGCTGATGAAAGTTTACAAACAGAAGAGATTGAAGACGATTTGGATGAACTGGGATTAGAAGCCAAAGCAATTGTAATTTCAGGAGATGATGATGACCTCGCAGTCATGCGTTTTGATTCCGTATTGTCAGAAGACCAAGTAACTGAGGTAACGGATTACTTTGCTGACAAATATGGCAAAGATCCGAGTGTCAGCGTGGTCTCTCCGATAGTAGGACAGGAATTAGTTATGAACGCCATTTACGCACTTGCCATTGCATCAGTCGGTATGATTCTATACGTTACCATGCGTTTCGAATTTTTCTTTGCTTTGACTGCGATTATTGCTTTACTGCATGACGTATTCTTTATGCTGGTCGTATTCAGTCTCACAAGGATAGAGTTCGATGTCACCATTATTGCAGCTATATTGACTGTCATAGGGTACTCGATTAATAACACCATTGTGGTATTTGACCGAATCAGAGAAAATATACGGGCGAAAGATAAAGCGATTAAGGATGCGAAAGAGCTGGCAGCTATTGTGAACAAAAGTTTAATGCAAACCTTTATGCGAAGTATTAATACAACAGTTACCACGTTAGTTGCTGTGCTTGCATTTATGATTTTAGGGGCACAACCTATATTCGGCTTTGCTCTTGCTTTAGTAGTTGGCTTGTTTGCTGGTGCTTATTCTTCTTTATTCCTGGCATCTCAATTATGGTTAGTTTTCCGCAGCCGGAAGTTAAAAGAAAAACCAGTAGATTTCAGAAAGAAAAAGCGAGTGGAAGGACCACAAGTATAGTTTAAAAAAATAGCAGTGCGCAGGGACACTAGGAAAGATTTGAACTTTTGTTTCTGCGCACTTATTTATGAAGGAAGGGTGAAGCATATGAAAGGTCAAACGTATCTCATTCTATCGATTATTTGCGTCATTATCATCTCTATTTTTGCAGTATTAAATGTTGGAGAAGTCGAAGTGAATTATTTATTTTGGAGCGGATCTACGCCTTTGATTTTTGTTATTCTTTTTTCTGTTTTATTAGGCGGCATATTAGCTACCATTGTCGGCAGCAGGAAATATTTTCAAGTGAAGCGTGAGAATCGCAGGTTGCAGCAACAATTGAAGTCTTCTCAGCAAGACAAAGGTTCAAATAAAACAAGACATACAGAAAAAATGAAAACTAAAGAGAATCAAAAGAAAAATTAGAATGACCCTGGTAAGGGGCGGCATGCAAGGAGGGATTATTTGTTAAAAAGTATGGCCAAATGGCAGATTAATGAAAGTTCAACTGTCGATCAGGAAGGTAAAGCCATTGTCGATACGTTGCTTGCTGAAAAAGGAATCACATCGGTGGAGGAAAAAGAGCAGTTTTTACATCCGACACTGGAATCAATAACCTCTCCGCAGCAACTTGCAAACATAGAGAAAGCAGGGGACCGAATTATTGAAGCCATTGCAGATGGGGAGTCTATTCTGATTTACGGGGATTATGACGCAGATGGGATTACATCGACAACTCTATTAATGCAAGTATTTATGGAATTGGGTGCAGATTGTGATTTTTATATCCCCAATCGCTTCCATGAAGGATACGGTCTTCACCAGGCAGCTATCGAACAGTTTCAAAAACAAGGAATCTCTTTAATCATTACGGTTGATAATGGGATTAGTGACGTGGATGAAGTTGCTTTTGCACAATCTCTTGGTATCGATGTTATTGTTACGGACCACCATGAAATACAAGAGGAATTACCGAACGCTTATACCGTTCTTCATCCGAAATTATCAGAGGCCTATGAATTTAAAGGACTTGCTGGCGTCGGAGTGGCTCTTCAGCTGGCAACGTTTTTATTGGAAGAAACGCCGGATGCTTTATTAGAATTAGCGGCTATTGGCACGATAGCCGATATGGTGCCATTAGTGAAGGATAATCGTATACTTGCTGCACTTGGTTTGCAAGCATTAAATAAGACGACAAATCCTGGCATACTCGCATTAAAAGAAGTTGCCGGGATAGAGTCCACCTCGCTTCTAACCGAGCAGGACATTGGTTTTAAAATCGCTCCACGACTTAATTCTGTGGGGAGAATGGATAATGCTTCACTCGCGGTTGAATTGCTGCTCACCCTGGATACGGAAAAAGCAATGCAAATCGCTGTTGATGTGGAAGAATTAAACCAAGAACGAAAAGGCATTGTGGAGGACATCGTAACAGAAGCAAGCGCAAGAGTTGAAGCAAAAGACGGCGTCATCATGCTCTACGATTCGAGCTGGCATGAAGGTGTGCTTGGTATTGCTGCATCCCGATTAGTTAAGCAATTTAATCGACCTGTGATTTTGTTTAGTCATAAATTGGATACAGGTATTTTAAAAGGATCAGGTCGCAGTATACCAGCTTTTCATTTGTTTGAAACTGGGATGCAATTTCAAGCTTTATTTTCTCAATTTGGCGGTCATGCCCAAGCAGCAGGGATGAGTCTTCCTTTAGAAAATTTTGCCGAGTTAAAACAAGCTTTTAATGAAGCTATTTTCCAACAGCTGTCCGAAAATGATTTTTATCCAGTCATCCCGAACATTCATGTTGTTTCAAATCATCAGCTGACAGAGCGGTTTGTGGATCAATTAAGTCAATTAGCTCCTTTTGGTATGGCAAACGAAGAACCTGTGTTTTTAGTGGAAGGGACAGCAAGTCACATCCGGCAAATTGGTCAGCAAAAAAATCATTTGAAAATCCAGTTTAAAGAAGAAGGACGTGTCTTTGACGCAATTGGGTTCCAGCTGGGCCATTTGTTTCCTTTTATTTCCGAAGATGCTGTGCTTTCCCTCGTAGGGAAATTACAAATCAACGAGTGGAATGGGAATCGTACAGTGCAAATGCTGTTAGAAGACCTGGCAATTGAAGATTGGCAATTATTCGATGAAAGAGGAAAACCGGTTTCAAGAAGCGTAGAGCCTTATTTAGATACAGTTGGGAGTGCTGTATTAGCAGGTCAGTCCCAAGAGCACTTAAAACAGATGAAAGAGAACAGAAAGCATATCGATGTTATTACGTACAGCAATAAGGATTTTGCTGTTCAGGAAACGGATTTATTAATCCTTTGTGATTTGCCTTCTCGTATGGAAGATTTGCAATTTATTTTGAACCATATTCATACGAGTAATATTCTCGTCAATTATCAAGTAACGGATGATGCTTTTTTTCATACAGTACCGAGCCGGGATGAATTTAAATGGTTATACAGCTTTCTCATCAATCATCAGCCTGTGCAGTTGAAAGTAGACCTTGTTACAATTATTAAACAAAAAAATTGGTCCAAAGAAAAAGCAATTTTTATGGTGAAAGTATTTCTGGATTTGAAGTTTTTTTATGTCGAAGAGAATGTCCTGTATGTAAATAAAGCTGCAGAGAAGACTTCTTTGGATCATTCCATTACGTATCAACATCGTTTACAGCAAGGAGATATTGAAAAAATATTATATTACTCGTCCTTTGATGAATTAAAAACATGGATAGAAAAGCAGCGGAAACTAGAAAAGGGACAAAGAGAGGAAGTTACCAATGAATCTTAAAGAGTACATTACAATTGTTGAAAATTGGCCGCATGAAGGGATCGAATTTAAGGATATTACTCCGTTAATGGCAGATGGTGAGGCATTTCGCGCAGCTGTTGATGAAATTGTGAGTTACTCCGATGAAAAAGAAGTTGATGTGATCGTAGGCCCGGAAGCAAGAGGTTTCATCATCGGGTGTCCAGTATCTTATGCACTGGGAGTAGGATTTGTACCTGTACGCAAGCCAAATAAATTGCCTAGAGAAGTGGTTACGAAAGAATATGGACTCGAATATGGCAAAGATGCTTTAACGATTCATCGGGACGGCATCCAAGAAGGGCAACGTGTTTTAATAACGGATGATTTATTAGCTACAGGCGGTACGATCGAAGCGACCATAAAATTAGTGGAAGAACTAGGGGGCATTGTTGTCGGCTGTGCCTTTCTTATTGAGTTAGCTTATTTAGATGGTATAAGTAAACTTCAAGGATATGATGTGTTATCATTAATGAAATACGACTAATTAAGAATCGGGACTAAGGTGATGGCATGGCAAATGATACAAATATAACAATTGAAGAAATATTGGAAAAAGCGGAAACATTTTTAAACGAAGAGCATGTGGATTTTATTTATCATGCGTATGAATTTGCAGAAAAAGCACATAAAGATCAATATCGAAAATCAGGCGAAGCTTATATTATTCATCCTGTCCAAGTGGGCGATATTTTAGTGGATTTAGAGATGGATCATGAAACGATTGCCGGCGGTTTTTTACATGATGTTGTGGAAGACACGGACTATACGGTGGAAGATATCGAAGAGGCATTTAACGAAGAAGTAGCCATGCTGGTGGATGGCGTAACGAAGCTGGGAAAAATTAAATATAAATCGAAAGAAAAACAGCAGGCAGAAAATCATCGAAAAATGTTTGTGGCAATGGCGAACGATATACGCGTTATTTTGATTAAATTAGCGGACCGGTTGCATAACATGCGCACCCTTAAACATTTGCCGCCGGTGAAGCAGCGCAGGATTGCCAATGAAACACTGGAAATATTTGCGCCTCTTGCTCATCGTTTAGGTATGTCTACGATTAAATGGGAATTAGAAGATACGTCTTTACGTTATTTAAAACCACAACAATATTACCGGATTGTGCAATTAATGAAACAGAAACGCAATCAGCGGGAAAGCTCTGTCGAAGATGTGATGAGTGATATCTCAGAAGAATTAGCCAAAGTAAAAATTGAAGCAGACATTTCCGGGAGACCGAAGCATATTTACAGCACCTACCGTAAAATGGTCACTCAAAAAGTGGATTTCAATGAAATATATGATTTATTAGCTGTGCGGGTGATTGTCGACAGCATTAAAGATTGCTATGCTGTTTTAGGTGTGATTCATACGTATTGGAAGCCGATGCCAGGCCGCTTTAAAGACTATATTGCAATGCCGAAAACCAACTTATATCAATCTCTCCATACAACCGTGATAGGTCCTCAGGGCGACCCGTTAGAAGTTCAGATCCGAACTGAGGAGATGCACAAAATTGCGGAATACGGAATTGCTGCCCACTGGGCTTATAAAGAAGGCAAGCAGGTGAAGCAGAATGAAAAATCCTATGTGGACAAACTTACCTGGTTCAGAGAGATTTTGGAATGGCAAAATGAAGCACATGATGCCGAAGAATTTGTTGAATCTTTAAAAGTGGATTTGTTTTCCGATATGGTCTATGCATTCAGCCCCAAAGGCGATGTTATTGAGCTGCCAAATGGTTCTGTCCCGCTTGATTTCGCTTACCGGATTCATACAGAAATTGGAAATAAAACAGTAGGCGCCCGAATCAATGGAAAAATGGAACCGTTGGATTATAAATTGCAAAACGGAGATATTGTGGAAGTAGTTACTTCTAAACATTCATATGGCCCTTCGCAGGATTGGCTCAAGATTACACAATCTTCGCAAGCTAAAAATAAAATCAAACAATTTTTCAAAAAGCAGCGCAAAGAAGAGAATATTACCAAAGGCAAAGCAGAGATTGACAAAGGTATTAAAGACCTGGGTTTTACACCTAAAGAAGTGTTAACGAATGAGAATATCAAACGTGTTTGTGAAAAATTTAATTTTGTAAGTGAAGATGATATGTACGCTGCTGTAGGGTATCAAGGAATTACTGCTTCTCTGGTTATTACGAGACTGACTGATCGTTTAAGACGGGAACAAGAAGTCGAAAAAAATATGGAACAGCAAATAGAGGAAGTGCAATCAGCCGTTCAGGAAAAGCCGCATTCGATAAGCAAATCCGGATCTGGGGTGGAAGTAGCCGGGATTGATAATGTGCTTGTTCGCTTATCCCGTTGCTGCAACCCAGTTCCTTATGATGATATTGTAGGTTATATTACGAAGGGACGCGGTGTGTCTGTTCATCGGTCGGATTGTCCCAATGTGCAAAGTGAGGAAGCTAAATCCCGTTTTATCGAAGTGAAATGGCGTGAGCCTGAATACAGTTCCAAAGAATATTCCTTGGATTTAGAAGTGTCGGGGTATGACCGGAATGGGTTGCTGAATGAAGTCTTACAAGTCGTGAATGAGACACAAACGCAAATTGCGACAGTCAGTGGACGAGCAGATAAGAATAAAATTGCTCATATTCATATTACGATTTTAATTAAAAATACGGATCATTTACAGCATGTCGTAGAGCGGATTAAACAAGTCCAGGATATTTATGCGGTGACAAGAACAGTGCATTAAAGGAGTTTGAGAATACATGAAGGCAGTTATACAGCGTGCCCTAGAGGCAACGGTTACCGTAGAAGAAAAGGTGATTGGTGAAATAGATAACGGGTTTGTTGTCCTCGTTGGATTTACAGATTCAGATACGGAGAAAGATATTCATGCCATGGTTCAAAAATTAGTGCATTTGCGTATTTTTGAAGATGAAGCAGGGAAAATGAATCGTTCATTAAAAGACGCAAACGGCAGTATTTTATCTATCTCTCAATTTACTTTATACGGCAATGTCCAAAAAGGAAGAAGGCCCAGCTTTGTTCATGCAGCCCATCCTGATAAGGCAATAGAGTTGTATGAAGCTTTTAATCAAGCTTTAAGAGAAGAATCTGTCCCTGTTGAAACAGGTGAATTTGGTGCGATGATGAATGTTCAATTAACAAATCAGGGTCCTGTAACGTTAACGATTGAGACAGAGTCCGGGAAAATCATTTCGTAAATAGCAAACTCTTGACAAACCATTGAATTAAGCTTATTATTTTATAAGAATGAATACTAAAGTTCTATGAACAGAAAAGAGTACATGAATACTGCGTGCACAGAAAAAAATAGCCAGGCTGAGACTATTTTCATAGCGATTCATCGAAGACATTCTGGGAGAACTGCCGTAAAACAGGCGTTAACTGTACGCATAAAGTGAATGTATACAAACATTAACCAGGGTGGCAACGCGGGTAAATCTCGTCCCTTTATTTCCTAGACAGTGAAGGAAAAGGGGAGGGGATTTTTTTATGTTAAAAATGGAGGTATTGTATGAAAATTAAAGCCCCAAGAGGAACAGTAGATATTTTACCGGAAGAATCTGCAAAATGGCAATATGCAGAGAATGTATTGCGTCAGCTAGCTGACTTTTATAACTACCATGAAATAAGAACACCCGTATTTGAACATACGGAAGTATTTAAGCGCGGTGTAGGCGATACAACTGATATTGTCCAAAAAGAAATGTATGAATTTGAGGACCGCGGCGGCAGAAGTATTACATTGCGCCCAGAGGGAACCGCGCCGGTTGTGCGCGCGTATGTGGAAAATAAAATGTACGGCAGTCCAGTTCAGCCGACTAAATGGTATTATTTTGCTGAAATGTTCCGCTACGAACGTCCACAGCAAGGAAGAATGCGACAGTTGCATCAATTTGGTGTCGAAGTGCTGGGAAGTGCAGATCCTGCAGTCGATGCGGAAGTGATTGCACTTGCCATGTCTGCCTATGACCAATTGGGGTTAAAAGACATTAAACTTGTGTTGAACAGCTTGGGCGACAAAGAAAGTCGTGATGCTCACCGTCAAGCACTAGTGGAACATTTTACACCTTATATCGGCGAATTATGCAGTGATTGTCAAAACCGTATAGATACCAATCCACTGCGCATACTCGATTGTAAAACAGACCAAGATCACCCGGCTATGGCTACTGCTCCTGCTGTCTTACATTATTTAAATGAAACATCTCAAACGTATTTTACAAAAGTGAAAAAGTTTTTAGACGGGATGAATATTCCTTATGAAGTGGACCCGACAATGGTTCGTGGACTGGATTATTATAACCACACTGCTTTTGAAATCATGAGCAATGCAGAAGGTTTTGGAGCTATTACGACATTGCTCGGCGGAGGACGTTACAATGGGTTGACCGAAGAACTTGGCGGTCCTGAAACCCCAGGCATTGGCTTTGGAATGGGGCTGGAACGTTTAATGATGGCGCTTGAATCAGAAGAAGTGGCTTTACCGTCACCGGCGCATTTAGATGTGTTTATGGTGACCATGGGAGATGTTGACGAAACCGCTGTTCCATTGCTGAAAAAAGTAAGGGACGCTGGATTGCATGCGGATAAAGACTATCAAATGCGCAAAGCGAAAGCACAATTTAAAGCAGCCGATCGGTTCAACGCCATGTTCGCTTTAATTTTAGGGGAAGAAGAAGTCGAGCAAAACAAAGCGATCATTCGCTCCATGTCAACAGGAAATCAAGTAGAAGTATCGCTTGACGAAGCAGTTGAACAATTACTAGAAAAAGTTAGAGGAGAGGTATAAATGGCAGAACGTCAACATGCAGGACATCTGCGCGAAGCAAATGTAAATGAGACAGTGACTCTAAAAGGCTGGGTACATCGCAGACGGGATTTAGGGGAACTCATTTTCATCGATTTACGAGACCAGTCCGGTATTGTGCAACTTGTTTTTAACCCGGACTATTCGAAAGAAGCCTTAGAGATTGCTGAATCCTTACGAAGTGAATATGTGATTGAAGCAGAAGGAAAAGTCATCGAGCGGGATGCAGAAACCGTGAATCCCAATCTGGATACCGGCCACATCGAAGTGACGATTTCGTCGATTCAGGTAATCAATAAATCTAAAAATTTACCGTTTCTTATCCATGAAGCGCAGGATGTATCAGAAGACTTACGATTGAAGCATCGCTACATTGATTTACGGCGGGAGGATATGCAACGGACATTCCAAATTCGTCATAAAATAACAAAATCGATTCGTGATTTTCTGGATAATCATGACTTTTTGGAAATGGAGACGCCAATTCTAACAAAGAGCACACCAGAAGGAGCACGTGACTATTTAGTACCTAGCCGCGTCCATACGGGGGAATTTTACGCTCTGCCGCAATCTCCGCAATTATTTAAGCAGCTGTTGATGATGAGCGGTTTTGAGCGTTATTATCAAATTGCCCGCTGTTTTCGGGATGAAGACTTACGTGCGGATCGTCAACCGGAATTTACCCAAATTGATATAGAAACGGCCTTTTTATCAAGTGAAGAAATTATGAGAATGATGGAAGAAATGTTACAGAAAATGATGAAAGATGTTTTAAATAAAGACGTAACATTGCCTTTCCCTCGTCTCAGTTATGATGAAGCGATGGAGCGTTATGGTTCAGATAAACCGGATACACGATTTGGTATGGAACTTATCACGGTGACCGATATTCTAAAAGACAGTTCCTTCAAAGTATTCAGCGGCCCTGCCAACAGTGGAGGTAAAGTTGCGTTAATCAATGTAAAAGGAAATGCAGACAGATTTAAACGCAAAGACATCGATAAAGAGCTGACAGAGTATGTGGCTACTTACGGTGCTAAAGGATTAGCATGGGTAAAAGTTGCGGACGGAGATATGACGGGCCCTGTTGCAAAATTTTTCTCTGAGGAGGAGAAAGCAGAGATTTATGAACGAGCAAATGTCGAAGATGGTGACTTGTTATTATTCGGAGCTGACAAAAGTCAAGTTGTGCATGACAGCTTAGGAGCGTTACGTCAAAAAATTGCTCACGATTTAGATTTAATAGATGAATCTTTATTCAACTTTTTATGGGTCGTTGATTGGCCGCTGTTGGAATATGATGAAGAAAGCAAACGTTATGCAGCTGCTCATCACCCATTCACCTCTCCGGTAGATGAAGATGTAGATAAATTAACGACAGATCCAAAATCCGTTCGTGCAAATGCATATGATGTCGTATTGAATGGATATGAACTTGGCGGCGGATCTCTAAGAATATACGATAAGAAAATCCAGGAAGACATGTTTGAAGCATTGGGCTTTACAAAAGAAGCAAGTGAAGAACAATTTGGTTTCTTATTAGAAGCATTGGAGTACGGAGCACCTCCTCATGGTGGCGTTGCATTTGGTCTGGACAGAATTGTGATGCTTTTAGCTAATAAAACCAATATTCGTGATACTATATTATTCCCTAAAACAGCATCAGCCTCTGATTTACTGACAGATGCACCTGCTGAAGTAAGCAATAAGCAGTTGGAAGAATTATCCATCCGCAGTATGAAAAAAGCCAAAAAAGAATAAAGTGGATAAAGGAGCACTTCCTTGATCATAAGGGAGTGCTTTTTTATGTTAATCTGCATATGAATATTTTCATGTAAAAGAATAGAACAAGTCAGCATTTTTGCGAAAACAGGAGGTATACCGGGGCATATCAGAAAATACGCGGTAACTGTTATGACGTAAAAAAGTTTATTCTTGATTAAAGCGCTTACATGTGCTAATCTAAATATAGAAAATCATTAATCCTGGAGTGTTTGTTACCAAACATTTTGACCGAACACCAATTATAAGGGAGTTTAGCGTTTCTATAAGATATTTATTTTTCTTATAATCTGATTTACAGATTGTTCGTAAAAATCATAATTATAGAGCAGAACACCCACCTGCAAACAGCGGGATCAAAATGGAAGTATGACGGCATTATTGGGATTAATGTATTTTTACGTCCAAATGTATTTTCTTCCTTTTGAAGAGAATACATTTCATTTTGCGAAAAATAAATCATGAGAAAAGCAATTGAAGAATGAAATAGAATTAATGTTCGATTTATGATATGCTAAAAAGGATGGAAAGCTTGAAATAAGGAGAAATCTTCATGAGTCGAAATGAACCTTTAGCATATCGGATGCGCCCGAAAAAAATTGAAGAGGTCGTTGGGCAAGACCATGTTATTGGACCTGACACGGCGTTATATAAGATGATAGAAAATGGGCACGTCCCTTCGATGATTTTGTACGGGCCTCCAGGAACCGGGAAAACATCGCTGGCTTTCGCGTTAGCAGGAACAATGGAAAAAGATTTTTATGCGCTGAATGCTACGTCAGATGGAAAAAAAGATGTCGAAGCAGTTATTAGCGAAACGCGCATGACTCGAAATGCGATTGTTTTTATAGATGAGATCCACCGTTTTAATAAAAGCCAGCAGGATACATTATTACGGGCGATAGAAGAAGGCGTATTTACGCTAATTGGTGCTACAACTGAAAATCCTTTTCACAGCGTCAACAATGCAATTCGATCACGGTGCGGTCAAATTAAAGAATTAAAAATGCTGGATGAGCCAGCTGTGATAGCACTCCTCCAACATGCGATTAAAGATAAAGAAAATGGTTTAGGTCATTACACATTTCAATTTGAGGAAGATGTGCTGACCCATATAGCACAGGCGACAGGCGATGCCAGAACTGCTTTAAATATTTTGGAGGACTCCATGTGGGCTTCCCGCCAAAATGAAAAACAAGAGATTGTTCTGGAAAAGGCTGTTATTGACCAAAGCATTGAAAATAAAGGGCTGAACCATGATAAGAAGGGCGACATTTATTATAATTTATTGTCAGGCTTTCAAAAAAGTATTCGTGGAAGCGATACCCAAGCAGCCTTATATTATTTAGCGCGCTTATTGGAAGGAGGAGACATTATCTCGATTTGTCGCCGGCTGCTGGTGATTGCGTATGAAGACATTGGCTTAGCCAATCCTGAGTTATGTGCCCGTGTCTTACCAGTCGTCGATTCGGTGGAGAGACTTGGACTTCCCGAGGGCAGGATTCCTTTATCTGTGATCGTCGTAGAGCTTTGTTTGTCTCCGAAATCCAACTCTGCTTATAAAGCGTTGGATAAAGCGGCGTATATAGTGAAAAAAGGCAAAACATATGATATTCCTAATCACTTGAAAGATACACATTATCAAGGTGCAAAATCACTCGGTCACGGAGAAAGTTATAAATACCCTCATCATTATCCCAATGGGTGGGTGTATCAGGAGTATTTGCCAAAAGAACTGCAGCACAAAACGTTTTATGAGCCAAACGAGGCTGGAGACGAACAACGATTAGCCAAAATATATTACCGATTAAAAGAACTGCAGTCGAAGTACCGAAAATAACGTTTATTTTTTCATACATATTAGCAGTTTCGTACATAGGAGGGACATAATGGATTTTTCATTTACAAAAGATCAAAAAATGATCCGTAATATGGTAAAAGATTTTGCAACGAATGTTATACAGCCACAGGCGATATCTATTGACAAAGAGGCGACTTTCCCTGAAGATACGTTTCGGCAAATGGGCGAACTAGGTTTATTAGGCTTGCCGTTTCCTGAAAAATATGGCGGCGCTGGTGCTGACACCGTTTCCTACGCTATTGCTGTAGAAGAGGTAGGAAGAGTCTGCGGCAGTACGGGACTTAGTTATGCAGCAGCCGTTTCTTTGGGGGCTACTCCGATTTATGCGTTTGGAACCGAGGAACAAAAAGAAGAACATCTCGTGCCGTTAGCCAAAGGTAAATCATTAGGAGCTTTTGGATTAACAGAACCCAATGCCGGTTCTGATGCTCAGGGAACCAAAACAACTGCAATAGAAGATGGAAATGAGTACATTATCAATGGCGAAAAATGCTTTATTACGAATGCTTCTTTTGCTAGATCTATCATTGTAACAGCAGTGACCGGCAAAAAAGAGAATGGCCGTCCGATTATTTCGGCAATCATTGTACCGACAGATACTCCCGGTGTTACGATTACCAGTGATTATGACAAAATGGGAGTTCGTGGATCCGATACAGCTGAAATTGTTTTAGAAGATGTTCGTGTTCCTAAAGATAATTTGCTTGGTGATCCAGCTAAAGGATTTAGTCAATTTTTGTCTACACTTGACGGTGGCAGGATTTCGATTGCTGCCTTAGGATTAGGAATTGCTCAAGGATCCCTTGACCGAGCTTTACAATATGCACAAGAGCGAAAACAATTTAATAAACCAATTGCTTCCTTTCAAGCTATTCAATTTAAACTTGCTGACATGTCGATGGAAGTGGAATTAGCGAGAAATATGGTCATGAAGGCTGCTTGGTTAAAAGATAATGGGAAACCTTTTTCTCAAGAAGCAGCGTATGCTAAATTATTCGCTACAGAAACGGCAGTTCGAGCGGCGGAAGAAGCTGTTCAAATTCATGGCGGATACGGATATATGCGTGAATACGAAGTGGAAAGATATTTAAGAGATGCCAAATTATTAGTGATTGGTGAAGGCACTTCCGAGATTCAGCGGATGGTTATCGCCAGAAACTTAGGTTGTTAGAAAAACATAATAAAGGAGAAGATCAAATGAATGAAGTAAAAGCAAGCATGGCAGGAAGTATGTGGAAGTTATTAGTCAAAGAAGGCGACCAAATTGAGGAAGGGGAAGATGTAGGAATTATGGAATCCATGAAGATGGAAATCCCATTACCTTCTCCCAAATCCGGCAAAATTCAAAGCGTTAACGTAGAAGAAGGAGCTTTTTTAAACGAGGGAGATATTATAGCAGTCATTGAATAACCTCACTCAGTAAAGGAGCGAAAAGATGGAAAAGCCCATTTTATTTGAAATACAAGATAAACATATTGGTGTTATCAGGCTTAATCGTCCTGATGTGATGAATGCATTTTCATTACATTTACTAGAAGAATGGAATCGCATATTGGATGAACTGGAAACAAACCAGGACATCCGTGTGGTGATTATGACAGCCAGTGGTCAAAAAGCGTTTTCAGCGGGCGCTGACTTAAAAGAAAGAAAAGGAATGGCAGAGGAACAAGTAAAATCAACCGTTGCTTTAATCGGGAAGACAATACACCGGATGGCTGAGCTTCCTATTCCAGTGATAGCAGCCATGAATGGTGCTGCCATCGGAGGAGGTATGGAATTAGCGCTTGCCTGTGATATTCGTATCGCTTCTGAAGAAATAAAAATGGGGCTGACGGAAACTTCACTCGCTATTATTCCAGGAGCCGGCGGGACGCAGCGATTAGCTCGTTTGATTGGCGGCGGACAGGCAAAGCGGCTCATTTTTACTGCGCAGCTGGTTAAAACGAAAGAAGCAGCAGCTCTTGGATTAGTGGAAGAAACAGCTGAACCGGAAGAAGTATTCCAAAAAGCTCAAGAAATGGCGAAAATAATTGCTGCTAATGGGCCAGTCGCTGTACGCCGGGCAAAGCAGGCAATCAATGACGGAATAGAAGTAGATTTACATAGTGGACTAGCAATTGAAAATTTATGCTATCAAGAAACGATTCATACGAAAGACCGTGAAGAAGGATTACAAGCTTTTCGAGATAAAAGAAAACCTGATTATCAAGGGAAATAACAGGAGGCTTCCTATATGGACTATGTTGACAAATTAAAAGATATTTCTAATGATATTCTGCAAGGAGGAAAAGAGAAATATCATGATGCAAATCAAGAAAAAGGAAAAATGTTTGTACGCGAACGTCTGGCCTTGTTGTTAGACGATGATGTGGAAATCGAAGATGCTTTTTTTGCTAACAACCAAGCAGGTGACTTACCTGCGGATGGTGTCGTTACCGGTATTGGCAAAGTACAAGGAGAAACGGTTTGCGTCATGGCCAATGATTCTACCGTTAAAGCAGGATCTTGGGGGAAAAGAACAGTAGAGAAAATCATTCGAATCCAGGAAACCGCTTTAAAGTTAAATGTGCCGATGCTCTATTTAGTTGATTCTGCTGGAGCGCGGATTACCGATCAAGTAGAAATGTTTCCAGGCAGACGCGGTGCAGGTCGTATCTTTCATAACCAAATAAAGATGTCAGGACGAGTACCGCAAGTTTGCCTGTTATTCGGACCTTCTGCAGCTGGAGGTGCTTATATTCCAGCATTTTGTGATATTGTTGTCATGGTAGATGGCAATGCGTCCATGTATTTAGGGTCGCCGAGAATGGCCGAAATGGTTATTGGAGAAAAAGTAGGTTTAGAGGAAATGGGCGGCGCAAAAATGCATTGCTCCACGTCAGGTTGCGGCGATGTATTAGCTTCAACCGAAGAAGAAGCAATTCATTATACCAAACGTTATTTAAGCTACTTTCCTGCTAACTATAACAAAAGACCACCTCAAATTACGGCAAAAGCAGCTAAATCATTTGATAAATCTCTTTCTGACATTTTACCGGAAAATCAGAACGCCGCTTTCAATATGTACGATTTGATTGAGCGAACCGTCGATGAAGATACTTTTTTTGAAATCAAAAAATTATTTGCTCCGGAACTGATTACTGGTTTAGGCAGGATAGAAGGAGAAGCAGTCGGAATCATTGCGAACCAATCCCGTGTTAAAGGCGGTGTATTATTCCCTGACTCGGCAGATAAGGCTGCTAAGTTTATTCAGTTGTGCGATGCTTTCAACATACCGTTAGTATTTTTAATGGATGTACCGGGCTTTATGATAGGTACGAAAGTAGAACAGCAAGGGATCATTCGACATGGTGCGAAGATGCTCGCCATGATGAGTGAAGCGACCGTTCCTAAAATCTCAGTGGTAGTAAGAAAAGCATATGGGGCAGGCCTTTATGCGATGGCTGGTCCAGCATTCGAACCAGATGCTACGTTAGCATTTCCAACTGCACAAATTGCAGTTATGGGGCCAGAGGCTGCCGTCAATGCCGTTTACGCTAATAAAATTGCTCAATTACCAGAAGAAGACAGGGCAGCATTTATCAAAGAAAAACAGGAAGAATACAAAGAAGATATCGATGTGTATCATCTAGCTTCCGAAATGGTTGTTGATGATATTATTAATCCGAATAATATACGGAAAGAATTGTCAACAAGATTTGCGCTCTATCAAACCAAAGATGTTTCATTTACCGAGCGAAAGCATGGTATTTATCCAGTGTGATGCGAGGTATTTGTACAGCAACGGCTAGTCTATCCTTTAGGGGAGGGCTAGCTTCTTTTACACCATACAGGTTACAGTAATAATATTATGTTAACTAAATAAGGTAACGGTAATAATATTATGTAAACCATATATTTTAAATATACCATTGCTTTTAAATCTCTACATCACCGCAAATCATCATAACCATTCTTACTGCTAGAAATATCTGTCTTGTTTTCGTATACTTGAAGAAGAATTTAAAAATTACATTTAGAAGATAAGGATTATTTTAATGACTAAAGAGCGCTTAGATATATTATTGGTTCAAAGAGAACTAGCAGAAACAAGAGAAAAAGCAAAAAGACTTATCATGGCAGGAGTTGTTTTCTCCGGACAGCAGCGAATGGATAAACCCGGTGTAAAAATAGATACTTCGACTCCATTGCAAGTGAAAGGCAAGCTCCCATATGTAAGCCGCGGCGGTTTTAAATTGGAAAAAGCATTGCAAGTGTTTGATTTTCATGTGAAGCATAAAACGGTGCTGGATATCGGCTCTTCAACGGGAGGGTTTACAGACTGTGCTTTACAAAACGGTGCGGACTATGTTTATGCGGTTGACGTAGGCCATAACCAGCTGGTTTGGAAGCTGAGAACCGACTCTCGTGTGGAAGTGCATGAGCGGACTAATTTCAGATATGTCACATCTGAATTATTCACGAACGGATTTCCAAGTGTTGCGGTGACAGATGTTTCTTTTATTTCTTTACGGCTTATTTTTCCAGTATTACCAACTTTGTTGCAAACGGAAAGTGATGTCGTTGTTTTAATTAAACCGCAATTTGAAGCACAAAAAAATCAAGTTGGCAAAAAAGGCGTGGTAAAGGACCCGGAAGTACATAAAGAGGTGCTTGAGAATATTATTTTATTTGCTATGGGAGAAGGATTTGTTTTTTTAGGATTGGACCATTCACCGATTACAGGAGGAGAGGGAAATATAGAGTTTATTGGACATTTTGGATGGAAGAAAAGCCAACAGGAAAATCAGTCCTTAGAAATTATTCCTAAAGTTATTCACTCTGCTCACCAACATTTTCAAGCCAAACGTCGTGGAGGACAAAATGAGTAAAGCAAAACGTCATTTAAAAATCAGAGAAATAATTACAGAAGAAGCAATCGAAACCCAAGATGCTTTAGTGAATCGTTTAGATCATTTAGGGTTTAATGTCACACAAGCGACCGTATCTCGTGATATTAAAGAACTGCATTTAGTGAAAGTGCCTTCTGAAACCGGCAATTACAAATATAGTACACCGACTGAACAGCGATTTAACCCACACAGTAAACTGAAACGTTTAATCATGGAATCGTTCCTTAGTATCGACCATGCTCATCACTTCATTGTGCTTAAAACGTTGCCGGGAAACGCTCATTCTATTGGAGTATTAATTGATGATCTGGATTGGGAAGGGATTCTGGGCTCTATCTGCGGCGATGATACTTGCTTGATTATTTGTAAGACAGAAGAAGATGCAGCAACGGTTGAAGCACGCTTTTTAGAGATGCTGTAAGCACTTTAAGGGAAAGTGAGGTGACGATATGCTGAAAGAACTTTCGATACGTAATTTCGCTATTATCGATGATATATCCGTTTCTTTTCAAGAGGGGCTCACTGTTTTAACTGGAGAGACCGGAGCAGGAAAGTCGATTATCATTGATGCTGTTCAACTTTTGACAGGCGGGCGCGGATCTGTAGATTTCGTTCGGCATGGTAAGAAACAAGCTGAAATTACCGGAATATATTTTATAGACGAACAGGCGGAAGAGATGAATCAAAAATGCCAGCATTACGACATCGATATAGAGGAAGAAACAGTTGTACTGGAACGGATGATAACGAACAAAGGAAAAAGCATTTGCCGCATTAACGGAAAGATTGTAACACTTGCAGTACTGCGAGAATTCGGACAAGCACTTATTAACATTCACAGTCAACATGACACGACGCAGCTGATGGATAAAAAAAACCACTTGTCCTTGCTGGACGCGTATCAACACGAGAAGATTTCTCCCTTGAAGCTGGAGTATGAAACGGCTTATAACACCTATCAGGATATACTCCGGCAATACAAACGGTTAAGTGAAAATGATCAAGAAATCAGGCAACGCATTGATTTATTAACTTTTCAACTCAGTGAGCTGGAAGAAGCTGAATTGACAGAGAATGAAGACCGCCAATTAGAAGAAGAACGCAGCCAGCTGCAAAATTTTGAAAAGGTTCATCGTGCCTTAAATGGCAGTTATTATGCGTTGTATGGGGAAGCAAAAGGATTGGAATGGGTGGATGTCGCACAACAAGAATTACAAGAGGCAGTTGATGTGAATGATTCTATTAAAAGTGCTGCCGAAGAATTGACGAATATATACTATCAGTTGGAAGAAGTGAGTTTTCATTTAAGAGATCAGAAAGACTCCCTTTACTTCGACGAAAGCCGGTTAAACGAAATTGAAGCACGCATGAGTGAAATTCAGCGACTGCAAAAAAAATACGGCCCGACAGTTGATGAAATACTAAAATACCAGGAAAATATTGGAGAAGAACTGCATACATTACAACATAAAGATACTCATATAGAAGAATTGGAAGAAGAACTCGCTGAACATAAAAAAAATGTGTTAGAGAAAGCAAAAAAATTACATGAACAACGAGTGTCCATTGCGCATGACTTAGAAACAGCTATTCAAGCGGAATTAAAGGATTTATATTTAGAAAATGCCTCTTTTTCTGTTCATTTCGAGCCGATTGAACAACTTGAGCCAACTGTAAATGGCACAGACGTGATTACTTTTCTTTTATCTACAAATACAGGAGAGCCATTAAAGGAGTTGTCTAAAATTGCTTCCGGCGGGGAATTGTCCCGAATCATGCTGGCGCTCAAGAAAATGTTTGCGAAACATGACCGGATACCGACCGTTGTGTTTGATGAAATTGATACAGGAGTGAGTGGGCGTGTGGCACAAGCTATTGCTGAGAAAATGTATCAAATTTCCACCACAACCCAAGTGCTATGTATCACTCATTTGCCCCAGGTAGCGGCCATGGCTGATGATCATATGCTGATAAGAAAAGAAGAGACCGCTTCTCATACGTCTACTAAGATAGATGTATTAAATAAATCACGGAAGGTAGAAGAATTGGGTAAAATGTTAACTGGAACGACGTTGACTAAAACTGCCGTGGAGCATTCTGAACAATTGCTTGCTTTAACAGATGCATTTAAAACGACTCACAATAAGTAAAAAAATACCAAAATTTATCTTCTTATGGAGGTTCGAAAATGCATGAAGAAAATCAAGGTGTTTATTGCAGATGACAATGCTGAAATGCTTGCTGTCATGAAAGCCTATGTCAATAGAGAAGAAAATATGGAGCTTACAGGTACTGCTATAGATGGTGCAGAAGCGTTGCAGAAGTTAAAAACTACTCCTGTTGACGTACTGGTGTTAGACATAGTCATGCCTTTATTAGACGGCATGGAGGTGCTTCGAACATTATCGGAAGAGAACATTCAACCTTTATCTGTAATCATGATCACTGCTTTCGGGCAAGAAGAATTACTGCGGCAAGCAGCTCGATTTGGGGCAGCATATTACTTGCTCAAGCCATTTGATATGAAAGTGCTCATTCAGAAGATTGATGAAGTACACCAGCAGGAGATGACGCTTGCTTCTATTGTGAAGGAAGGTTTGCATCGAGGAGATGAACAAGACGACCGCCTGCATCTTACGTTGGTAACTTGCCTGGAAAATACAGGTATCCAGCCGCATGTAAAAGGGTATCAATACATCAAAGAAGCGATATGGATGGCCTATGAAGAAGTGGAAGCTTTAAGCGGGTTTACAAAATTGATTTATCCCAGTATCGCAAAAAAATACAAAACGAGTGAATCCAGTGTAGAAAGGGCGATTAGACACGCTATTCAGTCGGCTTGGAATATGAAGAAAGACGAAGGAAATTCGGCAGCATTTCGCTTTTCTCCTCGAAAAAAGCCAACAAACAGTGAATTTATTTCGACTCTTGTGCATCATTTGAAGGTGCAAAGTGAATTAATGATATACGATTGATAACGTTCAAGCGAAGGGATATATTTTAGCGAAGATAAAACCTTTAAAAAAGTGCTGATCTGAAAAGATCAGCACTTTTTACGTCAACCAGATTAACCAAAGAATGACTTATACAAGGATTTTATAGCCCGGTGAATACCGTCTGCTTTAATGCCAAACATCATGGACACCTCAGAAGAACCTTGATTAATCATTTCAATATTGACTTTCGCTTCTCCGAGAGCAGTCGTTGCAGTCTGCGCCATCCCAATCGTTTCTTTCATCCCTTCACCTACTACCATAATCAAGGCCAGATTATGATGAACAGAAATCGTATCAGGCATGAGTTCTTCGCTTAACCGCTGTACTAATCGAAGTTCTTTTTCATCCGGCAATTGGCTGTCACGAATGATAATAGACATATCATCAATGCCTGAAGGTGCATGTTCAAATGATATATGCTCCTCTTCCAGTATCTCAAATAACTTACGGCCAAAACCGACTTCACGGTTCATTAAAAATTTACTGATATAAATACTTGTAAATCCACTGTCACTGGCAATACCAACGACTCGTTTTTCGTTTGTTTCTTTGTCAGAAACAACCATCGTCCCTTTGCCGTCAGGGTTATTTGTGTTTTTAATGCAAACAGGTATTTTAGCATTAAAAGCAGGAATCAGTGCTTCATCATGAAAGACAGAGAAACCTGCATATGACAATTCGCGCATTTCCCGGTACGTTAACAGTTTAATTTCTTTCGGGTTATGTACGATGGAAGGATTAACGGAATACACTGCATCGACATCGGTGAAGTTTTCATATAAATCTGCTTTGACACCGGATGCAATAATTGCTCCGGTGATATCTGAGCCGCCTCGGGAAAAAGTAGCAAGCATGCCATCTTTGGTATAGCCGAAAAACCCTGGAATGACGAGTACACCCTCTCTTTCACGCAGCGTATTTATTTTTGAAAAACTTTCTTCAAGCAGTGTGGCTCCTTCTGGATTATTTGCTACAATAATACCCGCATCTTCCGGATTAACATAATGGGCATCCGTTCCAAGTGTTTGTAAATAAGCACTTAGAATTTTAGCAGAACTGTCTTCTCCAATTGCCTTGATTTCATTCATTTTATCTGTCTGATTCAAGTCTTTTTCCAACACAAGTTCAATATTCGCTTGGATTTCGTGAGTCAGTTCTTTTGGTAGCTCTAATTCTTCTATAATCGCTGTTATACGGTCCATTATAGTAATAAAATAAGACTTATATTTGCTGCTTCTTATGTAAGCATCCCCTAAGCGAATGAGCAAATCTGTTATTTTATAATCTTCTTCGTATCGTTTGCCGGGAGCAGATACGATAATAAATTTTCGGTTTTTATCCTCTTGCACAATATCGCCGACTTTTCGAAACTGTTCACTGTTCGCCAGGGAACTGCCACCAAATTTTGCTACTTTCATGTTTGAGCCTCCAACTATTTTCTATTTCTTTTTTTTGTTAATTGTTTTTTCTTGTCGCGGTGATGGATAAATCCCCCAATAAAGGCTAAGCCTCCGATAAACATAATCAGTCCAACTGCGAATTGAAATGATTGGTTGAGAAATAAGGGGGTGACTTCTGCAAATAAAGCGTCCCGCATTAATTTTATTCCAATGGCACCAATAACGCCGGGGGTAAATATGATAATTGCAGCAACAATTCGAGCCATAATTTTCTCATTCCTTCTTCTAAATTATGTCTAGTATAGCAAAGCTGTTCTTTAATTGAAAAAAAAACGCAAAGATCACGAGAATAATTCTTGCTAATTTTTGCAAGTTCCGATAAAATAACAGTATAAACTATGCAATAAATTTCAAGGTGGTGAATAAATGAAATACATAGGGATTATTGGCGATAATGACATGGCTGCAAATTATTTATCTGTATTAACCACTCTTGAAAGTATGAAATTAGTTGTCGGGAAGGCCGAAGCCGTACCTTATACTTTATTTCCTATCAAACACCAGCCGCCGCAATATTCATACGATTCACTTTCTATAGAGGAACTGGATTATATCTTTATCTGTATGGAAAATGCGGAAAAAAACATTCCGCACGACAGGCTCAACCAGAACACCTTGGTATTAAACCAAAGCACCTTGGAATTGATTTATCCTGTTGTGCTGGCTTCCACTAACCACCTTCAAAAATTGGAACTGATCTTAAATAATATTCAAGACGGGCTCATTGTAGTGAATGCACAAGAAGAAATTGAGTTTATTAACCAGGCAGCAAGTGATGTCGTAGGAATGGATCGTCGCGAAACGCAAAATAGACAAATTAAAGAAATTATCGCAAACACCGGGTTACCTGATGTGATTGAGCACCAAAAAAATGAATTTAATCAGGTGTTAAAGCTGTCCAATCAAAAACAAATCGTTTCTACAAGAATTCCCTTGATCAATGCAGAGCAACGACTTATAGGCGCTTTTGCTTTATTTAAGGATAAAAACGAAGTCCAGCAGCTCGCTGAAGAAAATACAGATTTAAAAGAAATAAAAAAGATGTTAGAAGCGATTATTTATTCTTCAGATGAAGCGATTAGCGTCGTAGATGAGGATGGAAAAGGCTTGATGATTAACCCTGCTTACACTCGTATGACGGGTTTAACCGAAAATGATATCATCGGAAAATCAGCCACTGTGGATATTTCAGAAGGAGAAAGCGTTCATTTGAAAGTGCTGCAATCACGAAGACATGTACGAGGTGCAAAAATGAAAGTCGGACCTCAGGAAAAAGAAGTGATTGTTAATGTCGCCCCTGTCATTGTAGAAGGAAAATTAAAAGGAAGTGTCGCGGTTATTCATGACGTATCAGAAATCACGATGCTGACAAGTGAATTGAAGCAAGCAAAACGCATGATTCGTGATTTGGAAGCTAATTATACGTTTCATGATATTGTAGGTCATTCATCTGAAATGCAGATTGCTGTCGAACAAGCTAAAATAGGAGCGAGAACGCCTACTACTGTTCTGTTACGAGGAGAATCAGGAGCTGGAAAGGAATTGTTTGCGCACGCGATTCATAACGAGAGTGATCGGAGATTCAATAAGTTCATTCGCGTAAATTGTGCTGCTTTAGAAGAATCGGCTCTGGAAAGAGAATTATTCGGAGCAGAAGGAGACCCTTCCTCTACTATTGGCTTATTTGAAGAAGCAAATCAAGGGACCATCTTTCTCGATGAAATAGGGGAATTGTCTATCCGGATGCAAGTGAAACTCTTAAAAGTAATCCAGAATCAAACCTTCACATATATAGGGGGAAGTGAATCAATAGCAATCGATGTACGTATTATTACTGCAACGCATAAGAATTTAGAACAAGCTATCAAAAACCAGGAATTTCGCGAAGATTTATACTATCGTTTAAATCGTTTGCCTATCTTTATTCCGTCGTTAAGGGAGCGGGGAGGCGATTTAGAAGAATTAACCCAATATTTTATTACGAAAGTGAATCAGCAGTACGGGAGGAACGTCACTTCCTTGTCCGATAAAGCGTTGAGTAGTTTGCGAAAATACAACTGGCCTGGTAATGTCCGTGAATTAGAAAATGTAATCAGCCGTGCCATTATTTTCATGGACCGAACTGAAACAACTATTTTACAAGACCATTTACCGGAACTTGTAAATGGAAATCAAACATCTGAACAGGCGGATATCGTAATGGAAAAGCAATCGTTACAAACAGCGACAGAGGCCTTTGAAAAAAAGTTTATCCGGGATGTATTCAAACAAAATGAATACAATAAAACTGAAACGGCGAAACAATTAAATATTTCTTTACGAAACCTCTACTATAAGATGGATAAATATGGGATTGATAAATGATCATAAAGCTCCTTGGAGGTGTTTTAGAATGTTTTTATGAAAAAGCGCTTACATATAATGAAGGATTAAACAAAAGGAGAGATGGATAATGGAAATTTTTAACATATTAGAAAATGATGATTATGAACAAGTTGTATTTTGCCAGGACAAAGCTTCCGGCCTTAAAGCAGTGATTGCCATCCATGATACAACGCTTGGACCTGCCTTAGGAGGAACAAGAATATGGAATTATAATACAGAAGCAGAAGCAATAGAAGACGCTTTGCGTTTGGCGAAAGGGATGACTTATAAAAATGCTGCGGCAGGTTTAAACTTGGGCGGTGGAAAAGCAGTGATTATCGGGGATGCTGGAAAAGTAAAAAGCGAAGCCTTATTCCGTGCATTCGGCCGATACATCGAAAGTTTAAATGGCCGTTATATTACAGCAGAAGACGTTGGCACGACGGTTCAGGATATGGATTATATTCATATGGAGACTGATTCTGTGTTAGGTCATTCTCGCGGAACAGGCGTTGGAGATCCTTCTCCTGTTACCGCCTTAGGTATTTATAAAGGAATCAAATCCGCTGCTAAGGCAGCATTTGACACCGATGATTTAAAAGATAAAACGATTGCTGTTCAAGGTGTAGGACATGTTGCTTTTCAATTATGCAGGCATTTGCATGAAGAGGGTGCGAAGTTAGTCGTCACAGATATTAATCAAACAGCGGTGCAAAAAGCAGTGGAAGAATTCAATGCCACTGCTGTTGAACCAAATGCGATTTATAGTGTAGATTGTGATATTTTTGCGCCATGTGCTTTAGGCGGGGTCATTAATGATGAAACAATCAATACAATAAAAGCAAAAGTGATAGCAGGGAGTGCTAATAACCAATTACAAACGGATAAGCACGGAGAAAAACTGCATGAAAAAGGAATCGTCTATGCGCCGGACTTCGTGATTAATTCCGGAGGTGTGATTAACGTTGCTGAAGAGTTAGCAGCCCAATACGATCAAGAAAGTGTCATGATGAAAGTATCAGCTATCTATGATGCATTGGACCGGGTATTTGCTATATCTAAAACAGAAAATATACCGACTTCTGAAGCAGCGAATCGTATGGCGGAAGAACGCATCGAAGCAATGAAACAATCACGTGGCCAGTATCTCAAATAAGTTTTGAGCATGCAAAAGACGGAGTGAAGCTACTATGCAAAAAGAATATCGAATTCTTGTGATTGTTCCGAAAGAAACGGAAACGACTATTGGAATCTTTCATAATGATAAGTGTCTTTTCAAAAACACGTTAAGTCATTTTGAACAAACTGAAATGTCTTCACTGGAAATTAATAACCGGAAAAATCGAATATTAGACTGTTTAATGGAAGCGGGAATCAATATATCCAAACTGGATGCTGTAAGTGCAACAGGAGGTATCATTCAAGCAGTTGAAGGAGGAACCTATTTAGTTAATGAGAAGATGGCTCATGATTTAGCGAGTCATTATAATGGGAAGCATGCCTCTAATTTTGGCGGACTCATTGCGAAGAAAATTGCCGATGGGTTAAATATTGCTCCTTTTATAGTGGACCCGCCGGTTGTGGACGAAATGAAGCAAATAGCACGTTATTCCGGAACTCCTGCTGTAGAACGGAAAAGCATTTTTCATGCGTTAAATCATAAAGCAGCCTCCAGAAAAGCAGCAACTGCACTGGGAGCCACGTATGATAAGTTAAATCTTATTGTGACACATATCGGAAATGGTATATCTGTAGGCGCACACCAATTAGGAAGGGTCATCGATGTCAATAATGGTTTATATGGCGATGGCCCGTTCTCCTTAGACCGTACAGGATCTCTTCCTCTGCATGATTTAATTGAAATGAGTTTCCAGCAAGGAATGACGAAAGACAAACTTGTTCATCAATTAACGTTCCAAGGAGGACTGCACGCTTATTTAGCCGTTCAGTCCTTTCAAGAAATTGAAGAGAAGCTTTCCCGGGAAGATCTGAAAACTTCTGTCATTATGCAAGCGATGGGGTATCAAATAGCAAAGGAGATTGGCGCTATGGCAACAGTGCTTGAAGGAAACATAGATGGCATTGTTTTAACAGGAGAATTTGCCGGAAGTGTTTATTTAACGGGATTTATTAGTGATCAAGTAAATTGGATTGCCGATTTATTTATATACCCTGGCGAAGCTGAAATGGAAACATTAAATAGAGCTGCTCTACGAGTCCTTAAAGAAGAAGAACCAGTTAAAATATACGAGGATCATCTTGTAATCAGAGGAGGAAGTATATGACAAAAGAATATGACTTAGTTGTTTTAGGCGGGGGGACAGGCGGATATACTGCTGCCATTCGTGCTTCTCAACTAGGATTAAATGTAGCAATAGTTGAAAATGACAAACTTGGAGGAACTTGTCTTCATCGCGGTTGTATCCCTTCAAAAGCATTGCTGAAATCAGCAGAGAAATATCGTGAATTACAGGAAGCGGCTGATTTCGGCGTAGAAGCAGCAAGTATAACTTTTGATTTTGATAAAGCTCAAAACAGAAAAGGCTCCGTCGTTCAATCGCTTTTTACTGGCGTTCAGGGCTTAATGAAAAAGAACAACATAGATGTGTTTGAAGGGTTCGGCAGGATTCTTGGTCCAAGTATTTTCTCTCCTATGCCAGGAACCATTTCCATTGATCATGGGGAAGAGGAAGAAAACACGATGATTGTTCCAAAGTATGTGCTGATTGCAACTGGATCACGTCCGCGTGAGCTGCCCAATATGGCTTGTGACGGAGAATTTATATTGCATACAGACCAGGCGCTGGATATCGAAACACTACCGGATCGATTAACGATTATTGGCGGCGGTGTTATTGGAATCGAATGGGCGTCTATGATGGCAGATTTCGGAGTGGATGTCACTGTTTTAGAGTTTCAAGATGAAATTTTGCCCACAGAAGATAAAGAAGTCATCAAAGAGGTAAAAAAGCAACTGACGAAGCGTGGAGTGGCCTTTCTTACCAATGCAAATGTAATGCCGGAGACCAAACAAATAGAGAACAATCAAATTTCCATACAGTATGAAAAAGATGGAGAAACAAAAGAACTTACGTCTGACTTTATTTTAACGTCCATAGGAAGAGAAGCAAATATAGGAGATATTGGATTAGCCAATACAAAAGCTGAAGTAGAAAACGGATTTTTAGTGACAAACGAGGTTTGCCAAACAAAAGAAAAACATATTTATGCCATTGGAGATTGTATTGGCGGTATGCAGTTAGCTCATGTAGCCAGCAAAGAGGGGGAAACTGCTGTCGAACATATGGCAAATGCTTCTCCGCAGCCATGGGAAGAAAGACAAGTGCCGTCTTGTATCTATTCCTATCCGGAAATTGCTCATATTGGTTTAACAGAAGAAGAAGCAAAGCGGGAAGGATTTGAGCTTCAAATAGGTAAAATGAACTTTCAAGCCAACGGGAAAGCTTTTGTAGAGGGAGATACTTCAGGTTTTGTTAAAGTGATAACAGATAAGCAAACCTCTGATATTTTAGGAGTTCATATCGTAGGTCCGCGTGCGACAGAATTGATTTCAGAAGCAGGATTAGCAGCTTTCCTGGATGCGAATGCCTGGGAAATCGGTGAGACCATTCATGCGCATCCGACACTGTCTGAAACAATTAAAGAAGCGGCATTGGCTGTTCAGCAGCTAAATATTCATGGATAGGAGTGAACGTATCATGACAGAGAATCGTCACGAAAAATTAGGTTTAACAGATGAAGATGTATTGGCTGTCTACCGGGAAATGTTGTTAACTAGACGATTAGATGAGAGGATGTGGCTGCTTAATCGTTCAGGTAAAATAAATTTTGTCGTTTCAGGACAAGGACAAGAAGCTGCACAAATAGGCGCAGGATTTGCCTTGGAAAAAGGAACGGATTATTTAGCCCCTTATTACCGGGATATGGGCTTCATGTTAAACTTCGGCATGACGGCCCAAGAAATTATGCTGCATGGTTTTGCAAAGGCAGAAGATCCTAACTCCGGTGGTAGACAAATGCCTGGCCATTATGGGTATCGGGATAAAAAAATTATTACCGGATCCTCTCCTGTAACAACACAAGTACCGCATGCGGTAGGTTTTGCATTAGCTGCTAAGTTGAAAAAACAGCAATTTGTAACGCTCACTACCTTAGGAGACGGTTCCACCAACCAAGGAGATTTCCATGAAGGGCTAAACTTTGCAGGGGTGCATCAACTACCTGTCATTACTTTTGTGCAAAATAATAAATATGCTATTTCTGTACCATTGGACAAGCAAGTCGCTTCCGAAAGTATTGCCATTCGTGCAAAAAGTTATGGTATGCCAGGTATTCAAGTAGACGGAAACGACCCTCTAGCTGTGTATGAAGCAGTCCGCAATGCAAGAGAACGGGCGATCAACGGAGAGGGACCGAGTCTCATTGAAGCTGTAACCGACCGATTAACAGCTCATTCCAGTGATGATAACGATAAACTTTACCGGACAGAAGAAGAAATTAAGGAAATGAAAGATAATGATTGTGTGCATAGTTTCGCTGCTTATCTGACAGATTTAGGAATTTTAACCGAAGAGAAAGCTGAAACAATGAACCAGGAAATTAAACAGGAAATAAATGAAGCAACGAAGTATGCAGAAAACGCACCATATCCTGATCCTGCTACACTGATGGATTACGTATATGAACCAAAAGGAGTCGAGTGAAATGGCAGAAACAACTTATATTCAAGCAATTACACAAGCGATGCGGGAAGAATTAACGCAAGATGAGAATGTTTTTGTCTTAGGAGAAGATGTTGGTGCCAAAGGCGGTGTATTTCGGGCAACGGATGGGTTGTTTGATGAATTTGGAGCAGACCGGATTATTGATACACCTTTAACAGAGTCAGCCATTGCTGGCGTTGGTATTGGTGCTGCGATGTATGGTATGCGACCGGTTGGCGAAATGCAATTTGTTGATTTTATTTTACCTGCAGTGAACCAAATTGTTTCCGAAGCGGCTAAAATAAGATATCGTTCCAATAATGATTGGCATTGCCCGATTACGATTCGTGCCCCTTATGGTGGCGGAGTGAGCGGGGCATTATATCATTCTCAATCATTAGAAGCGATGTTTAGCAACCAGCCGGGATTAAAAATTGTCATGCCTTCAAGCCCGTACGATGCAAAGGGGCTTTTAAAAGCAGCAATCCGGGATAACGATCCTGTCTTATTTTTAGAGCATAAACGAGCTTATCGTTTTCTAAAGGAAGAAATTCCGGAAGAAGAATACGTCTTGCCCATTGGTAAAGCGGCAGTGAAACGAGAAGGCAGTGATGTGACGGTCATTACGTACGGTTTAAATGTCCATCTGGCAGAACAGGCAGCAGCGAATTTAGCAGAAGATGATATTGATGTGCATCTGCTTGATTTAAGAACGGTTTATCCGCTTGATCAGGAAGCGATTATTCAAGCCGCTTCAAAAACGGGCAAAGTACTACTCGTGACCGAAGATAATAAAGAAGGCAGTATTATCGGAGAAGTAGCTGCAATCATTGCAGAACATTGTCTATTTGAATTAGACGCTCCTGTCGAGCGTTTAGCAGGGCCGGATGCGCCTGCCATGCCATATGCTGCTAATTTGGAAAAAGAATTTATGGTGGATGAAACAAAAATAGAACAGTCAATTCGTTCATTAGCTTTATTTTAAATGAAAGGGAGGGATGAACTGTGGCTAAAAAAGAAATACGCATGCCAAAATTGGGCGAGAGTGTCACAGAAGGAACAATAAATCATTGGTTTGTGAAAGTCGGAGACCATGTTGAAGAATATGACCCTTTAGCGGATGTCATGACGGATAAAGTAAACGCGGAGGTACCAGCTTCTTTTACAGGAACGATTCAGGAGTTACTCGTAGAAGAAGGCGAAACGGTAGAAGTAGGTACTCTTATAGGTTACATGGATGTAGAAGCCGATGAAGATGAGGTCTCCCGTGAAGAATCACCAGCAATTCAGCAGGAGACAGAAAAAACGACAGAACAGCCAAAGCAGGAAGCAAAGCCTGTTAACAAACGCCAACCAGCTGGTGGAGGCCAGCAGAACAAAACGCGTTATTCTCCGGCAGTCATGAACCTGGCAAATGAACATAATTTAGATCTGACAAATATTACTGGAACGGGGCTTGGTGGACGGATTACCCGAAAAGATGTGGAAAAGTATTTATCCGGTAACTTCAGCCGCAACTTGGATACACCAAAAGACACCGAAGCTAAAACACCAGCACCAGCTGACTTAAAACCCGGCGATAAAGAAATACCGCTCACAGGTGTTCGAAAAGTGATTGCAGATAATATGGTTCGCTCATCTAATGAAATTCCGCACGCATGGATGACAGTAGAAGTGGATGTGACGAATCTAGTAAAGTACCGGGACAAAATTAAAAACACCTTTAAAGAACGGGAAGGTTTCTCTATAACGTATTTTGCATTTTTTGTGGAGGCTGTTACGAGAGCACTGAAAGAGTATCCGCAATTAAATTGCGTTTGGAAAGACGATAAGATTATTCAACGCAATGATGTGAATATGTCGATAGCTGTCGCAAAAGACGAAGAGTTATTCGTTCCGGTCATTAAAAATGCCGAAGAAAAAAGCATTCAAGGCATTGCCAAATCCATTCACCATTTAGCAACGAATGCCCGACATGGACGTTTGAACCCAGAAGACATGACCGGCGGTACGTTTACGCTGAATAATACGGGTACATTTGGTTCCGTATCGTCGATGGGAATCATTAATCACCCGCAAGTAGCGATTCTTCAAGTAGAATCTATTGTAAAACGTCCTGTTATTATTAACGATATGCTTGCAGCAAGAGATATGGTGAATTTGTCCCTCTCCTTAGACCACCGTATTTTAGATGGATTAATTTGCGGTCGCTTTCTAACGCGCGTAAAAGAAATTTTAGAGGGAATGGATGAAGATAACTTGCAAATCTGAGCGCTTGCCAAAGGCTCTTCCAATTGAATTTATGGACTTTCCTTGGTAAACTTAAAGATGTAAAAACTAAATTTTGACAAAGGGGAGTTGAGATAGATGAGTTTCGATAATTTTATGATGGACGTTGTGAACGTAGCCAGAGAAGATATGGTTACGGCAGGATACGAAGAGTTGCGCGACCCGAGTGGCGTAGAAGACGCTCTGACTAGAGAAGGCACAACTTTAGTGATGGTAAACTCTGTTTGTGGATGTGCCGGCGGTGTAGCAAGACCAGCGGCTGCAAACGCAATCCATTATGATAAACGCCCGGACCACTTAGTAACTGTTTTCGCAGGTCAGGACCGCGAAGCAACAGAAGAGGCAAGAACATATTTTGAAGGATATCCACCTTCTTCTCCATCCATGGCATTCCTTAAAGATGGAAAAATTGTGACTATGCTGGAACGTCATGACATCGAAGGTTCAACGCCAATGGATGTTATTTCCCGCTTGCAGCAAATCTTTGATGAGCATTGTGAAGAAGTATAAATCAGAAAAAGACTGTCTGTAGAGGCAGTCTTATTTTTTACTTTCTTTCATTTGGAAACAGCATCAGGTAAAATCTAGGGACATGAAGGAGTCAGGTAAGGTGAAAATAGGCTATCGAACGATTAAAACAGCGATTGCTACTCCGCTTTCATTAGCGATTGCTCAATTTTTTGGTGTCAGCAATGTAGCGACGGCAGGAATCTTAACCATGCTTTGTATTCAACCTTCGCGAAAAAAATCGGTGGAAACGGCGACGCATCGTTTTTTAGCCTGCCTTTTAGCTATTTTATTTTCTGTCGTTTTCTTTGAAACGTTAGGCTATTCAGCATTTATCCTAACACTTTTATTAATTGTTTTTATCCCCAGCACCATTTTTTTAAAAATCGAAAAAGGCATTATGACAAGTACGGTCATTACGTTGAATATATATACTTTTGAGAAAGTAAATACTGCTTTTATTTATAATCAGCTGTGGCTTATTGTGATCGGAATCGGGACAGGACTCGTTATTAATTTGTATATGCCGTCTTTGGATAAAAAAATGCGAGCCAAACAGCATGAGATTGAAGAACAATTTACGTCTATTTTACATGAATTGGCAAAATTTATCCGTGAAGAGTCGATGGATTGGGATGGGAAGGAGATTACCATTCTGGATGAGCTTTTTGAAGAAGCAGATGATTTAGTAGAACGGGATAAAGAAAACCATCTGTTACGGGATAAACATTCCTATTTTAATTATTTTGAAATGCGAAAAGAGCAGTATCTCCTGCTGCAGCAAATGATGCCACTGGTGACCAGATTACCTAAAAAAGAAGATATAGCAGAAGATGTTGCCAAGTTTTTTGAAGAATTAGCAACAGCTGTTCATCCGGGGAACACGGCGGATGTTTTTTTAGAAGAATTAAAAGCATTGCGGAAGAAATTCAAACAAGAAGATTTGCCGGAAACGTTAGAAGAGTTCGAGACAAGATCCAGTTTATTTCAGTTATTATTTGAGATTGAGGAATACCTCGTGTTAAAGAGCAAATTTAAAAAATCAGATATTAATAAAAGACAAAAAAAAGGAAAGACAACCAAATAAATGGAGCCCATCCTTTGTTAAATCATCAAACTGGATATTTAGAAAAATGATGCACCGCCTGCAGTAAATAACGATAGGACCATGGCAATCACCATTACATAGACAAAAATTTTCGTGCGACGCTCTTGTTTCGATTTACGTTTCTTTTTTGACTGTTGCATTTGTTTTTTCGCCACTGCTTATTCCTCCTAAACAGAATTTCTCTATTCCTTATTATACGTTGCTGAAGGCTGGAAAACAAGCAGAAGATTTTTCTATAAGCCCCCTGAACAAACTCGTTGGAAACTCATCGCTATTACAATAGGAAAGGCCTGTCCAGAAGACGGGGCAACGTTACTCTTTTTGCGATGTCTTTCATGAGTGTTTAGGAGTCCCAGGGGAGAGTAGTATGCTTCTCTGGAATTTATCAGGAGCGTGATGGTATTATTTACATATAAAGAGAAGTTTTTCATCATTTAGTGTAAAGATATGTTCCTCCTTTTAAGAGGAGACATACGAACGAAACAACAGTTTAAAGCATACGGAATATTCCACTGCAGGAAAGAGGGAAAAGAATGAATAAAGAACGATTAGTTGATGAATTTATTGAATTGGTACAGACTGATTCGGAAACAGGGTATGAAGCAGATATTGCAACTTTATTAAAAAAGAAATTCAATGAATTAGGATTAGAAGTTACAGAAGATGATGCAGCAAATCAAACAGATCATGCAGCGAACAATCTCGTCATTAATATGCCAGGATCTGATCAAACAGTTGCACCTATCTTTTTTACGGCACATATGGATACAGTCACTCCAGGTAGGGACATTCAGCCGCAACAAAACAATGGATATATTACATCAGACGGTTCGACTATTTTAGGAGCTGACGATAAAGCAGGTATTGCCGTTATTTTTGAAGTGATTCGCACATTAAAGGAAAATAATATCACGCATGGCGATCTTCAATTTGTGATAACAGTAGGAGAAGAATCCGGTTTAGTAGGCGCAAAAGCATTGGATGCGGATTTATTAAAAGCACAGTACGGTTATGCGCTCGACAGTGACGGGGCAATCGGTTCCATCGTGACGACAGCACCGTATCAGGCAAAAATCAAAGCAAAAGTGACTGGTAAAACAGCACATGCCGGGGTTGCTCCTGAAAAAGGCGCCTCTGCTATTACCATTGCAGCAAAATCTATTGCCAAAATGCCAAATGGACGTATCGATGAAGAAACGACAGCAAATATCGGGTATTTTCAAGGCGGAAAAAGTACACAAACAAATGTGGTCGTTGATCAAGTAAGCATTGTTCAAGAAGCACGATCGATTCAAAAACATAAATTAGAAGCGGTATTAGAAGAAATTCAAACTGCGTATCAAGAAACAGCCGAAGAATTTGCAGGTGACGCTGATGTCGAAGTGGAATGGATGTACCCTGGTTTCCGTCATGAAGCGGATGCACCTGTTGTACAAGTTGCTCAACAAGCAGCGAAAAAATTAGGGTTTCCTTCCGAACTGCTGAAAAGTGGCGGGGGAAGTGATGCGAACATCTTCAATGGCCATGGTGTTCCAACGGTTAATATAGCTGTCGGTTACGAAAATATCCATACGACAGATGAACGCATTCACACAGATCATTTAGAAAACTTAACCAAGTATGTATTAAAGATTATCGAACAAACATGTACGACTAATTAAAGCACAAAAAGGGCGATAGTCATGAGCAAGGCAAAAGTAATTTTTCATGTGGATATGAACAGCTTTTATGCATCTGTTGAAATGGCTTATAATCCTTCACTAAAGGGCAAACCGATCGCTATTGCCGGGAATCCGGAACAACGCAAAGGAATCGTTGTAACCAGCAGTTATGAAGCAAGGGCAGAAGGGGTTAAAACAACGATGCCTTTATGGGAAGCCAAGAAATTATGCCCTTCTTTAATTGTGATTCGGCCAAATTTCGAACGGTACCGGGAAGTGTCCGCAAAAATTTTTCGGATCTTAACAGAAATGACGGATCTTGTAGAACCTATTTCGATTGATGAAGGCTTTATGGACGTCACAGATACACAACATCATCCTGTAGACATTGCTCACGAGCTCCAGCGTACATTATTAGAACGTTTAGACATCCCTTGCAGTATTGGTATCGGCCCCAATAAATTCCTGGCAAAAACCGCTTCGGATATGAAGAAACCTTTAGGCATAACTATTTTACGTAAAAGAAATATTGAAGAAAAATTATGGCCTTTACCTGTAGAAGAAATGTATGGAGTAGGAGCAAAAACCGCAGAAAAACTGCGAAAAATGAACATAACAACTATTGGAGAATTAGCACAAACAGACAGTTACACTCTAGCTCAATTGTTAGGGGTGAACGGGGAAAGATTAATCCAACGTGCCAATGGCCATGACAATCGCGTCATTGATCCTGACTCGGTGCATGATTTTAAAAGTATTGGTAATTCAGAAACGCTTCCAGAAGACGTAACAGATGTCACAGAAGTAAAAAATGTGCTTTCCCGTCTGTCCGAAAAGGTAGCAGATCGTTTAGAACGCCGTAAATTAGCAGGGAAGTCTGTCCAATTGATGATTCGCTTTAATGACAGGACGACCATCACCCGCAGCAGAAAATTAGAAAGTTTCATCAGCGCGTTAGAAGATATTTTATTAGTTGCTTTCGACTTGTTAGAGGAGCATTGGGACGGGACATCCATCCGCTTATTAGGGGTAACCATGAGCGATTTGCTCGAAAAAGATGAAGTTCTCGAACAATTAAGCCTCTTTACGTATGAACAAACTTTGAAAAAATCCAAACGGGATGAAACATTAGATAAATTAAAAGAGAAATACGGGAAAGAGACTTTTCCCAACTTAGTCCAAGAAGAGCATACAGCACCAAAAAAATTACTCAGCACCAGTTTTCAGAAAGATTTCCTGGATGATTTTAAAACAAAATAAGTAAAAATAATACATCACCTCTGAAATGGAATGCTATCCCACTTCAGAGGTGTTTTTTAAAGACTTTTCCAAATAAATTGCAAATAAAAAGCCAAATTACTGATATGTTACCTTATTTAAATAAACGCTTAGCTAGTTTAAAACTCAATTTGCTGCCAGGATAGCGAATGGGAATATCAAAAGCATTTGTTTGTTTCAAGATGCTTTTTTGATGAGAAAATAAATCAAAACTGGCTTTTCCATGATACGCTCCCATCCCGCTTTGACCAACGCCGCCAAAAGGAAGATGCGGGTTAGCTAAATGATAAAGCGTATCATTCATACATCCGCCGCCGAACGAAACAGAATTAATCACTTTTTGTTCTTTCTTTTTAGAAGAACTGAAATAGTATAAAGCTAACGGTTTTTCAGTTTGCTGCACTTTATGAAGGACGGTGTCCAAATCAGAGAAAGACAGCACCGGAAGTAAAGGACCGAATATTTCTTCTTGCATAATAGAGTCGCTCCACGTGACATCTTCAATGACTGTAGGAGCCATTTTTAAATTAGATGCGTCTTCTTCTCCGCCTATTCGGATCGTTCCATCCATTTTAAATGCAGCCAATCGGTCGAAATGGTTTTTATGAATAATCCGGACATAGTCTTTGTTTTTTAAAGGTTTTTTGCCATATAAGTTTGTGATTTCTTTTTTAACACGCTTCATAAATTTTTCATATACTTTATCATGGACATAGACATAATCAGGTGCCACACACGTTTGTCCAGCATTGGTAAATTTTCCCCAAACGATTCGTTTAGCTGCAAGTTTAATATGTGCATCTTCATCTACAATGGCCGGGCTTTTCCCACCCAATTCAAGTGTTACAGGAGTTAAATGCCGGCTGGCTTTCTCCATCACAATTTTTCCGATGTTGCTGCTTCCTGTAAAGAAAATATAATCGAATCGTTCTTCAAGTAAGGCTTCACTTGTTTGCTTTGCACCTTCAATGACCGTTACGTATTGTGCCGGAAAGTGAGTTTCAATCATTTCCCGGAGGATGTGTGAGGTATGCGGTGCATGTTCCGATGGTTTGATGACGACTGTGTTACCTGCAGCAATCGCTCCAATAACGGGTGCTAGTGCCAACTGTAAAGGATAATTCCAAGGAGCAACCACTAAGACTGTTCCATAAGGCTCATGATAAATTTCGTTGGTGGTGCCTTTATGCGTTAAAGGCGTTTTAGTCGTTTCCGGGGTCATCCATTCTTTTAAGTGCCGTTCGGCGAAACTCAGTTCTGTGTATAAAATACCTAATTCCGTTGTTAACGTTTCATGTTTAGACTTATTTAAATCGTTACGCAGTGCCGTGTAAATATCTGCTTCGTAGTCTGTTAACATGTTTTTAAAACGTTCAAGTTGTTTTTTTCTAAAAGCATAAGGCTTTGTTTCCCCTGTTAAAAAATATTTTCTTTGTTCTTCGATTAATTCTTTCATGTAAAGTCTCCTTTATGATGTGATAGAATACGTTTCCAAGTCTGAGACGACATATGAATTGGGAAAGATATGACGGGCTTCTTCTTGCAGTTGTTTGACACGGTCCCCTTGATAACGGGCAGAAATATGCGTTAAAAATAGCTTGCCTATATGACTGTCTTTTGCTAATTGAGCTGCTTGAGCCGCTGTACTGTGGTAATAATTTGCTGCTAAATCCGTTTTCGTCTCGTCAAATGTTGCTTCGTGCACTAAAGCATCCGCTTCCTCGATAAATCTTTGATGGTGAACGACGTACCGGGTGTCACCAAATATAACAACTGTTTTCCCTGTTTTTGGTGCTCCTATAACGTCTTCCCGGTGAATGACAGTCCCGTCTTCTAAAGTCGTTACGGGTGAATCTTTAATCTGCTGATAAATGGGACCTGGTGAAATACCCATCGCTTTTAATTTATCCGTTTGTAAACTTCCTAAACTGTCTTTTTCTTTAATCCGGTAGCCGAAGCTGGTTACTCCGTGGTCAAGTACTGCACAATCCACGATAAATTGCTCATCCTCAAACACGAAGCCTGCTTCGGTCAATTCTACATAGGAAACGGGATAAGAGAGACGCGCCTGGCTCACTTGCAAGCTTGTTTCTACAAAAGTACGGATGCCTTTAGGTCCGTAAATCACAATACCTTCTTCACCACCTTGAAAAGAACGACTGCTTAATAAACCAGGCAAGCCAAATAAGTGGTCCCCATGCAAATGTGTAATAAAGATTTTTGTGATTTTTCGTGGTTTTAACGTCGTTTTTAAAAATTGATGCTGTGTCGCTTCCCCGCAGTCAAATAGCCAGCACTGATTGCTTTCGGCTAATAGATTCAATACAATAGCTGTGACATTACGCTCATGAGAAGGTAGACCAGCGCCTGTACCTAAAAATGTTAGTTCCATGTTGTTAACTCCTCTAATGAATTTCCAGCTTCACAAGATATGCAGCTAGCCTTATTTTAACATGAGAAATCAGAAATAGAAGCAGCAGAAGCTTTTTTATCTGTTTTTCCGGTTGAAAACTATGGTATAATTGAAATAGAATGTAACGAATAAGTTGGAGGAAAGAAGATGGAGAATCAAACCCCGATGATGCAACAATACCTGCGGATAAAAGCAGTCTACAAAGATGCTTTTTTATTTTTTCGTTTAGGTGATTTTTATGAACTGTTTTTTGATGATGCGATTCAAGCAGCTCAAGAGCTCGAAATCACGTTAACGAAACGGGATGCACAAAAAAAAGATCCGATTCCCATGTGTGGTGTCCCATACCACTCTGCAGAGCGATATATTAAAACATTAGTTGAAAAAGGTTACAAAGTAGCGATTTGCGAACAGACGGAAGACCCAAAACAGGCAAAAGGTGTTGTTCATAGAGAAGTTATCCAAGTCGTCACCCCTGGAACTGTTATGGAATCCTCCATGTTGAATGAAAAAGAAAGTAATTATATTGGAAGCCTATCTGCTTTTGATGATGGTTCTTTTGCGCTGGTTTACCACGATGTATCCACAGGGGAGTCCCAGCTGATTCTGATTGAATCCTCTTTTAGCCAAGTAATGCATGAATTAGGTAACCAAGCTGTTAAGGAAGTCGTGATTGCTTCAGATTTAGCAGAGACGTACATCAATGAATTGCAAACAAGATTGCAACTTACTTTTTCTTACGAAGATGACGTGAGTTTTCGGGCAGAGTTCCGAGAACTGTATGAGAACTTAGATGATGAGCGCTACTTAGAAGCTTTCAGCAGGATGTTAAACTATATTCAACACACACAAAAACGTTCTTTAAGTCATTTGCAGCACCCTGAGATTATTCCGCTGCAACAGCATTTATCTTTAGATATGTATTCGAAGCGGAATTTAGAATTGACTGAGACATTAATGAAAAAACACAAATATGGTTCTTTACTATGGGTTTTAGATCAAACGGTTACCGCCATGGGGGCACGGCTGTTGAAGAAATGGCTGGAGCGTCCACTTTTACAGCGGTCCGCCATTGAAGAACGGTTAAACATAGTACATGCATTTTATGATGGATTCATGGAACGGGAACAAATTCGGGAAGCTTTGACAACGGTGTATGATTTAGAGAGACTCGCAGGAAGAATCTCTTACGGAAACGTCAATGCCCGTGATTTAATCCAATTGAAACAGTCATTACAGTCTATACCTCCATTAAAAAATATTTTGCAGGAGATAGCTGAACCCGCTGTACAAACGTTCTTTCAGCAGTTGGCTTACCCGGAAGAAATGGTTGCATTATTAGAAGAAAGTATTGTGGATGAGCCGCCTATTTCCATTACAGAAGGCAATATTATTAAAAAAGGCTATCATGAAACATTGGATGAATACCGGGACGCGTTAACGAATGGCAAGCAATGGATTTTAGATTTAGAAGCGAAAGAAAGAGAAAAAACAGGCATCAAATCTTTAAAAGTCGGCTTTAATAAAGTGTTCGGCTATTATATTGAAGTGCGTCATGCAAATAAAGATTTAGTTCCCATTGACCGCTATGACCGCAAGCAGACGCTCGCAAACGCGGAACGATTTATCACTCCTGAATTAAAAGAGAAAGAAGCGATGATTCTAGAAGCAGAAGAAAAAAGCAGAGAACTGGAATATGATTTATTTGTTGAGATTCGAGAAAAGCTCAAACAGCAAATTGTTGTGATACAAACTTTAGCACATCAAGTGAGCCAATTAGACGTGTTGCAATCTTTCAGTCAAGTGAGTGAAACAAATAATTATACACGACCGACCTTTCACGAAAAAGTCCTCGATATTCAAGATGGCCGGCATCCTGTTGTGGAACAAGTGATGGAAGAGACCAGTTATGTACCGAATGATCTCTATGTCGACCGTGATACGTTTGTTTTATTGATTACCGGCCCCAATATGTCCGGGAAGAGTACGTATATGAGACAGCTCGCTTTAACGATAATTATGGGACAAATCGGCTGCTTTGTTCCGGCAAAAGCTGCGCAACTGACGATTGTGGATCAAATCTTCACGCGTATTGGAGCAGCAGACGATTTGGTAGGCGGACAAAGTACCTTTATGGTCGAAATGCTTGAAGCCAATCACGCCTTAGCTAATGCGACAGAAAAAAGTTTAATTTTGTTTGACGAAATAGGCCGGGGGACAAGCACCTATGATGGCATGGCTTTAGCCCAGGCAATTGTCGAATACATTCATGAAGAAGTACAAGCGACGACACTTTTTTCCACGCATTATCATGAATTAACGGAATTAGCAGAGACACTAGCTCATGTGAAAAATATTTATGTACGTGCTGAGGAATTTGAAGATAAAATTGTTTTCCTGCACAAAGTAGAAGAAGGGCGCGCAAATGAAAGTTACGGAATTCATGTAGCAAAATTGGCAGATTTACCGGATTCGTTAATTAATAAAGCACAGACAATTTTAGAACGGCTGGAAAATTCCACTCCAAAGGAGAGCCGGGAACATGAAGTGAACCGAGAGGAGAAAGAAGAAGGACAACTATCTTTCTTTGCTCCAACGGAAAATACAGTAAATGCTTCGGTGCTCACAAGCAAAGAAAAAACTATTATTCGAGAAATGAAACAGCTCAATTTGCTGGAAATGACGCCGATGGATGCAATGAACCTCTTGTATCACATGTATCAGCGTTTATCATAATAAATAGGAAGCCAAGAAGTATAGAAAGAGAGAAGGGATCGCATGAATATTCGTCAACTTCCAGATGCACTGGCTAACAAGATTGCAGCAGGTGAAGTCGTAGAGCGTCCGCAGTCTGTGGTAAAAGAATTAGTTGAAAATAGCATTGACGCAGAGAGTACCTCCATATTCATAACCTTAAAAGAAGCAGGATTGACCGAAATTAAAGTAACCGATAATGGCAATGGTATGTCAAAAACAGATGCAGAGCATGCTTTTCTCCGGCATGCGACAAGCAAGATTCACTACGACCAGGATTTATTCCATATTAAATCACTCGGTTTTCGAGGAGAAGCATTAGCCAGTATTGCAGCAGTAAGTAAATTAACTCTGACGACTTCTCAGGGAGATGAAGCTGGAACAAAAATCTATTCAGAAGCAGGCAAATTACTGGAAATAGGTAAAAGTGATGCACGAAAAGGCACTGAAATCACTGTGCAGGAATTATTTTATAATACTCCTGCACGATTAAAATACATGAAAAGCATTCATACAGAACTTGGACATATCACGGACATTGTGAACCGATATGCATTGGCACATCCAGCTATCCGTTTTGAAGTGATGCATAATGAGAAAAGCATTTTCCAATCTCCCGGAACCGGAAATCGTTTGCAAGTGATTCGGCAAATTTATGGTTTAGAACTGGCTAAAAGTATGTTTCAAATGAAAGATGCTTCCTTGGATTTCGCTATAGAGGGATTTATTGCCAAACCATCCTATACGAGGGCAAATCGGAACTATATTACAATATTAGTAAATGGCCGGTATGTGAAAAGCAACGCGCTTACGCATGCTATCATTCGGGCCTATGATACATTGCTCCCGATTCACCGGTATCCTGTTGCGATCATCTCCATTGAATTAGATCCGATACTAGTCGATGTCAACGTTCATCCCACGAAATTAGAAGTACGATTTAGTAAAGAAAAAGCTTTAATCCAATTGCTTGAATCTATGATACGTCAGACATTGCGTTCGACCAGTTTAATTCCTAAAATGGAACATCAGCCTAAACAGCGTGTGGACACGGAACAAGCTGCGATGGCGTTTCATACGATACCACAAGAAAAAGCTCAGCCAGAACCAGATAGGACAATAGCCGACAGCTTTTTTGAAGAGAAAGGAAACGAAGCAACAGCATTCGAATCTTTTGTGCAAGAGCCAAAGGAAGAAGCAGAATCAGGTGAATTGGAGACAGGGGGAGGGCTCTCGGAAAAAGCAGAGCAACAAGAATCTTATGCCGTACCGCCAATGTATCCTATCGGTCAGCTGCAAGGCACGTATATCTTAGCGCAAAATGAAAATGGTTTTTACATGGTTGATCAACATGCCGCACAAGAACGTATCAAGTATGAATTTTTCAAGCAAAAACTCGGAAAAACAACTGATGCTTCTCAACAATTGCTTATGCCACTCACTTTTGAATTTACAACAAATGAAATATTATTCATTGAAAAGCATCGTGAACAATTGGAAGCTGTAGGACTGGTCTTAGAGCCGTTTGGCGGGCAAACTTTTGCAGTAAAATCACATCCAAGCTGGTTTCCTAAAGGGGAAGAACAGGAGATCATTCGGGATATGGTAGACCAGATTATTCAATCGGGCAGTGTTGATATTGAAAAATTACGAGAAGAAGTGGCCATTCTCATGTCTTGCAAACGGTCGATTAAAGCAAATCACTATTTAAAGATGGAAGATATGTCCACATTATTAGAGACGCTCAGGGAGGCAGAGGACCCTTTTACTTGCCCGCATGGCCGCCCGGTGATTATTCACTTTACTTATTATGAAATTGAGAAAATGTTCAAACGTATCATGTAAGCAGTAAACTTAAAAATGGGAGAATATATGTTGAAAAAAGTCATTGTTATTGTAGGGCCTACTGCGGTCGGAAAGTCTGCTGTCAGTTTGGAGCTCGGCCGCTCTTTGCCTGTAGAAATTATCAGTGGGGATTCGATGCAAGTGTATCAAGGTATGGATATAGGGACAGGGAAAATTTCCAAAGAAGAACAAAAAGCTGTCCCCCATCATTTAATTGATATTCAAAATCCCATGGATACATTTTCAGCAGCAGCTTTTCAGCAACAAACGAAAAAGCTTATCGCAGAGATTCATGAACGGGGAAACATTCCGGTTATCGTGGGCGGAAGCGGTTTGTACATTCAAGCTGTGCTTTATAATTATCACTTTTCACATCAAAAAAGAAACGAAAAAGTAACCGAACAATTAGAAAAAAGGTTGGAACAAGCAGGAAATATCGCGCTGTATGAAGAGTTAGCGTCCATCGACCCTAAACATGCAGAAACGATTCATCCGAATAACCACCGACGTGTTATCCGGGCATTGGAAGTTTATTATACAACGCAGCAAACGATGAGTGCTTATCAAGAAAAACAAAAAAATCTAAAACCCTTATACAATTCCTTTATCATCGGCCTGGAAATGGAACGACAAAAACTGTATGATAAGATTAACCGGCGTGTAGAAAAAATGTTGGAAGAAGGGTTACTGGACGAAATACGAGTTATGCTGCAAAGAGGCTATCGTGAAGCTCCTGCCATGAAAGCGATAGGATATAAAGAACTGATTCCTTATCTAGACGGAGAGGTTTCTTTACACGACGCAACAGCATTATTAAAAAGAAATTCCAGAAGGTATGCCAAACGACAATTAACTTGGTTTAAAAATAAAATGAAAGAAGATGTCCACTGGTACACCATGGAAGAAGAACCTGCAAATGTAACAGCAGCTATTAGATGTGCGGCCGAAAAATTTATCAATAAAGGGACTCTCTAATTCCCTTTTAATGACAAGCAACTAGTGAGTTGCATGGAGCAAATGACCTTTCCGTAATAGAACAATTTGAATGACTCTCAAAGCTTTACGAAGAAATTTTCTACTTTCGTATCAGTTTAAAACAAGGAGGAAACATGATGACTCAATCTGTTAATATTCAAGACCACTATTTAAATCAACTGAGAAAAGAACGCATTCCTGTTACTTTATTTTTAATGAATGGATTTCAATTAAAAGGGACTGTAAAAGCATTTGATAATTTTACGGTATTGTTAGAAACGGAGGGACAGCAGCAATTGATTTACAAACATGCGATTTCTACCTTCGCTCCTTCTAAAAATGTCACCCTGGAAACACCAGAAAAATCATAAGCAAATGGCCTTCCTCGTTGAGGCTGTTTTTTAATCGTTTCTGATAAAAACGAATCTTGAATCAACGATACGACAGTAAATAATGATGAAGCAAAGGCTGGATATTATGGCAAAAGAACGCGTATTAATTGTCGCAGTTAAAAAGAATAAACAATTACCTCATCACTTCCGAGCTTCTGTGAATGAAATTGAATCTTTAAGCCGTACCGCAGGAGGAACGGTTATAAATACGGTGGAACAAAACCGAAACACCATCCATCCTGTGACGTATGTGGGTGAAGGAAAACTTGCTGAAATTGCTGACCTGGTCGATGCAAATGACATAGAACTTGTCGTCGCGAATGATGAGTTATCACCAGGACAATTACGCAATATAAATGATCAGCTCGGAGTTCGGGTTATCGACCGCAGCCAATTAATCTTAGATATTTTTGCCGGCCGTGCGAAAACAAAAGAAGGGAAGTTGCAAGTCGAGCTTGCCCAATTAGAGTACATGCTGCCACGTTTGCATGGAATGGGACTTGTCATGTCTCGTCTCGGTGGTGGTATTGGTACCAGAGGCCCTGGAGAAACGAAATTAGAAACAGACCAGCGACATATCCGCAGACGAATTGATGAAGTAAAAAGAAGATTAAAAGATGTCGTACAGCAACGCGAACAATATCGTAAACGACGCAAGCATAATCAGGTATTTCAGATTGCAGTCATTGGGTATACCAATGCGGGGAAATCCACTATCTTTAATCAACTTGCCGATGAAACAAGTCTGGAAGAGAATTTATTATTTGCAACGCTGGACCCTTTAACGAGAAAAGTTACACTGCCTTCTGGTTTTGAATGTTTATTTACCGATACGGTCGGTTTTTTACAAGAATTACCTACCACACTGATTGCTGCATTTAAATCAACGTTGGAAGAAGTAAGGGAAGCGGATTTGCTGCTTCATGTCGTGGACGCTTCCCATGAAGGATATGCAGAACAGGAGAAGACTGTCCATTCTATTTTGGAAGAATTGGAGGCGCATACGATTCCGATGCTCACGGTTTATAATAAAAAAGACCTTCTCGAGAGAGGCTTTATCGGAAAAACGTCTCCCAACACTGTCATCAGTGCTTTCAGTAAGCAGGATTTATCAGAATTACTGCAAAAAGTAGAGAACCTTATGAAAGAAGGCTGGGAATATTATGTGACTTCTTTAGAAGCAGATGAGGGAAAAATGCTGCATCAGCTTGATATTCATTCAATAGTCGAAAAAAAAGAATATAATCCTGAAACAAATCAATATGATGTGGAAGGTTATATATCTGCTACTCATCCATTACTCGGGAAAATAAAGGAGAAGTAAGACGTATGTTAGAAAAATTAGTCATGGAAACAGAACAAGATTGTGCTTTTATTTTTAAACAAATCCAAGAAATGGTCGAATCCAATCAACGTAAGATGTTAACCGCTTTTCAACGACAAGAAATTGGCGACCATCATTTTAACTCCACAGATGGATATGGGTATGATGACAGCGGACGGGACCGTTTAGAATCCTTGTACGCGGATGTATTTGAAGCAGAAGATGCGTTAGTTCGCCCTCAATTGGTATCAGGAACCCACGCGATTGCTACGGCTCTATTTTCATTATTGCTTCCCGGTGATGAATTAGTCTATATTACCGGAAGCCCTTATGATACCTTAGAAGAAGTTATTGGAAAACGGGGGAAAGAAAGCGGCTCGCTTAAAGAATTACAAGTAGCCTATAAAGAAGTTGATTTGCTTGCAAATGGAAAGGTCGATTATCCTGCAATAAAAGAAACCTTGTCCGAACAAACAAAAGTAATTGGCATTCAACGTTCTAAGGGGTACGCAGACCGTCCTTCTTTTACGATTCATGAAATAGAAGAGATGGTTCAATTTGTGAAGCAATTATATCCGCAGGCTATCATTTTTGTCGATAACTGTTATGGAGAATTTGTAGAGGATAAAGAACCATTAGAAGCAGGCGCAGATGTGATTGCCGGTTCGCTGATCAAAAACCCCGGTGGCGGCTTGGTGAGAGCTGGCGGTTATATTGCAGGCAGGGAAGTCCATGTTGCAAAGGCTGCTAATCGGTTAACTGCTCCGGGTTTGGGCAAAGAAACGGGCGCGACCTTACAAATGTTGCAAGAAATGTACCAAGGTTTTTTCTTAGCTCCTCATGTGGTGGGAGAATCTCTAAAAGGAGCGGTATTTACGGCAAGACTATTAGATAAGCTGGGTGTCAGTTCTGTGCCCGCTTATGATGAGGTGCGGACCGACTTAATTCAATCCATCACTTTTCATGATAAAGAAAAAATGATTGCTTTTTGTCAATTGATACAAGCAAATTCGCCAATCAATTCATATGCAGCTCCCTATCCAAGTGAAATGCCTGGTTATGATGAAGAGGTGATAATGGCAGCGGGGACATTTATCCAAGGTGCAAGCATTGAACTTTCGATTGACGGTCCGATTAAGCCGCCATACATTGCTTTTATGCAAGGCGGGCTTACCTATGCTCATGTAAAAATTGCGATAACGAATACGATGGAAAAGATGATTTCAGATGGGTTGATTGACTTTCCAGCTTGATATAAATGTATCTGCATAGAAAAACCGTATGTTTAAAATGACTTGTCCATACGGTTTCTAAAGGGTTATGAAGAAAAACTTCGGTATAAACCAACAAGCTTCCCTAAAATAGAGACATTTCTTAAATAAATAGGATCCATTGTATCGTTTTCAGGCTGGAGTCTAAATTGATCTTCTTCTTTAAAAAATCGTTTAATCGTTGCTTCATTTTCTTCGGTCATTGCAACGACAATATCGCCGTTTTCTGCTGTGTTTTGCTGTTTGACAATGACACGGTCATTATCTAAAATACCAGCATTCACCATACTGTCTCCTTCAACAACTAAAACGAATAGCTGATCGTTGGAGTTTGACGAAGAACTGGGGATCGGCGTGTATTCTTCGATATTTTCAATAGCAGTGATAGGAATTCCGGCGGTTACTTTACCAATGACAGGTACATAACGAGCGTTATCCTTTTCAACATAATTCGTATTTTCGTTTAAAAGTTCAATTGCACGGGGTTTAGTGGGATCACGGCGAATGTAACCTTTGTTTTCAATCCGTTCTAAATGGCCATGTACAGTAGAACTCGAAGCTAAGCCAACTGCTTTAGCAATTTCGCGAACAGAAGGAGGATAGCCTTTTAATTCCACTTCATTTTGAATATAATCAAATATCATTTGTTGTCTTTTAGATAATTTTTGCATGAAGCCACCTCATTACATATAGTTATTACTATAAGTATAACATTCTCATAAATGAAGTCAAACACAAGTTCCCCTTTTTGATAAAAAATAGCATATTCATTTTAAACTTGCTTAGGTGCAACTAAGATTTCACTATGAAGAGTGTGGTAAAATTCAAGTTTACTGCAAAAAATTAAAAAACTTGAAAGAAAGTATAGAAAAATATACGATAAGAGACGGATTCCTTTCTTCATTATAAAATCACTTTAACAGAACAAGTGACGAAACTGTAGTACAATGAGGAAATAAACGAGGTGAGCAATATGGTATCCAATACGCAATTGAATCGAATAAATGAATTAGCTAAAAAAGCTAAATCCACTGGACTGAATGAACACGAAAAACAAGAACAAAAAGAGCTTCGTGAAGCGTATTTAAAAGAATTCAGAGAATCATTCAAAGAACAAATAGAACATACAACTGTTATTGATCCTGAAGGAAAAGATGTAACCCCGGAAAAATTAAAAAAGAAACAACAGTCATTAAGAAATAAAAAATAAAAGTTTAAGGGAAAGGGAGATTTCATGTCAAAAACAATGGAAACAATCGAACAAGAATCCATTAACACCATTCGTACTTTATCAATTGATGCAGTCGAAAAAGCACAATCCGGGCACCCAGGACTGCCAATGGGAGCTGCGCCAATGGCGTATACCCTTTTTAAAGAAATGATGCATATCAACCCTAAAAATGCCAAATGGTTTAATCGGGACCGTTTTGTTTTATCCGGCGGTCATGGATCTATGCTGCTGTACAGTCTGCTGCATTTATCCGGCTTCGACGTGACGATGGACGATCTTAAATCTTTCCGTCAATGGGGTTCGAGAACTCCTGGGCATCCTGAAGTCACAGACACAGAAGGCGTAGAAGCAACGACTGGTCCTCTGGGCCAAGGTTTTGCGATGTCTGTGGGCAAGGCTATGGCAGAAGCGCATTTAAGAGGGAAATACAACAAGCCGGACTACCCGGTCGTAGACCATTATACGTATACGCTTGTGAGTGATGGCGATATTATGGAAGGTATTTCGCACGAAACAGCCTCTCTAGCCGGTCATTTAGGCCTCGGCAAATTAATTGCTTTATACGACTCAAATGATATTTCCCTGGATGGTGATTTAAACCGGGCCTTTTCCGATGATACGCAAAAACGTTTTGAAGGGTACGGTTGGCAAGTGCTTTATGTAGAAGACGGCAATGACACAACAGCTATCCATCATGCCTTACAAGAAGCGCGGGCAAACACAGAGCAGCCAACGCTGATTGAAATTAAAACCATTATTGGCTACGGCGCTCCGACAAAATCGGACTCCAACGCAGCACATGGGGCACCTCTGGGCGAAGAAGAGGCTCAAAAAGCAAAGGAATTTTACAAATGGGAACATGAGCCGTTTTACGTAAGCAACGACGTGTATGAGCATTTTAAAGAAAATGTTCAAACAAGAGGGGAGCAAAGTGAAGCAGCTTGGAATAAATTAGTAGCCGACTACAAACAGGCGTATCCAGAACTTGGGCAGGAATTTGAACAAGCGATTCAAAACGAACTGCCAAAAGATTGGGACAAAGACTTGCCAATGTTTGAAGCCGGGAAAGATACACAGGCAACCAGAAAAGCTTCCAGTGCAATCATTAACGCTATTTCAAAAACAGTGCCGAATTTATTTGGCGGCAGTGCCGACTTAGCAAGCTCGAACAATACGATGATGACGGACGACGACGATTTCACGAAGGATAACCCGGCCGGCCGTAATATTTGGTTTGGGGTCCGTGAATTTGGAATGTCTGCAGCGCTAAACGGCATGGCTTTACATGGCGGCCTGCAAGTATACGGCGGAACGTTCTTTGTCTTTAGCGATTACGCTCGCCCGGCTGTTCGCTTAGCTGCCATTCAAAACGCACCTGTGACGTTTGTCTACACCCACGATTCGGTTGCCGTAGGGGAAGACGGTCCGACGCATGAGCCTGTAGAACATTTAGCTTCTTTAAGAGCGATGCCAAATCTTTCTCTTATCCGTCCTGCCGATGGAAACGAAGTAAATGCAGCTTGGCGTCTGGCTCTGGAAACAAAAGATCAGCCAACAGCCCTGGTGTTAACCCGTCAAGGTCTGCCAACTTTAGAGCAGACAGCTGAAAAAGCTTACGAAGGCGTAGCAAAAGGAGCGTACGTTTTAAGTGAAGAAAAAGAACGTATCGATACGATTTTACTGGCAACTGGTTCTGAAGTGAGCCTGGCCATGGAAGCACAAGAGGCCCTGCTTGATGAAGGCATTGATACACGTGTCGTGAGCATGCCTTCCTGGGACCGTTTTGAGAAACAAACAGACGCCTACAAAGAAAGCGTCCTGCCGCAAGATGTTTCGAAGCGTTTAGTCATTGAGATGGCAGCATCATTCGGTTGGGAACGTTATACAGGTTTAGCGGGGGATGTCTTAGCGATTGATCGTTTCGGAGCTTCTGCAAAAGGCGATAAAGTCGTCGAGGAATATGGTTTTACAGTAGAAAATGTGGTAGCTAAAGTGAAAAACTTATAGTATTATAATCAAACTTTCAATTTAATTTTAAGCGAAAGTGTTATGTTTCTATAATTTTTTGAAGACGTTTAAATTGGT
>DATGUO010000014.1:0-21654 GCA_035301305.1 Pseudogracilibacillus sp.
AGCCGAAAACGCCATTTCAGATACAAAAAAGCTATTCCAACGAGTGCCAATAATACAATAATAATAAATAATGCAATCATTCCGTAAATCCCCTTTCTTTATATCATTTTTCAAACTGTACCAAGAAATTTTTACCAAAAAATGTGGTTGCCTTGACAATAAACGAAACAAATCCGTTTGTCAAAACGATTTTAGAAAGCTGTTCTTCTATTTAAATACATTGCGCTCTATCCGTCTTCTCGTTACAATAATAGGGAACAAAAAAGTAGAAACAGAGGAGAAAATTCATGGAACCGTTGAGATTAAAAGTTTTAGAAAAAGCAGATATTGCTTTTTTGCATCGTTTATCTAATGAACCAGCTGTTATGAACTACTGGTTTGAAGAGGCATACTATACGTTAGAAACTATTGAAGAAGATATTGATAAATATAAAACCAATCCATCCTTGAGACGTTTCATTATACAGAAAGATAATCAACCATTAGGTCTTGTCGCATTGTATGACATCGACCCCATCCACCGCAAAGCTGAATTTGCGATTATGCTTGACCCTGCTAAGCAAGGAAATGGTTTCGCACTACCTGCAACAGAAACTGCCGTAAATTATGCTTTTCGAACCTTAAATTTGCATAAACTGTATTTAATTGTGGATGAAGAAAACGAAAGAGCTATTCACGTCTATGAAAAAGCTGGTTTCAAGCAGGAAGCCGTTTTGGAAAAAGAATATTTTATCGAAGGAAGTTATCATAACGTGGTCTATATGAGTATTCTGGAAGAAGATTACTGGAAAAGTTAAGACAGTTGCATACTATTAAATATTAAAAATAAAGGAAATGAGAGACTATATATAACAACCCTCATTTCCTTTTTAAAAGACTATTTTGTCAGATAACGTGATCTGTAAGCATTTTTGGCTGTTTCGCCTAATTGATCTAATAAATTATGATTTGCATAAGCTCCAAAAACCGCACCAAAACCTGGAACTAATTGCAGCAATTTTAAAATGTCCATATAATCACGATATTCCTGCTGAAATACATGCCAATCCACATCCAGCAATGTATCCTTTTCATTTTGCCAATCGATTACAATGCGATACGTCTCCTTACGTTTCTCATCGCTTGAAAAAGCAAGTTGAAACACATGAAGCAAAAACAACCGTTCTTCATAACTGGCAGCATCCACCCCGTAAATAGCTGCAGTTTCGAATAAAAATTTCATCTTAATTTGCAGAAGCATCGGAAAATCCGCAAGTCCTAAAAAGAACCCGCCCGCCCCGGTTCCAGCCCCTTCTGCAGTAGCTGTCTTCCGATATGCGGCTAATTTTTCCTCCAAAAGCTGATCTCTTTCGTACAAAGTAAGGGTCGGAGAATATTTATTATTCGTTGTTAAATCGGAACCGAATAGAGTGGCTTTCACCATCTGCTTCACGCTTTCCGTAATAACTCTGTGAGCTTTATCAGGAATTTTGCTATTTATTTTATTTTGCGTTCTTTTAGATAAACGCTTAAACCAATTCGAACGCTTAAAAATTTCCTGCTGCCAATCATGTAATTCTTTTTGTACAATCGCTTCATAGTTCATGGAAATGGCCCCCAAACTTTAAAATCCAGAGATACATTATTACATCCATGATATCATAAAAAACCTTCTAAAATAGATGGAAAAACATCTGCATTCCTACTGCTGAACAGTCATTTCTCTTGGGTAAGCTGCAGATACCGCTTTTACTTCAGTATGGTATTTTCGAGGTAAAGACATTTCCAACCTATTAAAAAAAGCTCCATATAAGATATATTATCTTACAGGAGCTCTCTGAACACTTTAAGCACTAACTGCTCATTAATTCTTTTTCCCGTTCCTTTTCAGGACTTGTACTTTTTGCTTCTGGTACGCTTGCTGAAGGTCTATCTACTTCTGATAAATTCTTTTTAAATTCTTTTTGCAGGAAGACTTCAATTTCTTTCACGTCGTTGTTTTCCTGACGCATGGCAATATGTTTTTGATTAAATTTAGAAGGAGAATCAATGCCGCAAGACGCGCCCAGCATAAACAAACCTTCCCGCATTGTCCGTAAATAATTCGCTGTCCGGAATCGTTTTTCTTCTACGACTACCCCTGCTTCTAAATGTGGCAAATGAGAAGTAATACCAACAGGACAGAGGTTTGTATGACATTTTCCTGAGTTAATGCAACCGACCGTATTCATGGCTGCTCTGGCGATATAGATTAAGTCTGCTCCGAGCGATAAAGCGACCGCCATTTTATCCGCAGTTGACAGCCCGCCGGAAGCAATAACTTTCACCTCATCACGCACACCATATCTTCGTAAAGTTTGATCCAATACGTGGATACCTGAATATATCGGTAAGCCAAGCACATCAGCCATTTCCTGATAAGTCGCACCTGTACCGCCTTCAGCGCCGTCAATTGAAATGAAATCCGGTTTTTTTCCGGAATCTCTCATATATGCAGCTAAATCATCAAATGAATGCTCATCGCCTGCAACTACTTTAACCCCGACCGGTTTGCCGGTAATCTCTTGCCAATGTGTAATCCAATCAAACATACTTTCCATATCCGTAAACAGAGGGAATCGATTCGGGCTTTCTACATCCGTTCCTGGTTCAATACCTCTAATTCTGGCTATTTCATCCGTATTTTTCTCTTTCGGCAACTTCCCGCCGCGCACTTTAGCCCCTTGCGCCAGCTTCATTTCAATGGCCTTCACTTCAGGAAGCAAAGCGTTTTCCAAAAAGGCTTCTTCACTATAGCCATCACCTTTACGGGCGCCAAACAAACCGGAACTCACTTGGAAAATTAAATCAGCCGACTTTTCTTTGAGGATGTTACATTCGACAAGTTCACTGACATGGTCCATGACACCTTTGCCAAATCTGGTTTCTAAATCAAAATTCGAACTGTTGGGCAATTCCTTCACATACTGAACGATTCGTTCACTAAGTCGGTCTTTCACTGCTTTTGACTCATCTAAGACTTCATAGTTTTTCGACAAATGGTAAGGAGCGAGCCCTCCTTCTCCTGTATTCATAAAACTTCCGCCGCTGATGGCCACCCCTTGCGCCAACGTTTTCACGGCACTCTTTGACAATGCTCCATAACTCATGGCAGACACACCAATTTGACCTTTCACATGAAAAGGCTGTTGTCTTTCTTTTCCGATAGTTATTTGGTTTTCTTCTGTTAAATGCCATGGTGTAATTTGTGCCGCATTTCTCTTTTCTTTTCTGCTGGTTAACGATTCATTTAAAATTTCGTATTTATAAGAGCTGATTAATTCTTTATTATCAACTTTCAATTCATCTTTGTTTAAGGGAAACATCGTATTGGATAAATAAAAACCAGTTTTGGAAAAATCTCTTTTAGAACCAAAACCAATAATCGTGTTTGCATATTTCCCGGCTTTTGCTATCGTCTCTGCCGTATCCCGATCTATAGGTTTCCCTTCCTTATCGTTTAAAAACCAGTACTGCCTGAATTCCGGTCCGACCATTTCAAATATGTACCGCATTCTTCCCAGTATAGGATGTGTTTTTAAAATAGAATGCTGATTTTGATACTTATCTTTTAAATAAAAAAACACAACTAAAATAATAAGACCGTAAAATAATATATATGGTAAAGCCTGAAAAATAGACCATAAAATCGACATGTTTCTCACCCCAGATACAATCATAACAATATTTATTTTTTCTTAAAGCATAATTGCTCTATATCTAAAATAGATATCAATGTAATGCTTTAATGGCATTAATTAGATTGAAGAAGACCCTCTTAAAGTACGAAGTTATTGTAAAAAACACTCTGGTTTATCCCTCTTTGTTTACTTTGCAATTAATGCCAGTCTCCGCTATAATCAAACTATTGCTTTTGAAAAATTCTTACTATTCTATTAACCGGAAAGGGGAAAAAAACGTGCGGCTTATTATTAAATTATTACTCGGGATTATTCTTGGTATTGGTATTGGCTTGGTTGCCCCTGATAATTTTGCAAGAGTCATTGTTACTTTTAAAGAATTATTCGGACAATTTTTGGAGTTTACAATCCCTTTGATTATCTTGTTTTTCATTGCCAGCGGGATTGCAAGTTTTGGGAAGGAATCTGGAAAAATGCTTGGCTACACGGCTGGGGTAGCTTACAGTTCTACCATCATCGCCGGTTTGCTTGCTTATTTTGTAGCTCAATTCATCATTCCATTATTGATTACAGGAGACGCTGGAAACGCTGAAGAAGCAGGTGGTTTCGAATCATTTCTCGATCTTGAAATCGAACCTTTGACCGGTGTCATGACAGCACTTGTTGCAGCTTTTGTATTCGGAATCGGAATTACCAGAACAAAAAGCCCTGTTTTACGCGGCTTTTTTGACGAAGGAAAAGAGATCACCGAAAAAATGATTTGGAAAATAATTATTCCCATTTTACCTTTTTATATCGGCAGTATTTTTGCAGAACTTGCAGCTGATGGTACGGTTTTTGAGACATTAAAAGCTTTCGGATTAGTCCTTGGATTGGCTGTGATTATGCATTGGGTCTGGCTTTTTATTTTATATACTATTGCTGGAACAATGACAGGAAGAAATCCTTTTTCCGCTTTGAAAACGATGCTGCCGTCCTATTTCACCGGACTAGGTACAATGTCCAGTGCAGCGACCATTCCCGTCACTGTACGTCAGTCCAAAAAGAATGATGTAAGCGAAGGAATATCGGACTCCGCTGTCCCTTTATGCGCGACAATTCATCTTTCGGGCAGTACCATCACACTGACGACTTGTGCGATTGCTGTTGTCATGTTAACTAACGGGATGGCCATGCCCTCTTTCGGCGTCATGTTACAGTTCATTCTACTGCTTGGAATCGTTATGATTGCCGCACCTGGTGTACCTGGAGGAGCAGTTATTGCAGCACTGGGCATTTTAGGAAGTGTACTTGGTTTTGACGAAACTGCCCTGGGATTAATGATTGCTTTGTATACCACACAAGACAGTTTCGGTACGGCCACAAACGTTACTGGAGACGGAGCAATTGCGCTTATCGTTGATAAATGGATGGGCAAGGGAGAAGCTGCTTAAGGGTATTTTTTAATGAACAATTGATTCGCTTAGCTTGAATAACCAGAACGAAGAGATAGCAGAAATAGTCCTCTCATATAAGAAAAAGACATGCATTGCCACGCTCCAATTATAACTTTTTTAAGTTATATCGAGTGCAGCAAACATGTCTTTTTCTATATGATTCAATTACTCACCCGAACGTTTTCCTAAAGGAAAAGAGCTAGCTGATAATTGTATATATCTTCCTATCCTCCAGAATAATACGAAAAGCAGGATAACACAGTGAACAAGCCCCTATGTTTTTCGCATTCTTCCAAAGTAAAGCAGACCGGCTAATAAACCAATAGCTAACATTACAGCAGAAAAGATTAGAAATGGTACAGGCCCGAATTTAAAAATCAACGGAGATGCTAAAGCTGTGACAAGCCCGCCTCCTAAAAAGGGCTCAAAGACAAGCTGTTTATAGCCGAAACCTTCATAAGCAGGTGACTCCAGCTCCGGGTCTACCACGCGCATAAGCAATAAACCTGTTGCAGTTATCCCTGTGGACTGCCCAAAGTCGCCAATCGCCCTTTCAAACCAATACGTTGGCAGAATTCGAGGTGCCAGTACAAAAAGACCAAACACGTTCCAGGCAATCCCGACAATCGCCAGTAATAAAAATGGAACGATGTAACTTCCAATTACGTCCAGGGAAATGGTAGCGATCGCTGATAAGATTAGTATATCAAGTGAAAAACCTTGAATTCGCATCACCATCTGCCGGTCGAGTACATATGCTTTATCTACCTTCGTAGAAATCAATTGAACTACAATTCCACCTATCATAGCCAGTGGAAAAAGCGGTACATACGTCATAAAATCAGAACCGATAACTGCGTGTTCCAACCATTTAATTCCTTCAAGAATAGCATATCCAATAAGGATAGAAAGCCCGGTTAAAGCGAAATGGAACGATAGAGGTTCGATGGATTCCGGGCGCAAGGTTAATTGTGCTGCAGGTTCTCTATTTTCAAATTCAACAATTCCCGCTTCCCGTAGACCAGATTCTTTCTTTGTATGTTTCACTATTTCTGTTTTGTTTTTTCGTACTGCCCAGTTGATTGCAGCAATACCAATTATCACGCCTGATACAATACCTATTGTAGCTAGTCCTATTGCCAAATCATACGCCTCTGAAAAACCCAGCTCGCCAAACGTAGCTTGCAAGCCGCCTACTGTTCCATGTCCGCCTTCAAAAGCCATTTCAATTAATGCACCTACGAATGGCGGCATTCCGAAAAATGGAGTCAACACTAAAATGGAAAGCAATAAACCTACCACATATTGCCCCCAGCCCAGCGACCATCCGAAAGCCAGCTGCGGCCCACCAACATCCCAAACCTTTTTCAAACTTGGGAGAACGCTCCCTAAAAATAAAGTTGCGAACACCACATTAATCATGATTCCAGCAAGCGGATCCCACACGTCGATGATTTCAGATGGGATAATCCCGTCAGCCCAAAAAGAATTCTCTCCGACAACCGGTTCTAATAAACGCCCCAGCACTTGCGGCCCAAAAAGAAGTGCAAGAAAACCTCCAATGACAGAGGAAGGTAAGAAAAGTTTTTGCATCCATTTCACTCGAATGCGTATCCATTTTCCAATTAAAAGGAAAACTCCTAAATACAATAATCCAAAACCAATTTGATCTGCTGACATCTTTCTAAACTCCCTTTCTCTTTAAACATCCCGAATAATAAACGTACGTGTTCCAATGCATATGTAAATCACTTCCCTTATTTCTGTTTGCATGCATTGAAAAAATATTTCATCCATTTTTACAGCATTTATGCAAAACCGTTTTTATAAAAAATCGCTTTCTTTTAACCTTATGACATTTTCATCAACGGTGAAGCTTCTATTTTCCATTGTTTGATGCAAATAAATACTGTTGTGTAAGCTTTTATGTATGATAGGGAAATTCCAGTCCACGCTATTGTAGCAGAAATAATAAAGAAATTCATCGATAAAGAAACTGTTTATTAAATCGTAATATTTTGTCAAATAGAGGAAAAGGTTATTCTGAAGAATCATCCCCACTGCCCTCTGATGTCTCTTTAGATTTAACAACTGGTTTTCAACACTTCATTTTTCCTCGTTTTTTGTCATAAAATCTTGCGCTGTAAAACTTGCTCCAACAGTGACCAGGCTTCCTTACATGCTGCAGAGGTTATATATGGTTCAAAACCGTAATTCAAATACATATTCACTGCTTGAAAACTGGTCGTTTGCGAAGTAAGATACGCTTTGGAGTGGAACTGGGACAACTGCTTTAAAGCAGCACTTAATAGCGGTTTCGATAATTTCATGCCTTGATATTTCTGCATGATTCCTACCCAATGAATTCTGCCAATCTTCCTGTTGCTCTCATCTAAATCTCCCCGCCAAGCTGTAGCTGTCCCGATTTTTTCACCATATGAGTTTTCAATAAACAGACAACGCTGCGACATTTCCTCCCTATACGGGCCAAATTCTTTATAAAACCGATCCAAAGCAGCATCCGTATGAGCAAACTCCCCAGCACTTGTCTCGATTTCCGCCCAGGACTGCTCATCGCCCTTCTTAAAAAGTTTTAATTGAAATCCTTCGGGAAGAGTGTGCTCTGGAATATGATATAAATCACGCCGTTCCATTGTTAACGGAATATTTTTCATGATAAGTTCCTCCTATCGTATCACCTCGTATGTGCTCACTAATGCCTCTATTAAAAATCGACACAGTAAAAGCACAGATCACCCTTTACTGCTTCTAACTTAAAATACGATTAAGGTGATATATAACCCAACAAGGGTAATAAAAAGAATCGGAACCGTCAGCGAAATCCCTATTTTAAAATACGTTCCCCATGAGATTTTTACACCGCGCTGAGACAGGACATGCAGCCACACTAGAGTTGCCAGAGAACCTATTGGTGTAATTTTAGGCCCCAGATCTGAACCGATGACATTCGCATACACCAATGCTTCCCGCATCACTCCCGATGTACTCGTCTCCGCGATAGCCAAAGCATCTATCATCACAGTCGGCATATTGTTCATAACCGAAGACAAGAAAGCGGCTATAAAACCCATCGCAATCGTAACAACAAATAATCCTTGGTCTGCGGCAACTTCAATAAGGCCTGCTAAAGCATTGGTCAAGCCGGCGTTCCCAAGTCCATACACCACCACATACATGCCTAAGGAGAAGAAAACGATGTCCCACGGGGCTCCTTTAATGACTTGTTTCGTGGACACAGCTGGACTTTTTCTGGCCATTATTATAAAAAAGATGGCAATGAGTCCTGCTACAAATGAAACCGGAAGTTTCACAAATTCACTTAAAAAATAGCCGATTAACAATAAACCTAAAACATACCAGGCCGTGTGGAACATTCTTAGATCCTGTATTGCGGCTTTAGGCTTTTTCAACTTCGTTACGTCATATGTTCTTGGGATGTTTTTTCTAAAATAAAGTAACAAGACTCCAATAGTTGCAATAAGGGAAAATAGGTTCGGAATAATCATTCGTGCTGCATACTCTACAAACCCTATTCCAAAAAAGTCTGCTGACACAATATTCACCAAGTTACTGACGATAAACGGCAACGACGTCGTATCTGCAATAAAACCACTCGCTATAATAAAGGGAAAGACCATTTTTTCCGTAAAATGCAAATGGCGCACCATTGCTATGACAATGGGTGTCAAAATAAGCGCTGCTCCATCGTTCGCAAAGAGAGCAGCAACAATAGCCCCCAACACACTGATATAGATAAACATTTTTATCCCACTGCCCTTGGCAATACGGGCCATATGTAAGGCAGCCCATTCAAACAGGCCAATTTCATCTAAAATAAGTGAAATTAGAATAATCGCTACAAAAGCAAGCGTTGCATTCCAGACAATATCCGCAACTTCAACCACATCATTAAAATCAACCACACCAACGATCAAGGCAATACTAGCCCCGCCAATAGCTGACCAGCCGATATTTAATCCTTTTGGCTGCCAGATGACAAACACGATGGTGAGTAAAAAAATAGCAATCGCTACCCACAACATAGAAGACATACCAATCCTTCTCCAATCAACAACAGATTATCCGCGTCCCTTTCTCTTCCAGTTCTTGCAGCTTTTCGTCCTGACTCGGCAATCGTTCCAAGACGCTTTCAACAAATGGATAATATTCATTCGCTTTATTAATAGAATAAAAAATCCACTGTCCTTTTCTCTCTTCTTCAATCAAACCAACATCACGCAATTTCCTCAGATGCTGGCTAATAGACGGCTGACTCACGTTGAAAATTTCTACAAATTCACAGACACAGCAATCATGTTGATCGAGTATTTTCACCATCGTTAAACGTGTCTGATCCCCTAATAGCTTTAACACCATGGCAGCTTTGTTCATATCTATCATCGTTTTCAAGATATCTCCTCCCATTTCCATGACTATATAAGTATATAACTACATGCTTATATAATGCAAACGAAAAAATATACTCTCTTCTTCGTTAATAGGTCCAGTAAAAGTCCGTTAGTTTTAAAAGCTGCTTAATGGTGTGATATGATATTCCCAACAGACGGAACAAGACGAGGAGGAAAACGATTTGACGAGACCTGTAATTGGAGTGCCGCCCTCCATTGAAAATGACACAAATCGCCATTTTGTGAATCATGATAACTTACAAGCACTGCATGAAGCAGGCGGCCTTCCTTACGTATTGCATTATGTAGACGATAAAGACGTCATCAAGCAAATTGCGGAGGCAATTGATGGTTTGTATTTAACAGGTGGCAATGATATTGATCCTACTATTTTTGGAGAAGAACCTCATCCAAATTTAGGTGAAATCAATCCCATTCGAGACAGTTTTGAAATAGCGCTCATTCAACAAATGCTCACGCAGGACAAACCTGTTTTAGGCGTTTGCAAGGGGACCCAGATGATCAACATTGCACTGGGAGGAAATATGTACCAAGATGTTTATACTCAAATAGACACTCCGTTACTGCAACACGCACAAAACGCACCGGCTGAACATGGCTCGCATTATGTTGCTATTCAGGCGAACAGCTTACTAAACAACATTACAGGAAAAGAGAAAATCAAAGTGAACAGCCGGCACCACCAGGCCAATCGGATGCCAGGTGAAAACATGATTCATTCCGGAACAGCAAGTGATGGCATTATCGAAGCCACTGAAAGCACTCAGCATACGTTCGTGCTTGGATTGCAATGGCATCCTGAAAACATGGCAGTGAAAGACGACGAAAACGCAAAAAAAATATTCAACGGATTTGTGAAAGCTTGTCATAATTTATAAAAATAAGGTTTGAAAAATGACTGAGTTGAACAAACGGAGGTGGCTAAGCATTTTAGAATTCCCTGAACTGGAAAAAACTGCCCGATCTCTTTTACAAAAGTATCAAGTTCCTGGTTGCATTATTGCACTTGCGCGAGACGGAGAGATAGTATATGAACATTCCTTTGGGTACCGGGACACAGAAAACGAAGCTCCAATTGATATAGACACCGTTTTTGGGCTTGCTTCTTTAACGAAATCTTTCACATGTGCAGCCATTATGCACTTAGCAGAAGAGGGGATACTTTCTCTACAAGACCCCATTGCAGATTATCTTCCTCTTATCCGAGAAAGCAAACAAGACTGGCTGCAAAGAATTACCATTCATCATTTGATGACACACACTTCAGGACTGCCGCCTTTAGCAACATTAGATGAAGCAATGACGAGAAAAGAAAATCAGACTCACAAGCCGGATTATGGCGAATTTCCTGACCACCCGGAATCTTTAGCTACATACGAAGGACTTATAGATTACTTACTCGAATTGCATCTAACCCCTTTAGCTGAGCCGGGAACTCTATTCAGTTATTCAAATGAAGGCTACAGTTTATTAGGAGCAATCATCACCAATGTTAGCGGACAAAGTTACGAACAATATGTAATCGATACCATTATAAAGCCTGCAGGGTTGGAACGTACAGGATTTAGAGCAGACGTGGAAAACAACAACCAAAACGTCACCACTGGCTACGAGAAACATGAACCAACAGGCGTCATTTACCCTGTAGAAGACTGGTGGGATGCGCCATCAATGCGAGCATCCGGATTTTTAAAGTCAACCGCCCGGGATATGCTGCGTTATGCAGATGCATACATAGAAAGCAGAAACAAAAATACCTTTTTGACCGAAAAGAACAGCGAGACTATGACTTCGCCCCTCGTCAAAATGGACGCCTGTAAAAATTACGGATATGGTTTCGAGATTTCTGAAAGTAGCTTTGACACCAAAATGATCAGCCATGGCGGGAGTTTATCTTCTATCTCTTCCAACTTTGCAATTCTCCCCTATGAAGGAGTTGCAGCAATAATCTTAACTAATCTTTCCGGTTTTCCTGCAAGCCGACTCATGCAAATGATGATCCAAGCATTTTTTAATAAGCAATTGTTTGAATCGACCCCGGCTTTAGAACCGCTGGAAGTTTCCAAGGAAATAATGCGAACCTATGTGGGAAGCTACTCATCAGCTGAAGGGATGGATTGCCATTTTCAGATAAATGAAGCAGGAAAGACTGAATTCTGGTTTCAAGAAGAAAAATATCCTTTTCTATTTATAGACGAAAACACCCTTGTTGTTACGATTGACGATACAAACGAGCCAGTTGAGTTTTTAAAAAACAAGCATGGAAACGTCTGGGCCCTTTCGATTTTTCACCGGGTTATTTTAAAACAATAAACGAAATGGAGAGAATGCAAATGAAAATTTATATTATGGCAGATGGAGAGGGAATCTCCGGAGTTGTCCATTCTTCGGAAATGCACCAAAGTGGAGAACGGCATGAAGAGTTTCGACGTTTAATGACGAAAGATGTCAATGCTGCAATCGAAGGTGCTTTTCAAGGAGGAGCAACCGAAGTCGTCGTGAATGACGCGCATTGGTCTATGCTAAATATTTTGTATGAAGAACTGGATTCCCGCGCCGATTTAATTCGCGGGGGTAACAAAAAAGACTCTATGATGGAACAAGTCGAAGGTTTTGACGGTGCGCTCTATATTGGATTGCACGCCAAGGTCGGCCATTCCCACGGCGTCGCCAATGAAACATTAATCGGTCCGGCTATGCACGAAATGCGAATGAACGGTGCACCCGTCGGCGAGTTGGAAATGAACGCAGCAATTGCCGGCCATTACAACGTGCCTGTTTTAATGGTTTCCGGAGATGATATGTTGCAACAGGAAGCACGCGACGTTCTTGGAAAGATCGAAACAGCAGTTGTAAAAACTGCAATTGACCGTTGGAGTGCGCGTTGCTTGTCCATGGAGCGGGCACATCAGGAAATAACTTCTAAGGCAAAAAATGCAATTCAACGAATCCAACATTTTGCGCCTTATCAGGTGAGCGGCCCAGTCGAATTTGAAATCGAATGGACGTCAACGGCAGAATGCAGCCGAGCAAGCCTGATTCCGGGCTCTTATATGAAATCTCCCAGAATCATTGCTTATAAAGCCGACACCTTATATGACGCCTGGCGTGGCATCCATGCCTGTTTAAACCTGGGCGAAACAGGATTTGATTCTATCTACGGGTAAGGAGCAGAGAACATGCGAAAAAGATATCGTGAGTTAGGATTTTCGATTGGAAGGCTTCCGACGGGTGAAAAGAATTGCATAACAGATGTACCCGATGTAGCAGTCGGTCATCAAACGTTGCAGTATAACATAGATGAAGAAAATCAAGCCTGTACAGGCGTAACCGCTATTCTGCCCCATCAGGAAAATACCTTTCAGAATAAAGTAATCGCCGCAAGTCATGTATTGAATGGATTCGGGAAATCAACCGGGCTCGTCCAGTTAAACGAGCTTGGGCGATTAGAGTCCCCGATTATGCTAACGAATACGTTTGGCGTCCCGCAAGTGGCACAAGGCACGTTGGAATATTTGCTGGATCAAAATCCAGATATAGGCAACACGACAGGAACCGCAAATGTAGTGGTGGGCGAATGCAATGACAGTTACTTAAACGCGATTCGAAAATTCCCTGTCACATCGCTCCATGCACAACAAGCGATTACGTCTGCCTCTACAAAACAAGTAACCGAGGGAGCAGTCGGAGCAGGAAGCGGCATGATATGCTGTGAGTTCAAAGGCGGTATTGGAACATCTTCGAGAGTAGTAAATACTGAAGCAGAGACATACACGCTCGGTTGTTTAGTATTAAGTAATTTTGGAAAGAAAAACGATTTATTATATTATAACAAGGATATGCCGCACTCGGAAACAGCTGTTGACTTGCTAAAACCTTCCCAAGCAGACGGTTCGATTATGATTATACTGGCGACAAATGCCCCAGTGAATGAACGGCAATTAAAGCGAATCTCCAAACGTTGCGGTATTGGGTTAGGAAGAACTGGAAGCCACATGGCAAATGGCAGCGGTGATATCGTCATAGCTTTTTCAAACGCCTCTACCCTGCCGCATTATCAAGAATCTTCCTTAGAAAAAAGCGTTCAATTACGAGATGATCATCCCATTATGACTGATTTATTTACAGCCGCTTCCGAAGCAACGCAGGAAGCGATCTTAAATTCACTAACCATGGCCGAAACAACAACGGGGCACAAAAGTCGTACAGTTGAAGCTTTTCCCTACGACCTTCTTAAAAAATGAAGTCTATGTAAAGCGTTGTTGCAAAAAGGCCAAACTGGATTTTTTCAACTGTTTCTTTTACGAATCCTTATAAGCAAAAAATTTTCATCCTATTTCAGCAGGAAGTGAAACGCTATTTGTAAGCCTTCACCCTGCTCCTTGCAGGGAAAAAGTTAAGAGAGACAGCCAGTATCTAGGCAATAATCCATATTGAACCTGCTGCTTTTTTATTGTATGATAGAAAAAACGATGGCAAGAAACAATAAAGAGGCTCCGGCAATTAAAATTGGGTAAGTTGTACGAAATTTCAAAGGAAAATCATTGGTTTGGTGATGATTTTTTTGTTCTATTTCATCCGCCATTTGGCTCTTTTTATTTATTTTTTTCAGAAAATATCTAAAATTCTTAAGGAAAGTATCAAAAAATTGTTTTTCGATTAAATACATAACAGCTCCGACCATCGTTGCAAATAAAGAAACCATAAACAACTTATCCACCCAGACAGAAAATGTGAAGGAGGGAGACAGCCAAACCAAAAAGATAGAAATGACGATAATCAACACAAAAAATGAAAACGTTTTATTTTTAAAGGGCACTATTTTACCTCCGTCTCTTAGAACAAGCAATACAGTTGTATGTACAGGAAATTTTATACTCACAGCATATCATATCTAAGTATAGAATAACCTAATCATACTTGAATTTATATTTTACAATTTTTTATTTGCCAAAAAGAGACAGCAGCTTTATCCATATGAACGTATGAATGAAACATATTATATGAGGGGGATTTTTTGTGAGAAAGATTTGGTTTTTATTAGGCCTAAGTCTGATTTTGATGCTTGCTGCTTGCGGTTTTGATGATGATAATAACGAAGCAAATGAAGGAAACGACGCTGCAAATAATTCTGAGGGAGAAGCAGAAAAAGCAGAAGATGACACGATTAATATTTTTGAGGATTCTGAAATTCCAACACTCGACTCCTCCCACGCCCATGATCTTAACGGGTTTTCTACCTTAAATAACATTAATGAAGGTTTATATCGAGGCGATGAAGATAATAAACCACAACCTGCCTTGGCAGAAGACGAGGAAGTGAATGATGAAGAAACCGAATATACTTTCACCTTAAGAGATGACGCAGAGTGGAGTAACGGAGATCCAGTAACAGCTGATGATTTTGAATACGCTTGGAAACGGACTTTTGATGAAGTAGGTCACTATGCAGATATGTTTGCTAAAGCAAATATCGAAAATGCTCAGGAAATACTGGATGAAGAGAAAGATCCAGATGATTTAGGAGTAGAAGCTGTAGATGACCAGACATTAAAAGTAACTTTAGAAGATCCCAGCCCCATATTTAAACAATTGCTGACGTTCCCGACGTTCTTCCCGTTAAATGAGGATTTTGTGGAAGATGCCGGAGATGATTATGGAACAGAAGCCGATAAAGTTTTGTATAACGGTGCGTTTGTACTGGATTCCTGGGAACACGATAAAGGCTGGGTCATGAAAAAGAACCCTGATTACTGGGATGCGGATGAAGTAGAGCTGGAAGAAATTAATGTCAATGTGGTTGATGACAACTCTACTCTGGTCAATTTATGGGAAACAGGTGAACTCGACAGAATCGAATTATCCGCTTCTTATGTAGATGAATATGAAGATGATGATAATTTCTTTGTTGACGAACGTCCCTCTACTATCTTTATGAGAATGAATCATAATTTAGACGAGTTTCAAAATACCAACATTCGTAAAGCAATCGATATGGCAATTGATAAAGAATCGATGGCAGACGTGATTTTAAATGATGGATCCAAACCAATGTATTCCCTTATTCCTTCCGATTTTTTCTATTCACCTGACGATGAGGATTTCCGAGATGTAAACGGTTCATTCAACGAAGGGTCTGAAGAAGAGGCGAAAGAATTATTCGATGAAGGATTAGATGAGCTTGGAGAAGATGAATTGGAAATTGAATTAACTGTATCGGACGATGAAGATCATCAAAAAATTGCAGAATATGTGAAAGACCAGGTGGAATCCAATTTAGAGGACATCACGTTAGATGTGAAAAAAGTGCCTTTTGAGGCCCGCTTGGAACAAGAAGAAGATGTAGACTACGATATGGTTGTATCGACATGGGGGCCTGACTATAACGACCCGCTTACCTTCTTGGATATGTGGGAGTCAGACGGATCAGCAAACAGAATGGATTATTCTAACGAAGAATATGATGAATTAATCAGCGACATCAAAGAAGAGACAGACGATGAAAAACGTTTTGATATGATGTTGGAAGCAGAACATGCTTTTCTGGATGATATGGAAATTGTGCCGTTAATTCAGGACGCCGATTCCGGTTTAATCAAGCAAAATATTAAAGGAATGGTGCGGCACCCTGCTTCTCCGGAATATGATTTCAAATGGACATCCGTAGAATAAACACCGTTATCAAACAAATAAACACGTATAGAACAAGACATCTGTATGAAGGTTTGGCAGCATAGAATAAAAATTTGTTTTATTCAACGGGGTTCGTTGTTGCCTTAAGACAGGAAGCAATGTATAAAACATTCACATCTGTCCTTGAAGAAACGTGGAAAAGAAGATTCTTTCTTTTCCGCTTTCTTATTTTGCAGAAGAAAGGAGTGCAAAAATGGGAAAGTATTTTTTACAACGCGCATTTTATATGGTGATTACCTTATTAATTATCATTACCATCACTTTCTTTTTAATGCAGTTACTCCCGGGAACACCTTTTTCTAACCCGGAAAAGTTATCAGAACAGCAGTTAAAACTAATGAATGCTAAATACGGATTAGACCAGCCTTTAGCCGTACAATACCTTACATATGTATCAAATTTATTTCAAGGCGACTTGGGAATTTCATTTCAATCAGATGGCAGATCTGTCATGAATGTCCTCTCGAATCGAATTGGCCCTTCCTCACTTATTGGGGCTCAAGGCATGATATTAGGATTTATCTTAGGGCTTATTCTGGGAGTTATCTCTTCGTTAAAACATAACACTATTTATGATTACGGTGCGGTTTTTTTAGCTGTGATCGGCATGTCGATACCGAATTTTGTTTTTGCCGCTTTACTGCAATATTTTGTTGGTGTCAAACTAGGTTGGCTCCCTGCCGCCCTATGGAAAGGTTATGATTATTCCATTATGCCATCCATCGCCTTGTCTGTGATGGTAATAGCGACTGTAGCAAGATTCGTGCGGACCGAAATGTTGGAAGTGCTGGGGCAGGATTACGTCCTTACCGCCAGAGCCAAAGGATTAAGCGAATTTGTTGTCATTATCAAGCACGTATTGCGCAATGCTCTAATACCGGTTATTACCGTCATGGGGCCATTAGCCGTCAGTATTTTAACCGGCACCCTTGTTATTGAAAAAATATTCGCTGTCCCTGGTTTAGGAGAGCAATTCACCAAATCCATTTTAGTCAATGATTATAGTGTCATTATGGGCATTACCATTTTTTTCAGTACTGTATTTATATTGGTCGTTTTTATTGTCGACGTCTTATATGTTGTGTTAGATCCAAGGATCACACTTGGAAGGGAGCGTTAGTATGAAGCGTTCAGAAACAAAGCCGGATAAAAGTCTTTTTGTATTTGAAGCCTACGAAGATAAAGAAGAAGCGGCGGATACGAAAAGAGTTAAAAAGCCCGACAGCTTTTGGAAAGGGTCTTTTAAACGATTAATGAAAAATAAAGGAGCGATGGTCTCTCTCGTCCTGCTTATTATCATTACTGTCATGTCTCTTCTCGGGCCATTTATGAATGATTTTCATTATGTAGAGCAGGATGTCTCCCGTACTCACTTACCCCCACTTGTCCATGGTCTTGAATGGGCAGGACTCGACGGAACTGACGCTCATGGGAAAGATCTTTATGAGCAAAGAAATATACAAGATCAGCCCTCTTGGTTAGGAACAGATGAATTTGGCAGAGATTTATGGACACGTCTTTGGAAAGGAACCCAAATTTCGTTGCTTATTGGAGTAGTCGCTGCACTACTTGATTTGTTAATCGGCGTTATTTATGGAAGCATTTCCGGATTTTATGGCGGTCGTCTGGATGACTTTATGCAAAGAGTACTGGAAATATTAATGGGAATACCAAATTTAATTTTAATTATCCTTTTAATCATTGTATTGGAACCTGGTATTTCCAGCATTATTATTGCATTAGCCATCACAGGCTGGGTGAATATGGCAAGAATCGTCCGGGGGCAAAATTTACAACTTAAAGGACAGGAATTTATTATGGCATCTCGATCCTTGGGAGCAAGGAATTCGAGAATTTTATGGAAACATTTGATTCCAAATACATTAGGCCCTATCATTATCACGGTCATGTTTACCATCCCAACTGCTATCTTTTTTGAAGCTTTTTTAAGCTTTATCGGGATAGGCATCCAGCCGCCCTATGCTTCACTCGGCACGTTAATCGAAGATGGGTACCAGGATATGCGATATTTTTCTTTTAAATTGATTTATCCAGCTATCTTAATTAGTGTCATTATGGTTTCTTTCAATATTCTGGGAGATGGACTAAGAGATGCACTTGACCCTAAAATGAAGAAATAAGAAAGGAAGCGACTCCATTGGCTGACAAAGTATTATCCATTAATGACTTAGAAATAGCTTTTCAATCGGAAAGCCATATCGTTAACGCGGTTCGAGGCGTTTCATTCGATTTACATAAAGGAGAAACGCTGGCTATTGTTGGAGAATCAGGCTCCGGAAAGTCGGTAACTGCTAAAGGAATCATGAAATTGCTTCCGAAGGGAACCACCATGATTAAAAATGGGTCAGTTTTATACCAAGGAAACGATTTATTACAATACAGTCAAAAAAATATCGAAAAAATCCGCGGCAAAGAAATTTCCATGATCTTTCAAGACCCGATGACTTCACTCAATCCTACGATGAAAGTCGGAAAACAAATCGCAGAAGGCGTTCGCAAACATCTGGGGATGAACAAAAATGCAGCTTACGAAAGAGCGGAAGAATTGATGCAGATGGTTGGCATTCCCAATCCGAAAGAGCGAATGAATGCTTACCCGCATCAGTTCTCCGGAGGAATGCGACAGCGCGTCGTGATTGCGATCGCGCTTGCCAGCGATCCAAACGTAATTATTGCAGACGAGCCGACAACGGCACTTGATGTAACCATTCAAGCACAAATATTGGATTTACTGAAAGATTTACAGAAAAGAACAGGTACTTCGATTATTATCATCACACATGATTTAGGCGTTGTCGCCAATATCGCGGACCGGGTTGCAGTAATGTACGCCGGCGAAGTAATTGAAACAGGTACCGTCAATGAGATTTTTTATGAGTCTGAGCACCCCTACACATGGGGATTATTGCAGTCTATGCCTAATAATCATAATCATGAGGAAAAACTTATTCCCATTAAAGGTATGCCTCCAGATGCCAGTAAAACGCATGAAGGGTGTCCTTTTGCTGCCAGATGCCCTTATGTCATGAAGGTGTGTCACGGCCATGTGCCCAAACGTTTTCAGCTATCAGAGACGCATTTCTCTGCCTGCTGGCTGAAAGATGAAGACGCACCTCCTGTGACTTCCCCATTAGAACAAAGCCGTTCTTAAATTAAAACTAAAAAGGAAAGCCTCCCAGCATTTACCTGCAAACTTGTTAGGGAGGCTTTTTCATGTGCTTTAAAAATTTTTTATATTTAACATGCTACTCCAAAATCCGCACATCTTGGACAGCGAATTGAATGTCCGGATGAGCTTGAAGCTTTTTTAATATTTCTTTGTGCAGCTCTGTTTTCGTCTTTGTCCCCGCGAGATAATGCACTAAATAACGCAGCGTCATAACAATACCAGCTTCATTAACTTGTAAAGAACAAACGGGCTGTATTGCTTCTGTATGGTCGAGCCATTTGGGATTTTCTTCTCGTAAAACGGGTGTTAGCGTATTTGTTACATACTCCTCTCCCGTTTCTTTAAACACCTTTTCTGCTGCTTCAAAATTACTTTCAAACGTAAACACATATTGAATTTCCTGCCAGACAAATGTATTTTTCAGTCCGATGATCTTTACTTTTTCATCAAAAATAATTTTATTCGGCAGCTTAACTACTCGGCCGGTCTTTGAATCCGAAGACAACCAATTACGCAGCTCCATTAATTCAATATTGGTAAAGTTAATATCCATAACATCTCCGATAACATCATCTATTTCCACACGATGTCCAATGCGGAAATACTTACGAAATTTGATGACAAAATAACCAATAATATTCGTCGTTAAACCTTTCACGATAAAAAACATTAAACCGCCCAGCAATAAAGCAATGAGTACCAGAGCATTAATCGCTTGAATCCAAATAAACAAAATCGCGATTCCTGTAAGATTTAAAAATACTGTTTTTAATGTTTTCAGTAAGGTTAATCTTTTGGAAAAGCTGCTTATACTGCGTTTGACGATACCCCGAATCAGCATATGTATTAACGTGAATACTATAATGACAATCGTTGTTAAGGCAATCTTATCCAAATACTCTCCTGGAGTAGCTGATGTTGACAACAAACTTTCCACCAGCTTTCCCATATACTCCTTGATAAAATCCGGCAAATAAATCCCTCCCGCTTCGCAATGCTCCATTTCGTTCATATCAAATGCTTCTATCTCCCGGGATAAATCAATCCTGCCTCTTCCTGCATTCCGGATAAACCTCTATTTCACTTCACATCAGTTGCATAAAGCATTTTAAAATCACTTATTTTGAAAAAAAGCTATTTATCACTTAGCATAATAGGAAGAAGTGAAGAGACGTAAAGGAAGTGGAACTTTTGCAAAATGAACATACAATTATTATTGGCAGTGGTCCTTGCGGCTTATCTACTGCCCTTGCTTTACAAAATAAAGGTATTTCCCCACTGCTTATCGAAAAAGGCAATGTCGTAAATACGATTTATGATTTTCCTACTCACCAAACTTTTTTTAGCTCCAGCGATAAACTGGAGATTGGCAATATCCCTTTCATTACCGACTTACAAAGCCCTGTTCGAAGTCAAGCACTCGCCTATTACCGCTCCGTTGCACAACGTGAGAAACTGCGTATTAATGCTTTTGAAAAAGTGGAACGAATCAGCCAAGATGCTGACGGCTTTACCTTGCATACTGTAAAACATAATAACCAGCAATTCCAGTATACCGCAAAACACCTCATTGTTGCTACAGGATATTATGATTTGCCAAAGTATCTGGACATCCCTGGGGAAGAACTGTCCAAAGTAACCCATTATTTCAAGGAAGCTCATCCTTATTATAACCAGAATGTTGTTATCATTGGTGGAAAAAATTCAGCTGTAGACGCTGCATTGGAACTGCATAAAGCAGGCGCCAAAATCACCGTTCTATATCGGGGAGACGCTTATCCAGATGCAGTAAAGCCATGGATTCTTCCAAAGTTTGATGCACTGGTTCAAAAAGACATCATTAATATGATTTTCCAAGCTGAAATAACAGAAATCACTCCCAACGCCGTTATGTATAAAGTAAACGGAGAGATTCACAGCATTCCCAACGATTTTGTTTTTGCTATGACCGGCTACCGCCCTAATATGAATCTGTTAACACAACTTGGTGTCACGATTGACCAGCTTACGAACATTCCGCAATATGACGACAGTACCATGGAAACAAATATCGACGATTGTTATATTGCAGGGGTGGTTGCTGCCGGTGATAAAAACAATGCTATTTTCATCGAAACAGGAAAAGAACACGGAGAAATGATCGCAAATGCTATTGTGAAAAAAGACAACGAAGCTGAGTTCGCTTCGCAAAGCAGTACTGTAGAGTAAAACTTTGGCTCCTGCTT
>DATGUO010000015.1:0-10685 GCA_035301305.1 Pseudogracilibacillus sp.
ACATATGTTGCACCCGTCTGATTTTGCCGCTCTTTCGATGCTCCAAATGCTTCCTGAAAAGACTCCCCTGTAAGCACCACTTCCGCTCCGTAGTTTTGCGTTGCTTCCACTTTACTTAACGGCGTTTTCTCGGGCATAAAAATGGTTGCCTGGGCGCCTAGCTTTCTTGCAGCATAAGCGACGCCCTGCGCATGGTTACCTGCTGATGCAGTAATGACGCCTTTGTCTAATTCTTCATTAGACAACTGCATTAATTTAAACGTGGCACCACGGAATTTAAATGCTCCAGTTTTTTGCTGGTTTTCCATTTTGAAATACACATGCTTTCCTACAATACGATTCGTTGTTTCCGATGTGATTAAAGGTGTTCTATGCACAATCGGCTTTAATCGTTCGTAGGCATTGTAAATTTTCTCACCGGTTATTAAATCCCCAATACTTCCACTCTCCCTATTATTTAAATTAGCTATTATATCCACTATAAAGCAGATTTTTCATAATTGCTAATCTTATCTTCCAATTGCAGAGTCAGGGCAATGTCGTCCCAACCGTTCATAATATTTTCACGGCGGTATTCCGGCATTTCAAAATCAATCTTTTTGCCATGCTGATCTGTAATCTTTTTTTCCATTAAGTCGACTGTAAGTGTCAGTTGACCAGTTTCTGCTTCCTCTTGCCATTCTTTCACTTGCGCTTCGCTTATTTCAATAGGGACTAACCCATTTTTAAATGAGTTATTATAAAAAATATCTGCAAAGCTCGGAGCAATAATGATGCGAAATCCGTAGTCCAATAAAGACCACGGCGCATGTTCACGCGAAGATCCGCATCCAAAATTTTCCCCTGCTATTAAAATAGAAGCATCATCGTATTTTGCGTCATTCATATCAAAGTCTTTTCGTTTATTTCCATCATTATCAAAGCGCCAATGATAAAATAAAAACTGTCCGAATCCCGTGCGTTCAATTCGTTTCAAAAATTGCTTGGGTATAATTTGGTCTGTATCCACGTTATCCCGCTTCATTGGATATACAAGACCTGTGTGCTTCTGAATAGCTTCCATCAGTTAGTGTCGCTCCTTTCCTTTACGCATAATCCCGAACATCGACGAACCGGCCTTCAATGGCTGTTGCTGCTGCCATTTCCGGACTGACTAAATGTGTGCGTGCTTCATTTCCCTGTCTGCCTTCAAAGTTACGATTGGAAGTTGAAGCACATCTGCCTTTTGGCGGAATAATATCATCATTCATCCCTAAACAGGCGCTGCAGCCAGCATTACGCCATTCAAATCCGGCATCGATAAATATTTGATCAAGCCCTTCTTCTTCCGCCTGATTTTTCACTAAAAAGGAGCCTGGGACTATGATGGCTGACTTAATATTATCTTTCACTTTTTTGCCTTTCACAATGTTTGCTGCACTGCGTAAATCAGGTAACCTTGCATTCGTGCAAGAACCAATGAATATATGGTCCACTTGAATATCCTGCATCGGCACGTTTTCTTCCAAGCCCATATATTCTAAAGCTGCTTTGGTTCCTGTCTGATCTTCCTGCTCTTTAATAACAGGCGTTCTTCCACTTACCGGAGCTCCCATACCTGGATTAGTTCCCCAAGTGACCTGCGGTTCTACCTGACTTGCATCAATGGTTAACGTTTGATCATATTCCGCTCCGTCGTCTGTCGCAAGTGCCAGCCATTCTTCGCTTGCTTTTGTGAAATCTTCACCTTTCGGGGCATAGCGTTTTCCTTTTAGAAATTCTACCGTCGTTTCATCCGGACTGATTAAACCAGCACGAGCACCCGCTTCAATCGACATATTACAAACCGTCATGCGCTCTTCCATGGTCATATTCCGAATGGCTTCACCCGTATATTCAACAATATGTCCATTTCCCATACGCACACCGTATTTTGCAATAATAGCTAAAATTAAATCTTTCGCTGTTACCCCGTAACCTAACTCGCCTTCCACTTTAACATTTAATGTTTTAGGGCGTTCTTGCCATAAGGTTTGCGTTGCAAAAACATGCTCCACTTCACTCGTTCCTATACCAAATGCAATGGCACCAAACGCACCGTGTGTCGAAGTATGGCTGTCTCCGCAAACGATGGTTTTGCCAGGCTGTGTCAAACCGAGCTGAGGCCCAATAATATGCACAATTCCCTGGTCGGGGTGGAACATATCCGCCAGTTCAACTCCAAATTCTTTACAGTTATCCTGCAACGTATCCATCTGTTTTTTAGATATCTCATCTTTTACGTTATCGCGATTAATGGTTGGAACATTATGGTCCATCGTGGCGAAAGTTAAATCCGGTCGGCGTACTTTCCGATTCGTTAAACGTAACCCTTCAAACGCTTGGGGAGACGTTACTTCATGAATCAAATGAAAATCTATATAAATTAAATCCGGTTTGCCTGTTTCTTCATGGACAACTTTTTGGTCCCATATTTTTTCGATAATTGTTTTAGGCTTAGCCATCCTCCGCACCTCCAACATATGTGATGTTTTTATATATAACTTTTTACTTTGGCTGTCATTTCTTCCGTTGTCAGTTCTGTTCCATTCGCAATGGATAAATCTGCTGTATGGAAACCGTCTTCAAGTGCGTTTTCGACTGCATGCTCAACTGCACTCGCTTCTTCTTCAAGCCCAAAAGAGAAACGCAGCATCATGGCAGCAGAAAGAATCATGCCCAGAGGATTGGCAATACCTTTTCCGGCAATATCAGGCGCAGAACCGTGTACCGGTTCATACAGGCCAATTTTTTCTGATAAACTCGCAGAAGGCAGCATACCAATTGACCCTGTTAAAACTGATCCTTCATCACTTAAAATATCTCCAAACATATTTTCCGTCACCAGGACATCAAAGCTCGTAGGATTCGTAATCAAGCGCATCGCTGCGGAATCCACCAGTAAATGTTCGACTTCTACTTCAGGATACTCCCCTTGCATCTCTTCGACAATTTCGCGCCACATTCGACTGGATTCAAGGACATTCGCTTTATCAACGGACGTGAGATGTTTACCACGCAGCATGGCACTTTCAAAACCTTGCCGAACAATTCGCTCGATTTCTTCCCGCTTATAATGCAAGGTGTCCACTACCGCGTTCCCTTCATCAATCCGCTCACTTGGTTCACCAAAATACAAACCACCTGTCAGCTCGCGAACGACGTAAATATCACTTCCTTTAATAACGGATTCTTTTAAAGGAGAAGCATGTAGTAAGGGAGAAAAACCTTTAATAGGACGAATATTCGCAAATAAATTTAAGGCTTTTCTAATTTTTAATAAACCCTGCTCCGGACGTAAATGACGTGGAACTTCATCCCATTTTGCACCGCCTATCGCTCCCAGCAAAATGGCATCTGATGCTAGACAAGCTTCCACGGTTTCATCGGTCAGCGGTTCTCCGTGTAAGTCGTAAGATGTTCCTCCTATTTCATACTGTTCAAAATGAAAAGTATGCTGATGTTTCTCTCCAACTGCTTCCAGTATATCTGTCGCGGCATTGATAACTTCCTGACCTACACCATCTCCAGGCAGTACCGCAATTCTTTTTTCCATAATGTCCCTCCGTCTGCTCGTTTACCAAACCATAGCCGTAAACTGAATTATTCGTAATGGAATAAAAAGAGCTGCGAATATAAACATCCGACAGCAGCTTTTTAACGTCCCTTCGTTCTGATATGGAAACAGAAAGAAGAGGTCGTGCCCCTTTTTCTGTTTTCTTATCTAATTATTTTAACGGATTTTTCACGAAAGGCATTAATTCGCGTAATTCACGACCAACCTCTGTAATTTGAGATTTATTTTCTCGGGCGTTAATCGCATTATAACGAGGACGATTTGCCTGGTTCTCTAAAATCCAATCTTTCGCAAATTGACCTGATTGAATATCTTCTAAAATTTCCTTCATGCGTTCTCTTGTTTCATCGTTTATAACACGCGGGCCAGATACGAAGTCTCCCCATTGTGCGGTGTCTGAAATAGAGTAGCGCATATTTTCAATGCCGCCTTCATACATAAGATCTACAATTAGTTTCATTTCATGCAGACACTCAAAATAAGCTATTTCAGGCTGATACCCTGCATCTGTCAATGTTTCAAATCCTGATTTCACAAGACTGGTCAACCCACCGCAAAGGACTGCTTGCTCCCCGAATAAATCTGTTTCTGTTTCTTCCTGGAAGCTTGTCTCCAACACTCCTGCACGAGCACCGCCTATGCCTGCCGTGTATGCTTTAGCAACATCGACAGCTTTATTCGTGTAATCTTGGTAAACTGCAAACAATGCAGGAACTCCAGCGCCTTCTTCATAAGTTCTTCTTACCAGATGTCCCGGCCCTTTTGGAGCGGCCATAAACACGTCTATATTCGCAGGTGGTACAATTTGTGAAAAGTGGATGTTAAATCCATGAGCGAAACCAATAGCACTGCCCTCTTGTAAATTGTCTTTAATACTTTCTTCATATACTTGCGCCTGCAACTCATCCGGAAGTAAAATCATTGTCACGTCCGCCTGTTTCACAGCATCTGCTACAGATTTGACAGTAAAGCCGTCTTCTTCTGCTTTTTGCTGAGACTTCCCTGGACGCAGACCAATAGTAACATCAAAGCCGCCATCACGCAGATTCAATGCGTGAGCATGTCCTTGTGAACCGTAACCAATTACTGTAATTTTCTTTTCTTGTAGTGCCTCTTTCTGAATATCTTTGTCATAATACACTTTTGCCATGAGTACATTCTCCTTTAAACATAATAATCTTTATATAAGTTATACAGAGTACTGTGTTAACTCTGTTACTTGCGATGTCGGTTGTTGCCCGCGCAAGAAAGCTGTTACGCCTGTTTTTGCCAAATCTTTGATGCCATAAGGTCTCAACAGGGAAATAAGTGCTTCCGTTTTTTCCGGCTTGCCTGTTACTTGAATAGTGATGCTGTCTTTACTAATATCAATCACAGTCGCTCGAAATGGTGTGATCAACCCTTGAATTTCGTTACTGGATTGCGGGTTACTGGCTACTTTAATTAAAGCAAGTTCTCTTGCTACCAGTGATTTGTCAGTAATATCAGAAACTTTAATAACATCAATTTGTTTGTTTAACTGCTTCGTAAGCTGTTCCACTTTTTGATTGTCGCGCACATCTACTACTAAAGTCATTTTGGAAATGCCTGGAACCTCTGTTTCACCTACTGAAATGCTGGAAATATTAAATTGTCGCCGCTGCAGCATGCCGGTTACTCTATTTAGAACACCGCTATGATTTTGAACCGTCGCACTTATGATTCGTTTCATCTCGTCACTCCTAACATTTCGTTGATTCCACTTCCAGGAGCCACCATAGGATACACTTTTTCTTTCTTGATAATTCTGAAGTCCGCTACAACAGGCCCCTCATGAGCAAAAATCTTATCTAAAGCTGCTGGCACGTCTTCTTCTTTTTCTGCCTTTACACCTAGAATGTCATAGCTTTCGGCTAATTTTACAAAATCAGGCCCTTCTTCTAATAAAGACTCAGAATATCTTTCTTCAAAAAAGCTTTCTTGCCACTGGCGAACCATACCAAGTGCAGAATTATTCATAATAATGACTTTCACCGGCAAGTTATACTTTTTCAACAATAATAATTCCTGGATATTCATTTGAATGCCGCCATCCCCATTAATGGAAACAACCAGTTCATCAGGACGCCCAATCTGAGCACCGATTGCAGATGGAAAGCCGTAACCCATGGCTCCCAAACCGCCTGAAGTCATCCAGCGATTAGGCTCATCCAGTGTATAATATTGCGCTGCCCACATTTGATGCTGTCCGACGTCAGTTGTCACAATCGCTTTCCCATTTGTTTTTTCGTGAATATTCTGAATAAGTGATTGTGGTGAAATGGCTTCTGGTGACTTGTCATACCATAACGGATATTTCGTTTGATTCGCTTTTAAATGCACTAACCAATCACGGTGGCCAGGTTTTTCAAATGATCGGTTTAATAACGCTTCCAGTGCTTTTTTCGCATCAGCAACAACAGGAATATCCGTAGGTACGTTTTTACCAATTTCTGCAGGATCAATATCGATATGAGCAACTTTTGCGTTCGGAGCAAATTTCTCTAAATTACCTGTTAAACGATCATCAAAACGTGCCCCTATGTTAAGCAGTAAATCGGATTCCGAAATAGCCATATTTGCTGCATACGAGCCATGCATACCACCCATTCCTAAAGCCAGCTGATGAGAGCCCGGGAAACCGCCTAGGCCGAGCAAGGTATTTACGACAGGCAAATCATAATTTTCTGCAAATTCTCTTAATTCTTCAGATGCTCCAGAAGAAACGACACCAGCACCTGCCAAAACCACCGGACGTTTAGCCTTAGCTATGGCTTCCGTTACTTTAATAATCTGCAATGGGTTCGGCTTGGTGGTCGGTTGGTATCCCGGTAAATAGAAATCAGACTCCATCGCTTCTTCGGACAAAGCAGTTGCAATGTTTTTAGGAATATCGATTACAACTGGCCCTGGTCTTCCCGTGGTTGCGATATGAAAAGCTTCGTTCACAATTCTGGGCAATTCTGCAATATCTTCTACTTGATAATTGTATTTTGTTATCGGTGTGGTAATTCCCAGGACGTCAGACTCCTGAAAAGCGTCTGTTCCAATGACTTGGTTCGCTACTTGCCCTGTAAAGATGACAAGTGGCAAGGAATCCATCATCGCATCGGTAATACCAGTAATTAAATTTGTCGCCCCAGGACCTGATGTTGCGAGTACAACTCCAGGCTTTCTTGTTGCTCTCGCATAGCCTTCTGCTGCAAATATTGCTCCTTGTTCATGCATAGACAGAATATGTTTAAAGGGTGTTTCATTACGATATAAAGCATCGTAAAAAGGCAAAACAGCGCCGCCTGGGTAGCCAAAAACTGTGTCTACATCAGCTTCTGCTAATAAATTAACAAATAAATCTGCTCCTGTTGCCGGGGTTTCAACTGCTTTTTCTTTTACTTTCATTTCCGCATCCACTTTTTTTTCCTCCTTCATGATAGGTCTGATTTTGGGACTCTCTACAGTGTGCGCTTCATTCTTCAATCAAAAGGGACGATATCCTGCTCCTTTGCATCGTTCAAACTTTTAAAATGGTTTGAAAATTCAAAATAAATGAATGAATAATTTTAACAACTTACAACATGATGTGCCGTTTTGTTTTAAAACATATAAAAAGCCCTTTTCTCCTCGAACCTATAATGTAGATTCTATGGGGAGAAAAGAGCTGTTTTCACGGTACCACCCAAGTTTCCCTAGCTGCCTTACGACAAACTAGCTTAAAAGGCTTTTATCTAAGCCTGATTTTGATAACAGGTGTTTGAAATGTCACCTGACTGTGCCTAGTCAAAAATATTTTTCAACACAGTACTCAGAGATGATGTCAGAGTAAAATGTATTTCCAGGCTCCCAGCAACCCTGGATCTCTATGAATACATGGTGTATTACTCTTTTTTCTCGTCATCGAATTAAATAATATGTGTATTATAATTGAGATTGTATACATTATACGTGATTTTCCAGAAAAAGAAAGTGAAACACTTCAAATTTTTAGAATTCTTTGGTAAAGATGGAAAACACTCTCTCAAATAGAATGTGCAAACAATAATAACGTGTTTTTTCAAAAGAGTCAATCAATTTCATTAATTGTCACATTTTCTTCACTTGACAACGCTTTCATTGTAAATTTTCCTTCTTGAATGGTATAAACCCGACTTGCCAAACGTTCTACTTCTTCACGGTTGTGAGAAACGAACACCACGGGAATTTGCCATTTTTGATGGAGCTGAAGCAGTTGCTCGTAGTTTTTTGTTTTGGTTTGCTCATCCAGTGCCGCAAAAGGTTCATCTAACAAAAGAACATCCGGCTCTGTTGCAAACGCCCGAATAAGCGCAGTTCGCTGTTTTTCTCCTCCTGATATTTCATGAGGATATTGATTTATTAGATGTTTCATGGCTAAATCTTCTATCATTTGCTTTGTAAAACTTTCATGTTTCATGCCATATGCAATGTTCTCCCATACTGTTTTATGCGGGAATAAAGCGTAATCTTGAAAGACATAGCCGACTTGACGTCTCTGTACAGGGATCAACGACTTTCCGTCTGCTGCGAATGTGCGCTCCTTAACTATGATAGAACCTTTGTCCAGCTTCGTTAACCCTGCAATCGCTTCTAAAATAGTTGTTTTTCCGGAACCAGATGGGCCTGTTAAAGCTATAATTTCATTTTCCGCACAGAACGTCACATCTATTGTAAAATGAGACAATTGTTTATAAATGGAAACCTGCAGCATAGAACCCTCCTTAGCGACGATGTTTCATCATCCTTTTAGTACTCCACCAATTCAGCCAGTAAATAGCTGCAAATCCTAATATCACAATCAGAATTACCCAGTTTTTCGCTGTCTCCATATCGCCAGCTTCCACCGCGAAGTAAATAGCCATTGGAATCGTATCCGTTTGATTTGGTATGTATCCGGCCAACATTAAAGTAGCGCCAAACTCTCCCAGTCCACGGGCAAAAGCGAGCACAACACCTGCTAACAAGCCGGGCCAAGCAAGCGGAAATGAAATAGTCCAAAACACGTGCCAACGCGATTTTCCCATGGTAAATGCTGCATTCTCAATATTTTTATCATATTGTCCAAACGCAGCGGCTGCACTTTGATACATGAGAGGAAAAGAGACCACTATTGCAGCAATTAAGGCGCCATACCAAGTGAAAACGATTTGGAAATCAAATAAATAGGTTAATAAACGGCCAATAACACCATTTTTGCCAAATAAGTAAAGTAACCCAAAACCTACAACGGTCGGGGGCAGAACTAACGGCAACAAGAAAAAAGCTTCTAAAGCATTTTTGCCAAAAAACGTACGGCGCGCCATCAGATAAGCGATGGCTATTCCTGCAATAAACACGACTACTGTAGATATACTTGCTGTTCGTAATGAAAGCCATAATGGAAAAAGATTCGTTTCTGTCATACGACTCGCTCCTCTTACTGGGAAACAAAACCATATTTCTCTAATATATCCTGTGCTTCTTTCGATTGAAGAAAAGCTAAAAACGCTTCTCCTTCCGATTTTTCACCCGATGCGGCTGTGACTGCTCCTGGATAAACAATCGGTTCGACCCTTCCCTCATCCACTGTTGTCAAAACATCTACTTTATCGGAGGTGGCAGCATCACTGACGTAAACAAAACCAATATCCGCATTCCCTGATTCAACATACGTTAACACTTGGCGGACATCTTTTGCGTAAATAAAAAGATCTTCTAAATCGTCCCATTGTCCTGAGTCTTCGAGAACTTGCTTGGTATATGCCCCAGCAGGAACGCTTTCAGGTACGCCAACAGCAATATGCTCTACCTCACCTTTTTTAATATCTGCAAGCGAAGAATACGAGAAATCTGCATCTTTCCGGGCAATTAAAACGAGTTCATTTCCTGTTACATCTTCTTTGGTGTCTGCTTCCACAAATGACTCATTTTCCAACTTGTCCATCCAGTCTTCATTGGCAGAGAGGAAAACGTCAACCGGAGCCCCTTGCTGAATTTGCTGGGCCAATTTCCCAGATCCCGCAAAATTGAAGGATAAGTCTACTTCATGCTCTTTTTCATAAATTCTTTTTATCTCGTCCATTGCATCGGTTAAACTGGCCGCTGCTGCAATTTGCAGCTCTGTTCGTTCGTCATTGCATCCTGCGAGAGATAAAGACATAATAAGCAACAATAGAACAAATGCCATCTTTTTCATCGACGTTCTCCTTCTCTCAAAATACAAGTTAACCCTTATTATACGGCAGTCTTAGAAAAGTTGTAAATAAAAGGAACGACCATTTCATTTTATTTACAACATATAGTTCTCAGTGAAAAAACCGCTAAAAGCTGTTTTATCTTTTAAGCGGTTTTGATTTTCATTTTATTTTGTGCCGAATAAACGATCTCCTGCATCACCTAAACCGGGAACAATGTATCCATCATCGTTTAATTCTTCATCTAACGCACCTAAGTAAATATCAACGTCCGGGTGATTTTTTTGGATTCGTTCCACCCCTGCACGCGCGCCTACTATGCACATCAGTTTGATTGATTTTGCGCCGCGTTTTTTCAAAGAATGAATAGCATCATCTGCAGATCCGCCAGTCGCAAGCATTGGATCTAATACAATCAATAAACGCTCCTCAATATCAGAAGGCAATTTGATATAATATTCCACCGGTTCTAAAGTATCCGGGTCCCGGTACAGCCCAATGTGTCCGACTCGTGCTGCCGGCAAAAGACCGACCATGCCGTCAACCATTCCTAAACCAGCACGCAAAATGGGAATCAGCCCGATTTTCTTTCCCGTTAATTCTTTAGCTGTAAATTTCGTAACCGGCGTTTGGATTTCTTTATCTTGCATTGGTAAGTTTCTCGTAATTTCAAAACCCATTAACATCGATAATTCATTCACTACTTCCCTGAATTGTTTGGTTCCTGTTTCGACATTTCGAATATACGTTAATTTATGCTGTATTAACGGATGTTCTAAAATATATACATTGCTCACTGCCGCCACCCTTTCCGTTCGAAGTTCGTTATCGTTACTATTTTACAATTTTACAGGATGTTTGTCTAGAAAAAGTGAGCAACGTAAAGT
>DATGUO010000016.1:0-103406 GCA_035301305.1 Pseudogracilibacillus sp.
GGAGCGAACGATCCACCTCTCAATCCATTAAGTATATTTTCTCAAATAATTGAGGAAATACCAACTGGAAAATTACTCAGGTTCATAAGGTTTTCCTTTCAAAGTCGGAAGACTAAAACCTTAAATATAATATACAAGGAGGAATGACCTTTGGCGAAAAATTATCAAAAACCGCTAGCGCAGAACCGTAAAGCTTCTTTCGATTTTTTTATTGAAGAAACGTATGAAGCAGGCATTGAGCTGAGAGGTACCGAAATCAAATCCATCCGGGCGGGCAGGGTAAGTTTGAAAGATGCCCACGTCCGGATTATGAACGGGGAAGCTCAGCTGATTAATATGCATATTGCGCCCTATGATCAGGGCAATCGTTTCAATCATGACCCGACGAGAAGCCGGAAATTATTATTGCACAGAGCCGAAATTGATAAATTATATGGCGAAGTGAAGCAAAAAGGCTATACGATTGTTCCTTTGAAATTATATATCAAACGCGGTTTTGCCAAAGTATTAATCGGGTTAGGTAAAGGGAAAAAGCAGCATGACAAACGGGAAGATTTAAAACAGAAGCAAATGAAGCGTGATATTGACCGGGCTATGAAAGAAGCAAACCAATAATTTGTTTTTAGGTATGAAAATGTTATAATAAATATAGAAATTGAATAAGTGGCTCAACTGATATCTATCAGAGTCCTTTTAACCGGGGACGTTCTGGATTCGACAAGGGTAGGTTGAGCTTAAGCTGCGCGTCGAGGTTACGTCTCGTAAAACGTTACAAGCCTTTAATTGGCGAACAAGAAGATTACTCTTTAGCAGCTGCATAAGCTCTAAAGGACTCTCTTCGTCATCGCCCGTGTGATGAAACAGAGTCTCAACTAAAGCGGGATAAACGTACGTCCTCCGTCTGGGGACAGTGCGTTGAAACCAATCAGACTAGCTGCATCAATGCCCGTTGGTAGGCGAAGATGCAAGCGAACTGCTAATATACCAACTATGCGTGTAGAAGCTTAAGTGGCGATACCTTTGGACGCGGGTTCAAATCCCGCCGTCTCCATATTAGAATTTTATATGGATTTAAAAGTGCTGAATTCCTTGAAAGATAAGGAGTTTGGCACTTTTTTAGTTTCATCTAATTTCGTTGAATATCAATTGAACGTAGTCAAAAACGTAGTCACGAATTTAACTATTCAAGTAATGGGAGAATGTTTCAATAGTATTTGCTTTAGATTCTTTTGAAACATGAGCGTATATATTCATGGTAGTTTGTACGTCTGCATGCCCTAATCTATCTTGGACTGCTTTAATAGTAACACCAGCTTCAAATAATAATGAACAATGCGTATGTCTTAATCCATGTGTAGTGATTTTCTTTAATTGGTGGTTGTTTTGTTAGGATGAACAAATTGGTTTTTACTATTATTAAAAACCAGTTGTTTTGAACTGTTTGATTTGATCCCTAACTTGAAATTTACTTTCTTTTGTTGTTTTTTCAATTTTGAAGAATCTGCATGGTTTATCATCCATTTTCAAATCTCTACGATATTTAGTTTTAGTTGACTTCACATAAAGTTTATTGTCTACATCCATAGCTATTGATTTGTATACTGCTATGGTGTTTGAGTTAAAGAAAATATCCTCCCAGGTTAATGCAAGAGCTTCTGAGTTTCTCATACCTGAATAAGCAAGTAGTCTAAAGAGTACGTAGGCTTTCCTATTATTTCCTTTTTTTAAGTGATGCAGAAATTTTCGTAGTTCATCTACTGTATAAAAATACTTTTCCATAATCTGATCATTTACGTTAAAGTTATTATTTGCTTGTCTGGGTAATTCTACTAAATCACAAGGGTTTTTTTGGGATAATGTCTCTTCGTATAGCAAAAGTCAAAAACCCTAGATGCATACGATTTTACTGCGCTGAATTTCTTCAATTTTTCACTCCAGAAATTGTACTGCTTGTTGGCACGTATCAAATGTTATTTTTTCAATTCTATATTCACCTAGAGAAAGCAAGATATGTTTTTTGAATAAGGTTTTTATTTTTACATAGGTATTTGATTCACATTGACTCTATACTGTTTTATCCATAAATTATAAACATCTTGAAAGTATCAACTTTTTTTGTTTAAATTCGCCGTTAGTAATTTGCAATTGAATATGTGCAAATTCTAAGTTAGCTTCCTTCCTAGTTTTAAAACTAGTCTAGTTGTTCTTTTTTGTTTTCCAGTCGTTTCATCTGTTCCGATATAAACGTTAATTTTAAATCTTTTTTTCTCTGTTTTTAAGTGTATACTGATTAATCATATTTATATTTTCCTTCTTTAAATTTTCGAGAGTAAGATAGAAAAAGGAGGGTTTACTTTAAAAGGTATTATAAGGCTATCTATGGTAAATCCACCAGTTTTAAAAAGCTACGCTGCTGTAAAATCTATATATTTTTGATTTCTTTACCCTTTTAATGCCATCTATTTCGCAGGCCTTTAATCTTTTGGTACGGAATTTTATAAAGGTGTTGTAACTAACATTTGCATATTCTGTATCGGATGTCTTATCCAGCCATTCTGGTTGTAGCTTGGTAGAGTTCACTAGAAATATGAACTACTTTGTAATTACTTGTGTTATTTCGTTCTTTAATTCTTCGTTCATATCTGCGACCCCCTTTTACTACGAATTGATACAGGAAGTAAAAGATTAGGAAACACGGATTTCTGAGTAGATACTTATAATATTCACCAAGCTAATGGCTTTCTTTGGAAAAAAATTATCATAACTAGAAATTGAAAGATAAATAAATTGATAGTTTGAATGTTATGGGCTGTTATAATAGTATTTTTAGTCCACGTATATTGAAAGCTAGAAAAAATTTTATTGAAACGGCATTTATCAAAAAAAGTGGAAGAAACTACAAAATCAAAAATAACGAATTAACTATTCACACCATATTAATATGAATTATGGTAAGTGATTGAAGCGAAAACTATAAAAATAATTTAGTGATGGGAATACTATACTTTTTATTATAGGTGGTTTGTAACTGAAATCGAGTGAACAGTATTACAATTGATATTAAAAGTCAGATAGCTTATACAGTTTCTTTGAAAGTATTGTTAAATTTGAAAAAAACAGAGTCATTTAATAGTGAATCGCTGAAATATGATATAATATTGAATAAAATAGCTTCTACAACAAACGCGCCAGATTCTTGAAGAAATGAAAAGCAGTTCAAGAACCGAGCGCATTAATTATCGCTTTTTAAGTGTTTAACTAGAAAGTTAAATGCCTCCTCATCAAGGGATGGTTTCTGGTATCATTAGCTATTTCTCTCCTCGTGATGAATATAGCACAAGATCTCCTGGCCATTGCATTATCATCTAGAGAATCTAATCATAAAAGATATAGCAACTTGCTCAAGAAGCTATAGATGATGCTTATGCGATATATATAGAACCGTTCGATTTCTTACACTGTTGTAGACTTTATAGGATGTGTGTATTTTATAAATGAGTAAAACAGGGTGGTACAAATGGATAAGAAAGAAGAGTACTTAGTTCTACTTTCTAAAACGTATAATAACGCTGTAGAATTTTTGCTTAAAAAATATGGTACAGCAGAAGATGATTTTTTCAAGGAGCAATCATATGAGCGGTTTTTTAAAGGGAAAATAAAAAACATTACAAAAGGGAAGTATTCAAGATCTGTCGAGGGACTAGAATGTCATCATATTGACGAAAACAAGTTTTTAAATATGACAAATCAATCTTTTATAAAAGATCAGAATATTTCTTTTAAATATCACAAAAAAGAAAGATTAGTGTTTTGTGATGTGGTTGAACATGCTATCCTGCATACTCTAATTGCAAAAGAAACATCGTTAGAATTTGGATATCCAGGATATGTAATGTTTTTAAGACCCAAGATAAAGGACTGGTATGTTGAAATGGATATTCCTCAAAAAAGCAAATGGCATATTACTTGTTACCATAGAGCTTATATAACACCTGAAGAAGCGTATGAAATATTGGGAGAAATGGATTGTATATTGTCTGCTGAACAAGAACGAGTCAATCAAGAAGAGCAGGAAGAGAAAGAGGAAATGATTCAGAAAGGTAATTTCAAAAACTTAAATAGTGATAGTTCAAGACATGAAATTGTTGGTGCATTGTATGATTTGAATGAAATTGGAGCATTACTGTATCCTCAGGTATTTAGAGACTTCGTGTACTCTGAGGAATACAAAAAAAAGATCGTCCAACCTGTCAAATTTGAGGATTTTGAAAGAGGGATGGAACAATACGATCTAGATGGAATGGTGAAGAATATACAACTGTTTATTGACTACGTGGAAGGTAGGATAGGTTATAAAGAATATCTCAATCAACGAGATTTATTCTCTAAAACAATAGATGAAAAGGAAGCTGGAAGACGAAGGCAAGAGGAAAAGGAAAAACATGAAAAATTAAAAAAAGATGCATTTTATTCTATATATCCAAACTTTGAGAAAACAGGTATAAAGTATGATATAAAACGTCAAGAAGTGAATGCACTATTATTTAAACATAGCGACAAATATTCTAGTTTTATTCAATTTCAATCAGCAATGAAATCATATAGTAAAGATGAACTACTGGGGAAATTACACTCCGTTATGAAAGAATGATAATGAATCATCTACCTAATTTTTTTAATTCATTCAATATCTAATTGGAGCTTAATCATTTAGAGGGGTTGATAATTTAATATTGTTCATGTCATGCTTAAGTTGATAGACTGTTATACTACATACACCTCACCAATAGCGAAAATCAAGCAATGTCTTTATCTTCTGCAATTCACTTTCCTTTACTTTTCCTAGCTAAAAAGATAAAGCTTATTAAAATAATACAGATTAGCAACGCAAAATGTAACAATTTTATACATTAAACTCGCGCGTTTGCTTAAGAAAAGTATTCAATTGGGCCATATTGTTTAGAACATTAGTTAAAATCCACATAAAATAATTATCAATTAGGGAGCTCAGCAATATGAAGGAGAACAAGAGAACAGCCTTTATAGTTTCTTTATTCGTTTTAGTTGGAATACCTGCTATTTTTTTAATGGTATCACTGTACACTGGAAATTGGGATTTTTTGATATATAGCATCCCCTCCGCATTAACAGCTGGGTTAACAGGATTAATTTTAACAAAGCAAAAATTTAAAAAGGATAAAACGACAGGTTGATAAATAATTCCAGAACAGGAAGCGATTGCTGCACAGTTGTATTCCAAAAAAGGATCAAATTATTGAAGAGGAGATGTCGCTTATTACACAGTCAATCGAAATACAAATTCTTCCTCGTAATATGAGCACCAATATTAAAGAAATGGAGCGTATTACAAAAATAGTAAATGATGCATTTAGAACATCGGAAAAAGGTATTTGGAAAAGCGGAACAACCCGTACGACAGTGTCGGAAATTACAGAGCTAACTAATGACGGCGAGCTTGCGGTGGCTTAGACAATGAAAGAAATTGTTGGGTGTGTTCGTGTTCAACAGGTAGACTGTGAAACTGGTGAATTTGGAATGCTCGCTGTAAACAATAGATATCAAGGGAATGGCATAGCGAGTAAGTTAGTTCGTTTTGCTGAACAGAAATTTCAAAATGAACAATTTCGCAAAATGCAACTTGAATTGTTAATACCTCAAGAAGTCTCTCATCCAGCCAAGGCATTCTTGGAAGGCTGGTATAATCGTATCGGCTATCAACGGGTTTATATAGAGTCTTTTGAAACCTCATATCCAAGGCTGGCACGGATGTTAGCAATTCCTTGTAAATTCGTTGTTTTTCAAAAAGGATTAAGATAGCACTAAAATTTGATAAATTTTTACCACATACATAATAAAATTCAACAACCTGGCGTGATTATAAAATAACGCATCAAAAGATCTGCTCTCAAGGCGAGTCTTTTTATTTTGAAAAACGTATTATAACTTAAAAATTCAAAAGCCTCTTCACGTTTTAATAGATCTGGAAAATTCTGGTTACATTCAATCAAAATTGTATGTTATCTGTTTCGTACCTAATCATCGTCTGTCCCTCCTAATTTTAAAAATTATGAGAATAGAAAGATATAAAAACAAGAAAGAGAAGGATATATATAATATAGTAAAAAACTTCGACCATTTTCTGAAATAATTATCATAAGTAGGAATAATGTGATAACAGATTAATTGTTTCAGTTTAAAACATGGTCAAATCAGTGTTTGTGAGATGAAATTAAGTTTTATTAGAAATTTACATAACCAGCGGGAAGTAATCTTATCAAAAAGTGGAAGGAATTAAATGTTTTAGATAATGATTATTATCATAGATTAACTATTATTTTGTGATATTATAAATATAAATGTATTGAAAGATATGGAGGGAAACTATTGGGATTACCAAAGCTTTCAGTTTTCTTTGGTGCTGGTGCAGAAATAGGTTATGGATTACCATCTGGTGGAAAATTTGCTTTAGAGATATTTAGAATATCAAATGAACAGGATAAAGAGGGTTTTCGGGAGCAAATTAAAGCTATTAATCCACTTTCACAAATCGCTACACAATGGCTACCAGATAATTATTATAATAAAAGATTGAATGTATTTGGAAAAGGAGAGTTTGAGGGTCTGATAGCATCAAGTTTAGAAAATAGAAGAGGTGATATTTTAGAGTATTTAAATAAATTTGATGCAAATGTAACTAAGATTCTTGAAAATTGGACATTTAATGAAAAAAAATTAAGAGAAAAATTTTATTCCGAAACAGGTGAACAGATTGGAGATAAGACCTACAGTCAAGCTATTAAATTAAACAAAAAACTAGCAACCGATGTACCGCTTTTTGAGTCGGATTACTTTTCAGCTTATTTAAGATTACTAGAGAAGAATCCTACAGATTGGTATTTGAAGAGAATCGTTAGAGCCTTCTTAGAATTGCTTGTCGGTTCAATTGGACAAAGTTTGGTTTCTCAACTGAACGAAGAACTATTTATAACGGCGCCAGATGAATTAAGTGTATTTGATGATTTAACTGGTATTTTTTCTTTGAATTATCAAGATGTTGGGAAAACGGGAATGGAAATAGTTATTGAAGAACCACCCGTTGAAATTGATATTGATACTGAGGGACTAACAGTATTTCGGGAATTAGGTCGTATTATTTTAGATGAAATTTATTGTAAAGCTATGGATTATCAGTCTTTGATTGACAGTCATTTTAGATATTTATATAATCCAAGGTCGCACTGGGCTAAATTTAGTAGAATCTCTATTTTTCTTCATACTGTTCAAAGGTATATATTAGACTATGGACAACCAGATGCATTCAAAATAAAGGAAGGACCAGGATATTATCATGATTTAATAAATTTAACAGAGTATTTTGAGTTGAATTCTGTCGGAACGACTAATTATAATAATTTCGTTCAACAAGTTTTGGAAGGGACTGAACTTGAAAAAACTCCTGTTTTTCATTTGAACGGAAGTGTTAATGAATATTATGATCCTTATAAAAATGAAATATTGACAAATCCTTCAGATATGGAAAAAGAGGATAAAATATTAGTTCCGTTTATGTTTACTCAAAGTGGTGTTAAACCTTTGACTTCAGTATATATGTCTAGGAAATATGTAGATCTTTATGATAAATTTATAAATTCCGATGTGGTATGTATTATAGGTTATGCTTTTAATGGCGATGATGGTCACATAAATGGTATGTTTAGAAGCTTAGTAGAGGTTGAAAATAAAAAGCTATTAATTTTTCATTATAAAAATGATGATAGTACTTTACAACAATTAACAAATAATTATAAACGGAAATTACGCTTAAATTCATCAGAAAACATCGAAGTGTTATTAATAAATGAAAATAGGTTTTCTAGTGATTGTATTTGGTACGAGTCTGTAAAGAAACAATTAAATATAGACTGATATTGCTATATGTACAAACAGAATTTTATTCATTGTTTTAAATTTATATTGAAAGAAAAACTAGGGAGGACTATGAATATGTGCGGTAAAATTAATATAATAGAATGGAATATACATGGAGCCGCAGGTTATGGCAATCACTCAATCCCATTTTTTGTATCTGACTGGATTATGAATAATAATATACATATTGCAATATTGACGGAATTTGTGATAGGGAGTGGATGGGATTACTTAAAAGGGTCACTAGAGAAAGAATATAATTTATACATATCACCATATGTTTCCAACTCGAATCAATGTTTAATAGCCATAAAGAAGAATGTTGGATTTGATTTGGCAAATGCGAAAGCTATTACTGAAATGAACACGGGTGAGGAAGAAAAGCCAAACTTTTTACAAGTAGAGGTTGTATATAACAGTTCTACTATAAATATAATTGGGACTAGAATACGTAATTCAAGAAATCAGAAAGAGTGGCAAGCGTTAGACGAGCATCTAACTAGTCAAAAGGATGAAGTAGTTATTTGTATGGGAGACTTTAACGCTTACTGGAGTAATAAGGATGGTTGTTTTTGGAGGAAGAGCAAGAATAAGACCTTACCTAAAACATCCTTTATGTATGAACTTGAAACACCAAAATGGGATATAAAAAATAACGGTTTCTCGTATGTTCTTCCAAATGGTAATTGTATAAATGTTGATTCATTAATATACAAAGGTATTTCATCTGTTCAAGATATTAAGTATAATTGGCAATTTATCAATAGTAAGAATGGATATGGCAACATGACACCTCGTGATCAGAAGTCACATCTAATTGGGTTACCAGATCATGCAATTTTGTATGGTAGTATAATTATATAAAGTTGATAATATCACTTACTCAGGAATTGTATTAAAGGACTTCATTTTACAAATCTTTTCTATTGTATAAAGGTATCATTACTTTTAAGATTTGAAGTGTTTTCCGATCCCACGGTACATTAAGGTTTATAGCGATTCAAAACTTAATATCATAAGTGGAAAGGAAAATGCGGTGTGAAATACGAATATTCAAGAATTTCAACAATCGAACAAGATTTGCGTTTCCAGCTGAAGATGTTGGAAGAGGAGAATTGTGATTATATTTATACGGAAAAATTCACTGGAACTAAAGTGGATAGAAAAGAATTTAACAAGTTATTAGATGTACTTGAAGATGGGGATACCTTAGTTGTCACGAAACTAGACCGATTTGCGAGAAGTGTTCGAGGTGGAATTGAAGTCATTCGACAACTTTTCGATACGGGTGTAAGAGTGCACGTATTGAATATGGGAGTTATAGAAAATACACCCACTGGTCGATTAATATTTAATATTATGATGTCTTTTGCGGAATTTGAAAGAGACATGATAGTAGAAAGAACGCAAGAAGGAAAGTTAATGGCAAAACAGGATCCGGACTTTAGAGAAGGCAGACCGAGGAAATATTCAAGGAAGCAGATTGAGCATGCAGTGAAATTAAAAGAGACACATACATATAAACAGGTAGAGCAATTGACAGGCATATCTAAACCGACATTATATAGAGCATTAAAACAAAAAATTGAATAACGTATGGAGAAACTGACATGGTTTAAAGCATTATGAACCATGTCTTTTTATGTTTTGTTGCTAATAAATGATATCATATATAGTAGAAAAAGTGATTTATACAGGTATATAAGTGAATGAACTTATTTTTAATTGTACCTAACAGATACATATACAAGTACAAGGGGGAAATGAATTGATTACATCAGAAGAGATAAAGAGAAGACTATGGGACGGGGCTACCAACCTTAGAGGTTCCATGGATGCAAGCAGGTACAAAGATTATATGTTAGGTTTAATGTTCTACAAGTTTTTAAGTGATAAGACACTTGAAACGTTTGTAAATACAAGTGGTGCGAAAGGGACGGAAGCAGAAATTGTCCAAGCGTATGAAGAAGCTTATGAAAGTTATGGCGATAATTTAATTAAAATGATTCAAAATGTACTGGGTTATTATGTGTTGCCACACCATTTGTATCAAACATGGTTGAAAGATATTCGAGAAGGTTCATTTGAACTGGAAAAAGTAACGGAAAGCTTACAAAGTTTTGAACGTACAGTTGCAACGACAGGAGATATTGATGATTTTAAAGGGTTATTCTCAAGTTCAACCATTGATCTAACAGATTCAGCATTGGGAAGTAACTTGAACGCACGTAGTAAAAACATTCGCCAATTAATTGAGTTATTTGCTGATTTGAATATGGTTGCCCTTCAAAAAGGTGATGTCTTAGGGGACGCGTATGAATACTTAATTGGTCAGTTTGCGATGGAGTCAGGTAAGAAAGCAGGCGAGTTCTACACCCCGAGACAAGTGAGTGAAGTGATGGCACAAATTGTGGCGAAGACAACGAATGTAGGCTCAATATATGATCCTGCTGTTGGCTCGGGTTCGCTGCTCTTGACAGTAGGGAAACATTTGAATGGAGAAGGCAGAAAAGATCTTCATTATTATGGACAAGAGAAGAATACAGCAACCTACAATTTGACACGTATGAATTTATTATTACATGGCGTTCGTCCTGAGAAAATGACGGTTAAAAACGGGGATACATTAGCACAAGATTGGCCAGAGGACCCAGAACGACCAAATGAAGGGGTTCAATTTGACGCAGTCGTGATGAATCCACCGTATTCCGTTAAAAATTGGAATCAGGAAGGATTAAAAGTGACGGACCCTCGTTTTGAAATTGCAGGTGTCTTACCACCGGACTCTAAAGGGGATTATGCGTTTCTGTTACACGGGTTATTCCACTTAGGTCAAGAAGGAACGATGGCAATTGTTTTGCCGCATGGTGTATTATTTCGTGGTGGTGCAGAAGGTGAAATACGGAAGCGTTTATTAGATAAAAACCATATCGATGCAGTGATTGGTTTACCTGATAAGTTATTCACGAATACAGGGATACCTGTAACAGTCATTATATTAAAGAAGAATCGGGCATTGGATGACCCTGTCTTAATGATTGATGCGTCAAAGGCCTTCGTTAAAGAAGGAAAACAAAATGTATTGCAAGAAAAAGATATATCTAAAATTGTGGATACATATATCGAACGAACGGAAGAAAAAGGTTATAGTCATAAGGCGACACAAAAGGAAATTAAAGAAAACGAATATAATTTAAACATTCCACGTTATATCGAAGCAATTGATGAAGATATTGCACAAGATGTGGATGCGCATGTCTATGGTGGCATACCTTTACACCAAATTGAACAGTTAACGGTATTGCATGATATGGCAAAAGATGTTCTTTATAATGCATTCCAAGAAGTACGTACAGGTTATGTAGAATTAACGACATCCATAGATAGCTTGACAGGTCATGTTTTAACTAACCAAACGGTTCAAAAACAAACGGAAGACTTAAAAGAAGTTTTACATACTTATAGGCATACGTACTGGGATAAATTAAAAACGGTTCAGGATGTTAACGATATCGAGCCACTCAAAGATGACATGCTATCGGAAATCAAACAATTATTAAAACCATTTAAACATGTGAGTACGTATGCTGGTTATCAGATTGTCGCAGAGCTGTGGGATGAGATGCTTTCGGAAGATACGGAGAAAATAGCGTTAAGCGATTTTTACACGGTTGGAAGAACACGCGAAGCGAATATCGTAACCAAAGGAACAGGGAAAACGAAACGAAATGAGCAAGATGGATGGATTGGTTCGATTGTACCGAATGAACTGATTCTAAAAGAACTTTACACTGATGAACTGAAAGAAGTGGAAGAAAAACAAGAATCTCTGGCATCTGTTACGGATGAAATCAATGAACTTGTCGAAGCTGCGAAAGTAGAAGAAAGTGATGAAGAAGCGGTACTAGGTGATGCATTAAATGCGAGAGAAGATGATTTTACCCTTTCGAATATTAAGTCTGAAATCAAAATTGTAGAAAAGGATTCAAGTGAATATGAACTGTTAGATAAAGTTAAAAATTTACTTGATGAAAAATCTGCGCTAAATAAAGATATCAAAGCAAAAGAAAAAGCTTTAAATGAACAAGTAGAAGATAAAATTGAGGTCTTAACAGACGAAGAAATAGATCAATTGATGTATCAAAAATGGTTTGGAGATTTAACCGATAATATGACACAGCTCATCGAAATACCACTTAAAGATGAATTGGATACCTTGAAAGAGTTAAAAGCAAGATATGCGGATACGTTAGAAACGATTGAATCAGAAAGTCAATCACTTGAAGCACAATTTGAAGACATGTTGAAAGAATTGGTGGTGACTGAGTGATGGAAGAAGAGAGATTAGAGCCGAAGAGAAGATTTAAAGGTTACGAAAACACTGAATTAAGTAATATAAAATTAGGAGATTACGCTCTTATTAAAGGGCGTCTTGGTTGGAAAAGTTTAAAGAGAGAAGAGTATATAGAAAATGGACCCAGTATGATTGCAGGAAGGCACATTAAACATGGCATTATAGATTGGGATAAAGTTGATCATATTCCTTTATGGCGTTATGAAGAATCCCCTGAAATAATGTTAAAGAATAATGATGTAATATTTTCAAAAGATGGTTCATTAGGGAATCCTGCCTTAATAACCGATTTAAAAGATAAAGCCACAATTAATGCAACGATGATGTTGGTAAGAATAATTGGAAAGCTATCAGCTAGTTATTTTTATCATATATTGAACAGTAAAAGGTTTTATGAATTGGTTAATTTAAAAGTATCTGGATCGAGTATACCCCATTTATTCCAGGAAGATATGAAAAATTTTCAGTTTTACGCACCCGTTATTAATGAGCAGAAAAAAATAGGCAAGTTTTTCAAGGTTTTAGATGAACGTATAGCAAATCAAGAACGGAAGATTGCTAAAGTCAAATCTTTAAAAGAAGCCTATTTAATGGAAATGTTTCCGCAAGAAGGAGAAACCGTACCGAAAAGACGATTTAAAGGGTTTGATGGAGAATGGTATAAAAAAACGCTAGGGAATTTTGGAACGGTTGAAATGAATAAACGCATATTTAAAGGTCAAACCTCTGTCATAGGTGATGTACCATTTTACAAAATTGGTACGTTTGGTAAAAAAGCTGATTCCTTTATATCATACGAATTATTTAATGAATATAAAACTAAATATCCTTATCCTGAGCCAGGCGATATATTAATTTCAGCTGCAGGTAGTATAGGAAGAACCATTGAATATCAAGGTGAAGATGCTTATTACCAAGATTCTAATATTGTATGGTTAAAACATGATGGAAAACTAAGTAACTTATTTTTAAAACAGTTTTATAACTTTACTAATTGGTCAAGTTTAGAAGGAAGTACGATTAAAAGATTATATAATAGAGATATATTAGAAGCTACTATTCAGGTTCCTTCTTCTATTAAAGAACAACAAAAAATAGGAGCATTCTTCAAAAACCTAGATAACCAAATCGAAATGGAAGAAAAGAAACTAGACAAACTTCAAAAAATGAAAGAAGCGTATTTGGAAGAAATGTTTGTGTAGAGAGGAGGGCTATGATGAGTAATCATATGAAAAATGTGTCTGAAAAAGCCTTTCAAAATAATTTTGTTAAGGAACTTCAAAAATATAAATGGCAAGCACCTGCCTTTTTAGATGGTAATCAACAAAAGGTGACCGTTCAAGACTTAGTGGAACACTGGCGCGGGGAACTGAATCGTATGAACGCAGATGTTTTAGAAGGTATACCACTGACGGATAGTGAGTTTACACAAGTCATGGCGAAAGTTTCGCAAATTGATAATAGTTATGAAGCCTCGAAAATGTTAGCGATGGAACAATCAACGGGTAAAATTGATGGTATATATCGTGACAGTCATCCAGATGTCACTCGTGAACAGATTACCTTAACGATATTTAAAAAGGCGCAAGTGCGTGGTGGAGATTCGAGTTATAAGATTGCACGTGAAGTTGAATCAGCCAATGAAAACCGATTCGACCTTGTCTTACTGATTAACGGTTTACCGCTCATCAATATTGAACAAAAACGTACAGATAAATCTTTGGAAGAAGCATACAATCAATTCAAGCGCTACTACGCTGATGGTGAATATGTCAATAACTTCATGGCTTTTTCACAAATGATGGTGATGACGTCAGAGGTAGCTACACGTTATTTTGCGACACCGAAATCGATTCAAGCATTTAACCCAAGTTTTGTGTTTCATTGGGCGGATAAAGATAATCATCCTGTTAACCATTGGGAAGACGTCATTGGACAATTTTTAATGATACCGATGGCACATCAAATGGTAGGTGATTACTTAGTTATTGAAGAAGCGAAAGACGCGGAAAATCAGAAACATATGCTACTAAGACCTTATCAAGTCCATGCCCTTCAATCGATTGAAGGAGCTGCTTTAGGTTGGGATAACGAAGATAAGCTGCCACATGGTGGATTTATCTGGCATACGACTGGATCAGGGAAAACTATTACGAGTTTTAAGTCCGCATTATTTTTGTCTATACGAGGTGGTTTTGATAAGGTCGTCTTTTTAGTGGATCGTAAGGAACTGGATAGTCGAACGAGTGATAATTTTAAAGCGTATGCAGAGTACGAGTCTGTGGCTGTTGATGATACGGCACATACTTATCAACTGCGTAGACTTTTAACATCTTCTACATCGAATATTGTGGTCACGACAACTTTTAAATTAAATAATCTAGTAAAAGATTTAGAAGAAGGCAAAGATGATAGCTTAGCTGATAAGAAAATGGTCTTTATTATTGATGAGGCACATCGAACCACCATGGGCGACATGATGGTAACCATCAAAGACTATTTCCGAAAAAATGGATTGTTTTATGGATTTACTGGCACACCATTATTTGATGAAAATAAGGTTTCAGGCATGATTAATGAAAAAAGTGAAGTCATTAATACAACGGAAAAGTTATTCGGACCACTACTACATCAATATACAATAGATGAAGCGATTGCAGATAAAAACGTTTTAGGTTTTCATGTTGATTATATCAATACTGGTGAGTTTGAAAGTTATGAAGCATTAAGAGAACAAATTGTAGAGTATAAGTTAGAAGAACAACCTGATACACCAAAACGAAAAATTGAACGAGAAGTATACGAACTATCCGATTTAGATGTGGAAAAAGTAGCGAAAGAAAATAAAATTCTTTTTTACCAAGATGAAACGCATGTTCCTAGAGTGGTAGAAGAAATTTTAAACAATTGGATGGAACAATCACAAGGAAAAGTGTTCAATGCGATTTTAACCGTAGCTTTTAAGCATCGTGTCATTGCGTATTATGAAGAGTTTCAGAAACAGTTAGCTGAAAGAGAGGATGCTTCTATCAATGTAGCGATGACGTTTAGCTTTGGTACAGATGCAGATCCAGACCCAACAGATCCAGCATTGATTCAAAAAATGTTTCAAGATTATGCTGCGTTTACTGGCATTGAATATACGTATGGCGATAAACGTCGAGGGGAAGATGCGTATTATGATGATATTGTGGAAAGAGCGACACGAGGTGGCAGTGGACGAAACCCGAAAAATATCGACCTGGTGATTGTGGCAGACCAGTTATTGACTGGGTATGATTCTAAATTCATTAATACGTTATATGTGGATCGTACGTTGGCATTACAAGGACTTATTCAAGCGTATTCAAGAACGAACCGGATTTATGGAAAGGAAAAGGAATTTGGTTCCATCGTGAATTTCCAATATCCACGTATTACGGAAGAAACGGTGAATGAAGCCCTGATTTTATATGGAAGTGGTGGCGAAAGCAGTCAGGCTATTGTGAAACCCTATCCTGAAGCAGTGAAGGCATTCGTTGAGAACTCCCAAGAAGTGATGGAGATATTGAGAGACCCGACAACCTGGCAAGAGCTTGAAAAAGATGAAGAAGCAAAAGAAGCATTTGAGAAAGCTTTTAAACAGGCGAACAGCCAATTGAATAAAATTCAGCAATACTATGAATTTAGCTGGGTAGATGAGGCATTTGGTGTAACGGAGCATGAATGGATGCAATATGTAGGGGCGTATCGGAACTTAACCAGAGACGATAAAGATGATCCTGAGGAAGACATACCAATCTTGCCACTCGGTGAGGCGAAACTGGCAGGTTCGCAACGAATCGATGCACACTACATTATTCAATTAATGGGAGAACAGGCAACCGAGACAGAAGGGGCGCAAACAGTAGATGCGGAAACACTGCGTTTAATTTATCAAAATATCGAAGAAGTCAGCAATATGGGGGATTACGAACAAGCCGAACTATTGAGACGGTTTGTAAACGAAGAATTAGAGCCTGGCAATGTCCCAAGTACTATTAATTTTGATGAAGCGTATGATAATTGGCGAAAGAAACAGCTCCGCGAAGAAATCTATCAAGTGTCATCAGACTGGGGCGTTGACAGTGTCATATTTGAAAAGGCAGTCGAAGCATATTCTGTCGCGGATTCAGATGAAATTCCATATATAGATGAAATTACCAACAGTGCTGATTATGAGTCTATTGAAAACCCAAAAACAAATAACTTATTGGAACACAATATGGCCTTATCCAATAAATTGCCGGAAATCGTTTCGAAACTGAAAAAGAAATATAAATAAAGGGATATTTTTTGGAAGCCATGGAAAAAGACTAACTGACGGTAACTTTTTTCAGGAGAGCAACCAAGTGAATAGCAGATAACAGCTCACAGCTCACTTTCAAATATATCCTGTTCTAATATAAAAGCACTGTATTTTGCAGTGCTTTTTTCTTTATAAAGAGCCTTCATTTCTTGTGTTACACTATTAGTAAGCGAGCAGGTCGGCTGATTGCTGAATACCATCTATATAAAGGTGTGAGTAGAATGAAAATAAAAGTTGTATTGTTCGCAGCTATAGCTTTATGTATATTAACTGCTTGTGATGGCCAAGAAACATTCCATTTTGAAAATGAAAGTGATAATTGGAAAGTAGAATATGCAGCAGACGTTGAAACGAGCAGGGATGCCGAGGATAGTACCATTAAAATAAAATATACCGGAGAAGACGAAGCACCAAACCAGGTATATTATAGTATACAAAGCGGGACAGGCGATATGTCCGGCGATGCATCGATGAAAGGGGAAGTTTTAGAGACAGCAGGCAGTAAATGTTCAGGGTGTGCAGTTACCAAGGAAGATGATGAGTTTGAGGTAACGATAGAGTGGGAGGACAAGTCAGAACATTTCACTTTAAAAAATGCAGACTGAATGACATGGAAACTAAATTTGGTTAACAGGAGGAGCTTATGGACCGTAAAAATAGAATTCAACAATTAATACGTGAATTAACTTTAGAGGAAAAGGCAGGTTTATGTTCCGGCTTAAATTTCTGGCATACCAAGCCTGTGGAACGGCTGGGTATTCCTTCAATCATGGTTACCGACGGGCCCCACGGTCTACGGAAACAACAGGAAAACGGAGATAATCTTGGGCTTTTTGATAGTGTCCCGGCAACTTACTTCCCGTCTGCTGCAGGATTAGCCAGCTCGTGGGACAGAGACTTAATAAACCAAGTCGGTGTTGCTTTAGGTGAAGAGTGCCAGGCGGAAGATGTCGGCATACTGCTTGGACCAGGGGCAAACATTAAACGGTCTCCCCTATGCGGACGCAACTTCGAGTATTTTTCAGAAGACCCTTTTTTATCGGCTGAATTAGCGGCCAGTCATATAAATGGGGTGCAAAGTCAAGGTGTCGGTACTTCCTTAAAGCATTTTGCCGCGAATAATCAAGAATACCGGAGAATGTCTACGAATGCAGTAGTAGATGAACGGACACTCCGGGAAATCTATCTGGCGAGCTTTGAAGGGGCCGTGAAGAAAGCGCAACCCTGGACTGTAATGTCCTCTTATAATCAAGTCAATGGGGTATTCGCTTCTGAGAACCCAACGTTATTAACGGATATATTAAAAGATCAATGGGGGCATGAAGGGTTTGTAGTGTCTGACTGGGGCGGTGTGAATGAGCGCGCAAAAGGTTTGGAAGCGGGGCTGGAACTTGAAATGCCTTCCAGCAACGGAGAAGGGGATAAGAAAATCATCGAGGCCGTACAAAATGGTAATCTCCCCGAAGACGTGTTAAATTCTGCTGTTGAGCGATTGCTGACAGTTATTTATAAAGCAGTTGATCAGAAAAATGAAAATGCGGTGAATGATCAAGAGGCGCATCACAAACTTGCCAGAAAAGTAGCTGGAGAGGGCATGGTTTTGTTAAAGAACAAGGATGATATGCTGCCCCTTAAACAGGATGAAAAATTAGCAGTCATTGGTGCCTTTGCCAAACATCCAAGGTACCAAGGCGGAGGGAGCTCCCAAGTCATTCCTACGAATCAGGACTATGTGCTTGATGAGATCCAAAAATATACTGGGGAGACAGAAGTGGAGTACGCCGAGGGATATCAACTGGATTCAGATGAAATAGATGAACAGCTCCTATTAGAAGCAAAAGAACTCGCAGTTCAGACAGACGCAGCTGTTATATTTGCGGGGCTTCCCGACAGATATGAATCAGAAGGCTATGATCGCCCACACTTACGCATTCCTGCCAATCATCAACGACTCATTGAAGAAATAGCGAAAGTACAGCAAAATATCATCGTAGTGTTAAGCAACGGAGCGCCGGTTGAAATGCCTTGGTTAAAAGAGGTGAAAGGGCTCTTAGAAGCATATCTCGGCGGTCAAGCCTTTGGAGGTGCAGTTGCTGACGTGTTATTTGGAAAGGTCAACCCATCTGGTAAACTGACAGAAACTTTTCCGGAAAAATTAAGTCACAATCCGTCTCATATAAACTTCCCCGGTGAAGGAGACATTGTCGAATATAAAGAAGGAATTTTCGTAGGGTATCGTTATTACGATATGAAAGACATCCAGCCATTATTCCCGTTTGGATATGGGTTAAGTTATACAACTTTTGACTACACAAAGATGGCCGTCGATAAACAGGAGATGACAGAAGAAGAAACGGTGACTGTGGACGTAACGGTGAGAAATACCGGGAAGGTGTTTGGAAAGGAAGTAGTTCAGCTTTATGTAAGGGATGTAGAAAGTACCGTCATCCGTCCTGTAAAAGAATTAAAAGCCTTTGGGAAAGTGGCTCTTCAGCCACAAGAAGAAACAACGATCACGTTCATATTAGATAAGCGAGCCTTTGCTTATTACAGTACTCAAATGAAAGATTGGCATGTGGAAACAGGAGATTTTGAAATTCTGGCAGGAAAATCCTCTGCACATATCGCATTAGCTGAAAAAGTACATGTAGAATCGACGGCACCTTATCCTATCAGCTTTTCAAGAAATTCCCTGATTGGTGATGTTTTGGAAGATGCAAAAGCCGGCCCCATTTTACAAGCCACCTTGGCCAGGGTAAATAAAAACAGCGACATTATGGAAGCGATGGAAGCAGACCAATCGGAATTAATGCTGGCAGTGATGCGCAATATGCCTCTTCGTACGCTTCTGTCCTTCAATAAATCTTTTACAGAAGAAATGTTGACAGAATTACTAATCAAGCTGAATGAAAGTGTGCCATAAGGGATTTTAAACAAATAGATTTCCAAGGATCGAATCGCTATTCAACATTAATTAGCGATTCGACCCTTTTCAAGCGTTTCGTAAACAAAAGAATGAAAAGAGTTATAAAAATCTTTAAAAATAATCTTATAATTAAAATCTACTTTTTGAAACTATATTATCTTTTAGCTCATCATTTTAATAGGCCCTCTGTAACAAGCTCTCCTTTCCCCAAACTTCGGTGGCCTCTTTTCTATATCATGTCTTTATTCAGTTTTCGTTTCTTTTTAGTCAGGATATATCAATGTCTCTTCTCACTCTTTTGCAATTGTTTGTTTTATATTTCAATTATTTTTCGATTTTAAACCTCTATTCATCTAAGCAACTTCCATTTAGTACTGTGAAATTGTATATTAAAATTGCTTTCTTCCGGTTGTACACACACACTTTCTTTTCATAAACCAACACAAATCGTTGGTTGCACGGCAGATAAAAGGTTTGAAATTTCTTGTAAGTTTCAATTGTTACTGGCTGGATAGTAACATGTTCAGTAACTATGATAGAATAATACAATACATAGCTTATTTGAGAGAGAACCTTTGGGAGGAGATTGCTTGTTTCAATTTATCAATATTATTGTTTTTATCATCTTGTTGTTACTGACCGTCTTCTTTGTGATTTCAGAATTTGCAATTATAAGAGTACGACGTTCGCGACTGGAATATTTAATCGTCCAGGAAGATAAAAGAGCTAAAGCAGTTCAGAAAATTTTAAACGATTTAAGTTCCTATCTATCCACAACTCAGCTCGGCGTAACGTTGACTGCACTTGCCATGGGGTGGATTGGAGAGCCGGCAATCGGGCATCTGATTAAAGCAGGAATTGCATCTTTCGACCCTCCGGAAGCGTTGCTGAAAACAGGTTCTTCGATTATAGCATTTATCCTGATAACATATTTAAACGTGGTATTAGGTGAGCTTGCTCCCAAAAACTATGCTATCCAGCAAGCAGAAAAGGCTGCTTTGTTTATTGCGCGTCCGTTAATCTTATTTCATCATGCATTTTATCCTTTCATCTGGACATTAAACAGCAGTGCCAATCTTATTTCCAGACTATTTAATATTGATCCGGACAAAGAGGAGCAAACACATTCGGAAGAGGAGCTTCGTTTCCTTTTAACGGAGAGCTACCAAGGTGGAGAAATCAACCGGGAAGAATTTCATTATGTTAATAATATTTTTGAATTCGATAACCGAAGAGCAAGTGAAATTATGGTTCCTCGAACAGAAATGGTGGTGCTTGATAAAACAGACCAAGCTCATGAAAATGAACGGGTCATCCAGGAAAAGAAATTTACGAGATACCCTGTAACAGATCATGACACAGACCATATTGTTGGTTTGGTAAACGTTAAAGACATCATCCACTATACTTCTGCAGAAAAAATGACGTTAGTGAACTTCGTTCGTCCGGTTATTAAGGTAATTGAAACCATCAAGATTAAACAGTTGTTAGTTCGTATGCAGAAAGAGCGTGTACATATGGCCATATTGGTGGATGAGTATGGCGGGACAGCCGGTTTAATTACAGTGGAGGACATTTTGGAAGAAATAGTCGGAGAGATCCGGGACGAATTTGATGAAGATGAACAACCATTTATCCATCAAAAAGAATCCGGAGAAATACTCGTTCAGGGGAGTGCGCCTATATCAGAAGTCAATCGGTTGCTATGGACTAATATCGAGGAAGCGGGATTGAATACGATTGGTGGTTGGCTATTGATGCACCAACCGGAAGCAAAGCCTGGAACAGTTGTTTCGTATGGACTTTATACATTTGAAGTGAAGAAGATGAGCGGGCCTCGCGTGACGCTTATTCAAGCAATTAAGCAAGATACGACATAATATTGACGTTTACGAAAGAGAGGGATGGTTATTTAAACCATCCCTTTACTTTAAACCATATGAACATGGAAATAGCAATGACACCCATAAGACCTAAGGCTAGAAAATATCCATTATTCCAGCTCAATTCGGGCATGTTTTTAAAGTTCATTCCATATACACCTGCAATAAAAGTAAGCGGGGTAAATATGGCAGCTATAATTGTTAAAAAGGTAACCAGCCTGTTCGTTTGGTATGAATTGAGAGAAAGATAATTGTCACGAATGTCGACGGTAATTTCCCGATTTGTCGTTACAATCTCTGAAAGTTTAAGCAAGCGATCATAAATACGGGTGAAATATCTTTTTTTATGAACATCGTCCAGAAAAAAATTGGTATGCACTATTTGATAAAGTATATCTTTCATCGGGTTTGTTGTATAACTGATATGTAACAAGTTCTTTCGTATAGCAAATAAATCCATCATCAAGTGATTCATTTTTTTATCATATGTGTTATCTTCAATGGTTTCCAGTTCATCTTCAATTTTTTCCACCAATGTAAAATAACTTTCGGTAAGATGGTTCAATATTTGATATAATACAGTCCAGGTTGACGTATGTTCACTTTGTACTTGCCGGGATACATCTTCCCGAATTTGATTGAGAAAATCAACAGCGCCTGCATGAGTGGTCAGGATAAAGTTTTCTCCTGTCAGAATATTTAATTCTTGTTTTTCGATTTCATTGTCTTTTTCACGGAGAGTGTGTGTAATGCATAAAGCGTAATGATTATACTGTTCTAATTTGGGCCGCTTTACTCTAGACTTGCCTCGTTCCAATGCTTCCGGGTGAAAATCGAACAAATCCATCATCTGTTTGGTTTCTTGTTGATTAGGTTTTTCCAAATCAATCCATACCCAATGAAACCTGGATAAGTCTGCTTCGGTGAAAATTGTTTGTTTTTCCAACTTATGTTCTTTGGTCATTCCCATAACATGTATCATGTACCCGCCTCCTCCTGTATGCGCTTTTTCTCACTCTAAAATGCATTTAGCCAATACGTTTTAAATGAATGCTTCGAAGGATTCGGATTAGTGGGCGTATGAGCAATTCAATACTTCCGATGAGAAATAGCCATGTACCTAATTCTGTAGTCGTCTCCGAGAAGAACAAAATACTTCCGATAATAAACCAGACAGCAATCATGATGTCATTCAATAAATAAAAAAATTCATAACGCTGACTGATAATGATTTCATGTTTTCCCCAATGAATGTCCCATTCAGTGGGGTTCTTTTTCTCTTCGATATTTTTTTTATCCAATGTCTTCGCTCCTTTACGCTCTTTCATTTCAGAGCTTTTCTTTTTCAACTTTTACATATTAGTTTTATCATAAATGAAAAACCATAAAGGTTCAAATGACTAATTATTTGTTCACAATTATAACTTGTCCAGTGCTAATCGTCGGTGGTGGGATGGATGAAATAGTTGGTCCGCAAGCTTCGAGGCTTATCGCTGAACAAATAAAGGGGAGTCGCTTCCGTATATATCCCGCAGTAGGACATGGAGCTTTTCAAGAGAGTAAACTATTTTCGCATGATGTGATGCAATTTTAAAATCTGAATTTGAAAAAAATATAAATGTTGGAAAAAACGCTTCATAAACAGAGAGTTTTATAGGCTGTTTGTACTCTCTGCCAATCCTGATGTATGACGTCTGCCAATTGTTTATTGTAAAATATCGCGGCTGGGTGGTATAAAGGGATAATGCTGTATCGTTGTTCAGACTATTTATAGGTATTCGTTTTAGGATTGAACCGTAAGATTTCATGGCCTCTCGCGCGCCCGTGGTGTTTGCTAATTTGCAAAGATGTTCCCATGAGCCTGTGCAAAGCGGTATTTCCCAGTGTTGCAATAATAGCCGGCTGAATCTGCTCTATTTCCCAATCTAAAAGCGGAGCATGTGCATGTATTTCTTTTTGTAAAGGAGGCCGGTTCGGAAACGTTATAGTGGAGTTGCGTTTATTTTTTTTGATTGCATACGGTCTGCTCCTTACTGCACTGGTGATGTAAATGTCTTCTCTTCCCAGCCCAATCTGATGAAGAGCAGTCGTTAGCTGTTCACCTGCTTTCCCACTAAATGGGACGTGGGATTCGATTTCCGTCCGACCGGGAGCTTCTCCAATGAGCATTAAGCAGGCATTTGGGTTGCCTTGTCCTCGCAACTGCCCTTCTAATTGAAAACCTTCCGTTTTATGTTGGACTGCTCTCGTTAAATGGGGAGGGTATTTCAAGTCCATATCTTTCTTCTCCTTTCTCTCTGTAAAATATAAAGTACCAGCGTATCATCGATATATGTAAATCGTAACATGACACATAACGAAAAGTAAGCAAGGTTCGGATACATCGCTTGCCTTTAAAATATACTGAGCATCGATTAGCAAGATGCCCCATGTTTGATTCTATCACGGGAAGGGAAACAAAATAGCAGGTTACAAAGGTATATACGATTTGTGTAAAATAAAAAACATCTTTGCGATACTTTTTCTGTATTAGAATCAGGGGAACCAATGAAACGATAGTCTAAGGAGAATTTTTTTCTGTAAGGAGGGGTCAACGTTGCGGCAAACGTCTTTGTTTGATAACGAGCATGACCAGCATCGCCCATTAGCTAACAGAGTCCGTCCGCAAAGTCTCGATGAATTTGTAGGACAGGAACGGTTGTTAGGAGAGGGGAACATTTTAAGGGAAATGGTTGAAAACGATGACCTGTCTTCCATGATTTTTTGGGGCCCGCCGGGAGTAGGCAAAACTACTTTAGCACAAATCATCGCGAAGCAAACCCATGCCAGATTGATTAGTTTTAGCGCGGTCACTACAGGTATTCAAGAAATTAGAAACATCATGAAAGAAGCAGAAGAAAGTCGGCGGCTAGGTGAGGAAACCATTTTGTTTATTGACGAGGTGCATCGTTTTAATAAAGCACAGCAAGATGTTTTTTTACCATTTGTTGAACAAGGCAGTGTTATTTTTATTGGGGCAACAACGGAGAATCCTTCTTTTGAAATCAATGCTGCATTACTATCGCGCAGTAAAGTTTTTGATCTGTATGCTTTAACCAAAGCAGATATTGTGAATGTGTTAAAGCAAGCGCTGGCTCATCCGGATGGACTGGGAAACGAAGCGGTTCAAATCGAGGAAAACCTGTTAGATTCCATTGCCGATTTTTCTGATGGAGATGCGCGTATTGCGTTAAATACACTTGAAATGGCTTTTCAAAATGGTCAAAAAGAAGATGGTACAACTCAGATAAATAAAGAAAATCTAACCCAGGTTATGAGCAGTAAAACGCTGCTGTATGATAAGAATGGAGAAGAACATTATAATATCATCTCTGCATTGCATAAAGCCATGCGAAATAGTGATGCAAACGCTGCTATTTATTGGCTATCCCGTATGCTGGAGGCAGGAGAGGACCCATTATTCGTAGCTCGCCGAATCGTGCGTTTTGCCAGTGAAGACATTGGTCTAGCAGATAACAGAGCGATAGAGATTGCGGTTTCCACTTTTCAAGCATGCCAGTTTATTGGGATGCCCGAGTGTGATGTGCATTTGACTCAGGCAGTGATCTATATGAGTCTTGCCCCGAAATCAAATGCAGCTTATGCAGCCTATACTGCTGCAAAAAAAGATGCTAAAAATTCCATGAATGAATCCATTCCGCTGCAACTGAGAAACGCTCCTACCAGTTTAATGAAAGATTTAGATTACGGGAAAGGATACCAATATGCGCATCATTCGGAAGAAAAATTAACAAACATGCAAGCCTTGCCGGATTCGTTAAAGGGACGGGAATATTATTTTCCCACAAATCAAGGATCGGAAAGGAAAATGAAACAACGCATGGAAGAAATTGCGGATTGGCGTGCAGAAAATGACCAGTCAGAAGACGAATAAAGATGTGGTCGAAAAAAGCGTGGAAACTCAAGAAACGGATTCAGAAGGAGAGAAATGTATGGGATATGAAATAAAACATGTTACAGTGGCAGGCTGCGGTACGCTGGGAAGTCAAATTGCTTTTCAAACCGCCTTTAAAGGGTTTCATGTCACTGTTTACGATGTAGATGATACAGCGATAGAAACAGGAAAACAGTTCCTTCAGAAGATTGCAGCTCAATATCAGGAAGATGTGCATCAGAGCAAAGAACAGACACAAGCCATTTATGACAGCATCCATTTTCGTACGGACTTAAAAAAAGCTGCGCAACATGCTGACTTGGTAATTGAAGCTATTCCGGAAGTAAAAGAAATAAAACAAGCATTTTACCAGCGTTTGGCTGCCGTTGCTCCAAATGAAACGATCGTCACTTCTAACTCCTCCACGATGTTGCCGAGCGAATTGGCTGACTATACAGGGCGACCGGAGAATTTCCTGATGATGCATTTTTCAAACGAAATTTGGAAAAACAATACTGCTGAAATTATGAAGCATACAGGAACGAGCACGCACAGTTTTAATGCAGTGCAACAGTTTGCTGGAAACATAGGTATGCTGCCGCTTCCGCTATATAAAGAACAACCTGGTTATATTTTGAATTCTTTATTAAATCCTTTCTTTGAGGCTGCCCAGCGATTATTGATAGACGGGGTTGCTGACGTTGAAACGATTGATAAAATCTGGATGGCTGCAACAGGTGCAGAACAGGGGCCGTTTGCCGCCCTTGACGCCATAGGGCTGGAAACAGTTTACAATGTATCCAAGCTAATTGGTGATGAGGGAGATGCATCTTCTAAACAAATTGCTGCATATATAAAGCAGCATTATTTAGACGAGGGCAAGCTGGGGACGGCATCAGGAGAAGGGTTTTATACATATCCCAATCCAGTATTTCAGCAAGACGATTTTTTAAAGTGAATACCAAAATAGCTGTGGGATACGTATTTATTCTGTTTTTCGAAACTTTTCTGATACTGTATAAGGCTTAAAAAGGCAATTGTAATAGGTTAAAAATATAACAATGCTATAAACAGTGTCCTTTTACACAGAATTTGTGTATATCATTGTCATTAGTCATTGCACACCAAAGGAAAATTGAAACAGATACTGTAACAGGATTTTCTATATTATATTTTTAAACGCGTTATATATGATTTTGAACTTGAAAGACGAACTTTTTTGGTAAACCCATTGCTTTTTTTGTTCTTCCTGTTATATAATAGTCATTAAATAATCAAACTATACTAAAACAGGAGGAACAAAATATGACAAATTATAAAGATGTTGGCTCCATTAAAGTTGCAGAAGATTTATATCAGTTTATTAATGAGGAAGCGTTGGAAGATGCAGAACTTGATAGAGAACAGTTCTGGTCGGGATTTGAAAAAATTGTGACGGAATTTTCTCCGAGAAATAAACAATTATTGGCTACCCGTGAAAAAATGCAACAGCAAATTACAGACTGGCATACAAAACATAAAACAGTTGACCCGCAGGAGTATGAGCAGTTTCTGGAGGAAATTGGCTACATAGAACCTGTTGCAGAAGATTTCACGATCAATGTAGACAAGGTGGATGATGAAATTTCACAAATTGCCGGCCCGCAGCTAGTCGTTCCGATTAATAATCCGCGTTATTCTATTAACGCTGCTAACTCACGTTGGGGTTCTTTATACGATGCATTTTACGGGACGGATATTATTTCTGAAGAAAATGGACAAGAAAAAGGAACTGCTTACAATCCGGTTCGAGGGAAGCAGGTCATTGAAAAAAGTAAGGCCTTTTTAGATGAAACAGTACCACTTGCTTCTGGAAATTACCAGGATGTAACCAAAATTGAAGTACAAGAAGATGGCGTTGCTTTTGAATTAGCGAATGGTTCTTCAACGACTTTAAAAAATACACAGCAATTCAAAGGATACCAGGGAGAGAAGCAACAACCGACTTCTATTTTATTAGAAAACAATGGGTTGCATCTTGATATTCAAATTGATGCAAACCATCCAATTGGAAAAACAGATCCTGCCCATATCAAAGATGTGGCGGTTGAATCTGCTATTACGAGTATTATGGATTGTGAAGATTCGATTGCAGCAGTAGATGCAGAAGATAAAGTGGACGTGTACCGCAACTGGAAAGGATTAATCAGAGGGGAGTTGACGACTTCTTTCCAAAAAGGCGACCAGACAGTCCATCGTACATTTAATGACGACCGCGAATATCAAACAACAAAGGGCGGCAATATAACTTTATCAGGACGCGTCTTAATGCTGGTGAGGAACGTTGGCCACCTGATGACGAACAATGCAGTTCTATTGCCCGATGGTTCCGAAGTATATGAAGGTATTTTAGATGGCATTTGTACGAGTTTAATTGCCAAACATAATGTACTTGGGAAAGGAAAGCATGTGAACTCGAAAGAAGGGTCGATTTATATTGTAAAACCGAAGATGCACGGCTCGGAAGAAGTCGCGTTTACGAATGATTTGTTTGCGGCCATTGAAGAGATATTGAACTTAGAAAAGTATACATTGAAAATGGGTATCATGGATGAAGAACGACGGACAAGTTTGAATTTGAAGAATTGTATTTCTCAAGCAAAAGAACGTGCAATCTTTATTAACACAGGCTGGTTGGACCGAACGGGTGACGAAATTCATACGTCCATGAATGGCGGTGCTTTTGAGCGGACAGCTGATATGAAAGGAATGGACTGGTTCCAGTCCTATGAGAAGAATAATGTGGAAGCAGGACTCAACGCCGGTTTCCAGCAGGAAGCACAAATCGGAAAAGGTATGTGGCCAAAACCGGATGAAATGCTGGAGATGAGCAAAGACAAAATTAATCATGTGCTTGCAGGAGCCAATACAGCTTGGGTTCCATCGCCAACAGCTGCTACAGTGCATGCGCTGCATTACCATGAAGTAAGTGTGCAAAAAGTACAAGATCAGCTAATTGAAGCTGGTACCAAAAATGATTATCAGGACGATATTTTGAAAATTCCATTCGCTGAAAATCCTAATTGGAATGAAACAGACAAGACAGCAGAAATTGAAAACCATATTCAAAAAATGCTGGGGTATGTTGTCCGTTGGGTTGAGCAAGGCATCGGTTGTTCGAAAGTTCCTGATATTAATGACATTGGTATGATGGAAGATCGTGCGACCTTGCGTATCTCGAGCCAAATGGTGGCGAACTGGCTGCATCATGGAGTAGTTTCAAAGGATGAGATTATGGATACGTTCCATAAAATGGCTAAAATTGTAGACGGGCAAAATGAAGGGGATGCGAATTACCGTCCTATGGCACCGAACTTTGATGAATCGGTTGCTTTTCAAGCGGCTTGTGATTTAGTGTTCAAAGCGGAAGCACAACCGAATGGATATACAGAGCCGATCTTGCATCAGAGAAGATTAGAATTTAAAGAAAAACAGCGTATTGCTCAATAACATACAAAAAAGAACCTTGCGGCTGCCTTTCGCTTCGATTCGTTTTAGTTATCGAAGTTCAGGCTTTTGCAAGGTTCTTTTTTTAGGAGCTAAGCTTTGGGCAATGTAAAAAATGGTTACTAATTCATATAAAATTGTTAATTCGTGTGGCAGTTGCGTATCTGTCTCCTTGTAAGCAGGGTGGGAGTTATTCCAGAATAGATCGAGCAATTCTCGCAATTTGATTTCATACGTCTCTGTCTGCTGAAGCGGTTCGCTTTCTAACATATCAGCCAATTGAAAAAGAGCGTCCTGGATTACCTTTTTATGTTCTTTTGAAAAAGTCATTTGTTCTATTTTTAATTCAGTAATGTTTGATAAATGATAATAAATCAGTTGCAGCTTTCGAAAAAATGTTTCTTCTTCTTGAATTTGTTCATCGTTGGTCATCACTATCGCTTGCAGTGCATACTCTTCCTGATCTTTTTGATATTGCAGGAATTGTTTCGCTTTTTTTAATTTCGCTTGAATTTGTTTCATGTTTCTTTGGAGTAATTTTTTATTTTCTAAAGCGGCGACTTGCCGAATTGTTTCCGCCATTTTTATATAGATCTGTTTCATATGCTGTTGAATGTCTTTTGTATAGTTCGGCGGGAAAATAATGAGGTTCACAATTGTAGCAACGACCAATCCAGTTGTTGTAGTACCGAGCCGGATTAAAAAAGCAAGAAAAAAGTTACTATGTATCGTTTCCACCATGGCAACAGCAGTCAAAGTTGCCACTAAAAGGCCTGTCTGCAGTCGTAAAAGATAACAAGTCAGAATCGTTAAAGATGCAGCCAATGTGTAAGTAATTGGTGAATTACCAAATAAGGAAACAAATGAGACAGCGTAAAGTGCACCAATCGCTGATGCCGGAAATCGAACAACTCCTTTTTTAATGGATGCACTAACAGTTGGTTCCATGGTCACAATGGCAGTAATGACAGCAAAAACAGCCGGCCACTGCAGGAGAAAACAAATATAAGCGGTTAAAAATACTGCCAATGTTGTCTTAATAATTCGATGTCCAGGTATTTTCATAAAAAAATCTCCTATCAAACAAGTTGCTATTATCGTACGGGAAAAAGGGTTCTCTTGCAATTCATAGTTGATTAGAATAAAAAAATCAAAAAAATTTTTAAAAACCCCTTGCATTTTTTATGAAACAAGATATACTGTAATATAACAGATGAAAAGAAAGCAAAGCTGTTATACAAAATGGAGGTGCTCGCAATGATGGAAAAACACAATCATGCAACTTGCCCTGAGTGTGGTGCAAAGATATCTGCTAAGAGTTACACACTGACTTGTGACTATTGCTTATCTAAAAAAGAAGATTAATATTTGAAACAAAAGAAAATTTACTGTTTATCATCTGTGTTATAACAAAAAGTACAATCGTCTCATTCTAAGCCGAACAGGCTTGTTTGATATAAAACATCTATCTAAATGGAGGTATTCACAATGAGAGAAGGACATAACCACGCAACTTGCCCGGAATGCGGTACTCATATATCGGCTAAAAGTTATACATTGACTTGTGATTATTGCTTATCCAAAAAAGAAGATTAATAACAGAGAGAAGTTTTACGATATGTTTTCGGTAACAAGTGTTTCGTTAAATATAAATGATGAATTCAACTAGGCTAAATGGATTCGGTTTAAACCAATTTCATTTAGCCTGGAAAAACAAGGAGGACTTAACATGTATAAAGAAAGAGCAGAACAATTACATAACGATTGGAAAACAAGCGCAAGATGGGAAGGAATTACAAGACCGTACTCTGCAGAAGATGTGATTCGCTTACGCGGTTCTATCGATATTGAACATACTTTGGCACAAAAAGGATCAGAGAAATTATGGAAGTTAATCAATGAAGAAAATTATGTAAACACATTAGGGGCTCTAACAGGGAATCAGGCCGTACAACAAGTTAGAGCAGGATTGAAAGCCATCTACTTAAGCGGCTGGCAAGTAGCAGCTGACGCAAATATGGGTGGTCAAATGTATCCGGATCAAAGTTTATACCCGGCAAACAGTGTTCCTCAAGTCGTTCGCCGCATCAACAATGCTTTGCAGCGTGCGGACCAGGTGGAATATTCAGAAGGAGAAATGACGCGCGATTGGTTCGCTCCGATTGTAGCTGATGCGGAAGCAGGATTTGGCGGACATTTAAACGTATTTGAGTTAATGAAAGGTATGATTGAAAATGGTGCTTCAGGTGTTCATTTTGAAGACCAGCTGGCTTCTGAGAAAAAATGTGGTCATTTAGGCGGAAAAGTTCTATTACCGACTCAGCAAGCTGTTAAAAACTTGGTTTCTGCACGATTTGCTGCTGACGTTATGGGTACACCTACCATTATCATGGCGAGAACGGACGCGAATGCGGCTGATTTAATCACCAGTGATATCGATCCGGCAGATGCTCCATTCTTAACTGGAGAAAGAACACAAGAAGGATTTTACCGCACAAAATCTGGAATCGATCAAGCGATTGCTCGCGGCCTGTCTTATGCACCATATGCTGACTTAATCTGGTGTGAAACAGCAGAGCCGGATTTAGATGAAGCGAAGAAATTCGCTGATGCGATTCATGCAGAGTATCCAAATCAATTATTAGCTTATAACTGTTCCCCTTCATTTAATTGGTTAAAACATATGACTGAAAAAGAAGCCAGTGACTTTCAAAAAGAAATCGCTAAAATGGGATATAAGTTCCAGTTTGTTACATTAGCCGGTTTCCATACATTGAACCACAGTATGTTTGAATTGGCTCGCCAATATAAAGACGAAGGAATGGGCGCGTACTCCCGCGTACAACAAGCTGAATTTGCCAGTGAAAAACACGGCTATTCTGCGACTCGTCACCAAAGAGAAGTTGGAACAGGTTACTTTGATGAAGTGGCTCAGGTTATATCTGAAGGAGAGTCTTCAACAGTTGCATTGGAAGGATCTACGGAAACAGCACAATTTTAATGAAATAAATAATAAGCTGTCTCTCTTTGAAAAGGGAGGCAGCTTTTTTGTGCGTGCTTTTAGCGGGTAAGGAAATGTGAAATTTTCTTTTGTATCAATGAAAATTAAGACGCCAGCCTCTAAAGCTTGATGAATGCCAGGCTTTCTATCGCTCATACAGAATTTTTGCTGTGATTATTTTCATTCTTACGATGTTCCTGTTTATTCCCGAATGACGGGCGCTATCTTTGTTTATTCTTACTCTGATTTTCAAATTCCGCGTACGACGGGCACAATCCTTATTTATTCTTACTCTAATTTTCAGATTTCACGAAAGACGGTCACAATCAATTTTTATTCTTACTCTGATCCTCATATTTCCCGGAAATCGGGCACTATCTTTCTTTATTCTTACGCTAAACTTCGAATTTCACGAAAGACGGTCACTATCCTTAATTATTCTTACGCTCATCTTCAGATTTTAAAGAAAACGGGTGCTATCTTTTTTAACAAGTGACAACTGCTTTATAATGTGGAAGTTATTTAAGAAGTTCTTTGTCTTGTCAGCTGTAACCGTGATGTTTACTATTATTTTTACATAGTATTACAACGCAAGAATAGAATATTACATGACAAAAAACTCCCCGAGAAAAATACTGTCACAACAGTTTTTAAATGTTACAACCAAATTATGGAAATGAAATATACTTGTAACATTATTAAAACATAACTGTCATTTTAACATGGTATACTATGTTTGGATTTGGAAAAGATTTCAAAATAAATAAAAAAATACATATGGAAACGAGAAAGTTCTACATATAAAGGAGAGTTTACATTTGAAAAAAAGTATCTTGACAGTAAGTGCCATTGCGGCAGTTACTTTAGGCAGTACGGTTTTTGCCGATACATCTGTGTTTGCTGAAAAGTCATTAAATGATATTAAAGATAATCGTCAAGAAATTAAGGCGGATTTATCTAAAGCAGAATCTAAGATTGCTGATATTTTGATTGATGTCGAAGAATTAAATCAAAAAATCGATCGAATAGAAAGTTCTATTGAAAAAAATGGCGAACAAGTTGACAATACAGAAGAAAAAATTAAAAAATACCAATCGGAAGTAGACGATTTGGAAGCTGAAATCGAAGAAATTGAAAAAACCATGGAAGAGCGTGGAGATACATTGAAAGATCGTTTAGCTGCTTACCAGGAAAACGGTGGTCAGCCAACCATTGTACAAGTAATTTTAGAAAATCTATTTAACTCTGACGGGTTTAATCCAATGAAAGCTATTAGTAAAGCCAAGGCTCAAAAGACTATTACAGACGCTGATATGTCTTTAATTGAAGAACAAGAAGCAGATAAAGAAGCAGTAGAAGAAAAACAAAATACTATTTCTGAAAAATTAGACAACCAAGAAGCGGAAAAAGTAGAATTAGAAGCAATTATGGAAACAATGGACAGTCAGAAAGATGAACTAGAATCAAAGAAAAAAGAACAAAAAGATAAAAAACAAAAACTGGAAGATAAAAAAAGTGACCTGGAAACAGAAGACAACGACTTATCAGATCTAGAAGCGGAAGTCCAAGCTGCTTTAGCAGCTCCAGCACCGGAATCCGATGACTCCGATGACAGTGATGAAGACACGAACGATGATGAATCAAGTTCAAGTTCTGACGACTCGAACTCAAATGAGTCGACTTCAGATGATTCCAGTAACTCAAGCTCCAACAATTCGGGTTCAAGCAGTTCAAGCTCTGATAATTCAAGCTCAAACAGCTCAAGCAGCTCGAACAACTCAAATTCAAGCAACGCAAGTAACTCAAGCAATTCAAGCAATTCAAATTCAAGCAGTTCAAGCTCGAGTGTTTCAAGTTCCAACAGCAGCAGCTCAAACAGTTCCAATAATTCATCCAATAATAACGATGATAAGGATGTGAATGTGAAAGCTGATAGTGGAAAAAGCAGCGGCGGTGGCAGTGCAATCACTGCAGGTCAAAAATTTGTAGGCAACTCTACATACGTTTGGGGAGCAAAAGACCCTAGCGCTGGTCAATTTGATTGTTCCGGATTTGTTTCTTGGGCGTATGAACAAGAAGGTAAATCTTTACCTCGCTCAACTGGCGGCTTGGTAAGCTCAGGTAAGAAAGTTAGCTACAGTGATGCTCAACCAGGAGATTTAGTCTTCTTTAATACCAATGGTTCCAATGGTCATGTAGGTATCTATATGGGCGGTGGCAAGTTTATTGGTTCTCAAAGCAGTACCGGTGTTGCAGTAGCTGATATGGATAGCGGATATTGGAAAGGGCAATTCAGTGGTATGGTAAGAAGAGTAAAATAAGTTTATCTAATGAAAAGCGTATCTTTTTTAAGATACGCTTTTTACATTAGAATAAGAATATAAACGGCTGTTAAGGCAATTGCAAAAGAGATAAAAATATATATAAAAGCTGCTACAAATCTTTTGGCCATAATGAATTGAATGACTTCACTTCCAAAAGTGGAAAAAGTAGTATAAGCTCCACTGAAACCAATCCCCCAAAACAACCATACAGCACTGGATATGGATTCATCCAGGAAACTGCGATATAACCAGGCGAGTAAAATGGAACCTGAAATATTAGCGATCCATGTTCCAGCGACATGTTTGTTAAATGTATTAGAGATGAAAAAGCGGATGACAGCGCCTAGAAATCCGCCGCCAGCAACTAATATAATATTCATAAGCGAGCCTCCTTTTGCTTACGGAAGAAAGGGGCTGCTTTGATACCGAGAAAGCTGCAAAGCAATCCGCCTAAAAGGGTTATTCCAATATAAAAGAAACCCATAAACGTATTCGTATCCAGTAGCTGAATGGCCTCTAATTGAATGGTTGAAAAAGTAGTGAAAGCTCCTATCATACCTGTATTGATAGACGTCAACAGCACCGGATTTAACTTGCTTTTCATATACGGAGAAAATCCAATAAAAGTAAGTATAAAAGCGCCGCTCAAATTAACGAGCAGCGTCGCCCATGGAAAGAAAGAAACAGAACCGTTCTCAAGAAGTATTGAGAGTACATAACGTGCACTTGCTCCTATCATACCTCCGAAGCCTACTCCGAGATATAATAGTACAGATCGCTTCATGACGCCAGCACCTGACAATCAGGGCATAATCCATATACTTCAAACTTATGACCTTCTATTTGATATGTTCCTAACAGTTCGTGAACCTCATCCATGGGGCATAGATTTATTTTTTTAGTTCTGCCGCACTTGCTGCAAATAAAATGATGATGGTGCTGATCACCGCAGTTCATTCGAAAATGTTTTTCTGCATATAAATCGGTCGATTCTAAAATGCCCAAATCATGGTATAAATGCAAATTTCGATAAACGGTGTCAAAACTGATCCCAGGGTAAATCGACTCCATGTATTCATATAAAGATTTGGCTGTGTAGTATTTATCTTCGCGGCTGAAAAACGTGAGAATATCTTTCCGTCGTTTCGTCATTTTATATCCACGTTGTTTTAGAAGTTGAATCGCTTGGTTTTTATTCATGAGACTCTATCTCCTTTGGGATGTTTTAATGTTATCTTATTCCAAAGAAAAGCTAACATTAAGACAATAATACTGATGACCACAATCGTGCCGCCTGGAGGGATATTCGCATAGTATCCAGAAATTAATCCGGTAATAACAGAGAACTCTGCTAAAATGATGGATAGAACCATAAGTTGTTTAAAACTTTGAGCAAGCCGCATGGCTGCAGCGACTGGCAAGGTCATTAAAGCAGAAACAAGTAAGACACCGACAATACGGATGGATGCTGCTATGACCAGTGCTGTTAGTACAATGAACAAAAAGTGGATCCGTTTGGAATGTATGCCGGACACTGTAGCGTGCTCCTCATCAAACGACAGGGTGAGCAGTTCCTTATAAAATAAAACGATAGCCAGAATAACAAAAATAGAAATAGCGCTAATTAAATACAAATCATTTATGGTGACTGCGGAAACGGAACCAAATAAAAATCCGAATAAATCCGTGTTGAATCCATTAGCAAGTGCTATGAAAATCACACTCAGCCCAACACCTCCGCTTAAAATAATCGGGATGCCTATTTCTTGATAAGCTTTATAAAGACTGCGCAACTTTTCAATTAACACAGCGCCAATGATGGAAAAGCCCATGCCGCTGTAAAGAGGGCTAAAAGCAATTAAAAACTGTTTTTCGATAAAAAGTCCGAAAGCAATCCCTGCTAACGTGACATGAGAAAGCGCGTCAGCTAAAAGCGACAGCCTGCGAACAACTAAGAAGCTGCCCAGCAGAGGCGCGATAAGCCCGATTAATAAACCGGTTAAAAATGTATGACGTAAAAAGTCGAAAGTGATGATGTCTGAAAACATAAAGCCCTCCATTTATCCATGGTCATGTACAACAACTTGCACGGGATGACCATATATTTCCGATAAATAATCTGTTGATAATGCTGTATATTCTTCGGAATTCCCGTGAAAATGCAATGTTTTATTTAAGCAAACGACGTTCGTAGCGTATTTTGTTAAAACTCCTGTATCGTGACTCACCAACAACAACGTAATATTTTCTTCTTGATTGAGCCGATGTAACAGTTCATAAAAGCGATCGACATTCTGGTAGTCAATCCCAACGGTCGGTTCGTCTAAAATAAGCAATTCGGGTTCACTGACCAGCGCCCTCGCGATAAAAATGCGCTGTTGTTGTCCCCCGGATAAATTGCCGATATTACGATGAGCTTCGTCTTCCATACCGACAAGAGATATAGCTTCATAAACGCGTTGCTTATCTTTTTTCTTCATAAAATGAAGATAACCTAATTTAGCCGTGAGTCCCATGGCCACTACTTCAAAGACAGTCGCTGGAAACCCTTTATTGAACGTATTTGCTTTTTGAGAAACGAAACCGATGCGATTCCATTGTTTAAAGTGTTCAATCGGCTGATTCAATAAGTGAATCTTTCCCTTATCAGGTGTGAGGAGCCCGAGTACTAATTGGATAAGTGTCGATTTACCGCCGCCATTTGGTCCGACTAACCCCATAAACATGCCTTGTTCAATATTGAGATTGACATTTTCTAAGACTTTTTTATTGCCATAGGAAAAATCAACATTTTCTAAACGAATAATGGAATTAGGCATCTGAATCTTCTCCTTTGCTGGTTGCTTGATCTAATACTTTGAGATTGTCCTTCATGATAGAAGGGTAATCTCTGTCTTTTTCTACATCTTCTTCGGTTAATACTTCCAAGTTATGAATAGCTAATTTGTCAGCTCCGATGCTATCTTGAATAATAGCTGCTGTTTTATTGGAAGTCGACGCTTCAAAAATAACGTAATGAATGTTTTTCTCCTCAGCTAGAGAAGTTATTTCTGTCAGTTCTTTTTGGGATGGCTCATCACTTGAGGACAGCCCGCTAATAGCAATTTGATGAATGCCGTATCGTTCTTCCCAATATCCATAGGCTGCATGAGAAACAAGAATATCTTTTTGCTTTTTGTCTTCTAATGTTTCTGTAAATAAATCGTCTAACGTTTCCATTTCTTTTTTAAAATCTTTATAATTTTCCTCGATCGCGGCTTCCTGGTCAGGATCTAATTCAATGAGGGTATCTTTCACCATTTCCCCCATGTCAATCATCCGAATCGGATCTAACCAAATATGAGGATCTAAATCATCGTCCGCTGATTCTTTATCAAACAAGGACGTATTATCACCGATTTCGAGCAACGTCGTATCTTGAGATTCTAATGTATCAGCTGTAGTTTCTGCAAAACTTTCCATACCTTTTCCCAAATAAATAAAAGCGTCTCCTTTTGCAATCTCAGTGATTTCTTTCGAGGAAGGTTCATACGTATGGGCGTCTACACCTGGAGGGTAAACTGATTCTACGCTGGTATTTTCTTCTGCGATTTCTTCCACCATATATTGAATAGGATAAATGGAAGTGTAAATGTGCAACCCGTTCGTTTCTTCTTGATTTGTTTTGTCCGATTGACAAGCGCTAAGCACCAGAATGCTGAGCAATGCCAAGCCTATTACCTTTTTCAATGGCCGTCCTCCTATACAGTTCTTATTTATTCTATCGGAATGATTCCGATTTGTAAAACGGAATGATTCCTATTTGAGATTTTTGAGATTTAAGATGTACGAAATATGAAAACATGATAAAATAAACGTAATCAAACCATGTCAAAGGGGTTTATGTATATGGATGTCGATATTTACGTGCAGCAAATGACAAAAAGTATGTCTGAGAGAAGAGTCAAAGAGAAATTGGAATCTTTGGCAGGAGTCAAGCATGTGCACATTCATTCTCATAGAAAAATGATACAAGTCGATTACAATCCTGGTGTTACGACCTTAGAAGAACTATGCAATAAAATGGAAGATTTAGGCTGTGTCATTGATCGCTGATGCAGCAATAGAAAATTAAATAACAAATTTCATATTATATGATGCATTAAAATCGCAGAAGATAATAGTGAAGTTTACGCTGGAAGCTAATGATGGAGGAGGAAAATAATTTGGATCTGCACTATAAATGTTTAATTTTAGATCATGATGATACAGCTGTGAAAAGCACCCCGGAAATACATTACCCTTCCTTTGCAGAAGCCCTTGAACAATTAAGGCCCAATGAAAGGCCTGTTACTTATCAAGAATTTGTAAAATATTGCTTTCATCCGGGATTTTCCGCATTATGTACAAATATTATGCAATTTACAGAAGAAGAGCAGCAAAAGCAACAACAAATTTGGAAGCGATATACGAGTTCTGCCACACCTGATTTTTACGAATTATTTGTAGAGACAATTACGGAATTCAAGAGAAAAGGGGGCATTATAACCGTTGTTTCTCATTCTGAAAAAGATAAAATAGAAAGAGATTATGCCTCGCATTGCGGATTTTTGCCGGATGCTGTTTTTGGATGGGAACTTCCTGAACACCAAAGAAAGCCGAATGCTTATCCAATTAGAGAAATTTTAAAACGATTTCATATTCCGGAGCACGCGGCATTGGTATTGGACGATTCAAAGCCCGGGTTGGATATGGCAAATAGTTGCAACGTGGATTTTGCGTCTGCTGGTTGGTCTCACAGCATCCCCGAAATAAAAAATCAAATGAAAAAAGAATCGCTGTATTATTTTGAAACCGTACAGCAGTTCAATCAATTGGTATTACAAAATATGCCTGTAGAATAAGTTCTAACGAGCTGATTAGACACGTGCATTAGAATGAAAGAATCTTGAAGGAAATAAATATATAAGGATGAAACCGAATAAGCAACGCCAAAATAGCTAGGAGAAACGGAAGAATGAAAATCTAAGGTACAAGGTTGATTGAGTTTCTTCTATCTATAGGTTTCATACAGATAAAAAATATAAAGCGTTTTCAGCTAAAGGGTTGCTAAATAAGATGAAATCGTTTACTATAGAGAATAGAAGTTGTATTTTTTTTGGCAAAGCAATGAATGATGGTTCATTCAAGCTGTTGCTAATCATGATTAAAGAATTTCAACAATGATGTAAGGAGGAGTATTTAATGAACGAAGAGATCAAGCGAGCAGCTGTATTAGGGTCTGGTGTCATGGGCTCCAGTATTGCTGCACATTTAGCCAATATTGGCATTCCTTCTATTATGCTGGATGTTGTGCCAAAAGAGGTGTCGAAGGAAGAAGCAAGCAAAGGAAAAACGTTAGAGGATAAATCGGTTCGAAATCGTTTAGGTGAGCAAAGTAAAAAAGCTTTGACAAAACAAAATCCCTCCCCGATTACTTCTAAAAAGTCTTTAGACCTCATTCAAGTTGGCAATATGACGGATGATATGGAAAAGTTAAGTGAAGTAGATTGGATTATTGAAGTTGTTGTCGAAAATTTAGACATAAAGAAAAAAGTATTTGCTGACGTAGATCAGTATCGAAAAGCAGGAACATTGGTCACATCGAATACATCTGGAATTTCAGTAGAAGCGATGATAGAAGATTGTTCCGATGATATGAAAGCGCATTTTTTAGGAACGCATTTCTTTAACCCACCGCGTTATTTGAAATTGCTGGAAGTAATCCCAACACAGCATACAGACCCTGAAGTAGTAGAGTTTGTAAAGCGTTTTGGCGAAGATGTCTTGGGTAAAGGAGTCGTTGAAGCAAAAGATACACCGAACTTTGTCGGAAACCGTATTGGAACCTATGGCTTGCAAATTACCGTTCAAGAAATGCTGCGTCACGGCTTGTCTGTTGGGGAAGTCGACTCGATTACAGGTCCTTTAATTGGCCGGCCGAAAAGTGCTACTTTCCGTACTTTGGACGTCGTCGGTTTGGATACGTTTATCAGTGTAGCGAAAAACGTACATGATCAAGTGGAAGGTGACGAGAAGAAAGTTTTTGAAATCCCGGAATTTGTCCAAAAAATGAATGAAAATGGCTGGATTGGTGCCAAAGCTAAACAAGGTTTTTATTACAAGAAGAAAACCAAAGAAGGCAGCCAAATTTTCCAAATTAACCCGGAAACGCTGGAATATGAAGAGCGTGGCAAATTAAAAACATCTGCGGTTGAAATGGCCAAGCAACAAAAAGGTACAAAAAAGAAAATACAAACACTTCTGTCGCAAAAAGGCGATAAAGCGAGTGATTTCTTATGGAGTATTTTAAAGCCGACGTTATTATATTCCGCGGAGTTAACAGGTGTGATTGCTGATGATGTCGCTCAAATAGATAACGCGATGAAGTGGGGCTTTGGCTGGGAAGTAGGTCCATTTGAAATCTGGGACATCCTGGGTGCGGCTCAAACTGTAGAACGCATGAAAGAAGACGGGGAAACCATTCCTAAATGGGTAGAAGATATGGTAGCAGCAGGCAATGAATCATTCTATCAATATAAGGATGGACAGACTTACTTCTTTCATCAAGGCGAATATAAGCTATTAGCAGTCAATCCGAAAGAAATCCATATTCAAAGCTTGAAAGATACGAATAAAGTCATTAAGAAAAACAAAGGTGCCAGTTTAATTGATATTGGTGACGGCATTGCGTTGTTGGAGTTCACTTCGCAGAGTAACGCTATTGGGTTGGATGTCATTCAGATGATTAACCAATCAATCGAAGAAGTCGAAGCCAATTATGATGGCCTGGTAATAGGGAACCAAGGCAAGAACTTCTGTGTAGGAGCTAATATCGGATTAATGCTGATGGAAGCACAAGACGATAATTTCTTTGAACTGGACATGGTCGTTCGTCAATTCCAAAACATGGCTTTAAATATCAAATACTCGAAGAAACCAGTCGTGTCCGCGCCATTTAACATGACGTTAGGTGGTGGAGCAGAGGTAACACTTCCAGCTGCGGGTGTCCAGGCGTCCCAGGAAGCATACATTGGCTTAGTGGAAGCAGGTGTCGGCTTGATCCCTGGCGGCGGTGGAACAAAAGAGCTTTATTTAAAGATGCTGCGGGATATGCCGGAAGGTGTGAACTTTGATTTATCCAAAGTTGCGAATACTGTTTTTGAAAGAGTGGCGATGGCTTCTGTATCCACCTCTGCTCAAGAAGCAAGAGAAAACGGCTTTTTAAATAAGCATGATGGTATCAGTGTGAACCCTGACCACTTATTGTATGACGCTAAACAACGTGCGTTAGGTTTGGCAAAAGCAGGTTACACGCCACCGAAGCGCGAAAAAGTTCCAGTTGTCGGGGACGCTGGCTACGGAGCCATGTTGCTGGGAGCGAAAGGCTTGCATCAAGGCGGCTATGCCTCCGATCATGATTTGAAAATTGCAGAAAAATTAGCTTACGTATTATCAGGCGGACGAATTAAACAAGGTACGCTTATTGATGAGGATACAATGCTCAGTTTAGAAAAAGAAGCGTTCTTAAGTTTAATCGGAGAACCAAAAACACAACAGCGTATGCAGCATATGTTAACAAAAGGAAAACCATTACGTAACTAATTATAAAAGAATGTATCGAATGTTAGAAGGAGGAGTTATTGTGAAAGAAGCAGTCATTGTTGCGGGGGCAAGAACCCCGGTAGGACGAGCGCATAAGGGGTCGCTCGCCAATACAAGACCAGATGATTTAGCTGCATTAACCATTAAGGAAACCTTAAAACGTGTAGATAATTACGATGGAAATATCGATGATGTCATTATTGGTAACGCGATGCCGGAAGCAGAACAGGGCATGAATATGGCGAATAATATCGCAGGCCTTGCCGGGCTGAAAACAGATACACCGGCAATTACCGTAAATCGGTTCTGTTCTTCTGGTCTGCAAAGTATTGCTTATGGAGCAGAACGTATCATGCTGGGTAATAGTGATACTATTATTGCAGGCGGAGCAGAATCTATGAGTTTGGTTCCTATGGGGGGTCATGTGATTCGGCCGAACTCCACACTTGTAGAAGAAGCTCCGGAATATTACATGTCCATGGGCCATACAGCAGAAGAAGTAGCGAATCAGTACGGGGTGTCGAGAGAAGATCAGGATGCGTTTGCAGCAGAAAGTCATAAACGCGCAGAGGCAGCTATTAAGAATGGACGATTTCAAGATGAGATTGTACCAGTGGAAGTAAAACAGCGATTTGTCGGTGCCAAACATAAAATTGAAGAAACCTCCTTTATGTTTGATACAGACGAAGGAGTCCGCCCGGGCACAACGCCGGAGGTTCTCGGTAAGCTTCGTCCGGCATTCTCTGTCAATGGTTCTGTTACAGCTGGAAACTCGTCCCAAATGAGTGATGGGGCAGGATCTGTATTAGTGATGGATAAAGAAAAAGCAGATGCAGAAGGGTTAACGCCTTTAGTTAAATTCCGTTCTTTTGCAGTAGCAGGTGTACCGCCGGAGATAATGGGGGTAGGACCAGCGGAAGCAGTGCCAAAAGCATTGAAATTGGCTGGCTTGGATATTTCAGATATCGGCGTATTTGAGCTGAATGAAGCTTTTGCCTCTCAGTCTTTACAAGTGATCCGTACATTAGGGTTGGATCATGAAAAAGTGAATGTGAATGGGGGAGCCATTGCCCTTGGCCACCCGCTTGGCATGACAGGAACTAAATTGACTCTGTCCTTAATTCACGAAATGAAGCGCCGCAATGAGCAATTTGGCGTTGTCACCATGTGTATCGGTGGCGGGATGGGCGCTGCAGGCGTGTTCGAACTCGTATAAGTTTTTGAACAATGACCAGCGCTTTGTTCCGAGTTTTACTCCATGAATGTATGTCACTCATGTCATTTTCAAAAGTTGCGTTCGAACTTCTTGGAATATCAGAAGTTCAGATATATCGAAAACGGCAAAATGAGATGGGTGACATTTTATAAAATTTCAACAAAGAGGAAAGGAAGTTACAAATGAGTGAAAAGACATTTAAAGGTGGAGCATTTTTAACGGAAGATTTAGACGGGGAAGATGTCATCACACCAGAAGATTTTACTGATGAACATAAAATGATTGCGAAAACTACAGAAGACTTTGTTTTAGGAGAAGTAGTACCAAGAATTGATAATTTAGAAAACCATGAATTTGATCATTCTGTTGAGCTGCTTAAAAAAGCTGGCGATTTAGGACTGTTAAGTGCAGATATTCCGGAAGAGTACGGCGGCTTACAATTAGATAAAATCAGTTCGTCATTAATTACTGAAAAGTTCTCTCGTGCTGGCGGTTTCTCTGTCACACACGGTGCGCACGTTGGTATTGGCTCGCTTCCAATTGTGTTTTTCGGTAACGATGACCAGAAGCAACAATACTTACCTAAAATTGCAACAGGTGAACTTTTGGCAGCCTATGCTTTAACAGAGCCTAGTTCCGGGTCTGACGCGATGGGTGCGAAAACAACAGCTGTTTTAAATGAAGAAGGCACGCACTACATTTTAAATGGGGAGAAGCAGTGGATCACGAACTCTGCCTTTGCGGATGTATTTATTGTATATGCAAAAATTGATGGCGAACATTTCTCGGCATTTATTGTCGAACGTGAATTTGACGGCGTATCTGTCGGTCCGGAAGAAGACAAAATGGGCATTAAGAGTTCTTCTACCAGAACATTAATTTTAGAAGATGCAAAAGTTCCAGTAGAGAATTTACTTGGTGAAAAAGGCCGCGGGCACATCATTGCGTTTAACATTTTAAACGTCGGCCGTTACAAATTGGCTATTGGAGGCGTTGGCGGTTCAAAACGTTCCATCGAATTAGCTTCTACGTATGCGAACCAGCGTAAACAGTTTGACCGCACGATTGCCAGCTTCTCTTTAACACAGGAAAAGCTTGGAAAAATGGCTGCAGACACGTATGCGAATGAAAGTGCCGTGTATCGTACTGTCGGGTTATTCGAACAAAGCATGGGGAATTTAACCGATGAGCAACTAAAAGATGGCAGAGAGATTGCCAAAGTGATTGCAGAATATCAAATCGAATGTTCCATGAACAAATATACAGCAACAGAGCTGCTGGATGCATCTGTCGATGAAGCACTGCAACTTCACGGAGGATATGGTTTCATGGAAGAATATGAAGTAGCCAGAATGTACCGTGACTCCCGTATTAACCGTATTTTTGAAGGGACAAACGAAATCAACCGTCTGATTGTACCTGGCACACTTATTAAAAAAGCTATGAAAGGCGAACTGCCTCTACTCGAGCAAGCTCAAGGTTTACAAGATGAGCTTATGTCCATGATGCCGGAAGAAGTCGGTGAAGAAGCATTGGATCAGGAAAAACATTTACTGAAAAATGCGAAGAAGATTGTCTTACTGGGTGCAGGTCTTGCTGCTCAAAAATTCATGCAAAAACTAGAAGACGAGCAGGAAATTCTGTCCAATTTGGCTGATATGGCTTCGTACGTATATAATATGGAATCAGCGATTCTACGTACGGAAAAAGCAATTGCGAAATCAGGCGAAGACAAAAACAAACAAAAATTATTGTACACAGAAGTTTATACTCAAGAATCATTCAACAAAATTGAAAGTTTTGCTAAAGAAATTCTAATTGCAGTAGAAGAAGGCGACGAACTGCGTATGATGCTTTCAGCACTACGTAAACTTACTCGTCACGACCCAATCAACGTTATCGGTAAGAAACGTGAGATTGCCGCTGTCATCAGCGAAGAAGAAGCGTATGTTGTCTGATAGATAATCATGCGACATGAAAAATGAAGCCGTATGGGATCAGTTTTGCTGGTTCCGTGCGGTTTTTTTATTGGTTCGTGGTACTGGCGGACAGAGGTTTCGGCTCTATACTGAATGGAGAGGTCCTTTTTAACACACGGGTGAATTAAGGATTGACAAGGAAGAGAGTGAGGTTATCATATTTGACAAAGAGTCAGTTTTTCTGAAGTTATCTGAGAGAGAGGTTTATGGTACGCGAATAGTTGTGAAATATTTTGTGTTTTCTGTTTATTGTGAAAATTAATATGGTATACTTACATTGGAGGTGTTATATGGTCTCACAAGTAAATAAAACTGAAGTTTTGCGCTTGTATGAATATCTGCAAGGAAGGAAAGAATTAAGTACAGATGAAAAACAGCAGCATTATAATGAGACGCAAGGGTATATTGGCGAGAAAAAATTGGAGGAAAAGTTGAAACAATATTCTGTCCACGCGTTGCAGTTGTACGGTTTATTACTGGAGCATAAAGCTTCGTACTTTCAGATAGACGGATTGCTCATTTTTGCAGACAAGATAGTTCTCATCGAAGTTAAAAACATCAAAGGAGAATTCGAATTTCGGGACGATAAATTATATTCCATCGACCACCGTAAATTTTACCATCATCCCTTTCATCAATTGCAGCGTACTGAAATGAAACTTCAGGCCTTGCTTACGCAGTTGAATATTTCCATCCCCATCAAATCTTATGTCGTATTTATAAATCCTGCCTGCACACTCTTCACACATAAAAACCCACAGATTGTTCTTCCCACTCAAATAGATACTTGGCTGCAAGCTTTAAGTGAATTTTCCGGAATGCTGCAAACAAAACATGAGCAGGTAGCTGACAAACTGGTATCACAGTGTTTGACTCAATCTCCCTTCAGTCGTTTTCCCAAATATTCCTATAGCGAATTGCAAAAGGGAGTACTCTGTCTTCATTGTCGTCAAACGATGGAGAGGAAGAAAAGGAAAGTCAAATGCTGTCATTGTACCTATCAGGAAAACTTTTCCAGCCATATTTTGCGGGGCACGATAGAATTCGCGGCTTTATTTCCTGAACAAAAAATGACCACACAAGCCATCATCAACTGGAGTAACGGAGTAGTCTCCGAAAGAACAGTCCGAAATATCCTACGCACTTACCTGGTTCATCATGTAAACAGTACTGCATCTTATTTTACTCATAAAGATAGAAGATAATTCCGATTCAAAAAAACTTATTAGAGAATCCAAAGTGTTTTGGTGTTGGCCGGAGGATTGCCGGCAGCAATCCGCAAAATAAAGAGTATAATTGCCGTGGAAAGGAATTTGCCGGCAGAATGAAGAGAGAAAAGGGAAACTTTTGCCGTGGAGAGAGCTTAGTCGGCAGCAATTTGTAAAACAAAGAGTAATACTGCCGTGTCGGGAGGATTGCCGGCAACAACTTCGGGAAAAACATTTGATACTGCCGTGTCGATCGTATTGCCGGCAGAATTTATCGGGTAAGCAGGAACTTTTGCCGCGGCTGAAGGAATAATCGTGAGCCCCCCTCCCTTGCCGGCATTATTCATTGAAGAAGGGAAAACTACTGCCGTGTAAAGCCTGTTGCCGGCAGAATAAAGATAGAAAAGGAAAACTTTTGCCGTGGAGGAAACTTAGTTGGCAGCAGTTTGTAAAACAAAGAGTAATACTGCCGTGTCAATCGTTTTGCCGGCAGAATTTATCGGGTAAGCAGGAACTTTTGCCGCGGCTGAAGGAATAATCGTGAGCTCCCCTTCCTTGTCGGCATTGTTCATTGAAAAAGAGAAAACTATTGCCGTGTAACACCAGTTGCCGGCAGAATGAAGATAGAAAAGGAAAACTTTTGCCGTGTCGAGTGTTTTGTCGGCAGCAATTTGTAAAACAAAGAGTAATACTGCCGTGTCGGGAGGATTGCCGGCAGAATAAAGATAGAAAAGGAAAACTTTTGCCGTGTCGAGTGCTTAGTCGGCAGCAATTTGTAAAACAAAGAGTAATACTGCCGTGTCGGAAGGATTGCCGGCAACAAATTCAGGGAAAGCAATTGAATCTGCCGTGTCGATCATTTTTCCGGCAGAATCCATCGGGTAAGCAGGAACTATTGCCGTGAAAGGAGCTTAGCCTACATCGGTATATGAAACAGGTCACTATTTTAATGAAAAATCCCGCTAACAGCGATCCACGAAGCAGCGACGGGTTTATCCGCTAAGGGTTTTCTCCGTTACAACCAATGAAATGAGAGAGAGCTTCCGCAAAGTAGCTTTTATTCGTCCGTTTGAGGATTGTTTGTTATAATCTTTTTAGATGGTATAATATGGGAGGTAAGTGCATGAAACTGACCTTGTATTGGTATCCTAATTGCGGTACTTGTAAAAAAGCAAAGAAGCATCTGGATGAGCATCAAATTGATTATGACACGGTACATTTAGTAGAAGATACACCCACAGCAGCTGAATTGCAGTCTTTAATTGAAAAAAGCAGGCTGGAGCCGAAGAAGTTTTTCAATACGAGCGGCAAAGCGTACCGGGAAAACAATATGAAAGAAAAATTAAAAGATGCCGATTTAGCCGAGATGGTTACATATTTAGCTTCGGACGGCATGTTGATTAAGCGTCCGATCGTTACAGATGGAAAGCAAGTGACAGTAGGTTATAATGAAGAAACATTTAATGACACTTGGATTCATGAAGTAAATTAATTTAGCCTAAGGAACTGAAAAGGGAACCGGGCTTTATTTAAATGATGATGTATAAAAAAATAGGAGGAATCATAATGAGTTTACCAGACGATTTAATGTATTCGAAAGAGCATGAGTGGATTCGTAATGAGGGCAGTGACGTACGAATTGGTATTACGGAATTTGCACAATCTGAATTAGGTGATATCGTGTTTGTAGAATTACCGGAAGTTGGCGATACGATTGAGTTGGACGAGCCTTTCGGAAGTGTTGAATCTGTAAAAACAGTTTCCGAACTTTATGCCCCGATCAGCGGAGAAGTAGTGGAAGTGAACGAAGAATTAGAAGACAGTCCGGAATTTGTAAATGAGTCTCCGTACGAAAAAGCCTGGATGGTTGTTATCGAACCTTCTAATGAAGATGAATTAGAAAATCTATTATCTGCAGATGAATATAAAGCGCATATTGAAGAATAATTACAAAAGCTGTCTCCTCTCTGATTTTAAAGGGAGGGGCCGGCTTTTTTCATAGCCGAAAAGACAAGTACAAAGTTTCCACCCCCGACTAAGGAATGCGAAGGCGCTCGTTATGGTGGTTTATCGAATAGGAAGTATTTAATCTCTGCAAAGAAAATCTATCTTTTTCCTGCTGTCATAGGCGAAATAAAGGGATTCATCATTGAAGCTGGCAAGTGTAAATTTTTTAATCATTGTGAAGAAAGTCACTCGCTTACTTTTAGTATGATTGCAACAGAGATATTCATCTAAATCACAGCGAGCATTAATTTTTTAATCTCTGCGAAGAAAGCCTATCTTTTTCCTGCTGTCATAGGCGAAATAAAGGGATTCATCATTGAAGCTGGCAAGTGTAAATTTTTTAATCATTGTGAAGAGAGTCACTCGCTTGCTTCTAGTATGATTGCAACGGAGATATTCACCTAAACCACAGCAAGCATTAAGTATTTAATCAAAGCAAAGAAAATGTATCGTCTTTTTTGGTGCATAGGATGAACAAAGTCGTTCATCACGAATGTTTAGCAAGCTCCAGCTTTTCTAAAAACACATGAATGGAGGATTCTGTGCGAAATGATACAATAGAGGAAAGGCGTATTATTATCGTCGAAGGAGCTAATGACAGAAAAATGATCCGCAATGTGCTGCAGGATTCTGTTCCTGTTATTTGCACTTATGGTACCTTTGGAATTGAAAAATTCGACGACATGCTGGAAAAATACCAGCTCGATGATAAAGAAGTGTATATTTTTGTGGATGAAGATGAACCGGGCAAGGAGCTCAGAAAGGAATTAAAAGCCGAGCTTCCGCATGCTTTTCATCTTCATGTCACAGATGAATGGCCGGAAGTAGAAAATGCGCCTGAAAAATTGATAGGTACAGAATTAGCTAAATTCAATTTCAATGTTCATCCCGTTTTTTTATTATAAAGAAAGTGTCTGGTGATAGAATGAAGAGCGTAACTGGCGAAGAAATCGAACAAATGTCTGATAGTTTTGTATTTATATATTCCCGTTTTTGCGGTACTTGCCATGTCGCCCGCTCCTTTTTAGATAAAATTGAGCAAGTGCATAAAGAAGAGATTTTCACAGAGTTAAATGCTTCTTTTGCTACGAACTTTTTACAAAACAAAAAAATAGAAAGTGTGCCGTGCCTGCTGATTATTAAAAATGGAGAAGTCAAAGAACGGGTGTATACTTTCTATTCTATCGGGAACATCTATCATTATTTATATGAATATTATCCAGCATTATTTGCCTCGCCTTCTTCTTCTGCATATTCCTGATTGAAGTTGACAGGGTAACGCTTTGATGCTAATATAGTATTCGTTATATCAATTTAATAGTAAGATACTCTTATGAAGAGCGATGGAGGGACTGGCCCTGTGAAATCGCGGCAACCTCAATTTTTTTGAAAGGTGCTACATCCTGCAAAGCAGCAAATGCTTTGATAAATGAGAGAATGTGAAAGCATATTTAACGCTTCCTATTCTCTGGAATAAGGAAGCTTTTTTAATGCCTTCTATTATTGATACATAAAGGAAGATAAAAGAAAAGGAGGCACTCGCGTGATTACGATTCAGAATTTGAAAAAAGTGTTTCAACTGGAAAATCAATCTGTAACAGCAGTCGAGTCGCTCACTCAGACGATTAACCAGGGCGATATATTTGGAGTAATTGGGTACAGCGGAGCAGGGAAAAGTACATTTGTCCGTTTGTTAAACCGTCTGGAAGAGCCTACAAGCGGTACTGTCCACATAGATGGCAAAGAAATGAGTGCCTTGCGTGGGAAAAAGCTCCGGGAAGCCAGGCAGGAAATTGGAATGATTTTTCAACATTTTAATCTGCTTTGGTCCCGTACCACAGAAGAAAACATTGCATTTCCACTGGAAGTTGCTGGAGTGTCCAGACAAGAAAAAGAACGGCGAGTGAATGAATTAATCGAGCTCGTTGGATTGAGCGGCAGAGAAAAATCGTACCCATCTCAATTATCCGGCGGACAGAAGCAACGGGTAGGCATTGCGAGAGCACTGGCGAATAACCCTTCTGTATTGCTGTGTGATGAAGCAACATCTGCTTTGGATCCGGACACGACCAATTCGATTTTAGACTTGCTGATGGATATTAATAAACAGCTGGGAATCACCATCGTCATTATTACGCACGAAATGCATGTCATTCGTAAAATCTGTAATCGGGTAGCCGTTATGGAAGATGGTCTAGTTGCAGAAGAAGGTAATGTTATGGATATTTTTACAAATCCGCAACAGGAAGTAACGAAAAAATTTGTTGATCAAGTTGTTTCACAGACTGACGATCAAGAAAGCATGGCGTATATCTTGGATTTAGAAAGCAAAGGTAAAATTGTCCGGCTGCATTTTATTGGTGAAACAGCGAGTGAAGCTGTGATTAGTGAAGTAGCCAAACAATTTGATATCTCGGTTAATATTTTGCAGGGGAAATTAACCCAAACGACAACGGGTGTATTAGGCACTTTAACCGTGCAACTGCAAGGCAATCAAGCATCTGTCGCGAAAGCACTCACCTTTATGGAAGAGACAGAAGTAGAAGTGGAGGTGATCCGCGATGAAGGTTGACTTTGCCGAAATCGATTGGGAAAAAATTTGGGAAGCGACGTATGAAACGTTTTATATGACGGTAATCTCCGTTGCAGCCACATTTGTTTTAGGTATTCTTTTAGGTTTATTACTGTATCTCACTGCAAAAGACGGAATATGGCAAAGTAAAATACTGAACTTTATTACAGCGACTTTAGTGAATGTTTTTCGGGCGATTCCTTTTATTATTTTAATTTTATTACTGTTTCCATTTACTGATTTCTTAGTAGGGACCATTAGAGGACCAAAAGCTGCTCTGCCGGCACTGGTAATTGGAGGAGCTCCCTTTTATGGCAGGTTGGTGGAAATTGCTCTAAAAGAAGTGGACAAAGGTGTGGTGGAAGCGGCGCAGTCGATGGGAGCCAGTGTACAGCGCATCGTCTTTCGTGTTTTGCTGCCGGAATCAATGCCGGCGCTTATTTCCGGAATCACGGTAACGGCTATTGCTTTAATTGGCTACACCGCAATGGCAGGGGCGATTGGTGCCGGCGGGCTCGGCAGTTATGCGTATTATTCCGGCTTTCAGCGACGCCAGTGGGACATCGTCTTAGTATGTACCATTATTATTGTACTCATTGTATTTATTTTCCAATTTATTGGTGATTTTATAGCTAAAAAAATAGATAAAAGATAAAGGAGAAGGATGTAAATGAAGAAATTTTTAACGCTTATATCACTCAGTTTGATACTTGTACTTGCTGCTTGCGGTGGAGGAAATAACAATGAAGAAGCAACCGCAAATGTTGAAGATGATTCCATCGTTGTCGGTGCCAGCAGTGTGCCTCATGGGGAAATATTAGAAGAAGCTAAGCCGCTGTTGGAAGAAGAAGGCATTGATTTAGAGATAGAGCCGTATGAAGATTATGTGCTGCCTAATGATGATGTAGACAGCGGTGAGATTGATGCAAACTTCTTTCAGCATATACCGCATTTAGAACAGACGAACGATGATACTGGTTATGGTTTGGTGAATATCGGCGAAATTCATATTGAACCAATGGGAGTCTATTCCCAAGGTTTTGAAACAATGGATGAAGTGCCTGAAGGAACAGAAGTTGTGTTGAGTAACTCTGTTGCGGATCATGGTCGTGTATTAAGTCTATTTGAAAATGAAGGACTCATTACGTTAGATGACAGTGTCGATCCGGACGAAGCAACTATTGATGATATTGAAGAAAATCCGCATGATTTTGAGTTTACAGCAGACAATGAAGCAGGATTTCTGCCGGAAATTTATGAATCGGAAGAAGATTCCCTGGTTGTCATCAACACAAACTACGCGATTGAAGCAGGACTTGATCCGGAAGAAGACACCATTTTTAAAGAAGAAGATGACTCGCCTTACGTCAACGTCATTGCTGTAACCGAAGAAAATGAAGACAATGAAGCGTTGAACACATTGGTAGATGTATTGCACAGTGATGATATTCAGGAATTTATAGAAGATGAATATGATGGTGCAGTCGTTCCAGTTTCAGAGTAAAATAAACAGCTAAGCCAATTTTCCTGATGGAGAATTGGCTTTTATTTTATCTATTAAATAATAATTATTATTGATTAACTAGAGCTAAGTGAGAAGAGTAAGGAACAGGAAATGGCATGTTTCATGATAACTGCAGTTTTACAAAGCTAGCCTTTAACAAAGGTTGAAACCCGTTATAGTTGATAATTGAACTGTTTTCATATAAGATTGTATTTGAGAATTGTTGATTGTTGGTGAGAACACCAATGTAAATAAATAAAAAAGATAGTTGGAGGTATAGATATGGCAGATTTTACATTAGAAATTGAAGATCTTCATGTATCGATCGAAGGAAATGAGATTTTAAAAGGGGTAACCCTTACTATAAATAGTGGTGAATTCCACGCAGTCATGGGACCGAACGGAACAGGAAAGTCTACGTTGGCGTCTGCAGTCATGGGCCATCCGAAATTTGAAATTACACAAGGAAGCATAAAGTTGAACGGAGAAGATGTCCTTGAAATGGAAGTAGATGAACGTGCTCGTGCTGGACTCTTTTTAGCCATGCAGTATCCAAGTGAAATTACAGGTGTGACGACATCTGATTTTCTTCGTTCATCTATTAATGCCCGCCGTGATGAAGGCGATGAAATTTCGTTAATGAAATTTATTAAAGAAATGGACGGGTCATTGGCAGAGTTAAATATTGATGAAAACATGGCGCAGCGTTATTTAAACGAAGGATTCTCAGGCGGCGAGAAAAAGCGAAATGAAATTCTTCAGTTACTTATGCTGAAGCCGGGTATTTCTATTTTAGACGAAATCGACTCTGGACTTGATATCGATGCTTTAAAAGTTGTTGCTAAAGGCGTGAATAAAATCCGCGAAGAAACCGGACTGGGCTGCTTAATCATCACTCACTACCAGCGCCTGCTGAACTATGTAGAACCTGATTATGTCCACGTTATGATGCAAGGCCGCATTGTAAAATCCGGCGGTAAAGAGCTGGCAGTAAGTCTTGAAGAAGACGGCTATGAGTGGATTAAAGAAGAATTAGGCATTGAAGACGAAACCGTCGAACAAGCATAAACAAATAAAAAGAAGTGAGGAGGGGTAGTGACATGACCACAGTTACGAAATTACCATATGACGAAACATATGTAACAGAGTTTTCAAAAGAAAATAATGAGCCGGCATGGATGACAGAGCTTCGTACAGAAGCGATTGACTTGGCAAATAACTTAGAATTGCCAACACCGGATAAAACAAAAATTCATCGCTGGAACTTTACAGACTTTAAACACAAAAGTGCAGCTGGAGAAGCGATTACTTCTTTAGATAATGTACCGGAAGCTTTGAACGATTTTATTGATAAAGAAAACGAAAATATTGTTATTTTACGCAATCAGTCTGTAGCGTATGCTTCTTTGAATAACGAATTAAAAGAAAAAGGTGTCATTTTAACAGATATCTTTACAGCGTTACGCGAGCATGGTGATTTAGTGAAGCAATATTATATGACAGATGCAGTCGGAAAAGATGAACATAAATTAACGGCACTTCATGCTGCTTTGATGAACGGCGGTGTATTCGTTTATGTTCCTAAAAATGTGGAAGTAACAGAGCCGTTGCAAACTATTTTCTGGCAGGAAGACAATGAATTGGCATTATTTAATCACGTCATTGTCGTTGCTGAAGAAAGCAGTTCTTTAACGTATGTGGAAAATTATGTATCTCACAACGAAGAAGAACCGTCTGTTGCGAACATTATTACAGAAGTATTTGCAAAAGATAATGCAAAAGTATCCTTTGGTGCGGTCGATCATTTAGAAGCTGGTGTGACGACGTATATTAACCGTCGCGGCATGGTCGGAAATGATGCGACACTCGATTGGGCACTTGGTCAAATGAATGAAGGACATACGGTTTCGGAAAACGAAACACATCTAGTCGGTAACAACTCTTCTTCAACTCCAAGAACGGTAACGGTAGGCCGTGGCAAGCAAACGCAGAATTTCACCACTAAAACCATGCACTACGGGTTAGATACCGATGCTATGATTTCTCAGCGCGGTGTAATGACCGGCCGATCTACTGCCATCTTTAATGCCATTGGTAAAATATTCAACGGTGCAACGAGAGCAAACGCTGAACAAGAATCCCGTTTGTTAATGTTAAGTGGCAAAGCTCGTGGAGACGCCAATCCTATTTTGCTGATTGACGAAGATGATGTCACAGCGGGACACGCTGCTTCTGTAGGACGAGTGGACGAAATGCAACTGTATTATATGATGAGTCGCGGAATTACACGCGAAGAAGCAGAGCGACTGATTATTCACGGATTTTTAGACCCAGTTGTGAATGAATTACCAATTGAAACGATTAAAAATCAGCTGACACAGCTAATCGAAGGGAAAATCAGTTAATGGACATTCGTGCTATTCGAGAACAATTTCCTATCTTAGACCAGGAAGTAAATGGCCACCCATTGGTATATCTTGACTCTTCGGCAACGTCACAAAAACCAATTCAAGTAATAGAAGCAGTGAATGACTATTATCGGCAGACGAATTCCAATGTGCACCGTGGTGTGCATACATTGGGTTCGCAGGCAACCGATTTATTTGAAGGTGCCAGAGAAAAAGTACGAAACTTTATTAACGCGAAAAGCAGTGCAGAGATTATTTTTAACCGCGGGACAACAACCGGTATTAACTTTGTTGCCCAAAGTTATGGATTAACGCATGTAAAAGCTGGGGATGAAATTGTCATCAACCCGATGGAACACCACAGTAATATCATTCCTTGGCAGCAAGTAGCCAAAGCAACCGGCGCAACATTGAAATATATTCCATTGGAAGAAGATGGTACTATTTCCATGGAAGCTGCACGTAATACAATCACTGATCAAACCAAGATTGTCGCGGTTGCCCATGTTTCCAATGTGTTGGGAACGATCAACCCTGTCCAGGAGTTAACGGAATTAGCCCATGAAAAAGGTGCCGTTATTGTCGTGGATGGTGCTCAAAGTGCACCACATCTTAAAGTAGATGTCCAGGCATTGGATTGTGATTTTTATGCCTTTTCCGGTCATAAAATGTTAGGGCCAACAGGCATTGGTGTCATTTACGGTAAGAAAGAACTTTTGGAAGAAATGGAGCCAATCGAGTTTGGCGGCGAAATGATCGATTTTGTCGAGAAATACGACTCGACATGGAAAGAGCTGCCTTGGAAGTTTGAAGGGGGCACGCCAATTATTGCCGGAGCTATCGGACTGGGAGCAGCAATTGATTTTCTAAATGACATTGGCATGGATAACATCCAAGCACATGAAGAAAAATTGGCTGCTTACGCGTTGGACCGTTTAAGTTCCATTGAAGATTTAACCATCTATGGACCAAAAACACGTGCTTCTCTTGTAACCTTTAACTTAGCGGGTGTTCACCCACATGATGTGTCAACTGTACTGGATATGGAAGGTATCGCAGTGCGGGCTGGGCATCATTGTGCACAGGTCTTAATGAAGTGGCTGGAAGTTGCAGCTACCGCTCGGGCGAGCATGTATATCTATAATACAGAAGAAGAAATCGACCGCTTAGCAGAAGGACTTATCAAAACAAAGGAGTATTTTGGGAATGTCACAAATTAATCTGGATACACTCTATCGTCAAGTGATTATGGACCATTATAAAAATCCAAGAAACCGTGGTTCATTCGAGGAAGACACCTTAACTGTAGAAATGAATAACCCAACATGCGGTGATAAAATTTTCCTTGAATTTCAATTGAATGGCGATGTTGTAGAAGATGTCCGTTTTAACGGAGAAGGCTGTTCGATCAGCCTTGCTTCTGCTTCCATGATGACAGAGGCAATTAAAGGACAAAGCATCTCCCAGGCACTTGAAATGTCGGAATTATTCTCGCAAATGATGGTGGGAGAAGAAATCGACGTGGAAGGCTTCGGTGTAGACGATATAGAAGCTTTACAGGGAGTATCTAATTTTCCAGCACGCATAAAATGTGCTACACTGGCATGGAAGGCAATGGAAAAAGTAGCCAAAGAACAATAAGATAGTGGTTTATATAGAGTTTCAACATTATAAAGGAGGTTATATTCATGGCAAAAGAAATGCCAGAGATGGATAGTGAGTACCAATATGGTTTTCGAGATCGTGATGTTTCCGTTTTCCGTACCGAACGTGGTTTAACGAAAAGCGTCGTGGAAGAAATTTCACGAATGAAGAATGAACCTGAGTGGATGTTGGAAGAACGCTTAAAAGCTTTAGAAATTTTTTACTCCAAGCCTATGCCGCAGTGGGGCGGAGATCTTTCAGAACTTGATTTTGACGAGATTATTTATTATGTCAAACCTTCTGAAAGACAAGGCAGATCTTGGGATGAAGTACCAGAGGAAATCAAACAAAGTTTTGATCGCTTAGGTATTCCGGAAGCAGAGCAAAAATATTTAGCTGGTGTATCTGCTCAGTACGAATCTGAAGTTGTTTATCAAAGTCTGGAAAAAGACCTGGAAGAATTGGGAATTATTTTCGCTGACACAGATACAGCGTTGCAGGAACATGAAGAACTGTTCAGAGAGTATTTTGGAAAGGTGATTCCTGCTTCAGATAACAAGTTCTCAGCTCTGAACACAGCAGTATGGTCCGGAGGTTCATTCATCTACGTTCCAAAAGGAGTAGAAGCGAAATCTCCTTTACAGGCGTATTTCCGAATTAACTCAGAGAATATGGGTCAGTTCGAACGTACATTAATTATCGTGGATGAAGGTGCTTCTGTGCATTATGTTGAAGGTTGTACAGCACCCGTATATACAACAAACTCACTGCATAGTGCAGTTGTTGAAATCTTTGTTAAAAAAGACGGTTACTGCCGTTATACAACCATTCAAAACTGGGCAAACAACGTATATAATCTAGTAACAAAACGCGCTACTGCTGCAGAAAATGCTACAATGGAATGGATTGACGGAAATATGGGATCGAAACTTACAATGAAATACCCATCCGTTTTACTACGTGGAGAAGGTGCACGGGGACAAACCATTTCAATTGCTTTAGCTGAAGCCGGACAACATCAGGACGCAGGCGCAAAAATGCATCATTTAGCACCAAATACTTCTTCTTCAATTGTATCGAAATCCATTGCAAAAGATGGTGGAAAAGTAAACTATAGAGGAATTGTTCACTTTGGAAGAAAAGCAGATGGAGCAAGATCGAATATCGAATGTGATACGCTCATCTTAGATAACAAATCTACATCTGATACGATTCCATACAACGAGATCAATAACGACAATATTTCGTTGGAACACGAAGCGAAAGTTTCTAAAGTTTCTGAAGAGCAACTGTTCTATCTGATGAGCAGAGGCTTAGAAGAACAAGAAGCAACTGACATGATTGTCATGGGCTTCATTGAGCCATTTACTCGTGAGTTACCGATGGAATATGCCGTTGAAATGAACCGTCTAATCACCATGGATATGGAAGGTTCTATTGGTTAAGCAGATATAAAAAGTCCCACCTTACAGTTTTATTTGTAGGGTGGGACTTTTTGCTTTTTGAATTCAAGCATAGAAAAGGTGAGGGTGCAATAATTATAAAGCCCATTGGCTATGTATAAATGCGGTTATCTGCTTTATTAAAGCGTTTCTTGATTGTTTGATGAATTACTCAGTTTATCGTCAATAGAAGTAAGCTTATTCAGTATTTTAAAAATAACAATTAAGAGTTCACAGTATATTCTAGAAAATAGCACGCCCACAATCAGACCGATGAAAGCACCAATAATCGCAAAGAATCCTAGAAATCCTTCTCCATCTTCTCCTGAAAACATCATAATCAGGCCGAAAATAACATAAAAAACTGCTCCGAGAGCAGAAAACGCTACTCCAATCCAAAATAAAACTTGAATAATCATTGGTGTGACCATTTTATCGAATTTAAGAAAACTTTTCACTGACTAAAACCTCCTTTTATGTATTGTTGTTATTTATACCTATAAGTAGAATATAAATAGAATTTTGCCCCCGCCTTTTTTAACTATATACTCACTACTATAACGATATAAAGTGTAAAAGTCTAGAGCATATAATGAAATAATAGTCCAAAAGTTTATATACCAAGAAATCTATAGTTATTTCATTGTAAAAAGTGCCTTAAATAGAATTTTGCTGCCAGGAAGTGGTATGATGAAAGAAGAGTACAGAGGTAAGGATTTGTGATGACATGACGATAATTATTTTAGGTTTACTGATTGGATTTCTTTCTGCTTTTGTCGGCAGTCTGGTTGGGCTTGGCGGCGGTATTGTGTTTGTGCCCGCTATGCTGTTTTTATTTGAAAATATGGATAGTTTTTCTTGGGCAACTCCTCAAGCAATAGTAGGAATATCTCTTATTACGATGGTTTTTACCGGCTTATCTTCTACTTTGGCTTATTTGAAATTAAAACGAGTAGACTTAAAGACGGGCGTTATTTTTTTAATAGGAAGCTTACCAGGGAGTGTCATGGGCTCCTGGTTAAACACGCTGTTTGATACAGATAAATTTTCTCTCTATTTTGGGATATTGATGATTCTCGTATTCGCTATGATGCTCGTAGACAGAGAGAAATTGGTCAAAGATAAAAAGATAGAAGCAAGCAATCGTACGCACACCTTTGAAATCGACGGAGAGACGTATCAATACACTGTCAACTATACTCCGGCATTTATTCTCTCCTTTTTGGTAGGTGCCTTATCCGGTTTATTTGGTATTGGTGGCGGGACGATCAGCGTTCCTGCGATGATTCTATTCTTCGGCATGCCTGTACAAATTGCTATTGGAACGTCCATGTTTATGATTTTCTTCATCAGTTTAATCAGTTCAACTTCCCATATTTTCCTTGGACATATTGTTTGGAAATACGTGTTGTTTTTCATCATTGGTTCTTACATAGGCGGAACAGTAGGTGCAAAAACCAGTAAACTATTTTCCGGAAAAGCATTGGAATGGATTTTAAAAATCGTTATTTTAATTGCTGCTATCCGTCTCATTATGGAAGGTTTGTAATTCTAACGAAACAGATACATTAGGAGCGACATATTATGGAAGAGAAAATACATTTTTTTGTAACGAATGATTTGCATAGTCATTTTGAACATTGGCCTCATGTGATGACGTATTTAAATCGCTGTAAACAAAAATGGGAAAGAAGAGAAGAACCTTATTTCCTGTTTGATATAGGGGATCATTTAGACCGCGTGAATCCAATTACAGAAGCAACGATGGGGAAAGCAAATATAGAACTGTTGAATCAAGCCGGTTATGACTTTGTGACATTGGGAAATAATGAAGGCATTACATTGCCGGAAGATCATCTTTATCATTTGTATGACGATGCTGCTTTCCATGTGATTTGCTCTAATCTGCATCATCAAACTGTCGAAAACCCAAGTTGGTTGCAAACAAATCGAGTAGTGGTAACAGATCAGGGAACTCGAGTGGGAGTTATCGGACTGACCGCCCGTTTCAATCCTTATTACCACTTATTGGATTGGGATGCTGCGCCGGTCGAAGAAACGATCGAACAAGAATTACTTCAATTGGACGGACAAACAGATATTATTATTTTAATGTCTCATTTAGGGATTAATGAAGACGAACGGATTGCCAGAACCTTCCCGCAGATTGATGTCATTATGGGTGCACATACACATCATTTGTTGCAGCAGGGGGAAGAGGTTCACCAATCGCTATTAACTGCTGCTGGAAAGTTTTGCGGTTATGTAAGTGAAGTAACTTTGACCTATAACCATACGGAAGCAATGGTTGTTGCTAAAGAAGCTGCTGCTGTGGATGTCACTCATTTACCGGAAGATCCGTCAGCATCAAAATTGATTCAACGATTGGATAAACAGGCAGACGACATTTTGCAGGACGAAATCTATGATGCCAGTGAGCCATTACCAGTCGATTGGTTTCATTCTACTGAAATTATAGAAGCTTTAACAGAGAAAGTCCGTCAAAAAACAAATGCTGATTGCGCGATGTTAAATGCCGGGTTATTGATACACGGGTTTTCAGAAGGAAAAATTACGTATAAAGATGTTCATCAGGCATGCCCACATCCTATTAACCCGGTTGTCGTGTCTTTAAATGGGGATGAATTAATGGAAGTCATACGTTCTTCTCTGTCAGATGCATTCATGGAACTTGAATTAAAAGGGTTCGGTTTTCGCGGTAAATTACTGGGGCGAATGGTCTTTGCAAATCTTGATGTCCAATTGGGCATTTTATCGGATGGGCACCATTATGTTAAAAAGGTCTTGTTTCAAGGGGACCGGATTCATCGTCATCAAACGTATACCGTTGCAACAGCGGACATGTTCACATTCGGAAGATTATTGCCGCCGATTGCACGCGCGGAGCACAAGCAATTATTTTTACCAGAGTTTATGAGAGAAATACTGGCTGACACGTTACAGGATATGAAAGTGAATGCTCATTAATCCGGCAATATAAATCATGATACCCCCTTTAGCGACAACATTTGTTGCTAAAGGGGGTTTTAAGTAGTAAAAAGTAACTAAATAATTAACAGAAAAATAGCAATTATCCAACATTACTTTGACTTTGAAAACCAGTATTGCTATAATAAAAGAAATTGTGACAGATTATTTTAAAAAGTCTGTCAATAAAAGGAGGTTATTTTATGGAAGAACGCTCACAATGGGGATCCAGGGCGGGGTTTGTTTTAGCTGCTATTGGTTCCGCTGTAGGTTTGGGTAATATTTGGCGTTTTCCGGCAGAGGCGTACGGTAACGGGGGAGGCGCTTTCTTTATCCCTTATTTGATTGCTCTGTTAACCGCTGGTATTCCGATTTTAATTATGGAATTTACCATGGGTCACAAGTATCGCGGATCTGCGCCGCTTACATATCGGCGGATGAATAAAAGAGTCGAAGGAGTCGGCTGGTGGGCTGTATTGGTTGCTTTCGTTATTTCTACTTACTATTCCGTTATCGTAGCCTGGTCGATTTCTTATGCTATTTTCTCCGTTAATTTATCATGGGGAGATGATACGGAAGCATTTTTTGCAGGTGATTATTTGGAAGCTGCAGACCCGGGAGTTTTTGGTGGTCTCGTTCCTGGTGTTTTAATTCCGCTAATTATTGTATGGCTCATTGTTTTAGGTATCTTATTTAGAGGGGTTAAACGCGGAATTGAAATTGCGAACCGAATTATGATTCCTACTTTGACTGTTGTATTCCTCATTATTGTGATTCGGGCAGTAACATTGGAAGGCGCAATATCAGGTCTTAATGCGTTTTTCGAACCTGACTTTAGCGCGATTGGAGACTCTAGTGTTTGGGTAGCTGCTTACGGCCAAATATTCTTTAGTATGTCGATTGCATTTGCTATTATGATTACGTATTCCAGTTACCTGCCTAAAAAATCAGACATCACGAATAACGCATTTATCACAGGTTTTAGTAACTCATCGTTTGAATTATTAGCTGGTATTGGCGTGTTTTCGGTAATTGGATTTATGGCTCAACAACAAGGCCTTCCGATTGATGAAGTGGTCGAAGGCGGGGTAGGACTCGCGTTTATGGTGTTTCCTGCTATTATTAACGAATTCCCGGCATTTGGAGAATTGTTTGGCGTATTATTCTTCTTATCCCTGGTGCTTGCCGGATTGACCTCGTTAATATCCATTACCGAAACGTATGTAGCTGGTTTACAGGATAAATTTAATATTTCAAGGGGACAAGCTGTATTATTCGGTGGTGGTGTAGCTGGGCTGGTATCTTTAATTTACGCAACAAGAGGCGGTTTGAATTTCTTAGACACTGTCGACTATTTTATTAATCAATTTGGTGTTGCCGCTCTTGGACTCGTTGAAGTCATTATCGTTGCCTGGGTCCTCCGAAAGCTCGGAGTATTCAAAGAACACGCAAACGAAATTTCAGACATCCGTTTAGGCAGCTGGTGGACAATCAGTTTGGCTGTCATCACGCCACTTGTCCTTGGTTATATGATGTTTGATTTATTAAGACAAAACCTGACAAAAGCATTTGATACAGAAACAGGGAACTATGAAGGGTATCCGGATTTCTTTATCAATTCCGTCGGATGGCCAGTTGCTATTGGGGCTATTGTAGTTGGTATTCTTATTGCTCTGATTAAATGGAAGTCAAACCCTAAGGATGGTGAATATGATGAGCGCTAGTGCAATTGTGATGATGATTGTGGGTGTCGTCATTATTTGGGGTGGTCTTGCAGCAAGTATAGCGAACGCTGTAAGTAAATCTAGAAAAAATAATAAAACGTAAATCAAAGAAGAAGCGGTCAGTATAAAAGATCTGGCCGCTTTTTTGACGGATAAAAAGGATGATTTTTTTCGCATAAATGTAACCAAAGCTTTTTATGGAAAACGATAGAGGAAGCTACATTTTTAATCATAAGCACGTTTAAGGCATTGGTTATAAGGATGAATCAATTTCATAAGTGTTGATTTCCAAAGTAAACCCGAACTATTGAAATAAAAATTGATGCAATGTTCGTCTTCATGAAATATAACTTTTGTGATTGGCGTGTAGGATGGCCGACTCCTGCGGGAAGAAAAGCCTCGGTAAGACTAGGAAGGCCTTGGCCTGACGACGGCTTAACAGCTGCCCGCGGAAAGCGGCCATCCGGACCCCCAATCAAAGCGAAAATTTAATGATACGGATTCTACTCCTCATTTTGGATTATGAAATTGGCTCGGATAATAAAAATTTTAAACAATCTTGAGATTTTACAGAAATCAACTGAATTTCAGTGGCCTTTTATGAAATTGTTCTCTAATCTGTCTTATCTGTGATACACTATACATACTAGTTTGAGGTGAGGATAGATGATAGAATTAAACGGAAAAAATTATGAAATCCTGGAAAATGTCAAAGATGCTGTTGAGCAGGAAGTTATTGAAGAGCGCTATTCAGATATTTTAAAGAAATTTGATTATATTGTAGGCGACTGGGGGTATAATCAGTTACGTTTAAAAGGTTTTTACGATACAGAACATCCAAAAGCTTCGTATGATACGAGAATTGATTTATTAGAAGACTATTTGTATGAGTATTGTAACTTTGGTTGTGCCTACTTTGTATTGAAAAAAGTCGATTAATAATTTATGAAAAATGAAAACGAACTGTGTTTCAAATTTATATCTATGTGAATTGCCGGAAGCTTAGAATGGAGTATACAGATAGCTTTTTAGCGGCAGTATGTTTTTAGCGGCAGTATGGAGATATAAAAGGATGAAAACCAGTTCGTTTTTATATTTCAACAAGATATTCTTAACGAATAAGGAATAATCATGAAAAAATGTTTCTGAGCATGCTATAAGCATTAATCATTCATCATAAAATTGATAGAGGCAGGCGTTAGAGCATTTTTATTTTCTGCTTATATCTTTTCGCTGGACCTTATAGGTGATTTATCATACATGGTACTTCGTCTATATCCTGAATACTGTTGTTCAATCACTTCGCCAAGATTAAAAATGGTTTCTTCATTGCCGATTCCACTCATAATTTGTATCGAAATTGGATTTTTGTTTGGGTTCGAATTAACTGGAATCGTTAAAGATGGGAGCCCCCAAATATTAGCGTAAGCGACATATGGCATATATTTTAAATAGGATTTAGAAAGAGAGAATATTTCTTTAAAAAGGTCGCCATGATTGAGTCCGCTTGTGTGATAAACCGGAAAAATAAGCAGTCGATTGTTTAAATGTCTTTCTAACGCATGATCGCCTTCTTCCAGAAATGATTTGATTTCTTTTAAACGTTTATCGTTCGGCTTAAATATATTAGCACCCAGCAATGCCCAGGTTAAATAAGAGTGGATTGAAGTTTTTCCGGTTAATTTTTCCTGTATATAATGTTTCCAAATGTTGGGACGGTCGTCATTGAAAGCGACTCGTTTAATATCGGATGCTCCGTCTATGGACATTATCTCCTGCCAGACTTTGGAAGTGTCCGTAAAATAAGGGGGGAAAGACCAGTTCACCTCAGCCATCGGTTTTAAAAAGTTATATAAATCATGCATAAGAGCAGTTGTTGCGTCATCCAACGGGTATCCACTGTCTGTTGGCAACATATCAACTTGCATTTTTTCATAGTATTTTCGGTGCGTTTCCTTCTTTTGAGTAAGTTGATAGATGAGCTTAGCATCCCGAATAGATTTAGTCAGCGGGCCAATGCTGTTCATTCTTGCTTTTAAGGGAAGACGATTGACCGGGAGGTGTCCAGTATTGGATACTTGGAATTTTCCGGGTTTAAAACCAACTGTTCCATTAAGATGAGCTGGAAAACGAATAGAGCCGCCAATATCAGAGCCTATACCAAGAGCTGCACCGCCTGCTGCGATTAGAGCGGCTTCCCCTCCGCTTGATCCGCCTGCAGTGTGTTTTGGGTTCCAAGCATTATTTGTTCTTCCATATAATTTATTATCTGTTTCCTGGCAAAAACATAAAGCAGGTGTATTGGTTTTTCCTAAAATTATCGCTCCTGCATTTTTAAGCTTTTCCACCACTTCGGCGTCTTCTGTTTTCATTATATCTTTTCGCTGAGGAAGCCCGCCAGTCGTCTTCATGTTCTTGACATCAATCGCTTCTTTAATACTAATAGGTACACCATATAAAGGATAATGATCCAAATGCACACTGGCTATTTTTGCATCAAGCTCTTTTGCTTCCTGTAATGCTTCATCGAAACGTTCTTCGACAACAGCATTCAGTTCTTTATTAATCTCTTGGATATGTTCTGTAAACACAGTTATGCATGCCTCTACGGTAATGTCGCGTTTTTTAATAAGACTAGCAATGGATATGGCATCCAAAGCAAGGAGATACTGTTTATCTGCGGATTCATTCATGATAGGAAACCTCCCCAACTCATTATCTATCTCTAGTATAGCAAATATTGAGGAGAAAAGTCAGATATTTCCGAGATGTTTAAGTTTTAACGGTAAAATCCGGGAATATGGTATGATAGGAATAGAAAATAGGTGGAGGTTTTTTGCATGTATTTTGTTAACCGAAGTGAAATAGAAGCATTGCTGGATTACATGGATCTGCTGTTGGAAGAGGTGAAGCATGATACAGATTTTCAGCAGGACAGACTGCAGCAACTAGCTTTAGAACGACTCGTTCAAGTCGTCACGGAAACTATTCTGGATGTCGGGAATAAAATGATTGATGGATTCATTATGCGTGATCCAGGCAGTTATCATGACATTATCGATATTTTAATCGATGAGAAGGTACTCGCTGAAACGGAAGAACAGGCTTATAAAACGTTGGTTGACAAAAGGCAAGTCATCGTTCGGGAATACCACGACATTGATCATGCTGCGTTAGAAAATACGATGTGGCAGCATCAAACCGTGCTGGACCAATTTTCCCAGCACATCCGCGCCTACTTGGATAATGAATTAGGCACAGCAAACGCGTTTTCCAAAGAATCTGGAGCAAATAAAAACTCTAACTAGGCATAAACACAATTAGGGTTTTCGTATGTTTTCGGCAGGATAAAGAAGGATAGATTTTTTTCAAGCGTTCATCGCTAACGATGAAGACAAGGAGACAGCCACGTTTTCTATTTCGGGGCGAAAACCTGTGTCCTTTCTCCCTGCGTAAACGTAAATAAAACGGTCACTTCAACTATAGTGACAGTTATGTTTTTTTATCATAATGAGGGTGTTGAATAGAGTGTATAAAGGATATTGTATTGATTTAGACGGGACGATGTATCGCGGAGAAGAACGTATAGAAGGTGCAAAAGAATTTGTTGAAGCTTTACAAGAGCAGGAGATTCCCTTTGTTTTTGTGACGAATAACTCAACCGCAACGCCGGAAGATGTAGCAGCAAAATTAACAGCTATGGATATAAAGGTGCAAGCTTCCCAAGTGATGACCACTGCTCTTGCCACGGCGCAATATATTAGGCAGCAAAATCCGAATGCCAACGTGTTTATGATTGGAGAGAAAGGCTTGGAAGATGCGTTGCTGCAAAATCAGTTACGGCTGACTGAAAAAGACGCAGATTATGTAGTGATAGGAATGGACCGGGAACTTTCGTATGAAAAGTTAGCCAAAGCAAGTGTCTGTATTCAACAGGGAGCAACTTTTATTTCAACGAATAAAGATGCAGCCATCCCGACGGAACGAGGGTTTCTTCCTGGGAATGGTTCGCTTACTTCTGTGCTATCTGTCTGCACAAGTGTAAATCCGACGTTTATTGGCAAACCAGAGCCGCAAATTATGAAAGAAGCATTGAATGCCCTCGGCTTTCATGCTAAAGATGTGCTGATGGTTGGCGATAATTATGATACAGATATCTTAGCGGGGATTCAGTCGGAAATGGATACGTTAATGGTATTAACAGGGTACAGTACAAAAGAAGATATAGCTGTTAAAGAGGCACAGCCAACTTATATAATGAACGATTTAGTTGAATGGATAGAAAAACGACAGGAAGAAAGATAATCTTTTCCTGTCGCTTTTTTATTACGTATCCAGTTCTTCATCGCCTGCAGTGGAGTGAGCAAGCCGGCTGGAAGCAGCTGCCGCGATAGCTCCTACAATATCATCTAAAAACGTATGCACTTTCCCGCTGGAGTGGTCATTTAAATCTTTTAGAATACCGGGTTTTTGTTTATCAATATAACCATAGCTGGTAAATCCGATAGAACCATACACGTTCACAATTGAAAATGCGATGATTTCGTCGACTCCGTATAATCCTTCATCGCGGTGGATAATATCCTGAAGCGGGGCAGACAGTTTATTTTCTTCTGCAAGTTTGTCCAGTTCCACCCCTGTTAAAATAGCATGTTGCACTTCACGTTTGGAGAGAACTTTTTGAACGTTCGCTTTACATACTTCTAAATCCAGTTCTTCAAAATACTTTGATTGTAAATAGTAAACCAACTCAGCGATATCTTCTAAAGTAACGCCTCTTTCTTTCAGAAGATCACGCGCTTTTAATTCTAATTCGCTTTGTTTTTCTAACACGTCTACCACCAAACTTTCTATGACTGTTTCACCCAGTGTATCACTAAATAAAGCGTATGAACATTATTCTATGTTAAACTGGAAGTACAATCGGAAGACGAAAGGGGAAGACCAATGGTAAAACCTGTGATTTATGTAACGAGAAAACTGCCTGATGATTTGATTACACCTTATCAAGAAAGATTTGATGTACGCATGTGGGAGAAAGAAGGTACCCCGGTCCCCACTGAAACATTACATGAAGAAGTACAGCAAGCAGATGCTCTATTTTGCCTCATTACAGAAAAAATAGACAGGAAATTTATTGAAAAACATTCCCATTTGAAAGTGATTGCGAATATGGCTGTTGGTTATGATAATATCGATGTAGAAGCAGCAAAAGAATATGGTATCACTGTCACGAACACGCCGGACGTGCTGACAGAAACAACAGCCGATTTGACATTCACCTTATTGTTGTCCACGGCGAGACGTGTCGTAGAAGCGGCGAATACGATTTATCAAAATAAGTGGGGCGATTGGGCTCCTTTTACATTAGCCGGAAGTGATGTCCATAATAAAACGCTGGGCATCGTCGGAATGGGCAGAATCGGGGAGGCTGTCGCGAAACGGGCGAAAGGATTTAATATGAAGGTTGTGTATCATAATCGAAGCCGTAAAGAGACGGCGGAGAGAGAACATGGGTTAACCTATGTCACACAGAATGAATTATTAGCAACAGCGGATTTTGTCGTCTCATTAGTCCCGCTCACTTCGGAAACAAAAGAGATGTTTGATGAAAAAGCCTTTGAGAAAATGAAAGCAACTGCCATCTTCATTAACGCCTCTCGCGGCGGGGTAGTAAATGAAACGGATTTATATGAAGCTCTGAAAAATAAAAAAATCGCTGCAGCCGGTTTAGATGTCTACAAGGAAGAACCAATTGCTTCAACACATCCCTTTACCTCCTTGCCGAATGCAGTGCTTTTACCGCATATTGGTTCTGCAACAGTGCAAACCAGAGAAGCGATGGCAAAACTCTGCCTCGAAAATATAACAACTGTTTTAGATGGGTACGAAGCCAAAACGCCTGTCACATAATAAAAGAAGCAGCCAGGATGAATGTCTCCCGGCTGCTTCTATACATGGTTTAAAATACTTGTTCAATTTCCGTAACGCCCGGTACTTCAGTAGTCAATGCTCGTTCGATACCGGCTTTCAGAGTGATGGCAGAGCTCGGACAATTTCCGCATGCACCCATGAGACGCAATAGAACCACACCATCGTCATCTACATCTATTAACTCTACATCTCCGCCATCTCTTAATAGATACGGACGTAATTTGCTTAATACTTCCTGTACATCATCTTTCATTTCCGAATCCCCTTTCTTTTTTGGCAGATAAGAAAATGTGAGATTTTCTTCCTGCGTAAATGTAAGCCCGATGAATGCTAAACTTTTAAACGAAGCATCGCAGCATACAGAATAACGATTTAATGCTATAATAAAAGTATGTTTATGAACAAATCATGATTTTAGATTCATTCTACCGTGTTTTCCCGCTTTTGTAAACGAAAACTGCTTCGTCACCTATTTCTATGCAGGAAAAAATTTATAATTTTAAAATAGTATGTAAAAAAGGAGTCATTAACAATGAGCAATCCAATAAAATTCACGATTTACGGCCGGGATCAAATTTGTGCCAGCTGTGTAGGAGCACCAAGTTCCAAAGAAACATACGAATGGCTGCAGGCTGCAATCGGGCGCAAGTACGGTGAAGCAGAATTTCAATATGAATATGTGGATATGGATGAAGAACAAGATGAAGACAAACATCAGCAAATGATTGAGCAAATGGAAGAAGAAGACTATTTATATCCACTGGTTTTATTAAATGAAGATATTGTCGCTGAGGGAATTCCTCAATTAAAGCCGATTTATAAAGCAATTGAAAAAGAAAATCCCAGCTTGGCTTCCTAAGTATCAGAACCAATCAAAAAATCAAATTTATTTGCTGAGAAGCTAAAAAGTTAGTATAATAAAATTAAATAAAGAAATCGAAGAGGAGGGCATAAATTGGATATCAGCATTACAGAACAAGCACGTGATCAAATTAAAGATATGATGAAAGAAGAATCGAGCGATGTGAAACTTCGTTTTGGAGTGCAAGGCGGAGGATGCAGCGGTCTATCTTATGCACTGGGATTCGATGATGAAGTGAACGTTGAATTGGATGAAGTAAATACAGTGAATGATATTCCGGTAGTCATGAGCAAAATGGATATACCAATGCTCGAAAAAACAGAAATAGATTTTAAACAGAACATGATGGGCGGCGGATTCAGCATACATAATCCCAACGCTGTTATGTCCTGCGGATGCGGATCTTCTTTCCGTACAGAAACGAACGTAGGGAACCCTGGTGGTTGTTAATATAGCCAGCGCTTGAAGCGTCATTTCCGACGCTTCAAGCTTTTTTAATATACACAAGAATAAAGTGTTGTGATTTATTTACCATTTCAGCATATAGTGATTTCGAGATTTCACGTTATATACTTATGTTGCATAAAAAAACACTATTGGAAGAAACTTGACGTCTATTTTTAAGAAGCTTTCGCTTTTTAATAAGCAGCGCTATTCTAAGTTAAAAAGGCTTCAAAGCAAATTTGCTCTGAAGCCTTTTAATATATGGAATGATATAATTTTTAAAACATACTTGTCGAATGCTTGGGCTGGATGCGGGCTTTCGGGTTCATATAACGCATAGCATTATTAATGGCTGTTGGACCTTCGCCAAAGCCGGTCGCAATAAGTTTTACTTTACCTTCATACGTATTGATGTCTCCGACCGCGTATATGCCAGGAATGTTCGTCTCCATTTTTTGATTCACTTCGATACTGTTGCGATGGATGTCCAATCCCCAATTGGCAATGGGGCCAAGTTTAGATACGAAACCGTAGTTGCATAAAACAGAATCAACATCCAATTTCACCATCTTTTCCCCACGTGTCTCCTGTAAAACTAATCGTTCTACTTTGGTCTCCCCTTCCAAATCAGTAGGAACATAAGGAGTAAGTATATCAACACTGGAAGCTTTAAGCTGCTCCATCGTATGTTCATGTGCTCTGAATTCATTACGGCGATGGATAAGTGTCACTTTATCCGCAATCGGTTCTAACATAAGCGACCAGTCCACTGCGGAGTCGCCGCCGCCTAAAACGACCACGTGCTGTCCCTGATATTTATTCATATCTTTCACGAAGTAATGTAAGTTCTCTTCTTCAAAACGCTGACAGTCTTGAATATTCAACTTGCGAGGTTCGAACGCACCGTTTCCGCCTGTGATAATAATAACATTGGAATAATGAACATTCCCGTTTAAAGCGGTTAATTTAAATGTTTCATCTTCCAACTTTTCAACCGTTTCGATGGTCTCACCAAGTACAAGTTCGGAATCAAACAACTTCAATTGTTCTTCTAAATTATCGACGAGTTCCTGGGCACGGATTTTAGGAAAACCGGCTACATCATAAATGTATTTCTCAGGATATAGTGCAGTTAATTGGCCGCCAGTATGTGGCAGGCTTTCAATCAGCTTTACACTTGCCTGACGCATGCCGCCATAAAAAGCTGTAAATAAACCGGCAGGACCAGCCCCAATAATTGTTATATCATATAATTTATCTGTCATTATTGTGTCCCTCCATCTCATAAGGCTAATTCTACACTATTTATAAAAGGACATAAACCAAAATGCTTTAATCCAAGTGGTGACTGTCCCTTTTACAATGAAATTCATGAAGAATTATAGAAAGTCATTCGTATTGCTTTTTAGGCTGTCACCTTATAAAATATAGGAGGAGTGAAAGGAAGAGAATGAAGTTCGGTCGAAAGGGAGACTTTTTGTGAGTATAATTCAAATTTTTGTATCTATATTATTATATTTTGTCATGTTTTTTGGGATTGCTTTTATTTTAAATATGCTGTTGCGTCGCACGTGGCTAATGGCTGTATTATATCCATTTATCATCTCTATTGTCGTTGCAGACAGTACCCTGGGCGAATATTTCACCCAGCCCAGGACATCTATTCCTGATACGTTCCAAACGATGGTTTCTTTGCCGGTGATGGATATAGTTATCTTGACGTTCGGATTTATCGGAGCAATTGTATCTGGAGTGGTTGTTAAAATGCTTCGCAAAAGTGGGTATCAAATGTTTTAAGGAAACGGTTGGCTGCATCATCCGGTGAATACACTTAAAAAAAGAGTCTGAGAAACGTATCTTTTGAATCAAAGAAAAGAAGGGTGGAGTTGCTGCATTTCTCACCCATGGACTTTTCGACTTCAAAAGGCTGTTTTCCAGACTCTTTTTTTATTGATCAAATAAACAAAGGCGAGAGTAAAAATCCAATTCCCACCCCTGTTAGTGCACCGAAAAAAACTTCAATCGGCTGATGGCCCAGCAAGGTTTTTAATTCTGATATTTTTTCGTATTCTTCTTTGTCCTGCCAGTTAGAAGCTTCCGTAACAAAATTACGAAAATCTCTTACTAATAAATTTAAAATGATCGCATGTTCGCCTGCTTCTCTGCGAACACCAGAAGCATCAAACATGGTAATCACACTAAAAATAAAAGCAATCGCAAAAGGGATGGAACTGACACCTTCTGTGATTCCAATTGCAGTTGTCAGAGCACTTACGGCAGCTGAATGACTGCTAGGCATGCTCCCTGTTCCAAAAATCAGTCCTAATTTAAACTCGCGGGCGACAACGAGGTGGATGGGAACTTTGATAACTTGAGCAAAAACAATGGCTGAAAGAGCTGCCATAAGTGGAAAATTAGTGAAGAAAGCTGTCATTCTTCATCATCCTTTCGCCAACTGGCGTTTTAAGACTGAATAGCTGTTTCCAAAGCCAGCTCCATCATTTGATGGAAGGACGTTTGTCGTTCTTCTGCAGACGTTTGCTCACCGGTAATAATGTGATCCGATACGGTCAGTATAGATAGTGCCTTACGATTAAACTTCGCTGCGAGTGTATATAAAGCAGTAGATTCCATTTCCACGCCTAGAATTTTATACTGTGTCAACAATGCATTAAACGCTTCCGCATCATCCCGGTAAAATACATCACTTGTAAATACATTTCCGACATGTGTTGTTAAATGTTTGTTCTCGGCAATATTGTGCGCATTTTTCAACAGGTCAAAATTAGCAAGTGGTGCGTAATCCAAGCCATTAAGAGCCAGTTTATTGACTTGTGAGTCTGTCGTCGCCCCTTGTGCTAAAATAACATCACGAATGGCGATGTCTTCTTGCATCGCCCCGCATGTTCCGACCCGGATTAAGGTTTGCACACCGTATTCATTCATCAGTTCATGTGCGTAAATCGAAATGGAAGGGACGCCCATGCCGGACCCCTGTACCGAAATACGCTCTCCTTTATAGGTTCCTGTATAACCATACATACCACGGACTTCATTATATTGAATCACATCTTCAAAATACGTTTCTGCAATATATTTCGCCCGCAGCGGGTCCCCTGGTAGTAAAATCTTATCCGCAATGTCTCCCTGTTTTGCTCCAATATGTACGCTCATCCTGTTAGCCCCTTTATTTGTTAGTATATTTTATGATAATAATGTTCTTCTAAATCCGCAATACGTTCCAATGCTTTTTGATTAAAAAGTGTATCTTCTTGCTGTAATTCCTGCTTATACGATTCTACCGCCTGTTGTAAAGAAGCAGCATACGACGGTACTTCTCCTTCAAATGCTTTGGCATGCCGTTTACGCGCATTGAATTTTTCATGATGGGCAAGCGCTTTTCTCTCATGGAACGCAACCCCTTCAGCCTGTCCCGGGTTATGTAAATCGCCTTGCTGCGGATGCTTAAGTACTCCAAGCGTTTCCACTAGAATATAATTTCCTTTATCCTGGATGATTTTAACGACATAGGTGCCTGAGTTGTAGGTGGTTTGAATAATATCCCCGACTTGCAATGCACTCAAATTGTTTTCCTCCTCCATAAATTCTCCATTTATTATCTCTATTGTTACAAAAATACGCTCAGGTTGCAATGTATTCATCAGAGAATAAATATGAATAAAAATTTACTTTACAAATAGACGTAATATTTATACACTCTATTTAGTCATATAAGCATAGGAAAAATTATAAGTAAAAAGGAGGGAATCATTTATTTTACTGGGAAAAAAGTAAATTCACTTATTACATAGGAGGAGTTTCAATGTACAAAAGGACATTTAGGTTCGCTTTTATTTTATTATTTACTCTCATCTTTGCAAGTGCGTGCGGCAATATTAGTGATATGCTCAGTTCAAACAATGATAACAATGAGGAAAACGAGGCGGAAGCAGAAGAGGAAGATAATGCAAATGAGGAAGCAAATAACAACGAAAATAACGAAAATAACGAAAACAATGGAGAAATGAAAAAAATAGGAGAAGTAGAAGAAACTGACAATGATAACAATAATGACGACGAAGACAATGATGATGCGAAATCAGATATCGATGTAAAAGATAGTAAATTTTCTGATCAGATTGAGTATATGGAAGAGGAAACAGAAGGAACTGCCGAAGTACTTTTTGAATCCGACGAAAGCCAAGAGCACGACATGGAGGATGTAAGTCTTACGCAAGAAGGTTATACCTTTGTCGAGCTGGATGATTTTCATAAAGATTTCTCTATTCCTTTCGATGATGAAACAGATGGAGGAGTCGTTATTACAAAATACACGATGAAAAATGATTCAGATAACGATGTGTCTTTCATGCCATCATTTTATATGACATACGATGGTGCAGAGAAAGACTTTAATAATTATGCAGACCTGTTACCCAGAGATGAACAAATAGAGGATAAACTGACTTCTGAGGATGATTATGAGTTAAAATCAGGCGATGAAGTATCCGGTTATTATACTTACCCATTCGGCGGGGATGCACTGGATGAGGTATTAGAAGAAGGGGAAGCTCAAATAGACATTAATCAGCCGCAAGAAGATGTTGATGATTATTCCAGTACCCTCGGTGAAGAAGATACATTTACTATTAATTTCGACCAGGACAGTAAAGATGAGAAAGAAGCTTCTGACAGTGAAGGGTTTTACGAGGATAAAGTAACTGCGGAAAGTTTGGGTGACAAAAGCATGATTGAGGAAGAAGATAATATTGGGGATACAGAAGAGTTACGTGATGTAGATGTTACGGTTGAAGGTTATCAATTCACGGAGCTGGACCCTGGTAAAGAAATAGAAAATGCCTTTGCAGACTCGGATGATGGAGTTGTTCTGTTAACAGTCAAATTTGACATTGATAACGGCGGGGATGATGAAATAGGTAAGGATTCAGTGGATTCCACTTTAACTATGAATGATGGAAAACAATATACTATAAACGAAGCATCACTATTAAATTATTCGATGGATGACACGATTGAATCAGGTGACAGTGACGAGTTGTTGCAAATTTATGCGCTAGATCAAGAACAATACGAAAAAATATGGAAAGATAAACCATTTGAACTTGAAATCGGGCCATTTCGGGACAAAGATGCAGAAGACATTTCAAAAGGACATTCCGTAGAATTTGAGTTGTAATTAAAAATAACCCCGGAAGACGATATATGAGTCTCATATATCGTCTTCGGGGTTTTATAATACGAATCAAAAAATATGAAGCCAGAATTAATGTGGAAAACGTAGGTATTTACGGGAGCAATATAGCTATTATGTGATAAGATATCAATCAAAAAAACGGACATAAATGTAATGAAATATACAAGAAAGGAACGAAAGTAAATGAATAACTATGCTCAAGTGAATAAAAAATCAGGAGCGTCTCTAGTCCTGGGAATATTATCTATAGTTATTTCACTTCTTATTGCTCCAATATTAGGAGTAGTTATAGGTATTATTGGAATTATTTTTTCTGTCAAAGGGTATAAAGAAGTGGAAGAATCAGGGCAGGAGGGAGAGAAACAAGCAGTTGCAGGCATGCTTTGCAGTTTGGCAGGAATTGGATTATTTTTAATTTTATTTCTTGCAGCACTTTAATAATAGTAGAAAGATTTTCAAAATTATATGTATCTCAATGTGACTGGTAGTTAAAACTATAATTTGACAATACAATTGATTTATTTAAGAGAAATAGTCATGTTATAGAATGACAAACAGCGCAATGGTATCAAAACAGGTGAGTTCTTGGCGTTTTAGTTTATGGCGTACATATTATTACAATTTAAACAACGTATTGTGGCGAAAAAACAACAAATTCAAAATTATGGCTGATATTTTATATTTTCGGGCTTATTTTTGTTATACTGTGTCCAGAGGACGTGATAGCGATGTTTATGGAGTTTTTGTATTTCCCTGAAGATAAAACGGAATATATCCCTGCATTTATTGTATTAGTTATTTTTATGATTGGTGCGCTGGCTACAATGTATTTATTTTATCGGAAATCAAAAAAAGATGAAAAATATTTTGATGAAAAATTTCAATTGAAAGAATACAGTCGTGATAATAATAAAGAAAAGTCAGAAGAAGATCATCATTCCTGATATGATGATATCTGCATCCTTTAAAGAACTGTTCTACTGCAACCTGCGGCTAGAGCGGTTTTTTTATGCCGGGAGAATAAAAAAGGGCAAAGCGGATAGTACCGCTTTGCCAACAGGGGGAATACGAGAAAGTCTTACATTCTGTAATATACCCCGGAAAAACAATGTTAAACCAAAAAAACAAAAAAATTTAAAATTATTTTTCAGGCTTGCCTAACAGAGAGAACATATTCTGTTTATATCCCTCTACACCTGGCTGATCAAAAGGATTAACGTTAAGAAGATAGCCGCTAAGGGCACAAGCTTTTTCAAAGAAATAGACAAGCGACCCAAACGTGTATGCATCCAATTTCGGCACGGTCACTACCATATTGGGGACTCCGCCGTCCGTGTGAGCAAGCAGGGCTCCTTGAAATGCTTTTTCGTTTACTTCATTGACCGTTTTACCTGCCAGATAGTTTAAACCGTCCAGATTATCTTCTGTCTCTTCAATTGTAATGTCAAATGGAGCTTCATTCACTTGTAAGATGGTTTGAAATAAATGACGCTCTCCCTCTTGAATGTACTGACCAAGAGAATGCAAGTCTGTTGTAAAGTTAGCAGCTCCCGGGAAAAGTCCTTTTCCTTCTTTTCCTTCACTTTCTCCGAAAAGCTGTTTCCACCATTCCTGGAAAAAATGAAATTTCGGTTCATATCCAATTAGCAGTTCCAGTTTCTTTCCTTGTTCATAAAAGATATTTCGCATCACAGCATATTGATAACTCGCATTGGACTCTAATGCTTCATTATCGTATTCATACATGGCATCTTTCGCACCTGCCATCATATCATCGATTGAAATGCCGCTGACGGCAATTGGCAAGAGCCCGACTGCAGTTAACACGGAATAGCGTCCTCCGACGTCGTCCGGAATGACAAAAGATGTATAGCCTTCTTGATTGGCTAATTCTTTCAAAGCCCCTTTTTCTTTATCCGTGGTGACGTAAATACGGTTTTTCGCCTCTTCTCCATATTTCTTTTCCATATAGTGTTTAAAAATCCGAAAAGCGATAGCAGGTTCTGTTGTCGTACCACTTTTAGATATCACATTAATCGAGATGTCTCTTCCTTCGATAATATCGAATAAATCATTCATGTATGTTGCGCTCAAATGCTGGCCGACAAAAATGACTTGCGGCACAGTCCGTTTATCACTGGTCAGTTGATTTTGAAAGGAATGCGTTAATAAATCGATAGCGGCTCTTGCTCCTAAGTAGGAACCGCCAATGCCAATAACCAGTAAGATGTCGCTTGTTTCTTGAATTTGAGCTGCTGATTTTTTAATCGCGTTAAACTCAGCTTGATCGTACTGTTCAGGTAAATCCAGCCATCCTAAGAAGTCATTTCCGGCACCTGTCTTCTCATGCAGCTGTTGATGGGCATTTTTAACTTTTTCTGTCCATTGCTGCATGGCATTTTCAGGTAAAAAAGGTGTTGATTTTGTTAAATCTAATTCAATATTTGTCACAAACGTAGCCTCCAAGTTCTTTTCGTTACATGTTTAAGATAATTGCTGCACAATATCCTGGTAAATATGCTGCCAAAGCTTGCTGTCGGTAGCGAAACGTCGGCTTACATTTTCAGCAAATGTTTTAAATGCTGCTTTGTATTGCGGGTTACTTTTGTCTTTCGGGACGTTGGCTTCCTCTTTGGCCTGCTCCGTTATTTTTCGAACTTCCGGTGCCATTGGGCCCCAATTTGTAATTTCGTAGCCATTTTCGTCGATGAAAATAAAAATAGGGATGACCCGTTTCCCGTCTGTTGTGTATTGGTCCATTAATTCGAGGTGCTCATCACGCGGCAACATGCTGACGGCCATTCCTGCTGTTTCTGCAATTCGCTGCATAATCGGAACATCTACCATGCAGTGTCCGCACCAGACTTCGGCAAGTGCAATCACACGAATATGTGATTTACGTTGTAAAAATTCCTGATCTTCTGCAGGAATTTCAAACTGTTCATACACATGAAAAAAATCTGTGCGATGCTTCTCTAAATCCTGTTGATAACTGGCAGGGGAGATTCCTTTTTCAAACCAATGATTTAAATCCATCACAATCGCTCCTTTAAAAATTCCCTTAATAATAGTGTACTGTAAGTCTGCAGAAACGTAAACAATTCTTTCTTGCCGCCTCAAAAGCATATGTATTGAAACTTTGAATAGAATCTTATATAGTAGACTTACAAACACATATCGATTCCATTTTCGGGGCAGGGTGCAATTCCCGACCGACGGTAAAAGAAGTAAGATACTTCTAAGCCCGTGACCTGCTATAGTTCTCTATAGTGGCTGATCTGGTGTAATTCCAGAGCCGACAGTTAAAGTCTGGATGGGAGAAGATGAAGCTATTAGTGCCTTTTTGGCGCTTATTCCTTGTATACAACAAGCCCTAAAATGTTATAGTTTTAGGGCTTTTTCATGTTGCGGGAGACGACAGCTTTTCCTTCATCAATACTGATGGATCGATATAAGATGAAGGAGGAAAAAAGATGAATCATCAATCATCTAAATTAAAGAAATTAGTCGTATTGTCTTTATTGTCAGCTGTATCATTGGTGTTATTTTTTATCAGTTTTCCGCTGCCGTTGCTGCCGCCTTATTTAAAGGTTGATTTCAGTGATGTACCAGCACTAATAGCAGGCTTGGTTTTCTCGCCGCTTGCCGGTATGCTGGTCGTGTTTTTAAAGAATGCCCTTTATTTTGTAGCGTCCGGAGCAACTGATCCTATCGGCGTCGTGGCGAATTTTATCGCTGGTTCTTTATATATTTTGCCGGTGGCTTATTTGTATCATCGTTATAAAGGTGTAAAAAGCATCGTTTCGGGGCTGGTCATTGGAACAGTCGGCATGGCTATCATAATGAGTGTATTGAATTACGTGATTATTTTACCTGCTTACTCCTGGTTAATTGGCATGGAAATGAATGAAACGATTAAATGGACCTCGGTTGTTGCGGGAATCTTGCCTTTTAATGCAATCAAAGGGTTGATTGTCGGTATGTTATTCGTTCCGTTATTTGTGAAATTGAAGCACTGGATAGATGATAAAAAGATTCAAGTGAATTAAATAAATACAGAAAAGCCATGAAAAGGGAGTAACCTCTTCCATGGCTTTTTTTATAAGCAGTTAAGAAGGGATAACACTTTTCCAGCAAAGGCGAAAAGAAGACTCGCGCTAAGAAAGGATGGCGAACGTTAAAGATTCTAGAGGCGTGCAGGGAGTCTGTCCTATAGCACAAACAAAAACATCCACTTTGAGGATACAGCGGATGTCTTGGTTAAAAAAATGATTAAGTTGTCCTTGATTTTATCTCGCTTTACTGCTTTGACTGAATCGTAAAGGAATGGTGGGTATCATATTGAAATGCACCAGCTGCAAAGGTGCGTTCCGTCATATCCACTTCGTTATCATGCGTAACGAGAAGCACAGTAGAAGATCTCGTGCCATATTGCGCTGTCCGAATAAAGATAGGTGATAAATGTTCTTCCAGTTCTATTCCGACACCAGTGTCCGGTAAGTTTTCTTTGCTTGCTTTTTCTTCGTCTTGTAACTGCCGGAATAATACTTCTTTATCCAAGAAGCTTGTTTGCTGGACATATTTCTGTAATTTCGTTCGTGCTTTGACGACTTTTGGCCAAGGTGTATTTAAAGAAGCATTGCTTAAAGAATGAGTGCCTGCCGGAATGAGCATACTGGAATTTTTCTGTTGACTGTAGTAATACAAATCATCTACTGTACCGGCAATGAAATTAAAACCATTATAGTGCTGATGCTCTGCTTGCAAACGTGTTAAATATTCAGTGACAGCAGGTTCGTTCTCTAAAAAATTTCGTGTGATATCTCCCCGTGAATAAGTATTGCTTTTAAACTCATTGGGGTTCCGGTAGTTGGTCAACGCGGCGAGATATCCGTGTTCTGTGATACCGAGCCACGTCCCTCCTGCTGTGACATCTCTGCCTCCCAAAATATGCGGAGCATCTTCCCACCAGTGCAATGGTTCTGCCGGACGAGCATAGGCTTCATCACGGTTCGCAATAAGGATTAGTTTGTAAACAGGGTGATTTTTTAAATGAAAACTAATGATACACAAAGTTGAGCTCCTTTTTATTCATGTCGTTGTTTGACTACGCCCAGTGTGCAGCGGGAGATACAAATCAGTTTGTCTGCTTCATCTGATATTTTTATTTCCCATACCATGGTTGTTTTGCCAATATGAAAAGGCGAAGCAACGGCCGTTACAGTGCCTGATTTTTTACTGCGCAAATGGTTGGCGTTAATATCAATGCCAAACACAATTTCTTCTTCCGGGTTAATATTTAGATATCCGCCCATGCTTGCAGCTGTTTCGGCTAATAAAACGCTCGCCCCGCCGTGTAAGAACCCTGCCGGCTGGTGGGTTCGCTCATCGACAGGCATGGTTAAAACAATGTTGTCTTTTTCCATGGTGACAATTTCGATTCCAAGTGTTTCCATTAATTGCATGTGCATGTCCATTTGTATTCCCTCTTTCTTTTAAAAGAAATGACCAATCAACAATGAAATTCCTAATAAAAAACCGTAAATAGTATTGTTTTTTCCTGTCGCTGCCATCGCAGGCATCATTTCAACAGGTTCATTGTATTTAACAAATCCTTTTAATACATCAATCGCGATAAACACGCTTAAAAAGGTGATGATTGACCAGATAGGCAAGACGCCGATGAAAATAAGTAATCCGGTATAGAGATACGCAAAGGTAAGCAGACCGGCTAAGAAGATGACGGCATTATCTTTTCCTAAAAGAATGGCGATGGTTTTGCGGCCATTTTCTTTGTCATTATCTAAATCGCGAATATTGTTTGCTAACATAATTGTTGCGATGAAGATTGCAACAGGGATAGAGACTAAAAGAACGTTCATATCCAAATGCTGTGTTTGAATAAAATAACTAATGGCAATCATGACAGTTCCCATCAGAAGGCCGGAACAAATTTCACCAAGCGGTGTATAGGCAATCGGCAGCGGGCCTCCTGTATATAAGTAGCCTATGAGCATAGAGGCGGAGCCGATGACGGCAATCCACCAGCTGGAAGTAATGCTGATATAGACACCTAATAAAACCGCAATGCCAAAAAAAAGAAACGCCAGACGCAAAATCACTTGAGGCCGAACTCCGTCGCGGACAATGGTACCGCCAATTCCGACAGAAGATTCGTTATCTAACCCGCGTACGAAATCGTAATACTCGTTGAACATATTCGTCGCAGCTTGAATCAGCAATGCCGCAAAAAGCATTGCCAGAAATAGAACAGGGTGAAAGGTGTCGTCATGGATGAATGCGAACATCGATCCGACAAATACGGGTACAAAAGAAGCGGTCAATGTGTGCGGGCGTAATAGACGCCACCATACTTGGAACCCTTCCCGTTCATTTAAAGCTTGTTTTACATTTATTTTATTTTGACTCATGCTACTCTCCTCTGACTAAAAACATTTATTATCTTTAATATTATGCAAGAAACCGAGGGAAGTCAATCATACAGGACTGTTAATTATAGGTAGTTTGCTTGAGAATCCGAGGAAAAGAGCATAAAATAGAAGAGGAGTGTTATTGGAGGTAGAAGAATGATTGATACGCAAGAAAAGACATTATCGTCTTATATATATGAAGCCAAAGAAAGAGCGGAGCGAAAGCGGGCTCCGCAACTTTTAAGCTGGTCAAAAAAAATACACCCTTTGGAAATAATCGATGTATTTAGAGAAGCAAAACAGATGAATCAAAATCGCTTTTTCTGGATGAATCATACGAATGACTTTTCTTTTGTCGGGGTAGGAGAAGCGGAGATTATAGAAACGGAAGACGCAACCGAAAGCAGGTTTCACCTCATAGAAGATAAGTGGCAGCAAGTACTGTCCCAAGCTATGGTGCATAACCCGTATCAACAAATGGGGACAGGGTTAACGGCGATAGGGGGAATGGCTTTCGATGCACAAAAACAATCGACAGCATTGTGGCAGAATTATCCAGCCGGCCGTTTAACTGTTCCGGCACAAATGGTGGTTTATTCGGAAGAGGAATATTTTTATACAGTGAACTGCTACGTTCAACCAGAGGACGATGTCGATAAAATCATGAACAACGTGAGAGCAAACGAAGAACAATTGCTTCACTCCAATAAAACAGAAGACGACCGATCCCATCAACAAATCCTTAGTAAAAATGAAAAGGACGCAGAAGCTTGGAAGGAATCAGTGGATAAAGCCGTACAGGCAATTCAGGATGGCGAAGCGAATAAAATTGTGATGGCTAGAGAAATGCGTATTAAGTTGAACCGCCAGGCAAATGTTGCAAATATACTGGAACGGTTGATGGAGACCCAACCACACAGTTATATTTTTGCTATTGAAGCAGGAGAAGATTGTTTTGTCGGTGCCACACCAGAAAGGCTCGTTTTACTGGAGGCGAATCGTTTATTATCGACCTGTTTAGCAGGGACGGCCCCTCGCGGAGAAACACAGGAAGAAGATGAAGCGATTCAGCAGGAGTTGTTTAACGATGAGAAAAATAGAGAAGAACATGCCTATGTTGTCCAAATGATTAAAGAAAGCATGCTGCCGTATTGCAAGGATATATCGATTCCCGAGGAGCCGGTGCTTTATCCGCTGCGGAACTTACATCATTTATACACGCCGGTAACGGCCACTTTATTAGAAGGGCAATCGGTGTTTGACGTCATGAAAACATTGCATCCAACTCCGGCTTTAGGCGGCTCGCCGAAATCGACTGCTTTAGCGTTTATCCGAAAAGAAGAGAAGATGGACCGTGGGTGGTACGGTGCTCCAGTTGGTTGGCTGGACAGTAATCAGAACAGCGAATTTGCGGTGGCCATCCGTTCGGGACTTGTGCAGCAGGATGAAGTCTCTTTATTTGCCGGCTGCGGCGTTATGCGTGATTCAGTAGCGGAAATGGAATATGAAGAAACCAATGTAAAATTTTTGCCGATGTTGCAAGTCTTGGAGGAGCAGGATGAATCATACTGAACATTTAACTTATTATGTAGCGCATTTTATAGATGAATTAGTCCATAACGGTGTGGAGCATGTTGTTATATCGCCTGGTTCCCGTTCGACACCTTTGGCAATGCTTGCGTGTGAGCATCCGGCATTACAAGAGTGGATATTGGTGGACGAGCGATCTGCGAGCTTTTTTGCTCTAGGAATGGCGAAGAAATTGCGTGCCCCCGTAGGTCTAATTTGTACTTCGGGAACGGCTGCGGCCAATTATTTACCTGCTGTGACAGAAGCCTATTACGGAAGAGTCCCCCTACTAGTTTTAACTGCAGACCGGCCATATGAGTTAAGGGGGATAGGGGCGCCGCAGACGATTAATCAGATGGATATGTATCGTCATTTCGTAAAAGAATATCAGGAAATGGCACCGCCGGAAGCGACAGAAGCAATGCTCCGTTATGTGCGAAATCGCGCAGCAAGAGCCATCAGAACAGCAGGAATGGATAATCCCGGACCTGTTCAACTGAACTTCCCATTTCGGGAACCGCTCGTGCCAGATTTCACTTTGAAAAACATCTGGGGCACACGCGAAACTGCTTTTAACCCGGCTGTTTATGGATTCAAAACATTGCCGGAAACCGACGTGCAGCAGATGGCTTCTATTCTTGCTGATAAAGAAAAGGGAATCATTGTTTGCGGTCCTGATGCTGGAAAAGAACTGGCTGATTTGGTTGTTGCGTTGAGCGAAAAGTTACAGGTTCCAATTTTAGCTGATCCGCTCTCCCAATTACGTGCTGGAAAACATGCAAAAACAACTATTATTACGGGTTATGACACCATGTTTCGCATGCCGGAAATCCGTGATCGTTTTAAACCGGATTATATCTTGCGTTTTGGAGCGATGCCGACGTCAAAAAGTTATCGATTTTTCGTCGAAGCACATGCGGATGTTCCGCAGTTTGTGGTCGAGCAGGCAAATGCAGTTCGGGAGCCTACGAACCACGACAGCACGTATATTTTAGCAGATGCCTTGCTTTTCAGCCAAGCATTGGAAGAGGTCGTAGAACAGAAGGTTTCATCCAATTGGTTGAAATCTTGGCAGCATCATGAACGAATCACCACCTCTGTTTTATCAGAAGCGGCTCCCCCGGATTTAACAGAAGGAACAGCCATCCGTATTGTAAAAGATGCATTGGCGGAGGAATCGTATCTATTTGTTTCCAACAGCATGCCGGTAAGAGACATTGACACTTTTTTCCATCAGACAGATAAAAACGTTTTCCTTTATGCAAATCGAGGAGCGAGCGGGATTGACGGAGTGACCTCTACCGCTTTAGGAATTGCAGCAGCAGCTCGTAAACGAGTCGTTCTAATAATAGGCGACCTTAGTTTTTACCATGATTTAAATGGATTGTTCGCTGCAAAAAAATATCAACTTGATTTGACCGTTATTTTGATTAATAATGATGGGGGAGGCATTTTTTCCTTTTTACCTCAATCCAAAGAAGCAACCCATTTTGAATCACTTTTCGGAACTCCTTTGGACATCGATTTCGAAAAAGCTGTGGCGTTGTATGAGGGAGCATTTTACCGAGTGAATACAGAAACAGCGCTGAAAGAGCAAATAGAAGCGGCGCAGTCTACTGAGGGGCTTGTCGTTCTTGAAGTGCAGACAGACAGGACGGAAAACGAAAAGTGGCATCAGGAACTGTGGAATAAAGTAAAACAGGAGTTGGTGTAGATGATAGAAGAAGTGACCAAACAAGTAGGTAAGAATAAATATCATTGCATCACTGCCGGAAAAGGAGAGCCGCTTGTTCTGCTGCATGGTTTCACCGGAACGAGTGATACATGGCGTCCTTTTATGGAAAGGTGGGCTTCTGCATTTCGCGTGATTGCTATTGATTTACCAGGGCATGGGAAAACGGATACACCTGATTTTCCGAATATGGTTGAATTTTGCGATGAGCTAGCTGAGATTTTGCATTTGTTTTCGATAAAAAAATGCCATCTATTAGGGTATTCTATGGGAGGACGGGCTGGGTTATCTTTCAGCAAACGACACCCGGATTATCTTGAATCCCTTTTATTAGAAAGTGCATCTCCTGGGTTAAAAACGGAAGGAGAGCGAGAGCAGAGACAGAAGCAAGACCAGCAATTAGCAGATAAAATAGTGACTGAAGGGATCCCTCTATTTGTTGATATGTGGGAGAATCTTCCGTTATTTGCGACGCAAAAAGGATTGCCAGAATCCTTGCAACAACAAGTGCGAAACGAGAGAATGGTTCAGACAGAAGCGGGTTTAGCTAAATCGCTGCAGTACATGGGGACTGGGGTGCAACCATCCTGGTGGGATCAATTAAACTCTTTAAGAATCCCTGTTTATTTAATTGTCGGGAATTTGGACGGCAAATTTGTAGAAATAAATCAGACCATGGAAAAAATGATGACCCAAAGTGAATTAGTCGTTGTTCATGAGTCTGGTCATGCGGTTCATGTTGAACAAGCGGAAAAGTTTGCTACAATAGTAATGGAGTTTTTATATTTAAAAAACACATAAAGGAGATGTTTATCTCATGACAGTACAATGGGAAAATGCACGGGAATATGAAGAAATTATATATGAAAAATCAGGTGGAACAGCTAAAATTACGATGAATCGGCCGGATAAGCATAATGCTTTTACTCCACTTACAGTTAATGAAATGATTGATGCATTCACAGATGCTCGCGACGATTCTTCCATCGGCGTAATTGTATTAACAGGCGCAGGTGACAAAGCATTCTGTTCAGGCGGTGACCAGTCAGTCCGCGGACATGGCGGTTACGTTGGAGAAGACCATGTACCTCGTCTGAATGTTTTGGATTTACAGCGTTTAATTCGAACTATACCAAAACCGGTTATCGCAATGGTGAATGGATATGCGATTGGCGGCGGCCATGTGCTGCATGTCGTTTGTGATTTAACGATAGCTTCAGACAATGCAAAATTTGGTCAGACAGGACCGAAAGTCGGCAGTTTTGATGCAGGTTACGGTGCAGGCTATCTTGCTCGCATGGTCGGTCATAAACGTGCACGTGAAATCTGGTACTTATGCCGTCAGTACACTGCTCAGGAAGCTTTCGACATGGGCATGGTAAATACAGTTGTGACCCAGGACAAATTGGAAGAAGAAACAATGCAATGGTGTTCCGAAATTCTGGAAAAATCGCCAACTGCGCTTCGTTTCTTAAAAGCATCATTTAACGCAGATACCGATGGTTTGGCAGGCTTACAGCAAATGGGTGGAGATGCCACACTGCTTTACTATACTACCGAAGAAGCAAAAGAAGGCAGAGACGCGTTTGCTGAAAAGCGTAAACCTGATTTTGATCAATTCCCGCGTTTTCCTTAATTTTAAAAAACAAAAAATAATAATGAAGTAATTTCATTCAATAAAAGCGAACTATTGCATGCTGAAGTAAAAAGTGAAGATCGTACACACGTGAAAAATGGAAGCCCCTCCCGGATTATTATTATGGTGGGAAGTTCCGACTTTTATGTTTGTCGTATTGATTTTTACGAAAACGGACGCTGATAGTTCGTTTTTTATTGAATGGAGTATTTTTCGCCCGGAAAGGAAGATTCAGATGACTGAAACAATCATCCCCCATTGGCTTACAAAGCAAGCTGCATTATCGCCGGAAAAGACGGCTTTAGAAACGATGGATGGACGTCAGCTATCGTTTAAGGAATTAAAAGAAACAAGTACTCATTTCGCTTATAAGCTGGCTTCAACAGGTGTGGAACCAGGAGATCGTGTCGCTATGTTGTCGGAGAATTGTGTTGACATGGTGATTGCGATTCATGCCCTCAGTTATTTGCAGGCAGTGGCTGTGTTTATCAACACCAAATTAACTTCTAAAGAAATTAACTACCAGTTGAAGGCGTCTCAGTCTATGTTGCTTCTGCAAACGAAAGCCATGCAGGAAGAGAAACAAATCGAGTTCTCTGACGTATATACCTATGAAGAGATCTGGCAAGAGGGAGCAGCAGTGGTGGAATTAGCGGAAGAAATTTCATTAGACATGCCTTTTACCATGATGTTTACTTCTGGAACAACCGGAAATCCAAAGGCAGTGCTGCATACATATGGCAACCATTGGTGGAGCGCTATCGGATCTGCGTTGAATTTGGGTTTGGATAAACAGGATAAGTGGCTGCTTCCTTTACCTATGTTTCATGTTGGCGGATTATCCATTTTAATTCGCAGTGTCGTCTACGGGATGGAAATCTATCTGCTGGAGAAGTACACTCCTGAGCATTTATTGCAAGCATTTACGGAAAAGCGAGTCACTATTGCTTCTATCGTGACCGTGATGCTGCGTGACCTTTTGCAAGAACTGGAGGGGGCTGCTTTACCCGACCATGTACGCTGTTTGCTTCTCGGAGGCGGGGCGGTACCTGCTCCATTACTGCAGCAAGTGAAAAAACATCAGCTGCCGTTATTTCAATCTTACGGAATGACAGAGACAAGCTCGCAGATTGTTACATTGAGTGAAGAGGATAGTTTACGGAAAATAGGATCCAGTGGAAAAGCTTTATTTCCTGCTTCTGTTCATATTAAAAATCCGGATGATTCGGGTGTAGGTGAGATCGCAGTAAAGGGACCAATGGTGTTTCACGGATATGATCATCAACCGGAAGCGACTGCTGAAAGTTTTTCGGATGGGTGGTTTAAAACTGGCGATTTAGGATATAAGGATAGTGAAGGCTTTCTTTTTGTCATGGAACGAAGAACGGATTTAATCATTTCGGGCGGAGAAAATATTTATCCCTCCGAAATTGAAAATGTTCTATTAGCAATGCAAGGCGTTGAAGAGGCTGCTGTTGTAGGGGAGTCGGATGATAAGTGGGGACAAGTTCCTGCAGCGTTTATTGTTGCCTCTCTTCCACTTAAGGAAACAGAGATGATAGAACGCTTAAAGCAGGAATTAGCCGCTTTTAAAGTACCCAAGCACTTATTATTTGTAGAAACCCTACCTAAGACGGCGTCCAATAAAATACAGCGTCACGAGCTGGCCAAACGACTAAAGAAAGCATAAAGTAAAGACTACCGGGGAGGTAGAGTAATGACACGCGAAAAATATTTTATTGATTTCACAAATTTACAAATTTCACAATCTGAAGTAAAAGAAAACCATGGTTTGGTCATTCATGCAACGCAGGCTGAAGTTGATGTATTGTCTCATAAATTTGACGCGCTTCAATCGGATCAAGTGATGACGATGTTCAGAGCAAATACACCAATTATGCTTTATCACAATGCCGATTCCGAGGATGATTTTAAAGTCACCATACGGGAAGCTTTAGAGATGATATATGATTTAGGAGATGAAAAAACAAGAGACTTTATCGAGGAGACAGGTGCCTTAAACGAGCGTCCAATCGATAAAGCAGAATCTTATCCTCGCACACGTCCACATTCTGAAGAATAAATGGTATACTAAGGATAGAGTTGTTCAGTACAGAATGATTGGAAAGTAGAGGGAGTTATGAATTTTACATTTAAAGACTATTATCATAATGAAGTAGAACTTTCCTTTGGTAAAGAACCATTTTCTTCCACACCTAAACATGTGTGGGTGGTCTGTAAATACAAAAACCAATGGCTGTTGACCAGACATCGCACAAGGGGGCTGGAATTCCCGGGCGGAAAAGTGGAGGCAGGCGAGACTGCTGAAGAAGCTGCAATAAGGGAAGTGATGGAAGAAACAGGGGGCATCATCCAGGAGATAACGTATCTTGCACAATATTATGTGGATGGGAAAAGAGACTTTATTATTAAAAATGTGTATTTTGCAACGATAAAGTCCTTACAACCAAGGGAAGATTATATGGAAACACTGGGGCCTGTTTTACTTAAGGAACTTCCGCAAAATATAAAGCAAAATCGACAATACAGTTTTATGATGAAAGATGATGTACTGGTTCATTGTCTAGCGTGTTTAAACGACTAAAAGACGTCCTTTTCGGAAAGGACGTCTTTTAATGTTTCAATTATTATTATTGTTGTTTAAAACGAGGACCTGCTTGCTTTATTTCATCTGTTGCGTGTGAGAACTTCTTGAAATTATCATGAAATTTTTGTGCAAGTTCCTGGGCAGTTTGATCATATTTTTCTTTGTCTTCCCATGTGTCACGTGGAAATAATACCTCATCTGGCACACCAGGAATATGCGTAGGCATATGCAGTCCAAAAATTTCTTCCTGTTTTGTTTCGACTGTATTTAACTCGCCTTCTAATGCAGCATGAATCATCGCTCTGGTGTAGGAAAGCTTCATACGGTTTCCTGTGCCATACGGGCCGCCAGTCCAGCCGGTGTTTACTAAAAACACATTGGATTCAAATTGATCAATTTTTTCTCCCAGCATTTCTGCGTACGTACTTGGAGGCAACGGTAAGAAAGGAGAGCCAAAGCAAGCGGAAAAAGTAGCTTGCGGTTCTGTAATACCTCTTTCTGTTCCGGCTAATTTACTCGTATATCCGCTTAAGAAATGGTACATAGCTTGTTCTTTCGATAATTTACTAATTGGCGGAAGTGTACCAGATGCATCTGCTGTCAAAAAGATAATGGTGTTTGGATGACCTGCAACACTAGGCTGCAGAATATTATTTATATTTTCTAAAGGATATGCCGCTCTCGTATTCTCTGTTAAAGAAGTGTCTCCATAATCAGGGACACGTGACTCATCGTCTAAGACCACATTCTCTAAGACACAGCCATATCGTATCGCATTGAAGATTTGCGGTTCTTTTTCCGCAGATAAGTCCACACATTTTGCGTAACATCCGCCTTCGATATTAAAGACCCCATTTGGGCTCCAGCCATGCTCATCATCTCCGATTAATTGACGGTACGGATCTGCGGAAAGAGTTGTTTTTCCTGTGCCGGACAGACCGAAAAATAAAGCAACATCTCCTTCTTCCCCGACATTTGCTGAACAATGCATGGAAAGAATATTGTTTTGCGGTAACAAATAATTCATAATAGAAAAGATTGATTTCTTAATTTCCCCGGCGTATTCAGTACCGCCAATTAAAATAATCCGCTCTTTTAATGAAATAACGACGAATGTTTCTGAAGTCGTTCCATCCACACTTGGATCAGCTTTTAACGTAGGCGCTGAAAGAATCGTAAACCCAGGGATGTGTTCTTTATATTCTTCATCGGTTGGTGTAATAAATAATTGGCGCGCAAATAAGTTATGCCAAGCATATTCATTAATGACCTCGACAGGAAGGCGGTATTTTTCATCAGCTCCTGCAAAAGCTTTTAATGAAAATATCTCTTCTTTATTAGATAAATGTTCTGTTACTTTATGGTATAATCGTTCAAAAGAAGCTTCATCAATCGGCTGGTTAACAGCCCCCCAATCAATGACATCTGCTGATACGTCATCATTCACCACGAAACGATCTTTCGGTGAACGACCAGTGTATTTCCCTGTAATGGAACGAATCGCTCCGGTTGAACTGAGTATTCCTTCTTCTCTGGAGAGGATTTTTTCAACTAAGACGGAAACGGATAAATTATGCTGTATATTCTCTTTTGTTTTTAAAGCTTCTAAATTCAGCGATTTTGAAGTCATATTCATTACACTACCACCTTCGTAAAGTACTTGTTCTTTTATAGTATAACACATTAGACTGAATAACCCCTACTAAATATGCGCGGAAAATTAAAAGTCTTATTGTTTTTAATTTGTGTCAATTTCATCATTCAAAATTAGGAGTAGAATCCGAATAATTAAATTTTCGCTTTGATTGGTGTTCCGGATGGCCGCTTTCCGCGGGCAGCTGTTAAGCCGTCGTCAGGCCAAGGCCTTCCTAGTCTTACCGAGGCTTTACTTCCCGCAGGAGTCGGCCATCCTACACCCCAATCACAAAAGTTATATGTCATGAACACGAACATTGCATCAATTTTTATTTCAATAGTCCGTATTTACTTTGGAAATCAACACTTATGAAATTGATTCAATTTAGTTGCTTTTTAAAAGATACTATATAAAAAAACAATAGCGAACATAGTAAGAAATTTTATTGAATTTGAAAACGAATAACAGAATTTATGATAAATTGTCCGAAGGTTGTTGATATAGTTTTTAGTTTGGTTAAAAAATTTTTTCTGAACAATTAAATATGAACTAATGAATTTTGCTTTCACTATTATTTTAATTAGTGTGCAGGGAGTATACAACATCCTTATCTTACTTGCTTCTTTAAATATATTTTTACGCTGACAGCTGTATTTCAAAAATTTTAAGAACGATTAAGTAAATGTGCTCTGAAAATCGATGGTGATAAATATAGAATTCAATTTCAAACTTATTGGTGTAATTCTATTTTGCTGCTAATTCCATTTTGAAAGTTTCAGTTTTACTGTATTAGAGATAGCTTGATTCACATAGGTAGATATATAGATAAGCAAGATAATTTATAGTATATAACAAGAGCGCTTGCGTTGCTCGATCCTCCTAAACGATTGAAACCGTCTCTAGTCCACCATTTTACACACGCACATAGAGTCTATTGCATCATCTCGATTTAAGACTTCTTTACTACATTATATGGAATTTTTTCTACTATATGGTATTATTAGTTTAATTTCTAAATTATACTAACTAGTTCATAAGGAGATTGATGTTGTGAGCGGTTTTATTGTATTTATAATTATGGTTGTAATTCTATATGTGATAATACGTTTTTTAGCGAGTGATGAAATTAATGAAACAAACAACATTAGTAAGAGTAATATACAAAAAACATTAGAAAGAAATCAATTTGATAATGAAACAATTATTTATCAAAGTAAACTTTACTCATATCCTTATACCAAGCTTTCATTAAATATTGAAGAGGAAGTAATAAATGTAATTATTGTCGATGTAGGTATATCAAACACCATTGTAAAGACGATTGATTTTAATTCAATCATAGACATAGCAATAATTAAAAACCCGGAAACCATAGCAAACACATCTGCTGGAAATAGAAATGTTGGAGGTACTCTAGAAGGTGGTCATCTCTTCGGAGGATCAGGGGAAGTTGTAGGGCAATAAGCAAGTCTGCTGAGAGAATTCAGAGTCTGATTCTTAAAATTTCTATAAATGATATAAACAAATCTACAATTGAAGTGGAGTTTATTAACGATTATGAATTTACAACAAAAACAAGTACGGAAGAATTTAAAAAATATCAAAAGAACTTAATCAATTGTATCGCAGACGTTGCGTAATAGTTCACCAAAATCAAAATGTAAAATAGGTATGAATATTGTATGAGTACCAAAAATTATGATATGTGGGATGACTTAACCTGCACTATTACAAGTCAATCAAATCGTGTTAGTGAGTACCTAGGGGAAGGTTACAAGGTATCATTGGTAAACCCTTGGAAGACTGAGAATTATTTGTTAGTAGCTAATAATGGGGAACTTTTATATAACTACTTAGAAGATGAGGTAGATTAAGATGAAGGTTTCAATAGAGAAAACAAATAAGAAGGAGATAGGAAAATGACAGAAAACAGTAACGATAATCAAAAGAAGGAAAAGTTCTACCACAAGAAGTGGTTTGCAATTCTACTCATGGTTTTTATAGCTACTGCTCCAATTGGAATCTTATTGATGTGGTTAAATGGATTCTTCAGTAAGAAGGTAAGAATTGCTGTAACAATCGTACTTATGGCTATATTTATTCCAATAGCAATCCAACAAGACAAGGAACAGGAAGCCGAGCATGAGAAGCTCCGAGAACAACGAGAGATAAAGGAACAGGAAAAAGCCGAAGCTAAAGAAAAGGAAGATAAAGAACAAAAGGAACAAGAAGAAGCTGAGAAGGAAAAAGAGGAAGAAGAAAAGGATTTATCAGTAAAAGAAATGGTAGCAGCAGTAGAAGATGGAGAAGATGTAAAAGAAGTTATTGAAGAGAACGGGAAAGAGGTAGAAGAAGTCAAGGAAGTGGATTTAGGGGAAGAAGGTGGAAATACTTTACAGATATCAAATGATGACCCATTAGCACTTAATGAAGAATCATTTATGAAAATGGCTAGGCATATGTTCGATAGTGTAGAAGTAGCATTCGCTGACGAAGATATAGACACAGTTCAAGTATTCGTACAAGACGAGTTCACAATGGAAAATGGAGAGAACAAGACCCAAAACGTATTCAGTTACAATTACACAAGAGAAGATTTTGAAGACCTAGAATTAGATAATTTTAAAGACCTTATTTACGGAGAAGAATATAGAGTATTCCAACAAGCAGAGAACTACGCTATCCATCCTGCTATATATGATGGATTAAAAGATAAATATAAAAATGAACTTACACAATAATAGATAAAGGGAGACATGAGATTGATTAAAAAGATAACAACAATTACAGCAAGTTTAGCTTTAGCAGGAGTATTGGGAGCATGTTCAGACAACGGGAACGAAGCAGCAGAGGGCACTAATAACAATAATAATGAAGAAGTAACTGTAGATGAAGAAGAAGTAAACCTACTTCCAAATAACGTTAACGCAGCTCTAGTAATGACTACAGCCTCGAATTCTAAAGCAGGTAACCTCCTAAGTATGGCAGATGAAAACAAAGCTTTAGCTAAGGGGGATTCTGAGGAAGATTCCGAGGACAATAATGACGAAGAATCAGAAGACAATGACTCCAATAATAACGATTCTAAAGATGAAGAAGAGATAGCAGGAGCAACTCAGAGAGGGGAAGAGACTGAAGAAATCGGGCACCTTAAAGACGCTCTAGGAGAAGATGTAACTATTCATGATTTGTGGGAAGAAGACCTGTTCAGATTGTCTGATGAAGAGTTTGTATACCTGATGACAGAAGAAGAAGCAGAGACGTTTGAAAACGGTGGAACTGTCCACGCAGATAAAGCAGGTGTAGATGTATTTCAAGGTTTTGGAAGTGACTACGTTAAATCCGAGGAAGCCGAAGAAGCCGGTCTAGAAGAGTGGGAGTATGATGACTACGACCCTGAGACAGGCACTTACACTCCTTCAGATGAAAAGATGGAAGAACTAGAGGAAGAAGAAGTAGTAGAGCCTGAAGATATGGAACCTACCCCATACATCGAGGAATTGGAAGCTAAGTACGGAGACAATGTTACGATGGACGAACTAACAGATGAAGAAAGAAGTGAATTAGATATGTATGAAGCAACCTATTTTCATGTATTAGAGGATAATCAATAAATTAAAATTTAATTAATTCCTGAACATAGAAGGAGATAGTCTTAATGGATATCAATAACAATGTACAGAAAAAAGTAGGAATAGCTTTGATTGTAGGCTTTGGGGGTGCTATAGTACTAGCCGTTTTCCTAGCTATCATAGCCACAACTTTTAATGCAGTTTCCGGACCAAGTCAAGAAGATATTGAAATGACCGAGGGAGCAATCAGCTTATCACTATATGATAAGGACACAGTAGAATTTAATAAAGATACGAATAACTTTGAAATAGATATGAGGGAAAATGAATCTGTTAAAGAAATTAATTATATGACTACTACAGAAGATTACTACTTATGGGATACCGTACTGGAGATTTTCCACGGTTACTCTGATACAGTCACAGAAACCATGGATAGTGATAAATATGGGGTAGCATTACTAAATCCTAACAATTCAGACAATGTGCTATTGGAGATTAGAGACCATGAGGTAGAGTATGATGTTTCACAAGACCACTAAAAGGTCTTAATGAACCATTGATATGACAATGTTTTGTTATTTTATATTAGTTAAAAGTGCAGTTTCAAATACTATTATAAGGAAAGGAGAATAGAAATAAGAAAAGTATGGAGGCAGCGTCACATGGATGAACTTACAGACGAAGAAAGAAATAGATTAGATATATATGAATCAACTTATTTAATGTAACTAGAGGGTAGCCAATAAGAAACAATAATATATACCCTGAGACCTCATACTTGTTCAGGTGAGGTCTTTTCTTTTATCTTGAGTCATAAATTTTCTAAAGTGGTGTATTTTGAAACTGGTAGTTTCCTAGAGGGTGGTGTTTAAATGTCCCAATTTGGGACGTGGGTGAACCACATTACAGTATCTATATACAATCCTTCTATATACAACTATATCTATGAGAGGTGACTTCTCTTCGTTCAGTCATAAACTGAAAATCAGTTTAATCATTGAAACTTCGCTTCGCTACGTTTCTAATTAATACCTTTTTGGTTTTCTGAGTTAAAGGTAGAGAATATAGATGCCAATAAAAGACAAGGAGTTTCAGGAAGTATTAAAAGACATTAGAGGGACTCATGATAAAAGTAAAGGGAATCAGGGGGAGTTAGTTAAAAAGTAAAGGAGTCAGAAGGAGATTATTTTAAAGATAGTTTCAGGAAGTATTTAAGACTATCTAGGAATCAGGATAGATACAATGGTTTATTTAAATATGCCCCTAAGAGGTCTCAATTTGCTCATGTATCGTTTTTAATACTTTTTTAGGGGTATTTTTGGCAGGGGGGTTAGATATAAAAGCCCTACAAACGCTTATATAGAGTCTTAGTATAATTCACTGGAGTCAGGAAAACACAACTAAATATTTCAAAAGAATTTAAAATATTTTTTAGGTGCTTTTTGTCAATCCTTCTCAAACTTAGTCATACCAATGGTCATATCGCTTTTTTAAAAATTGGCTCCGAACGGAAGGGAAAATCGATTTTATGGTATAATAAATATATAAGGCACAAACAGCAACCTAAAAAAACACATTCAAATTTATAAAAGTGTCTTGAGATACATATAATGTTTTGTATATCAATTCTAAGCCTAAATAAGCTCATGTATCGTTTTAAATAGTTTTTGAGAGTAGTAAAGGTAGGGGTGCCCCCTTCAGTAGCCGAACCTACTTACAAATCAGCCGGCTTTTGAAGCTTCTCTTTGGAAACCAGCTTATATCTGGATTCGAAAAATACAAGGAAAGGGTGTCCCGTAAAGCTTTCTTGCCGTCGGTCGTGCTTAGCCAAACTGTAATAGAAAAAATGGATGTTTACTACCTTTACTTCGGTATTTTCACTTTTTCATTTTAACCGAGAGGCTATAATCAGAATATTCTGTTAGCATTTATGCGACACTAGTGTGTAATTATATATATTTTGCATGGATTTGGAGTCTCAATTTGCCTATATTTGGATATAAATAACTTTCTAGGGTTATAGTCCATTTAAGATCTAAAATCGGTACACCTACTCATTTGGGTTTCACATAATTTTAATAGGTCTTATGGGGGTATTTTAATGTTAAAAATTTGCTTTAATTTGTATTCTATGGTACGTTACTCTCTAGAAACCGTAACGGGTTCTATGTTTAACTAAAAGTAAGTCTAAAGAGTATTAAAAGTGGTTTAAATACTGATATGACAATGTTTTTAATGAGTGCCCAATAAAGAATCCTCTTATTCAGAGTAGGCGGAGGGACAGACCCTGTGAAGCCCAGCAACCATCATACAATGAAAAGGTGCTAACTGATGCAAGGTATACCCTTGAACAATAAGAGTGAAAGGCAGAAATCCTTTCCTCTAGCTATGCAGGAAGGGATTTTTTGGTTTTTAAAGAGACAAACCACTGATTTCTTTTACTCCAGGTCATATAATCTGACAAATAGAGCTCCGTAATCAGGGAAAAAGGGGTTTAGAATAATGAGTGAAAATAGACGTTTATTCACATCTGAATCGGTCACGGAAGGACACCCGGATAAGATGAGTGACCAGATATCAGATGCCATTTTAGATGAAATTTTGTCGAAGGATCCGGATGCGCGGGTAGCTTGTGAAACGACAGTTACCACAGGTCTCGTCTTAGTTGCCGGGGAAATTACGACGAATGTTTACGTCGATATTCCAGCAATTGTCCGTAAAACAATTAAAGAAATTGGCTATACAAGAGCAAAATACGGCTTTGATGCGGAAACTTGTTCAGTCTTAACGGCGATTGATGAACAATCATCTGATATTGCCGGCGGAGTGGACGAGGCTTATGAAACTCGAAAAGGGGAAGGCAATGAAGAAGCAATTGGAGCAGGCGATCAAGGATTAATGTTTGGTTATGCGTCTAATGAAACAGAGGATTTATTGCCGCTGCCGATTTATTTAGCGCACCGTTTAGCAAAAAGGTTATCTGATGTGCGTAAAAATAACACCTTAAATTATCTGCGTCCAGATGGAAAAACCCAAGTGACGGTCGAATATGATGAAGATGAACAGCCGATTCGAGTAGATACGATTGTTCTTTCTACTCAACATCATGAAGATATTCCGTATGACCAAATTGAAAAAGATATGATGGAATATGTAATTCATGCGATTGTACCAAGCTTTTTATTGGATGAAGATACCAAATACTTTATTAATCCATCGGGCCGCTTTGTTATTGGCGGTCCTCAAGGAGACGTTGGACTTACAGGCCGCAAGATTATTGTGGACACTTATGGCGGGTATGCAAGACATGGCGGCGGTGCTTTTAGTGGCAAAGATGCGACAAAAGTAGACCGTTCAGGAGCTTATGCAGCACGTTATGTGGCTAAAAACATAGTTGCAGCGGATTTAGCCGATAAATGTGAAGTGCAATTAGCTTATGCAATTGGGGTATCAGAACCTGTTTCTATCTCCATTGATACATTTGGAACAGGGAAGCTGACAGAAGGACTATTAGTGAAAATCGTTCGTGAAGTTTTTGACTTAAGCCCTTCTGGAATTATTAAAATGCTGGACTTAAAACGGCCGATTTATCGTGATGTCGCAGCTTATGGACATTTTGGCCGAAGAGATTTGCAACTTTCCTGGGAACAGACAGATAAAGTAGAATTATTGCATCAAACATTAAAAGCGAATGTATAATTAAAAACACTTCCAGTAAAAGGTGAGTTCACCTTAACCGGAAGTGTTTTTAGTACCCATATAGTCTTTTTAAAATAGTGTATTTAAAGAAGATTCTTTTTTATAAGCAGCAGCTCTTTCTACATAAGATTCTCGAATTCGTTTCATTTCTTTATAATCTTCTTCCGTTAAATCACGGACCACTTTTGCAGGACGGCCCAGTGCAAGGGTGTTTGCCGGGATTTTTGTACCTGGAGTGACGAGACTGCCTGCTCCTATAAAAGCGTTCTCACCAATCTCTGCTTTATCTAATACAATTGTTCCCATGCCAATAAGTGCATTTTTACGGATCGTACATGCATGTAAAGTAACCTGGTGCCCAACAGATACATCATCTTCAACGGTTACTGGAAGGCCAGGGCTTTGATGAATAAGCGACAAATCTTGAATGTTCACTCGCTTACCAATTTTAGTTGGGGCGATATCTCCGCGAATCACTGTTTTAAACCAGACGCTGGATTTTTCACCAATTTCAATATCGCCGGTTAATGTGGCGTCATGTGCAATATAAGCCGTTTGATGGATTTGGGGAATTATCCCTTTATATGAATGTATCATGCGTTTCCTCCTTCTTGTGTATGAAATAGGTTCCATTCTAATTATACGATGAATAGAAAGCATCTAAAAGTGATTTAGCTATTTTCTTTCGATAGCAACGATGAAGGGAGGAGTGTTTTGCTGGTTAATAAATTGATATCGTAAGACCTGGTAGTATTTTTGATCGAGCTCTTGAGCGAGTTTTAGGACTGCTGACTTTTCTGCGCTCCCTCCTTCATGGCCGTGGTAGATAACTAAAATAAGTCTGCCCTGTTTTTTTAAATATGGAAGAAGTTCATTGATTGCACGTGAAGTCGTGTCGGGCTGAGTGATAATCGTTTTGTCACTCTTCGGAAGATATCCTAGATTGAAAATAACTGCTGCGATATTTCTCTCTGCAGATTCGGGTAAATGAGCAGTCAATTTCGAGTGGCTGTCCAAAATATAGGAGACATTATGGCGTTGATGTTTTTGCATCATTTCTTTCGTCGTGGCAATGGCTTGTTCTTGAATATCACAAGCATAAACTATTCCAGTTTCTTCTACTAAAGTACTTAATAAATATGTATCATTTCCATTTCCACAAGTGGCATCGATGACTTGATCACCTGGTTGAACGGTTTCTTCCAGTAGAGAATGAGCAAAAGGTATAATGGGTAACATGAGAAATTCCCCTTTCTGTATTTAAATGGTACACTATAGGTTCCGCTATCTGAATCTTGACAAAGCACACTCGATTCAATACAATTCGAGTAGTTACTTGTGCGATAAAACGAATATACATAGTTCATTAATTGGGACAACGAGGAGGCAGTTTTTGTGAGTTATAACCACCAGGAAATTGAAAGTAAGTGGCAAAAATATTGGTTAGAAAACAAAATATTTCAAACAAATATACATTCAGACAAGGAAAAGCTTTATGCATTGGATATGTTTCCTTACCCTTCAGGCGCGGGGTTACACGTTGGACACCCTGAAGGATACACGGCAACAGATATTTTTTCAAGGATGAAACGGATGCAAGGCTATGAAGTGCTTCATCCAATGGGTTGGGATGCGTTTGGTTTACCGGCAGAACAGTATGCACTTGATACAGGAAACAGTCCTGCTGCGTTTACGAATGAAAATATTGCAACCTTTAAACGACAAATTCAGGAGCTGGGTTTCTCTTATGATTGGGACAGAGAAATAAATACAACAGACCCTGCTTATTATAAGTGGACACAATGGATTTTCACAAAGCTCTATGAACACGGTCTTGCTTATATGGATGAAATTGAGGTCAATTGGTGTGAAGCATTGGGGACTGTGCTTGCTAATGAGGAAGTGATTGACGGGAAAAGTGAACGCGGAGATCATCCCGTTGTGCAAAAGCCCATGCGCCAATGGGTACTTAAGATAACTGCATATGCTGACAGGCTTCTGGAGGATTTAGAAGAGCTGGATTGGCCGGAAAGCATTAAAGACATGCAACGGAATTGGATTGGGAAATCGGAAGGTGCAGAAGTTACATTTGATATTGATGGAACAGATCTTGATTTTCAAGTGTTTACGACTCGTCCGGATACTTTATTCGGGTCCACTTACTGTGTGTTGTCTCCGGAACATCCTTATATAGAAGATATTGTAACAGCAGATCATCAAGTAGAAGTGAGCGCTTATGTGGAAACCGTTGCAAATAAAACCGAAATAGAACGTACGGACGTTTCCAAGAAAAAAACCGGCGTATTTACCGGTGCTTATGCGATTAATCCTGCTACCAATCAGAAAGTGCCTATTTGGATTGCTGATTATGTGTTGATGGGGTATGGAACAGGTGCTATTATGGCGGTCCCTGCACATGATGAACGAGATTATGAGTTTGCTGTTCAATTTGATTTGCCGATTGTAGAAGTAGTCGAAGGTGGAAACATTGAAAAAGAGGCTTATACAGGAGACGGCCTGCATGTGAATTCAGATTTTCTAAATGGCCTGGATAAAGAGGAAGCTATTCAAAAAATGATTGAATGGCTGGAAGCAAATGGTAAAGGGAAAAAGGAAATTACCTATCGTTTGCGTGATTGGCTTTTTTCCAGACAAAGGTATTGGGGAGAGCCTATCCCGATTATTCATTGGGAAGACGGCACAATGTCAGCGGTACCCAAAGAAGATTTACCACTGGTCTTGCCGGAGATGGATGAAATAAAACCTTCCGGGACTGGTGAATCACCGCTTGCGAATAGTGATTGGGTGAATGTAACGGATCCGTCAACAGGAATGAAAGGCCGACGGGAGACGAATACGATGCCACAATGGGCTGGCAGCTGTTGGTATTTTTTACGTTTTATTGATCCTGCGAATGATCAACAACTAGCAGATCCGGAACTGCTGAAGAAATGGCTTCCAGTAGATATTTATATTGGAGGAGCAGAACATGCCGTTCTCCATTTACTTTATGCACGTTTCTGGCATAAATTTTTATATGATATTGGGGTAGTAAGCACAAAAGAACCTTTTTATAAGTTGTTTAATCAAGGGATGATTCTAGGAAGTAACCACGAAAAGATGAGTAAATCAAAAGGAAACGTCGTGAACCCGGATGAAATTATGACAACTCATGGTGCAGATACATTACGATTATATGAAATGTTTATGGGTCCTTTAGATGCTGACGTAGCTTGGTCGACAACTGGTCTTGACGGTGCGAGACGTTATTTAGACCGTGTGTATCGTCTCTTTGTAAATGATGATGGATCCTTATCTGACATTGTTGCAGAGGAATCCGATACTTCCATGGAAAAAATATATCATGAAACAGTGAAAAAAGTGACAAATGATTTTGAGAACTTGCATTTCAATACAGGAATAGCTCAAATGATGGTGTTTATTAACGAAGGATACAAAGCAAAAACAATTTCCAAAACAATGGCAGAAGGTTTTATTAAATTGCTCTATCCGGTAGCGCCGCATCTTGCAGAAGAAATTTGGAGTGTACTGGGGCATGGGGGCACCATTACTTATGAACCATGGCCAGTTTATGAAGAAGCGAAATTAGAAGAAGAGGAAGTCCAGGTTGTGCTTCAAGTAATGGGCAAAGTCCGAGCAAAAATACTGGTTGAAAAAGATATGGAAGAATCTGCTTTAGAAGAAACAGCTTTACAAAATGAAAAAATTCAACCATGGCTGGAAGGGAAAACAATCCGGAAAGTAATCGTGGTTCCTAATAAGCTGGTAAATATTGTAGCAAATTAGTTTACTGTGTTAGGTTATAAAAGTACCCGGCAATAGTGCAGGAATTGGTTGGACACCTCCTGGAACGAAAGTGCATTGGAAAGTTTCGTGAATATTTTAATATGCGACCCAGTCGATCGAAGAAAAAAGCTTGATTTAAAATATGACTCAAAGCGCGTATAAAATAAAAAAATAAAATTTGAATTATTATGGAAACAGATGCATCCATATCATATGTAGTTTTAAATTTTATTCTTAATATGCTGATGAAGTCAGATACTATTAATAGTGGAGAGAGGCGAAATGCCTTTCTCCTTTTTTAGCGGATAAGAAATTAATCTCTGTCCCTCCTGTCTCAATGCGGTTAAGACCTTTGCTAGGAGGGATGGACAAATACCAAGTTATCCATCGTGTAAAGAGGCAATGTAGAGTGAAAGGCTGAAGGCTGGAAACATCATCGTTTAGAGCTTTGGTGTGAATCGGATGGGCGGGATAATAAATAAAAGTATGCTTCTTTCTGTCGTGAATTAGAAAAAGGGTCGGTAATTAAAAGTTTCCTTCTTGATTTCTATGACAAATCAACATAGAGGAAGGAAGTTGGGTTCTCCATTTTAAAATAGTATAAACAATATCGCTGGAGAATAAATCGAAGTTATTTCCCACTCTTTTCTTATTGTCTAGCTCCGACACTTATCTTTTAAGGTTTTAAACAATGTTTTTCCGCGACATAGAACGTTATTTCCGATGAAGCTTTCAACTTTTCGAGTTTAGCCAAGACACTTGTGCTTATCATATAAACTGTATAATGAGAAAATATTTTTAAAATGCAAGAAATCTATTGACTAAAGCTAGTGTGCGTTGTATTATTGGAAATGCTCTTCAAAAAAGGGCGGCAAAAAATGAAAAACAATACTATTGACTAAAGCTAGTGTGCGTTGTATTATTGGAAATGCTCTTCAAAAAAGGGCGGCAAAGAACGTTAAAACAATACTATTGACTAAAGCTATTGTGTGTTGTATTATTGAAAATGCTCTTCAAAAAAGGGCAGCAAAAAAGAAAAACAATACTATTGACTTAAATTAGTGTATGTTATATTATTAAATGTGCTCTTTAAAAAAGAGTGGCAAAAATAGAAAGCAATACTATTGAATATACTATTAAATCATGGTATAATAGATTCTCTTCCGAAATGATGCTTGACTTATTTCTTTTTGCGTGATATATTAATCAAGTCGCTTTTTGGAAGGCGAAACAACAATTTGCTCTTTGAAAACTGAACAAGAACAACCTAAATGATTTTAAAGAAATTGTTGAGACAATGTTTCAATAATCTCGTCAGAACGAATTTTGAAGCTAAGAGCTTTCATATAAGTAATAACTTTTATGGAGAGTTTGATCTTGTCTCAGGACGAACGCTGGCGGCGTGCCTAATACATGCAAGTCGAGCGCGGGAAGCAGACTGAAGCCTTCGGGTGGACGTTTGTGGAACGAGCGGCGGATGGGTGAGTAACACGTGGGTAACCTGCCTGTAAGCTTGGGATAACTCCGGGAAACTGGTGCTAATACCAACTAAAACTTTTTACCTCCTGGTAAAAAGATGAAAGACGGCTCTGCTGTCACTTACAGATGGACCTGCGGCGCATTAGCTAGTTGGTGAGGTAAAGGCTCACCAAAGCAACGATGCGTAGCCGACCTGAGAGGGTGATCGGCCACACTGGGACTGAGACACGGCCCAGACTCCTACGGGAGGCAGCAGTAGGGAATCTTCCGCAATGGACG
>DATGUO010000017.1:0-5673 GCA_035301305.1 Pseudogracilibacillus sp.
GAAGAGTTGGACTTGTCCGTTCGTTCTTATAACTGCTTAAAGCGTGCAGGGATTAACACGGTGCAAGAATTAGCCAATAAATCAGAAGAGGATATGATGAAAGTTCGTAACCTTGGACGTAAATCACTTGATGAAGTGAAAAACAAACTTTCAGATTTAGATTTAAGTTTGAGAACGGAAGACTAACAAAGAGCTAGTCTTTTCTCAAAAAGGAGGGATACTCATGGCTAGAAAATTAGGTCGTTCAACTGATACACGTATGGCGCTATTGCGAAACCTGACAGCGGACGTTATTATCCATGAACGTGTTGAAACAACAGAAGCAAAAGCAAAAGAGCTGAGAAGCACTGTAGATAAGATGATCACGCTTGGAAAGCGCGGTGATTTGCACGCTCGCCGTCAAGCAGCTTCTTTCTTATATAACAAAGAAACAGAAGACGAAAAACAAATTTTAGACAAACTATTTGATGATGTTGCTGGACGCTATGAGGAGAGACAAGGCGGGTACACTCGTGTATTAAAACTTGGACCTCGTCGTGGTGACGGTGCAAACATGGCAGTAATTGAATTAGTAGACTAATGCAGGAAAGGGCAGGAACTCATCTCTTTTTAGATACGGAGATATTTTCCAGCCCTTTTTTTGTTTAGTTCATACGTTGCCCCCGCAAGCTGCTTTTCTTATTTCCTTCACCAAAAAACCTTCGAATCATGTATAATAAAGTAAGAATAGAACCCGGGAGGCTAGGAAGCTTATGCAGCCGATTATTGAATTTAAACATGTCTCTTTTCGTTATGGAGAAACAAGTCCTTGGATTGTCAATGACTGTACTTTTGCCATTTATCCCGGAGAGTCAGTCGCTATCATTGGGCATAATGGCTCTGGAAAATCAACCATTGCAAAATTGATGAACGGCTTATTATTTCCCCAAAAAGGAGAAATCTGGGTCCATGGAAGAAAATTGTCCGAAGATACGCTATGGAATATACGAAAAGATGTCGGTATGGTGTTTCAAAATCCGGATAATCAATTTGTGGGAGCTACAGTGCAGGATGACGTTGCATTTGGAATGGAGAACCGCGGAGTAGAACGATCCATTATGGAAGAACGTATTTCTGAATCTCTAAAGCAAGTGGAAATGTCGGACTACTTATTGACTGAACCTCATCGCTTATCAGGCGGGCAAAAACAGCGGGTGGCCATAGCAGGCGTGATTGCTGTAGTACCAAAAGTCATGATCCTGGATGAAGCAACAGTGATGTTAGATCCTATCGGCCGTAAACAAATTATGGAAACAATGATGCAATTACAAGAACAGGATGATTTAGCGCTGATTACCATCACCCATGATTTGTCGGAAGTCACCGTGACAGATCGAGTGATTGTTTTAAACCAAGGGGCGATTTGGATGACTGGAAAACCCAGGGAAGTGCTCCAAGATGGACAACTGTTGCAACAAATAGGTTTAGATATACCATTCATTATCGCTTTAAAAGAAGCGCTTAAAGAAGAGGGTGTTCCGTTAAAAACACACCCGCTTACACTGAACGAAATGCTGGAGGAACTATGGACATTACATTCGACCAAGTAAGTTATATATATCAGCCTCGTACGCCATTTGAACATCGTGCCTTGAGTGATATTTCATTTCATATCCCAACGGGTTCGTTTGTGGCTATTATTGGTCATACAGGGTCAGGTAAATCCACCCTAATTCAACACTTAAACGGCCTTTTACGCCCAACACAGGGGGAAGTCACGATAGGCCCTTTTAAGATGGAACAAGGCAAGAAATTAAAAGAAATGAAAGACTTGCGCAGTAAAGTCGGCGTTGTGTTTCAATATCCAGAACATCAGTTATTTGAAGAGAACGTCAGAAAAGATATTGCATTTGGTCCGTTAAACTTTGGTGTTTCCAAAGAAGAAGTGGGAAAACGTGTGAATGCTGCAGCTGAAAGTGTCGGATTATCAACTGAACTTTTAGAAAGGTCTCCTTTTGAATTGAGCGGCGGGCAAATGAGACGGGCAGCTATCGCAGGAGTACTTGCAACAAAGCCGGAAGTCTATGTTCTCGATGAACCTACTGCGGGACTCGATCCTAAAGGTCAAACAGAAATCATGGAAATGTTTAAACAAATTCATGAAGAAGAAAAAGCAACGACGATTTTAGTAACCCACAGTATGGAAGATGCCATGCAATATGCTGATTATATCATCATATTAAATCAAGGAGAGAAATATTTAGAAGGTACGCCGGAAGAAGTGTTTAAGGAAGAAGAGCGCATTCAGGACGTGCAACTCCGTTTGCCGGAGTCGATTCGTTTTTTGAAACGATTTAATGAAACATTCGATACAAATCTCTCCATCAAGAATCAATCGGTTGCTTCTATAGCTAAAAGCGTGCAAGAAGCATTAGGAGGCTATCATGAGTAATTATATGATTGTCGGCCAATATGTGCCGGGAACTTCCTTTATTCATCGTCTGGACCCGCGGGCAAAGTTGCTGGTTATTTTTTTCTACGTCATTTTCGTGTTTTTCGCTAACAACGTGTGGAGTTATGGTGTATTAACATTGTTTGTTCTGATTACGATTATCACCACCTTTATTCCGATTCGCTTTATTATAAAAGGACTGCTGCCTGTCTGGTTTCTAATCTTTTTTACATTTTTATTGCACTTATTTTTAACGAAAGACGGGCCAGTTGTGTTTGAAATATGGACATTTTCCATTCATTTAGGCGGGATTCAAATGGGATTGGTGATCGCCTTGCGTTTTTTACTGTTGATTCTGATGACTTCGTTATTAACGCTGACAACCACCCCAATCGAAATCACCGATGCAATCGAAAGCTTATTGCATCCGCTGAAGAAATTAAAATTCCCAGTGCATGAGCTGGCTTTAATGATGTCGATTTCTTTACGTTTTATTCCAACGCTTATGCAGGAAACGGATAAAATATCTAAAGCGCAAGCCTCCCGGGGCGTTGATTATCGTACAGGAAAGCTGAAAGAACGTTTAAAAGCAATTATTCCTTTATTAGTGCCTTTATTCGTCAGTGCCTTTAAACGGGCAGAAGATTTGGCTTTGGCGATGGAAGCGCGAGGATACCAAGGCGGAGAAGGGCGCACGAAACTTCGTCTCCTTCAATATGGTATACGAGATTATACAGCTTTTATTCTGTTTGCAGCCGTTATCATTACTTTATTTATCGTGAGGAATTAACTATGCAAAATATCAAATGTACAATTGCATATGACGGCAGTACTTTTTCAGGGTCCCAAATTCAGCCTCAAGCTCGAACAGTGCAGGGGGAAGTAGAGAAAGTGCTGAAAAAGATGCATAAAGACAAACCAATCCGTATATATCCATCTGGCAGGACAGATGCCGGAGTTCATGCTCTCGGACAAGTCTTCCATTTTAAGACGGATTTAACAATTCCAGAAACAGGCTGGCATAAAGCTTTGCAGTCCTTATTGCCCCGTGATATTCAAATAAAGCAAGTGCGATTTGTTGAAGATACTTTTCACGCTCGCTTTTCTGCGTTGGATAAAGAGTATCGTTATATCGTGTTGAATACGGAAGAACCGGACCTCTTTCGTCGGAATTTCACGTATCACTCTGCATTTACGTACGATATAGAAAAGATGCAGGCAGCTTGTAAAGTTTTAGAAGGAGAACATGATTTTACGTCCTTTGCTTCTACTAAATCAACTGTAACAGGAGATAAAATACGAACCATTTATGAAATATCTTGTCATAGGATAAATAAAGAGGTTCGTTTTTCTGTAAGAGGGAGCGGCTTTTTGCAGCACATGGTTCGAATTATTGTAGGAACCCTTTTAGATATTGGCTGCGGGAATATACCAGCAGATGAATTAACACATATTCTGGAAGCAAAAGACCGTGAAAAAGCAGGAATTACTATCCCGCCAGAAGGATTATATTTATGGGAAGTAAACTACGAAAAAGAAACAGATAATACTTGACAATCGAGTGTGGTTTGCTATATTATGGTGTATGGTAAATTGTTTCTAAATCCATAATTAGCCCCGGAAACTAATTGTGTGAATATAGATAAACGCGAAATAGGAATTATTTTTGGAGGGAAAAGAAATGCGCACAACTTTCATGGCAAATGATAGCAATGTGGAGCGTAAGTGGTTCGTTATCGACGCTGAAGGCACGACTTTAGGCCGTCTTTCCAGCGAAGTAGCAACAATTCTACGCGGTAAACATAAACCAACGTATACGCCACATTTTGATACTGGTGATCATGTAATTATTGTAAATGCTGAAAAAGTAGGTTTAACAGGGAATAAATTAACAGACAAGAAATATTATCGTCACTCTGGTTACACAGGCGGTCTTAAAGAGCGCAGTGCAAATGAAATGAGAAATCATCACTCTGAGAGCATGTTAGAACTAACGGTTAAAGGAATGCTTCCAAAAGGACCTTTAGGCAGACAAATGCTTAAGAAATTGCATGTCTACAGTGGACCAGAACATAAAAACCAAGCACAGAAACCAGAAGCATACGAGCTTAAAGGATAATAAAGGAGGTAAATCAAATTGGCACAAGTACAATACTACGGCACAGGACGTCGTAAAAAATCTACTGCACGTGTTCGTTTAGTTCCAGGAACAGGACAAGTTACGATTAACGATCGCGACGCGGAAAAATATTTCCCATACGCAACTCAATTATTAATTTTGAACCAGCCGCTTGTCGCAACAGAAACAAAAGGTACGTATGATGTACTCGTTAATGTTGACGGAGGAGGCTATACAGGTCAAGCTGGAGCAATCCGTCACGGTGTAGCCCGTGCACTTTTAGAAGCTGATCCGGAATACCGTCCAACGCTTAAACGCGAAGGTTACCTAACTCGTGACCCTCGTATGAAAGAACGTTACAAATACGGTCTTAACAGCGCACGTCGCTCACCACAATTCTCAAAACGTTAAGACGAAATTGTCATATCAATGTTTGTGGGCGATTTGATGCAAGTGTCAAATTTTGTATATGAATTATCAGAGGTACTAGCAGAAATGTTAGTGCCTTTTTTGTGTGTTAAACTTTCCTTTGGATGATAATTAAGGGGAATTTCATTAAAAGCACGGAAATACATGATACACTGAGATTAAATAAATTTACGATATAAGGAATTTTATTGTTCAGCAAACGGGACAGATTGCTAAATGACAGGGTATATAAGGGCGCAACACTAGGTTGCCCCTTGATGCACCTATAACTATCTTTACTATATCTATTCACCTCAGTAATAATGAAAAAGGAAAGGCGATGAACAATATGTTTTTTGGTGAAAAATTAAAAAAGGAACGAGAAAAAAGAGGCTGGTCACAAGACTATATTGCTAAAAAAATATATGTTAGTCGTCAATCAGTTTCAAAATGGGAGACTGGTAAAATTATCCTAGCATCGAAGTGATTATCAATGTAAGTGACTTATTTGGTATCACGATAGATGAATTATTGAGGAGTGATGAGGAATTGAAGGAAAAAGTAATTCGAGATAGTAAACAACTGGCGTATCCTAAATGGAAAACATTTTTTGATAGCTTGTTTTTATTGGGTGTATTTTTATTATTAGTAAAGCTAATAATCTTGGGTTTAAATTATTTCGTTGGTACAGAAATATTAGTAACATACGGCAAAG
>DATGUO010000018.1:0-11162 GCA_035301305.1 Pseudogracilibacillus sp.
AGTATTGTTTTTACGGGTGCAAGAACTCGAAAATAAATGGGAAGGTGGCCATATCCAAAACTGGGCGATGGTGATGAACCAGCTGCTCGTTCATGACCGCTTGAAAGATCGTGTGTTAAAGTATTTAGAATAACTTACACACTTTAGTTGACAAGCCCAAAATTGATGAAATTAAGACGCATCATGTCAAGACATTTTCTCCTGATTCACATTCACAAGCTAAACGGGAGGAATTTGATAACTGTGCTCATTGTATTGGTGATTCCAAATACTAGTATGAACTTTAAAGGATGGGGAAGTTGAATTATCCCCACCCTTTAAAGTTCATCTGTTTTTTCTCGAAGGTTAATTCATCGTTTTCTAAATTCATCTGACATGTATAGCATCTCGTTTGACGAACACCATTCGTTAGCTTTTTCATGTAATAATCAAACGCATCTAACGACACTTACCCCTTTTCCCACTCCATTAAAAATTCTTTCTCGGAAGTTTGTTCATCTCGTGTTTCTTCTTTTATTACAAAGCTATTTTTCAAATAAAAATCAACAGCTTTTTTATTTTTCTTGTACACTTTTAATTGAATATTTTCCCTTTGGCTTTTTATAAAATCTAACAGACCCTTTCCATATCCTCCACCTTGATGCGTAACATCAATAAATAATGCAGCTAAATAATTATCCATCATTGATACGAAGCCGACAATATCTTTTTCATTACTTACAACATAGGTTTCAGACATTGGGATATACTTTTCTTCCATCTCCGTTTGCTGCGATTTCCAATAATTCTTATCGATAAAATCGTGTGCTATTAAAGAACCTTCATACCATATTTTTACTAATTGATTGACCTCTGTTTTCTTGTTTGATCTAATATTCACTTTATCATCCTTCATACGTTCATCTCAGTGCTTTATTCAATTAAAGGGTACGATTGTTTAACTCCTGCAGTGCGTCTCTTTCTCACCTAAAGTGATAAACGATTTCACTGAATGATAGCACTGGCAATTCATCCTTCGTTAGCAAGAATCCCTCCCTTCAGGTAAATGGGGAGGTTGAATGCTAATTCAAGTGTTCGCTAACTCCGTCTTTTAATCACTTCGCTGTCTTTGTTTCTGCATTTAACATCTCTTCTGGTGTGCCTTCAAATAGAATATGTCCACCTTTTTTTCCTCCCTCAGGACCTAGTTCGATGACCCAGTCACTTGCTGCTATAAAATCTAGATTGTGTTCGATGATGATAACAGAATTACCTTTGTTTACAAGATTTTGAAATATACTTAAAAGCTTTCCATTATCTTTTGTGTGTAGTCCTAAGGATGGCTCGTCTAATAGGTAGATTTGTCCTTCTTTTAGTAAGTGGCTTGCAAGTTTTAGACGCTGAATTTCTCCTCCGCTTAGTGAACTTGTTGTCTGTCCTAAGGTTAGATACCCTAATCCTACGTCTTTTAGCGTATTCACTCGTTTTATGATCTTCTGTTCTTTAAAATAGTTCATCGCCTCGTCGATCGTTAAATTCAAAATCTCTACTATATTTTTACCTTCGTACTGATAAGATAATGCTTCATCTGAATATCTCGTGCCTCCACATGCTTCACAGCGAATCGTTACGGGATCTGCAAATGCTACATCTGGTTTTGTGACTCCTTTTCCTTTGCAGGTCGGACATGCTCCTAGTGAGTTAAAGCTGAACAAACCTGCAGGACGCGCTGTGCTTCCTGAAAATATGGAGCGAATATCATCCATGACCCCCATATATGTAGCTAGTGTCGAACGGTTAGAGATTCCGATCCTGTCTTGTCCTACCATGATCGTTTCCGGATACCTTTCTGGGAATGCTTTCAACATGAGGGAACTTTTCCCTGAACCAGACACGCCACATAGAGAGACGAGGGCATTTTTAGGAAGACGCACGCTTATATTTTTTAAGTTATGGTTACTTGCCTTTTTTATGGTAAAACAACTTTTTATATCCCTTGGATTTTTATTTATTTTTAATTTGGGATTAAGGGTTGTTGCGGCTTTAGCGCTTTTCAGTCCTTCTAATTTTCCTTGATAGACAACTTCTCCTCCATTTACACCTGCTCCCGGTCCCATCTCTATGATTTCATCTGCTGCTTTTATTACGGACAGGTCGTGTTCGATAACGATGGCGGTATTATGTTGATCTTTGAGACCTTTTAGCATCTGGATTAGCCTATCGACTTCTTCTGGGTGGAGTCCTGCACTTGGTTCGTCGAAAATGTATGTGATATTGTTTAGACTGCTCCCTAAATGACGTGCGATTTTTACCCTTTGCGCTTCGCCACCGGAAAGGCTGCTCATTTTTCTGGATAGGCTCAAATATCCTAAACCCATTTCAACGAGTTGTTTTACATGCGGGATTGCTTGCTGTGCGATTGATTCTCCGATAGGATTTTTTATCTTCGTCAACTCTTCTAGGAGTTCGGTAAGTTCCAATTGATCGTATTCTGCGATATTTAAGCCTTTTATTCTACATTTTAATACCTCTGGGTTTAGGCCTGAACCTTGGCAGGTTGGGCATAAGGATTGAGTTGATACGGCTAGGACGTCATCTTGGGATATTTGTTTCAGCTTGGAAATATCTCTATGTATATACAGGCGCGTAAATCTGGGAAGTAAGCCATCCCACTCATGATCCTGAGGTCCGTGTTTGGTATGAAACGGCGCATAGACTCTTTCACCTTCCGGGGGACCATATAATAGCAAGTGGCGTTTTTCTTCTGGGTAGTCTTTTATCGGTTGATCTGGATCGAATAATCCGCCAGTCATCATCCATCTACCTTGCCAACCGGAAGGCGACAATGGCTTAAATTTCACTGCATATTCCCGGAGTGATTTATCGAAATCGATGATTCTATTTAGGTCTGGCGCAATGACCTTCCCGAATCCACTACACTCAGGACATCTACCAAAGGAACTTTGGCTCGAAAAATCCGTGGCAGAACCTATGGATGGCTTTCCTATTCGCGAGAACAAAAGTCGAATCAATGGATGAATATCCATATAGGTGCCAACGGTTGAGCGGTAATTTCCTCCGATAGATCTTTGCTCTACCACAACAACCGGGCTTAAATTTCGCATAAGATCGGCATGGGGTCTTTCGTATCTTGGCATTTGATTTCTGACATAAAGGGGATAATTCAACGTCATTTGTCTTCTGCTTTCTGTTGCTAATGTATCAAAAACAACGGAGCTTTTCCCTGAGCCGGAAAGACCGGTAAATACGGTGATTTTTTCTTTTGGTATGTTTACATCTATATTTTTTAAATTATTTTCTTTTAGTCCTCTTAAAATGATTTCATCCTTTATTTTTGACACTTTATCATCCTTTCTGATTTTCTTTACGAAGAAGAAAGTGTCTTTCTTTTATACCTATTATAGACGAAGATTTCATCGTTATATAGGGGACAAAAAAACGAATCCTGCAAAAGTGTTTGAATAGATTAAGACGTTAGAATGAATAGCATTGACCATGTAATTGCTTTTAAATTCACTCTCCGCATGTGATTGCCCTTTTTATGCAAAAGCGATAACTTAAGGCCACTCATCAAAAAGCCATATCCCGACCTGGCGAAACATGCGTTTGTATGGTGCGATATTCCTATATTGATAGCACTTTAAAAACTGAGAGTATGAGTTTTTAGCAGGAAAAACGCCTGCTAGGTAAAATATCCCCTAATCCGAAATTGCGAAAACTAAGTGTAAATTACTTGGTAGCTTGTCCTTGTGATGTTTCTTCTGTCATTGTTTCAGTTTTATAGGTAATTTTTCCCAATATGTTGTATAATCATAGGTATATTGTGTTTACTTATTAACTAAAATTGGGGGAGCATGAACATTGAAACGAATTTTTTTAATATTTGCTATCATTTTTGTGTTGGTCGGATGTAATTCTGCATTTAAAGATTCCGTCACTGAAGCGGAAGCTGCACTAGAAAATGGAGATTTTGAAAACGCACTAAAATTATTTAACGTTGCCTTAGAAGAAAAACCAGATAGTCCAGAAGTAAAAGATAGGATTGCTTTATTAGATGACTATGCGACTTTACAAGAAAAAATGGAAAATGCCAAGTGGACAGAAGCGGTTGATTTGGCGAATGATATCCTGAAAAAAGATGCGATTGTCCCGTCTTTACAAACTGAAGTGGAAGAATTATTGACAACGATTGAAGAGGAAGAAGAGAAAGAAAAGCAAATGGCAAGCGATCTGAAAAAAATAGAAGAGCTTATCGCTAATGATGATGTTGAAAAAGCGAACTCGAAGATAAGTGAATTAGAAAGTAAAACGAACGCGTTGGATCGTGAATTAGATGATGTACATAATCAATTAGAAGTGGCGGAAAAACGTATCGCTGAAAAAGAACGTAAGGAAAAAGAGCGTAAAGAAAAAGAAGCTGAGAAAAAACGATTAGAAGCGGAAGCAAAACAACAAGCTACCGAAGCGAATAATTTGAAGGAGAAATATATGCAGAAGGCGGATAATCTGGATGACAGGATAATGAGTAAAGCGAAAGAATTGTTTGAACAAGATGTGCAGCCTGGTTTTTATGGTCAATACCATAGGGAATGGGATGATTTATTAAATGAAGTTTGGGGCGAATTAAAAAAGACGATGCCAACGAATGAATTTGAACAATTAAAGTCAGAACAAAATGATTGGATTAAAAACAAAGAGCAAACATTTGCTGAAATACCGGATGAACCAGCGTCAGCAAGAGCTGCAGGAGTGGACTATCTAGCAGCTGAAACGAAAAGTAGAACTTATTATCTAATTGAGAATTATATGAACGAATAGGGATAGCCCAAAAGGTTAAAGAAAATCCTTTCCTTTGTTATTTATTTTTAATTTAAAAACCATTTGTTCTAGGCGCTGTGCTTGGTAACAAATGGTTATTGTTTTGGTTTGATTCTCCTAGGAGGAGATCAGCCCCCCTGGAAGGAAATTTCTTTTAAGATGAAATATATGGATAGATCGTTTACAATGTGGGGTAAGGTTGTATTTATATGTATTTATTTGTTAGGAGATACATCATTAATTTTGCAAAAGAGGTGTCGCTGTTGTTTGCTAAAGAAAGACATGAAGAAATAAAAAAAATGGTTCGAAAAAATAAATCTGTCAAGGTATCGCACTTAATCCAGTACTTCAATGTGTCGATTGAAACAGTAAGAAGGGATTTAGAATACCTCGAGCAGGAAGGTTTTCTAACTCGTGTTCACGGGGGAGCGGTACTCGAAGAAGTAAATAGTCGGGAATTATCTTTTACAGTTCGTAAATCTAAATATTTAAAGGAAAAGCAAGAAATCGCGAAAAAAGCAGCAGCATATGTGATTGAAGGGCAATCGATTGCGATGGATGTCAGTACAACGAACACTGAATTTGCGAAGGTATTAAAGGAGAAATTTTCTCGTTTAACGGTGCTGACGAATTCGATGATTATAGCAAATGAACTATCAGAGATGCCTGATTATACAATCATTTTTGCAGGTGGGATTTTGCGAAATCAAGAGCTTTGTACAGTTGGTGATTTTACGGAAGACTTTATTTCCCAGTTTCATATCGACACGTTTTTTATGAGTGTTAGTGGTCTCTCTCTTACCAAGGGTTTAACGGATTACGGAGCTGGGGAATTGCAGGTGAAGAAAAAAATGATCGAGATCTCTCAGCACCGGATTGTGTTAGCAGACAGCAGTAAGTTTGATGTCGTCTCTTTATTGAATGTTTGTCCGTTTGAGCAAGTGAACCGAATCATTACAGATTCTAAGATTAATGAAAATGTATTGGCGAAATACCAAGAAACAGGCATCGAAATATTATAAAAATCAGAATAGGTCGTCGTTATTGGTAGGATATGCAAATAAATAGAAGTTACTTTTAGCTTAGGCGCTCTGTCTAAGCTTTTTTAGTGGTATATGACATAAATCATCCAAAAATGCGTTTTGACATAAAAGAGGTATTCTCTATAAAATAAACAATGGACACACAAATACAACCAAATGCATCTAATTGCAACTAAAAACATAAAACGGAAAAGGTAAAGACGAGGTTGGTGCATGAAAGGAGAGGGGGGATTTTAATGAGTTTGATCACGATAAACGAAAAGGCGTATGAAATAGACTGTATTTTATTTGATAAAGATGGGACACTCATTGATTTCACGCTATGGGTTCGTTGGGCTGAAAAATTCATTGATTTGATCGTTGGAGAGGATGGTTCTTATGACCAACATTTGTTAGCTCATGCGTTAGGATTTTCCTATGAGGAGCATACATGGGATCCAGAAGGTCCTCTGGCTATTGGTTCGCTGCCAGATTTGTTAACCATTTTATCTTTAGGACTTTATCAGCAAGGTGTTCCTTGGAACCAATCGTATCAATTGGTAAATGACGCTTATCAACTGTTAGAAGACAGTTTTGTCACTCGTAAGTATGTGAAACCGATCAAAGGGTTGGTGTCGTTTTTAGAACAAGCGGAAAAGCATGGCATTAAAATGGGAGTCGTCACTTCGGATAATTACGAGAAGGCCGTGGAACATTTAGAGGTATTAGGGATTAAGCATTATTTCTCCGCGATTGTTGGAGATGATCTTGTTCAACAAGGGAAGCCGTATCCTGAAATGGTCTATCGAGCTTGTGAACAGTTAAAAGTGAATCCTGCCAATGCATTAATGATTGGTGATTCCAATGGAGACATGATTCTTGGCAAAAAGAGCGGTGCGCTAGCGAGTATTGGTATTGTAGCAGTGCCGTCGATGGAAACAGCTTATTTGAAAGATGCGGATAGCATCATTAACGACTATGAATCTATCACGCTAAGAAAAGCATAACGATTGAGATGAATGATTATAGCAAAAGGAGAGTTGTATAAAAATGAAGAAATCTGTATTATCATTTTTAATCCTCGCATTGAGTCTGGTCTTTGTAGGATGCAGTGGTGATGATTCTGGCTCCGGTGAGGCGAAAGAGACCAAAGGTTCGATTGATGTTTATACGCATAATGATTCTGAGGAAATGCAAGATTTTGTAAAAGGTCTAAAAGAAGAAACAGGCATTGAAGCAAATGTATTGCGACTATCTAGTGGAGAAGGTTGGAGTCGGATGAAGTCGGAAGCCCCTGATTTTGGAGCGGATATGCAATGGGGTATGTTGCATAGTATTGCATTGAAAGCGGAGAAAGAAGGATTTTTGGAACCTTATGATTCGCCAACGTGGGAAGATGTTCCAGATGAATTTAAAGATGAAGATGGTAAATGGTATGGATGGTCTTATTGGTTTAATTTATTAGCAATTAATACAGAAATTTTGGAAGAGAAAGGGTTGGACAAGCCGGAATCGTGGGAAGACTTGCTAGATCCTCAATATAAAGGGGAAATCGTTTTGCCTGATCCGGGCACGTCAGGAACAGCTTATTTATTCGTTTCTACCATTATGCAGATTTTAGGTGAAGAAGAAGGATGGGAATACTTTGAGAAATTAGATGAAAACGTTGGTCAATACGCGAAATCTGGTGACGCGCCAGCACAAATGACTGCGCAAGGGGAATATGCAATCGGTATCACATGGGATCAAGCGGTGTATAACCGGATTGAAGAAGGATACCCACTGGAGACGGTTATTCCTGAAGAAGGTGTAGGATATGACCTTGATGTGGTTTGGATGTTTAAGGACACCGAAAATCGAGCGTTGGTCGAAGAAGCTATTGATTATATCGGTTCGGAAGGCGGTATGAAGAAATCTGCGGAACATCGTTCGATGGTAACGAAAAATGGGGTAAAAGGAAACGCGGATGATATTGAGCAATATTTGATTGATTATGATGCTGTTTGGGCGGAAGAAAATCGAGAGCGTATTATGAAGGAATGGCGAGAGCGATTTTAATACACGAGAAAAAGGGGGGATATAAGTGGAGACTGTACCTACAGTAAAAAAACGGCTTCGTCCGTTCCAAGCGAAATGGCAACAGTTCTGGTCGGAGCCATGGTTTGCAATTGCAACGATTATACTTGCTGCTGCAATCCTGATATTTATTGTTGCCCCCGTCTTTGCCGTTTTATTAAAAAGCTTCGGTATTGGAACGGGTCAATTAACCTTTGATTATTATAAAGAATTTTTTCAAGCTTCCTATTATTGGGAAGCACTGAAAAACAGCTTGCTATCAGCGATTATCACAACAGTAGTCGTGTTATTCTTAAGTATTAACATCGCACTCTATGTCACACGTACGAAAAACGCTTTGTCCAAATCTTTTAAAGGGATTGCGTTACTGCCTTTGGTTGCTCCTCCATTTATATTCTCATTATCACTGATGATTTTATTTGGCAGAAGCGGTATTGTGACTGATTATGTGAGTGATTTGTTTGGTGGGCAATTTAGCATTTACGGCTTTTGGGGAGTCGTGGTCGCGCAAATTATTGGATATTTCCCAATTGGATATATGTTGATTGAAAGCACCATGCGAAATTCGAATGCTGATTTGGAATATGCAGCATTAGACCTTGGCTCCAATCAGTGGAAAACACTTGGCACGGTGACACTGCCTTTAGCAAAGTCCGGGATTATTAAAGCAGGATTACTTGTTTTTGTCATGGCGTTAGCCGACTTCTCCAACCCACTTATTATTGGGGGAGGAGAACAGTTTTTAGCGTCAGAAGCCTATTTGCTTGTCGTTGGGCAACATAACTTAGAGTTGGCTGCAGTACTTGGGGTATTCTTGATTTTACCGAGTTTGATCGTTTTTATCTTCCAAACGTATTTTCTAAAAGATAGTAATGTCGGGACGATCAGTGGTGAAACAGGTTCCCAAAATGTACCGCTCTCCAAATCGGTTAAAGCTTTTGTTGTAACGATTAGTTCGATGTTTATCGCGTTTATCTTACTCATGTTTATCATGGTTGTACTAGGCGCGTTTGTGAAGATCATCGGAATAAACAATACGTTTACACTGGAACATTTTAATAATGAAACTGGCTGGGATTCGCTCTCTATGAGTCTATACGTTTCGTTCATCAGTGCTATACTGGCAGCGGCAATTGGGATCTTACAAGGTTTTCTATTTGCGAGAAAACCGATACCTGGTAAGAAGTTGTTCGAGTTTTTAACGCTGTTTGGTTTGGCAGTTCCAGGAACGGTCATGGGGATTGGTTATGTATTAATTTTCAATGGCCCACCATTTTTCTTGACGGGAACTGTCATGATTCTTGTGTTGAACATGACGTTTCGTAAGATTGGTGTTGGAATGGAGGCCGCCATTAGTAAGATGCATCAGATCGACACGTCGATGGAAGAAGCATCGAGTGATTTGGGTGCGGGGCCGTATAAAACATTTTGGAAGGTTCTTGTGCCATTGATGGTTCCTCCATTTGTAGCAGGGTTTATTTACGCTTTTATGACAGCGATGGTTTCGATCAGTTCCGTTGTCTTCTTAATATCACCAGACACGAATCTTGTCGCCATTTATATTCTGAATTTGGCTGAACAGGCGAAAGTCGGTTTAGCGTCTGCGATGTCGTTCATTATGATCGTGATTGTGTTAGCTTGTCTGGGATTGTTGAAATTCGTCGAGAAGAGGACGGGAATTCGTATATGATTCGTAACAATTGGAGGTCTCTAGATGTCAGAAAATAACTTTCTTGAATTAAAAAATATCTATAAATACTTTGGAGATGTCAAAGCAGTCGATAATATCTCCATATCGATTAAGCGCGGGGAACTCATTTCCTTTATTGGCCCCAGCGGTTGTGGAAAAACAACCCTATTACGAACGATCGGGGGATTCAATAAGCAAGACGCAGGCGAAATTATTTTAGACGATGAGAATATTGATGCATTACCGCCTGAAAAGCGCTCCACAGGGATGGTATTTCAAAATTATGCGCTTTTTCCACATATGACCGTCTATGATAATGTTGCTTATGGATTGAAACAAGCGAAAGTTCCTAAAGCTGAACGACATGATCGGATTATGACTGCGTTGTCCCAAGTCGAACTGCGTGATCATGGGAAACGGAAACCAAGTGAATTAAGTGGTGGTCAGCAGCAAAGGGTGGCGATTGCACGCTGCCTTGTATTAGAGCCTAAAGTGTTATTACTGGATGAACCACTATCCAATCTTGACGCTAATTTACGGTTGTCGCTTCGGGAAGAAATCCGTCGAATAAAGGAAAAGCTGAATTTAACGGTCATTTTTGTTACGCATGATCAAGAAGAGGCATTAAGTATTTCAGACAGGATTGCAGTTCTTAACGGAGGTGTGATTCAACAGCTTGATCAAGCGGATCGTATTTATAATTATCCGAGCAACAAATTTGTGTCTACATTTGTTGGACAGGCGAACTTTTTCACCGGCCATCTGCAGGAAGGGAAAGAAGGATTGTACTTTGATACAGGAACCGTTACTTTTCCAGTAGAACGATTGCAAAAAGCAGACGGGGAAGCGATGGCGATTGGAGAAAAAGCCACTGTACTCGTAAGGCCGGAGCGCATTAAAATAAATACATCCAGTCCAATAAAAGGAAAAGTTGTGAATACCATTTATAATGGGAATTTTACGCGTTACTTTATTGAACTGGAAGATGAAACAGTGCTAGTGGACGCATTTAATACGATGGACAACAAAACATATCAAAAGGGCGATGTCATTGGAATGGAACTTCCTACGTCCCCACACGTCATTAACGACACCGTGTCATAAAGAAATTTGTTTGCAACATGGGTGGAGTCGTACGGATTGTGTGCGTGAAGCATTGATTAATGCTTCATTATCGGAAGTACAAAGTACACAAAACACATCGTTAGCCATGCAATGAAGAGAGCGTATTATTTCTCCTCCTCAATCAACGTCGGAAATGAGGAGGAATTTTTTCTGCAATTTCATCGGTTATCCTAGATGATTATATTACATCTAAGACTTTGCTATTTTCGGGTCCCGGCTTAAATATTTATAAAACTTCACATATGATACCATCATGATTGTACCCATCCAGCCGATGGGGGTTACTAGACGGGGCCACCTGCACCTTCAAAAATGCATGGTCTTCTTGTTGGTTTTGATCCCTCTCATTCCTATTCAGATGCATTTATCAAAGCTCGTGATCTTATGGGTGAGAATGCCATCCCACATGATGTAGATTATGAAGACTTTGC
>DATGUO010000019.1:0-442724 GCA_035301305.1 Pseudogracilibacillus sp.
TTTGTTCTATAAAGCAACAAAGCTTATAATATGATCATGAGGAGGAAAATGAATGAAGTATCCAAAAGGTATGCGGCGAGGAATGGCCGTTAAAAAACAAAGTAAATCATCCATTCCAAATGACACGTATCGAAATCGGGGAATGTCTTTGGAGGAAGATATCCATATGACAAACACGTTTTATTTAGAAACAAACCACGCTATTATTCATAAAAAACCAACTCCTGTTCAAATTGTGAACGTGCATTACCCCAAAAGAAGTGCCGCTGTCATTACGGAAGGGTATTTTCAAGCTAAATCCACAACAGATTTTAATGGCGTTTATCGGGGGAAACATATTGACTTTGAAGCGAAAGAAACCAAAAATAAAACACTTTTTCCTTTAGCAAATTTTCATGACCATCAGTTTAAACATATGGAACAAGTCTTATTGCAAGGAGGAATATGTTTTGCGATTATACGATTTCAAACGTTTGGTGAAACATATTTCTTTCCAGGCGACTTAATTATTAACTATTGGCATGACATGATCAATGGAGGAAAAAAATCAATCTCTTATTCTGTCTTTCAGGAGAAAGGACATAAAATCCCGTTCACCCTTCAAAAACGTGTCGATTATTTATCGATTGTAGATCAACTTTATTTCAATTCATACAACAAACAAAATCATCGATGAGGAGATGTTCTCGTCGATTGGAGGTTTACTATATTGTCAGCAAATTCACGTGTCAATCGTAAGAATCAAAAAAAGAATACAAAAAATAAACAGAAAAAACCCGTATGGAAAAAAATATTTAAATTTATGCTGCTCTGCTTTATTCTGGCGGTTATTGGGGCAGGTGCAGTTACAGCGTATTTCATCATTACTGCCCCGAAATTAGATCCGGATAAATTACAAATTCCTTACGCAACGCAATATTTTGATAAAGATGGCGAGGAATTTGCCGATAAAGGAGAAGAAAACAGAAAACAAATTGAATATGAAGAATTACCGGATGAATTAATCGATGCGGTGGTTGCCACAGAAGATTCTCGATTTTTCAAACATAAAGGAATCGATATCCGGAGAATTGGCGGAGCCATTAAAGCAAACCTTACCAGAGGATTTGGTTCAGAAGGAGCCAGTACCATTACACAGCAAGTTGTGGAACAAATGTATTTGACACCTGATAAATCGATTAAAAGAAAAGTCCAAGAACAATGGCTCGCCCTCCAATTAGAAAGAAAGTACTCTAAAGAAGAAATTTTAGAGATGTATTTAAATAAAATTTATTACGGAAACAATGCCTATGGAGTTGGCAAAGGGGCCGAAACGTATTTTGGCAAAGACGATTTAAGCGACTTAAATTTACTAGAAAGTGCCATGCTTGCCGGATTGCCCCAACGTCCAAGTGGATATAATCCATTTGACCATCCGGAAAATATGCAAAAAAGAGTAGATACCGTACTGACGTTAATGGAACGACATGACAAAATTACAGCGGAAGAAGCAGAAGAAGCGAGGAAGACGGATGTAAGCAGTGTGTTAACAGATGAACAAGCTGACTCTAATCCGTATGATGCGTTTATCGGAAAAGTGGACAAAGAACTGGAGGAAAAATTAGACGACCCTAATTTGAATGCTGCCGGCTTAAAGGTACAGACAACTTTAGATACGGAAGCACAGGATGATGTCGAAGAATTATTGTCGGATTCAGAAAACAACCCAATTCAATACCCGGATGATGATTTTAAAGCAGGCATGACAGTCTTGGACACTAAATCCAGTGCCGTTCGGGCTATTGGCGGAGGAAGAGACAGGGAAACAGGAGATTTAAACTATGCTTTTGCATTCCCTCGCCAGCCAGGATCTGTCTTTAAACCAATCATGTCTTATGCGCCTGCCATTGAACATGAAAAATATTCCACTTATCACCAGATTGATGATGATAAACCATTTGATATAGGTGGAGGGAATGAAGTCCGCAACTGGAACAGGGAATATGAAGGCTGGATGACCATGCGCCACGCTTTAACCCAGTCTCTTAACGTGCCAACTTTAAAACTGGCCGAAGATGTAGGTATTGATAAAGCTCAGAATTTTGCTGAAGATATTGGCATTGATTTTGAAGAAGAATCAGCTACTTTAACAGATGCTATCGGCGATCATATAGATACAACACCAATGGATGTCGCCGGCGCTTATGCTGCCTTTGGTAACGAGGGGATTTACACAGAACCATATACAGTGACAGAAGTTGAATTTCCAGACGGCGAAACAATGGATTTGGAACCTGAGTCTGAAGCTGCTATGTCTGATTATACAGCGTATATGGTTACCGATATGCTGCAATCCGTCATGACGGAAGGAACCGGTAAAGAAGCGAATATTCCAGGATTGGATGTGGCTGGTAAAACAGGTACAACGAATCCTCCGGAGTCAGAAGGAACAAATAATTCTTGGTTGTCCGGCTACACTACCGATTATACGATTTCGATTTGGACAGGGTATGAAGATAATAAAGAAAGCATGGAAAACACTAAAATCCCCCATCAATTATTTAAACAGACGATGCAACGTCTAGCAGAGGGAGAAAATCCCGAGGAATTTCAAAGACCAGATTCCGTTCTTGAATTGGAAGTGGAAAATGGATCACGTCCTGCAGCATTGCCGAGCAGTAATACACCTGATGACAAACTGATTTCAGAGCTGTTCGTTAAAGGCAATGAACCGACGGACGAATCAGATGAATATGAGGATTTAGACGCTGTCAAAGATTTAAAGGCCAAATATAATGAAGATGATGAAAAAATTGATATAGAGTGGGATTATGACGAAGAAGACGATATTGTCTATGAGGTGTCTTATAAGGAAGGCGAAAGCAGTTCCCAAGATTTAACGACTACCGAAGATAAAGAAGCCACCTTAAAAGATGTCAAGGAAGGCGAAAAGTATACAATTGAAGTAGTGGCAATAAATGAAGAGACAGATACAAAGAGTGACCCGGCCTCCACTACTGTTGAGCTTGATGAAGAGACGGTTGACTCTGTCAGTAATCTAGAAGCAAGCTATGACGAGGATGACGAAAAGATTACAGCGAACTGGTCGCACGAAGACTCAGATGCAACGTTTGAGGTTGATGTAAATGGAGAAACTGAAACGACTGCTTCTACCAGTATAGATATTGCAGATGTTTCTCCTGGAAAAACGTACACTATCGAAGTTATTGCTGTTATCGATGATACGGAAAGTGATCCGAGTTCTACCGAAGTTAAAGTGGACGAAAACGAGGATGAAGATGATAGTGACAACAACGAGAATGATAATGATGACAATAATTCAGAGGAAAATGAAAATAATGATTCGAAAGAAAATCAGGAAAATAACTCCAATGACGATGAAAATAACTCGGACAATAACGATGAAGATGACGATGATAACAACGAAAACAATAATGAGGAAAACAGCAATGAATAAATAAAAGAAACTGGCAGCTGTATTTTAGCTGCCAGTTTCTTTTTCTGCTTGTCGCATTCGTTTTTTTCCTTCTCTGCAAACCGACAATAAAGGGCATGTCGGACAATTTGGTTTAGCAGCCTTACAGTGGTATCTCCCAAAAAAGATAAAACGATGATGGCTCACACTCCACTCTTCTTTAGGAATTTTTTGCATCAACGTATCTTCTACTTGTCTCGTAGAATCTTTCCATCGGCAAAATGCCAACCGCTTCGCCACTCTCTCTACATGTGTATCCACAGCAATCGCCGGGTTATCAAATGCGACAGATGTTACAACATTTGCGGTTTTACGGCCAACCCCTGGAAAAGCCATTAATGCTTCACGAGTTTGCGGAACTTCCCCATCGTAGTCCTCCAGTAATGCTGTACATAATTTCCGGATATTTTTTGCTTTGGTACGGAATAGGCCAATTCGTCTTATATCATTTTCGAGTTCTTCAAGCGACACTTCAAGGTAATCTTCAGGCGTACTATACTTACGAAACAAATCATCTGTCACCCGATTCACATTCACATCAGTTGTTTGAGCTGATAGTAAGACAGCAATTAATAATTCAAAAGGATTTTCATGAGTTAATTCACAATGAGCGTTGGGAAACATTTTTTCCATTTCATCTAAGCAAAATCGAATGTCTTTTTTGTTTAACATTATTCTTCTCCTTTAATCCAATTAAAGTACACAGATGTATCTCTTTTTTCTGTTTGATATTGTTTTTTTTCCTGGCCATTTCGAAAAGCTTTACTGTGCTCTCTTGCTTCTTCGACGGAATGAATCCCCTTATGTTTCCATTCTCGCAGAATGCGATCAATATATTTAAAATTTAATTTACCCATCAAAACAGATTCCCGCAGAGCCGCTTTAATAAGTTCCGTTTTCAGTTGCTCTTCGTCCAGCCATATGTTGATGGTTTCTATTTCAAATGGAGATAAAGGTCTGCCGAATTCCTGTTCAAACAAGATAAAGATTGTTCCTTCATGCTCTTCCTTCTTTATATCCGATGACTCAGGTGTATTTGCAAATAATTTTTCCCATAAAGGTTCTAAACTATAAGCCTCCGTCCATTTATCATCTTCTGATAACTCTTTAATTTCCAGCATGTTTTTTTGCATGAGCTTTCTTATATGCTGTGTTGTATCTGCCTCTGATATCGTTAACGGCGAAGCAATTTCTTTGGGTGTCGGAAAATCATTCCCTTGTTGCAAAAATGTATGGATATGTAAAATTAAAGCAAGGTCTAATTCATTTAAACCCAGTGTGGTAAAATGCGTTAAAAGTTTTGTCGGGACGCTCATTTGACCTTGCATCATCTGACTAAACGAATATGACTTTGTCATGTCTTCCACCCCCCTCTTCTTATTATAACAGAAAAAAATCCCTTATCCGCAGATAAGGAATTTCTCATCATTCAACTGTTCTTTTCTACAAAACGGCGGATACGTTGAGCCGCTTCCTCCAAATCTTTCAATGATGTTGCATAGGACAACCGTACGTTATCCGGAGCTCCAAAACCGGAACCAGGCACCAGTGCTACTTGTTCTTCTTCAAGTAGTGCAGTGACCCAGTCATCTACAGATGTATACCCCGCTTTATCAGCTGCTTTTTTCACGTTTGGAAAAATATAAAACGCACCATGCGGCTTATTACAAGTGATATGCGGGATATCTGTAATCAAGTCGTAAAAACGATTCAAACGTTCTTTAAATGTTTTTTCCATTTGAACAGCAGTTTTTTTGTTTTCTGTTTTATTTTGATAGGCCTCCACTGCTGCATATTGAGAAATAGACGCAGGGTTCGAAGTACTTTGAGAAGCTAACTTCGTCATCGCTTGGATAATGTCTTTTGGTCCTGCTGCATAGCCAATTCTCCAACCGGTCATGGCATGGGATTTACTGACCCCGTTAATCACCACCGTTTGTTTTTTAAGTGATTCGGAAAGCGCTGCAATGGAAACATGTGGTGTGTCTACATAAATTAGCTTTTCATAAATCTCATCAGATAAAATGAGCACATCATGTTCCACACACACTTCTCCCAGTAGCGCTAGCTCTTCTTCACTGTACATCATTCCCGTAGGATTGCTTGGTGAATTAATGATGAGGGCTTTTGTCTTTGGTGTAATCGCTTTTTTTAATTGTTCTTTGGTGATTTTAAAATCATTCTCTTCTTTTCCATCAACGAGGACTGGATTTCCTCCGGCTAATTTAACATGTTCCGGATAGCTTACCCAGTAAGGAGTTGGGACAATTACTTCGTCTCCTTCATCAAGCAAAACTTGAAACAATTCATAGAAAGAAAATTTAGCACCTGCTGTTACAATAATTTCTTCTGTCGTGTAGGTTAAATGATTATCTTTTTGGAACTTATCAGCAATCGCTTCTTTTAATTCTTTAATCCCGCCTGATGGAGTGTATTTTGTATGCCCATCCTCAATCGCTTGTTTAGCTGCAGTGTTGATGTAGTCTGGTGTATTGAAATCCGGCTCGCCAACGCCCAAACCAATGACATCATACCCTTGCTCATTTAATTCTTTCGCTTTTGCTGAAATCGCTAATGTAGATGAAGGAGTAACTTGCTCAATTCTGTTTGATAATTTCATAACTTTACACCTTGCCCTCTATTTATTTTGTAATTTAAGTGTTTCTACTTCTGAACCATCTTCAAATGAAAAATATGCTAAGACATAACGATTGGTTGTATCTAAGTATGTCAGTTCCCATAAAGGTTCACCGTCCATCATAGCTGGAGCAGACTTTTTCAGCTCACAGTCCTCACACTCATCTGCCCAGTTATCTTCTATACCTGTTGGAGATACTAAATCCTTTGTTGAGTACTTTTCTATATCGTCATCTTTCTCATAATCTTGAGGAATGAAAACAAACCACGTCTCGCCTTCTGCGTCTTTTCCTTTAGCAATAAATATGGCTTTTTCTTCTTGAAAACGACTGATTTCTTCAATGGATTCCACGTCTGTCTCTGACAAAACAATGTTTTCTACATTGTCGAAACCTGCAGCTTTTGTCTTCTGTATATGTTGATACGTTAAAAAAACATATAATGACACTGCAATAATAACAAGGAGAAGAAAAAGACCAATAATATTTTTCCAATTTAATAACTTCATTATTTTCAGCCACACTTTATTTTAACATTCTTTGATTTATTCTTGTATTGATTCAAAAATAATAGTTTTAAACATTCAAGAAAACCAGCTAATCTCTCCAGAGTATACTTTTTCAATACTTCCATCTGCTCTTTCAGCAAGCAAAGCACCGTCTTCCGCTATTCCCAGAAAGACACCTTCCCACGTTTCATTTCCATTGGCAATTTGTAAGGTCTCTTTTAAACGAAAGCCATAAGTTTCCCAAGAAGATTTTACGCGGTCAAAACCTTCATGCAGATAAGTTGTATAGCGTTTTTCAAAAAGCTCTAAAAATCGTTGTATCAAATCGTTAAGCTCTACTTTTTCTCCTGTTTCTGCTCGTAATGAAGTTGCTTTTTCCTTAATATCCTCAGGGAAATCCTCTATCTGCTGATTGACATTCATTCCTACTCCAATAATGACATAGACAATCTGGTCTTGTTCTGCCTGCATTTCTGTTAATATACCAGTGGTTTTTTTCCCTTGAACTAAGATATCATTCGGCCATTTTATTTGTGGGTGAACATTAGTGAGCCCATCTAACACTTCTGCGAGGACGGTTGCCGTTAACAACGTTAATTGAGGAGCTAAATAAGGCAAGATAGCCGGACGTAAAATAAGGCTCATCCACATCCCTGTCCCCTTTTTGGAATGCCAAGCACGGCTGATTCTGCCTTTTCCTTCTGTCTGCTCGTCAGCGATAATTACTGTTCCATGCGGGCTTCCGTCTAATGCATATTCATGGGCAAGCCGTTGCGTCGAGGGTATGGTTGTTTTATGTATAATACGATGTCCCAGCCACGCTGTATCCAACCCCCAGGTAATTGTGTTTTCACTCACTTTTGCAGGCGAGTCTATAATTCGATATCCTTTATTTTCCACTGCTTCTACCTCATACCCGTCTTGTTTTAAACGGTTCATTTGTTTCCAAACAGCGCTGCGGGAAATACTTAATTCTTCCGATAGTTGCTGTCCGGAAATATACTGATCTTCATGCTTTGAAAGTAAATCAATTAATCGCTTTCGGGTGGATGACATTGGATCCACTCCTTTATCTCTAATAAGTTATTATTCAGCTGACCCGTCACAACAAGATATTCTATTTCTTGTAATACTTGTCCTATCCAAGGGCCGCTTTTTTTCTCAATGAAATGATTTTGCAGCCACTTCCCATCTATACAAAGTTCCTTCCGCGATAGAATCGGCAGTTTCTCTTTTATATACAGCAGTTCTTGCAGCCGCAATGTACGATTATTATATACGTCTGCTAACAAATGGATAAACATCGAAAAGCAAGCTTCTTCTAAATTGTAGACAAGCCAATTTGTTCTCCCTTCTTGTAGCCAGCGTTCGACATTTTCCACTAAATGTTTCGCTACATTTTTTTCTTTATTGGAACATTTCCAGGCCTTTGTCCAAGCGGCAATAGAATAGGTGGGATCCAGCAAATAGAAAAAAGCAATCACCTCGCCAAAGCTTTGAAACGGCGTTAATTTCTCTGGTATTTGTTCAACTAATTGCGGTGATTTTTTCAAGATTGGTAAAAAGCAAGCAATCTTAGTCTCTTTTAAATATTGGAGTCCTGATTGAATTGCATCACCTTGAAAAAACTTTTCCATTTCCTGTGTTATTCTCTCCACGGAAATCTGTTCTAAAGAAGGAGCTAAACGTTTCATTTCAATCAATGCCGCTTTATCGATAGTGAACCCAAGCTGACTTGAGAAGCGCAGTGCTCGGATAATTCGTAATGCATCTTCCTGAAAACGTTCTTCAGGTTGACGCACGGTGCGGATCAATCGTTGTTGCAAATCTGTTTGCCCAAAAAAAGGGTCAACTAATTCCCCTCTATAATTCATCGCCATAGCATTAATTGTAAAATCACGCCGGGCTAAATCTTCTTTAATATCTGTTACAAACACTACCTTATCGGGATGACGTTGGTTCGAATACGTGGACTCCGTTCGAAATGTCGTAATTTCATAGGACTCCTGCTGATGTCTGACCAGCACCGTACCGTGTTCTAACCCAATTGGTATAACCGCGGAGAAGATGTCCATGATTTCTTCCGGTGAGGCAGAGGTTGCAATATCAATGTCTGTAATGTCTTTTTTCAGGAGAGAGTCCCGGACACAACCCCCGACAAAATAAGCTTGAAATTGATGGGATTCGATTATTTTTAATACCTCTTTAGCCGCTGGAGAGATTTTCGATTTATTTTCATTCATAAAGCAGATTCCTGTATAAATCAATATATTCATCTACAATTTTTGCAGAAGAAAAAGTAGCATTGACGTGATCTTTAGCAGCTTTTGAAAATGCTTTTAACTTTTCTTCATCTGATAAAAGTTCCATTGCTCGATTAGCAGCCGTTACCGTATCGCCTACTTCTACAATATAACCTGTTTTTCCATCTTCAATCACTTCGGGAATTCCTCCAACGTTTGTCCCGATAGAAGGAACCTCACAGGCCATTGCTTCTAATAAAACCAAACCGAAACTTTCCTGCTCAGACATGAGTAATTTTAAATCAGCGATGGAAAGAATATCGCTCACATTTTTTTGTTTACCTAGAAATAAAACATCTTCTTCTATTTGTAAGTCGTGCACTAAATCATAAGCCATTTTAATCTCGGGGCCATCACCAACCAACAGCAATTTCGTCTTTAATTGCTGATTGATGTTGGCAAAAGTATAAATAATATCCTGGATTCGTTTCACCTTTCGAAAGTTGGAGATATGGATTAATACTTTTTCATCTGGTTTAATTTTATAATTTTCTTTTAAATGAGGGATCGTTTTTTTAACATATTCGGATTCATTCACAAAATTATAAATCACTTCAATATCCTTCGTTACTTGTAATTGTGTTCTGGTACGTGCTACTAAATCGTGTGATACAGCTGTCACTGCATCTGATTGTTCAATACCATAAGCAATCATTCTTTTAAATGTCTGATCAATTCCTAAAACAGTGATATCAGTCCCATGTAATGTGGTGACGATTTTGACATCATGTTCAGCAATATCACGGGCTAAAATAGCACTGATAGCATGGGGCATCGCATAATGAACATGCAAGATATCCAATTGCTCCCGATCGATTACTTCCGCCATTTTAGCGGCTAACGTCAAATCGTACGGTGGATATTGAAATACAGGATAGTGACTGATTTCCACTTCGTGAAAGTATATCTCCGGATGAATTTCCTCTAATCTAAAAGGTAAACTGGACGTAATAAAGTGAATTTCGAATCCTTTATCCGCTAATTGTTTCCCCAATTCTGTGGCTATAATTCCGGAGCCGCCCACAGTTGGGTAACATGTAATTCCTATCTTCATTTTTTTGCATCTCTTTTCTTTATTTCATGTTCTACGTTTCGCCAGTGGAAATCGCCTTGTTCAATTGCTTTTATGACAATTTCTGCTGCTGCAATATTTGTTGCCAGAGGGATTAAATGGACATCACATAATCGCATTAACGCACTGACATCCGGTTCATGTGGCTGGGCAGTTAAAGGATCTCTAAAGAAAATGACGACATCCATTTCATTGCTTGCGATCATCGCACCAATTTGCTGATCGCCGCCGATGGGCCCGGATTGAAAGCTGTGGACGGGTAAGTTCGTCGCTTCTGAAATCTTAGTCCCGGTCGTGCCCGTTGCAAACAATTGATGTTTCTCAAGTACGGATCGATAAGCAATGCTGAAGTTAATCATTTCTTCTTTCTTCTTATCATGTGCGATTAACGCGATATGCATGAGATTTCCCTCCTTTTATGATTTACAGACCCATGACATGTTCTAAGCCATAGACAAGTTCTTCATAATTTTCGACTTCTTGAACAGCTAATTTTAATCCTTCCATAAAAGATTCACGGTGAAATGAATCATGTTGTATCGTTAATAATTGACTGGTGCTTCCAAAAACAACTTCCTGATGAGCAACCAGACCTGGCAAGCGCATGCTGTGTACATGCACTCCCCCTATATCGGCACCTCTTGCTCCAGTATACGTTTCATATTCGTCCGGATGACCTTGTTCCTTCTCTTTTCTTTCTTCTTGAATCAACTCAACCGTTTTCTTAGCTGTTCCGGATGGGGCGTCAATTTTTTGATCATGGTGTTTTTCTATTACTTCAACATCAGGAAAATATCTTGCAGCTGTTTTAGCAAATTGCATCATTAAAACAGCTCCTAATGCGAAGTTGGGTGCAATGATACAACCTGTCTTGTTTTCTTTTGCCAAGGAAGAAAGCTCTTCAATTTGCTCATCGGAAAATCCAGAGGTGCCGACAACTGCCCGAACCTTATGCTGTAAAGCAGCTTTTGTATGAATAAAACCTGGTTCAGACACCGTTAAATCAATTAACACATCAGCTTTCACTTCCTGCAGACATTCCTCAATATCGGAATATAATGGTATGTCCTGGTTTGTCAACGTCTTTACTTCTTTTTTTGTTTCTTCTGTTACCGTTCGATCTATACAAGCTGTTAACGAAAACTGTTCTTCTTGCTGAATCATTTTCAGTGCTTCTGACCCCATTCTTCCTCTTGGCCCAGCGACAACGATATTCATAGTCATTACCTGATTCTCCTTATTCTTCATGTTTTGTCCAGCGATCTTTATCCCTTGTATTAATTTTATCGATAGATGTATGAAATGCTTTTGATAAATCTAAATCCAACGAATTACTAAAACAAGCTAATACAAAGAGAATGTCTCCTATTTCTTCTTCAACCGATTGTATGGCTTCTGTAGATTTCTTAGGTTTTGGGCCATAGGTGTGGTTAATTTCCCTGGATAGTTCCCCAACCTCTTCAGATAATCTTGCCATTAATGCAAGCGGAGAAAAGTAGCCTTCTTTAAACTGGGAAATATACGCATCTACTTTCTGTTCTATTTCTTCTGTAGTCAATACTTGTTTCTCACTCATGTGAACACCTGCACTATAATTGGAATTGTTACTATTTATGTTACTTAAAGAAACGGTGTTTGACAAATTATTTACCCTTAAAATGCCGGATTATGTTGTAAGCATCACTGTTTTTAATTATACTAAATATTGGAGAGAAAGAAAGGAGTTTCGCAAATGTTCGGACTTAAAATTAAAAATATAATTTTCATTATTTTGGGATCCGCTATTTTCGCTTTTGGTTTCGTACACTTTAATATGCAAAACCATCTTGGTGAAGGCGGCCTTACAGGTATTACACTGCTGTTTTATTTTCAATGGGGCTGGGACCCTGCCATTATGAACATTGTTCTCAATATCCCGCTTTTTATCATCGGTTGGAAAATGTTAGGCCGAACCACCCTGTACTATACGATTATCGGTACGGTTGGCGTGTCTGTCTTCTTAAGTGTTTTTCAAGCAAAACAATTCCAAGTTGGACTGGAAAATGATTTGATTTTAGCGAGTCTATTCGCTGGTGTTTTTATCGGTACAGGACTGGGAATTATTTTTCGATTCGGTGGTACCACAGGCGGAGTAGATATCGTTGTCCGGATTGTTAATAAGTACTTGGGATACAGTATGGGAAGAACGATGTTTGCTATTGACTTTTCCGTCATTGCATTATCACTGCTTACCTTTTTAAATCTTGTGCAGGGCATGTACACCCTGGTTGCCGTCTATTTAGGCTCCAGAGTCATTGATTTTATTCAAGATGGTGCCTATACTGCTCGCGGGGCAACCATTATCTCGGCTCATTATCAAGCGATTGCTGAACATATTAACCAAAAGATGGATAGAGGCGTTACGTTATTACCTGGAAAAGGGCATTATTCAGGTACTGAACACAAGTTACTCTATTGTGTTGTAGGAAAAAATGAAATCGTTAAATTAAAAAGTATTATTGCAGAAGCAGATCCATCAGCCTTTGTAGCAGTAACATCCGTACATGAAGTGATGGGCGAAGGGTTTACCCTTGATGAAGAAAAACAACCGTTATAATTTAAGAAAAGCGCAAACTCCCGGTCAGGCCTGACAGTCAAGCTTAAAGCTTCACCCGCAAATGGTTTTATGGTGCTGTGGAAGGATAATCTTTAAAACATCAAACGCTTAAGTGCTGGAGCTAAACAACAAAGCACCATTTTTTATACGTTCTATCTATAAAAAAAGCCTTAGTGATCATTAAAATATCACTAAGGCTTTTTTTAATCTCTGCTTCCTAAGAAGATAAGAACAAAACGCATTAATTCAGCTACTGCTACAAATGCTGCGGCTACATAAGTTAAGGCTGCAGCATTCAGAACTTTTTTCGTTTTCTTTTCTTCATCATTCGGAATAATCCCGGTCATGACCAATTGATCCATGGCCCGATTCGAAGCATTAAACTCTACAGGCAATGTGACTAATTGGAAAAGGACAGCAAATGCCATAAACACAATCCCAACTAACAATAAATTCGTCATATTAAAGAGAATCCCCGCTATAATAATCCAAATCGCACTGCTTGAACCAAAGGAAGCGAGCGGAACAAGATTGGATCTAAACCTTAAGAAGGCATACTCCTGTGCATCCTGAATAGCATGCCCAACCTCGTGAGCGGAAACTGCAACTGCTGCCATGGAGCGTCCGTTGTAATTATTACCAGATAAGTGTACTACTTTCTTTTTAGGATCATAATGATCTGTTAATGTCCCTTTTACCTGTTTAACTTCAACGTCAAATATCCCATTATCATCCAGGATTTTTCGAGCAACTTCTTTCCCGGTTAAGCCTGATGATGAGGCAATTTTGGAATATGTTTTATACGTATTTTTCACTTTTGATTGCGCCCATAAAGGAACAATCATTAATACCGCAAAGTAAATAATGTAAGCGCCTATCGACATATTATTTCCTCCAATAAATTATTGTCACTATAAGTTTACACTATAGTCAATAATAGTCAAAATAAGGTTGAAAGTCAATTAATCTCACTCCAGTGTCACAGAGGTGTTACATTCCATTTAAGAAGGTATATCCTTCTTCCTGAAGTGTATAACGAATATATAAGTCATGATAATCGTAAACACTGAAAGCCAAAAAGTGAAATACCCAATTGGTTTCATATAATCAGTTAAAGAATAATAAACCGGCATCATATCAAAAACATAGTCGATAATATCATTATGTAAGAGTACGATTCCTGCAACGGTAAGATGCTTAAGCGAAAATTTGTAATAAGGTATGTACAGTAATCCTTGCACTGCCATCGCACCATGAGAAGCAATAAGCATATACCCCTGCCAGCTTAACGTACCTTCTACTATCAATGTTAAAACATTCATCACAACAGCCCATATACCGTATTTAAATAAAGAAGTTACGGCGAGAGCTTCTAAGTAGGAGAGACGTGTTTTAAATAAATAAAATAATAAAAAAATAGTAAAAAATAATGTTGCTGTCGGACTGTCCGGAACAAACGGCAGAAAGTAAAAAGGAGTAATAGCCAACTGACCTTCATACCACATATACCCGTAAACAGTGCCAAAGAAATTTATTAGCAGCAAGGCAATTAAAAAATATTTATTCGTTAGTATGTATTTCCATTGAAAAATAGTAAACACCTGCTTCGTAATTAAATTGTGTCATTGCAAACAAAGCCTAAAAGATATGGTAAAAAAAGCATCTTTACCATTCTCATGATAAAGATGCTCTCTTTTTTACTCTTCTTCCTCATTTTCGTTATTATCATCATTGTTGTTATCATCGTCGCCATCTTCATCGTCATCAGCAACCGATAATATAAAGTCAGATAAATCATCCAATTCTTCATCAGAACCTTGGAATACATCCGGCGGCATGTCACCAATTCCATCTACTGCAATGTCTTCAATAGCATCCTTCGGTAAATCGACATCTGTTAATGGAGGACCGGAACCGCCATCTAATTCGTCTCCGTGACATCCTGCGCAACTGTTTTCATACACTTCATAACCGGCATGATCTGTATCAATTTCAGCCTGTTCTTCCGGCGGGATAGGTTTGTTCGCTTCAGCCCGCTCTTCCCAATCCACAGCAGCTTGCGATTCATAGGTTAACCATGAAATAGAAACCAGACCCAACAGCATAAGCGCAACTGCAATTGGTCGTTTAGGAGGTCTTCTTCCCGGACCGGAGTCCAAGAAAGGAGCTAACAGTAACCCTCCAAAAGCAAGCCCGGGCAGAACAAGTATACCAAGTAACGTATACGGCCCACTTGCGAAATCATATTTCAATAATTCATATAAAAATAAGAAATACCAATCTGGTAATGGAATATATGCGGCATCTGTTGGGTCAGCTAAGCTTTCCAACGGTGTTGGAGCAGCAATCGTAACGCATAAAAATCCGACGAGAAAGACAGAACCAACCAGCCACTCTTTTAACAGGAAGTTCGGCCAGAAAGCTTCTGTTCTACCAGGATATTCTGAGTAATCTTTTGGAACTGTTGAAGTTTTGTCAGCTTTAATTCTCGAGTCGCCAACAAAACGCATCCCTTTTCCTCTTTGCACAGCTTTCCCTCCTTATAGTGGTCCAGCAATTCCTTGCCTGCGGATTAAAATAAAGTGAACTCCGAGTAATGCAAATAAAGCAGCAGGTAAGAAAAATACATGAATAGCGAAGAATCTTGTAAGTGTTTGAGCACCAACGATGGTGTCATCACCTGCTAATAATGTCTTTAATTGATCCCCAATTAAAGGCACTTGTTCAGCAATCTCAAGTCCAACTTGTGTTGCAAAGTACGATTTGTTATCCCATGGCAACAGGTAACCTGTAAAACCTAATCCAAGCATAACGAAAAACAATAGTACTCCTACCATCCAGTTTAATTCACGAGGTTTTTTATATGCGCCTTGGAAAAATACACGCATCGTATGTAATAACAACATAACAACAACGACACTGGCACCCCAGTGATGCATGCCTCGAACAATTTGTCCATGAGCAACTTGGCTTTGTAAGTAATAAACAGATCGCCAAGCATTTTCAATATCCGGTACATAGTACATCGTTAAAAACATCCCGGATAACACTTGAATTACAACAACGAAGAAAGTCAACCCGCCAAAACAATACACAAAAGCTGAGAAATGATAAGCAGGGTTTACATGCTCAGGGACTTCATGGTCGGCAATATCACGCCATATGGGAGCCACATCGAGTCGTTCATCAATCCAATCATATAATTTTTGGATCATAGCTCATTATGCCTCCTCTCTCGGTATTGGTTCACCAAGGTACAACATTCCATTATCCACTTTTTGCTCGTATACATCTAAAGGCGCTAAAGGTGGCGTACCAGGTACGTTTGTCCCATCTTTATAATAGCGGCCGTTATGACACGGGCAGAAAAATTCATCAGGATAATCCGGGTTCCCTTCCCACGATACGAAACAACCTAAATGTTTACAAATCGGGGAAAATGCTTGGATATCATCATTTTCATCTTTAAATACCCACGCTGTACGTTCAACCTCATCGGTGTACCATCCATCTTCTTGCTTCACTTCCCAGTCAACACGCTGTGGTTCTTCTGTAATATCATCTACATCTAAACCAACGTTTGCGTAATCTCCGGATTGTTCACCTGTTTGCAATACTGGATCTACTGCAAAACGTAACATTGGCGCCAACATGCCTGCAGCCATAAATCCTCCCAATCCAGTTAGAGAATAGTTTAAAAATTGTCGACGAGAAACTTGTTTTTTTTCACTCATGGATTTCCCCCCTTACCACATTTATCAAGGACAATAAATTTATAAATAATTACTAGGACAGTTCCTATAATAGCTTAAAGTTCTTGAATGGTCAATCATTATAGTAAATTGTAACAAAGATATTCTTTTTTTATCTTACTTTTCTTTCGTCAAAGTCAATCACCATTCCGCACGAATTAATTCACTGATTTCCTCGGCTTGAGTGCGAATGAATTTTGTTGTTTCCGGATTTTTTAAATCTCCTGTTTTCATGCCAGGGAACCAAAGTAAATGGCCTGACAATTCCTGTTCTGCTTTTTTCCAAGTACTATCAAATGTAAAAAAATATACGGATGTAAAAGGCTGTTCCTTCATATCATTCACCCAAGCATTTAAACGTTCTACCTCTTGTTCAGCATTTGACTTCTTTAAATACAGATATGTCGGAGCAAGCAGCACTCTTCCGCTCAATTTCTTTTCAATCTCTGCAGCATACCTTTCTAATACATCCAATTGAAAAGCATCTTTTGCAATACTTGTTTCTTCGGATAGATGAAAAGGGTGCAAAGGTATAACGACAGTGTCTACAAACTCTTTTACATCCATGTATTTCTCCAGATCTGTTTTTGTCCACTTCAAGATAATCACCTCGTTTTCTAACTGCTTCCTCTATACTTCAGATAATTCATTTAACTGATGAGCATATTTTTTAAAATCTGTAATATTGCCGGTGACTAAAGCTTTATCAATAGAAGCCTTTAATAAATCACATTTCCCTTTTAACAATAATTCATTTAAAAACTTCGTCGTATGCTCTTGTAATTGTTGTTTAAAATCCGGTTCAGGCTCAATCACTGTCTGGTATATTTCTGCATTGACGGATTCTTGAAAATCCAGCTGAATAAACAAAGGTTCTTCCGGGTGCAGTTGCAAATCATGGTAGGCTGTATAAATATCTTCTGTTTTAATTTTTCCTTTAGTGAATAAAAACGAGAAACCATGAGACTGTTCTTTCCCCATCCATATGCCTTTATGGTGATTGCTCAATCTTTCTACAAAATGAATCCGGGATAGAAGGGTATCATTTTCCAACAACTGGTCTAAAAACCAATTTATTTCACAGGTTTCTAATAGTTGGTAATTTAAAAACCATTGCAGAAATTTTTTCTTTTCCTCTAAGGAAACAGATAGTTCCATGGGATGAACCAGCTCCTTTTTAAACAATACGTTGTCTTTTTATTCATTTTCACTTTTTAATCGTTCTACAAACATCAGGATTTCTTCATCCATTGGTTCCAGCTTCATATAAGCTTCAAATACGGGTATAGCTTTTTTGAACAAGCCTTCTTCTGTTAAGAAATAACCATATGCTTTAAGGAACTCACTATCATGAGCTAAACCGTCATATGCTTTGTCATATGCTTTTAAAGCTTCTGCAAATTGTTCATTTTCCTCATAAGCTTGCGCGAGCTCCCATAGATAGAGCGGGCTATTCGCTCCTAAATCGATGATATCTTCCAACAATTTAATAACATCTTCAAATTGTTCTCGTTCTTTATACAAGCCGACGAGCATCATGATAGCTTCCTGGTATTCAAAATCTAAAGAAATAGCGTCTTGCAAGTATGAGAATGCTTCTGAATCTTTACCAAGCTTAAGAGCAATTTCAGCCGCAGTAATATAAATTTCTTTATTATATTCATCTTGGGATAAACCTTGCTGTATTGTATCATAAGCTTCTTGAATACGTCCTTCTTGTTCGAGTGCTTGTGCTAATTCACTATATACAGTATGATAGTAAGGATCTAATTCAATCACTTTTTCCCACATAGGTATGGCGATATCAAATCTATTCTGTTGAACAGCCGTTAAGCCATGTTTAAATAGTGTATCCGGATGATTGGTGTCTAACTGTTCAAAGTATTGTAAAGCTTCATCGAAATGTCCCAGTGACGCATGACTTTCGGCTAGACGGTCAGCAATTTCAATACCGTTCATTTCCGTCGTTTCCTTCCACACTTTTTCATAAAAAGGGATTGCCCGATTTGCTCCGCCTATGGAAAATAACAACTCGGCTAATGCAAAATCTATGACAATCTCATCTGGTGCGATTTCTTTCCCTTCCAGCAGTTTTTGTTCGCTCACTTCAAATAAACCTTGAGATTGGTAAAGATCTGCACTGATTAATAAAGACTCCATGTAAAATGGGTCCTGGCTTGATACTTTATTTAATGATTGCAATGCCTCTTCATCTTTTCCTAGTTCAATATACATATCTGAAAGCAAAACAAGAAACTCCCCTTCTCCAGGGTAGTTCGCTGTAAATTGCAGTGCGAGTGCTATTCCTTCTTCTAAAAATCCCCAATCGTAATAGATTTCCATTATTGAAAACAATTCTTGTTCAGAAGCTGTCTTCTCTGTTTTTTTCAATAAAGATAATGCTTCGTCATTCTTGCCCGCATCTAATAAATCAGCTGCTTTTTCGATGTTCTCCACTTCTGACACTTCCTTTCTCACGTATTCTAACATATTTTTTATGATTATCCGACTGAAAGAAAAGTAGGACAGAAGAGGAGGAAAAGTAGATCATCCTGTTAAGATGCTTATCACCCAGAATCAAACAAAGAACATTTTTGGGTTCTGCAGCAATAAATCAAGGTGATTATTTTTTTTTAGATAAACAGACTACATCATCAAAAAAACTTGGATAGGAAATGTTAATGGAGGAAACGTCATCTATAGTTGTTTCCCCTTCTGCAATCAGGGAAGCAATGGCGCCCATCATAGCCATCCGATGGTCATGATACCCTTTAATGAAATTTCCTTTTAAAGCGGTCTCCCCTTCAATAATCATACCATCTTTTGTTTCTAAAACAGAAGCACCCAATGCTTGTAATACTTCTACAACAGCCTGAATGCGATCGGTTTCTTTTACACGCAGCTCTTCGGCATCTTTGATCACTGTTTGGCCTTTTGCTTGTGTGGCAAGGAGAGCAATGATGGGAATTTCATCTATTAAAGTGGGAATAATATCTCCATCAATCGTGATGCCCTGCAATGGATGGTGATGAATAGTAATGTCACCTGTAGATTCTCCCCCGGTAACCTTTTCATTTGTAATAGTAAATCGGCTGCCCATCTGTTCAAGCACTGTTAAAATCCCTGCTCTGGTTTTATTTAACCCGGCATCTTTAATCGTTACTGAACTGCCTGGTACAATTGCTGCTGCAACTAAGATAAAAGCAGCAGAGGATATATCGCCCGGCACTTGAACGTCAGTTGCTCGTAAACTTTTCCCTTTTTGGATTGAAACAGCGTTTTTTTGAAAAGTTATATCTGCTCCGAATGCCTCGAGCATGTTTTCTGTGTGATTCCTGGTTTTCGTTCCTTCTACAACGGTTGTTTGCCCCTCAGCAAATAAACCTGCCAAAAGAATGGCAGATTTTACTTGAGCACTTTTGACAGGAGACTCATAAGTGATGCTTTGCAATGCATTTCCGCGGATAGATAGCGGCAGATACAATCCATCTTTTCTTCCATCAAGATTTGCACCCATTTGTTTTAAAGGAGTAATGACACGATCCATCGGCCGCTTGGTTAAGTGAGGGTCTCCATATGCAACGGTATGAAAAGGAAAAGCAGTCAGCAACCCAAGTAATAAGCGGGCAGTCGTTCCTGAATTTCCGAAATAAAGCGGAACGAGTGGTTCTTTAAAAGACTCCACTCCCCCACTTTTAATGACGACATTCGAGTCTTTCTGTTCAATTTGAACACCAAAACTCCGGAAAATTTCAATCGTTCTCTGACAGTCTTCTCCGTTTAGAAAATGGGTAATATGTGTAGTTCCTTTCGCTAAAGAGCCAAATATAACAGCACGATGAGAAATTGATTTATCTCCTGGAATATGTACAGTTCCTGTTAAAGGTTCCTTGGATTTAGTAAGTCTTTTCTCCATCTCATCACCCCTCAGTTATTCTTGAATGGACACTTCATAATCACAGCTTTGCAGGAGTGTTTTCGCTGCTTGCTGGTCTTGCTTGGAATTGAACGATAAACGAAGCGCGCCCATCACATTATCACGAATCTCTAATATTCGAATGTTTTGGATACTGATTTCTGCTTCTGCAAGCAATTGGACAACAGAAGCAATCGCTCCAGGCTGATCTTTTACATCTGCATAAACATCATAAAAAGAAGGCAATGCTCCTTTTGCAGAAGCTTGTAAGCCATCACGGTATTCTTTCGCCTGGTCTAAATAATCGATCATCGCTGTTTTTTTACTTTTATCTAAAAATTCCTTTAATGTTACCATCTCATTAATCCAGTCTTGGATCAGCCGGGACATTTTTTCTCCATTATGTTGAAAAATATCTTGCCACATCTCTGGATTGCTGGACGCAATTCTCGTTATGTCCCTAAAGCCCCCTGCAGCAAGTTCAGGTAAATAGGAATGCACCTGCTCCCATTTTTTAGCTTGATGGACTAGAGAAGAGGCAATCAGATGAGGGAAATGCGAAACAACACTCGTCATTTCGTCATGCTCTTCCGGCTGTAAAGTCATAAAGTGACTGTTCGTATGCTGTAATACCTCTTTCAAATCCTCCACTTGTTGTAAGCCACATCGCTTCGTCGGAGTGAGTACATAAATAGCATTTTCAAATAAGTGGGATTTAGCCGCTTCTACACCAGCCTTATGAGAACCTGCCATTGGATGGCCTCCAATAAAGCACAGGCGAGGATTGGTCAGCTTATCTGCCACTTGAAAAATCGTTCCTTTTACAGAACTGACGTCTGTTATAATCACATCCTGCTCAAATTTTACTTCATTTAACTGCTCCAACAAAGCAATCGAAGCTGAAATCGGGGCAGCTAGTACAATAATATCTGCTTTTTTTGCTGATTCATCAAATGTTGTCGCTTTTTCATCAATCATTACGGTTTGTTTTGCGAACTCAAGTGTCGATTCTTCTATATCATAACCAATAACTGTGTGTTCTGGATCTTGTTGTATTGCTTTTGCGAGCGATCCGCCGATGAGCCCCAAACCCGCGATTAAAATAGTTCGTTTCATTTCACTGCTCCATTTTTTACGTCTTCATCAAGTTCTTTAAGCACTGAGCTTAGTGCTGCCATGTCTTCTTCTTGTCCAATAGTAATGCGTAAAGTAAAAGGATATCCCAAAACGTTGCCCGAGCGCACAATAAACCCATGCTTTAGTAAGTATTCCGCTGCGACATCAGCATCAATGGGGGTTTCTACTAATACAAAATTCGTTTGTGACGGATAATAGTCCCAATCTATTTCCTCTAAAAATTGTTCAAACACTGCACGGACTTGTTGATTTTTTTCTTTGGTTTCTTGAATGAATTGATCATCTTCTAAAGCTGATACTGCAATACGTTGACTTAAAGAAGTTGTATTAAACGGCCCTCTAACGATATTCAATGTTGTTGCAAGAGATTCGTTACTAATACCATAGCCTACGCGAAAGCCTGCCAATCCATATATTTTGGAAAATGTACGAAGCACAATTAAATTAGGATAAGCTGCAATATGACGTTGCATATCAAACTGTAATTCGTCATCCATAAACTCCACATAAGCTTCATCCAACACGACGACAGTATGAGAGGGACACTGCTCCATAAAACGAATAAATGCTGCCTCTGAAATAACTGTCCCTGTAGGATTATCAGGCGTACAAAGCCAAACTACTTTCGTATCCTCATCAATAGCTTTAAGCATGCCATCTAAATCATGCGCTCCTTGTTTTGTCGGTATTTCTTTTACAAAAGCATCTTCTATTAATGAATGATGCCGATATTGAGGAAACGTCGGTGTGGCCATCACCGTATTTGTACCTTCCCCAAGAAAAGCACGGCTAATCAGTGTAACCAGTTCATCGGAACCAGAACCAAACACCAGCTGATCTGGGGTAACAGATAATTTTTCGGCTAAAGCAAATCGCAATTGAGCTGCATAGCCATCCGGATATAATTGAAAATCTTTACTCATATCTTCCAGCGTTTCTTGCACTTTAGGGGAAAACCCATACGGATTTTCATTTGATGCTAATTTAACAATACGAGATAACTGATACTTTTCTTTCACTTCTTGAATCTGCATTCCTTGTTTATACGGAGAAAGCTGATTCAACACTTCTTTTCCTAACACTTTATTCACCTTCTTCTGTTAAATCTGGACGCAATTTTACGGCTTCGTTTAAGAAAACATGCTGAACATCTTCTTGAGCAAGTGACGTATGTGCAACGAGCATGATTCGAATACATTTTTCTAACGCATCGGGAACAGCCACTTCTTGCATACACATGACTGGAACATGTTTCCATCCGGGGATTTCCCGAACTACCTTTGCTGGAAATGTTGCATTTAAATCAGGGCTCATCGAAAAAAAGATATGCGAAACGCTTGGAGCAGTGAGTTGATTTTCATGAATCATTTTTGTTATCAGCTCTTGAGCAGCCTGCGAAATATGCGCGGATGTATTATCTTCTGCAGTTGTCGCTCCGCGGAATCCTCTAGTTATTGCCATGCATTATTCAACTCCTCCATAAAAGTTTCTAAAGCTTCTCTTAATTTTTCATCCGATACGTTTTTCATGACGGGTGATTCAATTTCTTGTAATAATACCATTTGAATTTGCTGCTTCTCTGTTTTTTTGTCACTTTTCATATGTTCAATGAGCTTCGAAACATCTAAACGATCAGGAAAGCACGGATAATGATTTTCATAAAACCATCTTTTGATTTCTTCGCTCGGTAATCTGACAGCTTCCTCCTGTTCGCTCATCCGTAAAGCAAATAAGATCCCGATCGCTACTGCTTCCCCATGCGTTAATTGCCCGTAGCCTAATTCAGTCTCGATAGCATGTGCCAATGTATGTCCGAAATTTAAAAACATACGTATATTGGCTTCTTTTTCGTCTTTCTCGACAATAGACTGTTTGACTTGAATACCTGCACATAGATGATTTTTCAATTGTTTCGTAGAAATAGAGTCTAAAGAGACATTTAATAATGTTTCTAAAAATTCAGCATTACCAATACAAGCTTCTTTTATTAACTCGGCATACCCAGAACGTATCTCATGGACCGGGAGACTGCTTAACGTGTCTGTATCATATAAAACAGCTGCAGGCGGGTAGAAACTGCCGATTAAGTTTTTACCATACGGGTGATTAATCGCTACTTTCCCGCCAACGCTGCTATCATGAGCAAGAATCGTCGTAGGCATTTGAATATAATCAATGCCGCGCATGAAAGTAGCTGCGACAAAGCCGGCTAAATCGCCTACAACCCCCCCGCCTAAAGCAATAATCAGTCCTTTCCGGTCCATACCAGCTTCCAGTAAAGATGTTTGCAATGTTTCATACATTTCCATGCTTTTAGATATTTCGCCACTCGGGATTACTTCCGTTTTTACAATATATCCCTGCTTTTGAAGAGAATGAGAGACATCTCCTGCATATAAAGAAGCGACCGTATCATCTGTAATGATAAAAACAGACGAATAGTCTTTCTTTAGATACATGGAAACAGAAAATCGTATACCTTCTTCAATGACAATCTCATAATTGTTTGTCGACGTCTGTACAGTTAAAGTGTTCATTTAAAAGTTCCTGACTTCTTCTCGGTAATCATCTACAGCTTTTTTCAATTGGCTGAATTGATCACTCGTGAAACGATCTGTAATTTCTTTGGCTAATTCAAAAGCAACAACATGTTCCATCACGACTGCTGCTGCTGGAACTGCACAGGAGTCTGAACGTTCCACACTTGCTTTGAATGGTTCTTTGGTATTAATATCCACACTTTGTAAAGGTTTATATAAAGTGGCAATAGGCTTCATAACTCCTTTGACGACAATAGGCATTCCAGTGGTCATTCCGCCTTCAAATCCGCCTAATCGATTTGTTTTTCGGTAATATCCCGCTGTTTCATTCCAGCCTATTTCATCATGGACATCACTGCCATTTTTTCTTCCTGCTTCAAAACCAATACCGATTTCGGCACCTTTAAATGCATTAATGCTTACCACAGCGCCGGTTAATTTAGCATCCAGTTTACGATCATAATGCACATAAGAACCCATTCCAGCAGGCATACCGGTTACATATACCTCACAAACTCCGCCAATCGAATCGCCTTCTTTTTTCGCTTCATCAATTCGATCCATCATTTGTTGTTCTACTTGTTTATCGAGTACTCGTACAGGCGATGCTTCTGAAATAGATTGTTTATCCTCGATGCTTAAATCAGGACGCTCTTCAGCGATTATACCATTAATCTCTTTTACATAGCCGGACACTTCGATTCCCAGTTCTTTGAGCAACGTTTTAGCTAAAGCCCCCGCTGCTACTCTTGCCGTTGTTTCTCTGGCAGAAGATCGTTCCAGAACGTTACGCATATCCCGGTGACCGTACTTTAAAGCGCCATTCAAATCTGCATGCCCCGGACGCGGTCTGGAAACAACACGACGGACTTTTTCATCTTCATCAATAGGAGCCTCTCCCATAATTCTTTCCCAACGTTTAAAGTCATCGTTGTTAACTACAAGAGAGATAGGGGAACCTAGTGTATATCCATGCCGTACTCCGCTGGTAATTTCTACCAAATCTTTTTCAATTTGCATTCGTCTGCCCCGGCCATGTCCTTTTTGACGACGTAATAAAGACTCATCGATTTGTTCTTTTAATAAAGGCATCCCCGCTGGCATTCCTTCTATAATCGTTGTTAATTGTTTCCCATGTGATTCTCCGGATGTTAAGTAACGCACTTCTGTCTCCTCCATTCACTTATGTATGTATTTTTGATAAAAAAAGTATCATATAATTGTAATCCAAATTTTTTCAGGGTTAAAAATTTGTTCCGTACTCCCTATATATAAATAACTGTTGTCTTTTAAAGAATGGCTAAACTGCTGATATATTGCTTCTTTTGCTTTGTCAGTAAAATAAATGAGGACATTACGGCAAACAATCAAATCTACATTTTTCGGGTAAGCATCTTGTAATAAATTATGCTGCTGGAAACGGATATGCTGTTTTAAAAGAGGGCTCACTGTATATTGATTATCTTTATATAAAAAATATTTTGACTTCTTATCTGATGGAATATTTTTAAGTGCTTCTGGTTTATAAGTTCTCTTTTCAGCTTTTGTAGTACATGTTCATCTATATCTGTCGCAATAATATCGGACGAAACGTCCCGAAAGTACTCGTTCATCATCAGGGCCAAACTATATGGTTCTTCTCCTGTAGAACAAGCAGCACTCCAAATCCTTAAGTGACGTTTACATTTAAGAAGCGAAGGAAGAATGTCTTGTTGTCATTTCGTCCAGCGATTTGGATTACGATAAAATTCAGTTACGTTGATGGTTAAACGGTCCATAAATTCCTCTTGCAACTGCTTTTCTTTCGCTATTCCATCAAAATAAACAGCAAAGGAAGCATAACCGCGCTGATTTCGTATGGAAGTTAAACGCCTTCTCATTTGGGTTTCCTTGTAACCTGATCAATCAATACCAAATTGCCGACGAGCATTCACTGAAAACTGTTTATATTCCGGGATAACAAGCACCTCTTTGTGAGAAGATAAATAGAAAGCCTCCGTTATTCACAGAGGCTAATGAATCTTAATACACCCAGTTTGATTCATCTTTTGTATAATCTATCTGGTCATCTTCGTTGAAAAATAAGTTTATTTCGCGCTCAGCACTCTCTACTGAATCTGAACCATGAATCATGTTCTTGCCTACAGTTACTGCATAATCACCGCGAATAGAGCCAGGAGCTGCTTCAGAAGGATTTGTTTCTCCAATCATCGTACGCGCTGTTAAAACAACATTTTCTCCTTCCCATACCATAGCAAATACAGGAGCTGACGTGATAAAGTCTACTAATTCTCCAAAGAATGGACGTTCTTTATGTTCGCCGTAGTGTTCTTCTGCCAAATCTTGTGAAACCTGCATCAGCTTTGCACCTTTTAAAGTGAACCCTTTTTGCTCAAATCGGCTCACAATTTCTCCAACTAAACCTCTTTGCACGCCATCCGGCTTCACCATAATAAATGTTTTTTCCATATTCAATTTCCCCTTTTCTTTATTCAGCTATTAAAAACAATTCATCTCGAGTAGAGTCAACATTTTTAATAGTAGTATCTTCCTGATATTGCTGCAGTAAAATAGATGTTTCTCTGCAAAAAATATATCCCTTAAAATTTTATCAAATTATGTACAATAAAACAAATAAACTTAAGATCTTCGCTTACCAATTGAAACAGCAATCATTTGTAATGTTTTTTTTGCTTTACTATTTGGAAAAGACTTTAATTCCTGCAAGGCTTTTTGTAAGTAAGCATTACTCACTTGGTACGCTTGTTCTATTGCTTCTGTTTCGTCCAATAATTGCAAGATTGGCTGTATGGTAGCTGTATTAACTTGATTTGGATATTGAAACACATCTTGCAATACTTTTTTAAAAACAGGATCTTTCATGGCATAAAAGATGGGCAAAGTCATATTTCCTTGAATTAAATCACTTGCGGTCGGTTTCCCTAACTCTTTCTCCGAAGCAGTAAAATCCAGTATATCATCAATAATTTGAAAAGACATCCCTACATTATAACCGTAGCGATACATTTGATTGGCTTCACGATGGGACATATTCGCTGCTAAAGCTCCCAGTTTACAGCTTGTAGCAATGAGCAGGGCGGTCTTTCGTTTAATCCGCCGTAAATAATCACGTACTGTTTGTTCCGTGTTATATTTATCTTTTATCTGAGCGATTTCTCCTTCAACAACATTGACCAGTGTTTTGGATAACGCTTGATGAATTTTTGGAACTCGTACTGTAGTAATTTCCTCCAAAGCTCGGGCCAGCATGTAATCTCCTGTGTACATTGCTACACGGCCGCCATACAAGTGTTTAACAGTTGGTTTGCCTCTTCGTAAAGCCGCGTCATCCACAACATCATCGTGAACTAAAGTAGCCATATGAATAAGCTCTAAAGCAACAGCGACGGTCTTCACAGCTTTTTCATGTTTTTGGCTCCCATTCATACGGGAAGATAACAATACAAATACAGGACGTATACGTTTACCCCCAGCTTGAAGCAACTGAAGGGATGCTTCATTTAAGACGGGATGATCTGCACCAATCACATTGGTCAACATCCCTTCTATTTCTTGTAAATCTTTCCTTAAAAAACCGTACACCGTTGATAGTTTCATCCGTTTCACCTTTTTACTTTGTTCTAGCACTTCTTGACAAAAGAATATTGTATTCACTTAAAAGCTTGGTGCATTGCTGCCACACCACCAGTATAGCTTTTAATTTCCACATGAGTAAAACCTGTTTCCAAAAACATTTGCTTTAATTCTCGCTTATTCGGGAAAGCTTTTGCTGACTCATGCAGCCAGGCGTATTCATCATAACTTTTCGCAAAAAGCTTGCCAAAAAATGGCATAAGAAAACGAAAATACAAATAATACGCTTGTCTAAAGCCAATAAGTGCAGGTTGCGATGTTTCTAAACAGACTACCTGCCCGCCAGTTTTGACAACCCGGTACATTTCTTTTAACACTTGTTCATAATCAGGTACATTTCGTAAACCAAAACCGATTGTAACGTAATCAAAAGTATTGTCATCAAAAGGTAATTTCATCGCATTTCCATGGATGAATTCCACATGATTTAACGCTTTTTTTGCGCGTTTATCTTTCGCAACAGTTAACATGTTTTCACTGAAATCCAGACCAATCACGTGTCCAGTTTCTCCCACGGCTTCACTCATTGCTAAAGCCCAATCACCAGTGCCGGTACATACATCTAAAGCAGCTGTCGATTTTTTAACGTTCATTCGTTTCATCACGTTTTTTCGCCAAGCAACATGCCTCTTGAATGAAATGACCGAATTCATTTTATCATATTTTTTATAAATTTTTTCGAAGACATGATGCACACGCTCTTCTTTTGATTGTTCTTTCAACATTATCCTTCCTCTACAGATGATTCAGTATGTCATTGTCCTGTTTCTTCAAATATTCTTTCATCTGAATTGAAAAAGGCAAGTATGACCGTTTATCTTTTAATTTACCAACTAGATTATTAAGTTTATCAAACAGCACTGGTACCATTTGCTCTTGCATATTATGCTGTTTCGCAAACTGAAGCATATAAGAAGGCAGATCATTCTCGATAGCAGTTCTTTCTTTCTCTAATTTGTACAATAACAGTTGGTCTTCTACCCATTCGGTTATTTTGTTATCAAAACCTAAATAATCTGCAGTATTGACAAATAATAATGCTTCAATCTTTTTCATTGTTTCAAATAATTCATCAAAAGTCGCTGCTTCCCGATAAAATAAAATCATTTTCTGTTCGTTTATTTGTCGAATGGACGTTGCCAGTATGTGTATTAAATCCAGATTTTCTAAATCCGCCAGTAGATAATAATATAAGCCGCTATAATAATCGCCAGCTAATACAGATAGTTGAATTTCTTTTTGATTCATTTGATTTGTTTTACCAGTTGGCACTAGTTCATGTGTGTCCAATGCAGACTGAACGAGTAATATGGTAATGATTTCTTGTTCCTCTCGAGGCTTTAAAATATCGGTATGTACGTATAAGGAATGTAGTAATGCTATTTTTTCGGTACTAATTACTGATTTAGAAATATTATTTTCTATATATGAGTGCCGCATTGCCTTTTCGAGTTTTCTTTTTATCGTCTCTGTTGTCTCGCTAAAACTGCACACATCAAACCACCTGTATCCTTTCTAAACAAACCGTGAACTTACATATTTTATAAAAAATATTCGTTTGTCGACTGTTCCTTATTATAACAGTATTGATACTCATTTTAAAGAAAACGAGTATGTCATTCCTGTTTCAGAAAAAAATGCTGAAAAATGCTTTTATACGTAAAAAAAGAGGGTACATTCATTGAAATGTACCCTCTTTTGAGCTCTATGTAGATTAGTTTTTCACTGCATCTCTAAGAGCTTTACCAGCTTTGAATGCTGGAACTTTGCTAGCTGGAATTTGGATCTCTTCTCCTGTTTGTGGATTACGACCTTTTCTAGCAGAACGTTCACGTACTTCAAAGTTACCAAATCCAATGATTTGAACTTTGTCTCCACCTTTTAGTGAATCCATTACAGAATCGAAAACAGCATCCACAGCTTTTGCTGCATCTTTTTTCGATAGTTCACTTTTATCCGCAACTGCATTAACTAGTTCTGTTTTGTTCATGCTATTCACCTCCTTTTTGTTTATGAAAAAATTCAAACCACGTGAGTGACCTTTTGATTATCACCGTTCCCATTTGAACTGCTTTCTTCAAAATAGGCCGGTGATAAAGTTCATAGTAACTAACTTTAACAAAAAATTCAATATAAAATCGATAATTTCTTAAGTTTTTTTGAAAAAAACCTTCATTTCATCGGATTTTGTGCTATTTTTCATCAAACATGATGATTGGTTCATCATTTTTCACGGTATACGGAAGCGAGTAAGCAGGGACAATCGGATAATTTTCTTCCAGAATGGATCGTATATCTTCACCCTCTTCTGCTTCTCCATCAAACTCGTCTAAGGCTTGTTTCAAATCAATCGAATAATCAATATATACTTCTCCAGCTTCCGTTATGATAAAAGGTAAATGTGCATCAGAATAAGGGCTGGCCACATAAGGTTCTTCCTCATATCCCAGCTTTTTGTAATTTAATTTATATACCCCATCCTCGATTGTTTCGCCAAAAGGAGGATATTGATGCTTGTTACGATACATATCCAGTTTACGGTTTAATTCCCGTAATTTTTGGGTTGCTCGTAAATCAATTAGTTTTACTTCAGCCTCTTCTTCCGGATCCAGGATTGTATATTGATAAGAACCACCATTTTCATAAGCAGACCCCGGGATTTCTTCTAATAACTGTTCTTCTTGTAAGAGCGAAAAATCGATTAAATATTTCTGATATTGATCTGTATCATCCTCTTTTGTTTTAATAGGAACTAAGCCGTCTGTTTCTTCCTGATATTGATTTACTGCTGTTTGTACCATTTCCAACTGAGCATCATTCGATACTTCATTTTCTTTCAACTCATTTTGTGGATATAAACAGCCGCTAAGTATCATACTAATCGCAATGCTTACCACCATGAGTGGATAGAATTTACGCATATGTTTCCTCCTGTACTACCCCGTCGGTCCGCTCACAACAATGTATAAAACAAAAATACCGCCGACAATGAAAAAAATATAGGCAAGAAGGGAGACGAGTGCTGCAATTACTCCCGATAACTTTCTTCTGGCCAATTGAATTAAAACGATGGCTAAGATAAGCAGGCCAATTCCAATAAAAGAGATGATTTCATTTAATTCTGCAGCATTCATACAGTTTCTCCTTTAACATCCAAAAATATTCCTTCATTTCTTTATTTATTCATTACGGAAAGAGTTGAAATTATCCATTTCGTCTTTTCTTTCCCGTTTCATAAGCTGACTGACCACTTCTTCAGGGTGTTGATTATTAAATAAAATATTATATATTCCTTCTGTAATAGGCATTTCAACTTCTAAACTGACAGCTAGTTGATAAGCTGCTTTTGTCGTTCGGATGCCTTCTACAACCATGCCCATTTCATCCAGAATAGATTCCAGTGTATGTCCTTTGCCCAACATGTTTCCTGCTCGCCAATTTCTGCTATGTTGACTTGTACAAGTAACAATCAAGTCGCCTACTCCACATAATCCCAGGAAAGTTAATGGGTTTGCTCCTAAACGCGAACCAATTCTGGATATTTCTGCAAGACCTCTGGTGATTAACGCTGCTTTCGCATTATCCCCAAATTCAAGACCATCTGAGATTCCTGCTCCTAATGCAATTATATTTTTTAAAGCACCACCAAGCTCTACCCCAATTACATCAGTTGAAGTATACACTCGAAATGATTTATTGATAAATAAATGTTGAATGACATTAGATGGACCCGGATTACTGGAAGCCGCTGTTACTGTTGTTGGTTGACGCAAAGCTACTTCTTCCGCGTGGCTCGGGCCTGATAAGACAACAATATCGTCTGCTGGATAATGTGGGATTTCTTCCGTGATAATTTCAGACAGCCGTTTATGAGTCTCTGGCTCCACCCCTTTAGATGCGTGAGCAATCACGACTTTCTCTGGTAATATATCTTTAATAGAGCGGCACACTTCTCGAAAAGCACTGGAAGGTACCACTAAGATGATGGATTCAACATCTTGTATAGCTGCTTTTATATCACCGTAGGCCTGAAGTGTTTTAGGTAATGTTACGTCAAGATATTTCGTATTTTTATGTTCCGTGTTAATTTCTTCTGCTTGCGAAGCACGATGTGTCCAAAGCCTGACATCATGTTGGTTATCTGCTAACACCATGCCAAGAGCTGTTCCCCAGCTTCCTGCGCCTAATACTGCAATTTTACTCATTTAAAATCCCCTCTCAACTTCTTTGTCTAGCGAAAATTTTTATAGGCGTTCCTGTATATCCAAAAGCATCCCGGATTCGATTCTCGATAAATCGTTTAAAGGTAAAATGCATCAATTCCGGATCATTTACAAACACGATAAACGTCGGTGGCTTAACAGATACTTGCGTCGTATATAAAACTTTAAGTTTTCTTCCTTTTATAGTAGGTGTCGGGTTCATAGCTAAAGCATCCGTTATGACGTCGTTTAACACATTTGTCGGGATACGCTTCGTCTGACTTTCACTTACTAATTTTATAATAGGAATGAGCCGTTGTAATCTTTTTTTAGTTTTGGCAGATAGAAAAATAATCGGCGCATAATCCAGAAATTGAAATTGTTCGCGTATTTGCAACTCAAACTCTTTCATTGCTTTATCTTTGCTGTCCACGGCATCCCATTTGTTCACAACAATAACAATGGCACGTCCTGCATCATGTGCATAACCTGCAATTGTTTTGTCCTGTTCTCGAATCCCCGTTTCTGCATCAATAAGAATCAGCGTAACATCAGAGCGGTCAATCGCTTTTAAAGCACGCAGTACACTATACTTCTCTGTCGTTTCATACACTTTTCCGCGCTTACGTATTCCGGCTGTATCAATAATGACAAAATCCTGATCATCTTTTCTCATATGCGAATCAACTGCATCCCTCGTGGTTCCTTCGATGTCACTTACGATAACGCGCTCTTCATTCAACATCGCATTTACTAAGGAAGACTTGCCTACATTCGGGCGACCGATGACACTGAAATAAATCGTATCTTCATCTTTTTCTTCCTCTTCTTGCGTTGGAAATAAAGCAACCACTTCATCTAACAAGTCCCCTATGCCCAATCCGTGTGACCCGGATATTGGATAAGGGGTACCAAAACCCAACGCATAAAATTCATACGTTCTTTCCTGCATTTCGGGATTATCCACCTTATTAACTCCTAAAACAACAGGTTTCTTTGATTTATATAAAATTTTAGCTACTTCTTCATCAGCCGCTGTAATGCCATCCCTCCCATCTACTAAAAAAACGATAACATCAGCTTCTTCTATGGCAATTTCTGCTTGATGACGAATTTGCATGATGAATGGCTCATCTGATAAATCAATGCCCCCTGTATCAATCACATTAAACACTGACGAAAGCCATTCAGCTTCACGATATATCCGGTCACGAGTAATGCCTGGTTTATCTTCAACAATGGAGACACGTTCTCCAATTAAGCGATTAAAAATAGTTGATTTTCCTACATTCGGTCTTCCTACAATTGCTACAGTAGCTTTATTCACGAAAGGACCTTCCTTTCTGCGCATATCATGCGACAATAATCTTTCTATATTTTAGCAAACTAATACAAATAGCACAATCTGCAAGCAGCGCACATGCTTTTCACCACTGATAAAATAAACATATTTGTGAACAGCAATTTTTTGGACATTCGTTTATAAAATTAGGATGCGGCTGTTTCCCTTATTTTCTCTGTTTTTTCACCATAGAAAAGCCCATCCTATTACAGGACAGGCTTTTTAAAGAATTACAAATCATTTTGTTTAGTATCGCAGCATTTTAATCTTTATACTTGTCTAATTTGTCACCGATAATGTCGCCCAATTGGAAACTGGAATCATCTTCATCTTTCTCGTATTGTTCGATATCGCCTTGCTCTTTCTCCTGTTCTAATTCTTTCATGCTTAAAGAGATACGCTCTTGTTCTTCATCAACGCTTAATACTTTAGCAGTAACTTCTTCGCCTGCGGACAACACTTCTTCCGGCGTGCCAATATGCCGGTTTGCAATTTGAGAGATATGAACTAACCCTTCTACGCCATCTTCTATTTCTACAAAAGCACCAAAAGTGACAATACGTTTTACGACACCAGTCACATGGTCGCCAGCTTGAAGTCTTTCACCAATTCCAGTCCACGGACCAGGCAAGGTATTTTTATAAGAAAGCGAAATGCGTTCACTGTCTAAATCAACTGATAAAATTTCGACATTAATCTTATCTCCTTCAGAAAGCACGTCTGAAACCTTTTCCACATGGTTATGAGCCAATTCAGAAATGTGGACTAATCCATCAGCACCGCCAACATCTACAAAAGCACCAAAGCTGGTAATTCGTTGAACGGTCCCTTCAATGACTTGCCCCGCTTCTAAGGACTGTAATAAATCTTGTCTTTCTTTTATTTGTTCCTCTTCTTTTATCGCACGATGAGAGAGAATAACTCGATTTTGCTCCTGATCTAAATCGGCAATTTTCACTTGTAAGGTTTGATCCTGGTAGTCCGCAAAATCTTCCACAAAATAGGTTTCCACGAGAGAGGCCGGAATAAAGCCACGCAGACCAACGTCAACCACCAATCCGCCTTTCACCACTTCTTTGACAGTAGTTTCAAATGTTTCGTTATTTTCATATTTTACAAATAAATCTTCCCAAGCTTTTTCAGCGTCCACTAATTTTTTAGACAACACTACTTCTTCATCTTCTACTTTTTTCACTTGAAGTGTTAGTTCATCGCCTTCTTTTACAATGTCTTCCGCACTTTCCACATGCAAATTGGATAATTCGCTAATCGGGATAACTCCTTCTGATTTATATCCAATATCAACAAATACTTGTTTGTCTTCAACTTTTACTACGGTTCCAGTAATATTATTCCCTGCTTCAAGATCAATATTCTCTTCTGACATATGTACTCACTCCTATAGGCTATTTAAAATCCGAGTTCTTCTTTACTTAGTATACCATGAAAGAAGCTTGTTCGAAACTTCTACACAAGAATTTTTTTAAAATTCTTTATAATATTATTTTACTGTTTATTTACATAGCTTAAAATCTTCGTAACCACTTCATCAATCGTTAAGCTCGTTGTATCTACAACATGGGCGTCTTCCGCTTGAACGAGTGGAGAAGTTTTCCGATTCATATCTTTTTCATCCCGCTCTTTAATTTCTTTTTTCAATATGTCGATATCAACTGTATACCCTTTTTGCTTATTTTCCAAAAAACGGCGTTCTGCACGCTCTTCTACCGAAGCTAATAGAAATATTTTCACTTCCGCATCCGGCAATACATGTGTACCGATATCCCTGCCATCCATTACAACATTTTTATTCTTCGCGATTTCTTGTTGTCTTTTAACCATTTCTTCGCGAACAGAAGCATGCTGAGCAATTTCTGAAACGTTATTTGACACTTCATCTGTACGGATAAATGGCGTTACATTTTCTGAATCCATATACACTTGCTGTTCTTCATCATCTTGAATTAATTGAATACTTGTTTTTTCCAGTAAAGAAAAAACAGCTGCTCTATCATGTAAAGCAATGTGGTGCTGTAAAGCCTTCAATGTTAATGCACGATACATGGCCCCCGTATCTACATAAACAATGGATAGTTGTTCGGCAAGTTTTTTAGCTACTGTACTTTTCCCTGCTGCCGCTGGGCCATCAATCGCAATTCGTAACGTTTTTTTCATGCTTTTATCCCCCACCTGTTCTCCAACACTTCCCTGTTAGGACAGGATTTTCCAATATTTTTCATTTACATAAAAGAAACACCTTACTGAAAGGAGCAAGGTGTTTGCTTTTATTTTATACCCATCCTCTAAATCTCGAAGCTTCTGCAGTTTTTCTGACACCAACCATATAAGCAGCCAGTCGCATATCAATTCTTCTGGTACGCGCTGTGTTGTAAATAGTCTCAAATGATTGGGTCATGACTTCATATAACTTTTCTTCCACTTCTTCTTCTTTCCAGTAATATCCTTGATTGTTCTGAACCCATTCAAAGTAGGATACTGTAACTCCTCCTGAAGAAGCGAGCACGTCAGGAACCAACAATTTTCCTTGCTCCGTAAGTATTTTTGTTCCTTCCATTGTCGTCGGACCGTTCGCCGCTTCTACAACAATATCTGCTTTGATGTTCGCAGCGTTGTCACCTCTAATTTGGTTCTGTACAGCTGCAGGTACTAAAATATCACAATCTATTTCCAGCAATTCTTCGTTTGTTAATGTGTTTTTAAACAAAGTTGTCACTGTTCCAAAACTGTCCCGGCGATCTAAAAGATAATCAATATCCAATCCTTCCGGGTCGTGAAGTGCGCCGTATGCATCTGATATGCCAACTACTTTCGCTCCGGCTTCATGTAAGAATTTAGCTAAGAAACTTCCCGCATTTCCAAACCCTTGAACAACAACCCGAGCGCCTTCCATATCAATATCCCGTTTTTTAGCAGCTTCTTCAATACAAATTGTGACGCCTTTTGCAGTTGCCGACTCACGTCCGTGTGAACCGCCTAACGCGATTGGTTTTCCAGTAATAAATCCCGGATTTGTAAATTCGTCCATCCGGCTGTATTCATCCATCATCCAAGCCATAATCTGTGAATTGGTAAACACATCAGGAGCAGGAATATCTTTTGTTGGTCCGACAAATTGGCTGATGGCACGCACATATCCGCGGCTTAAAGCCTCTAATTCCCGAAAAGACATTTCTCTTGGATCACAAATAATACCGCCTTTACCTCCTCCATAAGGTAAATCAACAATACCAGCTTTCAAACTCATCCAAATTGCTAAAGCATTGACTTCCGTTTCGGTTACTTCCGGGTGAAAACGAACGCCCCCTTTAGTTGGCCCCACTGCATCATTATGCTGCGCTCGGAACCCTGTAAACACTTTAATAGAACCGTCATCCATTCGAATTGGAATTCTTACTTTTAACATACGTAAAGAATCTTTAAGTAATTCATACACTTCATTTGGATAACCTAATTTATCCAACGCTTCTTTAATAACCGTTCTCGTTGATAAAAGAATATTATTTTCTTGTGTTTCTTCGTTATTGGAATCTGCTGATTGTTCGGCTACCATATTGTTTACCTCCTAAATTGTCCATTTCTATAATAAAGACATCTTAATTTTTAGTATACACTTTTAGCACAATTATGCAATCTTTGAAAGGTCACTTTTTATTCACTCGCAGACTATTTAAACAGTTAATTGCACAAATTTTTCTATCATTTCTTCATAGCTGATTCCTGCTTCCTTCGCTGCATCCGGAAATAAGCTTGTGGCGGTCATCCCTGGCAGCGTATTTACTTCCAGAATATATGGTGTTCCATCCTCCGTTAACAAAAAATCTGCACGAGAATATACTTCACAACCTAAAACCTGGTGGGCCCAGACGGCATATTCCTGAATTTTCCGGGTCATATCTGTAGAGATGCGGGCAGGTATCACATGCTCACTGCCGCCTTCGGAATATTTAGATTCGTAATCATACATCTCATTTTTAGGAATAATTTCAATGATAGGAAGTGCTTCTTCTTCCATATAGTTCCCCATTACTGGAACAGTCAACTCTTTTCCTTTAATAAACTCCTCGACTAAAATCATATCATCACTATGAGAGGCGTTTTGAACAGCTGCAAATGTATCCTGGTAATCTTCTACGATGGTTAAACCTAGCGTAGAACCTTCTTGATTCGGTTTAACGACAAAAGGCAAAGAAAAAGTTTGTTTAATCTGTTCTGTTATATGTTCTATATCCGCTGTTTGCTCTAAGCGATATTTTTTTCCTTTCGCAGTCGGAATAGAGACTTGCTCAAACATTTGCTTCGCTTTATATTTATCCATAGCCAAAGAAGATGCAAGTACTCCTGAGCCGACATACGGGATATTCAACATTTCAAGCATCCCCTGGACACACCCGTCTTCGCCGAATTTTCCATGCAGTCCTATAAAAACTAAATCTACTTCTAAATGTAAAAGTTCTTCCATCTGATTCGGATTAAAATCGATTGGCTCTACTTCATGTCCATTTTGCTTCAGCGCTTGTATGATTCCTTCACTAGAAGATATGGATACTTCTCTTTCTTTTGATATTCCTCCGTACAAAACGGCAATTTTCATTTTTCTCTTCCTTTCTTTGACAGCAGAAATATATTATTTCCTGCCTGCATGCGAGACTTTATATTCATCGTTCTTTCTTATTCACTCAAATAATACAAGTAAATAATCTCCTAAAAAATAATACAAACAAAATAATACAATAGCCAGAAGAACTAAAGTGCTTGTAAAACGAAGCCAAGGAGACCGGAAATTAATATGAAGTTTCCATTTTGATGTTTGATGTACTTCGCTTCGAGGAGGGAGCTGTAACACATCTACTTCGATAAACTCTTTTTCCTCTGATGAAGTTACAGCTGAATCATGGTCTTGTTCCTGGTTATTTACTTCTGCAAAGAGTTGTTGTAATTTGTCTGCTTGGTCTTTCTTTTGGTGGTCTGACATTCACCGCACCTCACTTTTTAAATCGAATCACTAATCCAAGTAATGCGTCTACTATAAAATGAAAGCACATCGTAACCAGGATATTTCCTGTACGATAATACAGATAGCCAATTCCAAAACTTGTCAATATTATAAATAAAAATAGGATAGGCTTCTTTAAATATCTTACATGAATTAAAGCAAATATACTACTCGCAAAGATAAAACCAAAAGAAGTTTGAATAACTCCTCTAAATAACGCTTCTTCCGTGACTGCTACAATGAATGAAATGAATAATATCCAGGAAACGGGCTGATTTTTAAATATGCGTTCATTGATTCCTCCATCATCAAAAAAGTGGGCTGGTAATATTCCGTAAAACACCAATTCCAGTAGGACGAGCCCGAGAGCAGGCAAAGCACCATATACTAAAATCTCGTTCACATCCCATTGAAATAGTGTAAACCAACGGGAGAAAGAATCGAATAAAAAAAGGCTCAGGCCAATCGCCAAGAGGAAAAAAATCAATTGTGAAAATAGTAATTGTTTTTTTAGCTCTCTATCTGAAAGCTGTTTAATAATATCAGCTTGGTTCATTCTTTCGCTCCTTCTAATAAAAGAGACTTTAATTCTTCCTGCCAATTCATAGCTGGAGCTTCTGGAACAGTTTCCCATTCTTTCATTTCTACCAGACGGTTCATAGTAAAACCGCAATTACTGCAACAGTTTTCCTGTTCCCTTTGTACATTTTCCTGGAAATGACGGTATAAACCGACTCGTAAACAAGCTGTTCCCTCCATCCAGCTTACCAGTTTCCAAAGTTCTTTTCGTTTATTCAAATAACGATTTCTGCAAAACGCAGTTATTTCTGAAATAGCTGCTTCCCATTTTTCCGGCACTGTTTCAATGACACTCTCCTTGAGAATTCCCCGATATTCCAGTTGATACAATAAAAAACGCCACTTCACTTCATCTACTTGCAAGCGTTGTTCGAGCTCTTGAGAATAAGAAGGAACTGTTTTGCCCTGTAAGGCTAAGTCTTGAAGATACCGGCAAACGATGTTCGTTACTTCTCCATTTGGGAGTTCATTTTGAATAATAGCCAGTGGAATTTGCTTTTCTTCTTTCCGGTATAGTACTACACTTACGCTTGGTTTCCCGTCTCGTCCTGCCCGGCCAATTTCTTGAACAAAAGATTCTAATTGCGTTGGTATATGGTAATGAACGACTAAGCGAATATTTGATTTGTTAATTCCCATGCCAAATGCGCTTGTACTGCAAATGATATCTAATTGATCATGCAAAAATTGTTGCTGGATTTGCATGCGTTCTTCCTGCTGCATCCCTGCATGGTAATAAGCAATATGTCTGCCAGGCAATGCCTGATGCAAATACAATGCAATCTCTTCTGCTTTTTTTCGGCTGGAAAAGTAAATAATAGTGGGTGCAGGGCATTTTTCAATATAACTTATTAATCTTTTTTTCTTTTCGAATTCTCCTGCCGTTATATGTTCGACAACAAGAGAAATATTTTCACGTTCAATCGAGTATGTATGTTTTTTCATCGGTGCTCGCTTAAGAGTTCTTTTTATGTCTTTTTGAACAGCTGGAGATGCTGTAGCGGTTAGCGCCAGTACAGGTGTTTCTTCAAACATTTTTATGATGCTTTGCAAGCGTAAGTAATCAGGTCGAAAATCGTGCCCCCATTGCGAAATGCAATGTGCTTCATCAATAACAAATAAAGAAAGAGAAACTTGTTTCATTTTTTGTTGCACTTCAGTGTTTTGCAATAACTCCGGAGATATAAAAAGCAGTTTATACGTATGAAGCTGTTGTAAAATTTGTTGCTTCTCCTTCCAGGACTGGAAACTATGCAAGGCTTCTGCTTCTTTATAATAATAAGCTTTCAGTTGTTTCACCTGATCTATCATTAAAGAAATGAGCGGTGAAACCACAATAGTTACACCAGGCAATACTTTCGCCGGCAGTTGATAGCATAAAGATTTACCTGAACCGGTAGGGAGAACCCCTAAAACATCATGTCCTTTTAAAACATCCGAGATAATTTCCCGTTGTCCTTGTTGAAATGCTTGGTAGCCAAAATAGGTTTGTAAATAAGTTTCCAGTTTTTCAGCCACTTTGAGTTACTCCTTTATCGATATGTGATTGAACGTGTGTCAGCACGAGTCGAATATCAAAGTATCGTATTTGTTCAGGCAATAATGCTTTAATATCTTTCAGTTTCCAGGAACCAGCTTGCTTCATCGCTTCTTCAATTTGAATTTGGACAGGCGGTGGAACAAATCGTTCAAGCGGGAACTGTGCTTCGTATAAAGATATTTCGACTATATGGTCATAAATCGTGTTCAATTTGAGACAGCGTTCTTGTGCTATTTCTTCCAGTGAGTGTGAAGGAAGCAATTGAGCAGTTTTTTGTGCAGACTTGGTTAAGCGCGACGCAGTACCCTCCTGTGCAGCGATCAAAGAAAGCAACGGCAATTTACTGGTGTCTGCATTGATTTGATTCAATAACATATGGTTGATACTCGTTGTAAGTAAATGAATATCTGCAGCCGATTTTTTATATTCCACGGCCAGCTGTTGCTCCGTTAAGCCTATTCGTTTATAGCCTGTTAATTGACGGACCCATATATGCAGCGCTTCATTTACTTGAAGAGACTCGAATACAAAATTGAATTCCTCATATAGTTTGGACAGGTAAACAGAAGCAGGCTGCTTTAATTGCCGGTACTTTTGTTTAACCCAGTTAGTGATAGAAGGGTCGTCTACTACAGGAATATACGTCGGATTATTTTGCTGTGCATTTGTCCAAACCTGAACGAAGAGTGATAAACGCTTGTAAAAAATACGATCAAAAGTATGATAATGTATCCCTTGAAAAAAATAATCCTGCAATAATTTCCCGTGGTCGCGCAGAAATCCCCGCCCTTCATCGGTCAATTCAAAATGGTTATCTGTTGTTTTGGCTTGAAGGAGTCCGGTATCTTCCAGTTTTTTGACTTGTTTCATATAGGTTTGTTTTTTTAAGGAACGATAAATCCCATAATACGGTTCAAGGCGGAACAATTTAGCATCTTGGATAGTTTGAATCGATTGCTTCCCAGTTAGAACATAATAAGCACCTGAAACAGAACGGTCATGAGCTAACGCATTTTGCATATGTAATAACACCGTTTGATAAAGCAATAATCTAGTCTCCTGTCCGCATCATTAGTTACTCTATTATACCATTTTTTTTGCTCATGAAAAAGAACCCACTAAACAATGTTAGTGAATTCTTTTCCGTGCTGTATTATTCATAGCTTTGCAAATCAAACACAATATCGTCATCCGCTTCTACTTCATATTCTGCGGCTCCTACTTCAGCCATTTCATCATTAACAGAATACATCCACGCTCTCTCTTCCTCTTCTTCAGGGGCGACTCCTTCAATAGAATGAATAAACCCGTCTTCTTCTTCAATATCATAATGGTCTTCCATGACATCCATTAAAATATCGCCTTCTTCTACATCCACATCCTCTTCCGAGATCACTTCATCTCCTTCATCTTCTGATATGGTGATAGAAATGGGAACTTCACTTGCTTCTTCTGTGTTATCTCTCTCTGAATTGTCCGTTTCATTATTATTTGCACACCCAAATAAAAGTCCTGCCACTATAAACATGGTACCTATTTTCATCCAAACCTGTTTCATCCATTTGCACCTCTTCTATTACTCGCCATTTTAAATTTATTGGGGAATTTTAAAAATAAATGTAGTTCCAAGACCTTCCTTACTTTTCACGGAAACTGTTCCATCGTGGGCCTCTACAATGTTTTTTACGATAGATAAACCGAGCCCTGTACCTTTTTTCTTACTATCTCTTTTTCGAGATTTATCTGCTTTATAAAACCGTTCAAAAATAAATGATAAATCTTCTTCCGGAATGCCGGATCCAGAATCTTCAATTTCTGCTGAAAATTGATTATGTGTACTTCTGACCACTACATGGACAGTACCATGCTCTCTCGTATGAGAGATGGCATTATCAATTAAATTAGTGAAGACTTGTTCCATACGATCTCCATCAACACATATCAATTCTTGTTCAATTTCACAGGTCAATTTTAAATAAATATGTTCTTCATCTGCTAGTTTTTGAAATTTCTTTAATATTTTAGAAACAAAAGGTTTTGCCTCTAATTCTTCAAGATTTAATTGCAGATGCCCTGCTTCCATACGGCTTATATCTAATAATTCATTAACGAGCCGGTTCATACGTAAGGATTCATCATAAATAATCTGTGCCAATTCGTTTTTTTCGGCTGCTGATTCAGCTACATCATCGACAATGGCTTCGCTGTACCCTTGTAATAATGAAATCGGAGTACGCAGCTCATGAGACACATTCGAAATAAAATCCTTCCGCAGTTTGTCCAACTGTCTTTCTTCTGTCATATCCCGGATAACAGCTACTGCTCCGCGAATATAAGCCTGGTCATACAGAGGAGTCATAATCATCACCCAATTTCGTCCTTGAATATCCAACTCTTGCAAGACATCTTTTTCTTCTGCAATGACTTTTTGCAACACTTCCTCCAAGGCTTCCGGCAATTGTTCAAGATGGTTCACTTGATCTTGGTTATTCTCAAATAAAATACTTTGAATAAACTCTTCAGCAGGTGGGTTGCTTACGATAATCTCTCCACTACGAGTAACTGTTATGACCCCATCTGCCATGGAGTTAACAATACTGGAAAGCTGTTCTTTTTCTTGTCGTAATGCATTAATATGAAAATGGAGTTCTTCTCCCATATGATTGAAAGCAATGGCTAAGTCCCCTATTTCATCATTCGTTAAAACAGGTAATTTTGTATCGAATTCTCCCCTGGCTAATCCCATCGAAGCTTTTCTCATTTGAATTAATGGAGCACTAATTCTTGTAGATAAGAAAAAAGCAAAAATTGTCGTCAGTAAAATAGCAATCGCTGCAGCAACGAAAATAATTTTCGTCGTCTCTGCTTTCGTTTGATTAATGACATCAAGCGACTCATATACAAAAATAGCACCATCTTGTGTAGGAAGCGGCTCTCCGATGACCATAATTTCAGTTTTATCTTTATCATCCAGGGTCAAGACATCATTGTACGATTCTTCCCCGGTCAGTACAGTTTGAAGGGCTTCATTATTATCAGGATCTAAATCGTTCATATCCTGCAATAAAGGATTGTTGGTATCAGAGACCCATTTATCTTCTTCGTCAAAATAAATCATCACACGGCTCGTCGGATTTTTAACTCGATCAACCATTTCCATAATTAAAGATTTTTCATCATGTTCTTCTACTAATAGAGTGACTTTAGAAGCAGTTTGCAGCATCACCTTTTCTGCTTCTTGGACATGAAAGTTTTCGAAAAACTCAAGTAACAAAATGGATAGGATAAATAATACAAAAGAAACTAGCAATAAAATAGTTATTGCTAGCTTCCCTACGACACTTCTCCAAAACATCAAGAGTCCTCAACTTCTAATTTATAACCAACGCCCCAAACGGTGACAATCATTTTAGCTGCTTCTTCTGAGACGTTGTTTAATTTTTCCCGCAACCGTTTCACATGTGTATCTACGGTTCTTAGATCACCAAAAAATTCATATTCCCATACTTCTTTTAACAAGTCTTCTCTTTTATAAACTTTATCAGGGGACTCTGCTAAAAAGACAAGTAATTCATATTCTTTCGGTGTTAAGGTAACTTCTTTCTCGTTCGTCGTTACTCGATAAGCATCAAGGTCAATCGTCAAATTAGGAAATACAATTAAATTATTCGTTTGAGCACTTGCGGCGGAAGCTCCTTGAGCGCCTGTTCTTCTCAAAACCGCTTTAACACGTAATACAACTTCTCTTGGACTGAATGGCTTCACAATATAGTCATCAGCCCCTGCTTCAAATCCTTGCACTCGATTTGATTCTTCACCTTTCGCCGTAAGCATGATGACTGGAGTCATTTTCTCTTTCCGCAAAGCTTCACATACTTCAATACCATCCATTTCAGGCATCATAATATCCAGCAGAATGACATCATAATCATTTTTAAGAGCCTTGTCCAAAGCCTCCTGGCCGGCTTCCGCTTCTTCTACTTCAAAACTATCACGTTCCAAATACATGCGAATTAATCGTCTAATTCTTTCTTCATCATCGACAACTAATACTCTAGGGTTTGTTTCCACAGAAGTATCCTCCTTGTCTTTACTGACACTTTTTAGAATTTTATTTCTACTCCTATATTACGCGTAGGAATGCAAGCCTGCAAGTACTAAATTTACCACGATGATATTAAACATGATGATGGCAAACCCAATCACTGCGAGCCAGGCGGATTTCTCTCCGTGCCATCCTCGTGATAATCTTAAGTGCAGGAAGGCAGCATAGAAAAACCAAGTGACAAGCGCCCATACTTCTTTTGGATCCCAGCCCCAAAAACGGTCCCAGGCTATTTGAGCCCATATAGAGGCAAAGATTAGACCGCCAAGCGTAAATAATGGAAAGCCAATGGTGACAGAACGATACATGACTTCGTCTACTAAATTAGGACTGACTCGATGAAGCAACGGTTGGATTTTTGCGGCAATCCGCTTCCGTAAAATCAGCCGGATAATACCATAGATAATTGTTCCAATCAGGAAAGACCAAATAAGTGTATTAAACTTTTTCGGAGCACCATCACCCTGGAACCAGTCCGGTGTATCAAATAAAGGAGTCATTTTCCCTTCCGAAACCATCGTTCCGCCTTTCGGTCCTGTAATAGCAGGCATGGCGAAACTTACTTCTGCAACCTCTTCTCCAGCTGGAACTTCAAATGTCGCTTGATAATCGGTAGCTGCGAAATAACTGGATACAATTACAAACCCGAGACTGACAATGAGTAAGTACATGACAATCTCCAACCAGACGTTTTTCTTATTCCGTACGGTTTGATCCACTTGACGAACCAAGTAAATTAATCCTGCCACAAAACTGATAGCTAAAATACCTTGTGATAAAGATACCGTTGTAACATGGATATACAGCCAATTACTTTGCAAGGATGGAACAAGCGGTGAAATATCCGTTGGGAACATGCTTGCATACGCGATAATTAGCATCGAGATTGGAAGTGCAAACAAGCCCAGCACACCAAGCCGATAAATAAAGTAAAGGATAATGAACCCTAATACTAAACTCATTCCCAGAAATGTCACGAATTCAAACATATTACTAACCGGCGCGTGACCGCTTGCTATCCATCTTGTTATAAAATAGACGAGCTGGGACAGAAAACCAAGAATAGTTACTGAAATACCAATGGTTCCTGAAATGCCCTTTTTGCTCATGTCAGCTGTTCGCTTATCTTTAATAGTAGCACCAAAAAATAAGGTAGCCACTAAATATAAAATAAAAGCAATGTATAATGCTGTTCTGCTTACTTCAATTAAACTGCCCATAAATGATTAAACCTCCCGGTTATCGTCTTCCATTTCTTTTTCTTCTTCCTGATCTGTAACCATTTCAAATGAAGTACCTTCAATAGCATATTCAATATCTTTTTTAATACCAAACCAATTCTTATTCGTATGTGCTGCTAAAAGCATTCCCTTTTTATCCGGGTTAATCCAAATACGACGGTGGTACCAGTACATTCCTTGCATAACGCCAATTAAAAATATAGCTGCACCAATTATAAAGAACGGAATTGTATAATCTTTCCTTACTGTAATGCCACTCACAAAACGCTGATTATAATCTTTAATTTTCATCTTATAATCATTTTCGCCTGTGGCGTCAATGTTTTTCCCGATTCCAACAAAACTTAATTCTTCTTCATCTGAATCTGGCGGGGTCACTTCTAATACAAACGCTGGGTTTCTAGGGAATTTAGAGACAGATCTCGGCTCTCCATCTTTCATTTCATACTCCGGATAATATTGCACAACTTCAACTTCAAAACCGCTGTCTGTTTCGTAAGTTGTATCCGGCTCTAAAGTGTCAATCGTCACTTCTCCCAATGAATCTCCATCTTCATCATCGGTTTCATAAATGCCGAACGTCATATCAGAGAATTCATTTTCCTGATAACCGGATTGATATAACGTATATCCGCCGAATTTCATCGGCTTATTCATCTGTAACGATCCTTCTTTAACTTTCTCTAATTCTTCTTCTTCGCCAACGACTTCTTTGTCTTTTGCTTTATAAATCACTGCATCGGTCTGGTAATTCTTTTCAATCATGCCCTGTTCTTCAATAGCATCTTTAAATTTCTCGTTTTCTTCATCTTCCGCGTCGTACGTTTCCAAAGTGAATTTTTTATTCTCTATAAAGTACTCTCCATCTGTACTCGGTATGACTTTTTCTTCGCCTTCTCGCACCCAAACGTAATCATCCAAAAACATAATTGGTGACATGCGAACAAGGGCGGCAAGCAATACTATAATTAAACCGATATGATTAACATAGGGGCCCCATCTGGAGAATCTATTTTTTTCTGCTAAAATATAGCCGTTTTCATCCGTAATTTTATAACGTTTTTTCTTTAAACGCTCCACCACTTTCTTTTTGTCTTCTTCAGATACATCTCCTGAATTACTGAACAAACGCTGTCTGCTAAGAAAAGTGTAGTGCCGTTTCGGTTTTTGCATCTTAAGTGCTCTGCGCAATGGAACAAATCGATCAATACTGCAAATAACTAACGAAACCCCGATTAATGCAATCAAGAGCATATACCACCAGGAACTGTACAAATTATGTAATCCTAATTGATAATAAATTTTCCCGAATATGCCGTACCAATCTTCATAAAAGACTGCAGGATTTCGATCTGCTGCTTCCTCCGGAATGTACATTTCCTGAGGAAAAATTGTACCTATGCCTGATGCTAACAATGCGATTACAATTAAAATAACGCCGTTTCTCACGGAAGAGAAAAAATTCCATATCTTATCTACAATGGATTGATTATAAGTTTGCGATCTTCTTGAAGCTCCATCGTAGCGCATATTTAACAGTTTCTTACCTTCGTTTCCATCTATATGCTGGTTTTTTTCGATTGGTTTCCCGCAAGCTTCACATAAAACCGTTCCTTCCGGGTTTATATGGCCACATTCACATTTGACATGATTGACGCCCATCCATATCCCTCACAATACTTCTGTCTATTTTGGCTGAATTTCTTTAAAATGCTCTTCTAATGTATCTAAAGATAATTCTCCATTCACTTTATCTACAATTTTTCCATCTGCATCTATGAAAATGGTACTTGGGAGCGGGCTAATATTATATAAATCCATCACTTCACTATTGGTATCATGTACAACCGGAAAAGTTAAGTCATATTTGTTAATGAAGCGATTAATGACGAGCTCACTCGTGTCTAAACTTACGGCGACAATTTCGATGTCATCTTCATATTCCGGATATAAGTCTTCCATATAAGGCATTTCACGCTCACATGGCTCGCAATACGTTGCCCAGAAATTGAGCATAACTCCTTTTCCTTCCAGATCACTTAATCGCAGCGGTTCCCCTGCATCATCATGATTTTCACTAACTTGCGTCAGTTCAAAATTTGGTGCCTGGTCCCCTTCCTCATGAATATCTTTATCTTTATTATAATTTTGGATTAAAGCATACGTGATGGCTCCAACTAATACGACTAAAATTGAAAATCTGAATATATACCTTTTCTTTTTTTTATTTCTTTTTTTATGCTTTGCTTCGTCTACTCTCACAACAATCACTCCCAAAGATAGTATAACACTTTTAAACAATAAATTTTTGTCTAATGTTTAACATTTTTGTGAGCAGTCGTTAATAATTGATGTTTCTCTTGATGTGTTAATTCACGGTACTTCCCGGAAGCCAGCCCATCCAGGTTTAATACACCATATTGTTTACGGCTTAATTTTTGAACTGGAAATCCTATTCCTTCCATCATTCGTCTGACATGGCGGTTTTTTCCTTCATGTAAAGTAAGCTCTATAATAGCATTATTTTTACGTTTATCTTTCGACTGCACATGATAATCAATAGCTTTTAACAATTCACCATCATCTTTAATACCCTTCTGCAAGTGGGCCAATTGATCGTTTGTCGGTATTCCTTCTATTTTTGCAACATACACTTTTTTAATTTCATACTTGGGATGCATGAGTTTGTTTGCAAAATTTCCATCATTTGTCATGACAATTAAGCCAGAACTGTTGAAATCCAATCTTCCAACTGGAAACACACGCTCTGGCACTTCTTCCATCAAATCCAGCACTGTCTTTCTATTTTTATCATCTTCTACGGATGAAATGTAGCCGCGAGGTTTATTTAGAATATAATACACTTTTTTTTCTTTATTAATCGGTACATCATCGACTGCTACCTCATCAGTCGGTGATACTTTCGTGCCAAGTGTTGTAATGACTTCCTGATTCACCTTCACTCTGCCTGCTGTAATATATTCCTCAGCTTTTCTCCGGGAAGTCACACCGCTTTGTGCGATTACTTTTTGTAAACGCTCTTGTTTTGCATCCATTTTTATTCCTGCTTCCTGTATAATTATATATCTTTAGCCTACTGAACTTTCTTCATCATAGCACAGTGAAAACCATAAATTAAAGCGTTAATGCTCCAACCATTAACGCTTTATTCCTCTTAGATTTATTCCTTTTTCACTTCCATAAATACTTTTCTGATTCGCCCCTGTCCTAATGCATCACCGCCTGGCAACAGCGTTCAAGAAAACTTGGCATTCGCCAATATTTTACGGCGAATGCCTTAGTTGCACTTATGCAGGAAGCTAATGTGGTCCTTGATTATTCACCAAAAAACAAATCCATTTCTTTTTCAGTCAAAACTTCTGTTGTTTCATCGGGGAGCACTGGTAAGTCTTGTAACGAAGTCAAACCAAAATAAGTAAGGAAACCTTTTGTTGTCCCATACAAAATAGGACGACCAATGGTTTCTTTTCTTCCTTTATGTTCAATCAAACCTCTTTGCAGGAGAGACTGCGTTGCATAATCACTGTTGACTCCCCGAACTTCTTCGATTTCCACTTTCGTTACAGGCTGTTTGTAACATATAATAGCCAATGTCTCCAAACTTGCTTGGGACAGTCTGGAAGAGTGGGGTTCTTCCATTAATTTTTTATAATACGTATTATGTTCTGGTTTGGTCGTCAAATGATATATACCATTTGACTCCATAATCATCATCCCGCGTTGAATATTTTCATAATCAAATATTAGCTCGTGGAGCAGATGTATGCTTGTCTCTTCTGAAATGTTTAACACACGACTCAATTGCTTTAGGCTAATTCCTTCATCTCCGCTGACAAATAATAAACCTTCCAGAGCTCCTTTAAGTTCTGCAGTCATATGCCTCACCTATCCAACTTACTAAAATATCACCAAATTGAGCATCTTGCTCACAGTGGATATTTTTTACTTTTAACATTTGTAAAACAGCTAAAAAAGTAGCGACTATCATCGGCCGAGTGGAAGATGTCAAGAGTTGTTGGAATTTTACTGGCTGCGTCTCTGTTTTTAAGTACAATTGTATTTCTTCCATCCGTTCTTCTATTGAGACTGCTTTTTCTTGTATTTTAGTCTCTAAAGGCTGATAAAAAGATTGTCGCTTCAAAATGTTCTGATAAGCTTGTATCATATCATACACAGACAAAGGCCCGCGTTCCACTTCTTTTTTCTGTGGAGACTCGAGGGTCATGCTTGCTCTTGTATAAATTTGATTTCCTTCTAGCTCTAACTCTTCTAGCTGATTAGCAGCCTCTTTGTATTTTTTATATTCCACCAATTGATTCACCAGTTCATCTCGCGGATCTTCTTCGTAATAATCTTCTTCTTCCATTTCTTTTTTCGGTAACAGCATCGTGCTTTTCATTTCCAAGAGAGCAGCTGCCATCACAAGATATTCACTTGCGACATTTAAATCAAGCTCTTGCATCGTATGGATATAGTTCATATATTGGTTAGTGATTTCTGCTACAGGAATGTCATATATATCAATTTCTAACTGTTGGATCAAATGCAATAATAAATCAAGGGGGCCCTCGAACGTATCTAAAATCACTTTATATCGTTCACTCATGGTTCTCCCCTCCTTTATTTATGTTTCCTGCAGTCTGTCTGCAGCAAAACTGTCAACAAACAAAGCCAGCCGTCTAGATGGCTGGCTTTTATTCTTCTCCGTCTGTATCTTCAGCTTTTCGTTCAATACAGTCCTGAAAAAACGCTTTGGTATATTCATCTGGACATACATCATATTTTTCTCCGTATTGTTGTACAATAGCATCGACCATCTTTTTACCAATTCCTAATTTACGATAAGATGGATTTACAGAAATATGCTGAATGACAACATTTAATTCATTTTCAATTTTCAAACCAATCGCACCGACAATTCCATCTGCTTCTTTCCATAAATAAAGATGCCAATTATCATTATCTTCATACTCTTTAATCGTTTGCAGTAATGATTTAATATCTTTTTCAATTGGCATAAAGGATAACAAGCCCATTGCGATTTTCTCTTGGTTTTTCTTATAACGAATTAACATACAAACTCCTCATTCAATTGAACGTAAGCAACTTTACTTTGTTCATTATATTTTAATTACACTTTTAACAAACATTACGGGCAGCAAAGTTTTAGCTTTTCAAGTTAGATAGCTGTTTATATATAGTATACCCGTCAGACTCTTTTTGTCCAATTTTAAAAGGAATCAGATTAATAACTCCAATCCATATATTAAATAGACAAAGCATGTAAAATAGATAACGAATAGGAACAAACAGGTTTATATAGCCAAAGAAAGCGGCTAATAAAAGGCTAAATACTGGTCCGCCTATAGCAATGAAGCTTTTTTCCTTTGCAGAATAAGGCTTCTGCTTACTTGAAGCAATATAACCACTTAAAAATATCCATTTTCGTAATATGATTTGGATGCCGCGCCAAGATGTATACCAAAATGGCGGACCTCGTCCTATCGTTATTTCTACATAATCAGCCTGCTTCCATTTTGCAGCAAGGGCGTGCCCTGCTTCATGAAATGCTGTACAAAACGGAGTCAACAGAAAAAATAAAGCGATCTCGATTCCTATTATCCACATTGCCTCTTAAGCGTTATGAACGACAATTTCTTCTATTTTATCCCCGTTCTGCATTGCCTTTGCAATCTCTACTCCAGAAGTAACTTGGCCGAAAACAGTGTGGACACCATCTAAATGCGGCTGTGGTTCATGAACGATAAAGAATTGACAACTTCCTGTATCTTTTCCGGCATGCGCCATCGATAACGAGCCTTCTTGGTGTTGATGAGGGTTGCCTTCTGTTTCACAATTAATCGTGTAACCTGCATTACCTGTTCCATTCCCATTCGGACAACCGCCTTGACTGACAAATCCTGGAATAACACGATGAAAAGTTAACCCATCGTAAAAGTTTTCATTTGCTAATTTTTCAAAGTTTGCTGCAGTGTTTGGTGCCGCTTCTTCATATAATTCAAACTCGATTGTTTCACCTGTTGTCATTTTAATATATCCTGTGCTCATTTATTTCCAACTCCCTTATATATGGTGTTTTGTTATAATTTCCTTTCACGATTTTACAGCATCTCGTTCTATACTTCCAATCATAACTTTGTAACAGTACGATATGGCTTATCTAAACGGACAATATCTTCCAATTTTTCTCCCTGAATAACCAACTGCGATTGACCATTTTCGACAAAAACGACTCCCGGTTTTGGCAGACGATTATAATTACTCGCCATGGAATAACCATAAGCACCTGTAGAAAACATAGCTACTATATCCCCAGGGTCTATTTTCGGAAGAGGAATATCCCAAATAAGCATATCCCCTGATTCGCAACATTTCCCGGCAATGGAAACAACTTCCTTTTTTTGGTCGTTTACTTTATTCGCAATAACCGCATCATATTTCGCTTGGTAAAGAGCGGGGCGAATATTATCTGCCATGCCCCCATCGACTGCAATATACTTTCGTACGCCTGCAATATCTTTTGCAGAACCTGCTTGATATAGAGTGACTCCGGCTTCACCGACTATAGATCGACCAGGTTCAATCCATATTTCCGGCATGTCCAATTGCAAATCCTGAGATTTCTCCCTGATTTTTCGAACGATTTCCTCGACATACTCATGGTTTGCGATTGGCGTATCTTCTTCGGTGTACCGAATGCCAAATCCGCCCCCGACGTTCAAAACCTCCGGGATGAATCCGTATTCCTGATGCCATTTGTCAATCGATTCATAGACCATTTCAATCGAAAGCGTAAAACTTTCCGTATTAAAAATTTGCGAGCCAATATGACTATGGATGCCTTTTAATTTCAGCAATGGATGTTGATGCAACTGTCTCATTGCATCGTCTGCCTGCCCATTTTGAATATTAAAGCCAAATTTTGAATCTTCATTTCCCGTCATAATATATTCATGTGTTTCAGATTCTATTCCCGGCGTCACCCGAATAAGAACATCCATTGTTTTATGTTGTTCTCTTAATAAATTTTCCAGTAAGTGAATCTCATGAAAATTATCAACGACGATGCAGCCAATATTATAGTCAATGGCTAATTGCAGCTCCTCTTCGCTCTTGTTATTTCCATGAAAGTGAATACGTTCGGAGGGGAATTCTGCTTTTATGGCAGTGTATAACTCTCCCGCTGAAACAACATCAATACTTAACCCTTCTTCTTCCATTAACTGTAAGATGGCAATCGAAGAAAAAGCTTTACTTGCATAATTGACTTGAGACTTCACTCCTAATTCAGCAAAAGCATCCACATATGAACGGCATTTATCCCGAATCACTGCTACGTCATAAACGTATACCGGAGTCCCGTACTCATTGACCAAATCTGTCGCATCTAAACCGCCTATTAGTAAATGTCCTTTTTCATTTGCTTCAAACGGATGATTTTCCAGCTTCATGTATATCCTCCATACTCTTATACTCGTTATAAAGATAAAAATAATGTACCATATTGTGATGTAAAACGAAAGAGTTAGTTATTTACTCTGTTTCTATTTCATTTGTTCTTGGTTGGGCCAGATTAAAAAAAGAATGCGTTTCTTGATTTGACAATTGAACTGTTATCGTGTATTCCACCAGATTGGAACGATTGGTGATTTCTATATTTGCTTAACAAAAAACTTTCAGCAACATGGACTGCCTCGTATCCATCCCAACAAGTTTTTCTCTTTTGGTTATAAATCAAGTAGTGGTTAACGCTTCTTTACGGGCTTGAATCCACGACTGGTGATTTGACTTAAACGTTGTTTATGATAAAAGTGTTGCGATTGTTCAATCAACCTCTTTTGCTCCTCTATATTTGCAGTATGCGACACTGACTAACCAAGCTTTTAAAGGCTTTCATTTCCATTCGTTTATTTAAATGGATTATGCTCTCGGGTGAAACTGCTCGTACATATCCCTTAATCTTGTTTTTGTAATATGCGTATAAATTTGCGTTGTTGATATGTCTGCATGGCCGAGCATTTCCTGTACAGCCCGGAGGTCCGCCCCGTTTTCTAATAAATGAGTCGCAAAAGAGTGGCGCAGCATATGTGGAGTGATCGTTTTTAACAATCCTTTATCCACTGCGAGTTGTTTGATAATTTTCCAAAACCCTTGTCGGGATAAGGCACGCCCATGGTGGTTAACGAACAGGGATTTTTCTTCCGGATTTTTCTTCACTAAATGTTTGCGGCCATTTTCCAAATAGATTTCCAGTGAATTACTGGCATATTCTCCTAATGGAATAATTCTTTCTTTATTTCCTTTTCCGAAACAACGAACAAAACCCATAGACAAATGCAAATCAGACGTTTGTAAATTAGTCAGTTCCGATACGCGAAGCCCGGTTGCATACATCAGTTCCAGCATAGCTTTATTACGTTCATTTAAAGGAGTATCTGTCTGAATATCCAAAAGCACGTCAATCTCTTCCATAGAAAGTATATCCGGAAGCAGCCGTTCTTTTTTAGGTGTCTCAATATGTAAACTCGGGTCTTTCGCAGCATATTGCTCCCGAATTAAAAATTGATGAAAGGCCCGAACAGACGATATCATACGCGCCATAGTAGCTTGCGATTTCCCACTGTCTTTTAACGTATATAAAAAAGCAATGATTGTTGTACGCTCAATCTGACTCCATTCCGTTATTCCTTGCTTTTCTTTGAGGAAGTGTACATATTTAGTTAAATCTCTTTCATACGAGACAATTGTATTTTGTGTCAACCCTCGCTCAATTTGAATATAATGAAAGAAATCATCTAATGCATGTTGTAACATACAGATTCTCCTTTTTACAGATACTATTGCTATTTTTTCGATGAATATCTTTCACCTTATTTTACATGATAAATGCGTTGGCTGCATTAAGAACAATACAATAAGAATCAATCCCTTTATTTTTCATAACTCATTATGATGCAGTCTGATCAAAAAAACAAAACAATCAATCTCTTTTTTAATTTGCCAAAATGAGTATGAATTCTAAAATAAAAGCCTCCATACGCTAATGGAAGGCTCAATTTGTTCATTCATTTACTTTTACTTTTGCTGCTGCTTCCTGACATTGTTTGCAAACACCATGAAAAGTAAGGCGATGGTCTTTCACTTTAAATTGCCAATCCTCTTCAATGATTTTTTCCACATCATTTAATAAATCTTCCATCACTTCTTCAACTTGCCCGCATTCCATGCAAACGAGGTGATGATGAAAGTGATCCACGCCTTCTTTTCTCAAATCATACCGGGACACACCATCTCCAAAATTTATCTTATCTAACACAGATAATTCAGATAGCAGCTCCAAAGTCCGATATACAGTTGCTAACCCAATATCAGGCGCTTTATCTTTCACGAGCAGAAAGATTTCTTCTGCACTCAAATGGTCTGATTCTCTTTCTAAAAGCACTGTCAAGGTAGCTTCGCGCTGAGGAGTTAATTTATACCCCTGCCCATGTAATTGTTTTTTTATACGCTCAATTCGCTGCTTCAAGGAATGACCCTCCATCTTTCCACTGTATGACAAACATACACCAAAATATATTCTCATGTATTATTCTTCTCATTTTATAACTATTATAATCTATATAAAGTATTTTACTATAAATTGAAATAAATTTAAAATAATAAGTCTAACACTTCACCTTTAACGCTTGATAAAACTGTGTTCATCTATTGCCAACTGCATTCTCAATAACAATGAAAAATATGTAATAGTAAAGAAAAATATTATTTAATTGAGAATAGCTTATCAAAGTTAAAGAACCAGCTGCTCTCTTGTGTATACAGATTAAATATCGATGGATTCATCTGAAATAAGAAGCCGGCCGTAGTTCCCACCGCCTCCAGCCTGGACTTGGATATCACCGTTTCGCATAGCTAGAATAATATCAACTAATTTAGCAGGAAGCACTTCTTCTAAAGCTTCTTTAGAACTGTAATGTAAAATAGCCATTTCAGTTCCGAGAGATGCGATGAGTTTATCAAAGGTTTTCTTACCAATACCCGGCAAATATTCCAATGGAACTTGGCAGAAGTATTCGGGTCTATTATTTGGTGCCGCTGTTGCGTCTTTTAATGCTTGGATACGATCATAAACGCCTGTGACAATTTTTTTCGAATGACAGTGCGGACATATTTTTGTTTCATAAGAAACAGCTTTCAAACACTTTTGACAGACCGTTGTATAATACTTTCCAAGTTTAGGACTCATCCCGTAATTTTCCTCAATACGTCGTCCATGTTCGTTTCGTAATGCTTTTTTCAATTCAGTGAACGAAGGAGAGGCTAAAGTGATTTTTTGGTATTCTCTGGCAATTTTCGCAAGTGAATGACTATCCGAATTTGTGACATACGGATATGAATGCAATTCTCTTATGTTGTCCGCCATTTTGTTGTCCGCACTCAAGCCAAGTTCCACAGCATCGATTAAATCCATATCAAAGACTTCGCTCATGGACGTTTTCACGCCTTTTCCATAACTGCTTTTAAATGGGGTGAATATATGAGCGGGGATAAATAAACCTTCGAGTTCTTTTACTTTATGCTGTAATGCCGAGGCAGTTCCATAATATCGTTGTGAGCTCAGTGAAATGTTCTTCATTTTGTCACGAAGCCAATTGGTGAAATCTTTCATGTTATTTAAGGACTTAAAATAGCATAATACATGCAATGGGCCTTGACAATGCTCATCATAAATTTCAATTTCACTACCCAATAATAACGTTACATGTTCAAATTGAATGCCGCCCTCAGGTAATTCTTTCGCCTTTCCCTGATGAATCAGTTGAACAATTTCTTCTTGTACATTTGGAGCATGGCAATCAATGACGCCGACTAAATCTAACCCTTTTCTCCGACTTGCTTCTTTGAGAACATTCGTTATAGTTAAATGTTTAGAAGCAGCTATTTTTACAGGACCACCGTACATATCCCTGCCAACGTGAATATGCAAATCTGCGAAATAAGAGCTTAACATGACGCATCAAGCCCGAATAGTTTGCAGTACAAAAGAGCATACATTGTTTTAACATCATTGATTGGTACATCTTGCATATATTTTTCTGCCTCCTGCAACGACAGCTTCTTTATCTCAAGAAATTCATCTTCATCCAGATCTGCACGCTGATTTAATTTTATTAAATCCTTCGTATAATACAGATGAATCATTTCATTGGCAAATCCGGGAGACGTATAAAAAGAAGTTACATATTGCAAATCTTCTGTCGTGTATCCAATTTCTTCCTCCAGCTCGCGAACTGCTGTTTTTTCTTTTGCTTCATTTAACTCTATCTTTCCAGCGGGAATTTCCAGTAATACTTGCTCAACAGCCTTTCGAAACTGTTCAACAAAAATAATGTCCCCTTCTTTTGTTATTGGAAGCACCGCCACAGCTCCTGGATGTTTCACAATTTCTCGATTAGCTGTGTTCCCATTTGGCAAGATAACTTCCTTTTCTTGAAGTGAAATCATCTTTCCGTTAAATATTTCTTTGGTTGTAGTTGTTCTTTCATTCAAATAATCAGTCATACTAGCTTCCTTTCCGCTTCCTATTGTATTTTAACACAGTATCGCCCTGTCTAAATGTGATATAAATCATAGATAAAATTAATATTTTCTAAAGCTTTATTGCAAGCGACTTCATTGCATTTGCACAGAAAGAAAGAATTGCATCGTCTATCTGCCTATAGAAAAGCCTTAAGTACAGCTGTTATTTCTGCACTTAAGGCTTTGCTTTATTCTTGACAACAAGCTGAAGAAGTTGCATTTTGTTGCGCTTTCGACCCTGTTTCACCAGCTAGAAGATTACCACCTGTGTCTTCAATCACGCGGTTGGTTACCTCCCGTGCAATTGTTCCTGAGACTAATTGCAACACATCGTTGACGACGACTTGAATTTCCTGAAATTCCTGGACTACAGGCATTTCATCCAGTTGTTCCTGTGTTCGGTCAATTTCATCTTCCACTTTTTTCAAAGCTTCTGTTTTTTCATATGCTTGTAAATTCACCGCTTGTTTTTGCAATAATTTAATACGTGAAATGAGACGCTGTACTTTATCGTTTTGGTTAATTTTAGCTTCTACTTCTTTAAATCGCTCAATTTCTTCCGTTCCAGCTAACTTTGCTGCCAAATCCTTCGCTTCTGTTAAGACTTGTTCACGTGTATAAGTCACCATTATTCACTCACTCCAACTGTTTTTTCCACTAATTCTCCGTTTAATGACCATGTTCTCGCCTCTGTTATTTTTACATCGACAATTTTCCCAATTAAAGATTTAGGGGCAACGAAATTCACGACTTTATTTCTTTCTGTATAGCCTGCTAATACTTGGTCATCTTTCTTACTTTCACCTTCAACAAGCACTTTAACGACTTGACCGGTATATTCTTCCATAGACGACCTTGATTGAGTATTCACCAATTCATTTAATCGTTGTAACCTCTCTTTTTTAACTTCCATTGGCACTTCATCTTTCATCTTATCTGCTGGAGTGCCATCTCTCGGCGAATAAATAAAGGTATATGCTGCTTCAAAACCAACTTCTTCCATCAATGTCATCGTTTCTTCAAACTGTTCATCTGTCTCGTTCGGGAAACCGACAATAATATCTGTTGTTAATGTCGCATTCGGCATTGCTGCTTTAATTTTTCGAACTAACTCTAAATATTCTTCCCGTGTGTACTTACGGTTCATTTTCCGCAAAATATGACTGCTCCCAGACTGTACCGGTAAATGAATATGGTCCAATAAATTACCGCCTTGTGCCAGGACCTCGATTAAATGATCATCAAAGTCACGTGGATGGGATGTTGTAAAACGAACCCGCGGGATATCAATTTTATGCATATCATTCATCAGATCTCCAAAGCGATAATCCAGATCCGTAAAGTCTTTTCCATACGCATTCACATTCTGTCCGAGCAAGGTGATTTCCTGGTAGCCTTGCGCAGCCAGATGGCGGACCTCTTGAATAATATCTTCTGGACGTCTGCTGCGTTCTTTTCCTCTCGTCATCGGAACAATACAATATGTACAGAACTTATCGCATCCATACATAATATTTACCCAAGCTTTAATTTTGCCTTTTCTTGCTTTTGGCAAGTTCTCAATGATGTCTCCTTCTTTCGACCACACTTCAATGACTTGTGCTTTACTAAACATCGCTTCCTGCACTAAGTTGGGCAGCCGATGAATATTATGTGTACCGAATATCAAGTCCACCTGAGGATGTTTCTGTAAAATCCGATTAACAACGGATTCTTCTTGCGACATACAGCCGCAGACGCCGATAATTAAATCGGGATTTTCTACTTTCAGAGGTTTTAAATGGCCAATCTCACCAAACACCCGGTTTTCTGCGTTTTCACGAATCGCACATGTATTAAGTAAAATGATATCCGCTTCATTCACATCAGATGTTGATTCATATCCCATTTCAGTGAGTATGCCTGCCATCACTTCTGTATCATGTTCGTTCATTTGACAGCCATACGTACGGATTAAATATTTTTTATCTTGACCTATAGCACGCATATCTTCCGGAATTTCGAAATCATAGTGTACTTCTATATCGTCTCGACCGCGTTTTCTCGCTTTATTAATATTAGGCGGCTCATAAGTGGTTTGAAAATAGTGAGCAAAATCTTCAGCTGTTTTCTCATGTAAAGGTTTGTCCTGGCTGGATTTTCTGTCCACGGACGATACCTGTTTAATTTGGTCTTGTTCTTTTCTTTGCTCTTCGTTCATTCGATAACTCCTTTCCAATTATTTCTCTAAATTTCTATCTTGTCCAGTATATAATGTTTTCGAGTTTTACACAATGATTGACTGCTCCCTTATTGCTTGTCTTTTTGAATCTTGGAGCTTTTATTATGCAGCCTGCTAAGACACTTTCTTTAAATACGGATGCATAGCTTTGATACATACCCATAATAGGAGAATGCTTCTTCAAAACATTGACAGAAAAATGACAATTGCCTTCGCCTGTTTTACTGCTATGAAGGGGGTGCTGCTTCAACCTGATTGTTCTTTTATTCATAAAAAGGATGATCTTCATTTATCATAATCCGCTCTATGGCAGTCGCTCTTCCTGTCTGTTCATCGATGGTTATGATACAGCCGTTGAGTTGATTGTTCCCATTTTTGTCTACTTCAAATCGAACCGGCATATTCGTTAAGAAACGTTTAATAATTGCGTCCCGATCTACTCCTAAAATGGCATCATAAGGGCCTGTCATTCCTGCATCTGTTAAATAAGCTGTTCCCTGAGGCAGAACACGATTATCAGCTGTTTGTGTGTGCGTGTGTGTACCAACAACTGCACTGACTCTGCCATCAACGTACCAGCCAAATGCTTGCTTTTCACTGGTCGTCTCCGCATGAAAATCTATAAATATGAAGTTCGTACGTTTTTGAGCTTCTGCAATAAGCTCGTCCGCTTTGCTGAATGGATCATCGTGGTCATCCAAGAACACCCGTCCTTGTAAGTTAATGACTGCTACTTCTTGGTCATTTATTTTTAAATATACGATCCCTTTACCAGGATTATTTGCTGGAAAATTTGCCGGCCTAATTAAGTAGGGTGCCTCATCAATAAAATCAATTATTTCTTTCTTATTCCACGTATGATTCCCCATCGTTACCGTTTGCACACCATTTTGCATGAAGCTTTTGTATATTTTTTCAGTAATTCCTTTTCCAGCCGCTGCGTTTTCCCCGTTAACGATGGTGACCTGGGGACGGTACTTTTCCTTAAGTTTAGGTAAATACGTTTGTATCATATCCCGGCCCGGAGAACCTACCACATCTCCAATAAATAAAATTTTCATGAGAGAATTCTTCCTTTCTTGTTACGAACTGTTGCTTATTCGTTTAAGCATTGTAAATTTGTATGGTTCTTTATGATAATCTGGACGTTTTTGAAATGATGTTCTGCTCTGTATGAAATCAGTTTGACAGTATGTCGCTTTTAGAATACCTTCATATGAAAAAAGCGACGCCCATCTTGACGTCGCTTTTTGCAAAATATAAACAATCTTTACTTTGCATACTCAATTGATCTGGTTTCTCTAATAACAGTAATTTTAATATGTCCAGGGAATTCCATTTCTCCTTCAATACGTTTGCGAATTTCTCGCGCCATATGGGTGGCTTTGGAATCATCAATTTCATCAGGCTGTACCATGATTCGTACTTCTCTTCCAGCCTGAATGGCATAAGATTTATCCACCCCTTCAAAGGAGTCTGATATTTCTTCCAACTTCTCGAGTCGTTTGATATAATTCTCTAGTGTTTCGCTGCGTGCTCCTGGTCTTGCTGCAGACAGAGCATCAGCTGCTGCTACAAGTACAGAAATAACAGAAGTCGCTTCTTCATCTCCATGGTGAGATACAATAGCGTTTAAAACAACTTCATTTTCTTTATACTTGGTTGCAAGCTCTTTACCAATTTCAACATGACTTCCTTCTACTTCATGGTCAATTGCTTTACCAATATCATGAAGCAGGCCTGCTCTTCTAGCCAGCACAACGTCTTCTCCCAGCTCAGCAGCTAATAATCCGGATAAATAAGCTACTTCCATGGAGTGTTTTAAAACGTTTTGTCCATAACTTGTACGGTATTTTAACCGACCTAATATTTTTATTAAATCAGGATGTAAGCCATGCACTCCAATTTCAAATGTTGCTTCTTCTCCCGTTTCACGGATTTGTTCGTCCACTTCTTTTCTGGATTTTTCCACCATCTCTTCAATGCGAGCAGGGTGAATTCGGCCATCTTGGACAAGCTTTTCAAGTGCAATCCGCGCAATTTCACGGCGAACAGGGTCAAAGCCAGAAAGGATAACTGCTTCCGGTGTATCATCGATAATTAAGTCAATTCCTGTCAGTGTTTCTAACGTACGAATATTTCTGCCTTCCCGCCCGATAATTCGACCTTTCATTTCATCGTTTGGCAAGTTAATCACTGATACAGTCGTCTCTGCAACATGATCTGCTGCGCAACGCTGGATAGCGAGTGATAAAATATTTTTAGCTTTTTTATCTGCTTCCTCTTTCGCACGGTTCTCTGATTCTTTTATCATCACTGCTGTTTCTTGACTCAGTTCATTTTCGACACGATCCAAAATAACTTGTTTTGCCTGGTCTGTCGTATAACCGGAAACGCGTTCCAATTCTGATTGTTGTTCAGCTAATGAAGTTTCCACTTTGCTTTCCATTTCTTCAATTTGTTGTTGTTTGTCTACGATGGATTGTTCACGTTTTTCTAAAAACAGTTCCCGTTTATCAAGAGTCACACTCTTTTTGTCCAGGTTTTCTTCTTTTTGAATTAAACGGTCTTCTTGTCTTTGCATTTCTGCGCGACGTTCCCGCAACTCTTCTTCAGCCTCTTGACGAAATACCTGGCTTTCTTCTTTCGCCTCTATGACAGCTTCTTTTTTGGCCGAATCAGCGTTTCTGTGTGCTTCTTCTACAATTTGCTTCGCTAAATTCTCCGCACTTGATATTTTAGCTTCAGCAATTGATCTGCGTATTAAGTAACCAACAACAATACCGACGATTAGGATAATTACAAGCAAAATGGAGATGACAAAAGGATTATTCATGTGTTTCACCTCCTATTGCCTTAGATTCGTTCTTTTCTTTATGTCGGCATATACCATATTAATCATGCAACAGTCGCTTCACACATAAAAAATGAAAGCAACTACCTTTAATTGTACCAATATCTGCGATTAATAGAAAGTAATTTGAAAAAAACCTTTACAATTTTGTAAAGGTTTTACCAATATATGGTTCTGTGCTATTTTTTTTCAGCTGGTTCAGCTGTATCATCATCTGTTTCTTCAGAATCAGGTGTTTCATCCAGTTTATGATACTGCCGGATCGCTTTGTGTATTTCCTGAGCCATCTCTGGATTCTGGGTTAAAAATTGCTTAGCATTTTCTCTGCCCTGTCCTAGCCTTTCTCCATTATAAGAATACCAGGCGCCGCTCTTTTCGACAATATCCAGTTCAGAACCAATGTCTAAGATTTCTCCCATTTGAGAAATTCCTTCTCCATACATAATATCAACCATCGCTTGTTTGAATGGAGGCGCCACCTTATTTTTCACTACTTTCAGACGAGTTTTATTTCCTATCATATCGGTACCCTGTTTTAACGTTTCTGCACGACGAACTTCCAATCGGACAGAAGAATAAAACTTCAATGCTCTTCCTCCTGGCGTTGTCTCAGGATTGCCGAACATGACGCCTACTTTTTCGCGGATTTGATTAATAAAGATGGCAATCGTATTTGATTTATTAATCGCCCCGGACAATTTACGAAGTGCTTGTGACATGAGACGAGCTTGCAGCCCAACATGAGCATCTCCCATCTCTCCTTCAATTTCAGCGCTCGGGACTAAAGCTGCTACGGAGTCTACAACAATCATATCAATAGCACCACTTCGTACGAGAGCTTCTGCGATTTCTAATGCTTGTTCTCCTGTGTCAGGCTGAGATAAAAGCAGCTCATCTGTATTAACACCCAACGCTCGGGCATAGTTTGGATCCAGTGCGTGTTCAGCATCAATAAAAGCTGCCTGCCCGCCTTGTTTCTGAGCTTCAGCGATTGCATGTAACGCAACCGTCGTTTTACCCGAGGACTCCGGGCCATAAATTTCTACAACTCTTCCTCTTGGGTACCCGCCTATTCCTAATGCAACATCCAGTGTTAAAGAGCCGCTTGGGATAGATTCTATTTTACGTTCTGCTTCTTCCCCCAGCTTCATAACAGAACCTTTTCCAAATTGTTTTTCAATTTTACGCATTGCTTCATCTAAAGCTTTCTGTTTATCACTCACAGTGTCGACCTCCTCTAATGAACTACACCTATCATACATTGTTTTTTTGCTTAATACAACTAATATGCGAATACATGTTCTTCAATTTTAGACGGCTTATCGTATTAAAAATACTATTTTAAGGGCATTTTATACTCCAAAATAGCATTTTACATGAATTTAACCATGCAAAATGCTATTTCTACATTTTTGAACTTTTTTTACTGCGGTTCTTTTTACCAGCCTTAAACAGTGGTAAAAGAACCATATAAGCTGTGCATTCTACTGATTTAAATCACGCAAAAGCATTTCAATCCCTTTTAGTACAGCCCGGTAACGAATTTGTTGTCTGTCTCCATGAAATTGATGGTGTTCAACACGAACAGGCTGATCCGCTAAGTCGAGCCCGATAAATACTGTTCCCACTTCGCGTCCTTCTTCTTTATCCGGCCCTGCAACCCCGGTAAAGCTAATCCCGATATCAGACGGGATCACTCGCTTTACGTTTGTGGCAAGTGCCTCCGCACACTCTTTGCTTACCGTTCCGTACTCCTCAGTAATCTCTGATTTCACTTGTAAAATTTGTTCTTTGACTGTTTTACTATAACAAACCACACCACCTGTAAACACGTCGGAGGTCCCTGGCTGCGTAACAAGTTTATCTGCGAATAATCCACCGGTTAAACTTTCAGCTGCACTGATTGTTAATGAATGTTGCTGCAGCAAAGTCAAGACGACTTGTTCCAGTGTTTCATCGTCAGAACCGAAATAATACCTGCCAATAATGTTCAAAATTTTTTGTTTGACTGCAGAAAGTTTCTCCCAAGCCGCTTCTGGAGAGGACGCTTTAGCAGATAGACGCACTGTCACTCCATCTTGCTGTGCAAGCGGCGCAATAGTCGGATTATCCTGTGCCTGAATTAAATCCTGTAACCGGTCTTCCAGCACAGATTCACCAATCCCGATAAAGCGGAGGACGGTGGATTCAATGACTTGTTTCCCGTTTTTTTTCTGGATAGCTGGTAAGACACTATCTTGAAACAACTGCTTCATTTCCCGCGGTACGCCTGGCAGAAAAGCCCACATTTTTCCTTGATAATGCACGAGATTTCCAGGTGCCATACCGACATGGTTTTCAAGTACTTCAGAATCTTTAAAAACACGAGCTTGTCTTCGATTATTCTCCGTCATCCTGACTTGTTTTATTCGGTAAAATTCTTCAATTTTCGCCATGGAATGAGGTTCATCTACAATAGGAAGTCCGCTGATTTTTTGGAAAGCCTCCCGTGATAAGTCATCTTCAGTAGGCCCTAAACCTCCCGTTACAATAATCACATCAGACCGGTCTTGCGCTGCCTGAAATAAAGTCGCCAGCCGCTCTAAATTATCCCCCGCAACCGAGTGATGATAGACGTTTACTCCACTCTTCGCTAACCGCCGGGCGATCCATGAAGCATTTGTATTTGTGATTTGCCCCAATAGCAATTCCGTGCCGACTGCAATAATTTCTGCCTGTATCGTCTGTTTTGTCATTGTGTCTCCCTCATTACGTGCCAGTTTCGAATGAAATAATCAATTCCTGACCACACCGTTAAAATTAGAGCGATATATAATACGATTTCTCCAGCCGGAATATGGAGATAAGAAAAAGGAAAATTATGCAAAAGTAATAAAGCAATTGCTAAAATCTGAGAAACGGTTTTTAATTTCCCCATACTACTTGCAGCAAGCACAAGCCCCTCTCCAGATGCAACCAGTCTAAACCCGGTAATAGCAAATTCACGGCTGATGATGATAATGATAACCCAGGCAGGTGCCAGTTGTAATTCTACCAATAAAATAAAGGCAGCAGCTACGAGCAATTTATCAGCAAGCGGATCTAAAAACTTCCCCATATTTGTAATTAAATTATACTTTCGAGCATAGTAGCCATCTAACCAGTCTGTTAAAGCAGCAATCAAAAATATAATAGCTGCAATACATTCGATAACTGGTAATTCATTATTTCCAATGTTCCACGTTCCTAAATCCCATGGGATACTCAGCAACAAAATAAAAATAGGAATCAAAAAAATTCTGGATAAAGTTATTTTATTCGGTACATTCATCTTCTCACCTTTTTCTTTCATTTTAGGTTGTTTTACTTCTTTCATACCTTTATTTTAGCATATGAAAACCCCTCTTTTTATGGGAGGGGTTTATGTTAATCAGCTTTCTCTAAATCTATCCGGAGTTTTTGATGGTTTTCATCTCCGGCGCTGACTGGATATTCCATTTCTACATCATTCAGGTACATTTTTACACCAGGTGCATAGCCAACGTTAATATAAAGCTGATCTTCATCGGAAACGTCTATTGGTTCAGGTTCGGCGTCAGGATTCAACGTTGTCTCTTCTAACGTTTCTTCATCTCCGTTTTGCAGTAAAAAATACGCTTCCTCTTCTACTTCAAAAGTGAGTTCTACGTCATCACTATCGTACGTATAAGTCATTTTTGACTCCGGAGAAGTCCCTTCCCCTTTCTCATCCACTGAAAACTCAGGCTCCTGTTCTTCTTCCTCATTTTCTTCGTTTTCATTTTCATTTTCTTCGTTTTCGTTCTCTTCCGCTTCCTCATTTTCATTATCAGGTTTTTCTTCGTTAGCATCGCGGTATACTTCATTATCATTCGGGTTATTGGCAGAATCATCTTCACTGCTCCAGTATTTTTGATAAAGGATGATGCCTACAAATATAATAACGATAATTAAAATAACGACAATAACAGTAGGAAGAAAAGATAAAAAAGAGGATCCTTTGGCTTCTTTTGGTTCATTGGAACGGCTCATTCTTGCATAAGGAGCATTGTCTTCTGTGTGAGATTGAATCTTTTCTTCATCAAACCCTTCCAGTACTTCAGAAGGATCAAGGTCGACAGCCAGAGCATATTCCTTAATAAAAGCCCGTGCATAAAATTTGCCTGGTAAGTCATCGAGGTTATCTTCTTCGATTGCTTGTAAATAACGACTTTGAATTTTTGTTTTTTGTTGGATATCTTCTAACGATAATCCTTTCTCTTCTCTTGCTTCCCTTAATCTTTCACCTATTTGCATTCTCTACACCATCCAATTTAAAATTCAAACATCGAATCGCCCATGGACGAACCAAATGTATTTTCAATCGGTTCATACGTAATTTCTTCTTCTTCATCCCGGCGAATTTCAATAATGTAATCAAAGTCATCTATGGTATATTCCGTTGTTTGGATAAATATATCCGGATGTTCCACTACTTTAGCAGTTGGTATAGACATAATTTCTCTAATCAACTGCCAATGTTTCTCACTGGCCCGTTTTTGGGAAACGATTCCATCTAATATATAGATGTAATCTTCGCCGTACTCGCCATCAATCAACTGGTTTCTTACTGTTTGTTTCAAAAGGGTACTGGAGACGAACAACCATTTTTTATTCGCGCTCACGCTGCCCGCTACAATTACCTCGGTTTTTCCTACACGAGGCATACCTCTGACGCCAATTAACTTGTGGCCTTCACTTTGAAACAACTCAGACATAAAGTCAACAAGCAAACCAAACTCTTCGCGGACAAAACGAATGGTTTTATGGTCTTCTGCGTCACGTGCTAAATATTTTCCATGACGCACGGCTAAACGGTCTCGGAGTTTAGGCTTGCGAAGCTTGGTAATCCTGACAGAATCTACATTTTCCAGTATATGTTTTAATCTTTCTATATGTGCATCATGCTCACAGAGAATAAGCATCCCTCTTTTGGAACGCTCAATACCATTGATCATAATAATATTAATAGATAACATCCCTAATAAGCTTGAGACATCTCCTAAAAGACCAGGACGATTATATTGTAGTTCATATTCAAAATACCATTCTTTCTTTTCCAATACAATCCCTTCTCTCCTACCATATGTATCAATTTAATTTTACCTAAACAACTTCATAATTGCAACAATAGGCTAGGGAAAATTATTAAAAGAGCGTTTAGTTCCATCCTCCTGAGATGTTGATTACTTCCCCTTGTATATAACTGGCTTTATCATTCAATAAAAAATCTATCATATATGCAACATCTTTAGCTATCCCCAAACGGTTCAAGGGGATTTGCTGGATAATGTTTTCCTTTTCTTCTGCTTCAAAATGCTGATTCATTTTCGTATCTATAAAACCAGGGCTGACTGCATTTACTTTAATGCCGCTTGGCCCTGCTTCTTTAGCCAGAGCTTTCACAAAACTATTCTGAGCACCTTTCACTGATGAATAAATGACTTCATTACTGGCCCCGCTATTGCCCCAAATAGATGTTACAAAAAGGAGATGCCCTGCTTGCATTTGAATCATTTTTGGCAAGAAATATTGCGTAACATACCAAGGAGCTTTCACATGCAGCGTCAGCATGCGGTCCATTGCCTCTTCCGGTACGGTTTGAAACAGCCCATACTGCGCCATTCCGCTTACATAAATAATAGCCTGCACGGAATAAGCAACTTCACCACACAAATGGCGGACCGCTTCCATGTTTGTTAGATCTGCCTGGATAGTTTGCAGCACAGACTCTTCTGGAAGCATGTCAACCAATTGCTGAATACTTGAGTGATTTTTATGATAATGCAATATCAAACTGTGCCCATTTTCCGCTAAAGTCCCGGCAACTGCTTTTCCTATGTCTCCGCTTGCACCAAGTATCAATACATGTTTCCCCATGCGACTTCCCTACTCTTTCTCAATTCGATGCATCGTAAGTGCTTCTTCTTTTATCCATTGTTGTAAAAACTGATTTACCTTTTCTGTTGTTAAGGACTCTGCATAATCGAGAATCGAAAAGAAGTCAATATCCATAAAATGATAATGCGCCAGCTGAACTGCAATGGATTCCGGAGCATTCATCGCGGTTAGTACATCCCCTATATACCTTTTTTTCATGAGACGGACATCTTCATCTGTCAGTTTTTTATTTCTTGTTTGCAACAGCAAGTCGATCATTTTGGAACCACACGCTTTCGTATCTTGCGTGTTTGTACTGATGATAGAGAAGCCGAAACTTTCTTCCACTGTTGTGCTGAATTCAAAACTGTCATCAATCATCCCTGCCTCATACAATTCTTCATAAAAAGGGCCCCCTTGAGAGAAAAAGTAATCTAACAGCATATGCTGCAGTGTATCTCTTTCTAAAAACTCTTCTCTTCCGATTACCTCAGACGACTCTTTGATTCCTATGGTCACCTTAGGGGTGCTGACCGGGAGGGTAATTGTTTTTTCTTCCATCGCCACTTGCTTTGTTTCTTCAGGAAATTGACGGACAATCGTTTCACTTGCTTTAAAGGTCTTAGCAGCTTGGTTATTTTTGATAACCTCCGCCATTTCCTCCTCGTTAAAATTTCCTGCAATACAAAGTGTCATATTGGAAGGATGATAGAAAGTCTCATAACAAGTGTATAAATCTTCTTTGGTGATACGGTCAATTGTGTCATCGGTTCCTAAAATATCAATTCGAACCGGATGATGAGCAAACATATTTTTAATCGTCCCTATAAAAGCTTGCCAATCTGCCTGATCATCGTACATATGAATTTCCTGGCTAATAATACCTTTTTCTTTTTCAACTGATTCGTCCGAAAAGTAAGGCTCTTGCACAAAATCCAGCAGCGTGTTCACATTCTGATAGGCGTTCTCCACGGTTGAAAATAAATAGGCCGTTTTCGTGAAAGATGTAAAAGCATTGGGGGAAGCGCCTTGACTTAAAAAGTCACTGAACACATCGCGGTCTTCTTTTTCAAAAAGTTTATGTTCCAGAAAATGTGCAATGCCATCAGGTACCTCTACGATTTCTTCTTCTCCCAGTGGTGTAAACATCCGGTTAATGGCACCATAGTTCGTCATAAATATTGCGTATGTTTTGGATAGCTCTGTTTTAGGAACGAGGAGCACCTGCATCCCATTTGGTAAAGTGAGCTGATATTTTTTTTCGCCTAAACGATTGTAATCTGTTTGTTCCATGTCACTTCTCTCCTTCCTCACTTGTTAAGAGGTATACCGTATCTAAATATACTCCTTCAGATACGCGTTTCACGTCTTCTTTGGTCACTTGAGCAATACCTTCAATTAATTCTTCAGGGGTTCTTTTCAGCCCATGTACGATGCGCTCATAAAACATTTCTACAATGCCCTGGGCGTTATCCAATGTTTCTTTTACGCCGCTAATTAGTAAAGCTTTTGCTTCTTCCGTTTCTGCTTCTGTAAATTCTCCTTCGTCCATTGCTTGCTTTTGCTGCATAATTATTTTTTCCGTTTGCCGGAACGAGTCAGGCGCGATTCCGCTGAAGACAAAAAGGAGTCCTTTATAATTTTCTACTTGGGATGCAACATAATATGCCAAGCTTTCTTTTTCCCGAACTTCCGTGAATAACTTGGAACTCGGAAAACCGCCAAACATTCCATTGAAAACTTGCAAAGCAAAATAATCAGGGTGCTCATATGTAACATCTGTTCGAAATCCCATATGCAGTTTCGCTTGTTGAATATCTTGCGTTTCAACCACCGTATTTGGGGAGTGCTTGGGAACACTTTCTTTTTTATCCATTTGATGTTGCGGATTTGCTTGCAAATGAAAAATACGTTCTGCCTGTGCTTCCAAGTCGGCTGTATCTATATCACCTGTAATATAAATATCGATGTCGTCTTCTGCTAACACTTGTTGGTAATACTCAAACAAAGCAGCAGCCGTAATGTCCGGTAAATCTTCCACATAGCCATTTTTATGAATAGAAAAACGTTCATTTTCACACATATGATCAATTAAGCGCATATTGGCATATGCTAATTTATCATCGTAAACCGAGACAAGATTATTTTTTAAATTCGATTTTTCGCGTTCCACAATTTTTTCAGAAAAAATACCATCTTCTGTATAAGGTTTATATAATATTTCGTGTAGTAATTGAAACGCTTCTCCTATTAAATTATTTTCATGCGTGAGAAATTTGTCATTCGCTACCTCCAGACGAAACGTTAATACATGGGAATCACCGCGCTTTGCTCCACTAATAGCAAGATCGGCACCATATAATTCATCTAACGCTTTCATCAAGGATTTTTCATTCGGATAATTTTGGGTTGCTTTCTCGAGCACATATGGCAACAAAGCACGTTTCGTTACTGTGTTTTTATCCAATGATGTTTTACATTTGATAACCATATTAACTGTTTTAAATTTATTTGTCGGGATAAAATGAAAATGAATTCCATTTCTTTCTGTTTTTTTCTCTCGTAATGCTTCCATTCATAACGCTCCTTTTTATCTGCTACTAGTAATGTAACATACTTACTGCTTTTCGTAATAACATACGAAAAAAGCTACCGTGTTGGACAGTAGCTTTTTTCAATATCGCTTAACGGCTGCCTTTAATATAAGCATCTCCCAATGCGCTCGGTGCTTCAGCCCGACCGATAAATCCTGCCAAAGCAAGAATGGTTAATACATAAGGCGCAATTAATAAAAACACTTGTGGAACATCTTGCAATAATGGAATGCTTGAACTGATCACACTCAGACTTTGAGCAAAACCAAAAAACAATGCTGCTCCCATAGCCCCTAAAGGATGCCATTTCCCAAAAATCACTGCGGCAAGGGACATAAAGCCTTGTCCAACAATCGTAGAAGAAGAAAAGTCCAAAGCAATCGTTAAGGCAAAAACAGAGCCGCCCAGCCCTCCTAAAAAACCGGAAATGATAACGGCAATATATCGCATACGAAATACATTTATTCCATTCGTGTCGGCAGCCATCGGATGCTCACCAACAGCGCGGAGCCGGAGTCCAAATGATGTCTTAAATAAAATATACCAGGCAACAACCGCAAGGATAATCGCCAAATAAGAAGTGATATAAACACCTTGGAAAAAGATTGGCCCAATAATTGGTATATCGGATAAAACAGGAACGTTCATCGTATAAAAAGGTTTAGAAATCGCTTCTGTTTGTCCTTTATCATACCATTGCTTCGTTAAAAACACACCTAATCCCAATGCTAAAAAGTTTATAGCAATTCCACTTACCACATGATCTGCGCGAAAAGATACTGTAGCCAACGCGTGAATAATGGCAAATAGGCCGGATATAATTGCAGCGACAATCATCGCAAGCCAGGGAGTAAAGGAACCAAATGTATCAGCAAAAGTTAAATTAAATACGATGGATACAAAAGCTCCCATTACCATAAGTCCTTCCAGACCAATATTGACTACTCCTGAACGTTCACTGAATACCCCGCCAAGCGCTGTGAAAATAAGCGGTGCAGAGAAAAATAAAGCAGGCGGTACGACAGCTTGCAATACATCAATCATTTATTTTCCTCCTTTTTCTTACGTGTCAACATCCAACGTATAATATAGCTTGAAGCAACAAAGAAAATAATAAAGGCGATAATGACATCTACCAATTCACTTGGTACACCCGCTTCTGTCGGCATGTTTAACGCACCAACTTTTAAACCGCCAAATAATAGCGCTGCAAAGAGAACGCCGATTGCTTTGTTGGCTCCCAGCAATGCAACTGCAATTCCGTCGAACCCTAAATTAGAAAAATCTCCTTGAATCGCCATATATTCAAAAGTCCCCAGCCCTTCCATTGCTCCACCTAAACCTGCAAAAGCTCCCGAAATCGCCATCGTAATCATAATATTCTTTTGGACTTTCATTCCGGCATATTCAGAGGCGTGAGGATTAAAACCAACCGCTTTAATTTCATAGCCTAAGGTCGTTTTTTCCATAATGTACCACATCACCATGGCCATCACCAGTGCAATAATAATACCGTAATGCAGTCTTGAAAAATCGGTAAATGCTTGCAGCCATTCCGACGTAAGTGAAGCTGTCGGAGATATTTTATCTGTTTTATCCGCCCGGTCTGTTAATACATCCCGGATAATTGAATTCGCACTGTAAAGCGCTATGTAATTAAGCATAATCGTAACAATGACTTCATGAACACCTAATTTCGCTTTTAAGATTCCGGGAATGAACCCATACAGCCCACCAGCAACTGCCGCAACAAGAACAGCCAAAGGTAAATGAATATAAATCGGTGCATCCACTGCTATCCCGACCCAAACAGCTGCCAGCCAGCCAACAATCACTTGACCTTCTGCACCGATGTTAAATAATCCTGCGCGAAAAGCGAAAGCAACAGCAAGCCCTGTTAAAATATAAGGAGTTACCTGTCTCAAGGTTTCCCCGATAAAATAAATATCTCCAAAAGCTCCGTTCCATAATGCCAAAAAACCAGCGATTGGATTGTACCCATACATCAGCATAATAATACCACCGGCAACCAATCCGATAAAAACAGAAATAAGGGGGATTAATATATTAATGAAACGACTACTCTTCACGTACAGTCCCTCCTTTTTCTGTAACTTGGCCAGCCATGAGCAAACCAAGTTCTTGTTCATTGGTTTCAGCGGGGTTGACGTCCGCAACAATTTCACCATCAAAAACGACCAATATGCGGTCACTAACATTAAAAATCTCATCAAGTTCAAAAGACAATAAGAGGACTCCTCTCCCTGCATCGCGTTCTTCCACTAATTTTTGATGGATAAACTCGATTGCTCCTACATCCAACCCCCTGGTCGGCTGTCCGGCTATTAATAAGTCAGGTGACCGATCCACTTCTCTTCCAATAATTAATTTCTGTTGATTACCGCCTGACAGAGCTCTTGCTTCCGTTTGAATGGAAGGAGTTCGCACATCATATTCCTCGGCAATCCGTTTAGCATAGTCGTCGATTTTATCCTTTTGCAACATTTTTAACCGGGAAAATGGTCTTTGATAATAGGTTTGTAATACTGCATTTTCACTTACGGAATAATTCAATACCAAACCTAATTTTTGTCGATCCTGCGGGATGTGGGCAACCCCTTTTTCCGTAATTTTACGAGGACTTAAATGATCAATTCTTTTATCATTTAATAAGATAGAACCGGATTCTATTTTCCTTAATCCTGCAATTGCTTCAATTAACTCCGTTTGACCGTTTCCGTCTACTCCCGCTATACCGACGATTTCATTTTTTCGAACGTTAAAATTCATTCCTTTTACAATAGGAACTTTTCTCGTATCGTTCACATGTAAATCCTGTACTTCAAGTACTGTTTCTTGTGGAGTTGCGATTGTTTTTTCCGTTTTAAAATTGACGTTTCTTCCTACCATCAAGGCAGCCAGTTCATCTACCGTTGTTTGGTTTACATCTACGGTACCGATACCTGTCCCTTTTCGGATGACTGTACAGCGATCACAAATTTGCATAATCTCTTTTAGTTTATGAGTAATCAAAATAATCGATTTGTCTTCGTTTACTAAGGATTTCATAATTTCAATTAATTCATTTATTTCCTGAGGAGTTAAAACAGCCGTCGGTTCATCTAAAATAAGCACATCTGCTCCACGATACAGCATCTTTAATATTTCGACCCGTTGTTGCATGCCGACAGAAATATCTTGTATTTTTGCTTTCGCGTCCACTTGTAACCCATATTGATTCGATAAATCCTGTACTTCTTTTTCAGCTTTTTTTAAGTCTATTTTTCCTGCTATATGTGTTGGTTCACTGCCTAAAATAATATTCTGCGTAACCGTAAATGGTTCCACTAACATAAAATGCTGGTGCACCATTCCGATACCCAAATCATTTGCGATATTGGGGTTCGAAATATCCACCTTTTCCCCTTTGATTTTTATTGTACCTTTTTCCGCTTGATACAAACCAAACAAAACGTTCATCAAAGTTGATTTGCCAGCGCCATTTTCCCCTAATAACGCATGAATCTCACCTTTTTTTACTTGCAATGTAATATTATCATTTGCTACTACACCGGGGAATTCTTTTCGTATGCCGAGCATTTCAATAACGAAATCGTTCATTTTCTCCCACCTTTTTGAACCTGTCATACTTAATCATATGAAAAAAGGCTAGTGCTGCTAGCCTTTTTCATCTTTTTTATAAGTCTTCTTCAAACGATTCTAACTCGTCATCTGTTTTTGGAACCTCAATTTCTTCATCGCGAATTTTGTCTTCCCATTCTTCTACCTCTTCTTGAATATCTTCTGTGTATGCTTCTTCATTGGTATCAGCAATAGATATGCCATCTTCGTCCAAGCCAAATTCCAAGACTTCACCGCCAGGATATTCATCATCTTCTGCCATTTTGATTACATCTTGAACAGCGATGTCCACCCGCTTAACCATCGAAGTGAAAGTCACACTTTCATCGTCATCCCCATATGTTCCTTCATCATACTGGTCACGGTCCACGCCAATTACCCATACATCTTCGTCGGGATTACTTTTTTTAATATCTTTTGCCTCGGCAAATGCGCCGTTTCCAGTATTGCCTGCTGAATGATATACTACATCGATATCGCTATTAAACATATTCGAAGCGATTACTTTCCCTTTGTCTACTGCATTAAAATCTCCTGCATATTGCACATCGATCTCAATATCTGGATTGACAGCCTTTGCGCCAGCAATATAACCTGCTTCGAATTTAGTAATCAGGTCTGATTCAACGCCGCCTAAAAAGCCAATTTTATCCGTTTCTGTTTTTTCAGCAGCTGCTACACCAGCTAAAAACGATCCTTCATGTTCTCCGAAAGTAATGCTGGTGACATTATCCCCTTCAGCTACGGTGTCAATAATAGAGAAGTACGTATCTGGATTTTGTTCTGCCACTTCTTCAACAGCATCTTCTAACAAGAATCCGACACCAAAAATGATATTGAAATCATTTTTAGCCAGACGGGATAAGTTTGGCAGATAATCACTGTCATCTTCTGACTGTGAATAGTCATAGCCATCTGACCCCTCTTCCAGATCATTTTCTTCTCCCCACTCTTGCAATCCTTCCCAAGAAGACTGGTTAAATGATTTATCATCTACGCCGCCAGTATCTGTGACCATCGCTGCTGTAAAATTATCATCCGACCCGCCATCATCACTTTCAGATTCTTCATTACCAGAATCAGAAGAATTTCCGCATGCTGCAAGCAATAAACTAAAAGAAAAGATCAATATAAATCCGAAAAACCTCTTGTTCCCCTTCATTTTTTTGCCCCCTTTAAATAATATAAAAATAGACCATTTTTCCTCCATAATTATACTATATATTCTGGAAAAAAAGTAGTCTATTTCAAAAATAATCTCGTTTTAAATTACTGCTCTTATTCGCCTGTTTCTTCCTCTTCGTTCGATACATATACGACTCTTGGTTTATTACCTTCATATGGGCCGACAATTTGTCTGTCTTCCATGGCATCAATTAATCTTGCTGCCCGGTTATAACCAATTCGGAACCGGCGCTGCAGCATAGAAACACTCGCACTTTGCATATCGGCAACGAGCTGAACAGCTTCCTCGAATAATTCATCTTCCACTTCTTCTGTTTCCTCCGGCACTTCTTCTGGAATCATGTTTTCTTGATATTGTGCTTTTTGTTGTTCTACACAATGATTGACGACCCGTTCTACTTCTTCATCTGATAAGAAGGCCCCTTGCACACGAAGCGGTTTTGATCTGCCAACAGGTATATAAAGCATATCTCCCCTGCCAAGCAGTTTCTCAGCTCCTCCAACATCTAAAATAGTTCGGGAATCAACAGAAGAAGAGACACTAAAGGCGATCCTTGACGGTATATTTGCTTTAATAACTCCAGTAATTACATCCACAGAAGGACGCTGGGTTGCAATAATCAAATGAATACCCGCAGCCCTCGCCATTTGAGCTAATCTTGTAATAGAATCCTCCACATCTTTGGAAGCTACCATCATTAAATCTGCAAGTTCATCCACTAAAACAACAATGTAAGGTAAAGTTGGCTTTTTCTCTTCTGTTTTTTCATTCTGTTTATGGATGTACTCATTATAACTTTCCATATTCCGCGTCCCAGTTTCAGAAAACAGTTCATAACGATGTTCCATTTCCGCTACTACCTTTTTAAGGGCCATCGACGCTTTCTTGGGATCTGTAACAACAGGAGACAATAAATGCGGGATGCCGTTATAGACGTTTAACTCCACTTTTTTAGGATCGATCATCATCATTTTTACTTCCTGCGGTTTTGCCCGCATTAAAATAGAAGTAATGATACCATTCACACAAACACTTTTCCCGCTCCCTGTGGCTCCAGCTATTAGTAAATGCGGCAATTTATTCAGCTCTTCTTCAATCGTGTTGCCTGAAATATCACGTCCAAGGGCAAACAATAATTTTTTAATACTATTTTGCGGTTTTTCAATAACTTCTTTCAAAGAAACCATCGCAATCTCTTGGTTGGGAACTTCAATTCCAACAGCTGATTTACCTGGAATAGGCGCTTCAATGCGGATGTCTTGGGCAGCTAAAGCAAGTGCCAAGTCATCTTGAAGGTTTAATATTTTACTTACCTTTACTCCTGATTCAGGATGCACTTCATATTTTGTCACTGCCGGACCGACATGAGCTTTAGCGACTTTAGCTTTCACATTAAAGCTGTCAAACGTTTCTTCCAGTACTCCTACAATATTTTGAATTTGTGCTTTTTCGTTTTGTTGTGATTGCTTCTTCGGATTATTTAATAAATGCAGCGGAGGCAGTTCATATTGTTCATTGTCTGCGGAGACATTCGTCTGCAGCATTTCTTCAGCAGTTTCCTCTGTGTTTTCTTGATGCTTCTCATTTTCTGCCGGCTCTTCTTCCTGGAAGCTCATTTGACCTGTTTTTTCTTCAAATGAATATTGTACGGAAAACTCTTCTTCCGGGGTCTTCGTTTCTGCTTTGTTTTCTGCTGGGGCTTCAGGCTTGAATTCTGCTTTCTGTTGCTTTTTCGTTTGATGCCCTTCTTGCCACTGACTCCACTTATCTTGAAGAAATGCACGAATTTTCGTCATCCATTCTCCAAACGATACATTCGTTAAAAACAATATACTAATGAGAAAAATAAAGACAACTAGAATTTTCGAGCCTATAGAACTAAATAAATAATGGCTTACTGCATAGATGAGAGCACCAATCATACCGCCGCCCAATACATTGCTGCCGGCTTCTCCCTTTACAAACTCTACATAATGACTCCAGCTCATTTGCACAATGGAAACATCACCGACGAAAGGTGTTATTCGATCAAAAAGTAAAATATGAGTGCTTAATAACAGACCTAAAAATAATATGTATAATCCAGTTGCCCGTTTTGTAAAAAAAGGAGGTAATGTCCGTTTTAATAATATGTAGAATCCCAATATAAATAGGATAAGAGAAGCTATAAAATACCAAAATCCTAATAGAAAACGCCACGCATTTTCTAATAAGGTCGGTATAAAACCGTCTCCGATGAAGGTTGAACCAATACTAAATACGGCTAAAAGAAGACAGACAAGACCTGTCACTTCAATTTGAAATAATTTCTTGGACCTCGTTTTTCTTGTTTTATTTGTTTTGTTCGTTTTCTTTGTTTGTTTTTTCTTCGCCACCGCGACTCATTCCTCCATCCGGTCAATCAGAATGAAAACCCCCTGCCGCAAAAGGCAAGGGGTCCATACATGCTTATTACTTACAGTATAACATATTCTGTTTATACTAGTAGTTCTTTTTCTTTTTCAATAAGTTTATTCAACTCAAACGCTTCATGCAACGCGTTTACTGCTGTTTTAAGATGCTTTTCATGGATAAGTACCCAAATGGTTGTATGACTGTCAGCAGATTGTAAAATTTCGACTTCATTGCCGACCAGCGCGCCGGTAATTTTTGAAACAACGCCTGGTATCCCGGACATCCCTGCTCCAACAGCGGATACTTTTGCACAATCTTTAACGACCGTCAAATCAAATCCTTTTGCTTCTAATAATTCACAAGCTTGTTCGATGACTTCATTTGGCACCGTGAAAATAACATCTGAAAGAGAAACGCTGATGAAATCCACCGAAATGTCTGCATCAGCCATTGCCTTAAAAATAACAGACTGTGCTTGCAGGTCTTTCGGATCGATATGCACGTTAATTTGAGAAATATCATCTATATGGGCAATACCCGTAACTAAACGATCTGGTATATCAATTCCTTTTTCTCTTCCGCGGGAAGAAGTAATCAGTGTCCCTTCTTCCTCCGAGTAGGTGGAACGAATACGTAAAGGAACTTCTGCATGCATAGCAATTTCAACCGCTCTTGGATGCACGACTTTTGCTCCTTGATAAGCTAAGTTACATGTTTCTGTATAAGTCACTACATCAATTGGGCAAGCACTGTCCACGACTCGCGGATCAGCTGTCATAATTCCTTCCACATCAGTGTAAATTTCTACACAATCTGCACGTAAAGAAGCTCCAAAAGCTGCAGCAGTGGTGTCACTGCCTCCTCGGCCAATCGTCGTAATATCACCATCTTCTGTGCGCCCTTGGAATCCGGCTACAACGACTACATCATTTGTTTTCAACTCATGTTGAATGCGATCGGATTTCACTTTTTTAATCTTCGCTTCGTTATAATCATCGTTTGTAATTAAACCGGCTTGCGCACCTGTAAGAGCAGTAGCAGAAATGCCTTTATTTTGTAATTCATTTGATAGCACAACAGAAGAAATTGTTTCTCCGCACGACATTAACAAATCTAATTCCCGTTTCGATTCAGTTGATTCTTCAGCGTAATCCACCATTTTAAGCAACGTATCTGTTGCATACGGATCTGGACTTCTGCCAATAGCTGAGACAACCACAACTAATTTATAGTCTTTTTCCAAACCTTTTTTAATTTGTTCGATGACGTGTCCACGGTTTTCCTTAGTTTGTACTGATGTTCCACCAAATTTTTGAATTAATAAATTCATAACGTTTATCATACCCCAATTTTATTTTTTAAAATTATACTAAATCTTTATTTACTAATGACGTTGCAATCTGTACTGTATTCCATGCAGCACCTTTTACTAAATTATCGGATACAATCCATAAATGATATCCATTTGCAGTATCTAAATCTTTACGGATTCTCCCGACAAACACTTCTTTTTTGCCTTCAGCTTCTAATGGAGTCGGATAGGTCTGCGTTTCAATATTATCTTCCAGAACCAATCCTTTTCCATTTGCCAGTGTTTCTTTCAGTTCATCCACAGATACACCGGCTTTGTCAACTTCCACATATACACTTTCTGCATGGGATGTGAACACTGGCAGTCTAACACATGTTGCTGCAACTGGCAAATTATTGTTACTTAGTATTTTCTTCGTTTCATTGACCATTTTCATTTCTTCTTTCGTATAGCCATTCTCTTGAAAGACATCAATTTGCGGTAATGCATTGAAGGCCATCGGAAAATGTTTTTTATCTGAACCGACTGGTAATATATTTGCTTCCATTTTTTCTCCATTTACATACTGCTTCACTTGATTGTTCAACTCTTCTTCAGCGCTTAGCCCCGCACCCGAAACAGCCTGATAGGTAGAAACAATAACGCGGCTGAGTCCAAATTCTTCAGCTATTGGTTTTAAAGCTACGACCATTTGGATCGTGGAACAATTCGGATTTGCGATAATACCCTGATGCTTTTCTAAGGCATCTTCATTTACTTCCGGTACAACGAGAGGTACATCTTCCGTCATGCGATAAGCACTTGTGTTATCGATAACGACTGTTCCTCGTTTTACTGCTTCAGGAACTAATTTTTCAGAAACCGAACCGCCTGCGGAAAAGAATGCAATATCTACCTCGTCAAAACTCTCCGGTTTTGCTTCTTCTACAGTTATTTCCTTGTTCAGTAACGAAAACTTTTTACCAGCAGAGCGCTTGGAAGATAATAGTTTAATTTCGCCGAAGTTAAAAGGCTTTTCTTCCAGAAAACTCATGATTTTCTGCCCTACCGCTCCTGTAGCTCCTACGACAGCTACATTGTACTTTTTTTCCGTTGACATATGATTGATTACCCCTTCCAATTCTTCCAAATCCACACGATTTACAAGCGGTGCAGACCTGATTTGCTTCTTATGATAACATACTTTGAAGGGAATGAGGACTAATTTGTCAAATGTTCATAATTTTAAGCGCTTTCATTTTGTTTTTTATTAAAAACACCTTACCTTACGTTTACAAACAACTATTTTCGTACATGAATTTGTTAAAAAAACCGCATCTGTTTTTTATAACAAATGCGGTTCTTTCATTGTTTAAGAAGAAGCGGATGTTATGGTTGCCTCTGCCGGTTTGTCAGAAAATGTTTTTTCAATAATAGCCTGCACATCTGCGTAACTTATTTGGTCTATTTCTTTGATCATATCGTCCATCGTTTTATGTTTACGTAATAGTAATTCATTACGTGCATTACGACTCATCTTCGCATTCGTACTTTCTAAGCCCAGCATCACATTTCCTTTTAATTGTGTTTTACTATTGGTAAATTCTTTGTCCGTTAATCCATGTTGAATTAAATCGGCCGTCGTTTGCTGAATGGTCTCTTTTACGTCCTCTAACTGGTTCTTCGTTGTTCCTGCATAAATGACTAACATTCCAGTTTCTAAATAAGACGCGTGATAGGAGAACGTTGCATAAGCTAAACCTTTTCTTTCTCTTATTTCCTGAAAAAGTCGGGAACTCATCCCTCTTCCGAGTACACTGTTAACGACAAGGAGACTGGGAATTTTAGCATCATGAATCGCTAAGCCTTCGTATCCGAGACAGAGATGCGCTTGTTCTGTTTTCTTTTCTTGTGCCAGTGTTTCGCGTTGAAACACTGGTTTCGTATACTGAAAAGGATGGGAGGAATGCGTGAAACGGTCAAAATACGTTTCAATCTTTTGTACAAAAGATTCTTCCACATTTCCCGCTACGGAAACGACCACATTTTCCGGTGTATAAAAGGTATTCATATGATCCTGCAAGTCTTGTTTTGTAAATGCATTGATTTGTTCCTCTGTTCCGATAATAGGTCTTCCCAGAGCGTGATTTCCAAAAGCTGCTTCTTGAAGCAAATCGTGGACTAGTCCGTCGGGCATATCATCGTACATTTTTATTTCTTCTTTGACGACTTTCTTTTCTCTTTCCAACTCTTCTTCCGGAAATACAGATTCGAAAAACATTTCAGTTAATAATTCCAAAGCATATTCTGCATAATCATCCAATACTTTTGCATAAAGACAAGTATACTCTTTTGACGTAAAAGCATTTAACTGTCCACCAATAGCATCAAATGATTCAGCAATTTCTTTTGCCGTATGATTAGACGTCCCTTTAAATAGCATATGTTCTAAAAAATGGGAGATGCCATTTGTGTTGGGGGTCTCATTTCTGGAGCCGGTTAAAATCCAAATACCTATTGTTACTGACCTTACTGTAGAAACAGGCTCGAGAACAACTCTTAAACCGTTTTGCTGTGTATGCGTATGTATCACGTGAAAACTCCTTACTTCTAGACGTATTCTTAGTTAAAACTCTTTCTCTATCATACCAAAAGCCAATCTGCAGATTCAATGGATTGCTCTATATGAAAATGAATAAAAACATCTTCTCATTAAAAAAGAAACTGGACAAACCAGCTTCTCTCCTCAGGTATTATTTATTTTTAAATTTCTCCTGTTCTTTTCGTTCACTTTCTACGACATCTTTTCGGGTTAGATTCACCCTGCCTTGCTGGTCTATCTCTTTCACTTTGACCATAATTTGATCGCCTATCGTGACAACATCTTCTACTTTATTCGTTCGTTCTTCCTGCAGTTGAGAAATGTGCACTAAACCATCCTTGCCTTTGAATAATTCGACAAAAGCTCCGAATTTTTCAATGCGTTTCACGGTGCCCAGGTAAATTTGTCCGACTTCTACTTCCCGGACTAGATCTTCTATGATTTTTTTCGCTTCCTGATTCATCTCTGCGTCTGTAGAAGAAATAAACACCGTACCATCTTGCTCGATATCTATTTTCACTCCGGTGTCTTCGATAATTTCATTTATTCGTTTGCCGCCGGGTCCAATGACATCTTTAATTTTTTCTTCTTTAATTTTCATTGTAATAATTTTCGGAGCATACTCGGACAACTCCTCATTTGGAGCAGCGATTGTCTCAAGCATGGAATCTAATATCTTCAGCCGTCCTTCTTTAGCTTGACGCAGCGATTCTACAAGGATATCTTTCGCCAGTCCGTCAATTTTAATATCCATTTGTAATGCTGTAATTCCTTTATCAGTTCCGGCTACTTTAAAGTCCATATCTCCAAGCGCATCTTCCATCCCTTGGATATCTGTTAAGATGGAGTAGTTATCGCCTGTTTTTACAAGCCCCATAGCAATACCAGCCACTGGTGCTTTAATAGGAACTCCTGCATCCATCATTGCTAAAGTGCTTGCACAGATACTTGCTTGAGAAGAAGAACCATTTGATTCCAGTACTTCTGAAACGACACGCAATGTATACGGAAATGATTCTTCAGATGGGATGACTTTTTCTAATGCTCTCTCCCCAAGTGCACCATGTCCAATTTCACGTCTGCCTGGCGCACGGATAGGCCCTGTTTCGCCAACGCTAAATTGTGGGAAGTTATAATGATGCATAAATCTTTTCTTCTCTTCCAAGTCCAACCCATCTAAAATTTGCACATCACCCAGTGCTCCCAATGTACACACGCTTAATACCTGTGTCTGGCCGCGAGTGAATAATCCAGAACCATGTGTACGTGGCAGGACGCCAACTTTAGAAGACAGCGGTCTAATTTCACTTAACCCTCGTCCATCCGGTCGTTTTTTATCTTCCGTAATCAAACGGCGGACCTCTGCTTTCACTATTTCTTCCAGTGTTTCTTTCACATGAGGAATCGCTTCTTCATCTTCTTCATATAAAGCGAGCACTTCGTCCTTCACAGCATCAATGGCTACTTCACGATCATGCTTCTCTGTTACTTGGATGGCCTCCATCAATTTATCTTTTGCTTGTGATTCGACGTTCGCTTTTATGGTTTCATCGATTTGGAAAACTTCAATATCCATTTTTTCTGTATGGACTGCTTCCATAATTTCTTCTTGAAATGCAGTAAGACGGGCAATTTCATCATGAGCAAACATGATAGCTTCTAACATCACTTCTTCTGTTACTTCATCTGAATTTGCTTCTACCATGTTAATAGCATCTTTAGTCCCTGCAACAGTTAAATCCAAATTGCTGTTTTCTTGCTGTTCGACAGATGGATTAATGACAAATTCACCATCTATTTGGCCAACTTGTGCCCCTGCAATCGGACCGTCAAAAGGAATGTCAGATATAGACAAAGCAACAGACGAACCAATCATCGCAGCCATTTCCGGAGAACAATCCTGATCTACACTCAATACTGTAATGATGACTTGCACTTCATTACGGAATCCCTCTGGAAAAAGTGGACGAATCGGACGGTCGATTAAGCGAGACGTTAAAATCGCCTTCTCACTCGGTCTTCCTTCCCGTTTAATAAATCCTCCAGGTATTTTCCCAACTGCGTATAAACGCTCTTCATAGTTAACTGTCAAAGGGAAAAACGGTAAATCTTTTGGTTTTTTTGAAGCAGTAACTGTGGCTAAAACCGAGGTGTCTCCATATTTCACCAGGCAAGCACCATTTGCCTGCTTAGCAAGCTCACCAACTTCAACTGTAAACGAATGTCCGTTTATAGTTGTGGAGAAAACCTGTTTCATTTCTTGCATACATACGACTCCTTTCTGATTACTCTGTCTTCTCTATTTGTTTATTACATAACCAGTTATAGTAAACTTAGCATGCACTAAGGTATAGTGGCAAGTGTTTCCGTTTTGCTTAGGCAGAGAAAAAGCGATAAACTTTCTCATCTGCAAAGTAAAAAAAGCAGGAGTACTCCTGCTTTTTCTTTAGCGACGTAAACCAAGTTTTTGAATCACATTGCGGTAACGCGTCACATCGTTTTCGCGTAAGTAGTTTAGTAAATTACGGCGTTTACCTACCATTTTTAATAAACCGCGGCGCGAGTGATGGTCTTTGTTATGTTCACGTAAGTGTTGGTTTAAATTATTAATTTCATCTGTTAAAATAGCGATTTGAACTTCTGATGAACCAGTATCATTCTCATGTACTTTAAACTCACTAATAATTTCAGCTTTACGTTCTTTAGACATACTCATGTATTTGCACCTCCTGTTATTTTACATCCCCATTCCCCTAGCAATCGTCGGAGAAACGCTTTGCCAAGCGATGGTTCTTCATTGTATACACTACCTTTTTTTAAAACAAAAATCAAGGGAAATCTATTAAAAATTCACCTTAATGACAGACATTCGAAAAGTGATGTCTTGTTTATCTTTATTTTTCACATAATCCCCATAGCTTAATTCTAATCAGCTGATAGAACTTTAAACAAGAAATCTTTATCTTAAATCCCTTTCATACATATCTTTTAAAACATAAGATTCAAGTCTGTTAGTAAAAGCATTCATTTGCTAAAATAATCTCTTACTTTGCTTTCATCCCGCTCCAATGCAGCGATGATTTCTTCCTTGCCTGCAAATTTTTGTTCTTCTCTGATAAATTGATGGAAATACACCTGGACCGCTTCTTCGTAAATATCCTCTGCAAAGTCAAAAATATACGTTTCTAATAAAGGGTTAGCACGGCCTTCTATAAAAGTTGGATTGACACCAAAACTGGCCATTCCCTGATATATTTTTCCTTTTACATCAATAGTTACCGCATAGATCCCCTGCTTCGGCAGTAATTTCTCATCGCTCACTTCAATATTAGCAGTAGGGTAGCCTAATTCTCTGCCGCGTTTATCGCCATGAATGACTATTCCCGAAACGTTGTACGTCCTTCCCAGTAAAGGAGTGACTTCAGAAACATCGCCAGCAGCTAATAGTTTCCGAATACGCGTGGAGCTCACTTTTTCGTTTTGATACGTATATTGCTCCATTTCTTTGGTTGTAAAACGGCCTTGACTGTATTCTGTTATATTCTGCATATTACCAGCGCCTTTATGACCAAAAGAATAGTCAAATCCTGCAACTAAATGTTGGATGTTCAAGTCTACAATAAAATGGTCAATAAAAGTCTGCGGTGATAATAAGGACAATTCTTTATTAAAAGTAATGATATAAAGAAAATCGACCTCTAGTGTTTCAAACATCTCCGCTTTTTCTTTGATTGTCGTAATATATTCCACTTTTTCTGCATCTTTTTTTAAAACCACTGATGGATGAGGATGAAATGAAATAACAGCACTTTTGCGTCCTGTTTGTTTTGCTTCTTGTACCGCCTCTTTAATCAGGGTCTGATGCCCTTTGTGCACTCCATCAAAAAAACCTATGGCTGCCACTGTTTCTGGTAATTCTCCTCGATTCAATGTGTGTGGATATGATATATATTTTGTTTCCATCCTTATTCCCCTTCATTCTTATACAAATTAAAGACCCGAACCGGTTTAATAATGCCTTTCTCCGTTGGATGTTCATCATAAATAGCTAATAGTTCATCCTCATGCATGATTTTAAACGGTGTTGATTGCAAATTCTCCACTAAAAAAGAGAGCTTTTGACCTTGCAATACTTTCCTTTTCTCGAGAGCATCGACTTGCATTGTAGGCAAATGTTGTAATCCTTCGACAACTGGTAAAAAAACGTCCGTTGCATTCTTATTTTGTTGAGCTTCGGCAACTTCATCCAACGTATACGTTTCCGATAGATGGATGCCGTCACTCTTCGTTCGAATTAATTGTGACATATGTGCCGGGTAACCCAATGCTGCACCAATTGTAACACATAATGTGCGAATATATGTACCTTTTGAACACAGGATTCTGCACTGGAATTTCCCTTCTTCTATACGTGTCTTTTCTTTGATTAAAGCAGCTTCGTGAATTGTAATGGTTCTAACAGGTCGTTCTACTTCAATGCCTTCACGTGCATACTCGTATAGTTTTTTCCCATTAACTTTTACAGCTGAATACATTGGAGGTACTTGTGCTACATTACCTTGAAACTCTTGTAAGACACGTTCCACTTCAGTTAACGCAGGGGGCTCGTCCATTGTCTTTTCTTCAAGAATGTCGCCCTCAGCGTCTTCTGTAGTCGTCGTACTTCCCAAGGCGACTTCTGCTTCATATTCTTTCGGTAATGATAACAAAAAAGGGATGACTTTCGTAGCTTCTCCAACACAAATGGGGAGGACACCTTCCACTTCCGGGTCGAGCGTTCCTGTATGGCCAACTTTTTTAATATGTAATATTCTTCTAATCTTTTGAACACAATCGTGAGAAGTAAGCCCTTTAGGTTTATACAAGGGTATGATTCCGTTCATTCAACGTCACCTGTCTTCCTGTTTTTCCTATTTTAACAAAATCAGCAGCTTATATGAAAAAATCTGACCAACTGTTCCTTAAATGAAACAACTGGTCAGATTATGTTTACTCCTTATATAAATCTCTGATAATCGAATCAATTTTATTCCCATAATCATGTGCCTCATCATAAGCAAACGTAATCTCAGGAACTTTCCGTAAACGAATTCGCTGACCGATTTCTGCACGGATAAAGCCTGTCGCTTTATGAAGCCCCTTGAACGTTTCTTCTATTTCGGATTCGTCTCCTAACACTGTAACAAAAATCGTTGCTTGCTGCAGATCATTTGTTAAATCTACATCTGTTACGGTGACAAAACCGACTCGGGGATCTTTCAACTTACGATTCAAAATATCCCCTGCTTCTTTTTTCATTTGTTCAGCAACGCGGCTTGTTCTCGTATTTTCCATGATTCTCCCTCCAATCTGTTAACAAGCTTTACATATATTCCATGTTACTATTGGTTGTTTCAAATTGAGAGATGTAATCGATTTTGGTTTGTATTTTTTGCATCACTTGCTCTCCAAAACGAGACTCATTGGTTACAATTGCGATGCCTATTTGGGTTCGCTGCCACACATTCTGATATGCTATTTCAGCGACTGAAACATTAAAGTGTGCGCGGGTGGTGTCGATTAAAGACTGTATCACAGATCGTTTTTCCTTTAACGATTGCGCTTCTGGGATAATACCTTCTATCTCCATGTATACAATCATTTTCGTTCAATTTCTTCCATCACGAACGCCTCAATAATATCACCTGTTTTAATATCATTGAAATCTTTTATTGTAATACCACATTCATAATTCTGTGCCACTTCTCGAACATCATCTTTAAATCGTTTTAAGTCAAGCAGTTCTCCTTCAAATAAAACGACTCCGTTTCGTATTAAGCGGACAGAAGAATTTCGCGTGATTTTCCCATCGGTTACATAGCTCCCTGCAATGGTACCTATTCTTGAAACTTTAAATGTTTCTCTTACCTCTGCTTGCCCAATTACTTTTTCTTCGTATTCAGGATCTAACATGCCTTTCATGGCTGCTTCTATTTCTTCAATCGCCTGGTAAATAACACGATGCAGACGGATATCAACTTTTTCTCTTTCTGCAGCTTTTTTCGCATTATTCGCTGGTCTGACGTTAAATCCAATGACGATTGCGTTAGATGCAGAAGCTAGGATAATATCTGATTCTGTGATTGCTCCAACACCTGTATGAATGATTTTAATATTAACATTTTCTACTTCAATCTTTTGTAATGACGCAGATAATGCTTCTGCAGAGCCTTGGACGTCCGCTTTAATAATGACATTTAAGTCTTTCATTTCACCTTGTTTAATCTGGTCAAACAATTCGTCCAAACTGACTTTCGCCTGACTGCCGCGGTTCTCTTCAATATATTGACGGGAGCGGGACTCCCCAATTTGACGGGCTTTTTTCTCATCACGAAAGACAAGGAACTGGTCGCCTGCTTTAGGGACGGCATTAAGGCCTGTTATTTCCACAGGTGTTGATGGCAGAGCTTTTTCAATACGCTCTCCAACGTCACTTACCATGGCGCGAACACGTCCGTGTGTGTTCCCTACAACAATGGAGTCCCCAGTGGATAACGTTCCTTCTTGAACAAGCAAGCTTGCTACCGGTCCGCGTCCTTTATCAAGTTGTGCCTCAATAACAGTTCCAAAAGCAACTTTTTTAGGGTTGGCTTTTAATTCTTCCATTTCAGCGACCAGCAAAATCATTTCAAGAAGCTGATCTATTCCGTCTCGTTTTTTTGCTGAAATGGGAACTACGATGGTATCGCCCCCCCAATCTTCAGGGACAAGCTCATATTCTGTTAATTCCTGCATCACGCGATCTGGATTTGCTGCTTCTTTATCCATTTTGTTCACAGCAATAATAATAGGAACTTCAGCCGCTTTTGCGTGGTTAATAGCTTCGACTGTTTGCGGCATAATTCCGTCATCTGCAGCAACCACTAAAATAGAAATATCTGTTACTTGTGCACCGCGTGAACGCATGCTTGTAAATGCTTCGTGTCCCGGCGTATCCAGGAACGTGATTTTTTTATCATTCGATTCAGCCTGATAAGCACCAATATGCTGCGTTATACCACCTGCTTCGCCAGCTGTTACTTTCGTGTGACGAATCGAGTCTAACAATGTCGTTTTTCCGTGGTCTACATGCCCCATGATTGTCACTACTGCCGGACGTTCTACCATATCTTTTTCTTTGTCTTTCTTACGATATTTATCAAAATCAGTGTCTGCCAAGATGATTTCTTTTTCAACTGTCACACCATAATCATCACAAATTAACTCGACCGCGTCATCTTCTAAATCTTGATTTTTTGTCGCCATTGTTCCAAGAAAAAGCAATTTTTTAATGATTTCGGAAACATCTTTATTTAACTTTTCAGCCAGGCCGTCCACCGTTAATGTGCCGCTGTAAACAATATGCTTTGGCATCTCCGGTTTCGCAGCTTTTGGTTTAGCTTGGCTTCCTTTATTGTCAGCTGTTTGCTTAGCTTTTTGCTTTTTACCTTTTTGCTGCTGTGCGCCTTTGCCTTTGGGAGCTGTTTTTTTATTAGCCGGCCGTTCTTTACCGCTTGTATTCTTTTCTGGTTTTTTATTTGTTTTTTCTTTCGAAGCAGCTTGACTGGTGTTATTAGATGGTGCTTCCTTCTTCTTCGGTGCTGATTCATTCGTTGTTTCAGCTGCTTTTATTTGAAAAGCTTTATCGAGTTGATTCTTGGTTTCTTCTGTTATCGTAGACATATGATTACTAACATCTACATTCATCGATTTAAGCTGGTCGATGACTTTTTTATTCGCTATATTATTCTGTTTCGCATACTCATATATTCTTGTTTTTGTCATACGTTCACCCCCGAATATTTTATGAAAGTAATTCCTTGAATTTCTTGGCAAATCCGCTATCCGTTATAGCAACTGCAACTCTATCCTGCTTGCCAATTGCTCGGGAAATTTCTTCGCGGTCTCCTACTTTCATATAAACTACATTATATGTCTGACATGTATTCAATAATTTCTTTTCAGTCTGGTTACTGATGTCGTTTGCATATAATAATAGCTTTATCTTTCCTTTACGTATTTCTTTTAAAATTAACTCTTCCCCTACAATACACTTACCTGCCCGGAAAGCCAACCCGAGTAAAGACAAGCAAGCTTGATTATCCATTATCTTTCTTCTTGGCAAGCTCTCGTAATTCTTCGTATATGGAAGGGTCTACTGTTACTTTAAATGTCTTATCAAGCACTTGCTCTTTTTCAGCGCGATTGATAATGTCCGTGTCAATCGTCAAATAGGCTCCACGACCATTTTTCTTCCCTGTCGTATCCATAAAAACTTCATTCTCATTATTTCGAACGATACGTATCATTTCTTTCTTTGGCCTTTGTTCTTGTGTAACAACACATTTTCGTAATGGTGTTTTTCGTTTGCTCACTATGAGACCACCTCCTGTTACAATAGAAAACTTGATATTCACTTAGGTTTTATTGCAAATAACTTAGTTGTACTTACACAGGAAGAAAAACAGTAAACTTCTTAATTGCCAAATAAAAAGTCGTCATCTTCTCCCTCTATCTCTTCCTCTTCTTCGTCTAAAAAGCCCGATTCCTGTAGTAATCCTTCTTCTTTTGCTACAGATTCACTTTTTATGTCTATTTTCCACCCGGTTAGCTTTGCAGCAAGTCGTGCGTTCTGACCGCGTTTCCCAATAGCTAAAGATAATTGAAAATCGGGTACGATAACCGTGGTAGCATTTTCTTCTTCATCCACTATGACATCCAAAACATTTGATGGACTTAAAGCGTTTGAAATAAAGACAACTGGGTCCTCGGACCATTGTACAATATCGATTTTCTCTTCATTCAATTCATTTACGACGGCTTCCACGCGCTGCCCTTTAGGACCGACACATGAACCAACCGGGTCTACATCCGGATCTTCTGCATGAACGGATATTTTTGACCGATCTCCGGCCTCGCGGGAAATAGATTTAACTTCGACCGTTCCATCGTAAATTTCAGGGACTTCCATTTCAAACAAACGTTTTAACAAACCTGGATGAGAACGGGAAATATAAATTTGCGGGCCTTTATTCGTGTTTTCCACTTTCGTCACATAAACTTTGATTCGATCATGTACATGATATTCTTCTGTTTCAATTTGTTCAGCTTTTGCTAACTTCGCTTCAATTTTACCTAAGTCTATATGGACAAATTGAGCATCTACACGTTGGATAATACCAGTCATGATATCATCTTCTTTATCTGCATACTCACTGAAAATAACCCCACGCTCAGCTTCTCTGACACGTTGTGTGACAACTTGCTTCGCTGCTTGAGCTGCAATTCTTCCGAAGTTATTCGGAGTAACCTCCATTTCGACAATATCACCGACTTCATAATCGGTATTTAATTCTTCTGCTTCTTCTAAAGAGATTTCTTCTTGTTCTTCTTCCACCTCTTCTACAACTGTTTTTTGAGATAACAGCTGCATCGTGCTTTCTTCTTCATTAAACCTTACAGAGACATTGCCTGCTGATTTGAAATTTTTCTTATAAGCAGAAATTAAAGCAGCTTCAAGAGCTTCTAATAAAATGTCCTTATCAATACCTTTTTCTTTTTCTAAATAATGGATTGCTTCAAATAGTTCGCTGCTCACTACGCTTCCCCTTTCTATTATAACATTACCGTTAATTTGGCTTTTGCAATTTTATCAAACGGAATGTCAATTTGTTTTGTCGTATGCTTCCACTTATATTCAATCGTCGCTGTATCATTCTGGAAATCTTTCAATATACCTTCATATTTCTTATCATCACCAACATGAACATAAAGCGAGACAAAAACATTTTCATTTATATGTTTCTCAAAATCCTCTTTGGTTTTTAATGGCTTCTCAGCACCAGGTGAACTCACTTCTAAAAAATACGTCTCTTGGATAGGATCATTTTCATCAAGCAATTCGCTGATTTTCTCGGAGACGATGCTGCAGTCATTTAAATCCACTCCGCCATCCTTGTCTATATAAATTTGCAAAAAGGCTTCTTTCCCATGTTTTACATATTCAATGTCTGCGAGCTCTACAGAAGATGCTTCTAAAACAGGAGTAATCATTTGTTCAATTTCTTTTACATTAACTGTACTCATTCTCTTCCTCCTTGCCGTTATACTGTTTATCTATTTCAATCAATATAAAACCCCCGCCGTCTTGATGGCTGGGGGAGTCGTTCATCTTGTATAGAAGAAAGAGCGGGCTACCCCACTCTTTTTGTTCAACCGATGCTAGTCAATTCTAAAGTAAATTATACCATAGTTTCGTGATCCAGACAACTTATCCGTTATATACAAAGAACTTGGCAACAGATAGGAAGAGATTTTTTGTTCTTCTGATGATCTTATCAAAACTATATCCAATCGAGTAGAAGCTGTAGTAGGTTTTCTTTTAGAATAACGATAACTGGTTTTCTTCTTCCATCCCATCTAAACAGCCATGCTCGTCCAGATATTGTAACACCGTTTTAGAAATACGGCTGCGCGTACGCAAATCCTGCTTCGATAAAAACTCTCCGTCTTCTCTTGCTTTTACAATATTAAGCGCTGCGTTTGTTCCCAGTCCTTCAACCACATTAAAAGGAGGAATTAACGTGTTGTCTTCTACAATAAATTCCGATGCGTGGGAACGATATAAATCTACCTTTTGAAATTGATAGCCGCGTTCACACATTTCAAGTGAAACTTCCAGTACAGTAAGCAGTGTCTTTTCTTTTGGTGCTGCATCGTTCCCTTTATCTTTAATCTCCTGAATTCGGTTCCTTAAAGAGGTAGAACCTCGAATCATTGTGTCTAATTCAAAATCTGCTGCCCGAATGGAAAAATAAGCGGCATAAAAATAAATCGGATAATGCACCTTAAAATAAGCGATTCGTACAGCCATTAAGACATAAGCTGCGGCGTGAGCTTTCGGGAACATGTATTTAATCTTTTTACAGGATTCAATATACCAATCCGGTACGCCATGTTTTTTCATTTCTTGGATCCACTCATCTTCCAAGCCACGGCCTTTCCGGACAAATTCCATAATTTTAAACGCTAAAGAAGCATCCAGCCCTTTTTGCATCAGATAGACCATGATATCATCGCGACACCCAATTACCTCACCGATTTCACAGGTGCCATTATTGATTAGTTCTTGTGCATTCCCCAACCAAACGTCTGTGCCATGAGACAGTCCGGAAATAATCACCAGCTCCGCAAAAGAATCCGGCTTCGTATCTTCCAACATTTGCCGTACAAAAGATGTACCAAATTCCGGTACCCCTAATGTTCCTGTTTTACAGCCAATTTGTTCCGGAGTGACGCCGATTGTTTTCGTACTGGAAAAGATTTGCATCACGTCTTCATCATCAATCGGAATATCCAGTGGATCAATGCCGCTTAAATCTTGTAATTTCCGAATGACAGTAGGGTCATCATGGCCGAGAATATCCAATTTCAATAAATTATCTTCAATAGAATGGAAATCAAAGTGCGTCGTCCGCCATTCACTTTTCCGGTCATCTGCCGGAAATTGGATAGGGGTAAAGTCATAAATCTCCCGATCATCAGGTACCACAATGATACCGCCTGGATGCTGGCCTGTCGTTCGCTTTACTCCAGTGCATCCTTGTACAAGCCGGTCAATTTCGGCTCCTTTATATTGTAAATTTTTATCCGTTGCATATCCTTTCACATAACCATAGGCTGTCTTTTGAGCGATAGTCCCAATCGTACCAGCACGGTACACATAATCTTCTCCAAATAATTCTTTCGTATATTGGTGCGCGACAGGCTGATATTCACCGGAAAAGTTCAAATCAATATCCGGCACTTTGTCACCTTTAAACCCAAGAAACGTTTCAAATGGAATATCCTGACCATCCTTTTTCAATTCATGCTCACAATGCGGACATTTTTTGTCCGGTAGATCAAACCCGCTGGCATACGTCCCATCGGTATAAAATTCATGGTATTGACATCCCGGACAAACGTAGTGAGCAGGCAGCGGATTGACCTCCGTGATCTCGGTCATCGTAGCCACCAGAGAAGAGCCGACTGACCCCCGGGAGCCAACAAGATATCCGTCTAACAATGACTTTTTAACGAGTTTATGTGAAATGAGATAAATAACCGCGAATCCATGACCAATAATACTATTGAGTTCTTTATCCAAGCGGGACTGCATGAGCTCAGGTAAAGGTGACCCGTAAATTTTTTCAGCATTGCCATACGTTAATTGTCTTACTTCTTCTTCTGCCCCTTCAATACTTGGGGTGAATAAACCTTCTTTTACAGGAGAAATAGCTTCTATTTCTCCGGCTATCGCGTTCGAATTATCAATAACAATCTCTGCTGCTTTTTCTTCCCCCAAAAACTGAAACTGTTCCAGCATTTCATCCGTTGTTCTAAACGGCGTATTCGGCAGCGTCACCCGATTTAACGGATTTCCTTTTTGCGAAGCAATTAATATTTCGCGGAATTGCTTTTCATATGATTCAATATAATGTGCGTTACCTGTAGCAACCACTCTTTTGCCTAAGCGATCAGCTAAAGCTACCATTTTTTGTATAATATCAATAATTTGCCCTTCATGCTGGACGAGTTCTTTTTCTATTAAATGTGCATAATTCTCTGGTGGCTGTACTTCCAGATAATCATAAAAATCAGCCAGATCTTCCGCATCTTCTGCCGATTTTTGCATTAAGGTCTCAAACACTTCCCCTTGATCACAAGCAGAACCAACTAACAAGCCGTCTCGATGTTTTTCTAAAACCGAACGAGGAAGACGCGGGACACGATAGAAATAATTCGTGTGGGAATAAGAAACCAGCTTATATAAATTTTTTAATCCAGTTTCATTTTGGGCAAGTAATATACAATGTGCTGGCCTGCCATGCTGATAGCTGTCCCCTTGTCCCATATGATTATTTAATTGCAATACATTATCAATCTCTGCTTCTGCTAATTGTTCCACAAGTTTCCAAAATAAGTAAGCAGTAGCTTCAGCATCATAAATCGCCCTGTGATGCTGGGTTAATTCAACATTTAAATGTTTACATAGCGTATTTAAGCGGTGGTTACCTAATTCAGGCAAAAGGAATCGTGCCAACTCTAACGTGTCTATCACCACATTCGTTACCTTACTTAATCCAATCTTTCGGTAGCCTTGATTGAGAAAACCGATATCAAATGTTGCATTATGTGCCACATAAACGCTGTCTCCTACCCAGTCATGAAATTCCTGCAGGACCTCATCGACTTCCGGGGCATCAACAAGCATATCATCCGTGATTCCTGTAATATCAATAATTTTTTCCGGAAGCGGGCGATGCGGGTTAGCAAAGCGTTCAAAACGATCGATAATTTCACCATTATACATTTTCACGCCGGCTAATTCGATAATCGTATCGTAAACTGAAGATAAACCAGTTGTTTCCACGTCGAAAACAACGTACGTACCTTCTGCAAGCGGGATATCCTTCGACTGATAGCTAATTGGAATACCGTCATCTACTAAGTTGGCTTCCACTCCATAAAGAATTTTCATGTCCAGCTTCTCTGCCGTTTGATGTGCTTCGGGAAACCCTTGAACGACTGCATGGTCCGTTATAGCTACTGCAGAATGTCCCCAATCATGTGCCTGTTCGATAAGGCGGGAAGGACTCATTACAGCATCCAGTTGGCTCATGGTCGTATGGGCGTGCAGCTCTACTCTTTTTTCACCAGCATGTTCATCTGCTCTTTTTTTCATTTGTATTTCCTGAATGTCAGTCGCCATCATGGTTAATTCATTGGAAAACTGATCTGTCTGAATTCTGCCTCTCGCCTTTATCCATATGCCTTCTTTTGCAGCAGCAAATACAGCTTGGTCTTCATCGTTTCTGGAAAACATTTTTATTTCCAGTGAATCGGTATAATCAGTCACTTTTAAGATAAGCAGACTACGACCGGAGCGTAATTCTCTTACTTCAGAAATAAAGACATAACCTTGAATAATGATTTTTCTTTCTTCTTCTAAAATTTCTTCTAATTCCACAGGTTCTTCCTGAATAGGATATCCAATTTTAAATTGTTCCACAGGGACATTATTTTTTTCTTTTTCCTGCTTTTCTTCCTGCTGTTTTCGTGCATTGCGGCCAAACTCCTGGTCTTCCTGACTGGTCTGTTTTCTAAATTCCTCAATATCATCCTGTGTTGTATGTACGGCAAATTGGATAGGGAATTGTTTCATACCCACCTGTTCGCAAAACGTTTGAAATGGTTGTTCCACACGGCGTTTCAATGCGTTTACTTCTGCATCCGAATTAGCAGTAAGTGTAATATTCCCATTCTCGACAGTGGTGTTTTCCGTTAGTATCTTTGTTTGTGTCGGCAGCAAATTCGGCAGCTGACGTTGAAAAAAATGCCAATACTTTACGACCTCTTCTGTTGTACACTCTGTTTCAGCTGCTTGAATATACAACTCGATACTCGCAATCGAAGCAAAAGAATCCCGTAATTTATGTAAGAAGGTTTCATAAACAGAGAAGGGTAATACACAGGGAACTTGTACATAGAAATGCCAGGCTTGTTCTTTTTTTCGAACGACTACTTTTTCCAATGAACTCTCTGCAAAATGCTCTTGCGTTATTTCCTGCGGTAATTCCAGCTGTTTTAATAAAATCTGCATTTTTTCTTGATTTGATAAACTCATCTTGAACACTCCAAACATTCCATTCAATGATTGATACAACTAATCAAATTCGCTTGTAACAAAACATGGCTTTCTTTTATAAAGAAAGCCATGTCGACCATAAGATTATGAAAAGAGTCGCTGGATATCATTCCATGTTACGACAATCATGAGCAACATGAGCAAGGCAATACCAATGACATGGACCATGCCTTCTTTCTGCGGATCGACCGGTTTCCCGCGCACTGCTTCTATACCGACAAATAACAATCTGCCCCCGTCCAGTGCTGGGAGTGGAACTAAGTTGATAATTCCAAGATTGACGCTCAATACGGCTGTGAGTGTCAAGTATGCTGTAAAACCAAAAGAAACAACTTGGTCAGTCACATCATAAATCCCGACAGGTCCAGATAGTGCATCAAGTGACAATTGACCGGTAACAAGCATAAACAAAGCGTTAAGAATCTCTCTTGCGGTCTCATAAGACTCAGTTACGCCCCACTTTAATGATTTCACAACTGATTTTTCAAATACACGATGTACTCCTGCTTGACCAACTTCTTCACCTTCCGGGCCTTCCATTTTATCCGGAGTCATCACCAAATCTTTGGTTGTATCATCCCTTTTTACGACAAAATCAACTTCCTCATCAGGATGTTTTTGAATAAAAGCTGTAAATTCTTCCCACGTAGAAATCGATTTTCCATCCATCTCAATTACTTCATCGCCAGCATGCATACCTGCTTGCTGTGCCGGCGCATCTTCCTGTACTTTCCCAATTTCTGCCTTCTCCGCAGGCACCCCTTGTACTAAACCAACGATAATAAAGATAACAATCGCCAGGATAAAATTCATCATCGGACCGGCAAATAATTGCATCGCCCGCTGTCCCACTGATTTGGAAGCAAATTGACGATCAAACGGAGCGATTTGTGTGGCTTGTTCATCAACGATAAACGAAGCCTTTTCATGAACCGCGAATTCCTGCAATTCTGTTTCATCATCAGGATCATACCCTTTGATAGTAAGGGAATGATCTAAGTCTACTTCAGAAACTTCAATTAAGTGAGAATTGGGATGTTTCTCCTTATGATTGACAATAATTTGGTCTACTTCACCTTGCTCATTGAATGTCAAACCGATATGATGGCCCGGCTTTAATTCGATAATTTCAGGGTCGTCTCCGGCAACACGCACATACCCTCCTATTGGCAACCAGCGGATCGTATATACGGTTTCGTTTCTGACAAATGAAAACATTTTTGGACCAAATCCAATTGCAAATTCCCGAGCTAACATGCCTGCCCGTTTCGCAAATATTAAATGACCCCACTCGTGAATAAAGACAAGGACGCCAAACATGCAAATGAACGCAATTACTGTAGTCACTGGATAACACTCCCTCGCTTCTTAACTTCTAAATAAATTGTATGATATAGAGCACAATAAGTACAAACAACAAACTATCCAGCCGGTCCAAAATGCCGCCATGTCCTGGAAAAATATTGCCAAAATCTTTTATGTGATAATGCCGTTTCATTGCCGAAGCTGCTAAATCTCCTATTTGTCCTACCACTGAAATCACCAGACTTACTGCTATGACACTTAACCAAGGTAAAGGAAAAGGATATACAAGATGAAAAATAGCCCCGACAATTAGTGCAAGAATCAGACCGCCTAAAGCTCCGCCAACCGTTTTATTCGGGCTGATTTCCGGCCACAGCTTTCGTTTCCCTAAAAACTTTCCAACAAAATAGGCTCCTGAGTCTGTCGCCCAAATAATAAATAAAATGAATAATAAATAATTTAATCCCAGCATACGTGTTTCAATTAACACATAAAAAGCAGTCCCTACATAAACCGTAGCAAAAAATACGAAGGACGCCTGGTCAAAAGAAAACTTATTTTTACTGAGAACCATGATCCCCAGCAAACCGACTAAGAATAGCAGGATAACATCATACTTAGTAAACGTCCAATGAAACAGCGTCATTTCTTGTTTCGGGTAGACAATCCCAATTAAAAATATAAAAGCCCATACTTCAAATATGGTACCTTTATTGGTATTATACATTCTTAATAATTCAAATAAGCCAATACATGCAAAAAGAATCGATATGACGATAAATGGCCGATGCCCATAAATAATCAATGGTACTAAAATAATCAATGCAATAATGGCTGTTATTACTCGTTGCTTCATGACTTCCCTAAACTCCTTTAAACGCCGCCGTAACGCCTTTTACGTTTCTCGTATTCTTTAAGTGCTTCTTCAAATAATGTTTCATTAAAATCCGGCCATAATGCTTCGGTGAACCAAAATTCCGTATAGGCAGACTGCCATAACAAGAAATTACTTAATCGTTTTTCCCCGCTTGTTCTAATTAACAAATCAGGGTCTCTCAGATGATTGGTATATAAATATTGTTCTAATGAGGATTCAGTTATCTCTTCAATATCCATTTCCTTTGCTTCACAGGCTGTTGCTATTTGTTTAATAGCCCGGATAATCTCATAACGTCCGCCATAATTCAATGCAAAATTTAACTTCAATCCATCATTATGTTTGGTTTCATCTTTTGCATGTTGAATAGCTTTCTTCGTATGTGTCGGCAAAGAATCAAAATCACCAATTGTATCAATTTGTACATTGTTTCGTTTCATTTCTGGTAAATACACATGAGAAAATTCTTTTGGTAATTTCATAATAAAATCCACTTCCGGTTTTGGCCGCTTCCAATTTTCTGTTGAAAATGCATATAGTGTTAATACATCCACACTGTATTTAACCGCCATACGAACAGTGTTTCTGACGACGGACATCCCTTCTTTATGTCCTGCTATACGGGGCAACCCCTTTTTTCCTGCCCATCTGCCGTTGCCATCCATAATAATAGCTATATGTGAAGGTATATTTTCAATAATTTCATTAGATGATTCTTTTTGTTTCGTTTTTTTAAATGGTAACCATATTGACATATTATGTCCCCCAAAAGGATTAAACTCCGAAATTCAACATGCAGACAATGCCGCCTGCACCTCTATGTTAGTATACGAACACATCTATTTATATATAACAATACAATATTTTATGAGAATAATTGCAAGCTGAAGGTTCGCCAGGTTTTAAAGCAAAAACCTTCGTTGTACGTGTACAGAAAAAAGCAATCGCTTCTTTCCTAAACGAGTTAAAAAATCAGGCTCTTGTTAAATTATAATAGATTCATACAAAGAAAGCGAAGCAAAAGCCCCCTTAATCTTTAAGAGGGCTCATGACACATAAAGGTTTGGAAATGAATGTTACACTTCTAATATTTCAGCTTCTTTTGTTTTTACTAAATCATCAATTTCGGCGATATAGGCGTCTGTCTTTTTCTGTACCTCATCTTGAGAGCCTTTTAAATCATCTTCCGTTATCTCCGAGTCTTTTTCTAATTTCTTCAATTGATCATTTGCTTCTCTGCGCACATTTCGAACTTGCACTCGAGATTCTTCCGCATACTTCCCGATTACTTTTATTAAATCTTTTCTTCGTTCTTCCGTTAACGTCGGAATGTTAATGCGAATGACATTTCCATCACTTGAAGGTGACAAGCCTAAATCAGCTTTTTGAATTGCCTTTTCAATATTGGAAATAGAAGATTTATCAAATGGGGTAATCACTAAAAGACGAGCTTCAGGCGTACCAATAGTTGCTAATTGATTTAAAGGAGTCGCTGCCCCGTAGTAATCTACATACACATTATCTAAAATAGAAGGGTTTGCACGACCTGCCCGGACAGTAGCTAAATTTTTTGAAAAAGCACTTAATGCTGTTTTCATATCTTGTTCCATTGTTTTAAAAATATCACTTGTTGCCATTGTTATTTCCCCCTAATAGTTGTTCCTAATTCTTCCCCTTGGACTACTCTTTTGATGTTTCCAAACTCTGTGATTGAAAAGACAATTAATGGGATATTATTATCCATACACAAAGAGGAAGCAGTTGAATCCATCACTTCTAAACCGTCATTTATCATATCCAAATATGAAAGTTCATCATACTTTTTGGCGTCTTTATGTAATTTAGGATCTGCATTATAGACACCATCTACATTATTTTTCGCCATTAAAATAACCTCTGCTTCTACTTCAGCAGCTCGAAGTGCAGCAGTAGTATCTGTAGAGAAATATGGATTCCCTGTACCAGCGGCAAAAATTACAACACGTTTTTTCTCCAGATGTCTAATCGCTTTACGGCGGATATAAGGTTCTGCCACTTGTCTCATTTCTATAGACGTTTGCACTCTGGTTGGAACCCCTTTGGACTCTAGACTGTCTTGTAGAGCTAATGAGTTCATCACTGTAGCCAGCATGCCCATATAATCAGCATTCGCTCGGTCCATTCCCATTTCGCTTCCTATTTTACCTCGCCAAATATTGCCGCCGCCTACAATTATCGCAATTTCGACTCCTAGTTCAGCTACTTCTTTCACCTGTTCTGCAACTGACTTTATAATTTTCGGTTCAATTCCGTTGCCTTGTTCACCGCTAAGAGCTTCGCCACTTAATTTCAATACGATTCTATGATAACGTGATGTCATAATTACCTCCATCAAACTTTTTTTACTGTCCTTGCCATTATATCAAAAAAAATCAGGGAACACCAAGTGTGCTCCCTAATCATTACAAATGAGTCAGAAAGGGTACTTCTTCGATCCCAACCATTTATTTCTTCATTTGACTTTTTACTTCTTCTGCAAAGTCTTCTTCTTTCTTTTCAATTCCTTCGCCAACTTCATAACGAACGAATTCTTTTACCGTTGCACCTTTATCTTCTACAAATTGTTTTACTTTCATATCCGGATCTTTAACAAAGTCTTGTTCCAGTAAACAAATACCTTCAAAGAACTTGCCTAAGCGTCCTTCCACCATTTTTTCAACAATTTTTTCAGGTTTGCCTTCATTAAGCGCTTGTTCTTTTAAAATCTTTCTTTCATTATTCACTTCGTCCTCTGGCACTTCATCACGGCTTACATAACTTGGATTCACTGCTGCAACATGCATTGCCACATCTTTTGCAGCTGCCTCATCAGTCGTTCCTTCCAGGACAACTAAAGAGCCGATACTTCCGCCCATGTGTAAATAAGCACCGAACGCGTCTTGTTCTGTTTTAGTCAAAAGTTCAAAACGACGGAAAGTGATTTTCTCGCCAATTGTTGCTACGACACTGTTGATATATTCTTCTACCGTATCGTTTACAGTCACGATTGTTTGTTTCATCGCTTCATCCATATCAGCAGGATTATTTTCTAAAATGTGTGTTGCTAAATCCGTTATCAGCTTCTGGAACGTTTCATTTTTAACAACGAAATCTGTTTCGCAGTTCACTTCAATAAGGACAGCTTGATCTCCATCGGCTTTAACGAAAGTCGAGCCTTCTGCTGCGACACGTCCCGCCTTTTTAGCTGCTTGAGCAGAACCGCTTTTACGAAGAATATTGACTGCTTCTTCCATATCTCCATCCGCTTCTGTCAAAGCTTTTTTACAATCCATCATACCTGCACCTGTATTTTCACGTAATTCTTTTACCATCTTTGCTGTTATAGCCATTGATTTTCCTCCTATTTCCTGTCTCGTTGCTTTTTGAATTCTCTGTAAAAATGGTGATAAAAGGAGTCCTCTTATCACCATTGTCACCGATTATCTGCTCATTTGATTACTCTTCTTCTGTTGCTGTTTCTTCGACGACGTTACCTGTTTCAGCTGTTCCTTCAGCTGTTTCTACTTCCTCTTCGGTAACTTCTTGCGTATCCATTTCAGTGCCTTGGCGTCCTTCAATTACAGCGTCTGCCATTTTAGAAGTAAGCAGCTTCACTGCACGGATAGCGTCATCGTTAGCCGGAATGACATAGTCAATCTCGTCCGGATCACAGTTCGTATCGACCATTCCGATAATTGGAATATTCAATTTACGAGCTTCTGCAATAGCAATGCTCTCTTTACGAGGGTCAATTACAAATAGTGCATCAGGCAATTTCTTCATATCTTTAATACCGCCAATGAATTTCATCAGGCGCTCTTTTTCTTTTAATAAATCAACAGTTTCTTTTTTAGGAAGCACTTCAAACGTACCGTCTTCTTCCATACGCTCAATCTCTTTTAAACGGTTAATCTGTTTGCGGATAGTTTGAAAGTTCGTCAACGTCCCGCCTAACCAGCGCTGGTTCACATAGTACATGCCAGATCTGCCCGCTTCATCGCGAACTGATTCTTGTGCTTGCTTTTTTGTTCCTACAAAAAGAATATTGCCGCCATCTTCAGATAGTTGTCTTACGAAATTGTATGCTTCATCGATTTTCTTTACCGTTTTCTGTAAATCGATAATATAAATTCCGTTTCTTTCTGTAAAAATGTACTTTTTCATCTTAGGGTTCCAACGACGTGTCTGATGTCCAAAATGTACACCAGCTTCTAACAATTGTTTCATGGAAATGACTGCCATGTTTAGTTCCTCCTTTTGGTTTTTATCCTCCATTTACGTCTTTTTCGCATATGACCAATATCTTGTACTTGGCACCCACATACAAATCCGTAAACGTGTGTGATAATGTAGTGTGTAAACACCATTTATTAAGATAACATACATCTCCTTTTTTAGCAATACTTTTATTTTATTATGCAATGCGTTAAAAATGGACATTTAACTTCCTCCTTTAATAGCTGCATGCAGTAAACTAAATTTATTGTTTAAATTGTCTACGGTACTTTGATAATAGATTTGGTTCTCTGCTAAATCAGCCATTTCTTTATCCATATCTACATTTTTACCATTATGGTTATATGTGGTTTGCATTCGATTTGTTTCCGCAGCAGCTTGTGCCGCAGAAGAAAATGTACAATGTTTTGGATGAGTTCGCTGATTGGTTTGTTGGTGTAAAGAATCATCCAAAACATTTTTAAAAGAAACTTTTTCTGCATTATAATTGGGGATGTTAGCGTTTGCAATATTATTTGAAATAGCATTATTATTTAAAGCACTATAATCCAATGCTTTTCCCAAAGGGTGAATAGCGGAATTAAATAAAACCATATGATTCCTCTTTTCAATTATTGTTTAATTCTATTTTATTAGTAATCAGTATTCGTTTTAAAGTATTTTTGTATTAAATCCACTATATCACTATATTAAAAGTAACTTTTTTACTTTTAATAGATAAATATATCTATTTCATTTGAATAACGTACGATAAACGGTTATATAGGAAAATTTCTAACGAAAAACAGGGCTTTACATCTATTAACCTTTTCAATAAAAAGCCGAGGATTATAAAAGAAGGATTTTCTGTATGGAGAGAAATAGAAAAAGCGAACCATATTGCATACATATTAAATCCTCTATCTGTCAACAAGACTGAAATTCACAGTCTCTGTCTCAGATAAACATTCGGAAATCTATGTTTATGCAATATAGTTCGCTTCTTTGAGAAAACTATTTCTATTTTATGAACCTGTTATACTTATTTTTTCATCTTAATTTGCTCGAATTTTTTCTAATTCAACGAGGAACTTTTCATTTAATACTTTAATATAAGTTCCTTTCATGCCAAGAGAGCGTGATTCAATAACGCCGGCACTTTCTAACTTGCGAAGAGCGTTCACAATAACCGAGCGGGTGATTCCAACACGGTCAGCTACTTTACTTGCTACTAAAAGACCTTCTTTGCCATTTAGTTCTTCAAAAATATGATCAATGGCTTCCAGTTCACTAAAAGACAGGGAGCTGATCGCCATTTGAACGACTGCCTTACTGCGGGCTTCTAATTCAATTTCTTCTGCTTTTCCTTGTAAGATTTCCATTCCTACAACAGTCGCGCCATATTCGGCCAGGATCAAATCATCGTCATTAAAGCTGGTCGTTAATCTGCCTAAGATTAACGTCCCCAGTCTGTCTCCTCCTCCGATTACAGGAACAATTGTCGTTAAGCCGTCTTTGAACAGTTCACGGTTTTCGTATGGAAAAATGGAATAATCACTTTCCGTACCAATATTTGCCGTTGTCGAAGTAATCGTCAGCATAGAGTTCATGTACTCTTCCGGAAATTTTCTGTTTTCCAGCATATTTTTCATCCGGTCATTTTCGATTTCCTCATTTATAGCAAAGCCGAGCAATTTTCCTTTTTTATTGACCACAAAGATATTTCCGTTAATTACTTCAGATAACGTTCTTGACATATCATTAAAATTCACTGGCTTTCCTGCTGATTTTTGTAATAACGCATTAATTTTTCTTGTATTTTCTAATAAACTCATTCTTCTCATCCTCCGCTCGTTTCTATATAGAAACGGTTTTATAATATAAATTGACTCAGATTTCTGTCTTCCACAATATCCTTTAATTTTTCATCGACATATGCAGGAGTGATTTCCACTGTATTCAGGTTGATGTCCGGTGCTTCAAATGAAAGGTCTTCTAAAAGCTTTTCTAATATGGTATGCAATCTTCTTGCACCAATATTATCCGTTTCCTGGTTCACTTTATAAGCAATTTCAGCAATTCTTACGACAGCATCCTCCGTAAATTCCACTTTTATCCCTTCTGTCTCAAGTAGTGCTGTATATTGCGTCAGTAAAGCATTGGACGGTTCCGTCAGAATTTTAACGAAATCATCGGTTGATAATTTACTGTATTCCACCCGCACTGGAAAACGTCCTTGTAATTCCGGAATCAAATCAGACGGTTTTGCGGTATGAAATGCTCCTGCTGCAATAAATAAGATGTGATCTGTTTTAACGGGACCATATTTCGTTACGATGGTAGACCCTTCAACGATTGGCAAAATATCCCGCTGCACGCCTTCACGAGACACATTGGCATTTTGGTCCTTGCCAACCACTTTGTCAATTTCATCAATAAATACAATGCCAGCTTGCTCTGTCCGCTTCACTGCTTCTTGCTGCGCTTCTTCCATATCGATTAGTTTTTGCGCTTCCTGCTGGATTAAAACAGGACGAGCCTCTTTCACAGGCAGTTTTCGTTTTTTCTTTTTCGATGGCATTAATTGGCTGAATGCGTCCTGCATATTCATGCCCATTTGTTCCATACCCGAGCCCTGTAACATATCAAACATGGAAGGAGCTTGTTCTTCTATTTCAATCTCCACTTCTTTGTCTTCCAGTTCTCCCAGCTCAAGTAATTGCTTAATTTGCTCTCGCTTTTTGACGACATTATTTTCTTCTTCATGATCGGTATTGTCATCCTCATCTTCATCTTCCATATTCGGAAAAAGCATTTCAAAAGGATTTTTCACTTGCTTCTGCTTCTTCATTTCCGGAACAAGTAAGCGGACGATTTTTTTATTTGCTTCTTCCTCTGCTTTATCTTTCACCATTTCCATTTTTTCTTCTTGAACGATTCGAAGAGACATTTCCACCAAGTCACGAATCATAGATTCCACATCTCGCCCGACATAACCTACCTCTGTAAATTTGGTCGCTTCTACTTTAATAAAAGGAGCTTTTACCAATTTTGCTAATCGGCGGGCTACTTCTGTTTTGCCGACTCCTGTCGGCCCCATCATCAAAATATTTTTCGGAACAATTTCTTCGCGTATGGATTCATCAATAAGCATTCTGCGGTATCGATTTCGCAATGCTACAGCAACAGACCGTTTCGCTTCTTGCTGCCCGATGATATATTGATCCAGCTTTTCCAAAATTTGTTTTGGTGTAAACTTATTATCCTGCATTTTTTCGTCTCCTTCCTTTAACTATTGCGGTAATACTTCTGTCGTTATTTGATCATTCGTAAATACACAGATGTCTCCAGCGATTTTCAAAGACGCTTCTGCTATCTCTTTAGCACTTAAGGAAGAAGAAAATTCCTTTAAGGCACGACCAGCGCTTAATGCATAGTTGCCGCCTGAACCAATCGCTAATATAGCATCGTCAGGTTCAATGACTTCTCCAGTCCCGGAAACAAGCAGCATATCCGTGTCGTTCATGACAATAAGCATAGCTTCTAACTGTCGTAACATTTTGTCACTGCGCCATTCTTTTGCCAATTCAACTGCTGAGCGCATTAAATTCCCATCAAATTCCTCTAATTTTCCTTCAAATTTTTCAAACAGCGTAAATGCGTCTGCGACAGAACCAGCAAATCCTGCGACTACTTTACCGTGAAATAAGGTACGTACTTTTTTTGCGGATTGCTTCATAATAACAGCATTCCCAAGCGTCACTTGTCCATCTCCGCACATTGCTGATTGATTGTTATGCCGAATGGCAAATATTGTTGTAGCGTCCATTTGTTGGCCCATATATTATATCCTGCCTTTCATATTCAGTTACGTTTTGCTCTTGGATGACTATTTAGATACACATTTCTTAAACGGTCCTTCGTGACATGTGTGTAAATCTGAGTCGAAGAAAGATTCTCATGACCCAGCAGTTCCTGTACAGATCTTAAGTCTGCTCCTTCGTTCAATAAATGCGTTGCGAAGGTGTGGCGTAATTTATGCGGATAAATATCCGTTGTCAATGAGGTATGTTTAATCATGTCATCTAAAATGAAATAAATCCCTCTTATTGTGAGTGGGCGGCCATTCATATTTAAAAATACACGATTGGTATTTTCTTTTACTTTTTGTTGACGCCCTTCATATACATAGGTTTTTAAAGCTCGATTTGCATATTCGCCAAAAGGAATATATCTTTCTTTCTTCCCTTTTCCAATCACATTTAAAACCCCTAATGAAAAATCAATCTGATTTAACGTTAGTTGCTGACACTCTCCTGCACGAATACCTGTAGCATATAACAGCTCGAGAAGTGCTTGATTTCTCTGCCCTTTTATTGTATTTGTATCACTGACAGAAAAAAGTTCTTGCAACTCTTTTTCATAAAAAAATGCAGGAATACGTTGGTCCTGTTTTGGTAAAGGGATATGAATGAACGGATTATATTCAATCCAGTGCTCTCTTTCTAAAAAAATATATAAAGCACGTAAACATGATAAAATGCGTGCAACAGTTCTTCTTTTCAGTTCTCGTTTATATAATTCGGTTAAATACACTCTCACCACAGTTGCATCTACAGCAGCAAACGAAGTGATATTTTCTTTTTTTAAAAATACAGAAAAATCGTCTATATCCCGCTTATAAAATTTTATTGTATAAGGCGAGGCGTTTTTTTCTATTTCTAAATATTCGATAAATTGTTGTACTTGAGCATCTAATGTTACGTTCACATAAATCACCTGCACATCTTAGAAACCTATTTAATCATATCATACTCAAAAATCCACGGCAATATATTTAACAAAATTGTTATAAAATTCTGAATTGTGCCTGCGAAAATAAAGTTTGGAATATTGGTAAAGTATCGACAATATCCCAAACTAAAATTTTACGCATTTTTCATTAAATAGTCAATTAAATTGTTTAGGATTGTGACTCTTCTTTATAGTCACAATTACTGCATTTAATTTGAACTTCTTTTTTCGTTCGTTTTTCAACTAAGTAATGTTCACACTTCGGACAACTGCGAGCAATCGGCTTGTCCCACGAGACGAATTCACAATCCGGATAACGCTCACACCCATAAAAAGTGCGATTCTTCTTCGATTTTCGTTCAACAACTTCACCTTTCTGACAAGTTGGGCACGTTACCCCAATCTTTTTCAAAATTGGCTTGGTGTTACGACATTCCGGAAAATTAGAACATGCCATGAACTTCCCATATCTTCCCATTTTATATACCATTGGGTGTCCACATTTCTCACAGTCAATCCCCGCAGGTTCATCTTTAATTTCAATAGATTCCATTTCTTTTTCTGCTTTATCCAGCCGGATGCTAAAATCTTGATAAAAGTCGTCTATTAGCGTAATCCACTTCATCTTCCCCACTTCTACGTCATCTAAATCTTCTTCCATTTTAACAGTGAATTCGACGTTGGTTATTTCAGGGAAATATTCATGCACCAACTCCGCAACAATTCCACCCAGTTCTGTTGGTACGAAACGACGTTTGTCCAGCGTTACATAGCCACGGCGACGTATTGTTTCAATGGTAGGTGCGTAAGTAGACGGTCTGCCAATTCCTTTTTTCTCCAGCGTCCCCACCAGTGTTGCTTCTGTATAACGCGGCGGCGGTTGTGTGAAATGCTGTTCTGGTTCGATGTCCTGCGCCGTAACTTCTTCTCCTTCTGTTAAGTCAGGTAAATACGTTTCTTTCTCTTTCTTTTTGTTATTGTCTTCCCCTTCTACATAAACTTTCATAAACCCTTTAAATTTGACTTTAGAACCGTTCGCTCTAAATTCAATACCATTGTTTAATAAATGCACTGTCATTGTATCCATAATTGCAGGTGCCATTTGACTCGCTAAAAAACGTTCATAAATTAGTTTATACAATTTATATTGGTCATTAGAGAGTATTGGTTTTAATGATTTTGGATCTCTTAAGGCAGAAGTTGGACGGATTGCTTCGTGAGCATCCTGAGCTCCGCCTTCTTGTTTTGCCTGTCCCTTTTTACCAAGATACTCTTTCCCGTAATGATCTTCTATATACTGGGAAGCTTCATTTTTGGCAGATGCAGCTATTCGCGTAGAATCGGTTCTCATGTAGGTAATGAGCCCGGTAATCCCGCCGGACTTTTTGCCTAAATCAATTCCTTCGTATAGTTGCTGAGCAACCATCATCGTTTTACGGGCCCGAAAATTAATTTTTCTTGCAGCTTCTTGTTGCAGCGTGGAGGTGATAAAAGGTTTGGCAGGATTTCTTTTTCTTTCTTTTTTATTTACCTTATCTATTGAGAAGGTTTCATCCGTCAGCTGTGCTACAATCTTATCGACTGAAGTTTTATCAGGCAAATCTTTTTTCTTACCATCTATGCCGTAGAACTTTCCTTGAAACGTTTCTTTTCCTTTTTGAAAAGTACTGCCAATCGACCAGTATTCTTCCGGCTTAAATTGATTAATTTCTTTTTCCCGGTCTGTAATCATTTTCAAAGCGACCGACTGAACTCTTCCAGCACTAAGTCCTTTTTTCACTTTCTTCCATAATAGGGGGCTAATATTATAACCGACAAGACGATCTAAAATTCTTCGTGCTTGCTGAGCGTCAACTAAATCATGATCAATTTTGCGCGGTTGCTTAAAGGATTCTTTAATAGCGTCTTTCGTAATCTCGTTAAACACAACACGGCAATCTGACTGCTCATCCACATTTAACGCATAAGCTAAATGCCAGGCAATTGCTTCTCCCTCACGATCAGGGTCCGCAGCGAGATAAATATTTGTTGCCTTTTTAGCTTCTTTGCGAAGTTCTTTTAATGTTTCGCCTTTTCCGCGTATCGTGATGTATTTTGGCTGATAATTGTTTTCAACGTCCACTCCCATCTGACTTTTGGGCAAATCTCTTACATGACCCATAGACGCTTTTACTTTGTAGTTTTTCCCCAAATATCGTTCAATTGTTTTTGCTTTTGCAGGTGATTCAACTATTACAAGGTTCTTTGCCATATTGGTTGTTCCTCCTACTAATATTGAGGTTTTTCTCGAATTTATATGTTTTAAAAGCATAATGTCGTTTCTTGCACAAATTTGTAAGTTTCCTAATAACTTTTTAAAATTGAAATCTCCATTATAGTAAGTACAAGCCATCGTTTTGTCAACTATACCGATTTTTTTGCTTGACTACTTTATTTTTTTGCAGCCGGGGCATGTCTCCAATCTTCTATAATATCTGTTGAATCCATGACTAATTTGGCGCCGTCCTGCAACATCCTGAGGCAGCCCTTTGTCTGTGGGACTAACGGAGATCCCGGGATTGCATACACTTCTTTTCCTTGATCCAGCGCTTGATCTACTGTAATGAGCGTACCGCTTCGCTCCATTGCTTCGATTACTAAGGTCCCTTGAGTAAGCCCGCTTATAATCCGATTGCGCTCTGGAAAAAAATACTTTTGCGGCTTTTTATAGGGAGGATATTCGGAAAGAACCAATCCTTTTCTGCCGATTTCTTTACAAAGAGGGAGATGAGGCTTAGGGTAGACATGAAAAAAACCGCTTCCTAACACTGCAATCGTCTTTTTTTGATGATCCAATGTGAGTCGATGGGCCAAACTGTCAACCCCATAAGCAAGACCGCTCACAATAAGCCAATTATTCATTAAAAGTGGTTCGACAACATGTTTTAGTTTTAGATACGCTTCCTTAGAAGGTTTTCTTGTACCAATCACACTGATGCTTTTACAGCTTTTTAACAGTTGAATATCTCCTATTGCATAAAGCACTAAGGGACAATCCGGTATATATTTTAACGCCTCTGGATAGGCTTCATCATAAATAGTCAATGTTTTGATTTGTTGTACATTTTGTTGTAATTGCGGAAGGTAGTAAGCTGTATTTTGGATTTCCTGATAGAGTGGCACTGCTTTTTTTATGGGAATATGGAGGAGAGTAGAGAGTTCTTGAGGAGAGGTTGAAAAAATACGCTGCCATTCGGGGTCTTCTTTTTTGATTTTATACAAGAGACGCCGTGTCATGCTAGGTAAATAATGTAAATAAATCAATCGTTCCCGTCTTGTTTTCAATACATCACACCTTTATCATTTTATCAAAAATATAAGGGAGCTGGGTGTACGTAACACCCAGCCTGTTTATAAAGACTATTTAGTTTTGCATTTGTCTGCAAGATTATGTTCTTTTAATAATTGAATCATCGTATCCCCGATGACTGCCGGCGTTTCTGCTACTGCTATGCCGCATTCTTGCATTTTTTTATTCTTAGCCTCAGCTGTTCCTTCACCACCAGAAATGATGGCACCAGCGTGTCCCATACGTTTTCCTGGAGGGGCTGTTGCGCCACCGATGAATCCGACGACAGGCTTCTTCATATTTGCTTTAATCCAATCTGCTGCTTCTTCTTCAGCAGTTCCGCCTATTTCGCCAATCATCACGACAGCTTCTGTGTCTGCATCATTATTAAATGCTTCTAAAGCGTCAATAAAATCTGTACCGTTCACCGGGTCTCCCCCGATTCCAACAGCAGTAGATTGGCCATACCCTTGTTCAGATAATTGATGTACCGCTTCGTATGTCAACGTTCCAGAACGGGAAATGACGCCAATATGCCCTTTTGTATGAATATAGCCTGGCATGATACCTATCTTAGATTCATCCGGGGTAATCACACCTGGACAATTCGGACCGACTAACCGTGTCTTTTTGCCTTCCATATAGCGCTTCACTTTCACCATATCCAATACAGGGATATGCTCTGTAATACAAATCACTAAATCGAGTTCCGCATCCACCGCTTCGATGATAGCGTCTGCTGCAAACGGCGCTGGAACGTAGATAACAGAAGCATTTGCTCCCGTTTCTTCTGCCGCTTCCGATACTGTGTTAAACACAGGTACTCCTTCTACTTCTGTTCCACCTTTTTTAGGGGTAACACCAGCAACGATGTTTGTACCATACTCTAACATTTGCTCGGTATGAAACTTAGCTGTACCACCAGTAATTCCTTGTACCATTACTTTTGTGTCTTTATTTACATATACACTCATTTATTGTTCGTCCTTTCTTCATGTTTGTACGTTCATTCAGTCAAATTACTTCACGGAAGATACGATTTTTTCTGCGCCGTCTGCCATCGAATCAGCAGAAGTAATGTTTAAACCGGACTTTTGTAAAATGTCCTTACCTAAATCCACATTCGTACCTTCTAAACGGACAACTAAAGGAATTTCTAAGCCAACCTCTTTGGTAGCAGCCACGACTCCTTCAGCAATAACATCACATTTCATGATTCCACCAAAAATATTGACAAAAATACCTTTGACATTGGAATCAGACAGAATGATTTTAAATGCTTCGGTTACTTTTTCTGCTGTTGCGCCACCACCTACATCGAGGAAGTTAGCAGGATCTCCGCCATAATGTTTGATGATATCCATGGTTGACATCGCAAGACCTGCGCCGTTTACCATACATCCAATATTTCCTTCCAACGCTATGTAGCTCAAGTCATATTTCGATGCTTCAATTTCCTTTTCATCTTCTTCATCCAAATCACGTAATTCAGCAACATCTTTCTGTCTATACATTGCGTTATCATCAAAATTCAATTTCGCATCCAGAGCTAACACTTCTCCGTCTCCAGTTGTGACAAGCGGATTAATCTCAGCAATGGAGCAATCTTTATCTACAAATGCTTGATATAAGCCCATCATAAACTTCACAGCTTTTGATAATAACTCATCTGGAATGTTAATGTTGAACGCTAATCTTCTTGCTTGATAAGGCATTAATCCTACAACAGGGTCAACGACTTCTTTAAAAATCTTCTCAGGTGATTCTTTCGCAACTTCTTCGATTTCCGTTCCGCCTTCTTCAGACGCCATCATAACTACACTGGAAGTCGCCCTGTCAAGAACAAGACCTACATAGTATTCTTTTTGAATATCACAGCCTTCTTCAATTAAAAGACGTTTCACTTCTTTACCTTCAGGTCCAGTTTGATGTGTTACCAGGACTTTCCCCAAGATTTCTTTCGCATAGTCTTCCACTTCGTCTATGTTTTTGGCAACTTTAACACCACCGGCATTTCCACGCCCGCCTGCATGGATTTGTGCTTTAACGACCGATACATCTGTGCCAAGTTTTTTCGCATTTGCGATTGCTTCTTCAATAGAATGTGACACATAACCGTTTGGTACATTTACGCCGTATTGACGCAAAATATCTTTTGCTTGATACTCGTGTATATTCATCCTTATGCCTCCGTTTTATAATCGATTCATATCTATTGTAATAAAAAGTTCATCATTACACAACGAATTACTTTATCCTCTTAATTTTTACTTGCTTTTTTCATCCAGGTGATAAAAATAAACCATTACCTCAGTAATATTCCATACATTTTCCGTTGTTTCTTATGTAAACCAGCTTCGTCATACTATTCTTCAAAAAAACTGGCTGCAATAGAGAACCCTTTTCCAATCATTACTCAAGCATCACCGTACATGCAATATGATTTGCGATACTTTTAACCGAAAGGACGCAGTTAATAGACTTCCAAACTTATTTCGTACTGTATCGGATGTTTCCACTCCGGAAATTTTCAATCAGTTCGTTTCTTTAACAGGCGAAAAAGTCTTGCGGTGATATTTACAGGGTCCAAATGTTTTTAGCGCTGTCAAATGATCTTTCGTTCCATACCCTTTATGCTTGGTAAATCCGTACATCGGATATTCCTGATGTACTTGATCCATAATCCGGTCGCGTGTTACTTTAGCAAGAATACTTGCTGCTGCAATAGAAATACTTTTTGCATCGCCTTTTGTAATAGAATAAGTTGATAAAGAAGGGACAGTGATGTCTACTGCATCAATTAATCCTACATTAGGCATCGGCGACAGACCCAGCAACGCTTCATTCATCGCGTATTTTGTTGCTTCATAAATATTCATTTTATCAATCAGCGCCGCGTCGACTGTTTTTATATGGTACGCAATCGCTTCCTGAACAATTTTTTCGTAATATATTTCTCGCTGCTGTTGTGGCACTTGTTTGGAATCGGTTAAACCATAGAGAGTAAATTCTTTCGGTAATATAACTGCTGCAACAACAACAGGACCAGCTAGTGGACCTCTTCCGGCCTCATCGACCCCGGCAATCAATTGAGCGAAATTCGAAACAAAAGATTGTTCAAATTGCTGTTTTTGATGAAATGATTTCTGCAAATCCAACAGGTTTTGTTGTTTTCGGTCATAACTTTTTAGTAAATCCTGTACACCTTTTCGCTGATCCTGACGCAACTGTTCTAAATGGTTCATTTCAATATGCTCTCGTTGGAGCATTGTTTTAATCTGTGAAATGGTTTGTTTTTGCATGCTGTAGTTAGCCTCCTTACTTTCATATCGTCAATCTTTTTATAATATGTAACCTTCTCTTGTTTTTATCGCAAATTGCACAGAAACAGTGAAACAATTCTTCCTTCATCCAATAGCTTCTTCAGCAAATGATGCTGGTTTTAAAAAAAGAAGCGTGCCAGGAGTCACGCTTCTTTTTTTATTCGCTCTAAGGTAACCCTTCCTAACTTTCCACTACGGAAATCTCGCAGCACCAGTTCAGCTACTTTATCTATATCGACAATGCCTCCGCTTTCCAGAGCACCTCTTCGTTTCCCTATTTGTGTGAAATTCTCCCACATATCTTCTTGCATTTCCAATTGATATCGTTCCTTCAGAAAAGCAGGATAATGCTCTCCCATATAAGTAAGCAGATGTGCAACTACATCTTGCTGAGGGATTAACTCTTCTTTAATAGTACCAATAATTGCTAAGTTCGTACCGGTAAGCGGTTCTTCAAATTTTGGCCACAGAATACCAGGCGTATCTAATAATTCAAATTGGTTTTTCACTTTTATCCATTGTTGCTTTTTAGTTACGCCAGGGCGGTCGCCAATGACGGCAATTTTTTTATTCGCAAAACGATTAATTAAAGTAGATTTGCCTACATTTGGTACGCCCGCGACTAAAGCACGCACTGGTCTCTCTTTAACGCCTTTTTCAATCATTTTTCGCTGATTTTCTATGCCAGTCTCTTTGATGAGTTGAGTCAGTTTCGGAATATCCGATTTTTCATTTACATCTATCGCTATAGCTATTTGCTGTTGCTGTTTGAAGCACTGTATCCATTCCTCGGTGATGGATGGATCAGCTAAGTCTTTTTTCATTAATACTTTTATCTTTCGCTTATCACGTGTCACATCATGAAGCATCGGATTCTCCGATGCTTGCGGAGCTCTTGCGTCAACGAGTTCCACTACGACGTCAACTAATTGCAGTTTTTCTTCCATTTCTCTTCTTGCTTTTGCCATATGCCCGGGAAACCACTGAATCATACTTCGTCACTCCTATTTTTTTAACACATCTAATCGATTGAGCGGCCAGTAAATAACACTTGTTTTCCCTACTACTTGATCCATACTGACTAAACCAAACACTCTGCTGTCGGTTGAATTGGTCCGGTTGTCTCCTAATACTAATATATAATCGTCCGGTATTTCCTGATATGCGCCAGGCAATTCTTCTAACCTGAAATCCTCTGTCTCCTTATGATTGGTCAGGTCTTCGACATCTTCTGTTTTTAAAAAGTCCTGGTTCACTTTTTCATCATTTATATACAACTGATTATCTTTCACAGCAACATGCTCTCCCGGTAAACCTATGACTCGCTTGATAAAATCTTTTTCATCGGATGCATGGAATATAACGACATCAAAACGATTCGGCTCTGACACATGATAAATAAACTTATTTACAATCATGTGATCACGGTCATGGAGTGTCGGCTGCATGGATGGTCCGTCTACGACGATCGGGGAAAACAAAAAACCGCGAACGACAACTGCACATGTTATAGCTATCAAAGATAATTTAACCCAAAAAAACCATTCACTGCCTTGTTTATTATTCATCGCTTCCCTCTTCCCTTTATCACCTAACCATCTCTTCATTAATTGTAAAGTAGAGAGGCGATTTTTACCACTATTTCAATAAGAAACTTCACATGCGTTAAGCTCTAATAGGGGATGCTTGGAGTGCATTTCTGCAAAAATGTTTTTTGATTTTATTTGCTCAAAAAAAAAGAGCTTGCTGCAAAAGCAAAACTCTTTTTGAATAACTTTATCTGCGCTCTTTGATTCTTGCTGCTTTTCCACGTAAATTACGAATATAATTTAACTTCGCACGTCGAACAATACCTTTACGAGACACTTCAATTTTATCAACGCGAGGGGAATGAAGTGGGAATGTTCTTTCAACGCCTACACCGTAAGAAATTTTTCTTACTGTAAACGTCTCATGAATGCCACCATTCTGGCGCTTAATAACAACACCTTCAAATACCTGAATTCTTTCTCTTGTTCCTTCGACAACTTTTGCGTGTACTTTCACGGTGTCTCCAGGACGAAATTCAGGACGGTCAGTGCGTAATTGGTCTTTCGTAATATCATTAAGTAAATTTGACATATCTTTCACTCCTTCCAAACTAATGCTCTTACCTCGAGTTCTTCAGATAGCGGAACATCGTTTCTCAGCTTAACCGCAATTAAGCACATTATATAATATAACACAATCAGTGAACCTGGACAAGCTTAATCATCGATTTTTTCATTCTTTTTAATTTCTTCCAGCCAGGATTTTTCTTCATCTGTCAACATATCCGGAGAAATCAAGTCTGGTCTTCTCTGCCACGTTCTTTTTAAAGCTGCTTTTTTTCTCCACTGCGCAATTTTCTGATGATGGCCATTTAATAACACTTCTGGTACTTTCATTTCTTTATAATTTGCGGGGCGTGTATATTGAGGATGTTCTAATAGTCCAGTGGAGAAAGAATCTTCCGCAGCAGAGTGTTCATTCCCCAACGCGTCAGGAAGTAATCTAACGACACTGTCCATCACTGTTAAGGCCCCAATTTCCCCGCCTGTAAGCACATAATCTCCAATTGAAATCTCATCCGTTACTAAATATTCGCGGATTCGTTCATCATATCCTTCATAATGCCCGCAAATGAAAATCAGATGTTCTTCTTCTGCCAATTCTTCTGCTTTCTGCTGCGTGTATCGTTCCCCTTGCGGACAAAGCAGAATAACTCTTGGATGTGGGGTTATCTGTTTTTCTTTTGCATAAGCTACAGCATCAAATATTGGCTGCGGAGTTAATACCATCCCTGCCCCGCCGCCGTATGGATAATCATCTACTTTTTGATGTTTGTTTAAAGAAAAAGTACGAAAATCAATCAGGTCATATTGAAATTGTTGGTTTTCCTGCGCCCTTTTTAAAATCGAATGATTTAAAGGGCCTTCCAGCATTTCTGGAAATAACGTCAATACATCCATTTGCATCATTCGAATAACCCTTCCATTCGTTCGATAATCACTTGCTTATTCCTTGTATCGACCTCTTTAACAACGTCTTCTATATAAGGAATCAAGTATTCATTACCCTCTTTGTCTTCGGTTACCCATACATCGTTAGCGCCAGGCGACAAAATAGAGGTAATGGTCCCGATTACCGTGCCATCTGAGGTGTATACTTGACAGCCGATAATTTCATAATAGTAATAGGCGTTTTCTTCTAAAGGAGTTAATTGCTCTTCTTGAATATAAAGATAAGCACCTTTCAAATGCTCCACATCATCTATTGTTGTATAGGCTTCAAAATGAAGATAATCCATATTTTTCCGGGTGCGAAATCCGTCGATTATTAGCGGAGAAACCATATCATTCTCATAAAAATAAACGGTTTTTCCGATTTGAAACCGTTCTTCAAAATCGGTGATGCGTCTCACTTTCACTTCTCCTCGTAACCCCTGCGTATTAATAATTTCACCAACTATAAACATTTGACTCTCCTTTACGCCTGATCAATACGAATGACCCGGTTGTCCTGGATAACAATTGACGTTTGTTCTTCCATTTCTTTCCAGTCCATGCCAACCTCTACATTCACAATTCCATCCACTTCTTTTTCAATTATTTCCTGGCCAATTTCTAATTCCTGCAGTTGGTCTAATTTGAATTGGATGATCGTCATACGATCTTTTCGCTGATTGATTTCCGATTGAAAGCGTTGTTCCACTTTTTGTTTATTCCGCATTTTACTCGACAGCTTCCGTTGTTCAAATAAAAGTTGCTGACATTCTCGTTCTAACTGGTTCATCTGGTTGGCAAATTTCTCATGTAAAACAAACTTACTCGTTTCTGTAACCACTTGTTTAACATATATCTTTTTTTGTATTTGCATGTACCTTCCACCTTATCCAAGAAATGAACGAAAAGAACAGAAAAGGGAGACGGATTCCCTCCTTCTCCCTCTTACAAAAATTCACATAATATCCAAATAAATTCGTTTATCTGTATTGGTTTTTGATGAATAAACGACTGTCCGAATTGCTTTAGCAATACGACCGTTTTTACCGATTACTTTTCCCACATCACTCTCGTGAACTTTCAGGTGATAAACAACCTTATTTGCTTCTTCTTTTTTGTCGATTTTAATGTCATCTGGATAATCGACTAATGGCGACACGATTGATTCAATTAAAAGTTGCATGAAATCACATCACTTTTCTATTGATTTTTCGAATCGTGAAACTTTTGCATGATTCCTTGTCCAGAGAATAAATTGCGTACGGTATCAGAAGGCTTTGCACCTTTTTTCATCCAATCCAACGCTTTTTCTTCGTCAATTTTCAGTTCAATTGGTTCAGCTACTGGATTATATGTTCCAATCTGTTCGATTGCACGTCCGTTACGCTGGTAACGTGAATCTGCTACCACAATACGATAAAATGGATTCTTTTTATATCCCATTCTTTTAAGACGAATTTTAACTGCCATGTTCTTGCACCTCCATTAATTAACTTTCAACAATTTTACTGTACTAATTCTATCACGCTATTTTTCAGGTGTAAAGTCTTTTCTCTTTACAGACTGAAATTTATTTTAAAAACTGTCACGCCCACTTAGTACGACTAATTTAAAGGGGCAAAGCACAAAAGAAACGAACGTTATCCTGTTTCACAACGTTCGTTCATCTCTTTTTCAGCAATGTGTGAGTTCAACAAAATGTGAAGAGCTGCCTCCATCTTTGTTGTAACATTTGTAACATCCATCAAGTTCGTTTCTCCAATTGCAACGTTGAATTACATGAAAGGAAGTTGCATCCCCTTCCCTTTCTTCCCTTTTGTAGTTTTTGACATTTGTTTCATCATTTTTTTCATTTCGTTAAATTGTTTTAATAAACGATTGACTTGAGATACATTCGTTCCAGATCCTTTGGCAATACGTTTTTTACGATTTGCGTTCATAAGCGACGGGTCTTGTCTTTCTTGTTTCGTCATCGATTGGATAATTGCTTCAATATGCACGAGCTGCTTATCATCAAGCTGCGCATTTTTTAAGCCTTTCATTTTATTCGCTCCTGGAATCATAGACAATACATCTTCCAGAGGCCCCATTTCTTTCACTTGCCCCATTTGTTCAAGGAAATCATCAAATGTAAACGACATCGTACGCATTTTTTCTTCTAATTCTTTTGCTTGTTTCTCATCGACGTTGGTTTGTGCCTTTTCGATAAGGGAAAGAACGTCCCCCATGCCTAAAATGCGTGAAGCCATTCGTTCCGGATGAAACTCTTCCAGTTCATCTAATTTTTCTCCAGTCCCGATAAACTTAATCGCTGTATCCGTCACGGCTTTAATGGAAAGTGCTGCCCCGCCACGCGTGTCTCCGTCAAGCTTCGTTAATACGACTCCTGTAAGATCTAAAGGTTCATTGAAGTTCTCTGCTACATTAACTGCATCTTGTCCGGTCATAGCATCAACTACTAAAAATATTTCATCAGGTTTCACAGCTGATTTAACTTCTTGTAATTCGTCCATCAATGATTCATCGACGTGAAGCCGTCCAGCTGTATCAATTAATACATAGTCGTAGTTTTCTGCTTTGGCATGCTCGATAGCTTTTTCGCTGATTTCAACAGGATTCGTTTCGGTTCCCATTTCAAACACAGGTAAATCCAATTGTTTACCAATCGTCTGTAATTGCTGGACAGCTGCAGGACGGTAAATATCCGCTGCAACTAATAGAGGTTTTTTATTATATTGCTTCCGCAGCAAATTGGCTATTTTACCAGTTGTTGTTGTTTTCCCTGCCCCTTGCAGTCCAGACATCATAATCACAGTCGGAGGGCGGCCGCTTACAGCAATCTTACTCTGTTCGCCACCCATCAATTTCCCTAATTCGTCCTGCACCACTTTAATAACCTGCTGACCTGGAGTCAGACTTTCCATTACTTCCTCGCCAACTGCTCTTGCTTTAATATCTTTAATAAATTGACGGACGACTTTGAAATTAACATCCGCTTCCAGCAAAGCTAAACGGACTTCGCGCGCCATTTCATTTACATCTTGTTCACTGACTTTCCCTTTACCGGTAATTTTTTTAATCGTTTGCTGCAAACGATCTGAAAGCCCTTCAAACGCCATAGGAACTCCTCCTAGTCTATTTTCTGAAGTTGGTGAATGATTTCCAACAAGTCTTCATTTTCACTATACTTCAATGCTTCTTGGTTAAGTGTCTTCGTTAATTGCTGCCGCTTTTGAAATTTACTGTAAAGGGACAAACAATCTTCGTAGGACTGCAACAGTTTCTCTGTCCTTCTAATCGTATCATAAACGGCCTGTCTTGACACGTTTGTCAATTCCGAAATTTCTCCTAAAGAATAATCTTCACGATAATACATTTCCATATAAGATTGCTGCTTTTTTGTCAGCAGTTTATAATAAAAATCGTACAACATATTTATTTCTGTCGTCTTTTCTATCAATGGTATTCCTTCCCATCAAGCGAATGGACTAAGCATCATCCGCTTCCTCTTTTTCTTCAAGCATATCTGAGAAAAGGCCGTAAACAAACCCGTGAGCATCAAATGGTTTTAAATCATTAACTCCTTCACCGAATCCAACCAGTTTCACCGGAGTTCCTAATTCATTCCGTATGGCCAGGACAATACCGCCCTTTGCTGTTCCATCCAGTTTAGTTAAGACGATTCCAGTTACTTTGGTTGCTTCTTTAAAAATTTTCGCTTGACTTAAAGCGTTTTGCCCCGTCGTCGCATCTAAAACCAACAGCACTTCATGAGGAGCAGAAGGGATCTCCCGGTCAATCACACGGTGAACTTTCTCCAATTCTTTCATCAAATTCACTTTGTTTTGCAAACGTCCTGCTGTGTCGCAAATTAACACATCCGCTTCTTTTGATTTCGCCCGCTTGATGCCATCATATATAACCGCTGCCGGGTCACTTCCCTCTGCCTGTTTGACAACTTCTACTTCCGCTTTTTTCCCCCATTCATCCAACTGTTCAATTGCCCCTGCCCGGAAAGTATCGCCGGCTGCCAGCACGACTTTTTTACCTTCCTGCTTATATTGGGACGCCAGTTTTCCAATGGATGTTGTCTTCCCCACGCCGTTGACGCCGACTACTAAGATGACCGTTAATTCGTCTTCTTGCAGATTCATTTCTTCGATGGACTCATCCTCGTCGCGATAATAAATATCAACTAACTTTTCAGAGATGACGTCAACCACCTCTTCTGTATCCTGGATGTTTCTTCTTTTCACTTCAAACTTTAATTCTTCAACCAAATCCATCACTACATTGACACCTACATCCGACATAATGAGTGCTTCTTCCAACTCTTCAAAGAATTCCTCATCAACCTGGCGATACCTCGCCATTAAATCATTAATTTTATTGGTAAAGGACCCGCGTGTTTTTTTCATTCCTTCTTTATAGGTCGCTTGTTTATCTTCTTCCTCTGCATTTTTAGTGAATCGACTCGCTAATCTTTTAAAAAAACTCATTCTTGTCTTCCTTTCCTATGTCGTTGGCACTAATGATGCCGTGTCCTCTAATTTCACCGAAACTAGACGGGAAACCCCGGACTCTTGCATCGTAATTCCATAAAGTGCATCTGCTTCTTCCATGGTTCCTTTCCGGTGTGTGATCACGATAAATTGCGTATCTGTACTAAAAGATCGCAGGTACTTTCCAAACCGGTCGACATTCGTCTCGTCCAAGGCCGCATCTACTTCATCCAAAATACAAAATGGTACAGGACGCACTTCCAATATAGCAAATAATAATGCGATAGCTGTGAGAGCACGCTCTCCACCAGATAATAATCCTAATGTTTTTAATTTTTTGCCAGGCGGCCGTGCTATGATATCAATCCCTGTCTCTAATAAGTTGTTTGGATCTGTTAACTTTAAAGCTGCATAACCGCCGCCAAATAATTGTTCAAACACTCGTGTAAACGCATTTTGAATTTCCTCGAAAACGGCTGCAAATTTTGTCGTTAATTCTGCATCCATTTCTTGAATCACTGAATACAATGTAGCTTTCGCTTCCAGTAAATCGTCTTGCTGTGTTTTTAAAAACGTATATCGTTCATTCATTCGTTCAAATTCATCAATCGCGCCTAAATTCACCGTTCCCAAAGTTTTAATCTCTTCCTTCATACGGTTCACTTCATCACGAGCACTTTTTATATGGGTCACTTGGTAATACAAGCTGGCTGCTTTTTCGAAAGTCATCGTATATTCAGACTGCAGTATGGATAGATGATTATCAAGCGTTACATCCAATCGGTTCGCTTGAATTTCTTTTTCTTGTATTTGTTCCGCTTCTTGCCTTAATTTCTTATTTACCCCTTTTGTTTCATGAGTGTCATCTTCTACTTGCTGTTTTACCTGGGATAAAGCCGTACGTTTTTCTTCTACTTTTTGATTTGTTGTTTCTCGCTTCGTCCGATAATTCTCTATATCATTTTCCAATTGACTTTTCCACGTTTGCAGTTCTTGTTCACTCATTTGATTCTGTAGCTCATTTTCTTGTTGGTCCATCTGATTCTTTAATTCATCCATTTGTTCGGTTAACTGCTGCAACTGATTGGATTTATTTTGATACTGCTCTTGTAGACTTGCATACGATACTTCTAATTCATGTAACTGCTTTTCAGTTTGTTTTTCTTCTTCTTCAAAAGAAGTGACCTTTCCCGTTAACATTTGGATAGATTCGTCTAGTTCTTTAATGGTTTGCTGTAATGGTTCTTGTTTTGCTTCCACTTCCGCTAATTGTGCTTTTAGCTCTGTTTGTTCTCTTTGTTTCTCCTGTTGAGCACGTTCCTCATTTTCTAATGCCGCAGCAGCATTCCGATAATGAAACAGGATATCTTGATATGTCTCTTGCACTTCTTCCAGTTCTATTTTTTGTGCGTGGACCGTTTTCTCTTGTTGTGTGACACGCTGTTCAAGTTGATTTACTTCTTTGCTTTGTGTGTTCAGCTTTTTTTCAAATGCAGCTTTTCGTTCTTCATAGCGCTGCAGCTTTTCTTCTAATAATTGTACTTCTTTTTCCCTGCTGAATAAAGAAGATTGTTGTTTCTTTTTTGAACCTCCGGACATGGAACCACCTGGAAAAACCATATCCCCATCCAAAGTCACAATTCGGTGCGCATGGTGAATAAGTTTAGCTATCTTGTTTGCTGCCTTTAAATCTTTCGCAATCAGCACATTCCCTAATAAATGTTCTCTGACTGTCTGATAGCGCGCGTTACTTTGGACTGCCTCAGATGCAATACCAATAAATCCTTCTTGTTCCTTTATTTTTTCCATTGTTTGGTTAGGGATATATTTTGCGCGGATCGACGTTAAAGGCAGAAAAGTGGCACGCCCCTGTTTCTCTTGTTTTAACCAGGAGATGGCCCGTCTTGCAGCATCATCTGTTGCGACAACTATAAATTGAGCGTGCCCTCCTAATACCGTTTCAATGGCAGTCATATAAGAAGACGGGACATCTAAAAGATCCACTACTGCTCCTTCGATGTCAGCTAGCATCCCTTTTTGTCTTGCTTGGAGAATAGCTTTGACACCATTAAAGTATCCTTGAAACGCATCCCGCATTTCAAGCAGCATGTCTCTTCTGGATGCCAATTTCGCAATTTGCTCATTACCTTCATACAATTTTTTTTGCATATCCTGATAAGTTACACGAGCGTCCTGCAGCTTAGTCTGATCTGTTTTAAGGGCTGACTCGATGGTTTGCACGTACGATTTTTTATTTTCCAGTTGCTTTATAGTACTTTCCTTGGCAACCTTCTGCTCTTGTTCAGCTGTTTTTAATTGTTGCTGGCGTTCAAACTTTTTTTCTGACAAAGCATCAAAGCGCTTCAACTCAGTTTCTGCTGCTTGCTTTTTATTTTGTAAGACCGCTTGCTCGTTGAGATATTCAATATAATCGGATTTTTTATTTTCGATATCCTTTTCTATATCTTCTTTTTTATACGATAAATTATTCCGTAACTTATCCATCTTTGCTTGGCAGCTTTGCAGTTTCTCTTTTAAAATTTGAAACGTTTCATTTTCTTTCTCCCATTCCAACTTTAATGCTGCTAACCGGTTGGTCGAATCTTTTTGATTCTTCTCAGCTTGCTCCTTATGATGCTTGGCATTTTCGAATCTCTCTGACCAAACTTGCTTTTGTCCTTCTGTCTTTTCCAATTTTTCGGTGATATCTAATAAACTTTGTTGAAATGTTTCTAATTCTTCATTTAAATGATCTATTTTTTGCCGATTTTGATTAATTCTCGCGTCATATTCATTTTTTTGTTTTTCTAAAGTTTCCTGATCTTGCTTATTCCGATTAATTTCCGTTAAAAGAGCTTGCCATTTTTCATGCACTTGATTTATTTCGGTCACGAGTAAAGCCACTTCTTTTTCTTTTAAAGCAGCTTTTTTCTCTTTGTATTGTTTGGCTTTTTTCGCTTGTTCTCTTAAAGGTTCTATTTGTCCCTCTATTTCATGAATAATATCTTCTACACGATCTAAATTTTCTGTTGTTTCGGTTAACTTATACTCTGCTTTATATTTACGCTGTTTATATTTTAAGACACCTGCTGCTTCTTCAAATATAGCGCGTCTATCCTCTGCCTTCGAACTTAGAATATCATCTATTCTTCCTTGGCCAATGATAGAAAATGATTCTCTTCCTAATCCAGTATCCATGAATAAATCAATGATATCTTTCAAACGACAGGATTTTTTATTAATATAAAATTCGCTTTCTCCAGAACGATACACCCGTCTTGTGACATTCACTTCATCGTATTCAATTGGCAACTGTCCTTGTTGGTTGTTCATTGTTAAAGCAACTTCAGCGTAATTTAATGGATTGCGCGTTTCACTGCCCTGAAATATAATATCTTCCATTTTTTGCCCGCGCAACGACTTCGCCGACTGCTCCCCGAGTACCCAGCGAACAGCATCAATGATATTGCTTTTTCCGCTGCCATTCGGTCCAACAACTGCAGTAACACCCGAAACAAAATCCACTTTCGCCCGTTCTGCAAAGGATTTAAACCCAACTGTATCTAGTTGTTTTAAAAACATAACGATGCTCCTTCAACTGATTGAAAATTTACTTTTGAAGAGATTTAGTAGCACATTGGTTGTATCGTATTATTTCTTATTGTAAACTAAAATTACTCATTTTCACAGATTTTTATTAAATGGAGGGTATAATTTGGATTTAGAGCAACCGTCACAAGATAATTTACAATATTTGCTGGAAAGACTCGGAGATAAACTGGGCGTAGCAAATAAAGTTTTATTGGATGAAAAAGACTATGATCTGGATAAATATGAAGATATAAAGTTTCTTTATGATCACGTATCCAAAAAAGGAAATTTAAGCCCTTCAGAAACCCATGCTTTTATTGACGAACTAAGGGCCGTTCGAAAAAATTAAATAACAATATGGATTCGCAGGAAATGAAATACAACGCAAGTCTAAGTGCGTTGTATTTTTTGTATCATCGCTTTGGCAGCAAACTGTTCTGCTGTTTTTTTTGTCCGGCCTTTTCCTATTGCTTTGTCTTCATCGTTTACCGTAACTTCCGCACGAAACTCTTTTTCATGAGCTGGTCCTTTTTCATCGATGATTTGATAAAATAGATTTCCACCTTTTTCTTTTTGTACCATCTCCTGCAGTTTCGTCTTATAATCCATCACATATGAATAAGCATCATTTTCTAATACCGGGAAAATATGTTCTTCTAAAAATTGTTGACATACATCCATCCCCTGGTCGATATACATTGCACCTAAAAACGCTTCAAACACATCTGCTAACAATGCTTGACGTTGTCTTCCTCCAGTCCGTTCTTCTCCTTTTCCAAGCAGGACATAGTTTTGAAGCTGCAATTCAGCAGAGAAACGATATAAGGATTCTTCACAAACGATATTCGCGCGGAGTCTTGTCATTTCTCCTTCTGGCATTTCAGCCTGTTTATGATATAAAAAGTCTGATACTGCCAATTCCAACACAGCATCACCTAAAAACTCCAGTCGTTCATTATCCGTTATATGTTCTTTTTGATGCTCATTCACATAGGATGAATGAGTAAACGCTTGGTGGAGTAACTCCGATTGCTGAAAAGTTACTTTCAATTTATGCTCTAAGTCTGATAATGGCTTCGGTTCCATCATTCTCCCTCCTCTCTTTCGCGCAAGTAGTCTTATTGCCACACGAGTTTTCAGTTCCTTGCAACAAAACAACATCAACCCATGAAGCCTCAAAACGAAAAGTCCCGCGCAGGCGAGACTTTTCTAAGTGTCATGTATTTTTCTCTTATGTACACTCTTCATTAAAACAGGTTGCTGCTCTATTGTCTTTCTTTAATAAAGTTTACAGCATCGCCAACTGTGTTGATGTTTTCTGCTTCTTCATCAGCAATTTCAAGATCAAATTCATCTTCTAACTCCATAACCAGTTCGACGACATCTAAAGAATCTGCTTCTAAATCATCACGGAAAGAAGCTTCCATTGTGATTTGTGATTCTTCCACGTCTAACTGCTCTACAATAATATCTTTTACACTATCAAATACGTCTGCCATGTTGCTTCACCTCCCTCACTTAGTATATTGCAAAATGCATGATATTACTAGTTAAACAGGCACTACATAACCATGCCGCCATCGACATGAATGGTTTGTCCCGTAATATATTTTGCATCTTCTGAAGCTAAAAAGCAAACAACTTTTGCAACATCTTCCGGATCCCCTAATTTTTCAAGAGGAATTGATGCTAGTATCGCGGATTTTTGCTCATCTGTCAACATATCTGTCATGTCTGTTGAGATAAACCCTGGAGCTACTGCATTGACTAAAATATTTCGAGGGGCGAGTTCTTTTGCTGTTGATTTTGTCAACCCGATCAGCCCGGCCTTAGCTGCAGTGTAATTAGCTTGTCCCGCGTTTCCAGTCACTCCTACAACAGAAGCCATATTAATAATTCTGCCCGCTTTTTGTTTCATCATTTGCCGAGTTACTGCTTTGGTACATAGAAAAGCGCCTTTTAAATTTGTGTCCATAACTTGATCGAATTCTTCGGGTTTCATCCGCATCAAAAGATTATCTTTTGTGATTCCAGCGTTATTGACTAAAATATCCAAATTGCCAAAAGTAGAAATCACTTCTTTTACCATACTTTTTACTGCAGTTTCATCGGTAATATTTGCTTGTATTTTAATCGCGGAAACGCCCAAGTCCTCGATTTCTTTGACGACTTCTGCTGCTTTTTCTTCATTCCCTGCGTAATTAACCGCAATGTTCACTCCTTTTCGGGCCAATTGAAGGGCAATTTCCCGTCCAATTCCCCGTGAAGAACCTGTTACCAGGGCGTTTTTCCCTTGTAATGTCATTTATTCTTCCTCCTTATACCATGCCATAAATTTTTCTAAGGAAGCCTTATCCTGCACTTGAAAACAAGTCATTTTCCGGTCGATTTTTTTGAGCAATCCACTTAAAACTTTGCCCGTACCAACTTCAACAAAAGCGTCCACACCTTCTGCTATCATATGACGGATGGAATCTTCAAAACGGACAGGAGAGTATAATTGTTTGATTAATAGTTCTTTCGTTTCTGCTTTGTTTGTTACCGGTTCTGCCGTAACATTGGCATAAACAGGTACCGTTGCTTCATGAAAAGTGGCTTCATTCAATGAAGTCTGGAACGTATCATTGGCCGATTGCATTAATCTGGAATGAAAAGGACCACTGACATTTAACGGGAGCACTCTTTTGGCGCCTGCTTCTTTTAATACTTCCGTCGCTTGTTCTATCCCTTTTTGGGTTCCAGAAATAACAATCTGCCCTGGGCAATTCAAGTTTGCAATATCGACTATTTCTGTTTCATCCACTTGCTTGAGAGCTGTATTAATTTCTGTTTCTTTCATTCCCAGTACTGCTGCCATCGTACCTTGTCCTTTAGGATAGGCTTCTTCCATTAAGCGTCCTCTGGTTTGAACCAATTGGATTGCTTCTTCAAAAGTTAACACTTGCGAAGCAACTAATGCACTGTATTCTCCTAAGCTGTGTCCCACGGTCATGGCAGGAAAAATATCTGCTTGTGCTAATAACGTGTAGGCTGCAATACTGCTTAAAAGTAAAGCAGGCTGCGCATGCTCTGTTTCTGTCAACACTTCTTCCGGACCGTTAAACATAATCTCTTGAATGTTGACATCCAACACTTCATTGGCTGTATCGTATAATTGCTGTACAACCTCATACTCTTCATATAATTCTTTGCCCATTCCCACGGTTTGTGCTCCTTGACCCGGGAACATAAAGGCCACTTTCTTCATGCTATTCCTCCTCTAAATGATGTACTGTATCTTGAATCGTTTCGATTACATTATTTTGAATCATATCACAGGCTTGTTGAATCGTTTGATAGACGGCTCTTTTATCGGAAGAACCGTGTGATTTAATGACGGGTGCTTTTAATCCAAACAACGCCGCTCCCCCGTACTCTGAGTAATCAAGTTGATCTTTTAAACTGCGCAAATCCTTCTGAATAAGTCCCGCTGCCATTTTAGCTTTCAGCGAAGAAGTGAGCGTGCCTTTTAAGAGTCGCATGACGTGTATTGCCGTTCCTTCAATCGATTTTAAGGTGACATTTCCGGTGAAACCATCGGTCACCACAACATCTGCTACACCAGACAATAAATCTCTTGCCTCTACGTTTCCTATAAAGTTAATAGGCGCATCATTCATTAAATCATAAGCCTTCTTAGTGATTTGACTTCCTTTGCCTTCTTCTGTTCCAACGTTTAATAGGCCCACCTTAGGCTGCTTGACTTTTCTCACATTCTGACTGTAAATTGATCCCATGACAGCAAACTGTAATAAGTTATGGGGGTTCGCATCTGCATTCGCGCCGGCATCTAATAATAAAAAACCGCCGCCGTCCGTCGTTGGAAGTGTCGGACTTAAAGCCGGACGATCAATGCCTTTCATCCTGCCGACAGCAAACAAGCCACTCACGACCAGAGCACCTGTATTACCCGCAGAAATACAAGCGTCTGCTCGATTTTCTTTTACTTCTTTGGCCATCAATACGACGGAAGCTTCTTTTTTACGTCGATAAGCACGAATGGGTTCTTCATCGCCGTGTACTTCTTCTGTTGTATGAATAATCGAAATACGTTCTTTGTTTGTTAAATAAGGTTCAATCTTCGTTTGATCGCCTACTAAAATAACTTCCAAATCCGGTAGATGGGAAATTGCTTCCATCGCACCTTCTACCACTACTTGTGGTGCGTTGTCGCCTCCCATTGCGTCCATTGCAATTTTCATTTAGCTATTCTCCTTTTTACCGCTTGTCCGATACATATGAAAAACTCCTGTAAAAACCTCTTCCTTTTTTACATAACTTTTTACTTCTACAGTTGTTTTATCATCTGCATGAACTTGGATGACTTCAGCTTTGGCCACCACTTGCTCGTGTAATTTTACTTGACGTTTAAAAGCTAATTCCGTCTTGCTGGTTAAAGCTAATTCATCGTTAATGACGGCAACGGCTAAAGAATTGGCCTGTGCAAAAAGATGATGCCCCCGAGCGATTTTATTTCGGGAAAAAACTTGTTCCTCTTGAATAGTCATAATAGAAATGGCTCGCTTATCCAATTCTAAATCAATTATATCACCAATCACATCATCAATCGATAAAGACTTCACTGTTTCATTCCATTGATTTGAAGCCACTGTCTTAATCCGTTCCCGTAATTCCGGAATGCCAAGAGCAAGACGGTCTAAGCGAATCGTCTGGATACTCACTTCGTAATATTTGGCTAACTCCTCGTCTGTAATAAAAGGAGTTTGTTCCATTTTGTTAACTAAGGATACTTGTCTTTCCTTTTTTTTCATTTTCATGTCATTTCCCCATCCATGTTTTATAATTATGACTAGGTACTAATAGTAATATATATCACCAGAGAAATGATTGCAACCTATTTTTTATTCTGTTTAATCAAATTGCTGGTCCCATTCTTCCGTATGAAGCTGTTTTTTTAATTTCTGATATGCTGGTTCCTCAAGCCATTTGTTTTCAATGATTTGGGCTGCGTCTTTTCGCGCCACTTCCAATGCCCGGTAGTCATGAATTAAATCTGCTACTTTAAAAGCAGGTAATCCGCTTTGTTTTTGTCCGAAAAAATCTCCCGGCCCTCTTAATTTTAAATCTGCTTCGGACAACCGGAAACCATCATTTGTTTCCTGCATGATTTTCATTCTTTCTTTTCCTACTTCTCCTTTAGGGTCAGCCAGTAAAATACAGTAACTCTGGCGCTCTCCTCTGCCGACTCTCCCACGCAGCTGATGCAATTGAGATAAACCAAATCGTTCTGCATCATAAATCAACATGACAGTAGCGTTAGGGACATCAACCCCTACTTCAATAACGGTCGTACTTACTAATATTTGAATCTTATTATGTTGAAAATCTTGCATGATTTGTTCTTTTTCTTCCTGTGGCAAGCGTCCGTGCAGTAACCCGATTTCCATGTTTTCTGGGAAATAGATTTGCAGCTGCTGGTATAAATCAATAGCGTTCTGATAATCAAATGCTTCCGATTCTTCTATAAGGGGGGAAACAATATAGGCTTGTTCATTCGCCGCGACCCTTCTTTCAATAAATTGCAGGACACGGTCTAACATATTTTCCTTCACCCAATACGTTTCGATTTCTTTTCGTCCTTGGGGCAATTCATCAATAATAGACACATCCATATCCCCAAAAGCAGTAATCGCCAAAGTTCTTGGAATTGGCGTTGCTGTCATAAATAACACATCAGGCTGCAATCCTTTTTCACGAAGCATTTTCCGTTGATTCACGCCAAAACGATGTTGCTCATCAATGATGATAAGTCCTAAACGGTGAAATTCTACTTCTTCCTGGATTAAAGAATGCGTTCCAATCACTACTTGGATTTCATTCTGTTGTAACTGACGTAAAATCTCCCGGCGCTGCTTTCCTTTTATCGAACTGGTCAACAAGGCAATATGTATTTCTCCTTCGAACATCGAAGTTAAGGCGTGGTAATGCTGTTCGGCCAGAATTTCCGTCGGAACCATAAAGGCTCCTTGAAAACCAGCCGTAATCGTTGCAAATAAACTAATCGATGCCACTGCTGTTTTTCCAGATCCTACATCTCCTTGCAAAAGACGGCTCATTTGCACAGGAGAAGTCATATCTTGGATGATCTCTTGTAATACCCGGTTTTGTGCGTTTGTCAGCTTATATGGCAAAGAATGAACAAAACCTTCCAAAGCCGTCTGCTCTATTTCTTGAATAACTCCGCCTTGCAGTTGTTTGTTTCGATATTTCAAACTTTGCATTTTGAGTTGAAATAATAACAATTCTTCGTAGACAAATCGTCTTCTGGCATGTTTTAAAGCTGTTTTATTTTGGGGAAGATGCAGCTGTTTGATAGCCTCTTGTCTGAGAGGAATTTTGTATTCAGTCAAGTAAGCTTCAGGCAAAATTTCTTCCACTTCTGTCAGATACTCTTGGATTACCTGTTTAACAGCTCCTTTCATTCTTGCATTTGTTACATTTCCCTTTATAGAATAAAAAACTTGAATCGTCTCTTCAGCTTTCGGCTCGCCTAATTGGTAATGCTGTACCGTAATTTGCAGACGGTGAGCATCCCATTTGCCTGTTAACGTCACTGTTTTTTCATGTTGCAGCTGCTTTTTTGCAAAACTGCGATTAAACATGACCGCTTTTATAGCGACACCTTCGACCATAATCGTAAATACCATTCTTGATTTTTTCCGTCCAAAAAAGCTCACCGTCGGCTCATATAAAATATCACCAACAATCGTGACTTGATCGTCATGGATCAACTCTTGCAACGGTTTAATTTCTCTCATTTCATAACGGGAGGGAAAATGATAGAGTAAATCTTCTACCGTTTCAATTTGCATGGTTTTTAAGTCCGCAGCGATTTTTTCTCCAATCCCATTCAGTACCATGACTTCATCTGTTAACACTCTATTCACTCCACTTATCATTTCAATTTTTAATCTATATGTTATTATACCAATCTTTTCCGTCAAAATTAATAATAAGCTATTTTAAAGGGATGACTCAGTTTATTATTATATGCTTACTTCTTTCAAGCGAAATTAAAAACTGCTGGAAAATGAATTTGTCATTTTCCAGCAGTGATTTTATTCCACCATTAAAATATAGGAGTACAGCGGCTGGTCTCCCCGGTGATATTCTATTTCTATGTCTTCATGCTGGTCTGCTAAATATTGTTTCAGCTCTGTCATCTCTTTATCCAATACGTCTTCGCCGATAAGTATAGTCATGATTTCTGTATCTTCGTCTACTAATTCATGGATTAATTGAATCACTGTTTGTTGCTTTTCTTGATGTGTTACAACAATCGCATCGTCGTTCAAGCCAATAAAGTGATCCTTTTCCACAACCAAATCATGTACAGTCGTATCTCTTGTTGCAAAAGTTACTAGACCTGTTTTTACTTCTTGCATGGCTTCAAGCATATGTGCTTCATTATCTGCATTTGAACTTTCGGAATCGAACGCAAATAGAGCAGCTGCACCTTGCGGAATCGAGGCGGAAGGTATAACAATGACTTCTTTCTCTGTTATTTCTTGTGCTTGCTTTGCTGCCAACAATATATTTTTATTATTAGGCAGTACAAAAGTCGTTTCTGCATGTGTATCCTCAATCGCCTGCAAAACATCTTCTGTACTCGGGTTCATCGTTTGTCCTCCTGCAATAACAGTGGTTGCTCCAATACTTTGCAGCATATCACGAATGCCTTCCCCCAGAGCAACAGTGAGGATACCTGTCTTTCTTTCCACGATATTTTTATCCGCAACAGAATTCTCTGTAATAGCTCCATATTGCTGACGCATATTTTCAATATCTATGTTCATTAATGAGCCATGCTGCTGAGCAATAGTTAACACTTTGCCAGGCTGTTCTGTATGAATATGTACTTTTACCATTTGGTCTGTTTGAGCGACTAACAAAGAGTCTCCTTCTTCCGCTAGAATCTGTCGAAATACTGCCTCGTCGAAAGCATCTTGTTGTTTAGCTTCATCATTCAACTCTACAAAAAACTCCGTACAGTATCCAAAGACAATCGATGATGGATCAACAAACGATTGGACCGCTTCCTGATGCACCTCTTTTGCTTGCACATCGCTTTCATAAGATTCCTCAAAACTTTCCGGTGTTTCTCCTTTTAACGCACTAAGAAATCCTTCATAGATCGTAAGCAATCCTTTACCTCCGGAATCGACAACTCCTGCTTCTTTTAATATCGGTAGCAACTCTGGTGTATTGTCTAAAGAAACTTTGGCAGCTTTTACAACTTCTTCCATTACTGCAGTAATATCTTCGTTTATTTCTGCTGTCTGGCTTGCTTGTGCTGCAGCGTCCTTGGCTACTGTTAAGATAGTACCTTCCACTGGATTTGAAACTGCAGCATAAGCTGCTTCCACGCCGTTTTCCAAAGCTCTGGCAAAGTCTTTTGCCGTTAACCCGTCCATTTCGGTTAATTCTTTGGAAAAACCTTTAAATAATTGCGAGAGAATCACACCGGAATTCCCCCGTGCGCCCATTAATACGCCTTTGACAAAGACATTCACCAACTCTGTTGTGTCGGCGTTTTGCGTTGCTTCTGCCGCCTTTTTTCCTGACTCCATGGACAGGTTCATATTCGTCCCTGTATCTCCGTCCGGAACAGGAAACACATTCAAATGATTAATCGTTTCTTTGCGGAAAGATAAATGAGCTGCCCCTGTTTGGATCATTCGAATAAACATGGAGCTGTCTATTACTTTTAGCATTTTTATGCAACCTCCTTCTTTTAAACATAGCTGTGTTTGTATATCTTCCTGTTGCTTTTTCTTTGATAGATTTTAAAAACGAGACCTCTGTTCAGCATGGACAGTAAAAGTCTCAGGTCCGTTTACGACGAAAGAAAATATTACCTTTTCTTATCTGAATCAATTTCATAAGTGTTGATTTTCAAAATAAATCCGAACTATTGGAATAAAAATAGATGCAATGTTCGTGTTTTTAAAATATAACTCTTGTGATTGGCGTGTAGGATGGCCGACTCCTGCGGGAAGAAAAGCCTTGGTAAGACTAGGAACGCCTTGGACTGACGACGGCTTAACAGCTGCCCGCGGAAAGCGGCCATCCGGAACTTCAATCAAAGCGAAAATTTAATAATTCGGATTCTACTCCTAATTATGAAATTGACTCATCTGTTACATTTAAAATAATATATGCTTTTATCACCGCTGCAAAGTACTGTGTTGCAAAGCCTCCAATAAGCTACTCAGCTCACTAATTGCTCTTTAACTTGTACTCCTCAGGTTGTAAACATTTTTTAAAGTTTTCTTTTTGTATTACTTTAACTATTTACAAAACGTCCTCTTATATTGTACATTTTTTTATAAATATGTGAAGGAAATCTACTTCTGCGATATGTATAAATACAAATATGCGTGTCTTTCTGCAATCAAAAACAACTAACGAATAATAGATTTACAATGTATATAATTCCGTAAGAACTGCCAAATGCGTGTATGTAACCCTTTGACAGGCTCCGTTCGTAAAAATGAATTGCTTTTTACAACGCTTTATGATAAATTAGTAAGGTATGAAATGGATACATGGAGTAAGGAGGGGTTGTATGTCAAGAAAATGTGTCATTACTGGACGTAAAACAGGAACTGGAAATAACCGTTCTCATGCGATGAACGCTTCAAAACGTAAATGGAAAGCTAACGTACAAAAAGTTAGAATTATGGTTGACGGAAAACCTAAGCGCGTATATGTTTCCACACGTGCACTTAAAGCTGGTAAAGTTCAACGCGTATAAAGCAATTGAAAAAGCACCCTTTGGACAGGGTGCTTTTTTTATGTTGTGGCGTGGCGAATTCCTTCGATTGCTTGTTTTCTATCTTGTTGTTTAAATACAGCACTGCCAGCCACCAGTACATCTGCTCCTCGCTCTGTACATTTTCCAGCAGTTTCGGGATTCACCCCTCCATCAATTTCAATTTCAAATGTGTACCCTTTATTCGTACGTAATTCTTGCAGCAGAGAGATTTTAGGTAATACTTCCGGGATAAAGGACTGACCGCCAAATCCGGGATTCACCGTCATTAATAAAACCATATCAACATATGGCAGCACTTCTTTGATTGCTTCTACAGGAGTTCCTGGATTAACCACAACCCCTGCTTTGGCACCCATTTCTTTAATAAGATGAACCGTTCTGTGTAAGTGGACACTTACTTCTTCATGAACCGTAATAATATCAGCCCCTGCTTTGCAAAATGGCTCAATAAATTGATCTGGATGTTCAATCATTAAATGCACATCTAAAGGGAGCTCCGTCACTGGTCGAATGGCTTCCACAATTAACGGACCAATCGTAATGTTCGGTACGAAATGCCCATCCATGACGTCGACATGAATATAATCGGCTCCTCCCTGTTCCACATCTTTAATCTCATTCGCTAGATTGGAAAAGTCTGCTGATAAAATAGAAGGTGCAATTTTTGTCATTTTCAATACCTCGGCTTCCTTGATAATATTTCCTTTAAAAAGGTTTGATAATGTTCGTAACGAAAAGCAGCGATACTTCCTTGTTCTACTGCATCTTTAACAGCACATTTCGGTTCTTGCATATGCTGACAACTTCGAAATTTACAAAAAGGCTTTACCTCTTTCATTTCCACGAAACATTCATCAAGATTTTCTGCTTTCATGTCTAAAAACTCTAAGCTGCTGAAACCTGGTGTGTCTGCCACCAGTCCGCCTGCTATTTCCCATAAAGCAATTTGTCTCGTTGTATGTTTTCCTCTGCCAAGACTCGCTGAAATATCGGATGTCTTTAAATTCAGAGAAGGTTTCAATCGATTTAAGAAAGAAGACTTGCCTACTCCCGATTGTCCTACTAATACCGTCACATGATTTGCAAGCAATGGGAAAAGTTGCTCCATACCCCCAGTTTCTATCTGTTCCCTCTCTTTTTCCAATGAAGTAAAAACAATGTGATAGCCAAGGTCTTCATACACTTTTTGAAAAGCTTGTACTTCTTTTATTTGAGACGAGGAAGCCAAATCCTTTTTGGATATCAAAATAATCGGTTGAATAGCAGATGCTTCCAGCAACACAATAAAACGATCGATTAATAAGGAACTGAAATCAGGTTTCACTGCTGAACTAACAATAATTGCTTGCGTAATATTTGCGATGGAGGGCCGTTTAAATTCATTGCTTCTTGGTTGAATGGACATGATATAGCCTTCGGTTTCATTCGTCACTTCAAATTCAACAAAGTCTCCTACAAGCGGGCTCACTTTTTTATTTCGAAACACTCCGCGGCCTCGACAGCGGTACACTTGCCCTTCACTTTGCACATCGTAAAATCCACTCAACGCATTAATAATTTGGCCTTCCTTCATTTAGTCACCATCCTCTTCCTTATAGTCTACCTTTTCTTCCTTGATGGTCTCCCCATCTCGTTCTACTTTATACTCTGCGGTTTCATCAGGGTCAATCGCCAGTTTCAGTTCATAATCTTGATCCTCTTTAATCGTATCTTCTTCAAATACATCATCCATCGAATAATTTTTATCTTTGACATATACTTTCACCGTTTGTTCCTCTTCATCATCTTCAGGCTCAAAAGGTACATCAAAGCTGACTGTTTGTGATTGGGTCGTCTTTTCAGGTCCTTTAGAAACGTCTACTTCGACTTCGGTACCGGCAGTTACGTCTTCATTCGCTTCAGGACTTTGCTTGATAATATCTCCTTCATCTACAGTATCTGAATACTCCTCCGTTGTAGATAAAGTTAAACCATGATCATCAATATATTCCTGGGCTTCTTCTTCCGTTAAGCCTTCTAAACGATTCAAACTGAAGGTTTCCGGCCCCTCACTTATTTCAAAAATAACTTTCGTTTCTTCCGGAACGACTTCTTCCCCTTCTAAAGGCTGAATTTGTTCTAAGATTTGCCCTTCAGGCTGATCCGAGTTTTTCGGGTACGAGATGACTTCTTTGTAACCTTCGTCTTCTAATAGTCGTTTCACTTGCCCGAATTCATCTCCTATATAATCGTCAAAATTAATTTTTTCTTTGCCATTACTGACAAACACGGTAATAGAATCCTCTTCTTTAACTGTCTTCCCTGCTTTTGGGTCCGTTTTAATCACGCTGTCTTCTTCAATCGTGTCTGAAGGGGCCATCTTTTTTTCCACCACTAAATCCAATTCTTCTAAAGTATCTTTCGCTTCATCATACGTTTCTTCCGTAACATCAGGTACAAGGACGTCTTTTGGATTGGAAGCTATATAAAAATAGACAGCTGCTCCGATAAGTAAAGCTAAAAGCAGCAGAATAATATAGAAACCTTTTCTTTTAAAGAAAGGTTTCTTCTTTTTTACAGTTTTATCTGAGGCTGCTTGATCCGCATCAGCTGTAAAACTTTTTGTGTCCTTTTCCTCGTTATGTACGAATGTCTCCTCTTCCTCTTGCTGTAAATTGCTCCCAGGAAATACTGGAATCGTTTTTGTTTCTTCTCCTTCTTCAACAGGAGGAGAATATAACGGTTCATCTTTATTTGCAGGGTTTAAAGAAAGAGCCAGGGCTTCTTCCATCGTAAAGACATTTTCATAACGGTGGAAAGGATCTTTAGTAGTCGCTTTTCGGACTATATTTTCGATACTTTGTGGTATATTTTCTTGTATTTTTCGAACGGATGGCACTTCTTCATGCAAATGCTTTAAAGCAATGGATACAGGCGATTGGCCAAAAAAAGGCAATTGACCTGTCAACAATTCAAAAAAAACAATTCCTAAAGCATAGATATCCGATTTTTTCGTTGCCATGCCGCCTCTAGCCTGTTCAGGAGATAAGTAATGTACAGAGCCAAGAATAGAATTTGTTTGTGTAAGAGCGGTTGCACTTAAAGCAATCGCAATTCCAAAATCCGTTATTTTCACATTGCCGTGATCGTCCATTAAAATATTTTGAGGCTTAATATCCCGATGAATTAATCCACTCACATGAGCTTGACCTATCGCATTTGTCAGTTGTTTCATAATCTCAACCGCTTCAACAACATCGACAGCTCCTTGTTGCTGAATATACTCTTTCAACGTGCGTCCTCGAACATATTCCATCACAATGTATAAAATGTCTTCTTCTTCGCCGACATCGTAGATATTGACGATATTAGGGTGGGATAAGCTCGTTGCCGCTTGCGCTTCCCGGTCAAAACGTTCAATAAATTCCGGATCATTCGCATATTCTGGCCGAAGCACTTTAATGGCTACTTCTCTGGATAGTATTTCATCATAAGCTAAATAAACATTTGCCATCCCTCCGCCACCAATCATGCGTTTGATTTGGTAACGTTCACTTAATAAATGTCCTGCTAACATGTGCCATCACCATCTTTATAGGTGGTGTTTTCAACCAGAACTGCAGTGATATTATCTTCTCCGCCTCGTGCATTTGCTTGATGAATCAGTTCATTCATCAGTGTTTCTTTGTTGGTATACGACTCAAGAGCTTGCTGTAATTCTTTATCTGTTAATTTATTGGTCAATCCATCTGAACAAAACAAGAGTTGATCACCCGTCTGCCAACGATACGTATGCATATCTATTTGTACGGTGGGTTCTGTCCCTGCAGCTCGGGTGAGCACATTTTTATTGGGATGCTGTCTTGCTTCTTCTGCCGTCAATTGCCCACTTTGAACCAGTTCATTCACCAAGGAATGATCGTTCGTTAATTGTTTTAATTGGCTATTCTCCAAGAGATAGGCACGACTGTCACCAATATGAGCGATAGTAATAAATGCATCTGTACAAACTCCGACAACAACTGTTGTGCCCATACCTTCGTATGTTTTTTGCTGTCTTGATAATTCGTAAATGGCAGTATTCATTTTCTCAACTGTGTGCTGGAGCCATGACTCTACGTTATTTTCGTCTCTGATTGGTTTACGTTTTTCCCAAGCGGATTTCATGTACGTTACAGCTTGATTACTTGCAACATCCCCAGCTCGATGTCCCCCCATCCCATCAGCTACCATAGCCATCAAGAAAGAGTTATCCTGACTAAAAACGCCGCCTGAGTCTTCATTAACTGAACGTACTTGACCCGAATCCGTTATAAAATAACCTTTCATGATTTCACCTCTCTCACTCTGCAGATTGTCGAATCAAACGACTTATAAAAAAACCATCTGATTGTAAAGATTGCGGGAAAATTTGTAAACCAAATGGAGTGATGTTTACATCCTGTTCACGAAATTTTTCTATTTCTTTAAGAAACGTTGTATCTACAGTATATTCGGGGTGTTTATCCAAAAATTTTTTCACGACTTCTTCATTTTCTGCTGTTTCCATTGTACAGGTGCAATAGACTAATTTTCCACCTTTATGTAAAAGCACAGCTACGTGACTTAAGATGTCGAGTTGAATTTCCGGAAGTCTTGCCATTTGCTGCTTTGTTTTCGCATATTTTATATCCGGTTTCGAGCGAATCACACCAAAACCAGAGCAGGGAGCATCTACTAAAATACGGTCGAATCGTTCGGCCGAGTATACCTCTTGTAACTTGCGGGCATCCATTGCTTTCGCTTGAATATTATCTAAGCCTAAACGGTTTGCCTGCTCTTTTACAAGTCGTATTTTGTTGACGTGTAAATCATAAGCATGCACCACACCTGTGTTATGCATGTTCTCTCCCAGTAAGCCTGTTTTGCCGCCCGGCGCACTGCAGGTATCTAACACAGCCATTTCCGGTTTCACTTCGAGCATTTGCGCTGCCAGCATCGAACTGATATCTTGAATTGTTACATAACCCAAGTTTACATAATCTGTTTTCAAAATATTTCCTTCTAAAATCTGCAGCGCATTTGGTATGACAGAAGATGATTCGACTAAAAATCCTTCGTCCGTCAGCCACTCTTTCATTGTTGCAGTACTCACCTGCTGGGGGTTCACCCGAATTGTCATTGGTTTCTTTTCTTTATTCGCTTCGCATATCCGTCTTGTACGCTCGTATCCATAATTTTCTGTCCAGCGTTCCACAAGCCATTTAGGAGTGCTCGTTTGAACGGATAAACGTTCTATATCATCTGCAATGGAAGCTGTATCAGGCAGTCCTTTTCGTTCCATCGTGCGTAATACACCATTTACAAAGGAAGAGATACCTTTATGCCCACGGCTTTTAGCTACCGTTACTGCTTCATTAATAATAGCGTACATTGGAATTTTGTCCAAATACACATATTGAAAAACAGACATTCGCAACAGGGACATGACCCAATCTTCTACTTTGCCAGGCCGTTTCACAAAAGGACGGATGTAATAATCCAATGTTAGTTTTTCTTCAATGGTTCCATATACTAATTCTGTTAATAAGTTTGCATCTCGCGTATCAAAACTATTTTTTTGAATAACGTTAGAAACAAGTAAATGGCTGAAACCGCCATCTTTGTCCACACGCAAAATAATATTCAAAGCTTCTTCTCTTACGTTTGGCTGCTTCATTTTTTTCACTCCAACATTTGCCCGACTTTAAACTCTTCGGGGTTTCCTTTTAAAAATACAGCTGCTTCCATTTTTTTCTTTCCGGCAAGCTGGATGGATGTTAAGCTCACGCTTTTCTGATTTCCGCACACGACAGAAAGCTTACCTTCCTTTACATCTACTTCTACAATCGTCCCCGGGGCTGTATCCGGATAAACATGGTTTTCTAAGACAGCCCACCAAATTTTAAGACGCTTAGCCTGATGCGTCGTATAGGCAACAGGCCACGGGTGCAAACCTCTGATATGATTATAAACTGTTTCGTTAGATTGTTCCCAATCAATCCGTTCCAATTCTCTGCTCACATTTGGTGCATACGTCGCCTGTTCAGGATCTTGCGGCGTGACGGTATGAGTACCTGCAAAAATAGCCGGTAAGGTTTCTTTCAATAAACCAGCTCCAACTTGCGATAATTTATCATGTAATGTTCCTACATGATCTTGCTCTGAAATTTCAATCGACTGTTGAGCAATTATGTCGCCTGCATCTAATGCTGCTGTCATATACATAATCGTAATGCCTGTCGTTTGTTTTCCTAGTAAAATAGCATAATGAATAGGTGCCCCTCCGCGAAGTTCCGGTAACAAAGAAGCGTGCACATTAATGCTTCCGTATTTCGGGGCGTCTAATAATGCTTGGGGCAGAATTTGTCCAAAAGCTGCTGTAATAATGATATCTGCATCATATTGGAGTATTTCTTCATATTCATTTTTAATTTTTTCCGGTTGAAAGACAGGGATATGATGTTCTATAGCTGCCTCTTTTACAGGAGAAGGCGTCAAGATTCTTTTTCTCCCTTTTGGCCTGTCGGGTTGAGTCACAACGAGGACAACTTCATAAGCTGACTCCACTAACCTGTTCAAGACAGGAACCGCAAAATCAGGAGTGCCCATAAATACAATTTTTTTCATGCTTTCATCCTTTCTACATTAAGTGATACGGATTAAAATCAACCGTGATTTGTAATCCTTTTTTTTGCGGTGTTTGCTGTAAAGCTTCTTGAATGACAGAAAGCAACGTTTGTTTATCTCGATATTTTATCATAATTTGATAACGAAAACGTTTCTTAATACGTGCTAACGGAGAAGGGGACGGCCCTAAAATAACTACATTTCCTCCTGATTGATTCGCTAAATATTTTTGTAAATGCAATGCCGTTTGATAAACGTTCAGCTTGTTCTCATCCGAAAGAGTAAAAAGCACTAAAAACATATAAGGCGGGTATAAAAAAGCATGACGTGTTTTCATTTCTTTTTCATAAAAAGCCTGGTAATTATATTGGCTGGCGAGTGTGATACTGTAATGATCCGGGGTATAACTTTGCACCACCACTTCTCCGGGCAAGCGATGTCTTCCTGCTCTGCCGCTCACTTGGGTAATCAGTTGAAATGTCTTTTCAGCTGCACGGAAGTCCGGTAAATGAAGCAGCGAATCTGCTGCTAAGACTCCGACAAGAGTGACGTTTTCAAAGTCTAAACCTTTGGCAATCATCTGGGTGCCCAATAAGATATCGGCTTCCTGGTTGGAGAATTGTTCTAAAAGCCGTTCATGAGCTCCTTTTCGTCTCGTTGTATCTACATCCATCCGAATCACGCGCGCCTCTGGAATTAACTTAGTTAATGCTTCTTCCACTCGTTGGGTTCCCGTACCAAAAAACCGGATATGTTCGCTTTCGCATTTCGGACAAATCGTTGGCATCGGTTGTTCATGGGAACAATAATGACATTTTAACCGATGGTCCCGTTTATGGTATGTCAGTGAAATATCACAGTTCGGACATTCTTCTACATGTCCACAATCACGGCACAAAGCAAAATTGGAATATCCTCTGCGATTTAAGAGCAGCACAATCTGTTGTTTATGGGCTACACAGTATTTAATCTGGTCTGTTAATTTTTGAGAAAACATCGTCCGATTTCCACTATGCAATTCTTCCCGCATATCGACGATTTCAACATTCGGCATCTGCTGTTCATTTGTTCGCTTCGATAATTGTAACAGCCGATAAACTCCTTTTTGTGCCCTGGCAAAAGCTTCTAATGTCGGGGTTGCACTGCCTAAAATAACCGGACACTGGTTATATTCGCCTCGTTTTATGGCTACGTCTTTCGCATGGTAACGCGGGGTTTCTTCTTGTTTATACGTTGTTTCATGCTCTTCATCGATGATAATGATGCCCAGATTTTCAAAAGGCGCAAATATAGCAGATCTCGCTCCTACAACTACGCGCACTTCCTTGCGCAGCACTTTACGCCATTCATCGTATTTTTCTCCAATGGATAACGCACTGTGTAAAACTGCAACTTGTGAACCAAAACGGGCTTTAAAACGTCGAACCATCTGGGGGGTTAGAGCAATTTCCGGAACAAGAACAATGGCTTCTTGGTCTTTTTGCAAAACACGATCAATCGCTTGTAAATAGATCTCCGTTTTACCACTTCCAGTTACTCCATGAAGTAAAAAGGTTTCGGACACAGCTTGATCGATTGATTCATGGATAGGCTGGATTGCTGTTGATTGTTCTTCTGTTAATGTTAAATTTGTCGTTGGAGCAATGTTTCGCTCGTACGGATTGCGGTACACTTCACTTTTTTCTAAAGTAAGAACTTGTTTTTTCAGAAGCGGGTTTAACTGTTGCCGATTGATATGTAAAAGATTATACAGTTTTTTCTGATCAATCGGTTCAGGATGTTCAATGAAAAAATCAAGAATTAATCGCTGTTTTGTTGCCTGCTTTGATAATTCAGCTTCTGTCTCTAAAAGCTTTTCCAATTTAGCAGGGATAATGATAGTTTTATATTTTTTCTTCGCCTGATTTTTCACAATATATTCAATGGAGATGTCTCCCGTCTGAACATAGTGCTGTAATTGCTTGTAATGCTCCGACGTCTGGGAGAAATATTCATAAGGTATTTCACTCCGAACAGCAAACATTTCTTCTAAAATATCCGGCAATCTTTCTGCTGTTTGCCTTTGAATGATTTTATCATACTTTGCTTTCAACATTTGCGGGAGCATGGCATGATAGGTGGAAATATACAAGGATAACGTATCATCGGCTACCCATTTGCCAAGTTCCAATAGCTCCTCGGTTAAAACAGGCACCACATCCATCGTATCGATGATTTCTTTTAAAGGCTGATGAGGAGAAGCAGAAATCCGCTCCATGACAAAGCCTGTAATCTTCCTTGGTCCAAACGGAATAACAACGCGCATCCCCTGCTGAATAATCGGTTGCAGCCTAGTTGGAATTTCATAATCAAAAAGTTGATTCACGTTACTGCTTGGTACATCCACAATGACTCTCGCTATATTCACGAACGCTCTTCCTTTATATCTTGTTGGATCATTTCTAAAATCGTTGCTGCTACTTCATCTTTAGAGGCAAGTGGTATGGTCTTTTCTGCCGCTTGAGTGTTCAAATAGGTTACCGCATTGGTTTCTCCGCCAAATCCTGCCCCTTCTTCTTTCACATTGTTCACGACAATAGCGTCTAAATGCTTTTCTGTCAGCTTCATTTTACCGTACTTCACAGGGTCCCTTGTTTCTGCAGCAAAGCCTACTAAAAATTGCTGTTTTTTCTGTTCGCCCAATGTTTGTAAAATATCACGTGTGCGTTCCATCTCAATTTTCAGTCCGTCGTCTGACTTCTTCATTTTGTCTTCATGTACTTGCTTTGGACGGTAATCAGCAACCGCTGCTGCTTTAATGACGACATCCGCTTGGTCAAAATGCGTTATCATCGCTTGATACATGTCTTCCGCGCTGAGGACATCCACCCGTTTAATATTGGGATGTTTTGTCGTCAAGTCCACAACACCGGTTACTAAAATCACAAAAGCTCCTTGGCTTGCAGCCGCTTCTGCCAGTGCAAACCCCATTTTACCTGTAGACCGATTGCTAAAAAAGCGTACTGGATCTAACTCTTCTCGTGTTGGTCCTGCAGAAATTAAAAATGTCTTGCCGCTCCATGTATTGGTCTCCACTTTTTTTCGATGTTCTTCAATGACATTTATAATACTGAGTGGCTCTTCCATCCGTCCTTTTCCAACATAACCGCATGCCAAATAACCAGCGCCTGGTTCAATGAAATGGTAGCCCCAGTTATCCAACTTTTTCATATTCTCCATCACAGCAGGGTGTTGATACATATGGACATTCATCGCAGGTGCAATATAAACGGCTGCTTGTGTCGCTAATAGTGTTGTCGTAAGCATATTATCCGCAATGCCGTGCGAAAGCTTTCCTAATGTATTTGCGGAAGCTGGGGCCATAATAAAAATGTCCGCCCAATCCGCTACATCAACGTGAGCTATTTTTTTAGGATGTTTTTCCTCGAAAGTGTCCACGTACACATCATTTCTGGAAAGAGCTTGAAAGGTAAGAGGAGAAACAAATTTAGTGGCTCCTTCCGTCATCATCACACGGACATCCGCTCCTTTTTGTACAAGCTTACTTGTTAAATCGCAAGCTTTATAAACAGCAATGCCACCTGTTACGCCCAGTACAATATTTTTTCCTTCTAACATGGTATGGCCTCCTCTAATAACTGACTTATTTCTTCATCTGTTTGTACCATGGCGCTATCTGTAACGCCTTTTTTTGCCTGCTTTAGATGTTAAAAAACCCTTGCTAGATGCAAGGGCTTAAGTCTCCTCTGTCTTTTTCACAGTTAGTTTTCCTTCGTCAATTTCTTCTAAAGCCACCCCTACATATTGTAAAGAATGTGGATGTTCCAATACAGAAGAAGCATCTTCTTTTAAATCCCGCGCGCGGCGAGCTGCAATAGTAGCTATCGTATACTTTGAATTAATTTGTTTTAATAAACTGTCTATGGATGGTTCTAACATATTATTCCTCCTCTAAAATGGTTTGAAATTGTGCTTCAATTCGTGTCCGCTTGCAGTGTTCACTTTTAATAATTGCCTTCACTTTGTCAACTGCCTGATTCACATCATCATTGACGACTACATAATCATATGCACTCATCATATCAATTTCTTTCTTCGCTTCTTTCAAACGATTCATGACCAAGTCAGACGTTTCAGTGCCACGGCTCATAATGCGATTTTTCAGTTCTTCTAAACTAGGTGGAAATAAGAAGATAAACACGCCTTCAGGAAAATTTTCTTTCACTTGCAAAGCACCTTGAACTTCGATTTCCAGGAATACGTCTTGTCCCTTCTCCAACTGTTCTTCCACATACGCCTTGGGAGTTCCATAATAGTTTTTAACGTACTGTGCATACTCTAACAGGTCTCCCTGCTCTATCATGGTTTCAAAAGCTTCTTTTGATTTATAAAAGTAATCTACACCTTCTGCTTCCCCTGGGCGCATTTCTCTTGTGGTCGCTGAGACAGAATAGCTTAACTGTGTCTCTTCTTCAAATAATTTCTCTCGTACAGTTCCTTTTCCGACTCCAGAAGGACCAGAGAGGACAAATAAAATGCCTTTATCTTCAACCAACATATTTCCTCCTAAATTAATCGTCTGACATTTCGTCTTGGTTAGTCACACGCTGTCCAACCGTCTCCGGCTGAACGGCGGATAATACAACGTAAGGGCTGTCTGTCACAATGACTGCTCTCGTCCTTCTGCCGTATGTCGCGTCAATTAAATTATTTGTTTCTCTTGCAACTTGAACAATACGTTTAATGGGAGCAGACTCCGGCGAGACGATAGAAATAATTCGATTCGCTGAGACCACATTTCCAAAACCTATATTAATTAATTGCAATGCCAATATAATTCCTCCACTTCATTTACTCGATATTTTGAATTTGCTCTTTTATTTTTTCAATGTCGCTTTTTATCGAAACGACGGTTTCACTAATTGATGCATCAACAGATTTTGAACCAATCGTATTGGCTTCCCGGTGCATTTCCTGTGTGATAAAATCCAATTTGCGTCCAACCGCTGACGGATCACCGGCTACTTTTTCGAAATGAGCCACATGACTGAACAATCGAGTCAATTCTTCTTGAATATCACCGCGCTCTGCTAAAACAGCAATTTCTTGAATAAGATTCGATTGATCCATCTCGATTTCTTTCCCGATATGTTCTTCAATCCGATTGCGAATCCGTTCCCGATAAGCAGCATTGGTTAGTGACTGATTCTTTTTGATGACCTGTAATTGTTCTTCAATCTGCTTAATCCGCTGCATGACATCATTCATCACATAGGTTCCTTCACTGATTCGGTTGTTCAATACTTTTTGAGCTACTCTTTCGATACTTTCCAATAAAAGAGTATGTAAAGACGTTGGAGAAGACTCATTCTCCTGGATAGTAAACAACGCATCTTCATTTGCCATCACAGATAATGGCATTGTTTCTTCTAAATGATAACGTTCTTTTACTTGCCGTAAATGCGCCACATATTGATCCATCAGTTCCCAATCCACTTGAATTTCTTTATGAGCAAGTGCTTCTCCTGTAATAGATACATAAACTTCAATTCTGCCGCGTTCAAAATAAGCTTGAATTTTTTTCTTTATATCCAGCTCAAATGCTTGAAGTATGCGGGGCACTTTCGGGGCGAAATCCAAGTAACGGCTGTTCACGCTCTTCATCTCTACGGTTATCGTTGTACCATCTATATGAAACGTATCTCTTCCATAGCCAGTCATACTCTTTACCAACATCATCACTCCGATACTCGTATTATACATTTTTCTTGTCCATATCTCTAATAAAATGAGATGAAAAATGAGAAATTCGGCATTCGCTAAAGCTTTATAGCAAATGTATTCCTTGCACTTTGGCCGGGAGAAAGTTTTACACTATCTTATCGACCGGGAAAAGCTGTTGTTTCATCAACCGTTCTTATTTCTTTCAAACAATCTTATTCAAAAAAGTATTGTTTCGTAAAATGATTTGAGAAGCTTTTAAAAGATCTTATTTAGTGACATCTAAAATCATGCTATAATAATGGAGAGGTGAAAACTATGCCATTTGACGGAATTGTTACGTATGCTGTCACCAACGAATTAAAAACTACATTAATTGGCGGCAGAATCAATAAAATATACCAGCCTACGAATAGTGAAATTGTTATCACAATACGAAATCAAGGGAAAAATCATCATTTATTAGCATCGATTCATCCAAATTACGCCAGATTTCATGTGACAGATGACCGGTTTCAGAACCCTAAAGAGCCTCCTATGTTTTGTATGACGCTCAGAAAGCATCTATCTGGAGCCATTTTAGAAGATATTCAACAAGAAAAATTAGAGCGTGTTGTATCGTTTCGCTATCGTCAATTAAATGAGATTGGTGATGAAGAAATTAAAAACGTACAACTTGAAATTATGGGAAGACATAGTAATGTTTTGTTATTAAATGCTGACAAAACGAAAATAATACATTGCTTAAAAACAGTTCCTCCATTTCAAAACCGGCACCGTTCCATCGTGCCAGGTGCAGATTACATTGCCCCGCCTGTCCAAGATAAACTGGACATTCAACAAACCGATGCGGCTGATTTTGTGCATAAACTGGATTTTAACAAAGGGAAGCTTGATCAGCAGATCGTGCAGCAATTGGGAGGTATCTCCAAAGTAATTGGAAAAGAGATGGCTTATCAAGCGCATCTGGGTTCGCATGAAGCTTTTAAAGCACAATTTAACCAGCTAAAACAAACCATTACAGAACAGGATTTTCAGCCTGCGATTTATCGCAATAAAAAGGAAGAGTTCCATGTAATCCCCCTTGAGCATCTCTCAGGAGAAAAAGAAACGTACCCTTCAGCAAATGAAATGGCCGATGCCTTTTTCTCAAATAAGGCGACACGAGATCGAGTCGAGCAACAAGCCAAAGATATACGTCGTATCGTGAATAATGAACTGGATAAAAACAAACGGAAGCTTTCTATCCATCAACAGACATTAAAAAAATCACGCAGTGCCGAAGAATACCAAGTCCAAGGCGAATTACTTACGGCCCATATGCATTTAGTAAACAAAGGGGATGCGGAAGTTACTGTCATTGATTATTACGATCCGGAGCAAAAAGAACGGACTATTCCGTTACAAACAGATAAAACACCAAGCGAAAATGCCCAGCAATTTTTCAAAAAATATCGCAAATTGCAAGCAGCAGAAACAAAAGCAAAGAAAGAGCTAATCAAAACAAAGCGGGAAATAAAGTACTTGGATGATATAGTTCAACAATTAGACACGGCACGCGATCAAGATATTTTAGATATCCGGGAAGAACTGCAAGAAGAGGGCTATCTTAAAAAACAGACACGTAAAAAACAAAAGAAAAAACGGCCGACGCCAGACAAGTATATCGCCACGGATGGAACAGCGATTTATGTGGGAAGAAATAATAAACAAAATGAATACGTTACCCAACAAATAGCACATAAAAATGATACTTGGCTTCACACATTGGATATACCCGGGTCTCATGTTGTCATCAAACATGACAATCCAAGTGAAACTACATTATATGAAGCTGCTATGATTGCTGCGCACTTTAGTAAGGCAAGAGGCTCTTCTTCCGTCCCTGTTGATTATACACTGATTAAGAACGTAAAAAAGCCTTCAGGAGGAAAACCCGGTTTTGTCACGTATACACAACAGAAAACTTTATACGTAACCCCGGATGAGACAAAAATACGTTCCTTGCAAGATACAACAGCTCATCATCAAAAAAGTTAGCCAGCATCGTAGTTGGCTAACTTTTTATTGAAAAGATTCCTCCAAAAGCAACTCAATAAAACTATTAACTTGTGGAAGTTTTCGCATATCCGGTTGATAGCAGAGCCATGTTTCCCGTGTTACTGGTTTATTATCAATGGTTAGGGCTAAATGGGGGTATGTCTCCATCAAGTCATCGGATACGCTCTTTGGTAAAACCGCCATACCTAAACCTTGCTGCATTAATTTCTTGGAAGTTTCAATTTGATCCACACTGATGTTTTGAATCGGCCGTAAAATATCCTGGTGATGATACATCCAGTGACTTACTGTTTCTTCCAGACTGGCATCACTTTTAAACGAAATAAATGGACGTTCTTTAAGTGTTTGTCTGTCAAATGTTTCCGTATCAAAAATATACAGCGGGTCCCGGAGCAACAGCTTAGACGTTACTTCGTTATTTTTGGGACCACGGACAATTGTGACATGATAATCACTTTGATTTTGTTTTAAATCTTCACTTAAACCAGTTACCAAATCAATTGAAACGAGCGGAAACATTTTGGTGAATTTTTCTAAAATAGTCGGTAAATACCGCTGACTTATAATAGAGGAACTCGCTATGGAAAGCGTTCCTCTTACTTCTTCGCTGGAGGCTGCTAGAGCATTTTTAATAGAATGCTCATGCTGTACCACCTTTTTTGCATGTTGCAAAATCATTTCACCGCTTGGTGTAAGTTGTAAACGTTTGGAAGTACGGACAAAGATTTGTTCAGCAAAATAATCTTCCATATATTTTAAACGCTGAGAAACCGCAGGCTGTGAAATGAGTACCGCTTTAGCTGTGCCTCTGACGGTTCCAATTTTTTCAAGCTGAATTAGTAACTCATAATCATCTATTTTCAATATGATAACCCCTATAATTATATTCTATTAATTTAATATAATTATAAATAATTGTTATTTATTCAGCAAACAATTGATATGTTCGATGGCAGCATCTTCAAAAACTTAATGCCAACCCACTAAAGAAAAGCACACTCCGTTAGAGTTGGTTTCGCCATTGCAGCAATTCTTGTTCCTCTGTTTCGTTAATCTGATTTTGGTTTTTCAATACGGATAACAATGTATCGTATCCAGTAATCGTAGTAAAAGAGAACCCTGCTTCAGCGAATGCTCTTTCCGCTTTTGGCAACCCATATGTAAAAATAGCCAACACATGAATGACTTCAGCTCCTGCGTCCTGAACCACCTGAGCTGCTTCAATCGAAGATCCGCCTGTTGAAATCAAATCCTCTATAACAAGCGCATTTTGTCCTGGCAAGAGCTGGCCTTCCACTTGATTTCCCTTTCCATGCCCTTTTGGCTTCGATCTGACATAAGCCATCGGCAAATTCAAAGCCTCTGCCAACCAAGCTGCATGCGGGATACCTGCTGTTGCACAACCTACAATGATATCCGGCTTGGTTGATAACTGATTCACTTTGTCGATGAATGCTTCAACGATCTTCTTCCTGACATCAGGAAAGGACATGGTTAATCGATTATCACAGTAAATCGGAGATCGAATTCCTGATGTCCAGGTAAAGTATTCTTCCTGTTTTGTTTTGATTTGAACAGCTTCAATTGCTAACAAGTCTTCTACAACTTCAGTATGATGCGCCATTGTTCCACTCCTTCATCACTTCTTGGTATGCTTTAAACGGCTCCTCAGCTTTTGTGATACTGCGTCCTACCACCATAGAATCCGTCCCGGCAGACCTGGCAATGGACGGTGTTGCAATTCTTTTTTGATCATCTTTTTCGCTCCTTGCAAGACGTATGCCGGGCGTTACAGTCAGGAAATCATCTCCACAATTCGCTTTCATCTGTTCGACTTCTTGAACAGAGCAAACGACACCGTCTGCTCCATTTTCATAAGCCACTTTTGCTAAGTGAACGGCCTGTTCCGTCACACCACCGTCTATGTGTAAATCCTGGTTCATCGTCTGTTCGTCCATCGACGTTAAAACAGTTACTGCTATCAGCTTGGTTCGGTCCATTTTACTGCCGCTAATAAGCCCTTCTTTAGCACGAGCAATCATGTCACTGCCGCCGAGCGCATGGATATTAACGATGTCTACTTCCAGCGATGCGAGATTTGCCATCGCACGTTTCACCGTTGTCGGGATGTCATGCAGTTTCAAATCTAAAAAAATAGCATGGCCGCGTTCCTTTAACTGTTCAATGACATGAACACCTTCTCTGTAAAACAATTCCATCCCTACTTTAACCGGGACTTGTTGCAAATGATTCGTATCTAAAAAGTCACGTGCTTCTTTCCAAGTTGGAACATCCAAAGCCATATATAATGGATTCATCGTATAACTCCTTCGCTTGATTTAAGCAGAATGAGCTTTACCAACCGCTTCTTTAACGGAGGAAAATCCATACTGCTTGAGTACTTCAGGTAATGCTGCAATAATTTCCGGACAAACGAGCGGATTATGAAAGTTTTCTGTCCCAATAGCTACTGCATCTGCACCAGCCAGCAAAAATTCCAGCACGTCTTCAGCTGTTGCAATGCCACCCATACCGATAATTGGAAGCGAAACAGCCTGGCGCACTTCATAAATCATGCGAATAGCAATTGGCTTAACGGCCGGCCCTGAAAGACCACCTGTTTTATTAGCTATCAACGGTTGCTGTGTCGACAGATTGATTTGCATCCCCGTTAATGTGTTAATCATCGTAATCCCGTCTGCTCCTGCTTCTTCAATGGATTCTGCCATCTCGACAATATTCGTGACGTTTGGGGATAGTTTAACATACACGGGGAAGCGGCTGATTGCTTTCACTCGCTGTGTGACTTCTTTTGCCATTTGCGGGTTGGTTCCAAACTGGATCCCCCCTTCTTTCACATTAGGGCAGGATATATTTAATTCAATGGCAGCTATGTCTGTAGACGTATTCAGTACTGTTGCCACTTTTTCATATTCTTCTATCGTACTGCCGGCGACATTCGCTATGATTGGAACGTTAAATTGAGCTAAAAAAGGCACTTCTGTTTCGACAATCTTCTCTACACCAGGATTCTGCAAGCCAATCGCATTTAACATGCCTGAAGCCGTTTCTGCCACCCGGGGCGTAGGATTGCCTTGCCGCTGTTCTCCCGTTGCAGCCTTCATAATGACTGCTCCAAGTTGTCCCAAGTCATAAAACTCACTATATTCCCGTCCGAAACTAAAACATCCAGAGGCCGGCATGATTGGATTCTTCATCGATAAACCTGGTAAATCAACTTGTAAATCAATCATAGAACCACCTCATTTGCAGCGAATACAGGACCGTCCTGACAGATTTTTTTATATCCTGCATTTTCGTTTGTTGGTATCACGCAGGCATAGCAGGCGCCGATGCCACAGCCCATTCTTTCTTCAAAAGATAGATACCCGGTTTTATTTTTCAATTGGTGCTGCACTGCTGCAAGCATTGGTAAAGGACCGCAAGCAAAATAGCGGTGTATTGGATTCTGTTCATTTATCACATTCGTGACAAATCCTTGCGCTCCATAGGACCCATCGTTGGTTACGATTTGCGTCTCTCCAAGCTCTTGAAACGCCGTCTCGTAAAATACTGCTTCTTTTTCTTGGAAACCAAGTACAGCTCGGATTTTCATCCCTTTATCATGTAGTGCGCGGGCGAGAAAATAAAGCGGTGGAACGCCGACGCCACCTCCAACAATTAAAACAGAATCCCCTGCCTGCAAATCACTTAGCGGAAAACCATTTCCATTCGGCCCCAGGGCATCAATTTCCGTACCAACCGACAGATTCGCCAAGGCTTTTGTTCCTTCTCCGACTATTTTAAAGAGCAACGTGACGGTCCCTGCTGCTTTATTTATTTCTGCGATGGAAATAGGTCGGCGCAGCGTATGATTTGGGACAGCCAAATGAACGAACTGTCCCGGTTGGGCCTCTTCACTGATATACTCATTTTCCAGTACCAGTTCAATAGTATCTTTGGCAAGTTTCTTTGATGATATAAGCTTCATACGCACTTTTTTCTTCATGATTGAAAGACCCCTTTATCCATCATTGGTTGTGCTCGGAGGGTAGTCGAGTCGATAACATTTAATATCGCCTCCACAGTGTCTAAGTTCGTTAAACTGATAATTCCATGCTCTACTGCTTCTCTGCGGATTCTAAAACCGTCTGATCTCGGTTGTTTTCCAGAAGTTAATGTATTAATGACAAATTGCACTTTGCCTTGTTTGATTAAAGATAATACATTCTGGTCTCCGGAACCTATTTTTCCTACTGCTGTAATCGGAAGCCCTTTTTCGGCAAAATACCGGGCAGTTCCTTCCGTTGCATACAATTGAAAGCCTAATTCATCAAACCGTTTTGCAAGATGATACGTTTCTGCTTTATCTTTATCTGCAACGGTAAACAATACCGATCCTTCAAATGGAATAGCCAAACCGGAAGCAGTTAATCCTTTATATAAAGCTTTTTCTAACGTCGTATCATAACCAATCGCTTCCCCAGTTGATTTCATTTCAGGTCCAAGCGTCGTATCGACACTTCTTAACTTTTCAAAAGAAAAGACAGGCAGCTTCACGTAGACGTTTTCTTCCTCTTTTAAAATTTCGGTTTGATAGCCTTTTTCTTGTAACGTTTCCCCTAAGATACACTTCGTTGCGATATTCGCCATGGTGACTCCAGTCACTTTACTTAAGAAAGGAATCGTCCGACTGGAACGGGGATTTACTTCAATGACATATACCTTTTCACCATGTATAATAAATTGAATATTAATTAACCCTACTACATTTAACGCTTTGGCAATTTTATCCGTTGCAACCAAACATTCTTCTTTCACCGTTTCGGATAACCGCTGCGGAGGATAGACAGCGATCGAATCGCCTGAGTGGACACCAGCTCGTTCGATATGTTCCATAATTCCAGGGACAAAGGTCGTCTCTCCGTCGCTGATTGCATCTAAATCCACTTCTATCCCAGTGATATACTCGTCAATTAACAATGGTTTATCCGGATTAATTGTCGGCACTTTCTTGAGATAGTTGGTTAATTCTTCTTCATCATAAACAATTTCCATCTGACTGCCGCCAATTACATACGAAGGACGAACAAGGACAGGAAACCCAATTTCTTTTGCAACAGCAAGTACTTCATTGTTATCGCCGACTGTCTTTCCTTGCGGCCGGATTAAATGCTGTTCTTCTAAAAGCTGTTCAAATTTATTACGGTCTTCCGCCCGGTCGATTGCTTCTAAACCTGTTCCTAAAATGTTCACTCCGCGTTTTTCCAGTCCTGCTGCTAAATTAATCGCTGTCTGCCCGCCAAACTGAACGATAACACCGACAGGTTTCTCCAGGTCCACGACATGCATTACATCTTCCAACGCTAATGGTTCAAAGTACAATTTATCCGAGATAGTAAAATCTGTCGATACTGTTTCCGGGTTATTGTTCATGATGATAGCTTCATAACCCATTTCTTTAATTGCGAGCACCGAATGAACCGTGGCGTAATCAAACTCAATTCCTTGTCCAATTCGGATAGGTCCCGAACCCAGAACGAGTACTTTTTCTTTTGCTGTCACTTCCGACTCGTTTTCTGTTTCATACGTACTGTAAAAGTAATTAGCCGTGGATTCAAATGTTCCGGCACAAGTATCTACCATCTTATATACCGGTTTAATGCTTTCGTTCATTCGAAAACGATAAATTTCTTCTTCTGTTGACTTCCATATTCGGGCAATTTGTTTATCTGAAAAGCCATATTGTTTGACTTGCAGCAGGATGTCTTGATGAAAAGGCTGTTTCTCCAAATCTTGTTCCAGCTCAATAATGTGGTGCATTTTCCGTAAAAAGAAGTAATCAATTTGCGTCCCTGCATGCACTTCTTCCATCGTCATGCCTCTTCTAAATAATTCCGCTATGACAAAAACCCGTTCATCATCAGGATGTTTCATCCGATTAATCAAATCCAGTTGATCTGCTTCCGGCAAACTCGGCAAGTAATAATCACCATCCCCTATCTCCATAGAACGAATTCCTTTTAACAAGGCTTCTTGAAAATTACGCCCGATTGCCATGATTTCTCCTGTTGCTTTCATTTGCGTTCCTAAATGCCTGTCACCTGTGGTAAATTTATCAAATGGGAAGCGCGGAATCTTAACGACTGTATAGTCTAATGCTGGTTCAAAACAAGCATATGTTGTCTGCGTGATTGGATTTTTTATCTCATCCAAAGTTAACCCGACAGCGATTTTAGCTGCTATTTTAGCAATCGGATAACCGGTTGCTTTAGAAGCTAAAGCGGAAGAACGGCTTACTCTTGGATTCACTTCGATGATGTAATATTCAAAGCTGTCAGGATTAATGGCAAGTTGAACGTTACAACCGCCTTCGATTTCCAATGCCCGAATAATTTTTAAGGACACACTCCGAAGTAAATGATATTCTCGGTCCGACAAGGTTACAGAAGGTGCAACGACGATGGCGTCCCCTGTATGAACTCCAACTGGATCAACGTTTTCCATATTGCAAACGACAATGGCTTGATCTTTTTTATCCCGGACGACTTCGTATTCCAGTTCTTTAAAACCAGCAATACTCTTTTCAATTAAACATTGATGCACCGGCGATAATGCTAACCCATTCTTTACAATATGGCGTAATTCCGCTTCATTATCACACATGCCGCCTCCCGTTCCGCCTAGCGTAAAAGCAGGACGAACAATAACCGGATAGCCAATTTCTTCTATAAAAGCCACTGCATCTTCTTCATTCGTTACGATGTCACTCGGCGGAACAGGTTCATTAATTTCCTGCATCAGTGTCCTGAATTTTTCCCGGTCTTCTGCTTTTTGAATCGCTTCTAATGAACTTCCTAACAGCGAAACTTGCAGCTCCTCCAGGATACCTGCTTTATCCAATTCCACCGCTAAATTCAGCCCTGTCTGTCCTCCTAAAGTTGGTAAAACAGCATCCGGTCTTTCTTTTCGAATGATTTTACTTAAAAATTCAACGGTTAATGGTTCCATATAGACTTTGTCAGCCACCGTATGGTCTGTCATAATCGTGGCCGGATTGGAGTTTGCTAAAACAACGGTATACCCTTCCTCTTTTAAAGCATGGCATGCCTGGGTCCCAGAGTAATCAAATTCCGCTGCTTGCCCAATTATAATAGGCCCTGAGCCGATCACTAAAATCTTTTCTAATTGTTCATTTTTAGGCATGTGTATGACCTCCATTTTGTGCTGCGTAAGATTCCATGTTTTTTATAAACTGATCAAATAATTCGTTGCTTTCATTAGACCCAGGCGCTCCTTGGGGATGAAATTGTACAGCAAAAGCATTATCTTTTATATGAGATAAGCCTTCAATGGTATGATCATTTAAGGAACGATGCGTGATTTCCAAACCTGTGCCTGTTATTGAATTTTCATCTACATAATAGGAACGACTTTGGGTTGTTATCCATGTTCGATCTGTTTGCATAGATTTAACAGGAAAATTGACACCGTAATTCCCCATATGAAGATTTTTGGTTTTGGCTCCGTAAGCAAGTGCCATTATTTGATGACCCAAGCCAATTCCAAAAATGGGATACTTTCCCAATAAGGTTTGTACTGCTTGAATGGTTTGCCGAGCTTCTTTAGGATTCCCTGGCCCGTTAGATAATAAAATACCATCTGGTTTATAGGCCTGAATAGCTTCATTGGCATAATCATAGGGAACAACTGTGATATGACATCCTCTTTCGGTCAGTTCATGTAAGATACTCTGACTCATTCCCAGATCAATTAAAACGATCCGCATGCCTCTCCCCGGCACGATATACGGTTTAGCAATCGAAGCTGTTTGAATCATTTCTTCATCGGTTTGTAGTGAGGAGAATGACTTGTCTGACACGTCTTCTGCCTCGTCTGCAATTCGGGCACGCATGCTGCCTTTTTTCCGAATATGTCTGGTCAGTTTTCTCGTATCAATTCCTGATATACCAGGGATATTATATTTTTCCATATAAGCGGCAATGGTTTCTTCGCTTCTAAAATTAGAGGGCTCCGCACATGCTTCTTTCACAATCATCCCGTTCAAGGTCGGCATAATCGATTCAAAATCATCTCGATTAACTCCGTACGCTCCTATCGTTGGGTAGGTCATTACGGCGATTTTTCCAAAATAGCTCGGATTTGTCATCATTTCTTGGTACCCCGACATTCCTGTATTGCAGATAACCTCTCCCTGAGTATTTTGATTACTTCCAAAAGCAGTCCCAATAAATGTCGTACCATCTTCCAGTACCAATTTACGTTTAGTCATTTGCCACATCCTCATATACGATATTTCCATCCACTATAGTCATTACGGGAATTCCTTGTACTTTCCAGCCATCAAAAGGAGTGTTTTTACCTTTTGAATAAAAAGTTTCTTGATCAATAACATTCTCTTTCTCTAAATCAATCAGCGTGATATCTGCAGCTTCTCCTCTCTGTAAGTGTCCGTATGGTAAATCAAAAGTTGCGGTCGGATCTTTGGTAAAAGCGTCTACTAATTGTTGTAACGTCATTTTTTCTGTCTGGACTAAATGCGTGTAGAGAAGCGGAAAGGCTGTCTCAAGTCCAACAATACCAAATGGAGCGTTCAGCATTCCTTGTTCTTTCTCCTCTTTCGCATGCGGAGCATGATCTGTTGCTACAAAATCAATCGTGCCATCCAGCAAACCTTTCATTAATGCATCTTTGTCCTCTGTACTTCTTAATGGAGGGTTCATTTTAAAATTCGTGTTCGCTTCCGTGATATCTTCTTCACTGAGCAACAAGTGGTGCGGTGTCACTTCAGCAGTAACGTGAATGCCTGCTCGTTTCGCATCACGAATCACCCGGACAGACTCTTTCGTGCTGACATGACATACATGATAATGACAGCCAGCAGCTTCTGCCAAAAGTACATCTCTTGCGATTTGAACAGCTTCAGTTGCATTTAATATGCCTGGTAAATCTAACTTTTCACTTACTTTTCCTTTATGTACCACGCCTCCATACAAGATGGAATTATCTTCACAATGAGCAACAATAGGTTTATTATTCTTCGCTGCTTCTTCCATCGCTTCGTACATTTGTCCAGCTGTTTGCACCCCGACACCGTCATCCGTAAATGCAAATACATTTTCCCGGCTAATAGCTGTAATATCTGATCTTTCGTCTCCATTTAACCCTTTTGTGATAGAAGCATAAGGGAGAACCCGTACTTTAGCGTCCTGTTTAATTTTCTCCAACAACGCGGCTACATCTTGTACGTTATCGGGTACAGGATTCGTATTAGGCATCGCACAAACAGTCGTATACCCGCCTCTGGCTGCCGCCATAGTTCCTGAGGCAATCGTTTCTTTGTGCTCTCCGCCAGGTTCCCGTAAATGAATATGTACATCTACAAAACCTGGAGTAATTAATTTTTTCCCGCAATCGATCTCTTTATCGGCAGCTTCCTGGATGGATGGTGCAACATCTTTAATCTTTCCGTTTTCAATGAGCACGGCACAAGGCTGTAATTGGTTGTCCACCAGTTGTAAAGCATTCGTTAATTTGATTTTCATGAATAATCCCCCATTGTAATAGTTTTTTGGTTAATACGGCCATACGTACATAAACGCCATTCGTCATTTGTTCAAATATTCTTGATTTCTCGCACTCGACTAAGGAAGAGGCAATTTCCACTCCTCGATTGATGGGAGCAGGATGTAAAATAATCGCATGATCTTTCATTCGTTTTTCTCTTGCCAGTGTCAAACCATATTTTTCATGGTAGTCCTTGACCTGGTCCACTTGGTCCGCATGCCTTTCGTGTTGGATACGGAGAAGCATCAGTACATCAGCCATTTCAACTGCTTCATCCATTCGAATAAAAGGAAACTGCATATGCTCATCTTTATAAGATGGCGCTCCGGATAAATATACTTCTGCTCCCAGCCGACTAAGTAAAGCAGCGTTGGAATGGGCAACTCGACTATGTTTAATATCACCGGCAATCACTACTTTCAATCCTTTAAAATGTTTAAATTCATGATGTATCGTTGCCGCATCAAGCAAACATTGAGTGGGGTGTTCTCTTTTGCCAGCTCCTGCGTTGATAATCGGAATATTTATTTGATGTTCTAATTCGTTGAGCCAATCATCTGCTTCGTGGCGAATAACTAATGCATTAGCACCGATTGCTTCAAACGTTTTTACGGTATCGTATAAACTTTCTCCTTTTTTCATGCTTGACGTTTCCGGAGAAAAATCAACCGTTTCCATTCCCAATTTCTTTTCTGCCATTAAAAAACTATTTTTTGTTCGCGTGCTTGGTTCAAAAAATAAGTTAGCAGCAACTAACGGTGTGTGGAACGTACACGTTTTATGACGCAATTCATGACTCATGGTGATAAGATTCATAATTTCTATTTCGGACAGGGACTCTAACGAATAAAAATGCTCCATTTTAAACACCTCTTTTTTGGTATTAAAAAAACCTCTTCGCAAAAGGCTGCAAAGAGGTACACGTACCCTGCTTCAGAGTACGCAAACTTCCTTAGCGACCTTTTAAATCTCACTGGATTTAGTTAAAGGAGCTGTTATGTCGGTTTTTCAAAAATACTTACTTCGTCTATGCCATCATATTCTTCTAAAGCTGCCTGGATAATTTCCTGATTGGATGTGGGAATATTTTTACCCACATAATCCGCTCGAACAGGAAGCTCTCGATGTCCTCTGTCGATAAGGACGGCGAGTTGAATTTGGGATGGACGGTTAATATCCATCACCGCATCCATTGCTGCCCGGATTGTTCTGCCAGTATAAAGCACATCATCCACCAGGATAACTGTTTTATCCTGAATGCTTACATCAATATTCGTTGCAATTAATTCAGGGTCATTCGTGTTCTTCTTCAAATCGTCTCGATAGAGGGTAATATCAAGCTCCCCTAAAGGAACATGGATCGATTCAATTTGTTTGATTTTGGCTTGTAAACGTTGAGCTAACGGCGCTCCGCGAGTTTTCACTCCTACTAAAACCAGCCCTTCTCCACCTTTATTACGCTCTACGATTTCATGGGCAATTCGCGTGATGGCGCGCTGAATAGCTGAAGCGTCCATTAATACATTTTTTTCAACCATGTTGTGCCTCCTAGTTAAAAACCTGTTGAAAAACCAAGTTTGTACTGCTGTGAAGCAGTAAAGAAGTTTCCTTTTTCGCATAAAAAAACCTTCTGCACCACATGAGAGCAGAAGGATACACGAATAGCTCATCTATTCGTTCCATTTCGTTTCCTTGCTAGCCTCACAGGACTATTTTTAAAGGTCATATTTAACTTAACGTTAGTATGACAAATACGCCATACAATGTCAAGTCCTATTTTTTAATCGGCAGACGCCAGCACATCTAAAACATGTTGAAAATCGGCAGGTGCATCGATTTCAAAATTGATTTGCTTCTTTGTCCGGGGGTGACTAAATGTTAATCGTTTCGCAAATAAAGCTTGTCCATTTATTAAATTGGTTTGTTTTTTGGCATACAGTGAGTCTCCGAGTATAGGATGATTCATATACTGCAGATGCACCCGTATTTGATGAGTCCTGCCTGTTTTTAATTCACATTCGAGATGAGAATACTGCTCAAAGGAAGTAAGCAGCTGAAAATGTGTTTCCGCTTCCCTTCCATCATCTGTGACTGCCATCTGTTTCCGGTGGTTCGGATTTCTGCCGATAGGCGCCTTAATAATTCCTTGGCGGTGTTCTACTTTCCCGTAAACAACCGCTTCATAAACCCTGGTAATCGTCCTCGCTTGAAATTGTTCTTTTAAAAATTGATGTGCAGCGTTATGTTTAGCAACAAGTATTAAACCACTTGTATCCTGGTCAAGCCGGTGAACAATACCTGGACGATCGTCTCCACTCAGCGTCGACAATGCAGCAGTATAATTTTTTAATGCATTGACTATTGTGTTCGTTTTAATCGTTGCTGTAGGATGTATTAGCATGCCTTTAGGTTTATTAATAACCAAAATATCATCATCTTCATATTGAATATCTAAAGGAATAGCCTCTGGTTCTATCGTTACTGTTTCCACTTCAGGGATAGTCCAAGTTATTTCATCGCCTGTCTGACAAATATAATTGGCTTTAACATGCTTTTGATTTACTTTTACCTGATGATTTTTTATCCACTCTTGAACTACCTGCCGGGAATAATCCGGTTCTACCTGTTTCATCATTTTATCCAAACGGGACGCTGCTTCTGTTTCTGTTATCCGATGCTGTTTCATACGTTATCTTTTCCTTTCTTTTTCAAACGATCTTCCCAGAGGGTAGCAATTAAGGCAAAAATAACCCCAATCGTTAAAGCAGAGTCAGCAACATTAAATATAGGAAAATCGTATGTAAAAATCATCACATCAATAAAGTCAACAACTTCTTGATGCACTAATCGATCGATAAAATTTCCAATCGCTCCTCCCAGTATCAGTCCCAGACCGATTGCAAATAAAGCATGCTCTCTTGCATATGTCTGCATATAATAGACAATAACAGCTACAACAACAATTGTAACAATATAAAAGAAAATCATTTGGTCTTGTAAAACTCCCCAAGCTGCTCCAGTATTTCGATGAGAAGTTAAAGAAAGAAATCCATCTATAACGGGGATTGTTTCATATATTTCCATTTTCTGAATGACCAGAAATTTTGTCCATTGGTCCAAAACAATTATTAAAACAGCTAATCCATAATAACGCCACATACACGCTCCTCCACTTTCTATATTATACTATATGTAACATTAGAAAACTTGGCATTCGCTTGTGCTAATAGCGAATGCCTTAGTTGCACTTATGCTGGAAGAAAGGCGTTAGACTTTCTTCACTGCGATAGAAAACTTGGCATTCGCTTGTGCTAATAGGGAATGCTTTAGTTGCACTTATGCTGGAAGAAAGACGTTAGACTTTCTTATCTCCCAAAAAAGAAGTCCTTCCTCGAAAAACTGGAAGGACTTCTTATGGACTTAATCTACAAGATGACTGTAATGTTCTTCCACAACATTTGCACAACGTGTACAAAGCGTTGGATGCGCTGCATTTTCTCCTACTGAATCTGCAAACACCCAGCAACGCTCACATTTTTCTCCGTCATGCTTTTCTACATGAACATCTACATACTTATATGCTTTAGCATCAGGATGAGTTTCATTCAACGTCACATCTGATACAATTAACATTTGATGAAGATGATCAATATGATTCAAGACTTCTTTTGTGTAATCATCTTTAGCGTGAATGGTGACTCTTGCTTCTAATGGTTTACCAATAATTTTGTCATTTCGTGCTTCTTCCAGCGCTTTTAAGACATCTCCGCGCACTTGCATGAAATGATCCCATTTCTCACATACCTTGTCATCCAGACCCTCGACTGCTCTTCCATCAGGCATGTCTGTTAATTGAGCATATTTCGCAACAGTCTGCGGAATATGTTCCCAAATTTCCTCCGTTGTATGGGGAATAATTGGACTTAATAATTGAACTAAGGTGACAACCGTATCATAATATACCGTTTGGATACTTCTTCTTCTCGGGTGGTCTCTATTTTCAACATAGAGAATATCTTTCGCGTAATCAAGATAAAAGGCACTTAACACAGTCGAAATAAAGTTGTGAACAGCTTGTGAAACAGAACCATAATCAAACATATCATAACTTTGTCGAACTTCTTTTATCAATTGTTGTAAACGATAGAACATGTACTTATCCGCTTCTTCGAGTTGTGCTTCTGCCACTCGATGGACAGACGGGTCAAAATCGTTAAGACTGCCCAACATAAAACGAATAGTATTTCTAATTTTACGATAGCTTTCAGACGTTTGTTTCAAAATATCTTGAGAAATGCGAACATCTCCCTGATAATCAACTGAAGCTACCCATAAACGCAAAATATCTGTTCCAAGTTGTTTACTGACGTCTTTCGGAGCGATAATATTCCCAAGTGACTTACTCATTTTACGTCCATCACCGTCTAAAGCAAAACCGTGGCTTAACAGTGTTTTGTATGGAGCTTTACCAGTAATTGCGACAGACGTTGACAGAGAAGAGTTAAACCAGCCGCGATACTGATCGCTTCCTTCAATATAAACATCTGCAGGACGATGATGGTCTTCCCGGTGTAACAATACAGCTTCATGAGAAGAACCGGAATCAAACCACACATCCATAATATCCGTTTCTTTTGTAAATGTGCCATTTGGACTGTGTTCTGAAGTGTACCCTTCAGGCAATAAATCTTTTGCTTCCCAGTCAAACCAGATATTGGAACCATGTTTTTCAAATAATGCCGAGACGTGCTGCACCGTTTCATCCGTTATAATTGGTTCTTTATCTTCTCCATAAAAGACAGGGATAGGAACGCCCCATGTCCGTTGCCGTGAAATACACCAATCTTCGCGATCGCGCACCATATTATACAATCTCGTTTCTCCCCAATGCGGATGCCATTCTACTTTTTTGATTTCTTCTAAAATTTCTTCCCGAAATGCTTTTATAGAAGCAAACCACTGCGAAGTCGCACGAAAGATAGTCGGCTTTTTCGTACGCCAGTCGTGAGGATACGAGTGTGTGATAAACTGTAATGTTAACAAGGCATCTGCCTCTTTCAACTTATCGCTCACTACTTTATTGGCTTCATCATAAAATAAACCTTCAAAACCAGGTGCTTCGTCTGTAAAAACACCTTTCTCGTCTACCGGACATAGAGCTTCGATACCATAAGTTTCAGCTACATAGAAGTCTTCTTCCCCGTGTCCTGGAGCAGTGTGCACACAACCTGTTCCTGCATCTATCGTCACATGTAATCCGTTCATAACTACGACATCCCTGTCATAAAACGGATGAGATGCAATAATATTATCTGCTTCTCTGCCCATAAACGACTGGACTACTTGTGGGTTTTCCCATTTTAATTCTTCTTCCAATGATTCAACTAAATCATGAGCAACCACATATTTTTCATCGTTTACTTGAATGACTTCATATTCTAAATCAGGATGTAATGTTACTCCAAGACTTGCCGGAATAGTCCAAGGCGTCGTTGTCCAGATAATAAATTTCGTCCCTTCTTCAAGCAAACCTTTGCCGTCTTTTACCTCATAAGTAACATAAATAGAAGGAGAGCGTTTATCTTTATATTCAATTTCTGCTTCTGCCAATGCTGATTCAGATGAAGGGGACCAAAACACAGGTTTTAACCCTTTATAAATATAGCCTTTTTTCGCCATTTCACCAAATACTTTAATCTGAGCCGCTTCATATTCTTTTTTCAACGTGATATAAGGATTATCCCAATCACCGCGAACTCCCAGTTCTTTAAATTGGTTCCGCTGATTGTCAATTTGTTCCATTGCATAATCAGCACACATTTGACGGAACTCTGCAATCGGCAACTTTTTCCGGTCAATTTTCTTCTGTTTTGTAAGGGCTGTTTCGATCGGTAATCCGTGCGTGTCCCATCCTGGAATATACGGCGCATGAAAACCGGCCATTGATTTATAACGGACAATAAAATCTTTCAGTATTTTGTTAAGAGCATGTCCGATATGCAAATCACCATTCGCGTAAGGAGGGCCGTCATGTAAAATAAACGTTGGTCTCCCTTTCGTTCTGGCTATCGATTGTTCATACACCTTATCTTCGTCCCACGCGGCTCGGCGAACAGGTTCTTTATTCGGTAAATTTCCTCGCATTGGGAAATCTGTTTTTGGCATTAATAAAGTATCTTTATACTCCATTTTGTTATTTCCTCCTTTATATTGAGTGGGGCTTTCAAACACTATTGAATACATTATAAAATTGCATATAAAAAATCCTCTTATCCCAAAAAGGGACGAGGATTCTCGCGGTACCACCCTTGTAAATAACTGTGCATGCCAGTTATTCGCTCTCGATTCGTAACGTGAACAAGCCGTTCTATCCTACTGTTATTCAAATAGAGACTCCGGAATGATATTCCAAAGAGACACTAAATCAGGCTCTCACCAATCCTGATTCGCTTTGTTAGTGCATGTTCTTTGTACTGATTCTTTCATCGTCATGTTTTATGAAGTTATAATTTTACTTATTATATCATATTATCTAAAAAGACTGAAAAGAAAAGCAATAAAAGCTGCTCATATTATTCCGATACTGCTTCTGATGATTCTTGATGCTTTTGTTCCTTTTCAATTAAATCGCCCCACTCTTCATTGTTCACCATCTCCAATTGGGCTTCGATAATTGTTTTTAATCTTGAACGGTACACGCGTGTCTGTCGTTTCAATTCATCCATTTCGACGGAAACCTTTTGCGATTGGGTGAAAGCTTCATCAACAATACGATCGGCATTTTTTTCCGCTTCTTTAATGATTAATTTCGCTTCTTTTCTTGCACCGGCTTTTACTTCTTCTGCCGTTTCTTGAGCAACCACAATCGACTTATTTAAAGACTCTTCCATGCTTACATAATTATCGACTCGTTCCTGAAGCTCTTCCACTTGTTTTTCCAGTTCTTTCTTTTTTCGAATGTTAATTTCATAATCTTTCATCACTTGGTCCAGAAATTCGTTCACTTCATCTTCATTATACCCTCTAAATCCACGAGTAAATTCTTTATTATGAATATCTATTGGGGCAAGTACCAAATGAACACCTCCTATATTCATGCCATCGCGTCTGGAACTTTACAGCAATAAGCATGCGTTCTCACTTCTTTCATTATGTATGTACAAATATACGAACATTTTTCTTAACAACAGATGAGACAACTTTAAATAAACTCTTCCCTTACCATTATAAGCAACTAATAGTAATCCTTCAATAATTTTTATGTTTTTAACACGGCAGCAGTGATTTTATATTTATCTTTACGTGTTTTTCCACCTATTTCTACGAGTTTGCTTCGGCCAAATCTCCGAACAGAAATTAAATCTCCCTCCATTAAAAATACAGCAGGATCGTCTACATAAGTATGATTAATTTTTACTTTATTTGCTTGAATCAAAGCATGGGCATCTTTTCGCGACATCTTATATATCTCCTTCACCAACACATCCAATCGTAAGGATGTTACGGTGTGAGCGCGATGAATCCATTCATCGTTGGCGATTTCACTTTCTCCAACTGGTTTCTTTTTTAGTTGAATAGATGCTTTTTTAATTTGTGTTAAATTGAGACGAACATAATCCTCTAATTCCTCTGCAATAAAAAACTGTACTTCATCTTGCAACACATTAATATCTCCGATTTTCTTTCGTTCGATGCCTAAGGAAAGAAAACCTCCCAGCACATCAGAGTGACTTAAAGAAACAAATTTTGCTGGATAAGCAGCAGCAAGTAAAATAACTTGGAAATCTTTTTGCATTATATCTTCATAAAATGGAGCTATAACCGCTCGCTTTCTTTCCGCTTTCGCGTGACCTCCAAAAAAATCATACTGAATGACATCATGATTGGAACCAATCACAGTCGCTATAATTTGCTGTTCCCGAGGATCCAGAAAATCTGTCACGTAAGGAACATAGGTGCTTTCCACCTGCTCCATCCACGACAGAACTTGATCCACAAATGGATGTTCATGCTTTCTGTAATGCTGGTAAATATTCACATTGTTCCTCCTGCAAACATCCCGAATATTGATTCTAAACCTATTGCTGCCATCCGAAGAGCTAAAATAGCCACAATCGGAGATATATCAATCATACCGAGTGGAGGAATAATTTTTCTAAACTGCTCTAAATAAGGTTCACAAATAGCTGCAAAAAAAGCGCCAAATTGAGATTCTCTTGCCCCAGGAACCCAGGACATTATAATATAGATAAATATCACTACTGTATATATTGTAATTGCTTGTTCTACTAAACCTAAAACTAAGCCCATCGAATCTTACCATCCTTTATTAAATTCTGCATCTTGCATGTTACTCTTGGATATCGTTCCTGACACATCTATGTTCTCTGGTACACATAAGAAGGTTGCCATACCCGTCTTTTGAATATCTCCATTTACTGCATAAACTGTTCCACTTAAAAAATCAACAATGCGTTTCGCCTGATGCTGGTCCATATTTTGTAAATTGATAACTACAGCGCGTTTATTTAAAATATGATCTGCTATCTCCTGCACTTCATTATAAGACTCAGGTTCACAAAGAATTACCTTTGAAGCTGATTGTTGCACTGCTGAGAGATTAACAACATTTTTTTTCTCTTTAGACGACGGAACAGAGGGAAGCGAAGATGCAGAATCCTCTTCATATTCTTCGACATACTCATATTCTTCTTCTGTATTAAAGAAGTTTTTGAATTTATCTTTGAAGCTCATTTCCTTTCCTCCTCTTCAACATTAGCTGCCAACTAATTGTGAACCCAGACGCAGATGTGTTGCTCCTTCTTCGATGGCAATTTGAAAATCATTACTCATGCCCATAGATAAAAAATGACAAGGTGCGTGAGCAAGATGTTTAGCAGCTGCTTCATCACGTAATTCTCTCAACGAACGAAATACCTGTCTTATTTCCTCTTCATCATCACTATCCGGTGCCATTGTCATTAAGCCTGCGACGCGAACTTTATCGTACCCTGCAAGAGATTCAATGAAAGGGATAACCTCTTCCTTTTTCAAACCATGTTTAGTAGTCTCTCCACTTACATTCACTTGCACAAAACAATCCATTACTTTACTGCTTCGCTTATTAATTTGTTTTACAATTGACAATCTGTCCAGTGAATGGATAGCCGACACTTTGTCTATCACATCCTTCACTTTTCGAGATTGTAATGTTCCAATGAAATGCCAGTTTGCATTGCTTTTAATATCTTCATATTTATAGATTAATTCTTCTGCGCGATTTTCTCCTAAATTCAAAATGCCTGCATCAATCGCTTCTTGAGCTCGTTCGTTGGATACATACTTTGTCACACCAATTAAAACTAAGTCGCTTCGGGAACGGTTCGTCTTTTGTAAGGCATTTTCTATTTTAGTTTCAATACGTTGCAAATTTTCCTGTACCGACATGAATATGCGTCTCTCCTATACTTTTCATCTGCCTATAGTTTACCATAAATACACCACTATGTTAGCACGTTTTGTTTATGCATGCTAAATCTCACAATATATAAAAAGAAGGTTCCATTAAAACTTGACATTCGCCGAACCAACATAGCGAATGCTGTCGCTATACGTATGCTAAAAAAAAGGTCCATAACGGTTCTATGCGCTACAGACCAATTTTTATTATGGGCGATTTCGATTACGGTTTCTCAGGAAAGTAGGAATATCCAGTGTATCTTCATCCTGTTCAGATGGATCTTCTGCTGGTTCTGTTTCCTCTTCTTTTGCCGGTTTGGTTGATTGCTTTCGACTTGGCTGGTCTGTTTGTTGTGGACGAGCAGGTCTTTGTTTTCTCTCTGACTCCACTTCCTTTTCAGATTCATCAAATCCAGTAGCAATGACTGTTACTATGACCTCTTCTTTTAAATTTTCATTAATGACGTTTCCAAAAATTACGTTCACTTCTTCATCTGCCGCACTCGTCACCAGGTCTGCTGCTTCCTGAACTTCAAACAAGCTCAATGAAGGCCCTCCTGAAATATTCATTAACACACCTTGTGCTCCATCAATAGATGTTTCCAGCAGCGGAGATGAAATAGCTTTTTTAGCAGCTTCAATTGCCCTGCTTTCTCCAGTTGCAACACCGATTCCCATTAAAGCTGACCCTTTATCAAACATAATTGTCTTCACATCAGCAAAATCCACGTTAATTAATCCGGGTTTGGCGATTAAATCAGAAATCCCTTGCACACCTTGACGCAATACGTTGTCTGCTTCTCTAAATGCTTCGAGCATCGGAGTATTTTTATCGACAATTTCTAATAAACGGTCATTCGGAATAACAATTAGCGTATCTACAGCTTCTTTTAAGGAACTAATTCCTTCTTTTGCTTGATTTTGTCTGCGCATCCCTTCAAAGGAGAAAGGTCTTGTCACAACACCTACAGTCAGTGCTCCAAGTTCTTTTGCGACTTTTGCAATAGTTGGAGCAGCGCCAGTTCCTGTACCCCCGCCTTTTCCTGCAGTAACAAATATCATATCTGCACCTTTTAAAACTTCTTCAATTTGTTCTTTACTTTCTTCGGCAGCTTTCTTACCAACTTCAGGACTGGCTCCGGCGCCGAGCCCACGCGTTAATTTTTCACCAATTTGAAGTTTAACCTCTGCTTTGGATAAATTAAGTGCTTGAGAATCAGTGTTGACTGCAATAAATTCAACACCTTCTACTCCATGATCTATCATACGATTTACGGCATTATTTCCGCCGCCGCCAACGCCAATAACTTTAATCGTTGCCAGTTTGTCTGAGTTCGTATCAAATTCTAACATCATTTGTCCTCCTAATCTGTGGTCACTAGTATGTCCATATCTTATTCAAAAAATGATTTGAAAAAGTTCGTTACTTTTGAAGTAGTTTTTTCCCCTGAATCCGCTTGGGGTTCCTCTTTTTCTTTTTGCTTTGGCTGTTTTACTTTTTTCTGTTTTACAGGTTGTTCATTATTGACAATAACAGAAGGGTTCAAATTCTTTCCCTGTATTTTAGCATTTCGATAAGCAAATTGTATGGTTCCTACACCAACCGTATATTGAGGTTCTCTGACTCCAATATAATCGGGAATAGCGATGCGGGCATTTGCTTCAAAGACTTCTTGAGCTAATTCTAATACACCGGGCATTTTTGCGGTTCCGCCTGTCAGTACATACCCTCCCCTTACATCATGGAAACCCATTCTTTCAATCTCTTTTTCAATCAATCGTAACAGTTCTTCTAATCTTGCTTCAATCATATCAGAAATTTCCAATTGATTATAGACTTCTTTTTGATTACTCCCAATGATAGTTGCTTCAAATGTCTCTTCTTCCATCGCATTAGGGTAATAAGCATGCCCGTGTTCTTTTTTAATTTCTTCGGCTTCTTCTGTTGTAGTGCGAAGTCCGATAGAAATATCTTTGGTGATATTATCACCGCCCAAAGGAATCACGGTCGTAGCATTTAAATGGTCATTTTCATATACGGAAACTGTCGTACAGCCTGCCCCAATATCAATCAGTGCTACCCCTAAGTTTCGTTCATCTTTTGATAATCCTATTGTACCCGCAGCAATTGGCTGTAAACAAATTTCTGCAATTTGTAAGCCTGCTTTTTCAACACATTTTAATACATTATGTAAAACCGTCTTCGAACAAGTAATTATAGTGCCTTCCACTTCTAACCGGACACCTATCATCCCTCGTGGATCGGTAATTTCATCTAATCCATCTACAATAAATTGCTTCGGGATGACATCGATAATTTCCCGTTCAGGCGGTATGGACATCACTTGCGCCCCATCAATGGCCCGCGTAATATCCTCATCATCAATTTCTCTGCTATCATCTTGTACCGCAACAACCCCGTGGCATGGATGGAGTTGAACTTGATTTCCATTGACTGCTACAATGACATGCTCAATATTCATCCCTACCATATGTTCTGCCTGTTCGACAGCCGCCTTGATAGAAAGCACCGTTTCGTCGATATCCACTATCGCACCTTTGCGCATTCCTTTTGACGGAGCGGTCCCTACTCCTATAATATTCAGAGAATCTTTTAAAACTTCTCCTATAATCACTTTAATTTCTGATGTTCCTATATCCAAACTAACTAATACTTCACCGTTATTCACGAAAAAGGCACCTCCAATATCAATGAATCATTCGTCTGTTTTTTCAAAGTAAGTCCCTACCCCCATATGAATAACTCCCTTTCCTTCATCATCTAACTGTGAAACAATGGAAGGGTAGTTTTCCATCTTGGAAGACAGATTTCGAATCGTTGCATCTACAACGTATCCATCACTCATATAGATATTAATCTTATTTTTATTTTTATCTGTAGGAGACCATGTAATTTCTGAAATTTGCTTATAAACATTATCAGGCATATCTTTTAATTCAGAAGAAATATCTTGTAAATATTCATCATTTTTAAAATCATGCAGTATAGGTCCTGCCCCTCGATTACCTTCTCTGTTTTTAACAATCGAGCCGTTCTCCAGCACGGGGTAAAATGAACTGTCTTCTTCCATATAACCAATGATGTTATTTTCCTCAATTTGTAGTTGTACCGTTTGTGGTAACTTTCTTTCAATTTTTGCAGAATCAATTACAGGGTTATCTCGTAATTTTTTTAAAACCTTCTTCTTCGAAACTCCCCAAATATTAGCATCGAACTCCAAACCGCTTATTTCCAACACTTCTTCTTCAGATAAAACCTGGTTCCCTTCTATTTCAATGTCTTTCACTTCGCTCAACGGCGTTTGCAAATAGATTAAAATAGAAATCAAAACCAAAAAAATAATTAAGTATATAATCAATCTGCGGCTGGATTTCTTTTTCCGTGCTTCTTTCAACTTGGGAATTCGATCTTCTATGGAAATTATTCGCTCTTTTTCCATCGATTTCTTCCTTTATATTCACAATTTTAAAGCTTCCTATAATACTTGAATTATATCACTAGTTATTTGTAAAGTATAGTATTATATAAAAACAAGTTCAATAGTATCAATGATTTAAACTGATTGTAATGAAATAAAAATATTTTGTATCATGATGTAACATCTCTGCGGAATACTATGCATGAACAACCAGATTTCCATTCCTTTTCGAACACAAAATTCGGTTTAACGTATATATTTATCAATTATGTATATTCCCGCAGGCAGTCAACTTTTTTCTTCCATAATCTTTATGGGTGAAAACTTTATACTTTCTGAATCGCTTACGAAAAAAGCACCTCTTTAAGAGATGCTTCTTTATGTTATTATGTCAACTGCAACAAGTGAAATGACATTGGTCAAATCGTCTTTAGAGCAGACAACTCTATAATGTCTCGACAGCTTGAATATACAGGTTCCCTCTTTCTTCAAACGTTTTATATTGGTCCCAGCTGGCACAAGCCGGCGACAACAAGATGACATCTTTCTTTGACGAAAGATGATAGGCAGTTTTTACAGCTTCTTCCATATTTTGTGATGCTTCAACACAAATATTCAGCTCTTCAGCTAACAACTGCAATTTCTCTTTCGTTTCTCCAAAAACAACCATCGCTTTCACATGTGTTAAAAAGGGAATTAATTCACGAAAATCATCACCTCGGTCCAGCCCTCCTGCTAATAAAATAGTTGGCTGTTTAAAGGCTTGCAGAGCTTTTTCTGTAGCGAGCATATTGGTTGCTTTAGAATCATTATAGAAGAATCTGTTTTCCACTTCCTTCACGTATTGCAGACGATGCTTTACACCTGAGAAGGTTTGCAGCACTCGTTTGACACCATCTACAGATCCACCAGCTGTTAAAGCTATTGCAATAGCTGCTGCAATGTTTTCTAAATTATGATTGCCCACTAACTGAACATCTTCCCGAGAAATGATTCGCTCCTCATAAAAATAAATATTTACTTCATCCATCCAGGCACCTGCTACATGTTGCTGGTGTGTTGTAAATCCAACTAAATCTGCCTTCGTATACTTTGCAATCTGCGCAACATTTGCGTCGTCCATATTGTAAACAAAATAATCGTCCGCCGTCTGATTTTGAATAATATTTGCTTTTGCTTTCACATAATTTTCCATGGAACCATGATAATCCAAATGGGCAGCATGCACATTTAACAAAGCTGCAACATGCGGACGAAAGTTTTGAATGCCCATTAATTGAAAAGAAGATAATTCTAATAAGAAGTTATCCTCTTCTTCCAACGTTTGAGCCACTTCAGTTGCTGCTGTTCCAATATTTCCTGCCAATTTCACTGGACATTCGCTCGCTCGCAGCATTTCCTCTACAAGTGTTGTCGTCGTCGTTTTTCCGTTTGATCCCGTTATTCCTATAATAGATTGTTCAGGAGCAAGCTGACCGGCTAACTCTATTTCTGTTATAATGGGAATATTTTTATTTTGTGCTTCGACCAATAAAACATTCTCGTAAGGAATGCCAGGATTTTTCACAATTAATTCAATATCTTCTAATGCAGAAAGCGGATGCGAACCAAGAATCACTTCAGCTCCTTGCTGGATCAAATGCTGTACATGCGCTTCTTCTCTGGAAGAACTGTAATCATTTACTCGAACAAAACATTGATGATCCAACAATAACTCTGCCGCTGCTGTACCGCTTTTAGCTAAGCCAAGTACTAAAATTCGTTTATACGGAAAATGTGTTAACTGTCTCATGATAACCCCACCTCAATGAAGATTCCCAACAAACCGACTACTGCTCCAACAGCCCAAAATGTAACAACTACGCGCCACTCAGACCAGCCAATTAATTCAAAATGATGGTGAATAGGACTCATTTTAAATAAACGTTTGCCAGTTGCTTTAAATGAAATAACTTGCAAAATGACAGATAATGTTTCAATTACAAATACACCGCCAATAACGATAAGAATGATCTCCGTTTTGGTTAAAATGGCGATAGCAGCAATAGCCGCTCCCAGCGCTAAAGAGCCGGTGTCCCCCATAAACACTTTTGCAGGATGGGCGTTAAATACTAAAAATCCTAACAAAGCGCCGACTACCGTCAAAGCAAACATAGTGATGACATCCACTTCAGACTGAACATAAAATGCCAGGAAAGCAAATGCTCCAAAAGCAGCTGAAGCCGTTCCAGCCAATAAACCATCCAGTCCATCCGTTAAATTAACCGCATTTGATGCTCCGACTAACATAAATATGATCAGCAGGCCGTATCCCCAGCCTAGTTCCAAGGAAACGTCCAGGCCTGGCAGTCGAATATCAGTCGGAAAATCATGCATTTGTAAAGTTATAAAAAACACAATAGCAATGATAAGCTGTCCTGCCAGCTTTTGCTTCGAAGTTAATCCTAAATTCCGCTTCATCGCCACAATGATAAAATCATCTAAAAATCCAATCAAGCCATATCCAACTAAAACGAAAAGCAATAGCCAAAATTCGTATGTAATCGGGAAATTGAACAAGAGCGCACTGGAAAAAATATACGTTATGATAATACTAATAATAATCATAACGCCTCCCATCGTAGGTGTGCCTGTTTTTTGAAGATGCGATTGCGGCCCGTCTTCACGAATGCTTTGCCCAAATTTCAATTTACGTAAATAAGGAATAACAAACGGCCCAATCAAAACAGTCAATAAAAAACTAATGACCAAGGCAGATACGGCGTATACTATATTCAATTTAGTGTTCCTCCTTTTCCTGCTCTGGCATTTCTCGGCATGCTTCGACAAATTGTTCAAAATGCATCCCTCGTGAAGCTTTAAATAAAACGATTGTACCTGGCTCCAGTTCACGTTCAATCGCTTCAGAAAGAGCAAGCCTCTCTGTAAAATGCTTACTCTTTACCTCTTCACCGTTCGCTTTTGTACTCTTCGTGATAGCAGACGCCGCATCTCCGGTTGTAAAAAGATGCGTAATCGGCGAATGGATCAGTGTACCAATTTGTTTATGCATTTGCTCTTCAAACTCTCCCAGTTCTAAAATGTCCCCCAGAACAACGACTTTCTTTGAAAAACCTTTAAGGTCTTTCAATACATCAATCGCAGCTTTCATCGATGTATAAGAAGCATTATAAGCATCATTAATAAGTGTTGATTGATGCTTGCCTTCCAACCACTCGAACCGCATCGACGTATATGCTAATTCTTGTAATCCCTGCTGAATTTGCTCATCAGTTACAGATAATTTATACGCTAACCAAATCGCAAAAGCAGCATTTTTCGCATGATGTTTTCCGAGGAGGGGGACTTGAAAAGCTGTAGCTCCATATTGAAAGTGTGTGGCTCTGTCTTTTAAGTTTGCGTTAGATAAAACAACATCATTATCATCTAAAAAACCAATTCCGACGGTATTTTCTTCGTTTTTCTCTTTTTGTAAAAGAGATTCATCACCATCAATCAACAAGTTGCCACTTTCTTTTAAACCGGTTTTAATTTCTAATTTTGCTTTTGCGATCCCTTCTCTGGATCCTAAATATTCAATATGAGATTCTCCAATGTTCGTAATGATGGCATAATCAGGTTGCGACAGTTTACTTAACCGTTCAATTTCATGAAAATGATTCATTCCCATTTCAAGAATCAACACCTCAGTATCTCGTGGCATAGACAGAATAGTTAAAGGCAAGCCTATCTCATTATTAAAATTCCCCTCTGTTTTATGAGAGCGATACGCCTGATGCAGTGTCGCATACACCAAGTCCTTTGTTGTCGTTTTCCCGTTCGAACCTGTGATGCCAATAACAATAGGAGATACGAGTTGCCGGTAAGCATGAGCTAAGTGCTTCATAGCCTTAAGTGTATCTTCCACTATAAAAAAGCTGACTTTTTCAAGATAAGCTTCGGGGATTTTATGTTTTTCATCCCAAAGTACTGCAACAGCTCCATTTTCAATTGCTTGAGCGAGAAATTGATGGCCATCAAATCGTTCACCTACAATTGGAATAAATAGACTATTTGCTGAGAATTGCCGGCTGTCCGTCATCACCTGCCTGATTTCCATATTACTTTTCAGTTTGCCCTCACTCTTTGAAAAGTTTTGTTGTAAAAACTCACCCGTAAATAACATTTTACTTCCCCTTTTGCAGCATGGTTTCTTTAGCTATGAGGCGGTCATCAAAATCGTGTTTAACGCCATGTATTTCTTGATATGCTTCATGGCCTTTTCCTGCTATTAAAATAACATCGCCTGTTGTCGCATAACTTATCGCTGTTTCAATTGCTTTTTTTCGGTTTTCAATTACTTCATAATTTTCAGCTGGTAACCCATCTGTCATATCGTTTAGTATAGCCATTGGTTGTTCTGTTCTTGGATTATCAGAAGTAAAAATCGCACAATCCGCAAATTCAGTGGCTACAGCTGCCATCTGCGGGCGTTTGGTTTTATCCCTGTCTCCACCAGTTCCTACTACGACATAAATCTTTCGCTCCGCAAACTCTTTCACTGTTTCCAACACATTTTGTAAAGAATCCGGCGTATGCGCGTAATCAACAATAACTGCGTAATTCTGACCTGCCTCTACTTGTTCAAAACGACCTGCTACTCCTTGTATGCCTTCTATAGCCCATTTTATGGTTCCTAATGGCACTTCGCGCAATAAGGCTGTGCTCGCTGCAGCTAATATATTATATATATTAAACTGGCCCATAAATGAAGTTTCAAGTGTCACTCTATCAAAAGGGGTAACCAAATCAAATGTGATCCCTTTAATTCCTTGATGGATACGTTCTGCATAAATATCAGCCTTTTCATAAATGCCATATGTTACAATTGGTTGGGCAGTACTTTTCGCTATTGTTTTACTATGCTGATCATCCGCATTTAAAACAGCATATTTAGGTTTTTCGTGATAAGCAGTACCGAGTCCTGTAAACAATAATGTCTTTGCTCGTAAATAATCATCCATATCCTTATGATAATCAAGATGATCTTGTGATAAATTTGTAAAGATAGCTATATCAAAGTCACAGCCATTCACACGTCCAATATCCAAACCATGTGAAGAAACTTCCATAACAGCTGTTTCCACTTCTTTTTCCCGCATTTGATTAAATGTACGTTGAAGCTCCAAAGCATCAGGCGTTGTATTTTGTACTGGAAGGATATCCTGACCAATTTTGGCTTGCATCGTACCAATTAAGCCGGTTTTTTCCTGATGCTCTTGAAATATACTTTCTAAAATATAAGTAGTCGTTGTCTTTCCGTTTGTGCCAGTTACGCCTATAAGCGAAAAGTATGTCGTAGGAAATTGATAAAAAGCTGCAGAAACAGAAGCGAGCGCTCGCGTAGTATCTGCAACCGTAATAAGGTAGACATCTTCCGGCACTGGCATTACTTCCTCCGCAACAATTACAGTCGCACCATTAGCAATTGCTCCCGAAATAAACGTATGTCCATCCACGGTGTATCCACGGATAGCTATAAACAGATCTCCTTCTTGAATGCGGCGGTGATCCATATGTATATCATTAATTTCAGTATGTTTTGAAATGGTTTGATTCGTCTGATAAAAAGGAATAGTTGATAAGACATCTAATAACAACATTTCTATACATCCTTTCTTTCTTTAAGCAGTATCATTTATTTTTTAGCAGGTACGAAAGTAAAACTTTTGCCCTGCATAAGTGCAACTACGGCATTCGCTATTAAGCCCTGGCGAATGCCAAGTTTTCTATCGCCGTGAAGGAAGTCTATCGCCTTCCTTCCTGCATAAGTGCAACTACGGCATTCGCCATTAAACCTTGGCGAATGCCAAGTTTTCTAACAATCTGTTCTATTATAGCAAATTTTTTGGTGAAGCTCGATTCATATCCACCTGATCCAAAAGCCTTTTTATTTTATTGTAAATACGAATAGCCAGGAAACTCCCAGACTTCATTTATGAAAAAAGTCACTTTACCTTTTGGCATTAAATCACTTTTATCGGTGAATAGCAAGAAGGTAAAATGACTTTTCATTTTTTATTCTGTATTATTCTTTTTTCTCCTCTGAATGTTTTAATTTTACCTCAAGCTTTTGACCTTCTTTAATCTTCTTGTCTGCTTTGATGGATTGTTTCACAGCATAGCCAGAACCTTCCATATCCAATTCCAGTCCCAAAGCTTCTGATAAAAAGACAATATCCCGCTGTGACCAGCCTTTTATTTTAGGCATTTTCGGTTTATCAGTAAGTAAAATGACACGTTGACCGTCCAACAATTCTGTACCTTCTTCCATGTTCGAATCGGTTATTTTTTCGCCGTCGCCTACTACCGTTACCTTTACATCTTTCTCTTTCAATTCTTTTTCTACTTTTTTCGTTGCTTCACCCTCAACTTCAGGAAGTTGAACAGTTTCTTTCTTGTCTTCTTCTTCATCTTCTTCCTGATCTGGTTCAATATTTAAATAATGCAAACCATTTTCCATCACATTTTTCACGATGAAGGAAACTGGGTCAGAACCAGATTCGTCATCATCCAGCTCAGGTTGTGTAACAGAAACATGCATCATTAATTTAGGATCGTCTTTAGGAGCTATGGAAAGAAAAGAGAAACGGTGATTTTCTTTCCCAGTCATATAACCGCTGTCTTCATCATTTGGAATTTGCGATGTACCTGTTTTTCCAACCATGGAATAATCATCTAATTGAAATTTATTACCTGTTCCATTATCCCCTTCAACGACATCTTCCATTAATTCCATCATTTGGTCTGCGGTATCTTCTGAAATCGCTTCTCCTGCTACCTCCCGCTTGTTATCCACTTCCGTTTCATTTGTATTGGCATCGACAATTTTATCTATCACATAAGGTTTTAGCAGTTCTCCGCCATTCACAAATGCTGTTGCACCTTTTAACTCTTGAATTGGCGTCAATGTCGTACTTTGACCAAACGCAGTTCTTAATTTATCGGAAGGATAGTCATAAGTAATCTTTCCAGGCTCTTCACTAGGTAAGTCAATATCTGTTTCTTCATCTAATTGAAATTTTTCTAAGTAATCCAGATACTTATCAGGTTTTATTTTTTCCCAAACAAGTTTGGAAGCTGCTACGTTAGAAGAACGGCGGAAGCCTTCGTCATAAGAAATTTCTCCCCAACCTTCCCCGTTATTGTGGTCGTTAATTTTAGCAACTTTGTCATTAATGGAGTAACTACCTGATTTAAATGTATCATCTCCGTCGTATACACCTTCTTCTATCGCTGAAGCCCACGTGAACACTTTCATCGTAGAACCTGGCTCAACTGGAGTAGAAATGACATCGTTGTACCAATTTTCCACATCCTCCGGTTTATTCGGGTTATAACTGGGACGATTTGTTAATGCAATGATTTCGCCAGTTTGAGGGTCCATCATCACCGCTGTAATCCGCTTCGGGTTATATTCAGCGTCTACTTGAGAAACAACGTCTTCTAATAAGGTTTGGATTTTTTGGTTTAACGTCAGGTGGATATCTTTTCCATCTTTTTCTTCTTTTGTTTCTTCTTTTGTATTAAGCAGTTTTTCGTTATATTTGTCGCGATTATAACGGATATACCCATCTTCTCCAGTTAACAGATCGTTTTTCTCTTGCTCCATGCCTGCTTCACCGACAATATTTTTTCCATCTTCATCTGGTCTCGCAAAACCGATAATGTGAGAAGCAAACGTTCCATTAGGGTAATAACGGATTGCATCTTCAGAAAAATAGATTCCTGGAATATCTTCATCCCTTATTTTTTCCATTGTTTTTTGGGACAAATTTTTCCCTTTCGAACCAAATTCAACTTGAAAGCGGTCGTCTTTTTCCCCGTCTTCTAATTTTTCTTTAATTTCTTCTTGGTCCATCTCTAAAAAGTCGGCGAGTTTTTTGGATGTTTCATCCACATCGCTTACGTGCTTATCTTCGGGCTGGTTTTGTGAATAGGATTCATCCAACACGGCATAAACTCGATATGTAGGACGATTGTAGGCAAGAGACATTCCTTCCTGATCATAAATTTGCCCCCGTTCCGCATTTAATGTTATGGATGTTTCCCGCTTGGAATCCGCATACTCATTTAATGCAACATCATTACTTTTTCCTGTTACTTGTATATAAATAAAACGACCAGATACAACTAAGAAAAGCAGTAAAAAAAACAACATAAAGCTGGCAGCCATTATGTTTGTTTTTTTATCCTTTTTCATTGCACTTCATCCTGACTTTTAAGTTAGTTTGCAGCTCGCTTCACTTGAGATTCTTGAATTTCCAACCCGTTATCTTTCGCAACTTTTGTAATGCGTTCAGGTTTACTTAATTCACGAACTTCAAAGAGCAAATTCTCATTTTCAACTTCTTGTGCATTTACTTTATCGTTTAAGGTTTGCGTTTCACGATTTAACGCATCCGTCGTGGAAGAATAACTGACAATAAACATTCCACAAACAATAATTGCAGCACAAAGGAAAGCATAAATGACTTTTTCCCCTTTTGTCAACCAACTCTTACTCTTAACTTTTACGACAACTTTTTTCGGTTCCGGTTCGGTATGATATGTATGATTTGTTTGCCATTTTCTTGCAGGTCCTGTATTCATTTCGTCATCCATCCTTTCCTTTGGCTAGTAAGAAAAATTACTTCCTTCTAACTAAAATTTAAAAGAGTCATCCCATTGTTTAATTTTTTGTACGACGCGAAGCTTAGCAGATCGCGCCCTGCGATTATGCTCGATTTCTTTCTCTTTCGGAACAATCGGTTTTTTAGGTGCTAACTGAAAAGGAGCTTTAAATTCTTCGGGAAGAACCGGAAGTCCACGGGGAGCTTGCTTTTCGGTACTCCATTTTTTAAAGGATTGCTTGCAAATTCTGTCTTCCAAAGAATGAAAAGTGATTACAGCTACTTTTCCGTCAATTTTCACCATCTCAGCAGCTTGCTGCAAAGCGTCTGTAAAACTTTGCAACTCATCGTTTACTGCAATCCGAATCGCTTGAAAAATCCGTTTGGCAGGATGTCCGCCTTTTCGTCTTGCAGGTGCAGGAATGCCTTCTTTTATCACTTCCACTAAATCAAAAGTAGAATCAATTGGCTTCTTTTTTCGCACTTGTTCTATTTGACGAGCTACCTGTTTCGAAAACTTCTCTTCTCCATACCGGAAAAATATATGTACTAACTTCTCATAAGGCCAGTGATTCACAATCGTATAAGCACTTAATTCCTGGCGCTGATCCATTCTCATGTCCAGCGGTGCTTCATGTTGATAACTGAACCCTCTTTCTCCTTCATCCAATTGAGGGGACGAAACCCCTAAATCAAATAAAATACCGTCGACTTCGTTTATCCCTTGAGCCAGTAATACTTCCTTTAAGTACCGAAAGTTTGTATGTAAGAACAACGTGTTTTCAGGAGGGAGCATTTCTTTCGCAGCAGCGATTGCTTGCTGATCCTGGTCAAATCCAATCAGCAATCCACTTTCGTCCAACTGGTCTGTAATAGCTTTGGCATGGCCAGCTCGACCAAGTGTACAGTCTACATAAATTCCACTTTTTTGAATGTTTAAAGCTTTTAATGTTTCGTTTTTTAAGACACTTTCATGTTCTGATTTATCCAATCAATCCACCTGCTTCTAAATATCAAAATCCATTAAATTTTCGGCAATATCGGCAAACGATTCTTCAGATTCTGCCAAATTCTCTTCCCAGGCGTCTTTCGCCCAAAGCTCGATGCGATTCGATACACCAATAATGACACATTCCTTCTCTAAATCGGAATATTGTCGCAAAGGTTGCGGAATGTTAATTCTGCCTTGTTTATCTACTTCACACTCCACTGCACCTGAAAAAAAGAAACGTGTGAATCGACGGGCATCTTTTTTAGTAAGTGGCAATTTTTTAAGTTTTTGCTCTAACAATTTCCATTCTTCCATAGGGTATGCGAATAGACATTGATCCAGGCCGCGTGTCATCACAAAATTATCGCCCAGCTCTTCACGAAACTTAGCGGGGATAATAACGCGTCCTTTTGTATCCAGATTATGTTGATATTCTCCCATAAACATATCTATTCAACCCTTCCATGTTTTTATAGTACCACAATCTTCCACTTTGTACCACAAGTTTTTTTATATTTGTTAAAAACACTGCTTAAGGTCTATATATCAGGAGTTATAATAGAACGTACTTTCGTTTTTTTATTGTTTTTCATAAGAAATCCATTGGTTTATTCGATAAAACAAAGAGAATTTCTTCCATGGGGAGAAAAGTGGGGGAAATATAAAAACCCCTTATTAAATGTTGATTGCTACATTTAATAAGGGGTGTTTTTTATAAATGAACGATAAAATGTTCTTTCCTAAAATCAAGCGATTCTTTCTCCATTAAATCTCTTAAAAATTGATAACCGTAACTATTGATAAACGTATAAGGGGACCATATTCTTTCTTGCAATGTTTGCCGGGGACGCAAGAAAAGTTCTAATTCATCAAACTGGCTGATTTGATGCTGGTATTTCATCTCTAAATGTTGATCTATCCGGTCTTTCAAAAACTGAACTTGCTGTTCAATATATTGTTGATTTTGCTGAGCTAATTGCTCTAAGTCAGGACTGATTGATTTCGCGTACGTTTGCAGCGGAGCATGGACATCCGCCATACTTGTTTTTACTTCTTCAAATAAAACATTCAGTGGAGCAGTCGTTTGATTGGTCAACCATTGAACTTTTTTAGAGCCTGCACCATGACGAATAATATCTTCCGCTTCTACCACTCGCTTCTTCATCAGTTTTTGAACACGGTTCGTTACATACGTAAAGGATAGTCTCGGGACAACTGGGGGCATCTGTACATCAAGCACTTGGAACGCTTTTTTTAAAGTAGCCCAGTAATTAATTTCGCCATCGCCGGCAACAAAAGCTAACGTAGGTAGTAATAATTCTTGCATTAAGGGACGGGTAACCACATTATTGCTTAGTTTCTCGGGATGTTGTCCGGCAATTTCTTTCATTTCCTCTGTAGAAAAACGAACTTCTTCATGCTTTCCAATCCATTCCCCATCTATATACTTTAACAGTACACGATCATTTGCTTCTCCATGGTAAAATAAATTCGTTTCTCCTTCCTCTATGTCTAAAGGAATATCAAAACCTTCTTGCTGGAGAGTTTGCAACGTCTTATAGGTAGACTGATGGATTTCTTCATGATGTTCAATCATTTGGAGAAAATACGCTGTTTCCAATTCGCGGATTTCTTTAGCATGTGCGTCCAATAACACAATTCCTTGTTCAGGAAATAGTTGAAAAATTAAACGGGCGAAGAAATCTGTATATGTGTTTGATTTTTGAAGTGCATCCAGAGTATCTCCAAACCATTCGTTTGTGTAACTGGTTTCTTCTAAATCACGCAGGAAATGAGTCAACCATTCTTTAACATTGTCATGGTTTAATGTCATATCTGAAATAGATTTCTTTACAGAAGATTCTTCATCTAACTTATGTTTATACGCTCGATTCTGTCTATCCGAATAAACATGATTAATTTCATCAAAATCATGGTCTTCTCCAGCAATCCAGAAGACTGGGATAACAGGCACATTCAGCTCTTTTTCCTGTTGCTTGGCTAAATGCACAATAGAAATGAGTTTATTAATCGAGTACAACGGTCCCGTTAGGAGTCCTGCTTGTTGCCCTCCAACCACCGCAACACTGTCCGACTGTTTTAATCGTTCTATCTGTTCCAGAGAAGAATTAGCAGCCCCCCAGTTTGCATTCATTTTCGTTAACACATCTGCTAATGACTCTCGCTGATAGGTTCTTTTTTTCAAATCTTCTAAGCGATGCTTAAAATCCCCGAATGGGTCATATTCAAAATAAGAAATAATGGGCTCTTCATGAGCACGATACATCTTGTTTAATTTGTTTTTATTATTTAATTCCGTACACGTTACTTGCATAAATGGCTACTCCTTTAGCGTCAATAATTATATCTTTATGTATTGTATATGAAACTCCTGTTGTTTTCATGTAATCTGTTTGATTAGGTTCCCAAATAAAAATAATCCAACGCCCAATAAAAGATTAGTAATATATAAAGCAAACCAAAAACCAAAAAAGATAACCGCAATAATATTTGCAACGCTTTGACAAAGGACACATCTGTATCTTTTTTCCATTGTAAAATAAGGATAACGGATAACCCGACAATGAATAAAATTAAGATGTTTCCAATTGACCTGACACCGAATAAAACGTACAAAAGATTGCTGACTGCAGCAATATAAACCAGGCTGGAAACTTGGACAGAAAAATGGGTTGCTTTCCAAGGCTTTTTCTTTATTTTTTTATGTAATTGATACAAAATAACAGTAAAAAATACAGGGATTATAATAATAATAAAAGAGAGTAGTTTCATCACGTTTTCCTTTCTCGTTTCTATACTTTTACAAAACATCTTCATATATAGCAATAACCAGTGCGCACCATTAGTTGAAATGAAAACGCCAAAATGGAAATCTATACTTCTGGGTTATGATTTCTTTTGCCAGTTTGCTTATCCAATTATTTATACTATAATAAATAATAGAGAGACACAACATAAAGCACCAAAGGAAGGGATGAGTTTTATGGTAGGAGTACAAGTAGAACGTTTATTAATCAATTATAAAACGCTCGAAGACTTCAAACGATTTCAAGCATACGGCACACAGGAATTATCTATGTTGGAAGATTTACAAAACGAGATAGTAGAAAATGATAGTGAATCTCCATTCTATGGCATTTATTTTGGAGAAAATCTCGTAGCAAGAATGAGCCTATACGAAAGATCTGCAAAATTCGATGATTATTTTAACCCCCCACAAGATTATTTAGTACTTTTCAAACTGGAAGTGTTGCCAGATTTTCGCGGTAAAGGCTATGGACGATTGCTTGTTGATTATGCAAAAGGTTTCCAATTACCAATTAAAACCAACCCGCTTATCGGGCAGGAATCCGATAAATTCTGGGAGAAGATAGGATTCGAAAAAGCTTCTTACAATATTGAACGAGATTTTGGTGAAAATCCATTTATTTGGATGCCTGAAGGAGTTAAGCAGGCAGTACAGCCACCTGCAGCAGCTGTGCAACAACCAAATATTTCTGCAGAGAAGGAAAAAAAGAAAGAAAATAAAGAAAAAGAAAATTAAAAAGAGCCGTTCTTCCAGCAATGCGGAAGAACGGCTCTTTTAAAACAAAACACATAGTTAAGCGACAATTCATATTTACTTATATTCATCTTTATTTTTCGGGTCTTTACAGCAAAGCGTTCTTCGCTTCAAATAAAGAACCTCCCCTGTTTGTTAATCCATCCGTATACATTTTCATCACAGAATTAAAAAACAGATCACCAGTAGAAAGTAATCTGTTTTAAAAACTTTATTTTTCAACAACTTCCTGGCCATCGTAATGACCACATGCTTTACAAATATGATGAGGTTTCGTTAGTTCTCCACAATTAGAGCACTCCGTTAAACCAGGTACATGTAATTTTTTATGCGTACGACGTTGATTTTTTACTTTTTTCGAAGTTCTTTGCTTTGGTACTGCCATGACGTACACCTCCTTTAATACAATTTAAATGACTGTTTATTCTTTATCCTCTTGATCATCACCAAAGAATTGTTGTAGTTTTTCTAATCGAGGATCAACAGCTTTTTTCTTTTCTTCTTCATACACATCTTCCTGATACAAATCCCAACCATCACCTTCAGCTAAAGGTTCTTCATCAGAAAAAACGCGATAAGGTGTCCCCAATATAATATTTTCTTTGATATATGGTGTCAAGTCAAGCTTTTCTGCTAAAATTTGATGTACTTCTTCGTCTTCCTCTTCTGATTCTTCGACAACCGTTTGTGTCGTAAACACTTCCGTCGCCTGAATAGAAAAAGGATAAGGAACTTCAACTAAAGTACGAGCACAAGGCAAAATCATTTCCCCATCAATCGTAAACGAAAAAATAATTTCATCATTGGTATCATCTACTGTATACATCCCTTTGACTTGCACTGTGCCGATTCGAATAATGTCATTACTCGATGCTGTTTCTAATTCGGACACATCAAGATCAGTGGAGAAGTAAGCTGGTTCAATTGTTGCCGTATTAAAAATCTCATTGACAGAAAAATCCATTTTTTTCATTGTTATCACCTCAAGACAACAAGAGTAATTTTATAAGTAATTTCATATTTTGTCAACCTTTTTGGATAATTAACCTTGCTGAAAAATCATTTGTTTTGATAGAATAAAGAAAAAGAAAGGTCAGGTGATTCACCAAAATGAAAGCTTGTGGTTTAGTTGTCGAATATAACCCATTTCATTATGGGCACCTCCATCATCTCACAAAAAGTAAAGAATTAGCAAATGCAGACTGTATTATAGCCGTGATGAGCGGTAATTTCCTGCAACGCGGGGAACCCGCTGTTGTCGACAAAATCCATCGTGCAAAAGCGGCTTTACAAGCTGGTGCTGACATCGTTCTAGAATTACCCTATGCGTATACTGTACAATACAGCAGTCATTTCGCAACAGGGGCGATTCGCTCTTTACATGAATTCGGCGCCAGCTCTATTTGCTTTGGAAGCGAAAGCGGAGAGATTCAGCCTTTTCAGGACGCCTCTGAAAAAATAGCAAAGCATCACGTAGCATATAAAGCATACATAGATGATTTTTTAAAAGAAGGAATGAATTTCCCCAGCGCCAGTGCCAAGGCCTCTGAACAATTAGGCATCACTGCGCTTGACGTAACCAAACCGAATAACATTTTAGGGTTAAGCTATGTGCAGGCGATTGCAGAACATAACTACTCAATGACACCTCTTACCATAAAGCGAATTAAAAATGACTATCACGATCAAACCATCGCTTCTAATATCGCCAGTGCGACAAGCATCCGGCAAGAATTCCTTGCAGAAGGAATGACATCCAGAGTACAAAGCACGATTCCTGAAGCGACCTTTCATGCTTTAGAAAGCTATTATGCCACTTCTTCTGTCTATCATGAATGGGAAGCCTATTTTCCTTTATTACAATATCAAATACTTGCAAGTTCTCCAGCAGCCCTTAAAAAAATTCACGGTGTGGATGAAGGGTTGGAAAATCGTGCAAAACGCTTCACTAAGCAAGCAGTCTCTTTTCAGCACTGGATTGAACTAATGAAAACAAAACGTTACACGGTAACGAGACTTCAGCGTATGGCTGTCCATATTTTAACACAGACAACAAAAGAAGAAATAAATGCCTTTTATAACTCTTCCTCTGTTCCTTATGTGAGGCTGCTCGGCTTAACCCAAACAGGGCGATTCTATTTTAACAAGCAAAAAAAAGAGATGGATGTACCTGTATATACCAGTTTAAATCGAAAGAACCAGCACGCTTTGGCTTTGGATGAAAAAGTATCCTCGATTTATTATCAGATTATCCCACAGCAAGCCCGGGAACATTTGCGACAAGCTGAATTTAACTTGCCGCTTCTGTTATAGTCTCCTGCTCTGTTAAGTAATCTAACGCATCTTGGAAGGAATCAACAGGTACAACATCCATGTCACTGTGGATGTTATCTGCGGTTTCTTTGGCTACTTCATAATTAGAGCCCTCTTTTCCATCTTCATATGGAGCAAAAAATATGTCGGCACCTTCTTTATCAGCAGCAACTACTTTTTTATCGATACCTCCGATTGGGTGAACATTGCCCTCCTGGTCGATTTCTCCCGTACCAACGATATTCTTCCCATTCGTAATATCCTCGTCGGTGAGTTGATTATACACTTCTAAACTGAACATTAAGCCAGCACTCGGGCCGCCAATTTTACCACTGTCAAATGACATGTCAGGGTCTACTTCTATCTCTTCATCCGTTACTAATCGAATACCAATCCCCACTTTGTCCTTCTCTTCTAATGGGGCAACATCAACTTTTTCCTGTAATGTTTCATCATCACGCTCAATATCCAATTCAATGACATCGCCTTCCTGTTTCTCTTTCACATAATCTGTCAGCGATTCCGCATCTTTAATTTTCTCACCATCTATGGCCGTAATTTTATCTCCTGCCTTCACTTTACCTTCTGCAGGCATATCATCCTCGACTTGAATCACATGCACACCATCCGGTATAATCTCCACCTCTTTATCAGCAGCTTCGTAAGCTACCACCATTGCCGCGTGCTGCGAATTTTCCATCATAAACATTTGATGTTGCATATACAGCTCATCAGACATCCCGTTTCTGGCTTCTTTCATAGGAACAATATCATGATGCGGCATTAATTTCGCTGTTAAATAATTAATGGGTGTCGCTTGCCCGCTGCTAATAGTTACCAGATGCAAGCTTCCTTTCGCTGAGTGCCCGTCTTCTACGTTAACAATATCAGTCAGATCATCTGCTAACCCTGGTTTATTTACATAATAGGGCATTTTGTAAGTTGACAGCATAAAAAAAACAATGAAAAGAACGGCTGCAATAATGAGCGATTTCTTGGTAAAACGCATAAATAATTCCCCTTTTATATCTTACGTTACAAATAAGCTGTGTTTCACTGATTCTGTTTAACTTATGTATATGAACGCATTATTTTCACCAAAAAATATCGCTGAATAAATTAGCTCATTTTCAAACAAAACCAACATTTTTCGAAAGATTTAAAACTTTTTTCGAATGGCTTCCACAACAACTTCAGGAACCAAGCATTCCACATTTGCATCATATTTTGCTACTTCTTTTACAATACTCGAACTTAAAAATGAATATTGGTTATTCGTCATCATAAAAATAGTCTCAATGTCAGGTTCAAGCTTTTTGTTCATGGATGTTATCTGCATTTCATATTCGAAATCACTAATCGCCCGCAATCCACGCAAAATTGCATCTGCATCCTGAGCTTTCGCATAATCTACTAAAAGTCCATTTGAAGAATCGGCTTTAACATTTGGTAAATGAGCGGTTGCTTTAGAAATCAAGTCTATACGCTCTTCTTCCGTAAACAAAGGCGCTTTTGAATGATTATCAAAAATAGCAACAATAACTTCATCAAATATTTTTGCTCCTCTACTGATGATATCTAAATGGCCATTCGTTATCGGGTCAAAACTTCCTGGACAGATTGCTAACGTCTTTTTATTATTCATTTTCCTGTCTCCTCCCGCTTTGCTTTTTGGTAAATGATTGTTCTTGTCGTTCGATTATATGTTTTTTCAAATTGCACTTCAAAAGATTTATCCAGCAAGGATAAAGTTTTACCCGTGCTTAATTCTATGTATAGTAAGCCATTTTCTTTTACTAAGTCAAAATCCATTATTTTTTGGATCAGTTCTTCGTAATTTGTCGACTCATATGGAGGATCAATTAAAATGAAATCAAACTGCTTTTGTTTACGATGGAGTATTTCCAAAGCTGAAATGGCTTGTTTTTTAAACACTTGAGATTGTGAATCCAGTTTTAGTTCTTTCACGTTTTCTTTAATGGTACGTATGGCTGCAGGCTGGTTATCAATAAAAATCATTTGATTCATCCCTCGACTCAACGCTTCAATTCCTAAGGCACCACTTCCTGCATATAAATCAAGACCGCTCCCACCATCAAAAAAAGGACCGGCCTTATGGAAGACTGCTTCTCTTATTTTATCACTTGTCGGGCGGGTTTTCTTGTTTTTCACCGATTTAATTCTTCTGCTTTTACGTGTTCCAGCAATGACTCGCATCTTATCACCTCACAGTTTTTATTTTAGAAAAAAATATGATTAATAGCAATGAAATGCACTAATCTTTTTATACTGTTAATCTGTATCGCCCATGTAAAGAGCACAAGAGCTATTAGTTGAATAAAAAACACCTTAACGAAAAGTCGAAAAGGTGTTTACGTTAAATCCCGATTTTATAATCGTACTCTTTTGCCTCATCTGGTATGGCATTTTCATAATCCGTTTTAATAAAAGGACGCGCCGATACATCCACTTTAGTAATAAAGGATAATTTTAAAAGAGAATGAACTACCTCTTCCATTTTATCTTGTCCTGTATAAATAACAGCGTATCGCATTTTCTTGGAAACATATAATAAATTACCATACCGTTTTATTTGTTTAATATTTTTTCTGTGTTGAAACCAGACAATAATTCCTTGTCTTTTCGTTCGCACTTTAGCATCCCTTCCCTTATGTAATTTTCTATCAGGAAGCTTGGCAGCTGCAACTGCCGCCACTACCGCAACCCCCGGAGCAGCCATCATCTTTAAGAGCCAGCCCGTCTTTGGGAACGATTACTGTCTCGCTCACGCTCTTGGCGATATAATCACTGATTTCATCTAAAAACCCTTGCAATTTTCTTTCTTGCAATTTGAATTGTGCAACAGCATCATCCATATCCATCTTCCGCTTGGCACTGCGTACTTCCTTCATAATTTTATGGTAATCAGGATGGTAATGGCCAAAGCGCTGCACATCCTCATAATCGTCTTTCATATTAGAAAACGCCTTAATTAAGCGTTGTGATTCTTCATTATTCTGCATTGTATAATAAGCATCTCGATATGCTTGTACTTCCTCTGATTGTAAAATTTTCTCTGTTAAAACTTCCGATTTATCCAGTATCGATAAATAGTCGGTTGTTGCTATCATCTAAGACACCTCCATATATACATGATATCATGGTTTTTTAGAAAGTGAAACACTCTGCTTGAATTTTTAGGTTTCTTTATACTTAATGTAGTGTCTTTTATTGCAAGTTGTTTAAAATTTTAATATGATGTACATAGAGATTAAAACTGAGGTGAAAAAGATGCATATTGAAAATACTGGAATCGATAATAAGGTCGTAGATATTCTCCCCTTGAATCACATTATGGGAAAACATGCTTTTATTTTAGGCGAGTCATGGGATTATGAAAGAGTTACATATGATTATAAAATTAACTCCCAAGAAAAAAATGTAACGTACTTTATTCGAATTCAAGGAAAAGCTATTGAAGGCGATGTCGATAAGAAAGATGCGGTTATTAAATTGAAAACGCCATTACTCGGTAAACATTATTACCCTCATGGTGTAGAATATGGTGAAGAAGAAAACTTCCCTAAAAACCTGGTGGAACGTGCAACGAAATTAGTAAGTGATGCATACCAGGATTTAGACAGTCATATTAAGTAACATTTTCAGAATCAAAAAGAGAGACAATGACGTTGTCTCTCTTTTTTTATCTATTTCATTTCAGCTTTATATATATTGTCCAAAGTACCCTTCTAGCGCAAGTTACTTCCTAAGTCTCTTGCAGTAACAGAATTGGACACATTTAAACTTACCTGTTTTTATTTTCCATGTCTGACAGAATAAGGAAGGTCCCCAGCTGCTGGCTTAGGATCTACTTTTAAGCTTTGTGCCGTAAACCAGCGGAAGAATATCCAGCTGATCATGGAAGTATAAATAATTTGCTGCACAGTCATCATAACAATTCCGCCTAATTGCTGGTCTTCAACTAAACTTAAAGGTGAAAACATATCCGGGCCAGATAAAGCATTTGCATCTGTTAATCCGGATAAGACGTCTGGCGGCACACATAAAGCTAAGGACTGCACCCATGCCCCGTCGGAGCTAAATGCTTGATACATAGGTTCTTTTGAAAAAATAATCAACGCACAAGCAATCGAAACGATAAATGCACTAATAACTAAAAAACCAATCTTAAGTAATGGCTGCAGGGTATCATATTTTTCGACAGGAGACAGGATTGGCCACCACATAAAGCAAGCTAAAATAAACAGGCCGACTGTAATAATTATATGAGCCGTTGGAGTAGCTTTTGAAAAGTCGAAAATGACAGGAATATGATAGATAGCAAACAGGCTATTAAAACCAGCCAGAGCAATGAGTGGATGGGTAAATAAACGAAATACAGGACGAACATATTTCAATTCAATAAACCATTGCCACATCCAAGCAGGAATTCCCAAAATTAACCAGACTGGTGCTAGTAAATAAAGTAACGCCATTTGAATCATATGAGCTCCCATCATAATATGGGACAACAAATCTACAGGTGCACCCTTCACTGCATACACGAGGATAAGTCCACTATAAAATAGAATTTGTTGTTTCACACTCGGCCTTCTCACATCCCCAAAGTAATGTCTCAGCGGGCCAGTAAACAAAAAATATAGCAAAGCGACAACACATATAAAACTCAAATAATAAGGGCTCCACAAAGCACGGAAACCAAATATTTGCATATTAAGCCACATAATTTTCACCTCTAATTATTTCTGCAACTCAATTATAACGTAATTCAAGCTCCTTTTGTAATGAAGAGCGTTAAAATGAAGTTCAATTCCATCAAAAGTGACAACAAAATGAAATCAGCTGTAACAAGAAAAAAAACTGGGAAATATCCCAGTTTTTTCATCTTCAACTACTATTTGTTTTTACCACCAAGTAATGACCATTAATGCACAAAGTGTCAAAAACGCACACCATACACCACCATACATTAAAAGAGCAGGCATTGCGTGACCTTTATCCTTTAAATGCATAAAATAATAAAACTGAAAAGCTGCTTGTACAAATGCCATAATAAATAAGATCGGAACTACATACATGGAATCAATGGAGTCCGTAATCACTATTGCAAAAGCAATTAATGTAAAAACAATCATTAATCCAAAAGAAATCAACTGTCTTTGCATTTCTTCTTTACTTTTTTGCTTTTTAAACGATTGAGCTTCCAGATTGTCTTTTGATTCTTCCGCCATCAATTACCCCACCTTTCCCATCAAGTAAACAACGGTAAAGATAAACACCCATACAACGTCAATAAAATGCCAGTATAAACTGAATGTATTGAACTTAGGTGCATTATAAAGGTTTAACCCTCTTTTAGCATTACGAATCAAAATTGCGAGCAGCCAACACAAACCAAATAGAACGTGACCACCATGGAATCCTACTAATGAAAAGAAAGCTGAACCAAATGCAGAAGAACGGAATGAAAATCCATACTCTGTAATATAATGGGCAAACTCATATACTTCAAAAGCAAGAAAACCGGTACCTAATAATCCAGTAATACTAAGCCATAAAACCATTTTTTTAAAATCAGCATTACGCATATGATACATTGCGTACACACTGGTTAAAGAGCTTGTTAATAATAGCATGGTCATTACAAACACAAGTTCTAAACCAAATATCTCTTCAGAGGATGGCCCCCCCGCTGTTGAGTTTTTCAACGCGAGGTAGGTACCAAATAAACTGGCAAATAAAACAGTTTCTCCACCTAGAAAGAACCACAACCCAAAAAACTTGTTTTTACCTTCATGGGTGACTCTTTCTGGTGTATCCGGCATGACATCCGGAAACAAATTGCTATGCTCTTGACTCATTTTTTATTTTGCCTCCTCTTCTACCGCTTTTTGGAGTTCTTCCTTAGGGATGTAGTAGCCATAATCGTCTTTTAATGAACGTACAACCATACATCCAATGGAAAATGCCATACCGCCGTATAGAGCAATATACCATAAGCTATTATCTGTTTGGTGAATAAAACCATATCCTGCTATAAAGAAGCCTAATCCCATTAAAAATGGAATGAATGAATTATTCGGCATATGAACATCATCAAGCGGTTCGCCTGGAGACATTTTTCCATCGCCTTCCATTTTCTCAATCCATAGTGGATCCAGACCGCGTACTAATGGTAATTGTTCAAAGTTATAGTAAGGTGGAGGAGATGAAACTGTCCACTCCAATGTTCGAGCATCCCAAGGGTCTGCATCTGCTTTTTCGCCTTTAGCAGCAGAATGAATGATGTTATAAACAAAAACAATCACTCCCGCAGCCATAAAGAAAGCTCCGATAGAACTGATGACGTTTCCTAATTCCAATCCCTGGTCTTTCAAGAATACCCAATATCTACGCGGCATCCCCATCAGACCTAAAAAGTGCTGGATGAAAAACGTCAAATGGAAACCAATAAAGAACAACCAGAATGTTACTTGGCCCATTGCTTCATTAAGCACACGACCGAACATCTTCGGCCACCAGTAGTGCAATGCAGCAAAGATACCAAATACAGTACCGCCTACAATAACGTAGTGGAAGTGACCAATTACAAAGTACGTATCATGATATTGATAGTCTGCAACAGCAGAACCTAACATAACACCAGTCATACCACCAATGGTAAATGATGGAATAAATGCTAGAGCCCACAGCACTGCAGAATTAATTTTCAATTGACCGCCCCACATAGTGAAGAGCCAGTTAAAGATTTTAATACCTGTAGGAACAGCAATAGCCATAGTTCCCACTGAGAATATAGAGTTTGCAACAGGACCTAGACCAACTGTAAACATATGGTGAGCCCAAACCATGAAACCTAAAAATGCAATAATCATGGTTGCAAATACCATCGCGGTATAACCAAATAATCTCTTTCTTGCAAAGGTAGAAAAGATATCACTAAACGCACCAAAGAAAGGCAAGATTAATATATACACTTCTGGGTGTCCAAATATCCAAAACAGGTGCTGATAGATTATCGTATTACCACCTAGTGCTACATCAAAAATAGCCGAATCAAACATACGATCAAACATCAATAAAAATAAGTTAACTGTAAGAGCTGGGAATGCAAAAAGAATCAAGACACTTGTAATGAAAGAAGCCCATGTAAATAAAGGCATTCTCATATAAGTCATTCCTGGTGCCCTCATCGTTACTACAGTAGCCAGGAAGTTAATACCACCCATTAACGTCCCTGCACCGGCAATTTGCAGACCTGCTATATAGTAGTCTACTCCATGTCCGGATGAATTCATTGCAAGTGATGCATAGTTTGTCCAGCCTGCATCTGGCGCACCGCCAGTCATGAAACTGACGTTTAATAATAAACCACCAAACATAAACAACCAAAAACTAAGCGAGTTTAAAAATGGAAATGCTACATCTCGTGCCCCTATCTGTAAGGGAATGGCTGCGTTCATCAATCCAATCATTATCGGCATGGCTGCTAAGAAAATCATGGTTGTACCATGCATGGTGATTATTTCGTTATAGAAACCAGCACTCACAAAATCGTTTTCCGGTTTAATGAGCTGTATTCGGATGATTAATGCTTCAATACCACCCAGGATAAAGAAGAAAGCACCGCCTGCAATATAAAGGTGTGCAATTTTCTTATGGTCCACTGTCGTCAAATAATCCCACAAGAAGGAACCAAAGCCGCGTTTACCTGTAGCTGCTATACTACTCACTTTAACACCCTCCTAAAATTTAAGTTACAATTATTCTTTCTCTTCTTTTCCTTCAGCTGTTACATCAGAAGGCTGTAATTCCATTAAGTACTCAGCAATCTTACCTGCCTCATCCTCATCAACAGGAGAGTACTTTCCTGTCATTTCGTTTCCAGGCTTTAATTCTTCCGGATCTACAATCCAATCCACAAGGTTCTCTTTTGTTGGTTCTAAATATCCTGCTAAACGAGAACGATCTCCGAACTGCGTCAAATCAGGACCCATTGGAGCGTCCCCTTCAGAATATTCACCATTATCCGTAGCGTGACAACTGAGACAACCCTTGTCTTCAAATAAGTCTTCACCTTCTGCTGCATCATCTGCTAACTCTAAGTCATCTGAATCAAAGTCTTGCATATCTTCTACCCACTGGTCGTATTCTTCTTGACTGACTACGACTACTTTAAAGTCCATTAAAGAGTGCGAGTCCCCACAGAATTCAGCACATTTACCGAAATAAACACCTTCTTCATACGCTTCGATATACATCGTATTTGTGTTTTCCGGGTTTACATCCAATTTACCAGAAATACTTGGCACCCAGAAAGAGTGGATAACATCGCTGGATATTAAATCAAGATAAATCTTTGTACCAACGGGCACGTATAAATCCTGGCTCGTTGAGATTTCTTCATCTTTATAATCGAAATGCCACCAGAACTGATTTCCGGTAATTTCAATATTGATATTATCGTCTTTGTCTTTATCATCTGCTAAATGGAATGTAGCAAAGACTGTCGGAACTGCCATAATAATTACCAGAATTATTGGAATAATGGTCCAAACTGTTTCTAACAATTTATTTCCTTCCACTTGTTCCGGATTAATAGTAGGATCTCCTTTTTTCTTACGGAACCTGACTATTACAATGACAAACAAAATTAAAACAACAATAAGAACTGCAGTCATAATAACCGTAGTTAATATAATTAGCTGCATTGATATATCAGCACCGTACCCTTTTGGAACTAAAGCAGTTAAATTATCACGGCCGCACCCCGACAATATCGCTACTAAAAAACCAAGGATGCTGAAGGTTCTTAAATTCTTCATCCAACCTTTCATATATGCTTACCTCTCTTTCTCCATTAGTACAACATACTGTTATAAAGTAGGCTTCAATTTGTAAAACATTTGCTCCGCTTTTTTATCCAGAGCAATACAAGAAGCCTATGTTTTGCTCAGCCTATTCCAACATGTATGACGTTGAAATAAAAAGTTATCTTTCTTTTTAAGTAAGAAATGGAATTGTAACCAACTTCTATTAGTGTAGCGTTTGTGTTTCTTCAGTTTTCCGAATGGATTTTTACAGGTGAATAATCAGTTTATTTGTTATTGTGATGTATACTTCAAATATAGCTACTGACACTTTAGTTTCTATCGAATATAAAATATTGATTAGTTCGACATCCAGTAAAACTGCATGAATGCGAGTCCTATAAATTATTTGAAAATCACCGCAAAACTGAAATACAGAGAACTCTGCCTGACCTGTTGATTGATTCGTGAAGAAAAAGAAAGTCTATTATAAAGTGTGCAAATCATCACTATGTAAAAGTTTCTTCCTATAGTAATTATGTAAACGATGAAATTCCATCTTAAAACTGCACCACTTTTCACATCTGACCTGCGAAAGCCCCCTTTCAATCTCCACAAACTGTCAAACAAATAAATGAATATAAAAAGTAACTTATCACAAAGTTAATCTTGATATATTCATAATCAAACACTTCTTTTTATTCAAAACATCACTAACTTATTCCATTGTTGTATAACAATCCAGTCCTCCAGATAAAGGCAACTTTTACCATCGACTTGTACATTGATTATAGCAAGAATTATAATTTAGTACAAATAGATACTACTTGATAACTCCTAATATCAGTTTTAGCAAATTTTTTTAGAGAATGCAAGGCTTTCCTGAAATTATGTGTCCACAAACGTTTTTTGACACTATTCTGTTACAAAAATGTGTCTGTTTTTTATAATTCTTGTTACACTTCAAATGAAATGATTGCAATGTATCTGAGAAACGCCTTATGATAAAGGGGATACGAATTCTATTCTCAAAAGAGTTAGAAGATATTTCATTATATATTTTATAAAGCGAGGCCTTTTATATGATTCGATCAATCAAGTGGTTAGGTGTAGTATCCACTATAGGAATGGTGTTTATTTTACTTGGCGGAGCTCTTGTAACGAAGACCGATTCAGGTGCCGGCTGCGGTAAAAGTTGGCCGTTATGTAATGGCAGCATAATACCTGCAGAAATTACGCCGGAACTGGTTATTGAGTTAAGCCACCGTTTAGTATCCAGTGTTGTCGGAGTGACTGTTGTATTGCTGGCGGTTTTAGCATGGAAACGTATCGGGCATATTCGTGAGGTGAAATTTTTATCATTTCTCTCCGTTTTCTTTCTTATTCTGCAAGGGTTAGTCGGAGCAGCTGCTGTCATTTGGGGACAATCAGACTTTGTTCTTGCTCTCCATTTTGGTATTTCTCTCATTTCGTTTGCAGCTGTGCTTTTACTAACATTACTCGTGTTTGAAATTGACCAAAAATTTGATGCAGAGGCTTTACACATCCAGCGTAAGCACCGTATAGAAATATTTGCTATTGCGATTTTCACTATTATCGTTGTATACACAGGAGCCTTAGTTCGACATGTTGATGCTAGCTTAGTTTGTAACAGTTGGCCATTTTGTTCAAATGAAAGTCCATTCAGTTTTACAAAGTACAATTTTTTCCAATGGGTGCAAATGGGACATCGCTTGCTTGCTGGAAGCTTATTTATTTGGACAACCATCTTTTTCGGTAAGATATATCGAAATTACAGGAAGAATCGCGTCATGATATGGGGATGGTTCAGCACTTGGATCCTTATTACATTGCAAGTTTTATTTGGAGCCATGGTTATTTTTACCAGCTTAAATCTTTGGGTTGCTATCTTGCATGCCTTCTTCATTACTTGCTATTTTGGCAATCTCAGTTACTTTATGCTGCTCGCAAATCGAAGCGCAAAATACGAAGGTAAAACAGAGGTCATCCAGGAAAAGAAACCATTCACTCCCTTTAAACCAACTGGCGAGTAAATGATTGGTCAGTACGAAACTTTGTTTAACCAAGTCGTTTCTTTATCCTTAAACAGAATATAATAGTCTGTTTTTTTACAATAAAAATCGAAGGCCTAATAGATGGCCTTCGATTTTTTGTTATTTAAATTCAACGAGCAAATCACCTACGTTAATTGCGTCTGAAGCATCGACATATACTTCTTTTATTTCACCGGTAAATGGTGCCTGAATAGTTGTTTCCATTTTCATTGCCTCTGTGATTAATAAATAATCACCTTTTGTAACTTTATCTCCAGCACGGCACAATGTCTCAATTACCGTACCAGGCATTGTCGCTCCGATATGTTTAGAATTGTCTTTATCGGCTTTCGGGAGTTCAACAATATCTGTTTGAATACTTTTATCCCGAATAATTATTTCTCTGGATTGTCCATTTAATTCAAAGTACATGACTCTTGTTCCATCTGTACGAGGTTCTGAAACCGAAACAAGTTTAATAAACAACCGTTTCCCTTGCTCGATTTCCACTTCGATTTCCTCTCCTAAACGCATACCGTAAAAATAAGTGGGCGTATCTAGAACAGACACATCAGCATAGGATGTTTTGAAGTTTTCATATGTTGTAAACACGTCCGGGTAAAGCGCGTAAGCAATGACATCAAAACTGGTAATTTCTCTGTCTAATTTTTCGTATAACTCTCTTTGCAAAGCATCAAAATCGACTGGATCGAGTTGTAAGCCCGGTCGCTCCGTGATCGCCTCTTTATCTTTTAAAATTATTTTTTGTAATTTTTCGGGAAAACCGCCATGCGGCTGCCCAATAAACCCTTGGAAAAATTCAATAACAGAAGCAGGGAAATCAATCGATTCTCCTCTTTCGTAAATATCTTCTTCTGTTAAATCATTCTGTACCATGAACAGTGCCATATCACCAACAATTTTAGAAGATGGAGTTACTTTGACGATGTCTCCAAACATTTCATTTACATCATGAAACATTCTTTTCACTTCATTCCAGCGGTCTCCAAGTCCAACAGCTTTGGCTTGTTGTTGTAAATTGGAATACTGCCCTCCTGGCATTTCATGATAATATACTTCTGTATGAGGAGACTTCATCCCATTTTCAAAATCTTGATAGTAATTTCTGACTCCATGCCAGTACTGTGATAATTCTTCATAATGATCGACATTTATATCAGGCTGTTTATTCGTACCGTCTAATGCATGGTATAAAGACTGCGCACTAGGTTGTGAAGTAGACCCAGCCATCGTTCCAGCTGCAACATCCACTGCATCCACACCCGCATCAATTGCTCTGGCATACGTATAAACACCATTTCCGCTCGTATCATGTGTATGCAAATGAATCGGTAATTTCGTTTCTTCTTTCAGAGTGGATATCAATTGATAAGCAGCTTCTGGTTTTAATAAGCCGGCCATATCTTTAATACCTAAAATATGAGCGCCCGAAGCTTCTAATTCTTTTGCTAAATTTGTGTAATACGTTATATCGTATTTCTGCTTCCCTTTTTCTAAAACATTTCCCGTATAACACATGGAAGCTTCTGCTATTTTGTCATTTTTTCGCACCGCTTCGATTGCCGGCGTCATACCTTCCAACCAATTTAAACTGTCGAAGATTCGAAACACATCAATTCCTGCATTTGAACTTTCATACACAAATTTTTCAATGACATTATCCGGGTAATTTTTATATCCTACAGCATTGCTGGCGCGCAGTAGCATTTGAAATAAAATATTCGGCATTTTTTCTCTTAGTTTAAGCAAACGGTGCCAGGGACTTTCTTTTAAGAAACGGTAGGATACATCAAACGTTGCTCCTCCCCACATTTCCACTGAGAATAAATTAGGAAGTAAACGGGCAGTTGGTTCCGCAATCGTTTCCAAATCATGCGTTCTTACCCTTGTTGCTAATAAGGATTGATGGGCGTCCCGAAACGTTGTATCCGTAAGCATTGTTTTTTCCTGATTTTTGAGCCACTTGGACACATATTCCGGCCCATGTTCATCTAACAATTGCTTTGTTCCATTGGGGATTGGTTCTAATGGGTCAAACTTCGGCACTGGTACTGTTTCAAAAAGAGGTTTTCTCTTGTTTTCCGCCCCTTCTACACCATTTACAGTCATTTCCCCTATATACGTTAAAAGTTTGGTCCCTCTATCCTTTCTGACAGGGAAAACGAATAACTCCGGAGAATCATCAATAAAACTGGTATTATATTCGCCCGAGATAAAATTATAGTGTTGAATGACATTTTTCAAAAACGGGATGTTTGTTTTAATTCCGCGAATCCGGAATTCTAATAAATTCCGCACCATCTTTTGAGATGCCTGCTCAAATGTCAATGCCCACGTAGACACTTTGACTAATAAAGAATCATAGTGCGGCGATATTTCTGCCCCTTGAAATATATTTCCGGCATCAAGACGCACACCAAATCCTCCACCTGAACGATAAGCCATAATACGGCCGGTATCAGGCATAAAATCATTTAAAGGATCTTCTGTTGTAACGCGGGACTGAATAGCATATCCGCTGGGTACAATATTTTTCTGATCAGGGATACCGACTTTATTGTCATGCATATTTTGTCCTTCAGCAATTTTGATTTGCGTTTGGACGATATCCACCCCGGTAATCATCTCTGTAATCGTATGCTCTACTTGTACCCGAGGATTTACTTCAATAAAATAAAAATCCTCATCTTTTACTAAGAACTCTACTGTTCCTGCATTTATATACCCAATGTTCTTTGCCAAGTCTACAGCAGCTTGATACATTTTCTCTTTTACATTGTCTGAGATAGATAGACTTGGAGCAACTTCCACGACTTTTTGGTGACGTCGTTGAATAGAACAATCTCTTTCACATAAATGAACTATATTATCATGTTCGTCCCCAATAATTTGTACTTCAATGTGCTTGGGGTCCTTTACATATTTCTCTACATAGATTTCATCGCTGCCAAAAGCAGACTGTGCTTCGGACCTCGCTCTGTCGTATGCGTCTTTCAGTTCTTTTTCATGGTTGACGATACGCATGCCGCGTCCGCCTCCACCAAGTGAAGCTTTAATAATAATTGGGTATCCATGTTCCGTACCAAATTTTTCAACTTCCGAAATAGATGACACAGGTCCATCAGAACCTGGAATAATCGGCAGTCCGGCATCTATAGCCTGTGCTTTCGCTTTCACTTTATCACCAAACATATCTAAATGCCTACTGGTCGGCCCGATAAAGATGATTCCTTCTTCTTCACATCTTTTTGCAAATTCAATATTTTCAGATAAAAAACCGTAACCAGGGTGAATAGCGTCTACCCCTGTGTTTTTAGCTAAGGTGATAATTCCTTCAATATCCAAGTATGCATCAATCGGTTTTTTTCCTTCTCCGATTAAATATGACTCATCCGCTTTATAACGATGCAGTGCTGATGCATCCTCCTGGGAATAAACAGCAACCGTACGAATATTTAGTTCCGTACACGCTCGAAAGATTCGAATTGCTATTTCTCCTCTGTTTGCTGCTAAGATCTTATTGATTTTTCTTAATTCGGCCATGTAGTCCCTCTTCTCTCCTTATTTTGATAGATTGGTGTTGATTCTATGACTCTTGGTTCTTCTTCTGTAACATGTACAGATCGTGCTATATTATTTAAAATCCCCATTGCAATTAATAAAATAAACAATGACGATCCGCCATAGCTAATAAACGGAAGTGGTACACCAGTGATTGGTAATAAACCACTAATTGCTCCTAAATTAATGATTGCTTGAATAGCAACCATAGAAGAAATTCCAATTGCTAGTAAAGACCCAAAGCTGTCGGGGCATTCTTTTGCAATATGCAGGCCACGCAAAATAATTAATAAGAATAAAGCAATTACTAATACGACACCAAATATACCGAGTTCCTCTGAGACAACTGCCATAATAAAGTCTGTATGCGCGCCCCATAAATAGCCTAATTTTTGAATACTCTGCCCCAATCCTTCTCCGCTTACACCGCCTCCGCCAATCGCTAAGTAAGATTGAATAAGGTGATAGCCGTCTCCATCCGGATTTTCGAAAGGGTGAAAAGCTCCTGTGAAGCGAGCAATACGTGAGTCTGTAATTAATTTTGGAATCAAAACTAATAGAATTAAAAGACAACAACTAAATAAAAACAGAATATGTTTCATCTTGATGCCTGAACTCAAAATAATGGTGCTCACAATAAGTAATATAATAACAGCGGTACCTAAATCTGGCTGCAAGACAATAAGTCCTACCATAACTATAGTCATGACGAGCGGAGGTAAAGCCCCGTACAAAAAGTTTCCAATGTATTTCTGCTTTTTAGAATAAATAGCTGCTAAATAGATGATTAAAAATAACTTCACAAATTCAGAAGGCTGAATATTAAAACCGAAAATATCAACAGAACGTGTCGCTCTGTTCACGGTATCACCAAAGAAAATGGTGAACAGAAGCAGTCCAATACTGAGAAGTATCATGGGCTTTACCACACGTTTATAATTTTGGTAAGGGAATATACAACAAAAGACAAAACCAATTATACCCAGAACAAACCATTTTAGTTGTTTAAATAAATAATATGTACTGTCTAAACCGTCTAATGTTGTGGAAACCATACTTGCACTGTAAATCATCAGCAAACCAAAAGCAGATAAAAAAATGGGAACAAGGATAAGCGTATAATCATACCCTTTCCAAGTAAGCACCTTTTTCAAAATAATACCTCCTATAAGATGTAGATAAGAGGTTATCCCCATTATTAAATAAACTATTCCCTGATATAATTCATACTTTTTTATGTTTTAGTTAATTACGATATATGATTTTAATTGATTTTTCAATCATTTTCTCTTTAAAAGTATGAATTTTACACACTAAGTTCATCGATAGAGCCTTCAAAAATAAAGATAACCATTACGTTTTGTCCTGTTCAAGAGAACTTCTTCGTGAAGAAAAAACTTTGCTTTTTACAGCAAAGTTTTATACTTGTTTCTATTTTTCAAATGAGATTTCCTTTTCTTTCGCTTCATGCAATTCACTTAATTTATATTCCAAATTATCTAGAAGCTCTCTTCCCTCTTCTGCTGTTATCAACTGCAAACGTACCGCAAAATTGATTTCTCTGGATAATCCAAACATCTGTGTGTCCAGCACTTCTTCATACAAAGGACACTGGGGGGCCATAAGATTATCAATTTGCACTTCAATTAATTGCAATATATTGTTGGCATCTGCTTTTAATAATGCATACGCTTTGTCGCGTTGATTCATGGTTATTTGAGGCATTTGATTCATTCCCTCCGTCACACATTTTTCATTCTATACATTGGTAAGAACTCAATGTGAACAATACACTATAGAATTATAGTATCGTTATCTGCCTCAAAATGCAAATAGAAAACAACCTTAAAGAAAAATTCTCTTAAAAAAGTTTTGAAAAGTACAATCCATGAAAATATTAGCAATTTCTGCTATTCTATGTACGGAACAGAATATAACTGAGGTGAATAAAATGATTATACAAATCAAAGGAAAAGTGACCTATCCTATTACGCTGGACCCTTCTGTGTGGATATTTGATGACCGGAAAATTATGTTTGAAGAAGCTTTTACAGCTCAAGAAACAAAGCAGGAAGTAGACCCTGCTCAAAAGGCAGCAGAGTTGTTCAACCAGGAACTTTATTCACTTAAAAGCATTAAGCCTCCTGTAAATAAATCGCTCAGTAAACCAGAACAAAAAAAAGCACTCATCCATTCTTTCGTTATGCCGATTAAAGATTTTATAACTACCGCAGCTATTGAAAATGAAGCAAAGCGCGCTGTTTTAACTACGAATGAAGATGATGTTATCTTATCACTTGATCAGCTTAAAGAGGCTTTGTTTCTATTTGCCATCGACGGCAAACAAATAGACGCAGAGAATGACGGTCCTGTATATTTATATTTTGGAGATGGCTCCAACCAGTCTGCGCCTATAACAGGAATTAAAGAAATCACTATAGAATAACAAAAGAAGTTAAAAGCAATCTTTATCTTGCAGCAGTTGTTTTTAAAAAAGAAACACTTATTTCTTTGTAATAATGCGCCACCCTTAATTTTCAAAAGCTTCTTCTCAGAGGATAACAAAAACTTGGCATTCGCGAATTTTGAACAGCGAATGCCTTGGATACGTTTATGCAGATAGCATTTTCTATTTTCTGATTGACCTGAAACACTTTTTTAAACGTACGAAAGTAACTAATATAATAAATGTACCTGCTTTTTACTATCTTGCAGCTAATGATAGTCTCAAATTTTCTTCTCGATGGATTGTGATCTATTTTAATGCTCAAGTATTTTATCCCGCTTAAGTGTCTTCGAAAATATGTTTATAAAAGATTTAAGTCGATTTATTTTTCTCCAGTTCTTCTCTTTCTTCTTTGGCTGTTTTATTAAAATATTGTACCCCAAATTGAGAGCCTTCTGACACCATATTTGCATTTTCTCTTTGAGCGGCATCATGTCTTTCTTCTTCTAGCTGGCCAGGTTTTCCTGCGTTTTCAAATGTTTTTTCCAAAGTGTCTTGTTGATTTGATTCATTCATTTTGAAAAAAGCCCATAATAAACTAAAGGCTGAGGCAATACCTAAGAACCAAAGTAATTTCTTATTCATATACAAATCTCCTCCTTTATATATTACTATCATTCCTCCATGTTCTTTTTATTAAACATCTTTATATATTCCTTGTAAAATGGTACTATAAAATATAGTAGGTGATGATGATGGAAGCAAAATGTGCATTGTGTGATAAAATAGATATAATTGAAGATAACTCTCCTCAAGGAAAATATTTAAAAAATTCCCGTGTGCTTTCTTATTTATGCGAAGATTGTAAGGCACGCATAACAAAGCATACAAAAGAAAGAAAAGCGACAGGTAATTTTCATTTGAACAGTGGTATTAAATCGTAAAAAAAGAATGTACGTAAATTTGTACATTCTTTATATTTATGATGATTGATTGTTTTCTTGCCGCTTTTTTCTCTCCTGGTGTAAACGAAATCGATATATTCCTAAAACGGCTGAAATGATAAGCAATGTTTCCGTTATTGGGAAATTAAATACACTGAATATCGTGATGACGAGTACTCCGAAGGCAAGCATGATATAAACAATGACAGATTTTAATATTGGAAGTTCCCGTGCAAAGCCTAATTTATATGCAAGGATACTAAAAATCAGGTTTAGAATATAAAATATCCAATAAATGTTCTCCGTACCAAAATGATCTAAAATATAATTAAAAAATAAACTATCCATGATGTCCCCCATTATGCCAGGATTAAGTACTTTATGATAAAATTAAAAGTGTTTTATTTTAACGGACTTTCTTATATAATGAAGCAGAATGATTGATGAGGTGAGAAAAATTGAAAAAGATTAATTTCCCAGCATTACTTTTAGCGATTCTCGTTGTTTTTATGTTTTGTTTAGTCGGTGTAGCTATCTACTATACAAACTTTGTATTGATGGCTCTATTTTTCTTGTTAGGATCAGCCATAATGGTATTTGGTCTAATTATGAAAAACAAACAAATGATTTGAAAAGATATGACGTAAAAGATATGAAATTTTCATATCTTTTTTTGTCGGGAAGGGATTAAATAATGGTTTAGCACTTCCTGATGAATGGCAGGATGACAAAGCAGTACAGAACTTTTTTCAAATGGTGCTATATCCTCTCCAACAATGTTCGTCAGCTTTCCACCCACTTCATTTATTAAAATTCGTCCGGCAGCCATGTCCCAAGGTTCTAAACGCATGGTCATATATGCGTCAATCGATCCTTCCGCTAAAGCAGTAAACGCTAATGCTGCAGAACCGTACGCTCTAGTCCCTCTCACTCTTCTCACTAATTGTGCTATATAGGACTCATCCACAAGCCTGTTTTTCATTAGCCAATGATGATTCATACAAAGCATGGCAGTTTCGAGAGATTTGTGGGATGATAGTGCAGGCAAGCTTTTATTATTCTTAAAAGCGCCGCCATTTCTTTTCGCACTATACATCTGATAATTCATCACATCATAAATAAAACCAATTTCGCCAACACCGTCCATATATATACCGACAGAAATAGCAAAACATTTTTTTTGATGCACAAAATTCTTCGTCCCGTCAATGGGATCAACAACCCAAATGATGCCTTTTTCATCCACTTCTCGGTCTCCATATCCTTCTTCACTCAAAAGGAAATGATGCGGATAATGTTTTTTAATTTTACTCACAAAAAAATATTCCACCTCTTGATCAACTTGCGTCACTAAATCATTTGCATTTGATTTAGTATCAATAGTAAGTGGAATATGTAAATTATCCCGTACAAGTGTACCAGCTTCTATCACCCAGTTGCGAGCTTGATTATAAAGAGTTGCTATTTCTTCCTCTTTCATATTCCATAAGCCTCCATTATAGGTCCAAACAGTTTCATTTCCATTTTCTCATTAAACTATAGCTATTATATCAAATTTATGATGCATAAGCATGCAGAACGATTAAAATAATACTTAGGTTGTTAACTGACGATAAAGCAATTCGACTAGACGTGTTAACTTTCTTTTTGAATCTGCAATTGCTTCTGCGTTACCAGACTTCATTGCGTCATATAAAGTCATCAGTTCATAATCGATTTCTAAATAGAGTATGGTAGAGGATAGATTTTCTTCGTTATTTATGGTTTGTTTTGTCACGTATCGCATGATGCGGCCACATCCTTTATAGATACCTTATCTATGGTGTGATAGCGTTGCTGACTCGTCTGTTAGATAATGTATGCTTAGTAATCGAACTAGTTACTAATTACATTCCCGTATCTTTCCTTTCTAAACATGTAAGCTTGTTTTAAAATGAAATGAACTTCCTTTATACAAAAAAAGTGATACAAATAAAATTTGTATCACTTTCTTCTGTCTTATTTGGCATTGCATTCCGGGCAAGTTCCATAAACGGTTGAAACTTTTTCTGCTTCTGTATATTCAATAACTTCCTGACAACTTTGACAAAGTGTAATTTTCATATCAAGGTCTCCCCTTCGTTATTTTTTATGTTAAACTTATATTAGTATAACACATTAAAAAAGTCAAGGGATATTGTATGACATATTATATTTTTCTTACATCATTTAATAAGCGATTATTTTAGTGTATATATTTACGTCCTAGTAAAAGGATAGAGTGTGTTGCGCAAAAGCTCCTTTCATTTTTACGACTAGGTGTTATCAATATCGTTTTTCAACTTGGAATTGTTTAAAATACTTGAAAATAAAAAAGTTACCGAATAAATTCGGTAACTTTTAATATGTTTACATTGTATGAATCGGTGTTCCTAATGCAACGTCAGCAGCTTCCATGGTGATTTCGCCTAGCGTAGGATGTGCATGAACGGTTAGAGCAACGTCTTCAGCAGTCATACCTGCCTCAATTGCAAGTCCAACCTCAGCAATCATATCACTTGCGTTTGCACCGACAATTTGTCCGCCAATAACTAAACCATCTTCTTTTCTGGTAATTAGTTTCAACGATCCTTCTGTATCATTAAGAGATAAAGCTCTGCCATTTGCTGCAAATGGGAATTTCGCAGCCTTCACTTCAATATTGGCTTCTTTTGCTTCCGCTTCGGTATACCCGACAGAAGCCATCTCCGGATCACTGAATACAACAGAAGGCATGCCCAAATAATCAACCGCTGTTTTCTTACCGCTGATAGCTTCAGCAGCAACCTTTCCTTCATAAGATGCCTTATGAGCAAGCGGCAGTCCAGCAACGATGTCTCCAATTGCGTAGATGTTCTTCACATTTGTACGGCTTTGTTCATCCACTTTAATTAAGCCCTTATCGTCTACTTCAATGCCTACTTGGTCTAAGCCAATTTCTTCTGTGTTTGGTTTACGTCCAACTGTTACCAGAACATAGTCTGCATCAACTGTTTCTTCATTTCCATCAGCTTCATACGTTACAGTAACTCCGTCCTCTCTTTCTTCGACGCCTTTGGCCATTGCACTTGTAATGATAGAAACACCATTTTTCTTCAAACGTTTTTTGACTACGGAAGTCATTGATTTTTCAAAGGTTCCCAGAATTTCTTTTTCACCTTCAAGAATGGTTACTTGAGAACCCAGATTAGCATAAGCTGATCCTAATTCAACACCGATATATCCGCCGCCAATAACGACAATACTTTCTGGTATTTCTTTTAAAGCCAGGCCTCCAGTAGAATCAAGTACTCTCTCAGAGAAAGGGAAGCTTGGGATTTCAATAGGAGATGAGCCTGTTGCAATAATACAATCTTTATACTTGTACGTTTGAGATTGTTTTTCATCCATTATTTTCACTTGCGTGTCATCTACAAAATAAACTTCACCTTTAACAATATCTACTTTATTTCCTTTTAATAAACTTTCAACACCAGTAGTCAAGCGATTAACCACACTTGATTTCCAGTCTTGTACTTTATCAAAATCAATATTGACTTTCTCTGTTGTGATTCCTAAGTCTTCATCTCCTCCAGCTGCTTGAGCTTTATGTCCAGCTTCGATTAAAGCTTTCGAAGGGATACAACCTACATTTAAACAAGTCCCTCCAAGATCAGACTTATCAACGATTGTTACCTTTTGTCCGAGTTGAGCAGCACGAATCGCTGCCACATATCCGCCTGGCCCTGCGCCTACTACTAATGTGTCTACTTCGACTGGAAAATCTCCTACTACCATAATTTTACGCCTCCATCATGATTAATTGTGGATCATTCAATAACCGTTTGATTTGGTTAAGAGCTTGTTGGCCTGTCGCACCGTCGACGATACGATGGTCAAAACTTAATGATAACGCTAATACTGGAGCGACTACTATTTCGCCGTCTCGCACAACCGGTTTTTCTTGAATACGACCTATTCCTAAAATAGCTGCTTCAGGATAATTCAATACTGGTGTAAACCATTGTCCTCCTGCTGAACCTATATTCGTAATCGTATTAGATGCGCCCTGCATTTCATTTGGAGCGATTTTCCCGCTCCGTGCTTTTTCTGCCAATTCGTTTACGTCACTGGAGATTTCAAATAACGATTTGCGATCAGCATCTTTTACAACCGGAACGAGTAATCCACGGTCTGTGTCAGCCGCAATTCCTACATTATAATAATGTTTATAAATAATCTCTTCTGTTTCATCATCGACCGCCGCATTTAAAATAGGGTATTTCTTCGATGCCGAAATCAATGCTTTTACTACATATGGTAAGTACGTAAGCTTGATATCCTGTTCTTGTGCGACTTCTTTGAATCGTTTACGATGCGCAACGAGCTCTGTCACATCCACTTCATCTAATAATGTAACATGAGGAGCTTTTGTTTTCGAGTTAACCATCGCATTTGCAATAGCGCGGCGAATACCGCTCATTTTCTCGCGTGTTTCCGGATAAGCGCCCTCTGTCGGCTGCGCCTCTTCTGATTTGGCAGGAGCTGTTTCACTTTCTTCTGCTGCAGGTGTCTCTCCGGAAGCATATTGATCAATATCTTCTTTTAAGACGCGTCCATTCTTGCCGCTCCCTGTAACATCTTGAATGTCTATTTCTTGTTCACGTGCATATTTGCGAACAGAAGGCATTGCAATAACTAATTTTGTATCTTTCTTATCAGATGAAGCGGTTGATTCTTTTTCAGCTGATTCTTCTTGCGATCCTTTTTTCTTTTCTTCTTTTGGTTCTTCCTTAGATTCTGTCTTCTCTTCTTCTTCTTCCTCTTCTTCATCCTCATAACCTTCAGCGTCAAAGACGATTAATGTGTCGCCCACTTCAGCAACTTCGCCTTCCGCTACATTAATGGATTTAACTGATCCATCAACCGGAGAAGGGATTTCTACAACTGATTTATCACTTTGTATTTCGCAAATCGTATCGTCTTCGCTTACTTCATCGCCTTCGTTTACAAACCATTTCACCAGTTCACCTTCAAATATACCTTCACCGAGATCTGGCAGTTTAAATGTAAAAGCCACTACGATTACCTCCTGTCTGATTATTAAAAGTTCATTACTTTATCTACTTTTTCCATAATACTAGTATGATCCGGCAGCCATACATCCTCTCCGGCAGAAAAAGGGTACACTGTATCTGGAGCTGTTACTCGTAATACAGGAGCTTCTAAATGTAGAATAGCCCGCTCTTGAATCTCAGATACCACATCAGCTGCTACACCTGCTTGACGCTGTGCCTCTTGGACCACGACAGCACGATTCGTTTTCTTCACAGAATCAATAATCGTCTCGACATCGATTGGCGAAATAGTTCGTAAATCAATTACTTCTGCAGAAACGCCTTTTTCTTCTAATTCTTCTGCAGCTTTTAGAGATGAGTGAACCATTGCTCCGTATGCAATCAATGTAACATCTGATCCCTCACGTTTCACATCGGCTTTCCCAAGCTCAATGGTATAATCTTCTTCTGGAACTTCACCCCGGAAAGATCGATATAACTTCATATGCTCCATAAAAATAACCGGATCATTTTCTCGAATTGAAGCTAATAACAATCCTTTTGCATCGTAAGGTGTGGAAGGTATAACAACTTTCAAACCAGGCTGTTGCGTCATTAATCCTTCTAAAGAGTCCGGGTGTAAATCAGGTGTTTGTACACCGCCTCCAAATGGAGTACGAACAGTTATCGGTGCTTGTAAACTGCCACCGGAGCGATAACGCATTCTTGCCATTTGACCATTTAAGGAGTCCATCACTTCATAGATAAAACCAATAAATTGAATTTCCGGAACAGGACGGAAGCCTTGCGTTGCTAAACCGATGGATAAACCACCGATACCGGATTCGGCTAGTGGCGTATCAAAAACGCGATTTTCACCGAATTCTTTTTGTAATCCTTCTGTCGCACGGAACACTCCGCCGTTTTGACCGACATCTTCGCCGAATATAAGCACGTTGTCATCGTTTTTTAATTCGGATTGCATTGCATTTGTAATTGCTTGAATCATCGTCATTTGTGCCATATTACTTCGACTCCTTCTCTTTGTATTCCTGCAACTGTTCTTGTAAAGTAGCCGGTGTATTTTCGTACATTATATCAATAAAGTCAGAAACTTTTTGTTTTGGATATTTATCTGCTTTTTTCATTGCTTCTTTGATATCTGATTTTGCTTGCTCTACTACTTCATTTTCTTTTTCTTCCGACCATAAGTCTTTGCTTTCCAGATAAGTTCTAAAACGAACAATCGGGTCTTTCTTTTCCCAATCAGAATCCATGTCTGATGTACGGTATCTCGTTGGATCATCCCCCGCCATAGTATGAGGTCCATACCGGTAAGTTACGGTTTCAATTAAAGTTGGTCCTTCACCTTTGGCAGCCTTTTCTTTCGCATATTTAGTTACTGCGTATACAGCAAGTGGGTCCATGCCGTCCACTTGATACCCTTCAATACCAGCAGCTACAGATTTTTGAACTAATGTCTTCGCTGCCGTTTGTTTGTCAACGGGAACTGATATAGCAAATTGGTTATTTTGCACAAAGAAGATGGCCGGCGCTTGATAAGCTCCAGCAAAGTTTATACCTTCATAAAAATCACCTTGCGAAGTCCCCCCGTCCCCAATATACGTCACTGCGGCTGAGGTTTCGCCTTTTAACTTCTTACCAAGAGCAACTCCTGCCGCCTGCACGTACTGAGCTCCAATAATTATTTGTGGGCTCAAGGCGTTTATTTCCTCCGCCATTTGATTTCCGTGAAAGTGTCCTTTAGAAAACAGGAATGCTTGGTATAGCGGTAAACCATGCCAAATTAACTGAGGTACGTCCCGATAACTTGGTAATATAAAGTCTTCTTTTTCTAAAGCGAATTGACTGGCTAATTGCGAAGCCTCTTGACCTGCAGTCGGGGCATAAAATCCTAAACGCCCTTGTCTGTTTAGCGCAATGGAACGTTGATCGAGAACACGTGTATACACCATACGTTTCATTAATTCTATTAAATCATCATCGGATAAATCAGGTACATCGTCTTCATTCACTATTTTGCCTTCTTCGTTCAACACTTGAAACATTTCAAATTTATTTTCTATTTCATCAAGTACGTTTTTCAAAATAGCCACCTTTCCTTCCATTTAATAATAGTATTTTTTAGGAACATGTCTTAAAGTTCTTTTTGTACATGTCCGCGAAGCTGTTATATTACTTTCAACACAAACACTAGTACAAACAACTTTATACATATCTTATAATAAAAAAGCGAACAAAGCAACATTTTAAACTCATAATAGTGAAGTGAGATAATTTTAACTCCACTTTTATAGCGCTTACACATTGCTGTTATAGTACGAAAATACGCCTGTACTATCATAGATGTTACAAAAATGATATTCGTAATTCGCTTTCCATTACTACTATACCCAATAAAAAAGAGTTAAATCTTAGGATTTAACTCTTTTTTATTACGTAATCGAATCATAATATTTTTGTTTTAATTCATTGAACTCTTCTGTCTTATCATTGAAGGTTTCATAAACATCCGCTATTTTCTCATAACTTTGATTGACCTCATCTATATTATCATAAATTGATTCTTCATCAACATCCTCCTTCATCAATTCATTATATAATGTTTCCGAGGATTCAATCGATGCTGTGTATTCATTATACACGTTTTCATAAGCATCATATCTTTCAATCATCGCCTGATACATGTTTTTTAATTTATCTTTTTTATCTGTATCTTCTTCTTTCTCAATTAATGGCTCTAGTTTTTGGAATTCTTCTTCTGATAGCTGCATCGTCTTCCTCTCTTCTTCCATGTATTCTTCCCTTTCCTCTAAAAGAGAAATGGCTTCATCTGCTAATGAATCTAATTTAGCATCATCATCTTGTTCCAAATCAACAATCTCTTCATAAATATCTTGATCTTCTTGTTCGCGATCAGCTATTTCCTCTTGGGTATCTGCCAGTTCGTTTTCCTTTTCAACTGTTTCTTCCAAATGACCATGAATTTCTTCTTCAATATTATTATCGTCGCTGCATGCACCCAATCCTACAGCTAGTAAAAGAAACATACTTCCTAAAACTTTTTTCATCATGCCTATACTTCTCCCCTTGTTTTCTTTCATTTTCTCGTATCGTTCTTTTAGTCTACAACGATTTTATCAAATTCTCTACTTAATTTCACTCTTTCCCAATTATTTTTTAAAATCAAAGCAATTAATCCCCTATTATTTTTTATTTGTGTTAGAATCAGTATGAAAATTATAGTTAACTAAGAAATTAAAAGGGGTTTATCCATGATATTAATGAAAGATATAGTACGTGATGGTCATCAAGCTTTACGCGACAAATCAATCGATGTTCCTTTACCACCATCAGAAGAAAACGTACGACTATTAGAGGATATGTTAGACTTTATTAAAAATAGTCAAGATGAAGAGATCGCTGAAAAATATGAACTGCGAGCTGGAGTAGGCTTGGCGGCTCCACAACTTGGTATTAATAAAAAACTATTAGCTATCCACCTTCCTTATAATGATGAAGTGTACAGCTATCAATTAATCAATCCTAAAATAATTAGTCACTCCGTAGAGAAAGCTTACCTCGCTGGCGGGGAAGGCTGTTTATCTGTAGACGAAAATGTGGAAGGCTATGTCATCAGGAACAGACGTATAACTGTTCGAGCTTATAATAAAGCAGGAGAAAAAATTAAAATCAGATTAAAAGGGTATCCGGCAGTTGTTATGCAACATGAAATTGACCATTTAAATGGCATTATGTTTTATGACTACATCGATCAGAAGCATCCTTACCAAGCTCCCGAAGATGCTCACATAATTGAATAAAATAAAGCATACTTTTGATTACAAAAGTATGCTTTATTTTTTCTTTCCAAAACAGCTCCCCTCCTGTTTTATCACCTTTTAATGGCTATTTTCGACCCTGTCCTTTTATAATTTTTTTAACAAATAGATGATAATCATTTCAATAATTTCGAAATCGTACTATAATAGAGATAGTAGGGATTGGATCGGTTAAAATTTTATCGCTTTTCTTTATTCAGAAAGGAGATGCTGGGTGATGTTAAAACGCCTGAAAGAAAAGCTGAAACGAAAATGGAAAGAGTTTCTAAAACGGGGACGTGTACCGACTACTGGTAAATCAAAGACAACCAGCTTCAAAAACAACCAAGGTTAATAAATAATATTATCTTTTACAATCAAAAACAATATTTAGGAGAGATAGAACTATGATATTTAAAGTTTTATATCAGCCTTCTATGGACAAAGCGATTGCGCGCGAGCGAACGCAAACAATTTACGTAGAAGCTGAATCTGAACGTGACGTACGTTCAAAATTAGAAGAAAGCAACTATAACATTGAATTGATTCAAGCCTTAAGCGATGACCATTTAGCGTATGAAAAAAAGTCAGATGATTTTAAAGTAGAGAGTTTATAAATGAAATTTGTTAAAAATGATCAAACAGCCGTTTTTGCACTAGGCGGTCTGGATGAAATAGGTAAAAATATGTACTGTATTCAATTTCAAGACGAAATTGTCATTATTGATGCAGGAATCAAATTTCCAGAGGATGAACTGTTAGGTATTGACTACGTCATCCCGGATTACACTTATTTAGTGCAAAACAAAGATAAAATACAAGGCTTATTTATAACTCACGGTCATGAAGATCATATTGGTGGCATTCCTTATCTTCTACGTGAAATTAATGTGCCTGTCTACGCTGGAAAACTCGCTATTGGGCTTATTCGTAACAAATTAGATGAACATGGTTTATTAAGAAGTGCAAAATTACACACCATTCAAGAAGATGATATTATTAAGTTCCGTAAAACTTCGGTTAGTTTTTTCCATGTCACACACAGTATTCCTGATTCTTATGGCGTTGTTGTTAAAACACCTTCAGGAAATATAGTACAAACTGGTGACTTTAAATTTGATTTTACGCCTGTAGGAGAGCCGGCAAACATTGCTAAAATGGCTGAAATTGGGCGTGAGGGAGTCCTTTGTTTACTATCTGATAGTACAAACAGTGAGGTTCCTGGATTTACCATGTCGGAGCAAGTCGTTAAAGAAAATATTAATGACATTTTTGGACGTGTCGATGAGCGTCTTATTTTCGCGACATTTGCATCCAATATTTATCGATTGCAACAAGTTGTTGAAGCTGCAACAAAATTCAATCGTAAAGTAGCTATTTTTGGCCGCAGCATGGAATCATCTATAGAGATAGGCCGGGAACTCGGGTACATTACTGCCCCCAAAAATACGTTCATAGAACCAAATCAGATTAATCGTTATCCAGCCAATGAAATTGTGATATTATGTACTGGGTCACAGGGTGAACCAATGGCTGCTCTTTCCAGAATTGCTAACGGTACACATCGTCAAATCCAAATAGCACCCGGTGACACAATCGTCTTTTCATCATCCCCAATCCCTGGTAATAATGTAAGTGTCAGTCGTACCATCAATCAATTAATGCGTGCTGGTGCTGACGTTATTCATGGCCCGCTAAGTAATGTTCATACTTCGGGGCATGGCAGTCAAGACGAGCAAAAATTAATGTTGCGTTTAATGAATCCAAAATTCTTTATGCCAATTCACGGTGAATATAAGATGTTAAAAGAACATACCAAACATGCAGAAGTGTGTGGGGTAGATCAAAAAGATTCATTCATTCTTGATAATGGCGAAGTACTTGCATTAAGTAAAGATAAAGCGGCTATCGCCGGGAAAGTTCCTTCAGGTTCTATTTATGTCGATGGCAGCGGTATTGGTGATATCGGCAATATCGTGTTACGCGACCGACGTATTCTTTCTGAAGAAGGGCTTGTCATGGTAGTCGTCAGTATTAATATGAAAGAGTTTAAAATAGCAGCTGGTCCGGATATTATATCTCGCGGTTTTGTGTATATGAGAGAATCAGAGGATTTGATCAAAGAAGCACAAAAAGCAGTTGCACTGAACTTAAATAAAATGATGAAACAAAAAACAAGCAAATGGTCTGAAATTAAAAATGAAATTATCGACACTATTGCACCATTATTGTACGACAAAACCAAACGTCGTCCGATGGTTTTACCAATTATCATGGAAATATAATAAAAAGCAGGCTATGGAGTTTTTTAATCCACAGCCTGCTTTTTTTATGTATACTTTTTATTTTCAATCATAAACCAAGTCATTGATGGCATGCTTAATCAATCACTAATTGCTTCTCAAATCTGGAAATATCTTTATCTGCCCCAATAACAATTAATATATCATCTTCTTGCAGTGCATATTCGGCTTTCGGGGAAACATTCATGTCCTTCTCATGACGAATAGCTACAACGTTACAGCCGTATCTTGCCCGAATATTCAATTCTATTAAAGTCCTGCCCAGCATCTTCTTCCCTACTTTTACTTCTACCATACTATGGTCGTCGGAAAGCTCTAAATAATCTAAAATATTACTGGAAATCAAACTGTGTGCTATTCGTATTCCCATATCTCTTTCAGGATGAATGACATGATCTGCCCCAATTTTATTTAATATTTTTTCATGATAATCATTTTGCGCCTTCACTGTAATACGTTGCACCCCCATTTCCGACAAGATGACTGTTGTCAAAATAGAAGCTTGTATATCATCACCAATGGCGACTATCACATGATCAATATTTTTAACACCCAGCTCTTTCAGCGCTATCTCGTCAGTTGAATCCGCTACGACAACATGAGAAGCAATATTTTTAAACTCATTAATTCGTTGATCACTTACATCGATAGCCAGTACTTTCATCCCTTCATTACTTAATTCTTCACAAATACTCCCACCGAATCGACCTAAACCAATTACTGCATATTCACGTTTCATCGCCGTCTCCTCCCTCTTCTCTCTGCATGTTTATTTGATTTAAAAACTGCCAAAACACTGCTTATGTGAAGTTTTGGCATAAGAAAATTTTTCTCACATAAGCTTATATACTGAGGACAAATATTATTTAGATAACATGCCTGTTTTATATATAGAGTCTCTAATTAAAAAAACAGAAAAAAAGCCCTTTACTTGGGCTTTAAGCAATATAAGCATCTCTTACTTGAATGATATAGGCCAATATATAAAGATGTTCCGGATGTTCATATTTTCCTATGCAGTCCCTTTTAACTCTCTCTAATCGTTCTTCTTGAGATGTAAGGTCATCACTCTTTATGAGACTAATCAATCTTTAAGGACACGACTTTCTGAAAGATTTAGACTTTTTGAACATCTTTCGTACGCTATCTATAATAATCTTTTTTTACTTCTTTTAAAATAGCTCTTCTTGTAAGAATTCCCTCAAAAAAGCCTTCATTATCCACTACACATACGTAGGGATCATCAATAATCGATTTCAAACCTTCGATAAATGTTATGTCTCTTCGAATGCTTTTAATATTTGTATCCATGACTTCATGCACCGTTAATTCGGAAAGTTTCTCCACTTCAAACCGGTCGACACCTAATATGTGATCTAAAATTTCAGTTTTACTAATGGAGCCGGCCAATTTATAAGAATTATCTAAAACAGGGACAGCAAAGTATCCCGACTTTACCAACACTAACAATGCATGTTCTAAAGGATTATTCAACTGCACATGGGCGACCTTCTCTGAAGAAATCATTAAATCCTCCACCGTTAGCATTTCTAGAAATTTATCTTTTTGAGTCATACTCATTCTCTATAACTCTCCTTTATCATATATTTCTCAATATGATTCTTTTGACAAAAATTATAAAATATTTATTACTGATATACACTGTTATCTATAGTTTACCATATTTTTAGAAAAATATACATAAAAGAGAACGCTTTCAACGCTTAATATAAACAATTGTTTTCTTATTTTCTTTATTAGGGTACAATGGAAAGAGACTTCCTGTAAAGGATGAAGCGTATGTCTACACGTGTTTTTAGTAAGAAAGAAGAAGTTGCTCATGCAGTTACACATGGTATCGGTGTGCTTTTCAGTTTAGTCGCGCTGCTTTTCCTTATTATGTTTTCACAAGTTAGCGGCAGCGCTGTACTGATTAGTTCTGTTATTGTTTTTGGAACAACGATGCTGCTTATGTATCTATCCTCTACGATTGTGCATAGTTTACCTCAAGGGAAATGGAAAGATAGCTTTTTAGTTATTGATCACGCAGCTATTTATATTTTTATTGCAGGTTCATACACTCCTTTTGCATTAATTATTATAGAAGGAACTCTTGGCTGGGCGTTATTTGCTGCAGTATGGAGTCTCGCTATTATTGGAATTGTCTTAAAGCTTTTCTTTGTCCGAAGATTTGTGTTTCTATCTACTTTATTTTATGTACTCATGGGCTGGCTGATTGTTGTTGTTTGGAATCCGCTCACAGAATCCATCCACCCTGATGGCCTGCTATTATTAACTTTAGGCGGCATTATTTACACGATAGGCTCTATTTTTTATATTTGGAAATTCATTCCTTTTCATCATATGATATGGCATATATTTGTACTTATTGGATCATGTTTTCATTTTTTTGCTATATTATTCTATGTCATTTAAACATTGCCACCACAGTTAGGAGGATACAGCTTTCATGATTAAGCAATATTCCATTGACGAGATTGCTCAAGCAATTTTCATTGTAAATCGTCATGCAAAAACCGCACCACAACCACAACATTTATACGCTATTAAAAAAGCTGCTTTACAAAAATTATTAAGAGAAAAACAAGCTCAAAAAGCCGGATTGCATTTTTCAAAAAATCCTAAATACAGTAATCAACATTCAACATTACTCATTCAAGTCGGTTCGTATTACTTTCATATGCCCCCTCAACGAAAAGATTTTCAGCAGTTGAAACATTTAGGGAATTTAGATGAAAATTACCGGAATCCGCCTGCTAAGATGGGTTTATCGAAGGCTAAGGATATTATTTACACATATACCAACTGGAAAAAAGCAGAAAAGAAACAAAGAAAGTCTGCCCCCTCTTACTATATTCCTTCCTCATTAGGCAAAAAAAATTGGCCTCGAAATAAATACTGAGATCTTGGTGAAATATGTGAATGTTTGAATTACTAAAACAAAATAGCAGCAAAACAATATACTAAAATGATTTTTCCATTGCTTTATGTACGGTAACTAAAATAATCAGATGTATTTCAAAAGTTTCTTTATTTTAAACTGTTAGAGCTAAATCACAACGATATATATTCCTTATTAAACTGGGAAAAGTCAATAGAAAATACGCAAGGTTCAAAGCCTTTGATTTCATCTATTTCAAAACATTCAGATGATTATTTATACATCCGACCATCCATTGAAGAATCAGACCACAACCACGTCATCTGAAACAAAAAACATACGTAAGACAAGGAGATGTTTTATGAAACGTGCTTTTTTGTTTATCCTTTTGGGAGCAGCCCTTTGGGGAACGATAGGTATTTATGTGAAACAATTATATACGTTTGGTTTCACTCCAATGGAAGTAGTGACGCTCCGTGTAGTAACTGCGTCTATTATTCTAATAGTATATTTATTAGTTAAAGCTCCAAAACAATTACGATTACAAAAATGGACAGACCTTCGTTATTTTATTGGTACTGGTATTTTTAGTATTATTTTTTTTAATTACAGTATGTTTAAAACAATTGAATTATCTACCATCCCTGTTTCTGCAGCGTTACTTTACACAGCACCGGCCTTTGTGATTATTTTATCATTTATTTTCTTTCATGAAGCAATTACGAGACGTAAGCTGGTAGCACTCGCATTCACGCTGATTGGAACTTTATTTGTAGTAGAGTTAATCCCTTTTGATGCTGGGGCTATCCCTATGATTACGATTTTTATCGGCTTATGTTCTGGAGTCGGATACGCACTCTACAGCATATTCAGTAAATTTGCTTTGGAAAAATATAACAGTTTAGTCATTACGACGTACACTTTCATTGTTGCTTCTGTCGTTTTACTGCCATTTTTTTCTTATCAAAAACATGCGGCGTCGCTTCTTACGCCAAGTGTTTTATTATATGCTTTTGGTCTCGGCTTTTTACCTACAGCTATTGCTTATCTGATTTATACATACGGCTTAAAACAAACAGAAGCTTCTAATGCATCGCTTCTGACAACTGTAGAACCAGTCGTCGCTACTTTAGTCGGTGTGTTTATATTTCAAGAGGATTTTCATTTTCTACAAGTACTTGGTATGATATTTATTATTGGAGCGGTTATTCTAATCCAAATCGAACTGCCATATAAACGCAATAAAAAAGTAAATAAACAGATAGGATAAAGCTTACTATTTAGTTCTCCCAGCAACTTGCATATGCAAGACTTTCTTTTTAAAAGCAGTTTCCCCTTGTTTCATATAATTCGAAAGCTGCGCCTATTTATGCTAACATGAAATAGTCTTAGGATTGTAAGGGAAAGGATGTCGTAGTTGGCTAAATCAAAAACACGAACTCAAGAGTGGATTGACTGGATCAAAGCCATTATGATTGTCTGTATCGTTTCCTTCCTAACTCACGCGTTTATAACGACCTCTTCCATGGTTGAAGGTGATAGCATGTATCCCACGCTTGAAGATGGGGAACGGATTTTATTAAACAAGTTCACTTATATGATTTCCAGCCCGGAACGTGGTGATATCATTATTTTTGAACGGCCGGAAAAAAAGTATGTAAAACGTATTATCGGTTTGCCTAATGAAACGATTGAAATGAAAGATCACAAATTATATGTAAACGACATCGAACAGGAAATATCTTATGTAGACGGGTTTGAAACGAAGCTAACCGGAGATTTTGGTCCAGTTACAATTCCGGAGGACCATTATTTTGTCTTGGGGGACAATCGTGCGATTAGTAAAGACAGTCGAAATGGTCTTGGTTTTATTAGCCGTTCTGACGTCATTGGTAAAACAGAAATTGTGATGTATCCCATTCAGGACTGGAAGTTAATTAAATAAATTAAAAAAAGACCGATACCAATTGGTGTCGATCTTTTTTATAGTATGAGCTTATTCATGATCAAACAGGCAGTATCCCACGTTCAACAAAACAACTGCCAAACAGACAATTGCAAACACTGTAATTAACATGCCTCAGCACTCCTTCAATAAATCTAGTCTATGTAAATCGTTTAACCTTACTCTTATCATATCAGTATCAGCTTCATTTGAAAAGGAAAATCTGCCTCCTTTTTGTTACCCTATAATAATTCTCTCTTTAGGGTAACGAAAATGATCGTCATTTTGTGATTCTTTTCGAAACGTATAAAGAAAGGTAACCACGCCTATTCGACCCACAAACATCAGGAACATAAGAAGCAATTTGCTAAAAGTAGTCAAATCTTCTGTGATACCTAAAGATAAACCTACCGTTCCAAAAGCTGAAGTAATTTCAAAAATCAGCTGATTTAAAGAGAATGGCTCTACAACTAATAATAAAATCACTGAAACAAAAATAAATACAAGAGCTAAAACCATTACAGTGACAGCCTTTAATAAGTCTCTTTCATAAATTTGCCTGTTAAATAATTTAACTTTCCGACCGCCTCGAGCGTAGGTAATAATGAAAATAACAACAAGTGCTAATGTTGTTGTTCGTATGCCGCCTCCTGCACTGCTCGGTGAAGCACCTACAAACATTAAAAAAGACATAAACAACTGATTAGGCTCTGTTAACAAACTAACATCCATCGTAGATAATCCCGCACTGCGAGTTGTAATCGATTGAAACAGAGCATAAAACAACCCTTCATGCCACGCTTTATCCTTCATAAATCCAAACATATCAAACACATAAATAAGCACAGTGCCTAAAAATACAAGAGAAAAAAAGGTAATACTAGTCACTTTAGTAAATAAAGAAAAACGAAAAGAACGCTTCGTTTTTTTATCCAATAAAATATAATGCTTCAACTCGATTAATACAGGAAAACCGATTGCTCCAAAAATGATTAAAAACATAATAATGGATTGAACGAAATAATCATTGCTGTAAATGGTCAAAGAGTTATCGCTTAAAGTGAAACCAGCGTTGGAAATTGCGCTGATAGTACTAAAAAAACCCTGAAAATAAGCTTCCTTTGCAGAATCAAAATAATGTAAAAAGTAGGTGCCCAGTATTAGAATACCTGATGCTTCAACAACAAACACAACATATAAAATTTGTTTGATTAAATTTACCATACCGCCAAATGCTGTCTGATTTTGGTCCTGCATGATAAGCCGTCGCTCAGAAAGGCCGATTTTCTTCCCTAATAAAAGCCATATAAATGTACTGACAGTCATGACCCCAACGGCTCCGAGGTGTAAAATAAAAGCAATAAAATAAATGCCTGTTGTGCTAAAGGTGTCGGCAACCGAGATAGGTGTTAAACCAGTCACGCTCAAAGCACTCACAGCCACAAATAAGGTGTCGATAAATTTCACCTGTATGCCTTCCTGATAGGAAACAGGCAGAGATAAAATGAATGTTGATAAAATAACAGCGAGCAAATAAAAAATGATTAATATTTGCGGCGGTGATAATTTTCGTACCCAAGGCGAAAAGAGATATCGCTTAAACATAGACAAAGCGCCTCCTGCAGTGTAAATAACTCTATAAGAAATGAATATTCAGGTAAGTACTCATATTTCTTAATAGAAGCATCCAATTTCTAAAAGATTACTTGTTGTAAAGAATGATATTAGTATAACAAAATGATTTCAAACGGACAATAAGTACATATAGCCGTTCCACAGGGGCGCCGAAACGTGCTATACATGAATACACAACGGCGTGCTCAAATGCTCTCGTTTCATTTTTTATAAATAAAAGCCGCTTTCTTCAGATAGAGTCTTTAAATTTCTTCAGCAAAGACTCCCCTTGATACCCTTCTTCCATAATCATACGCAGCATTTCTTCTATACGGTTTTTACTGTGATCTACAACAAAACCTTCAAATAAGACATTGATTTGGTCGTCACTTACTTGATTCACACTGGCAATTTGTGTAATAAAAAAAGCCGGGTCGTTTTCTTCTCTGGTAATTTTTGCTTGAATCATCAAATCTGAAATGCCGATTAATGGAGTGAAATAGTCTTCATATTCACTGGAAACATAAGCTTCAATCAGCCAACCGCTTTCATCCTCCCGGTTAATGACTAAACCATCCAGTAGCGAAATACGTTTTTGTTCAATATTATCTTCTTCCTTTTTCATAATCTTGAGACCTTTCAGTTTAAACGTTTTCATCGTGTTGGCTCCTTTTTAGGTTGATTGAGTATACTTCTAAAGGTATGGTATTTTCCCTTACATGTCAATGAAGAGTTTGCCGCTCAGCATTGCCGACATGCAGCAATGTATGGATGATTGCATTCTTTCTGCTCCTATCCTGCAGAACATTTACAAGACACTTCTCGCCGTAAATTGGCTGCTCCCTAAAATTGCTTCTTGTTCCATCGTTCAATAAAAAAGTTAAGCACCATGTTTAAGATATGATGTCTTAACTTTTTCTTTCTTTTATCTTTTTCTAATTCACGGAAGTGTAATCGCTAATTTACCAAATTGGACATTTTCTTCCAGCATGCGAAACGCATCTTTGGCTTCTTCTAAAGAAAATACTTTGCCAAGGACAGGCCTTATCTCATGCTTTTTTATAAACCCAAGCATTTCTTGTAACTCTTCACGGCTCCCCATCGTGGAACCAAACAGTTGATATTGTCCGTAGAAGAAAGCTCTTAAATTCACTTCCGCTATATCCCCTGCAGTAGCACCAAATATAACGATGCGACCGCCCTTTTTTAATATTCCCAAGGAACGGTTGAATGTAGCTCTTCCTACACTGTCAATGACTAAATCAATCGTCTCTTCTTGGAGTTCTTCTTGCCAATCCGCTTCTGTGTCAATTGCTTTATCTGCCCCGAGTTGTACAGCTGCTTCTTGTTTTTCTTTGGAACGGGAACTGACAATTACTTTTGCCCCTTTAGCTTTGGCAAATTGAATCATAAAAGTTGCTGCGCCACTCCCGGCTCCGGGAATAAAGACGGTTTGTCCTTCGCTGATTTCGCCTTTCGTTACCAAAGCGCGGTAACCTGTTAGTCCCGCAAGAGCTAAAACGCCAGCTTCTTCCCAAGACAAATCGCTTGGTTTAGGTTCTACCTGATTTTCGGAAAGAACAATTTTTCCAGCAAGTGTTCCATGATCAGGTTTTCCTAATATATCAAAAGATGCTGGAGGAGCGTCACTCTTTTTTTCCCAGCGCAAAGATGGGTTTACAATGACCTCATCGCCGACTTTCACATCCTTGACGGCTGATCCAATTGCTTCAATGATCCCCGCACCATCTGAACCAATGATCAATGCTGGTTTATCTTCTCCTAATTGTTTGGAAATGGATAAATCTCTTCTGTTTAACCCAGCTGTTTTCAAGTTTACAACCACTTCGTCTTTTTCAAAGGTTGGATCTTCCATTTCTTTTACTTTATATTCTCCTTCTTCCCATACAAACGCTTGCATCTTTTTGCCCCTTTCCATTGTCTTGATTTACTTCAAATAGGTTGAAAAGTTTTCTAATTGTTCTAAGTTGATTATATCATGAGAAAAAAAAGGAACAAATATTAGCTGTTTATCAGAGAATTCCTCTTTAATTCTCTCCAAATGACGTGCTTCGTATGCTTTTCTCTGTTCGAAAAAGTCCCCCGTTTCTTCTGTCGGCAACACGCGATTCACAATAAGCGTCCGCACATGAAGATGGTATTGGTCGAGCATTTCTATCGCGTTTTTTGTCTCCTCAATTGGCAGCTGTTCAGGATTTAAGACAAATATAAATCCGGTTACTTCACCATTAAGCATAATTTCTCGTGCTTGGCTAAAGCGCTCTTTTCTTTCTTTCAACACTTCGTAAATCGGGTCATCAATAGGTTCTCCATCATTTAACAATTGCGAATACTTTTCTTTGGTTTTATATCTTTTTGATAACATTCCCTCAATCCAGACACCCATAAGCTCTGGTAAAGATAATAGCCGAATCGTGTGCCCTGTCGGTGCCGTATCAAAAATCAACTTATCATAAGCCTTCCTTTTATCGATAATAATGGAAATAAGTTTATCAAACAAAGCTGCTTCATCCGCACCTGGGGAAGCCCTTACCGTGTCTAACTGCCGGTGAACTTCTTCCATCATCGTAGGTTGAACGACCCCTTTAATATTAGACTTCACTTCTTTAATATAAGCTGCCGTTTCTTTGGCCGGGTCAATTTCCAAGGCATCTAAGTTATTGGTAACAGAAGTGATGGTCCCGCCAATTTTCCTTTCAAAAATATGTCCGATATTGTGTGCCGGATCTGTCGAGATTAATAACGTCTTTTCCCCATTTTCTGCAGCCCGCAAACTTAAAGCAGCTGCCGTGGTCGACTTCCCTACTCCGCCTTTTCCACCTACGAAAATTATTTTTCTTTTCATGATATCCATTTGAAATCCTCCAGCTAGTATTTATTAACAACAACGAATGCCTGCCATCGGTGACTTTTCCATCCCCATCCGGAGATGCCACTCGTGAAATTCTTCAATCATGTAAGGATATAATTCCAATGTGTGATAAAACACTGGATTAGGTATCCCTATCATCTCCGAGTATAGCAACAGAAAGAATAGGTCATCTTCATCTCGAAGTTCCCGGGCTATCTCTCCTTTGTGAGGCAAGCTGATGACATCTTCATAAAATTGTATAAGTTTTTTAACATGCTCCAACAAACTCTTCACCTCCAAAAGTGAATAAAAGAGACCTGTTAAAGATCAACAGGCCCCTTTCTTAAAATTATTTCAGTGTATCTGATTTTTCTTTCGCAAGTGTTGACAAAGCTGTGATAGAAATCCAAATCGCAAATACAAAAATGATGGCTCCAAGGATAAACAGCAGGTAACTTGTGTCAGACCCTGCCCATGACCATTCAAAAGCGACTTGCTGGAAAAGAGCAATTAACGTAACAGCCAGTACGAAAAACATCGGGATGATGACCAATATATAACTTCTGCCTTTTCGCTTCAACCAAACTGCAATCAATAATAAACTAATCGCTGCAAGCAGCTGGTTCGCTGTTCCAAATAAAGGCCATAATAAATAACCGCCGGATCCAAATCCTTTAGGCCCTTCAGGTAGTAGCACCAATGCTGCTGAAGCGAGCACAGCTATCGACGTTGCCACATGCTTTTTCTCTAATGCAGGCAGATTGTAGTTAATCCCAAGCTCAGAAATGATGTAACGCATTAAACGGACAGAAGAATCCAGTGAGGTTGCTGCGAAACTAACTACAATAATTGAAACGATTGTCGTTGCTATATCCGCAGGGATAAATAATCCTTCTGCTAAATTAGCTGCTCCTTCAATGAACACGCCTAACCCTTCAGCATTTGCATCTGTGAAACTGCTGTATGTCGCAGAAAAATCACCTTGCGTTGAAAAAAGTGTTACGACAGCAAGGATAGATATAATGGCTAAGACTCCTTCTCCAGCAGCCCCTAAGTACCCAACGAAACGAGCATCTGTTTCATTATTCAGCTGCTTTGAAGTTGTCCCTGATGATATTAATCCGTGAAACCCGGAAATCGCCCCACAGGCAATGGTAATAAATAGTAACGGGAACCAGGAAACATCATCTACAGCTTGCGTAGCTGGAGCAGAAATACTTGGGTTCGTTACTAATAACCCTAAATAAAGGATTCCTAACCCTACAACTAACTGGTGTGAATTGATAAAGTCTCTCGGCTGCAATAATTTCCAGACGGGTAACGTAGAAGCAATGTACACATAAATCATTAAAATAATAATCCAGATAAAGAACGCTGTCCCCGTTGTGGAGAGACCACTCAAAGCTGCTCCGTCTTCCCCTCCCATGTACCGTATCAAATCAATTTGTAAAAAAGGCACTTTACTTGCTACTATTGCAGCGATATACATGACTGCTAAAGCAGCTAATGAAGGCAGCAGCATTTTTTTCTGCCATTTATACACAATATAACCAATCCATACAGCTAATGGAATTTGAATAAAAACCGGAAATACACTGGATGGATATGTAATAAACAAGTTCGCAATAACCCATGAAAAAACGGCATTTACCATAAGTACCAAAATTAAAATAATAAATAAAAATAATATCTTAGCTCTCTGACCGATTAACGTATCAGCTAAAGTTCCAATCGAATGCCCTTTATTCCGGACAGACAGTACAATGGTTCCAAAATCATGGACGCCTGCTGCAAAAATTGTTCCTAAAACGACCCATAAAAAAGCAGGAAGCCAACCCCAATAGACAGCAATTGCCGGACCTAAAATTGGTGCCGCACCTGCCACGGAAGTAAAATGATGGCCCCATAGGACAAACTTATTTGTCGGAACAAAATCCACTCCGTCCTCATATTTATGAGAAGGCACTTCATAATTTGGGTCCAGTTTAAAGATTCGATTTGCTAAAAATTTGGAATAATAGCGGTATGCTATAGCTAATGCAACTATTCCGATTAACGCTACTAAAATAGCATTCATTTACATCCCCCCATTTCTTTTATAGTAATATTCGTAATTAACTGAATATTTCTATTATAATTCTAGCAATACTCCAGTTGTATTGCAATAGCTGAATATAAAAACACTTCCTTGACAGGCTTAAGTCAAGAAAGTGTTTGTATTAACCTGAGTAATGCTTCGTTGTATCTTAAAGATACACAGAATAATCACTTACTGCTATCTTACATTTTCATTAGATTTTCAAATTCATTCAATTTCTCTTCAAACACGTCTAATGCCTCTAAGATGGGAGCCTTCGAAGTCATATCCACGCCGGCTTTGTTTAATACTTCTATAGGAAAATCACTGCTGCCAGCTTTCAGAAAGTTTTTATACCGTTCTACAGCTGGACCTTTCTCCGTTAGAACTTGATTCGCCAAGGACGTCGCTGCTGCATAACCAGTCGCGTATTGATACACATAATAGCCCATATAGAAATGAGGGATACGCGCCCACTCAAAACCTATTTCCTCATCGATCGTCATGTTATCTCCAAAATACGTTTTATTTAAATCGTAATAGATATCTGTAAACCGTTCAGCTGTTAATGGTTCACCTTGCTGATCCAATTGATGGATTTGATGTTCAAATTCAGCAAACATTGTTTGGCGGAATACGGTTCCTCTAAATCCTTCCAAAAAGTGATTCAAAATATAAAGCCGTTCTTTTTCACTTTCGAGATTATTTAATAAATATTCACTTAACAATGCCTCATTACACGTCGAAGCCACTTCTGCCACGAAAATGGAATAATTTCCGTAACGGAAAGGCTGATTTTGATGTGTATAATAACTATGCACGGAGTGTCCCAGCTCATGAATCAGTGTATACAAATCATTTAGATTTCCTTGCCAGTTCATCAAAATAAAAGGCTGTGTCCCATATACACCGGAAGAATATGCACCGCTTCGTTTACCCTTATTTTCCATCACATCAATCCAACGGTTGTCAAAGCCTTCCTGGACGATCGAAACATATTCTTGCCCTAATGGCTCCAGACTTTTCAGGACAATATCTTTTGCTTCTTCATAAGTGAATGTCATATCAATATCTTTCACAAGCGGTGTATATAAGTCATACATATGCAATTCATCGACATCAAGCAGACGTTTGCGCAAATCCGCGTATCGATGTAATAACGGCAACTTCTCGTTAATGGCATCGACTAAATTATCATAAACAGACTCTGGAATTTTATTGCTGTCTAGCGCTGCTTGACGAGCAGAATCATACATCCGGGCTTTTGCATAAAAATTGTTTTTCTTCACATTTCCGTTCAACGTGGCTGCAAATGTATTTCTATAATTGCCGAAAGTGTCGTACATAGAATGAAAGGCCGCTTTTCGAACTTCCCTGTCCTTGGATTCCATAAATCCAATATAACGCCCGTGTGTCACATCCACTTCTTCCCCATTTTCGTTCAGGATACTAGGGAAAGTTAAATCAGCGTTATTTAACATGCCAAACACTTGCGAGCTATTGCTGAGTGCATCGGACGCTTCTGATAAAAGCACTTCCTCCTGTTCACTCAGGACATGCTTTCGCTGTCTGGAAATTTCATCTAATGTTTTTTTATAATGCTGCAATTCCGGTTTTTCTTGTAAAAATTCCTCCAAAGTTTCCTCATCCATCTGGATAATTTCCGGAACAATAAAACTCATCTGGCTGGAAAAATGCGTCAATAGGTTTTCTGCTTTTAAATTCAACGCCTGATAAAAATCGTTTGTTGTATCTTCATCACTTCGCATATGGGCATAAGTGAACAGCTTACCCAGCCGTTCAGACAAAGCATCCTGCAGCACGAACATGTTATACAAATCGGTTGCAGAATTTCCCAGTTTTCCTTGATATGCCGTTATTTGCGGCAAGGCTTCTTGTAAAGCGTTAAATTCTTCTTCCCACGCTTCATCTGTTGCAAAAATAGATTCTAAGTTCCAAGTCAATTCTTTTGGTATTTCTGAACGTTTTGGTACTTCTTTTGTCATATCTGTCATGATACATTTCATTCCTTTCATTACTTGTCTTCCCACTCCAGTATACATGATTGACGTTTAAATTTATAATAGAGAAACTATCCCTTTTTGTATAAGGCTTCTAAAATCAGCTCATCTCCTGTGAGCCCTCTTTCTATATTATTAAAAAATAAAACAGGACGACGTTTCATCCATCTCTGATGATCACATTTGGAGACAATTCCAAGCTGAGCCAGCTGTTCTATATATAACTTAATTGGATTATTAATCATTGAAGTGTGTAAGCGAGGAGTTTTAGAGAAGGGAGAAGAAGCCAAACAGTTATGAATTTCCCGTATAGTAAAAGATTTCCCTATCGCTAACGGATGCAGGAAATCAATAATAAATGTTGCTTGCCAATGCAATAGAGGTAGATTCATACGGTGTTGTGCTTTGTTCGGCAAAAAAATAATACTGGGCAACTGTTGTACATGCAGTTTTTTACTATATAACCACTTTCGAAATAATTTCTCTTTCCCATAAACAGGGCGACTATTTAACCGTATGTCTTGTTTGATTGGCAACCAGGACCGACATAATTGAGCCTGAGATAGTGGAGGCGGTTTAAACAAATACGTGAATGGCTTGTATTTTAAGGAGCTGTATGTAAAACGTGCAACAGCTCGCTGATGATGAGTGAAATAGATATCGGAAACAAGTAATAATTGCTGTTTTTGGGGACAATAATAGAAAAGTTGTGTTGGCATATGTGGAGCGAACTGATGGATAGCCTGGGAGGTAAATGAATCCATTTTCATCGTTTGTGAACCAATTTTTCGTAAGCGATTCGCGCCTAATATCCAAATAGGATAAATATTCGTTGCATGAAAACCATTCGATCTTTTCTGCAGTTTTTTTGCCTGAATTTTTGAGCATTGATATTCCATAGCAAAATATTTTTCACGAAACGAAAGCAATATATCGGGATATTGGTTGATTTTAGGGAGATATTGTTCTAGATGAGGGGAAAGGTTTTGCATGTAGAGCCAATGAAACAGTTGGAATTTTCCTAGTAAAAGAGTTTTGGATTCTCCTTGCCTTTGGGAACAGGCTGAGATGCGTTGGTGAGCAAAATGAGGAATGACGTAATCGCCAGCTCGTAAAATCACTTGTTCTTTGCAACTCGGACAATAATACGTGTCTGATCGCAACTTCGGAATGTTGCTTTTCCTGATCAGTGCTGGAACAACGAACTTATTCTCTTTGGTAATAGCTTGAAGCATGCGTAAATCACAACCTTTATTTATTTTTTAATAAAAAAGTCTGGACAACCCCCGAATAGAAAAACGTTAACGAAAATCCTTTTCAGGACTGTCACAGACTTTTCATTCTTTTTAAATAGTGGCTGTAAAATAACTGCGCACATTTTCAAATACATTTTCGCTAAATATAATGTGACCATATTCAGCCAAGAGATGATACGTCACATCAGACTCATGACAGTATTCCAAAATCTGACTCAAGATATCATCCTGTACTTCATATATTTGTGGAGATAATTCCACATAAAGATAATAATCTTCTTTATAGTAATAAAGGGCAGTGGATAATTCTGCTTCATAACTATCCTGGAAATAATGACTTAGTTGGATAACATCTTCTAAATTGTTAAACTTCGCTGTCATCCAAAGTGTTTCATCCTCACTTGTTTTTTCTTGCTCGGCTGTTTCATCTTCATTGGTTTTACCAAATTTTTCATCGAGGATGTTTTTTGCTTTCTCATCAATGGTAATATCTACCGTTTCATCTACGTCTTCAACAGAATCAACCGGCGTACCGCCTTTAGAGATTTGGGCTTTTGTTACAATAATTTCCAGTCCTTTTTCTAAAGCCTGCACTTGAATCCATAAAGGTCCTTCAACGGAAAAGTCCTCTTTATAATTTACTTCGTCCATCATTTGCCAAAATAATTGTTCGCTTCGTTCTCGATTATACCATATTTCTTCACGTTCAAAACCGCGATCTTCAATGTCCACATACGATATATAAAATTTAACAGTGTTTTCATTAATTCTTTCAATTTCCATTATGCTCTCTCCTTTCAATTAAATTCATTCCTTAAAGCAAAGCGTTTCATAGATAAAGTGGAGATGACTTCATCTAGTCCTATTTGATATCATTTATTGAAATTTTTCATTCATCCTTTTTCTTTTCTTCTTTGTGGTTATTAATATACTATGGATGCCGCTACTTTTCAATTAATCACTATGCGAAACTCTTTCTTATACTCTATTCTATCAGAGAATGCAGAAAAACCGTAAACAATTCATTTTGTCTACGGTTTCTGTTCTTGCTCTTTTTTAAATACGAGGAAATCAATTCACCATTTTCTGTGCTTCTCTTAATTGAAATGTTCGTACAGTTCTCGGTAAGAATCGTCGTATTTCATCTTCATTGTATCCTACCTGCAAACGTTTGTCGTCTAATATTATTGGTCTTCTTAACAAACCTGGATTTTTCTGAATCAACTCAAATAATTCTTTCAAAGGCAATTGATCAAGATTAACATCGAGTTTTTGAAAAACTTTCGAGCGTGTTGAAATAATCTCATCTGTTCCATCTTCTGTCATTCGTAAGATTTCTTTAATTTCATCTAAAGACAGCGGTTCGGAAAAAATGTTTCTTTCTTTGTAACTAATATCATGTTCTTCCAACCATGCCTTTGCTTTACGGCATGATGTGCAACTTGGCGAAGTATAGAGTGTTACCATAAAACTTCACTCCTCATTTCTACATATATATCTAGTATTAAACTTCCTGATTTAATCAGGATTCCCTGTTGGGCTCAACCCGTAGTCTTTACGGTGTCCATCCTGGTACGATACTTATTATATACCAGCATGTTATATAACTATGTGATAATAATCACATTCGGATCCATTTTTATACTTTTATCGAGCTTTTCTCGATCTCCAGCTTCTAAATGAACGAAATGTTCTTTCTGAAAATGGTTTTCCTCGTACCAATTAAAATGATTTTAATTAACTTACAAGTTAAATTATACTACATTTGTCAAGCAAAAGGTAGAGGTAAAATAAAAAAGTTACATTTTTTTTATACTTTTTCCGTAAACCTCTCTATATTCTCTTGTACAAGTGTTTTACCCTTTCTTTCATTTCATAAACATTTTATCTTTCCAATAAACACGCCTCTTACGTTCACAATTCAGACATAATTAGACATGTGCTGCTCCTCTTTCGTAAACAGCAGAAAGAATATTTCTATATAACTTGCTTTCGTAAAACAGCTATTATATGATTTTACGTGAGCTATATACATACAGATAAATACAAATCGTCATTTTTATTAATTTGGAGTGAGTATAATGGAAACAATTTTTTCCGGCATTCAACCAAGCGGTACCTTAACCCTTGGAAATTATTTAGGAGCTATCCAGCAGTTTGTTCAACTTCAGGAAAATTATGATTGTAATTTTTGCATTGTCGATCAACATGCCATTACAGTGCCGCAAGACTCGAGTATACTAAAAGAAAATATTCGTTCCTTGGCAGCCCTCTACATTGCTTCCGGCTTAGACCCTGAAAAAGTCACACTATTTATTCAATCAGAAGTACCGGCACATACAGAATTATCCTGGCTGCTGCAATCTGTTGCTTATATGGGTGAATTAGAAAGAATGACACAATTTAAGGATAAAGCAGAAGGCCGTTCGGCGGTTTCGTCTTCCTTGTTTACGTATCCTGCGCTCATGGCTGCGGACATTCTTTTATATGACACAGATATTGTTCCGGTTGGCGAAGACCAGACACAACATTTGGAATTTACCAGAAATCTAGCGGAGCGATTTAATACGCAGTTTGGTAAGACGTTCGTTGTTCCCGATATTAAAATACCTGACGTGGGGGCACGAATTATGTCTCTTAAAGAACCAACGAAAAAAATGAGTAAATCAGATGAAAATACCAAGAGTTTTATTTCTATGTTAGACACACCGAAACAAATGGAAAAAAAGATTAAAAGTGCCGTTACAGATTCAGAGGCTGTCGTCGCTTTTGATAAACTGAATAAACCAGGCGTTTCTAACTTGCTGACCATTTATGCCGCCTGCTGTAATCAAACAATCGAGGAAACGGGAGCGTATTTTAAAGACGCACGTTACGGCGACTTTAAAGCAGCAGTAGCTGAAGCAGTTGTAAATAAACTGGCACCTATACAAGAGAAATATGAAGCACTCATTCACTCAGAAGAATTAGATGACATTCTGGACAGAGGTGCGCAAAAGGCAAATCAAAAAGCGAACAGAGTACTGCAAAAAGCAAAACAAAAAATGGGTTTGTTGAGACGAGGATAAAATTGAAACGGACCTGACATGATGTAAGTATACATCGATTTAATAAAGGGAACACGCATCACCGGAATGAGCGTGTTCCCTTTTTCTTTTACAGCGAAGGATTCCTTGTAAATGCACACAATGAAACGATCAGTTATGAAGTTGCAAAACAAATATAGAAACGGCATTAAATACAAAACACCCCAATTGTTTTTAAAGTTCTGTAACAATTGGGGTGGAAAAACATTCGTACATTGGTTAACTTTGATATTTTTTGAAAACCAGACAAGCATTATGCCCGCCGAAACCGAAAGAATTACTTAACACGGTGTTTACGGTCTGCTTACGTGCTTCGTTCGGTACATAATCCAAATCCAATTCCGGATCAGGCGTTTCGTAATTGATGGTAGGAGGAATAATATCATCCTGAATAGCTTTCACTGAAATTAAAGCTTCTACTCCTCCAGCAGCACCTAGTAAATGGCCAGTCATCGATTTGGTAGACGACACAGCCATATGCTTGGCATGGTCGCCAAATACTGTTTTGATGCCCTGTGTTTCATATTTATCATTCAACCCTGTACTCGTTCCATGGGCGTTGATGTAATCAATTTCTTCTGTTGTTAAATCCGCATCCTGTAAGGCCGAATTCATGGCTCTGACAGCTCCAGCTCCTCCTTCTGCCGGTGCTGTAATATGATAGGCATCTGCTGAAGCACCGTACCCGACAATTTCAGCATAAATAGTAGCACCTCTTGCTTGAGCGGACTCCAGTGTTTCCAGCACTAAAATACCTGCGCCTTCGCCCATGACAAAGCCATCGCGATTTTGATCAAATGGCCGACTGGCTGTATTTGGATCCTCATTGAACGAAAGAGCTTTCATTGCTGAAAAACCTGCAAAAGCCATATTCGTAATCGGAGACTCTGTACCACCCGTAATAATATAATCCACATCTCCGCGTTGAACGGCTTTGTATGCATCGCCTATCGAATTCGAACCAGAAGCACAAGCTGTTACAGAGCAGGAATTTATTCCTTTCGCCCCTAATTGAATAGACACTTGTCCTGCTGCCATATCAGGAATAAGCATCGGGACGAAAAAAGGACTTACACGCCGGTACCCTTTGTCAATGAAACGACGCAATTGTTCCTCATACGTATCCATTCCTCCAATTCCACAGCCGATCCAGACGCCTACGCGTTCACTGTTGGAATCATCTATCGTTAAATTCGCATCTTCTACCGCCATTTTCGAAGCAGCAACTGCATATTGAGTAAATAAATCCATTTTTTTCTTTTCTTTTTTATCCATATATGGCAATGGATCAAAATCATTTACTTCAGCAGCTACATGGACTGGAAATTCGTCTTTATCCACTCTTGTAATATAATCAATTCCTGATTTACCCTGGGTAATATTATCCCACATGGTTTGTGCGTCATTACCTAATGAAGTAACAGAACCGACACCTGTAACCACAACTCGTCTTTCAACCATATCTGTTCCTCCTCCTATCGTACTCTTTACATTTTATATAGATTTTATTTACCCCAGCGAAGAGCTACTGCGCCCCATGTAAGCCCGCCGCCAAATCCGACTAATACGACAATATCTTCGTCTTTAATTTTTCCTTGCTGCAAAGATTCGGATAAAGCAATTGGAATAGAAGCAGAGCTGTTATTGCCGTACCACTGGATAACTTTTGCCATTTTATCTTCTGAAATTCCAATCCGTTCTCTTGCCGCATTCATAATCCGAATATTAGCTTGGTGCGGTACAAGGAAATCAACATCTTCTTTTTTCAGCCCTGCTTTCTCCACTACATTAGCTGTAGACTGCGGCATTTGTCTTACTGCAAATTTATATACTTCTCTGCCATTCATTTCAAGATAACCTGTCTCATTATTTTGAAATAACTCTTTTCCTCCAGATCCGTCAGCTCCAAGCTCAAAAGACAGAATACCCTTTTCTGGAGATACTTTTCCTAAAACAGCTGCTCCTGCCCCGTCCCCCAGAAGAACGCAAGTATTCCGATCTGACCAATTAATAATTTTAGACAATTTATCGACGCCGATTATTAAAATATTATCATAAGCACCTGTCTCAATATATTGCTGCGCTGTAATCATCGCGTACATAAAGCCGGCACAAGCTGCTCCTAAATCCATCGCAGCTGCTTTGGATGCTCCAAGTCTCTCCTGTAACATACACGAAACAGAAGGAAAGGGCGTGTCTGGTGTTACCGTTGCAACCAGTATTAAATCCAAATCTTCAGCTTTTGTTCCTGCATCCTTTAAAGCAGTAACAGCAGCTTTATAAGCCATATCTGACGTGTCCTCATCGTCTGTTGCTATTCTTCTTTCTTCAATTCCTGTTCTTGTTCGAATCCATTCATCTGTGGTGTCCACTATTTTTTCTAATTCTTTATTTGTAACAACGTTTTCTGGTGCGTAGTGTCCTGCTCCTAATACACCTACTCCCATTTTGACATCTCCTTTTATAAGAAACTTAATATCAATTATTATGACTTGGTATAAACTTTAAGCTATTTTTTGTTTACTTGCAAGAAAAAAAGTGCTTTTGACATTCCATTTGCTTCTTGTTGTTATGTTTTTACAGAATTCGCTACATAGACTTTGTATGTAAAAAGGCTTTTCTTTGCCGAGCATCTTTGATACAATTGAGAAGGAATAAATCGTGCTTATAAAAGTTATTAAATGAGGTGCAGAGAAGTGAGATTTCTTATAACAATCATTTGGGCATTACTTATTGGCAGTACATTAGGGTATGTTTTAGCCAGTATCGGAGAAGAAAGTTTTAGTTTATTACAATCCATTGTATATGGAGTTATTGTATTTATTATCATTCTTGGTTTGGACGCAGCGTTGAATAAACCGATGGATGAACGATAAATCTGTTGAATTATAACAATCGAGTGTACATTAAAATATATGTTAATTCGACACTTGGGCTCATAGCAGCAGCTTTTATTAGTAAACTTGGTATTCGCCGCTTTGGATAGCGAAACCTTTAGTTGCGCTTATGCAGGAAGAACATTTCGTACTTTCTTAACTGCCAAAAAAGCTTTTTCTATTCATTGACGTGAATTAGAAAAAGCTTTTTTGTTACTTCTTTAAATACATGAAATCTGTCATAAATGAATTTCTTTAATGCACAGTTCCTTTATTTAGCCGAAGATAATGTTTCTTTTATATTTCCCCCTTGTTCCCGTCACACAATAAAAGCTGGAGACATTTACAAGTAAATTGTGATAAACTTAAAATAGATTAAATAAAGGATGATCAATCAATGAAAAATAACGTTATGCAAGAATTTTTAAAGCAGTTCACTATTTTTAAAAACTTGTCTCCCAGTGAAATGGAGCCAATTATTGATATCGCTAACTCTAGGAAGTATAAGCCGGGGAAAATAGTATTTATGCAGCATGAACCTATTACAGATGTGTTTTTTATTCAAAGCGGTAAAGTGAAAATATATAAAACAGACTACGATGGGCGAGAACAGCTTTTTCGAGTATTACAACAAGATGATATGTTCCCTCACCAAGGATTCTTCCGAAAAGGAAATTATCCAGCACATGCTGAGATCATGGAAGAAACTGTCTTAGTAAATATTCCTATCTTGTCCTTCGAAAATTTTTTGCTGACTAATCCTCAAATTTGTATTAAAATGTTTGAAGTTTTAGGAGAAATCATTGTTGATTTACAAAATCGGCTGGAAGAAAAAATATTGTACAGTGTCTACGATCAAATCGTACTGCTTCTCTTACGTCTGGCGAGAGATAATGGAGAATTAATGGCAGATAACATTTACCGGCTTTCCATCAGTTTAACGAATGGTGAATTAGCCAATATGATTGGATCAAGCCGGGAAACAGTGAGTCGAACGTTAACAAAGTTAAAAAATCAAGAACTTATAAGTCAAGACATTCACGGGTTCCTTATGATATATTACGATCAGTTGGAAGCGTCCATTTTCACTTGAAAGATGGACACTTCTATCCTTTATCCACCACTCACAGGAGGTACAAACGCCACAACGTCTCCTTTTTTCAAAATCGTATTTTTTTCAGCGTACTCTTCATTCACTGCAACCATCGCCTGGTCCAGTAAATTATCTGCGCCATAAGCAGCTAAATGTTTATGTCTTAAATCATCTATGGTTATGTTCTCTTCCTGTATGTCCAAGGTTGAAGCACCAACTTTATCTTTTAACCCGGCAAACAGCAGTACTTGTATCATTCCTCTGCCTCCTCCATTATCTTTTCGTTTTTATAAGCGATTTGTTCTTTTTGGTCGCCTATCCACTTGGTTCCGTCTTCCCAATGCTCTTTTTTCCAGATGGGAACAATTTCTTTAATACGTTCAATCGCATATCGGCTTGCTTGAAAAGCTTCATCACGGTGGGGACTGGAAATCGCAATTGCTACAGCCGTTTCTGAAATTTCCAACCGGCCAATTCGATGGGCAATCGAAGCTCTTGCTTCAGGCCATTTAAGCTGAATCTCGTTGCCAATGCGTTCCAGCTGTTTAACCGCCATGGGGACATAAGCTTCGTATTCCAAATATAAAGTGCGCTTTCCTTTTGTATATTCCCTGGCAATTCCTATAAAAGTACTAATGGCACCTGCTTCCGGACGAACAACAGCTTTTATACAGTCATTGATTTCTACAGGATCTGCTGTAATCCAAAATTTTTGCAACATACCCCTCATTTCTATTCAAATGCAACTCAATTTATTTCATTCACACCGTATTTTGACAGTTCATTATCACATGTATCTAATGGATAAATGGTCGTTTCACCAACTTCCAATAGAGCATTTCTTCATTGCAATTTTGCAACAGGAAAGCTGTATAGCAACTTATTTGTCAAAAAGAAAGCAGTTACATTATTCTCTGTGTAAATAAAAGGCTGATTCTTTTTTGAATCAACCTTTCATCTATCATTTATTAGTCCGGGATTCCCAAGGCAATTTTTGCATAACGAGACATTTTATCTTTGCCCCAAGGCGGGTCCCATACAATATCGACGTTGACTTCTTCTGCTTCAGGAATGTCAGCGAGAACACCTTTCACATCTGACTCAATATGACCAGCCAGCGGGCACCCCATTGAAGTCAGGGTCATTGTGACAGTACACAAACCATCATCTGATAAATCAACACCGTATACTAAACCTAAATTAACAATATCGATACCTAATTCAGGGTCAATGACATTTTCTAAAGCACCAATAAGATTCTCCTTTGTTGCTTCATCCATGTGGTCTACCTCCTTCAATCCTTTCTATTTCTATTTAACCACATAACCTGCCTTGTTGACAATTAAATTACACAAAAGAGTTGAACCAATTTGCAGCTTCATGCATCGCTAAACGACTAACATGATGTGCCCGGCCCGGCTCACTTACTAACTTAATATACTCAGGCTGGTTTGCCACCTCTTGGAAAGCTTGATAAATTTTAGGACTGTCATCATATGGTACGACATTATCTTCTTCTCCATGCCAAATCAGTAAGGGGCGTTCATTCAATTTGTGGAGTTGTTTTGATAAATCGTAAAACCGTAATTTTCGGTACACCTCTTTTTCTTGATTCTTTGATATTTTTTCGTCATGATGCTTATTGTAATAATCAATAAGAGAACTGGCATAATCCGTCATGTAAGCAGTTCCCATAAGTGAAGCACCTGTTTTAATCCAATCATACTTCGCCAGCGCACCGTATGTTGTAATGGCCCCCATACTGGTACCGCCAACTCCTATACGATTTTCTACCGTTTGATTTTGTTGTATAAGATGGGCTGTGATTGTAGGGATTTCGTCAATATTTTGCGTCACTGTATCCCAAAAAGCAAGATCTGATTCTGCAGCCGACAGATTTTGACTTCTTTCTCCATGGTTTGGGCTATCAGGCAGAACCACACGTATTCCCTTTTCTGCTATCATATACGCTAACGTTAAACTGCTGATTTTCTCTCCATTATACCCATGATAATAAATGACAGTCGGCAAAGCTTGTTCATGGAAACCTTCTTGAACTGCATGTAAGACTGGTATATCTCCTATTTGTTCTTTTATTAATTGTATCATTTCCTGATTCCTTCCTTCTTTGTATAAGCCTATTATGAATGAATGATAATTCACTTGTAAACTTATTTCCCTTCTCAGACAATTAAACTAGAGAAATAATACTTTTTTTGCTAAACTATCATTAATGAGGTGATTAATTGACAAAACAACATTTGATTGCTCTTGATTTAGATGGTACGCTGCTCACGGATAATAAAACCATTTCAGATAACTCTAAAGTGATGATTCGTTCTCTGATAGATCAGGGACATATCGTCGTCATTGCTACGGGGCGTTCGAAGCGTGTCACCATGAACTATTATCATGAACTGGGTTTAAAAACACCAGTAGTTAACTCAAATGGAGCTTTTATGCACCATCCTTTTGATAAGAACTGGAAGACACAACATCTCCCGTTAACTTTTGACACTGCTATGGAAATCGTTGAAACTTCGAAGCATTTCCAATCCAAAAATATTTTAGCCAACGTTCAAGATAATATTTATTTAGACACGTACGATGAAGCGATAGCCAACTTTTACGGTTTCACTCAAACCAATGATGAGTTTATCGTAGGAGATATGAAAGATTCCCTAAAAGATGAACCAACAGGTATGCTATTATATCCTGACGAAAGATATTTACCTGAGCTAACTGAAAAGTTGAATCAACTGCAAACGGAAATGGTTGATCACAGGAATTGGGGCGCCCCTTTCCATGTCATTGAAGTATTAAATATTGGCGCTAATAAAGGAGAGGCCATCAAACAGCTGGCTGATCAATACAACATTCCGAATGAACGAGTCATAGCCTTTGGCGATGGCGGTAATGATTTGGAAATGATTGATTACGCAGGTGTTGGCGTAGCAATGGAGAACGCAGTAGAGGATTTAAAAAACCTCGCTTCTTATCATACAGCTACGAATGAAGCACATGGGGTCGCAGATTTCTTAGCGGATTATTTCAAATTGAAAGATTCCATTTTATCTTGAAAGTGAATGCCTGCTTCAGGCAGTTCACTTTTTTACATTTTTATTAAAAAGAGAACGATTCATACAACAGACTACGATGGTCTTTTAACACAATCTATGATAAATTAACGGTATATGAGTACAAAAATAGGAGGATTACATATGGGAGTAAGACCTGAAAATACACCGAATCCAAATGCAATAAAATTTACCACTGATAAAATGATTTTCGAAGGGAACGATAGCGTTTCTGTGATGCCTGGTGATGAAAGCGAGCATGCTATCTTAAATGATTTAATGCAGCTTGACGGAGTAGACAACGTTTTTGGTTATCAGCATTTCATTACGGTCAACAAGCAGTTCAGTGTTGAATGGGACGATATTATGGACCAGATATTAGCAATATTTGAAAAACATGGATACCAGTAAATCCGCACTTTTTTCTGCACTTAGCCTGAGTTGCTAAGTGTTTTTTTAACGATAGCGATTTTTAATTTTGGATGCTTGTTAAGATAGAAGAGAAAAAGAATTTTTGTTTGCATGAATAAAACAGTAACGCATGTCTTGATACTCTGACCAGTGAAGGAGCAAGCCGCTACACATGTGCCGCTTGACCTGTAATGTCTTTAGCGTATCTGACTTTAAAATGCTTGATTGATTTCTTTTAACGAGACAATAGTCACGAGAACTGTTATACAACCCGCTGAGAAGGATGAGTAAAATGCCTAGAACTCTTGTTCATTTCGCTTTTTTGTCACTATTTTTAACCGGAGTGACTGGTCTATGGATGCGATTAGTTTCATTTGAACCTGGATTATTATTTACAGCCTACGATTTTTTACTGCATGCACACTCACATATCGCCATTTTAGGATGGACATTTATTGCTGTCTATTGCATTTTTCTTTATTTAGTATGGAACAGTTTAAAACAAAAAAAACAAGCTATCCTAATCGGAATTCTTACTATCATTATTTCTATTTTAATGTTTGGCGCTTTTTTGGTTCAAGGGTATGCTTTATTTTCGATTATTTTTTCGGTTTTACATATTTTTATGGAATATTGGCTGGCTATTTTTATGTATCAAACTATACAACGTCATAAATATATTCCGAAACTTAGTGCACTTTTTTTAAAGGGGGCAATCTCATCCTTAGTGCTCTCGACTATTGGTCCTTTTCTGCTCGGTGCTCTTGCAAGTAATGGATTAAAAGAATCTGCTTATTTCGATATGTCCATTTATTTTTATTTGCACTTCCAATACAATGGTTGGCTCTACCTTGCTTTAATCGGTTTGTTTATTTGGATCCTCCATAATAAAAATATTTTAGTAAAACGTGGCCTCCTGACAAGCAGTTTTTGGATATACATACTTACCTTAGCACCTGCTTATCTGTTATCCATTTTGTGGTTTGATTTAGGAGACATTGGTTCCGTTTTTTCTATCGTTGGAGCTGCAGGACAATTTTGGGCCATTCTCTTACTGGTTCTATCTATTTGGAAGTTAAAACCGTCTTTAAAAAATGTGTTCAGCTCGCATATACTGCTTTCTTTACTCTTTGTATTTCTGTTGCTTGTGGTAAAGAATATCAGTGAATTCGGCTTGTTATATGAACCTTTCGCTTCTTTCATATTCGATACCAGAACGATTGTAATTGGTTATTTACATTTAACATTACTCGGTTTTATCACCCTGTTCTTACTGACACAATTACAAATGATGGGAGCACTTGACGAATCAAGAAATAGTATCTTATACGGTATCGGCATATTTATGACAGGCTTTGTATTAAATGAATTTATCCTTTTTATTTCGGGAATGATGGCATGGCTGAACAGCCAACTTCTATTCGAAAAAGAAGCGTTATTGATTGCAAGTTTATTATTAGTTTTGGGTCTGGTCCTTATTTGGGCTGGCTCTGTAACCAAGAAGAAACAGCGGCTAAAATAAATGCAATGTACAGCACCATGGTGTAAAAATAAAAGCGAATTGCTCTCTCGTCCTCGCCTAAACTGATGACTGAGCAATTCGCTTTTAAGTTGCATGAAAACAGCATGTATACCAACTACTGAAATACTTCTTACTGTTTGAGAAACAATTCAGTTCTTAGCTACTTTTCCGCATTCTTTTCTCGTTTATTTTGTTTCACTTTTAAACCGATAACCCCAACTACAAATAATAATAAAACACCTGCGACAAATCCGATAAAGATCCAGTTGAAGCCTTGGTCTTTCTCTACGATATATACTTCCTGCGACTCTCTCTCCAACCCGACAGAAAGTTTACCGTTTTCCTGTTGTCTGACCGTATCATCTTGAAGCAATCCTTTTAATTGAACATCTTCTCCCAGGCCATCGATGTCAATAACTCGCGATTCATCATCGTTATTAATACCGACATAAACATCTTCTCCTTCATAGGAGCGTTTGAATAAACTAAAACCTTCATCTGAATCTAACAGCTCTATATCGCCTTTTCTCAGAGGAGCGAATTCATCCCGAACAGCTGCCATTTTTGAAAACTGGTCTTCTAAATCCGGGTTCGAACTGGTAAAATCAGCAAGATACTGATTTTCAGGATAACCAGGACCATACATCGGAATTTCAGACCCTTGATAAATCATAGGGACTCCAGGGGTGAAATACAAATAAGCTAATGCTAAATCCCAGGTTGTTTCCGCTGTTCTGCCATGATCAGCAAAATTGTTCGAAAAACGAGGTGTGGTTATCGTATCGACGTACAATAAGCTTTTATCGTTATCGGACGATTCCCAGGTTTCGTATAAATCGGATATCGGCTGATCAGGCTTGGTTAACGTATCATTAAATGCTTCTAACATATCGATGTTACTGACCGCGTCAATTGCTTCGATATCCTGTAAGTCATCCATATCTTCTTTCTCATCCAAGGACGTTGCCAGAATATAGAATTCAGGATTATCTTTTTTCCATTTTTCTGTTAAGCTCGTTAAAAAATCTGTATCCATTTGTTCCGCACCATGGATGTTATACCCATCGATATCGGCTTCCTCTTTCCAAAAATCAGCGATTTTCTTAATATACTCTTGCACTTCTTGTTTCGAATCATCAAATGCCTTCGCTTCATCAAGCCATTCTGTAGCTGGAACGGTTTCTTCCTCTACTTCTTCAAACCAGGAAGAATGTTCTTCTACCAAAGGACTTGTCTCAGCAACATAATGCAGATCCATTTCCAAAATGACTCGTATATCTTTATCATGCGCTTCTTCAATCAATGTGTGCAAATCATCCATATCCCCAAATTCTTCTTCAACTGAAAAATAATCTTCAACCAAATACCCATGATAGCTCTTTTCTTTATTTTCCATAATTGGCGAAATAGAAATGGAGGTAAATCCGGCCTCTTCTATATCTTCCAAGCGATCCGTAATTCCTTGGATATCCCCCCCATTGTATGTATAAGGGTCGTCGGTATCCACTTGCTCACTGGGCGCTTGTCGTCCATTATTATAGCGGTCTACTAAAATATTGTACACAACCTCATCCTCGATGGATCTTTCCTCCCCGCTTTCATCTTGCGCTGTAGATATATTAGGGACCGAAAAGATAGACAGCAACATTCCTAGTCCAAAAATAATAGAAATCCTTTTTTTCATTTGTATTCCATCTCTTTCTACTCAATATTTTCAGAAGTGTCGTGAAACATGGGAAAAGCTATCCGAATAACGGATAGCTTTTCTTACGGTAATATTCCTAGTGGCAAACGACCAAACCCAAGAGCAATTGCAATGATTGCAGCAATAACAAATTGAATCCACCAGCTTTTCGCTGATTTTTCTTTACTGTTTTTAACTAAAATCATTTCAATGGAAACGATAGTCCATATTCCAGCTAATACTTTAATAATGACCTCTCCGCTGAGACCAAAATTAAAGTACTCTCCAAACAAGCTTCCGCCACTGTATAAGATAAGCAAATAATCTAGACGCACAATCATATGAAGTATTTTGCCGGGTTTTTGACTTCCTCTTTGATACATGGAAGATGCAATAAAAAGTAAAATAAACGCAATCACCCATGCTGTTATGTGTAAATGTGCCATTAAAAAGCTCCCTTCTTTCCGTTTTCATCATCATTTCTTTTCATCCTTGTGCATTATAACATGTACGATTCACAATATATAGTAAACACTATTTTTTCAAATTGAACTGATTTTTTAACCATTTATTGCTATACTTAAGAAAACAGATGAATTATTCCCGTTATCATCTTATTTTCATAGTAAAAAGGAATACTTAAAGTGTTATACAGGAGGATTTTTATGAATAAAAAAGTATTAGTCGTCAACCGTTTGGAAAAAGAAGCATTGGACGAACTGCAGCAGGAAGCGGATACAAATGTTTTTATCGGAGATGCGTCCTTGGAAAATCCTGAATTTTTAAAAGCACTGCAAGATGCAGAGGGGATTACTGGTCTTGGTCTGCCTGTAAATAAAGAACTTTTACAAGCAGCACCTCAGTTAAAAATCGTTAGTAATGTTTCTGTAGGACATAATAATCTTGATTTAGAAGAAATGACTAAACGTGGCGTAATGGCAACAAATACCCCTGATGTCTTAAATGACACTGTGGCAGATTTAGCTTTTTCACTCATCTTAGCTACTTCAAGACGCATTCCTGAAATGGATCAATACGTGAAAACTGGTAAATGGCAAGAAGATTTGCCTGCTGAACTGTATGGCTGGGACGTGCACCATAAAACTCTCGGCATCATTGGAATGGGAAGAATTGGCGAAGAAATTGCTCACCGTGCTCACCATGGTTTTCATATGGACATCCTTTACCATACAAGATCCAAAAAACCAGCTGCGGAAGAAAAATTCGGGGCAACATACTGCTCTTTAGATGATTTGTTACAAAAAGCGGACTTTGTTGTTCTAATGATCCCTCTCACACCCTCTACAAAAGGGATGATTGGAGAACGAGAATTTTCATTAATGAAAGAAACGAGTATTTTTATTAACGTATCCAGAGGTCAAAATGTAGTAGAGGAAGATTTAATCGCCGCTTTACAAAATGGTGAAATTCGTGCTGCCGGATTAGACGTCTTTGATCCAGAACCTGTTGTTCAGGATAATCCGCTCCTGAACATGCATAATGTGGTAGTTACCCCTCACGTTGGATCTTCAACATATGCAACAGAATTAAAAATGTCCAAGCTTGCTGTAAAAAATCTATTAATAGGCTTGCGCGGAGAAAAACCTGGTGAATTATTGAATGAAGAAGTATGGGAAAGATAATCACGCCGCTTAAGCCAGCTTTTTTCTATAACTGCAGTTAAAAACGGAGAGCTCTTTAAAAAGCTCTCCGTTTTTAGTTCATATGGTTGAATCACCTATTTTAAACTCTACCATTTGGCGTTGTAGTTATACTTTTAATGAGTTTTTTTACTTTACTTATTCTGCAAACATACTTATCTTTGAAAACTTTCGAAAAAGTAGGCGGAAGCTCTCTGCATTATTCCAATTCTTGTGATTCCTTTTCTAATTGCGTCAGTCTTTCTCTAATTTTTTCATTTGGTTCTTGAAGCTGTTGTTTCAAGATAATAAAAATCTCAAAAACCATCACACAAAGTCCGATGACAAATAAGACGGTCATGCTGTTCATGGAATCCCTCCCTAACCAAAATTATTCTTAATTTGTCTTTTTTTATTTGGTTATCTATATCCTTTTCGAAGAAATTTAAACCATTTTGGAATAGGGTAAGTGACTATAAACTGCTGCAACCCTAACATCAGCTTTTGGTTTTATAGGATTGGGCTAATGAAAAACCTCGTCCTAATACTTCAGATGCATTTAAAAAGACGACAAATGATGCTGGATCTTTCTCTTGTAATAATTTTTTAATGTAAATAGCTTCCGGCTGCTCGACGACACACAGCAGCATTGTCTTTTCCGTATTGCTGAACCCACCAATTGTATTTACTTTCGTAATGCCCCGGTTAACCTCTCCCTGAATAACCTGATTGATTTCTTGTTCTTTCTCTGTGAAAATCAAGATCAGTTTCGAATCAGAAGATTGTAATTGAACAAAGTCAATGACTTTACTGGATACAAAGATAGCCATCATCGCAAACAACGCAAGTTCTAAGTCAAATACGAATGCGGAGGCCACTACGACACATCCATCCGCCAACAATTGAGAATAGCCGCTCGATAGCCCCGTATATTTTTTAATCATTTGACCGACCGTAGCAAGTCCTCCTGTCGATCCTCCTCCGCGATATACGGTTCCTAGGCCAACACCTAGCATGATACCCCCGTAAATCGCTGCAAGCAGCGGGTTATCAATTGCAAATGGCATACCTTCTGTCAGCCAAATAACTAAGGGCACAAATACGGTTCCTACAATTGATTTCAAACTGAAACTCCTGCCTAAAGTGACATATCCGATGATAAAAATCGGTATATTAAACAGCCATTGCACATATGCAGGGTTCCAAGCGTACAATTCAAACAAGATGGTACTAATACCAGAAACTCCACCTGCTGCCAGTCGCGCTGGTAATAAAAACATGTTAAATGCCAGACCAACAAAGGTAGCGCCAATAACCATTGAGGCATAATCACGAAATACTGATTGTTTTGAAGTCAATGTTTTCACTTCCTTTTCCTCCCCTTATCACAAGAGAAAAGTTCCGACTGGTCTCTATCTCCGTCGGAACTTTCCCTGAATTTTGAATCAGAAAAAACAGCTGTCTTATCCTATGCCTTAACCTGCAACGAAACATCTTCGTGGGTTCTTAACGTTGCATTACTGTATAACAAAAATCAGTATAACATATCCATCTCTTTTTGTAAGACAAAAATCAAATTGAAGTGCTTTTTAAGTACATTTGAGCCTATGAGTCAAACATTTAATTTACCATAAAACGAGTTTGACTGACCCCTTCTTTTGATTTTGTAACGTGCAGCATCGCAGGAAAGATAGACTTCAAATCTTGCACATGCGAAATAACACCAATCATACGTCCCGTTTTTTGAATTTCAATGAGCGCGTCAATCGATTTATATAAAGACTCTTCATCCAATGAGCCGAACCCTTCATCAATAAACATCGTTTCAATAGAAATATTGCCTTGGTGACTCTGAATGACATCTGACATCCCTAAAGCCAAACAAAGCGAAGCAATAAACTTCTCTCCACCAGATAACGTCTTTACATCACGAGTTTGCCCGGTATATCCGTCAAAGACGTCAATAGTTAAACCACTTTGTTTTCCATAAGCTTCTTGTTTTTCACTGCGCAACAAATAAAACTGTCCGTTCATTAATTGTTTGAAACGTTCGTTCGCAGCATAGATGATTTGATCCAAATAATCAATTTGCAAATAGCGTTCGAAAGATATTTTTTTTGCATTTTGTCCTCGAATCATATCATATACTTCTATCCATTTCACAACGTCTTTTTCAAGTGCTGCAGAAGCTGTTTCTGTATCTTTTATATCTTTCATTAGCTGATGGAGATTTTTCAATACTGATTTGATTTGTTCCCATTTTTTTAATGCTCTTTCGTACATTTCTTTACTTTCTTGCAAGGCATTCTCAACAGCTTTAACATCTATTCTTTCTTTGCTTTCCAAAGTCGTTGTCAATTCTTTTATTTGTTCCTCTAAAGTTGCTGTTTTCTTTTGATACTGCATAAGCTCTTCTTTTCGCTTATCAAATTCTTCCGTACTCATTTTAGCAGCTTCATACACTTCGGCAGATGTAAATTGAGCTTTTTGTAATTCCTGTTGAAATGTTTGTTTCGCTTGTTCGGCGTTTGCTTGGATTTTGCTTTGCTGTTCTTTTGTATGATAGAGCGTTGTCTCTGCTTTTGTAACCGCAGCCTCTTTTTCTTTTAATTGCTTTTCAGCAAGCCGCCAAGCTTCTTCTTCTTCTTGAGCTATCTTCTTCATGTTGTTGATGGTTTGTTCCAACTCGTTTATATCTTGCAGCTCTTTGGGAACCCGATTCCATTTCTCTTCATAAGCAGCTTGACGCCGTGTATACTCCTCATGTTGTTTATAGTAAGTTTGAATCAAATCTTCTTTCTCTTTCATTTGTTTTTCCAGCTGCTGTTCGAGCTGCTCCACATTTTCCTTCTCTTTGTTTCGCGTCGTTTGAACGTTTTTTATTTTTTCTATCTGTTGCCGAACTTCTGTACCTTGCTCGAAAACAGCTTCTAACGTTCGTGCAGTTACTGCTGTATTTAAATTTTCTTCTGCTAATGCTTCGTTTGCTTGTTTATACTGGTTTTGACTGCTTGCATAATCGGATTGCGTTAGCGTGAAGTGTTTAAAGCGTTCATTTGTTTCCTGCTTTAAATTTTCTAGTGCTTCTTTCGTAACAGCCCCCTCTGTTTTTGTTGCAAGATAGGGATGATGGTCACTTCCACAAACAGGACAAGATTCTCCAACTGATAACTGTTCAGCAAGCACAACCGCTTGATGATTTAACCAGATGGCTTCTTTTTCTTTATATTGGATTTCGATTTCCTTATAATGCTTTTCAGCAGTTTTCATGTGCTGCTGTGTTTTCTCCATTGCTTCCTTTGTATCCAAAACTTTTTTAATTGCTTTATACTGATTTTGCAAATTCAAAACTTTTTGCTGCTTTTCCGGAAGACTGTCCACTAAAGATTCTTGCTGCTTGATGGTTTCTTTTTTTTCTTTCATCATCTGCTGCGCTGCGGTTATTTCTTCTGTTAGCTTTTGCATATGTTGAGACGTTGTTTTTAAAGCAGCCGCTTCGGTATTTATCCTTTTTTTCATTGTTTCTATTTCTTGAACAATGGGCAAGTATTCTTCATATTGTTTGATACTCAATTGGCGGTCTGCCCGTTCTGTTTCTTTAGCCTTCAACATATCGTACTGTTTTTCTGCTTCATCATACTGCTGTTTAGCTTGTTGCACTGTTTGCTGTACTCGACTTAATTGATTCGCGTTATCTTTTAATTCTTTTTGACGTTCACGGACCTGTTCTTCGTAAGGACGTATTTGATTTGCCTTTTCTGCCTGTTGCAAATGGGTTTCATACGTTTTAAACTTCTCTGCTTGTTGAAGCATCTCTTTGTATTCCTTTTTATACGAATCCAATTCGACGAACTTGTCGTTCAACGTTTTCGCTTTTCGGTACTCCTCTTGCTTTTTGTTATAAGCCTGCGATGCTTGGTGATAATTTATTTCGATTTCTTGATTTTTCTTCTGAAAATAGACTTGCTCGTCTTCTAATGCTTTGATTACTTGGAGAGCAGAAGGAGAATCATATTGTAAAACCTCATAGATAGCAGAGTCTTCCCGCTTTGGCAGCTGATTTTCAATCGATTCTATGTAATAGGATAAGCGTTGTTTCGACGCATTCAGTTCTTCTTTCTTTGTATCAATTTTTTCTTTCATGTTCTGATGCATTGCTTGATAGCGTTCTGTTTCAAATAACCGTCGCAGTATAGCTTCTTTATTTTCGGTATCTGATGTTAAAAGCTTTCGGAATTCCCCTTGTGGCAACATAATTATTTGTTTAAACTGATTTTCGGTTAACCCGACGAGCTCTTCCACCTTTTGATTCACTTCTGTGTTGATTTGTCGATCAACTATCGAGATAAATCCGTTATCTGTCCACTCATACAACTCATTTTTATCCCCTGTTTTTGATTTGTTTCCTGCTTTTTGATGAGCTAATTGCCGGAAAACGCGATAGGTTCGATTCTTTAATTGAAAAGTAAAATCTACAGAAGTGTGCATCTCATCTGTTGCAAAATGACTGCGCAGCATTTGACTGTTCTCGCGGTCAGCCCCGCTGGCACTCCCGTATAAAGCGAAACAAATAGCATCAAATATAGTCGTTTTCCCAGCACCTGTATTTCCTGAAATTACAAACAAGCGATTGCCATTCAAATCGTTAAAATCAATCTCTTCCTTCTCTTTATAGGCACCAAATGCTGTCATTACTATTTTTATTGGTTTCATGTCACATCTACCTCTTTTTTATTTAAGTCCTACCTCTCCTGTTCCTCTTTTAACAAATCAGCTAACACTTCCTGAAAAATCTGCTCCGTTTTCTCATCAGGTTCTATCCCTTTTATTTCTTTATAAAATCCTTCGAATAGTTCTTGTTGAGACAATTGTTGCTTTGACTTGCTAATCGCACCGCTTTCTTGATGGTTGTTCAGCACTGCATCAAGTTTTCTTTCTACATGCATCACATTCGGAAAAACACTGCGAATTTTTTCCATTGGTGATAAAACAGGTGTTTCATCAAGCAATGTGACGAAAACGTAATCATCGCTTCTCTCCAGCCTTAGTATATCTGCTAACAACCCTTCTACATGACGTAAATCCCGCGTTGGAGAAAACAACCTTTTTTCTATATTCACTTCTCCATCGCCAGCTAAGTCGACCACATAGTAACCTTTTTGATGGCCCGCTTCTGACAACGAATATTTTAAAAGTGATCCGGCATACCGAATATGGTGGTGTAAAACATAATGTGCCTGGTGGAGATGACCTAAGGCGACATAATCAAAAGCCGCAAATAAATGTGCATCGACTTGTTCAGCTCCTCCAATGGCTAAAGGACGTTCCGATTCACTAGTATTTTCTTCCACTTCTCCAGAAGGCGTGACAAATGCATGGCCCATGTATACATGCCGTGCATTAGTTGCTTTTTTCTGTTCAATATGTTCGACAATAGCTTCAGTCGCTTGTTGATGTGACTTTATCGATCCATCCTGAAACAGATAAGCCACCTTAGCCGGGTCGCTATAAGGAACTAAATGAAAATGAACGTCACCAGCTTCATCTTCCAGAATAACTTCTTCTATTTCTTGCTTCATTTCGCCAGCTATATAAAATCCTTGCTGCTGCATCATACTGCTCCCGAAATGTAATCGGCTCGGGCTGTCGTGGTTCCCCGCTATCGCCAAAACTGGTATATTCAATTTCAATACAATCTCATCCAACGTTTGGTTCAACAGAGTCACCGCTTCTGTTGGCGGAATCGCTCTATCATATAAATCCCCGGCAATCAGTACGGCATCCGGCTGTTCTTTTTTTATTTCTTCTATAAAAGCGGCTAGTACATCTGCCTGATCTTCTGTCATATAGACTCCTTGTACCAGTTTACCTAAATGCCAATCTGCTGTATGAAATATCCTCATCTTCTGCTCCTTTTCAATGTTTTTTAAATTTGAAACAACCTGTCATTTCTTCTGTTTTGCAGGAAATAACGTATAGGACCATGACCAAATGAAATCAATGGCGAACACTATTCCCCAAATCATTGACCCATTATATAATGCTTCACTTCTGTATGGAGTTAATCTTAGGTCTTCTGTGCCTACCCAATCCCAGTCTGTCAAATAGGGAATCATCGCATGAAAACTTCCTGTACCGTCCAACCAAAAACCAATTTGAACTGTTAAAAAAATAATCGTATGAATCAGTGAAGAAATACGAAACTTTTTAGCAATATATGCTGGATTTTGTTGTTTGGCAATCAGCCGTCTATCCTTATCAGACAGCATATCAATCTGACGCCAGCCCCCTATTTTCCATCGCATCCATCGATCTAATTTCAAAAAATCAACAATGCCAAATGTACACGCGTAAAGTAGAAAAATAATAATAATAATAATATGAAACTGTGATATTTCACCTGTTTCATTGTAGACAGCTAATGCCAAAACTCCTTCTAAAGCAAGTAAAATAATAAATAATGCGAGAAAAAAAGCACTAATCTTGCGCTTTCCAAACCAATAGCGAACTCCACCAAAGAAAAGCAGCATCATCCAGGACAAGCTTTCTAATATGATAAACAGCTGCCACTGATACTCTAAAATAAACTGCATCTCACACCTCGCTTTTCAAATAATCAAATATATTCTGTTTGTTTCACACTAATCTCTATCATTTATTTAAAGTTTACAACAAAACGATTAACAAAGCCTTGGAAAACTTGTATACTTTTTATATTAACATATGAGGAGTGAAAACATTGAATAGTCCAAGCCATCATGCCTATAATTTTAATGCCGGTCCTGCCGCTATACCGCTTCCAGTCTTGGAAAAAGCTCAAAATGAATTTATCAATTTCCAGGAATCCGGAATGAGTGTCATGGAACTAAGTCACCGCAGTGATTTATATGAAACGATACATAACAATGCGATCCAACGCCTTAAAACCCTGTACAATATCCCGGATAATTATACGATTCTCTTTTTGCAAGGCGGGGCCAGTACGCAGTTTGCAACCATCCCAATGAATTTTCTTCCGGCCGATAAGAAAGCCGGATACGTCTTGACTGGGTCATGGGCTGAGAAAGCACTAAAAGAAACTGCTCCTTTTGGTGAAGCTTATGAACTGGCAAGTTCGAAGGAAGATACATATTCTTATATCCCTGAGTTGCCTGCCTTTGAACAATTTCAAAATGATGCTTACGTCCATCTTACTTCTAACAATACCATTTTCGGAACGCAATGGCAGACCTTTCCTGAAACAAAAAATGTTCCATTAATTGCCGATATGTCGAGTGACATCATGTCGAGAACAATCGACGTATCCAATTTTGATTTCATTTACGCCGGGGCTCAGAAAAATCTGGGACCATCAGGTGTTACTACCGTTATTGTAAAGAATGATCTGCTTGAGAACAATAATACAAATATTCCTACGATGTTTGATTACCGGACACATGCCGATAAAAACTCACTTTTTAATACACCACCGACATTTAGTATATATATATTAGGCGAAGTACTAAACTGGATAGAAGATGAGGGTGGTTTGGATGCCATTGCAGCGCGAAATGAACAAAAAGCTCAACTTATCTATGACACTATCGATCATAGTAAAGGGTTTTATAAAGGGCATGCCGCATCGGAAAGCCGATCTTTAATGAATATAACATTCAATTTGCCATCGAAAGCATTAGAACAAGCTTTTCTTACAGAAGCAAAGGACAATGGCTTTGTTGGTTTGAATGGTCATCGTTCTATCGGTGGATGCCGTGCTTCCTGCTATAACGCGGTACCAGTAGATACTTGTATAGCACTTCGTGACTTTATGAAATCTTTTCAAGACAAACATAGCTAACGAAGAACTTAAGTTTCGAGAAAAAAGTTAACTTCTTTATAAAAAGAGAAGTTAGCTTCTTTTTTATGCCTCAAAAAAATGGTCCTTCACTCCCCCTCTAATTGCGAAAAATGTATTACAATTGATAATACGATGAAGAAAGCGTTTACAAGTTTAAACAATGTACAATTCTACTGTAATAGTTTAAATGAGTGTAATTATGAACTCTGTATGACAAAAGACTGGAAAGATTGACAAAGCAAATGATATATATAATAATGAGTATGTAATTAGAATAATTATAGTTTGAGAAAAGGTCTCCAAACTATAACATAGATTTTCAATATACTATTTAGGAGGAAGATGTAGATGTCATTAATAGGTAAAGAATTGGAAAGTTTCACAGCAGAGGCTTACAACCCTCAAAATGGGGAGTTCATTAATGTATCAGATGAAGATTTAAAAGGGAAATGGAACATTGTTTGTTTCTATCCAGCTGATTTCTCTTTTGTTTGTCCAACAGAATTAGAAGATTTACAAAACCAATATGCAGCATTAAAAGACTTAGGAGCAGAAGTGTATTCCGTATCAACTGATACTCACTTTGTTCACAAAGCTTGGCATGACCATTCAGATGCTATTAGTTCAATTGAATATACAATGATTGGCGATCCTTCTCAAACGATTTCCCGTAACTTTGACGTTTTAGACGAAGACAAAGGATTAGCACAGCGCGGCACTTTTATCATTGATCCAGATGGAATTGTACAAGCGGCTGAAATTAACGCAGATGGGATTGGCCGTGACGCGAGTACTTTGATCAGCAAAGTAAAAGCTGCACAATATGTACGAAACAATCCTGGTGAAGTTTGCCCTGCTAAGTGGGAAGAAGGTTCTGAAACACTTAAACCAAGCCTCGATCTAGTTGGTAAAATTTAAGGAGTGCTTTGATCATGTTAGATGCAGATATGAAAGCTCAATTGGCTCAATATCTTGAGCTGCTTGAGAATGAAATTATTTTAAAAGTAAGTTCCAATTCGGATGAAACGTCCACCAACATGATTGCTTTAGTCGACGAACTGGCTTCAATGTCGGATAAAATTAAGGTAGAGCATACTGTGTTGGACAGAACACCTAGCTTTAGCGTGAACCGACCAGATGAAAATACTGGCATTACCTTTGCAGGTGTTCCTCTCGGTCATGAATTCACCTCCTTAGTGTTAGCTTTATTGCAAGTAAGCGGCCGTGCGCCTAAAGTAGAAGAGGATATTATCGAACAAATTAAAAACATCGATTCCCCTCACCATTTTGAAACGTACGTAAGCTTAACTTGTGATAACTGCCCTGTCGTAGTACAAGCGCTGAATATTATGAGTGTGCTTAATCCGAATATCACCCATACGATGGTGGACGGAGCAGCTTTCAAAGAAGAAGTAGAAACGAAAAATATCATGGCCGTTCCAACCGTTCATTTAAATGGAGAAGAATTCGGCGGGGGACGAATGGAAGTAGAAGAAATCCTCGCAAAATTAGGCAGCGCACCGGATGCTTCTGAATTTGAAAATAAAGATCCCTTTGATGTTCTCGTTGTCGGCGGCGGACCTGGCGGAGCAAGTGCAGCCATTTATGCCGCTCGAAAAGGCATCCGTACAGGCGTCGTTTCTGAGCGAGTAGGCGGCCAAGTCTTGGATACTGCTGCTATTGAAAACTTTGTCAGTATCAAAAGTACCAAAGGTCCTCAGTTAGGAAAAAATCTGGAAGATCACGTCAAAGATTACAATGTAGATGTCATGAATCTTCAACGTGCAACTCGTTTAGAGAAAAAAGATTTTGTCGAACTTGAGTTAGAAAACGGCGCCGTATTAAAAAGTAAATCTGTGATTCTTTCGACAGGAGCCCGTTGGCGTAAAGTCGGGGTTCCCGGCGAAGAAGAATTCCGTAATAAAGGTGTCGCTTATTGTCCACATTGTGACGGACCATTATTTGAAGGCAAGCGAGTTTCTGTCATCGGCGGAGGTAACTCCGGTGTAGAAGCAGCTATTGACCTTGCCGGCCTCGTCGAACATGTCACTGTATTAGAATTCGGTTCTCAGTTAGGTGCTGATTCTGTCTTACAAGATCGTCTTCGCAGTTTAAATAATGTCACTGTCATTACAGATGCACAAACAACGGAAATTACTGGTGAAGATAATGTGAACGGTATTACCTATATCGATCGCAACACGAATGAAGAACACCATATTGAATTAGAAGGGGTTTTTGTTCAAATCGGCTTAGTCCCTAATACGGAATGGCTGGGAGATGCGGTTGAAAAAACAAAATCAGGCGAAATTGTTGTCGACCGTCGTGGTGCAACAAACGTTCCTGGCGTGTTTGCGGCAGGGGATTGTACAGATTCTGCCTTTAAACAAATCATTATTTCCATGGGAGATGGAGCCACTGCATCGCTAAGTGCTTTTGATTATCTGATTCGTCATGCAGATGAATTTTCAGAAACGAATGCATAAGTATTTTAAAATAAAAAAAGCATGAAATCATAGCTACATTTTGGTTTCATGCTTTTTTATATTACTGCAACACCAAATGATGAAGCAAAACCCTTTCAAAAGAGTATACTTTCTGCAAATTTCAGCGATTTAAAACGAAGAATCTTTACATTTTTAATTTACATGTTAAGATAAAAAGTATGCGTTTTGTCATTGTCTGGAATCAAAACCATCATTTGGAGCGTAATAAAGAAAGTTTTTCATTATTCCCATACATATATGCCTCATTAATCGGATTTATAAAGCTTTTTGTTTAAAGTTGTAAAAGTGTGGTATAAAATTGAATAGTTTACAAAAATATATAAAAGAATCAAGGAGGTTTTAACAATCAAAAATAAAACAATTACGCCCATTTTTTGGATATCGATGAGTTTAGTGCTTGTATTTATTATCTGGGGAGCCATTTTCCCAAATAATGTGGAAGCTGTGTTGGGAGTTGTTGATGGATTTATCTCGGACAAATTCGGCTGGTTTTATTTATTTGTCACAACAGGGTTTGTCTTACTTTCTTTATTTTTAGTTCTCAGTCCCTTAGGTGATATAAAACTGGGAGCACCTGATGATGAGCCAGACTACAGTTACTTTACCTGGTTTGCATTCTTGTTTACTGCAGGGATGGGAGTTGGACTAGTGTTCTATGGTGTCACCGAACCTTTATCGCACTATTATGATCCTTCTACTGCTGACCCTCAGACAAAAGGGGCAGAACAGGAAGCCATGACAAACACGCTGTTCCATTGGGGATTCCACCCATGGGCGACGTATGCGATTGTCGCTTTAACACTGGCTTATTTTAAATTCCGTCATCAAGCACCTGCTTTAATCAGTTCGGCCTTTGCACCATTAATCGGCGACAGATCTAAAGGAGCTTGGGGAGGAGCAATTGATACATTGGCTGTATTCGCTACAGTCTTTGGTATTGCAACTTCGCTTGGACTTGGAGCAAAACAAATTACGTCAGGGTTAAGTTTCACATTTGATGGAATTCCTGACACCTTGACTACCAATTTAATAGTCATTGCTATTGTTACTGTGTTATTTATGCTCTCTGCTACAACAGGTGTAGATAGAGGAATACGGTACCTGAGCTGGGCAAATATTGTACTTGCCGTTGCTTTAATGCTGTTTATATTCTCCATCGGATCGACCGTCGAAATGATGGAATCATTCTCCACCACACTAGGCAGTTACATACAGAACTTGCCAAGTTTGACATTTAATATGAATGCATTCGTCGGGGACAGGGAATTTTTAAATAGTTGGACCCTTTTCTACTGGTCCTGGTGGATTGGCTGGTCTCCTTTTGTTGGGACTTTCATCGCCAGAGTTTCCCGCGGAAGAACCATTCGGGAGTTTATCATCGGGGTTACGGCAGTTCCAGTTATATTCAGTGCCTTCTGGTTCTCTGTTTTTGGCGTCGCAGGTATTAACATGGATATATCTGAAGGCGGAAGTATCTATGAATTAATGGAGGAACTAGGAGAGGAAGTTGCCCTCTTTGGTTTCCTTGAATCGTCTCCTATGTCCGCAGTTATTATTGGAATTGCAGTTATCCTGATTTCTTCTTTCTTTATAACATCAGCCGACTCCGGTACGTTTGTGCTGGCTATGCTGACAACAGGCGGTAAACTAAACCCGACTACAAAGGTAAAAGTAATCTGGGGAGTTATCCTTGCTGCAATTGCTGCCGTTCTACTATGGTCCGGCGGATTAGACGCTCTGGAAATGGCTATGTTGATAGCAGCTTTCCCATTCGCGTTTATTATGATTGGTATGTGTATCTCGCTTGTAAAAGCTTTAAGAAGCGAACATTCTATTTTAACAATGGAAGAAAAAGAGCGGGAACAAGGAAGTGAATACCGAACTAAACAACGGGCAGACCTTCAGAAAAAGCGGGACGAATTCAACAAAATTCTACCAAATCCTGATGATGAAGAATATTAATACTACCCGTAAATATGAAAAGAGACCGTTTATTACGGTCTCTTTTTTTATGTGATGAATAAAACCTTGATGTAAAACGAAAGATAAAGTATGTGTTACAATCGATGCGCTGCATCTCAAATAAGTTATAGGTTACTTTAGATCGTTGTTAATGTGTAACAAGCGCACAGCCTTTACTTCACAACAGTGACGGGGGAAGTTGAATTTTGTACGATATTATTGCTGACACTGCCGAGGAATAATCCTTTTACATTTCCTAAACCGCGACTGCCGACAACGATCATATCAATTTCATTATAATCAGCATATTTACAGATACTTTTACCTGGATTTTCTTTTCCTTTTGCGATAATTACTTTCGTTACAACATCCGTATTTTCTTCTGTAATGGACTCTTTCAATTGATTCAATTGATGTTGGATTTTCTCAACCTGTTCATTTGTAATATTCTCCTGCATCATCGCACTGGTACTTGGTCCTGAAATTTCAGCAACAGACAATAAATGCAGTTCGGTTTCTTTATTTCTCGCCATCTGCCGCTCTGCTTCTTTCACTGCTTTTTGACTTAATTCTGAGCCATCATAAGCCACTAATATTTTTCTCACTATAATTTCCTCCTTAGTAACTATACTGTATTAAGTATAACATATTCACAGTAAATTTTTAGCCGGCAAAATGGAATACAAAAAACATCAAAAAAGTTAATCTTCCCATATTCTGTTTATATTAGGGAGTTTGACAAAAATATATTGTAAATTCGTTCTATCCATAGTTGACAAAAAGACTTATTTCCTTGTATATTAGGTTACAGAGTGTATATCTGTCTAATATAATTAAAAACATAGACTTGCAGCTGGAGGAGGATTTATTAAATGAATTTAATTAATGTCAGAAAAGGACAATTTGTCTATTATAAAAATCAGCTCCATAAAGTGTATTCCGTTAAACCTTTTTTTAAACATTCGGTTCATCTGATTCGACTCTCAGATTTAGAACAGGAGATTGTACAGGCAAAAGATATAACGTATTACCTGCCAAAGCATTTGGACAGTTTCATTGTGAACCACCAGCGTTACACATTGGATAAAAACATCCGTGCTAAAATTGGTGATTATATACTTGTCATCAATCCGAAGCCTGATTCTCTGGACCACCATCATTTACATGCGATTGAACTGGTGACCTCTTTAGAAGATAATGGAGTTATCAGTAACAAATCGAACGGAATTAAACATAATGAATATTGGACCATGACAGTTGGTTTATTAGATGACGCAACTAAAATTGACAAACAGCATCCGGAAACAGACGGCAGCATTATCGAAACAGCTGATGATGAAGGCCCGCTTCATCCTGATTTGAGAGAGCCTAAAATCGGTGATGTATATCAAAAAAATGATTCTGACCCTGTGTTTCAAGCAATGGTCATCGCCATTCAAGACCGCGATATCTACTTAGGCGGCGATATTAAAGTCGCCTCTGAAGATTTAACAGATACAGATCAATGGAGCTATATTGTAAACCCACGGGAACAATAAACGAAACCCCTCTGCTTCGAAGCAGAGGGGTTTTATGATTCCAACAAATTAATTTTTAATTTCGATACCGCCAAACAACGGGTTACAGGTAATATGGAGTGTAGAAACTTTTTCTTCTGCTTTTTTATATTGGTTGCTTGTTTTGTCCTCCCAGCCTCCAAATAAAGGAGTGCCAGAAGCTTCTATCTGCACATCTGTCGGCACAATTAATGTAATACCGCCAAACACGACATTAAGTTCCAGATGAGCTCCGTGTTCTACTAATTTTGCCTCGCGTAAGTCAATTTTTGCACCCCCGAATACCGCAGTTACTTCCCCTCCTTCGAACCTTTTAGAATTACTGCGAATATCGCTTCCGGAAAATACAGATGTATTTTTCAAAATATCCTTTGATGCTACTTGCGTCTTCCAGCCAGGACGCCGGTCTTTTCTTTTTCTAAAAACAAATAAAAAGCCAAGTACAATAATCAGAATTGGCCAAAAGTATTCCAATACGTTTATATTAGCCACTTTCTTGCCCAGTAAAACAACCCCTAATACTATAAAAAACAAACCAGGTAATGCGGAACCTCGTTGACGTTTTAAAAGTTGCACAAGACCGATTAAAACAAATATAAGCGCCCACCAATCAGACAACATATCCGTAAAATCTACCACATCAAGCTTTTCTAATAGAAAACCAACACCTAAAATTATAAATAATAAGCCAATAATAACGCGAGAACGCATGCATTTTGCCTCCTTCTTTTATTTATTCTTTCCAAGAAAATATGGTAAGCTATACTTAACAATACAATAAGGAGTAGGATGATACAATGGCTTTAAGCACCTTTTTAAATAAAAATAATTTATTTGCTGCTACTACTTTACGTAATTCTACACGCAAAGAAGAAAATAATATGGGGCTGCATGTCGCACAAGATAAAGATGCGGTCATCGAAAACAGAGAGTCTGTCGCTCAGTATATGCAATTACCCCTCCATCACTTTGTTTTCGCTCATCAGACACATACAAATCATTTTCAACTTGTAACAAAAGCCGATAGTGGTAAAGGTGCTTTTTCAATGGAGAACGCTATTGCAGATACAGATGCGCTTTATACCTACGAAACAGATGTAGTGCTTTCCAGTTTAACAGCTGATTGTGTTCCCGTTCTTTTATATAACGAGGTCACTGGTTTAATTGCGGCTATTCATTCAGGATGGCAAGGAACAGTGAAAGAAATTACGCCTAAAATACTTAAGCAGCTCATCCAAAATGAAAACAATGCACCTGAAGACATTCATGTTATTTTCGGCCCTTCGTTAAGTCAAACTAAATTCGAGGTGGACGAAGATGTATACAAACAATTCCAAGATTTACAATATGCAGATCATTACAGTTCTTTTAATACTGCAACTGGAAAATACCATATTGATAACCAGGCGGTGGTTGAAAAACAATGCAAGTTACAAGGAATTAAAGAAGAAAATATTTTAAAGGACCCGACTTGCACCTTTCAAAGTGAGGAACATTTTTCATACAGAGAAGACAAAAAAACAGGCAGACATATGAGTTTTATCGTGAGAAAAAGCAATGACGGGGAGAACTCAATGTGAATGAATTATAAGGAGTATGACCAGATGAGAATCGGAATTATTGGAGCAGGTATCGGTGGGATAACAACCGCTTTATTTCTCCAAAAATCAGGTGTAGATGTCAGCGTATTTGAAAAGACAGAAACATTTCAACCTGTAGGCGCTGGTATTGGGTTAGGCAGTAATGCTATGCTTGCCCTTGATAAGATGGGTGTCAGTGATAGAATCAAAAAAGCAGGCATGTCACTGCATGAACAACGCTTGTTAAACGCAAACTTAACTGTAATGAACAAGATTGATTTTTCAAAGTTACAAACCTTATTTGGTGAAGAAACCATCACCATCCAGCGAGCAGCTTTGCATCAAGCATTATTTGATTATTTAAAACCTGGTACGATTCAATTTAATAGACGTGTAACCAATTTTAAACAAGAAGCTGATAGTGTAGAAGTCATCTTCAATCATTCGTCAGTCGAGTGCTTCGATTATGCGATCGCTGCAGATGGCATTCACTCAGTGTTTCGTCAACAACTCGTTCCCGATAGCGGTCCCCGTTTTCAACATTATACTTGTTATCGCGGTACAAGTATAAATAAAGGAGATGTTCCCTATCATATTGGTCAAGAAGCTTGGTCGCAACATGGAAGATTTGGCTGGGCTCCTTTAAAGAATGATGAAGTATATTGGTTCGCTTGCGTAAATGCACAAGAAAGGGATGAATATTTGGCAAGTTTGTCTCCTTCAGGGGTAGCTAACCTCTTCCAGCATTTCCCTTCACCTGTCCGACGGCTTATTCAAGAGGTGCAGCCTGATTCATTTTTACATCACGATATTTATGATATTCAACCCCTTTCTGCTTTTGTCTACCACCGAATTATCCTGCTTGGCGATGCTGCACATGCGACGAGTCCTAATATGGGGCAAGGAGCAGGACAAGCAATAGAAGACGCTTATGTATTAGCGAATGCCTGGATACATGCGAAGATGATGGACGAAATTTTAGAAACATATAATAAAAAGCGTGTTGCGAAAACTAAGAAAGTCATCCAACTATCAAGACAAATCGGAAAAGCGGCCCAGTGGGAAAATCCATTTCTGATACAATTTCGTAATGCTGTTCTTCCATTTATTCCAGAAGATCTTTTATTTCAGAGGCTTCATTTTTTATTTAAAACATAATTTCCAAGGAAAAGTGTTCAATTTTGACGTTTGTTTCCCCTGTCTTCCTCTAGAAGATGTATTATCATATCCTATGAAGACAAAATCCACTCTATTTTGCGCTTTAACAGAATAAACCGTAATAATAATCTGTTAATAAAAGATTGAGCAACCTTCTCCCTTGCATGATTGTTTTGTTTACACTATAATCATGAAGATTCGTCTATTACAGTTAAACATTAAAGGAGGAATGAGTATGAAAAAAATTGGTGTCGCTTTTTTATGCATAGCTTTTATACTGGCGTTGGGTGCCTGCGGTTCTACAAACAATAATTCTGACTCAAATAATAATCAACCAGTATCTGAAGGTATGGAAGATAATAATTCCAATTCAGAAACAAATGACGATGAAAAAGAAGAAAAAATGAAGGACATTGGCATGACTGAATTTGAATTAGAAGTGGAATATGCCGATGGAGAATACGAAGCAGAAATTGAAAAAAGTTCCTCCGGTGCATACGAAGCAGAACTGGAAGACGAACTTGATAACAATAATCTGAAGGGTGATGAAGCATTCAACCATATTTATGATTTGGTTAAAAATGTTGATATCAATCCTGATTCAAATGAAAATGAAGTGTATGAGGAATTTCTAAATGCCTTTGATTTAGAAGACGATTATGATGAAATCGAAGTCGAAATCACTTTTGATGACGGATCTGAAGTAGAATATGAAGAATAAAAGCTTATTCGTTGACCTTTAATTTAATATACCAGGTGCATTTATACAGGTAAAAAGACGAGAGAATTCTTTTTCCCTTATAAAAATTTGCTGTTTCAATTTGAAGGTAAGCAGAAACCGCAGGGACTAAAACAATTCGTTACGTAAATACAAGACAGGATTATATCAAAGCAGTGACAAGTTGCATAAAACAGCCTGTCACTGCTATTTTTATTCTTCTTGAGCCGGAAAAGCTCTTGCAGCTATCATTGCTCGATTAAATGAATTAATACTTACAATCGCTAATACTAAAGTCGAAATTTCTTTTTCTGTAAAATGCTTTTCTAATTCGGTATACAAATCATCTGAAATCTGGTTTTCATGAATGAGCGTCATTGCTTCTGTAAATGCTAAGACTACCATCTCTCTTTCTGTAAAAAAGCCGGAACCCCTCCAAGCATTCAACGCATAAATTCGCCGTTCTGTCTCCCCTAGCCTTCTTGCATCTTTCGTGTGCAAATCAATACAAAACGCACAACCATTTATTTGAGAAGCACGTATTTTGATCAATTCCAAAAGACCTTGTTCAATGGTTGATCTTTTTGCGACTTGATCCATGGTCATGAGCACGTTGAACGCTTCTTCATTTACTTTCATTAAGTTAAATCTTGTCGGCATTTGTTCGTCTCCTCCCCATATATCCATATTTAAAATCATTAGCTGGCTTACCTTTATTATAATTGAAAATTCTGCAAATGAAAAGTTGCCTATTTTTTGTTGACAGTACGACTGAAATTCTATATAGTTAAATGTGGTTGAGCAATCAGCCTTCAACGATTCCGTAGCTCAGCTGGGAGAGCGCCGCCTTGACAGGGCGGAGGTCGATGGTTCGAGCCCATTCGGAATCATAGTTTCATAGACTGTCATGTAGCGATTCTTACAATAAGTAAGAGTCGCTATTTTTGTATTGTTTTAAAAATGTAACTATCATTTATAACTACTTCGACTGATATATCTTTTTATATCATTAATACTATTCACATTATTGACACAATTTGGTATACTACTTTTATAGGTATCGTTTTATCTATCCCTAGTTATTCCCCCTTAGTTATAACTAGGTGGTACCTAGACTTTCTCTTATTGGCGTCTAAACAATCCACGTTTAGGCGTCCTTTTTAATTTACACAAATTCTATATCCACTATGTTATCAAAGTATATGTTCACTTCTTCCATGATAATAATTCCACTTCGCATATCCTTCCCTCACAGATACCCTTCTTCCACAGCATAATCATTTTTAACATAATGTTTTATTCTTATTTTTGTGTCGTATTCCAAAGCCACCTGGATCTTCACGTTGAACACTGCCTTCTTCTGCTCGTTCAGCAACGGTGTTTTTTCTTATCCGGTTCATTAAATATTTTTTGTAATTCTTCCACATGTTCCGGTAGCATTAAAGAAGTCTACTTTATAGACTCACGATTGTTGACATCCATTATACAACTTCTCTTTCATAAACAGGAACAATGGCCAATACGTTACTGAATTTAAAAGTACGTCTCGCTTTACGCATGAAGCAATAAGCTGTGAAAGTACTGCTGTTTATTTTGATAAGTTGCACCGTTCGTTTGGTTACTTTTCCACTATCAGATATATACATGATTTGCAGTTTCAGTGTTATCTTTGCATATTTCATTATATAATTACGCACAATTGTTCCCTCCTTTCCATTTCATTATAAGGGAACGAACGTTCTATTTCAAGGCCAAAATAAAATGTTTGTATTAGACGAGGAAACCTAATATAAACACTTATACGTAAACATCTATTAATTTTTAAACCAATATTTAAAATTATAGATAGTTCAGGTAATAAAATAACTTTTTTTATCAACATATTTGCTATATTACATTACTAACAACATCAAACCAATTAGCTGGAAAACAAATTCTAGATAAATTTATCCCATTGGAATTTTCTGTAATTAATATTTTAAGATCTTTTAAAAACATTTTACTGTCTTCTTTATCAAGTACTCTGTACATAATCAAAACTATACAAAATAATACATTATGATTTGAATTATTATTGGCAGCAAAGCGCATGCTTTTCGTTACGCAATTGTTCTGATTCTTGTTCTAATTCTTCATATAATTTTCTCGTTTCTTGGTAAGAGCATTTGAATGAGCTAGCTTTACGGAATAGTTGTTCATTTGATTCGATAAAGTATCCAACACATCTTGCTTTTCAATTTTATTATCCATTTATATTGCCCCCACTTTCTCATTCATTTGCTTCCTCTCCAGGGACTCTGAAGGAGGTTCGTTTGGGCAGGATTGTTCGGTGTCATATCTTTACACTCGCAATATTTGTAGGTTGGTCGTATTACTTTCACGAAGTCATCCCGGTATGATTTCTTGATATCCTAAATTAGACTTCTCTTCATAAAATAAGCGGATGTCCTCTTTCGTGATTTCGGATATCTTTTTATCTCCTAAGTTGTTCTCTTTATTTGAAACGAACTTTATTTTTTCTGTCATGTCAGATACAATGATATTAATATACTACTCAGAAAATTCCGATGAATCTTTGAATAATATAGATGAAGGTATCAGTGTTCATAACGAAATCAATGAAGAAGGAACTTACGCACTTTATATGTTCGATGAGTTCACAGACCCTGAAGAATTCGAAAAGGAAGATGCTGCTGTTAGCAAAATAATCAATCTGGAATCAAAAGAAAATCCGGGAGATGAAGACGAGGACAATCAGGAAAACAATGAAAAAAACAATTCATAAGGTGGAGTTCATATGAAACGTTTACCTTTTTTTCTTGTTATAGTAACGGTTCTTTTGTTATCTGCTTGTTCCGGCAATAACAATCAAAATAAATCCAATCATAACGAAAACAATCTGGAGGAAGAAGAGGAAGATGTTACTCTTGGCACAAGTGTCAAAGGAGAACATGTGTTATATACCATTGATGATAAACTCGATTTAGGGGATTTAGCAGAAGAAGATGATGTTCACATTACTGCTATAAACAATAGAGAGTCCCAAGGTGATCCGGAAGAGGAATTTCCGGAACTGGAAATTGATAAATCACCTGCTTATGTTTTAGCAGAAAGTGACGAAATTATCCATAAGACATATGATGACGAGGAAATGATGGATTATATCAAAGAAAACGATATAGACGACCGTTAGAATATGAAACACACTGCATTATGAGGGCAGTTTTAAATGATTACGATAATCTGAGTTATCGATGATTGCTTTTTTAAAACCATTAAACTGAAGTTAAGAATATTACATCGAAGACAGTTGCGGACGGAGTTAACTGAAATATTGAAAGAATCTTTATTATGAGTAAGCTGTGGAACAATTAAAGGAAGATTCATTAAATACGTAAGAGAAAAAGAGCAGAAATCAGTTTTTAATATAAAAGTGAATCCGTATGAATACTGTTCAAAATTTCGGATAACGCGACGCTGCATCTAAAAGAAATGCGTTAATAATTATATAACTGGCGAATACTAGATTCCAAACACGACAGCCGTGTTCAAAAAATGCCAAGGCAAAGTTTTCAGCATCTTATAGAAGATACTATTTAGAACCGAGAAGCAAAGAAATAAGTTCAATATGAAGGTTTCAGTAAATCAAAAACTGGTGTGAATCTTACAATTGAATAAATTAATTTATAAAAAGGTTTGAAATCAGACGTATTTCAAACCTTTTAATTTAATATTTTTTTATAAATAACATATATCACTAAAACGTTGGCAAATAACACAACAATATTTATGCGAACAGCAAGGTCAAAAAAGAATCGAAATAAATCACCTATGATGATAGGAAACGGTAATATACTAACGGACACAAATATGAAAACAATCTTTAAAATAAAGACTATCCATTAGTATGCTTCTTTTCTGATTATCGGTCTTTAAAATTCACATCAATGTTAGTATCTTAATGACCAGTTGATTAAAGAGACTTTTTAAATTCTATATCCTATTATAAGTTAAACAGCCTCTTGAAAAACCCTTTTTTTCTTACTCTTGGCGGTAAATCTTCTATGCTATTCTCTGCTTCTTCTATCTCTTCTGTTTCTTCCTTATCTTGTAGTACTTCCTCGCTGTCCGAATCAGACAGAGAAGGATTTTCCGTGTACGCTTCTTCGATTGTTTCCATAGGCTGTTGTTTCTTATCCAGCATTTTAGTTATGTAATCTTCGCTTTCTTTCAACTTGCCTATAATATATCTGTCCCGAATCTCTAATTGCCTGCTTAACTGTTCAATCATTTCCTGCTGTTTTTCATTTTGTTCTTTTAATTCTTTTTGCATGGAACTCAATGCATCATAATAAACATCCGGAGTTTCACCTTGAGTTTGCAGCTTAACCATTTCTTGCTCTTTAACATCATTTGTCTCTTTTGATGCTGATTCGTCCATAACAACAGTTGTAGCTTGTTCAACGGTTATATTTTCACTTTCTCTAATGTTTTTTAACTTCTCTAATATGGCAATATCTTTATCTAAAAATAACCTGGCCCGCCGCTGTCCGGGGCCATCAGATTTCAAAAAATGATATCCTTTTTCTTCTAAATGCTTGGCATATTTTCGTACTGTGGCTATAGAAATTCCAAGCCTTTCCGCTGCTTCAGTTGTTGTATAGGTTTGCTCGTTGTTTTTCGAGTCTTCTGTCATAGATTTCACCTCTTCGTAATCGAATGATAGTTAGTAAAAGCATATCACAACAAAGCCGAACTTTGATAAAATTTCTGTCTCTATTATTCAATTTGTATTTTGTTCTTTTCAAATTACGTTTAGTACTGCTTTTCATGGTTTGTCCCCCATGGATAGGCTTGTCACAAACAATTGTCCAGATTTTTGTTCAAAATATATTTTTTATCTTAAAATAAAAAAACAATAGAAAAATCACTAAAAGCAGATTCGTCATCCCCAGCGCTGCTTGTAAATTAAATATCACTTCATAGCTAAAACTTCCTGGCCCGCCTTTTAATTGATCCAGAGATAAAAGAGAGGAGCTCCACCCTAATATATTAAAAATAATGGCGTTCAGCATCACATTTTCAGCAGCACGTAATTCAATAATTTTCGATTTATTAACATGGCGGCGGCTTACGTTTACTAAAATAATAGAACCGACTGCCACAATGAGCGGGAATAACGTCCCAACGGATTCATTTAAAGTAAGTTGTGCTATTTTCGACATCAAATCAGGATTTGACACTCTTAAAATAACCAATGCAATAATCGAAAGTAATAATATGATCGTCCCGCTTAAAACACCGGCCAATAAGACGTTTTTCTCTTTTTTCACTTCATTTCTGTTCTTTTTGGATTGAGGTATTTTTTTGTAACCAAACTTTTGTTGTTTATCTTTTTTTAAGTTCTTTAATTCTTTTAAGATCTCTTCTTGGTTGGAAGCAAGTTTATTAGTTAATTCCATCTGTTTATCGACTACTTCTGATACCTTTTCAACCTCTTTGTTTTCTAATACTGTATGAGAATTTTCAACATCTTCCGACTCACTGTTTTGTTCATTTGCTAAGCTGTTATTGGAAGAGTTTGCCATGTTCCTCATTAAAATAAGTAAACTGTTATTATTTTTTTTGCTCATATATAAACCTCCGTTCTATTTCCCTGTCTTATAAAGTCAGCTTTAATATTTATATGTCTCACTACTTTGGATCCCAGCCTTTATTGTTCCTTCCATACACGATTATTTTCTATCCGATATCTCCGCTTTTTCCAAAGCATTCTGCACTGCTTTCACATAGTCGTCAAATTCAGCTGTGGTATTTTCCCGATTGCTTGAAGTGAAATCTGCATCTTCAAAGAAAGTTTTTCTTTGTGCAGCACTTATTTCCAGCTGTATACCTTTGTTCCTTTTGTTGCAATTTACTATATTTTCTTTTCCTTTAAATTGATTAGGAGGTGCGCTTACTGAAAAGCCCTTTTCTTTTAGTTCTTGTTCAACATATGATGTTAGTGTGGTATCTAAACAGCCAACATATGTATTTTTATCTTCGCTTTCATACCCGTGTATAGATAAGATATGAGTGCTGTCTTTAGTCATGTTTAGCGCATCAGGCTCGTTAAATTCTAAAGATCAGATATGTAAATCATAATTGTCCGCTTGTTTGACCTCTTCAAAACGATTTAAAATGTATCTTTTATTCGCAATCGCTTGGGCCAGCTCCCCCGTCCCCGATTCTATACTGCCATCGTGAATCGCATCACTAAAACGTCCTTATTGTTTACTTGCCGCTTTATTTCATAACTATCTTCTTCATTTTCATGATGAGACAAATTATCAAAATCATTATACACATCTGGATTATCTGCAGAACAGCCTAACAGTATCATAAATGAGTCAGAAGCCAAGTAAAAGTTGGATATTTCCATTGTACTTAACTCCCTGGGATGGTCACTTAATTTTTGTATTCCGTATAAAAATCTTTCGGCAGCCAATCTTCTCCAAAAAGAGCATCGTATTGAATTAATCGGTAATCCTCCACCATATCCCGCAAATCCTCTGATAAATCTTCGTCTGCTACTTCTCTTTCTTTCGTAACAACGAAATCTTTCCCAATACGCAGCACATCCTCATCAAATAGTTCATCCATCAAAGCATAGTAAGGTGTCACATAATAATCGCCTTCCCGCAAAAGAATTGGTACAAAGAAAATGGGAGAAATTCCTTCTATATTCTTGTCAATAGAAGCTCCCTGATGATTCATATAAAGGAACCAGGGTGTTTCGTGAATATGATCTTCACCAAACTCATTTTCCATTCCTTCAAACAATCTTGGGAAATGGTCCCCGTAAAGAATCAGATTTACGTCGTTCTTTTCATCCTCTATTTTATCAGTTAATTTCTTAACTGCCTTGTCAGAGGCTTTGATAGCTTGCAGGTAGTTGATTAATTCCTCGCGTTTCTCTTTCGGATATACATCTTCATTTATTTGCGGCTCGTAATCAACTTCTTCCACCTCTTTTTTATACGGAGCATGATTTTGCATCGATAGTACATGTAATAAACCAACATCATTTTGGTCTAAAACGCGAAAAATGTCCTTATTTAAGGAAGCGTCGGAAATTCGAATCATTTCTCCCAGTTTGTCCTCATGTTTTATGCCGTGATTCACGTATAAAAATTTATCCATCCCGATTGCTTCATAAATTTCTTGTCTATTATACAGATTCGCTGTATAAGGATGTAATGCAACGTTTTTCTTCTGAGTTAAATCTAAAATCGTATGATGATTCTTAGAATCGAAATAGAAATCTGAGTACGGTGTTGTCACCAAGGGCTGATCAAATACTTCTGTACTGAATGAGGTTAGTACAGACCATTCTAAATTTGCTGTTCCTCCCCCCATGAATTGGCTGTACATCGTGCCCCCCACATTTTCATCTATTATTTTTTCTATTTCCGGAAGGGGACTTTCGTTTTCTAATAAATCCGGAACAAGCTTAGGATCCATTAGAGACTCGCTTAAATACAAAATAATTTTTGATTGGTCAATAGGATCATCTCTGCCTTCATTTACCTGTTGAGAAGTTTTACTGTACTTCTCATAAATTTGTGCCATGTTCTTTTTTTTATATCCTTTTGGTTTTTGCATATAATGCGGCTTTACCGTATCGATAAACGTAGGAATAAAACCGTCCTGCTGTGCTTGTTTAACCGGGTTAAAATTATGCGTAGTTTCAGTTTCGAACTGTAATATTTTGTTATTATACTCGTTTGGCTTCATGAAAATGCTGATCAATAAAGCAGCAGCCAAAATGAATAGGCCTACCCTCTTTTTTTTATTCATCAGCAGGTTTCGCTTAAATTCCCATTTTCGGATAAAATGTAAGAAGATATAAAGAATCGTCAATAAAAGAATCCCGGCAACAATTGCAATCGGAATAGGAACGCTAATAAAAGATAATATCTCTTGTGGATAGATAATCGTTTTAAGTTCAGTGAATGTCAGGTATTCACTTCTCTCTGTTACTTTATAATAGTTTGCAACGATTAGCCCGATAAATAATAAATCAGCTACTATCAAGCTGCCTATTGCCGTTCCAAACAGGCTGTAAAAAATAATAGTAATAATAAAAATCAGTGATACTCCATTATAAAAGGATGAATTGATGTGTTCGATATCCATTTCAAAATGATCAAATAAGCTTTTATTAAACCAATGGACAATTTCGATGGCATTAAAAATAAATAAAAGAAGAACGAACACAATATATGCAAACAGGATTGCTTTCTTTTTCATCATCATCATCTCTTTTGCTACTTTTTGGCAGTTCATGCAGTTATTCTGCTTTAAATGTATATTATCACAATATTTTGTATTATTATATCCTTTTGATGAGTGCTGTAAACTTTTTGACAAATAAAATAGTAATCCCCTTTCTTTCGCATGCGTATTAGAATAATAATGATTATGTTCTGAAATTGACGAAAAGAGCCGTTGTTTAAATGATATTTTACAAATAGAAAGGTATTGATGGGACAGGATATTAAGAAATCATTTTGCTTCTGAAAAAATTACAGCTTCAACTAAATATAAAATTTTCTTTCTCGTACACAAAGGAGAGACCTTCCATACAAAGATTCAAGAACAACAGTGTTCAATACACCATTCACTATAAATAAATCTTTTTCAGATACTGCCGTCTTATGTATAATGAGGGTCATAAAAGTTTTTTTGCAACTATAAACAAAGTGAATATACTCTTTGCCTGTTTTATAAACGTGTGTTTAGTATATTCGACATTCCTGGAGATGATGGTTACTTGAGCAAAGAAGATACAAAAGGATAACTATCTGATAATATATAGATTTTACAAGTGGAGGAATTGTATTGCTTACATTGATTCAATCCAGCCTGAAAGATTTCCGACAGAATATCTCATCGTATCTTATCTTTGAATTTATTTATTCTGTCTTTGCGAGTTTATTAGTTATACCGATACTCACATACATTTTTAATAAAGTATTTATGCTGATTGGTAAAGGGGACGCTTTGTTAAACAGTGATGTTTACCAGCTTGGACTTAGCTTTAATGGCTTAGTTGGCTTATTCATTATTAGTTTTCTTGCGATGGTCGTTTTATTTTTAGAGTTCGGAACGCTCATTACGATCGGACATAAAAGCTATTTTAAAAAGTCTGTATCTATAGCAAACTCTTTTGCAACAGCCTTAAGAAAGTTGCCCAGATTAATTGGGTTTGGTATTTTCCCGTTACTTTTTCTTTTGCTTTTAGGTATCCCATTTATTGATGTTTCTACGCTTCCTGCATTATTCGATATCAATAGAGATATTTTATTCAGGGAACTATTTCAAAGTTCTTTCCTGATTAAACTGGCTTACATTTTTATATTCTTAGCCATTGTGTATGTGTATGTACGGTGGATTTATGTATTTCATTTTATTTTTATTGAAAATAAATCTGTTTCGCATGCGATGAAAGAAAGCTGGCGTTTAACAAAGCGCCATAAGTTGCGTCTTGTGATAACGTTCTTACTATTAAATATCCTGCTCGCACTGGTGATTTTTTTGTTTGTAACCGGATTGTCTCAATTAGGAAATCTGATAGAATCTAAAATAATTGGCGACTTTTTAGGCAAGTACTTGCAGCTTTCTATCAGTTACATCTCTATCCTGCTCTCTTTATTTATTATTCCTATCAACGTTATCTTGTTAACAAGACTGTATTACACGACCCTGAAAAATGACGGGGCGGCTGTTTATGATCATATGAAACTAAAAAAAAGCGTCTTGTTCAGCCGTGTTGAAAAAGGAATGAACCAATTATTCAGACAGCATAAAGGCTGGTTTTTAAGTCTCGCAGCTATTTCCATAGCGGGTGTCATTCTTATTAATGGAACCGTGCAAAACTCGATTGTTTATTTGCCTTGGGATGTAGAAATCGCCGGGCATAAAGGAGACGGCTACCATAGCCCTGAGAACTCTGTTTCTGGTGTGAAATCGGCTATAGATAAAGGGGTCAGTACGGTAGAAATTGATGTCACGTTAACAAAAGATAATGTACTTGTCTTAAGCCATGATTTGGACTTACAAAGAGTCGCAAACAATCCAATACAGATACAACATACGACGTATGAAGAACTAAAAGATATAGATATAGGAAGTTCTTTTAGTGAAGAATTTGCAGGAGAAACAATCCCAACACTTGAAGAAATATTACAACTCATTGAAGAAAATCATACAGATATAATTATCGATGTTAAAATTGCAGACGATGAATCCATCTATGCGTCGGAGATAGCCAGACTTGTGGATAAATACGATATAGAAGACCTCGTTTCTGTACAGTCGTTTAACCCAGACTTTTTGCAATTGATGCGTGAACAAAACGAGGAAATTAACCTGGGACAAATTTTATATTTATTTGCCGGCAACTTATCCCAGATAGATGTTGACTTTTATACCGTAAGAGAAACAATGCTCACAAAGCGTTTCGTTGACCATGCAAAAGCGGAAAATCGTGATATCTGGGTTTGGACTGTCAATAATAAACAAAACATAAAAAAAGTATTATCCTATGATATCGATGGAATCATCACGGACTACCCAGAACGAGTACAGCAGATTATTGGCGTAGGTGAAGAAAAGGATTAGGGAATACTTCATAATCTAAAGCGAAAAAACAATTGTTTTATGGAGAATGAACATCGTTTTGTGTTGTCTGATTAAATTTCAAAACTTCATCTTATCTCAGCAATGCACTTATACTGAAAATTTTTCACTTTCAGCTGATCATAAAAATTCATATGTTGTCCAGCATATTTTCAAAGTTAAAAGCCTCCTGCTATACCAAATGATAGCAGGAGACTTTATTATGATGTATGTGAATGAGCGTTTTAAAATTACTTTATTTCTGTTTGGTATCTACTGAAACACCTTCATCTGCAAAAACAGCTTGTGCTGCTTTTAACGCATTTAACACGCGAGGAAACCCAACATATGGGAGCAAGTGTACAATGCTACCAACCATCTCCTCTGGTGTTAAACCAACCTCTAAACCTGTCTTAATATGCATTTCAATTTGCGGTGTTCCTTGAGCAACAAGCCCGGAAATGGTTGTAAGTACCTTTTGCTTATTATCAATACCAGGACGTGCATAAATATCTCCAAAAGCAAATTCCACCACATACTTTTCTAAATCGGGCGCAATGTCCTTAAATCCTTCTCCGATATCCATATGCCCTGTCGGATGATTAGCATCCGGAGAGGTTAATTCCATAATTTTGTCCCAGCCTTTTTGATAACGATCTTCTGCCATACTGTTATTCCTCCTTCAAGTGATATATATCCACCCCATTCTCTAGATGCGAATCTTCCAGAGCAGTTAAAATAGGGTTTATTATCTATCATACATGAAATCGGATAATATTTCTTACTTTTCAAATAAATGTCTTTCAATATAATCAGGATAAATACTCACAAGCTACATATCCTACTGCTTTTGCAGAAACTAATAATGCTGCTTCGTCTATATCAAACTTTGGATGATGGTTAAAATAAGCATCTTTTACATGTTTCGGTTTACATCCAATATTGAAAAAGACACCGGGAATCTTTTCCAAATAATAAGCATAATCTTCTGAGCCGGAAAAAGCAGGATATTCTTTTACTGCTTGAATATGGGAATCGTTTGCCTGTTCTAAAATCGAAACCACTTCATTCATTTCGGCTGGATGGTTGTACAGTGGCGGATAATCATCCTGATACGTTAGCTCACAAGTGACATTGAACTGTTCTTCCAAGCCTCGTACCAATTGTTTACACTCCTGCTGAATCACTTCCTGAACATGTTTCTCCATATAACGGACATCACCTTCTATCTCAATACTGTCCTTAATAATATTAAAAGAACCTTTCCCGTCGAAGGAACCTATTGTCACAACACCCATATCGAAAGGATTAAGTCTTCTGCTGACAATGGTTTGGACTGCTGTCACAAAATGAGAGCCCGCCACAATAGGATCATTCGCGTTTTGTGGGGAGGAGCCGTGCCCCCCTTTCCCTTTGATATGCAATTTAAAATAATTACGGCCAGCCATCGCATAACCACTCCGATAGCCAATCGTTCCTGCCGGGTCTGTAGGGAATAAATGAGTGCCAAAAATAACATCCACATCTTCCAGCGCACCAGATTCTACAATGCTTTTGGCCCCTCCCGGCGGTGTTTCTTCTGCATGCTGATGAATGATTTTTACTGTTCCGGCGAAAGAATCTTTCAACTCGATCAGACAATCTGCCAGTACGAGCATATACGCTGTGTGTCCATCGTGCCCGCAAGCATGCATGACACCGTCATTTTGGGACTGGAAAGAAAGCTCTGTTTCTTCATGAATAGGCAATGCATCAAAATCAGCCCGCAGTCCAATCGTTTTCCCTGGTTTCTTTCCTTCTATGGTTACTATAATACCGTAACCATTTCCCATTTCTGTTTGGATGGTCACGTCTTTATTTTTATAAAAATCCGCAATGTAGTTTGCCGTATTCTTTTCTTGAAAGGACAATTCCGGATGCTGGTGCAAATGACGTCTGATATCAATTATTTCATTTTCCCGCTTCTCAAGCATATCCATTAGTTGTTGTTTCAATTATTTTCCTCCTCTGCTCATCAGTTTTATCGTAACTCTTATTATAACAAAGAAAACAGTTTTTATGCTCACCTGTCCTCTTCATAGATGACTAGAATGCCCTTTTTAACTGTTCTCGTTTATACTTTTTAATATCATAATAGCATAAAAAAACTCCTTATCTCTTCTTTAAACATACAAGATAAGGAGCTAGTATTTATTTTAAGTATAGTTATTTTAACATCTAGAAAATCAAGATAACAATAAAGTAAAAGGCCATGACAACTAAGCCAATCGGGAAGGCAATACGTGCATATTCCATACTCGTTATTTTTAATTTTCCAGCTGCAATAATATTCGGTATGTTACCAGGAATTAACATACCTCCGCTGATAATTAATCCTAATAATATATCTCTTATCGTTACGTCGCTCATTGCAGGGCTTATTTCTGCCGCAGCCAGGGTCGCATTATCTAAAACAGCGGAGACCATATTAATCCAGTACAAAATAAGTGGACTCAAATCAAGCAGAAATCGTTCGATAAAAGGTTGAAATCCTGCACCTAAAAAGGTAAGTGCCATCACGAATAAATATATTTTTAAACTGCGCACGATAATTTCAGGATAAGATTCTACTTCAGATGGTTCATGGTTGTCCGTTGTCGGTTTTTCACTTTTTCCACTTATAAACGCAGCCAGAATTCCAAAAGCAATGACGCCTGGAATAACATATATAGCGAGCATTTTAAATAAGTAGAAAAATTCTTCATTTAAATTACCTGTGACGATGGTGGACAGAGGCTCTCCAATTGGAGTCAGAGCAGCCCCCATGCCTATCGCATAACAAGCCACCACGACTACGATACGTTCGGTTTTTTTATGTAGATGTAAAATGGATAAAACGGATACTAAAATAATCGCTGCTACAATGGCTGTAATGATGCTCGACAGCAATGCCAGCACAATAACAAACAATCCCATGAACAAACGAAATGGCATTGCCTCACTTACTTTCAGCACTGCCTGTTCAATACTGTTTTGAAACCAGCGAAATAACAGACCTGCCGCTAACACAGCAAGCGTAATATTTATTGGGGAAACCAGCGCATCTGCTAATAAATCTGTCGTAAAGGTTTGACTTACAATAACAGAAGCAACCCCCATGATAAACAGAAACACTTCTAAATTCGATTCTACCAACTTTGTAAATGGCAAAAACAAAACCAATAACAAAATAATAATCAAGCCAACAATCATCTGGATACTCCTTTCCATATAAAAAGCCTGTAACAAAAGGCATACGTATCCCTTTGTGACAGGCTCCTCCGAAATTTCAATATGTTTTGAGAACAGTATAGCAGATGAGCCGGTATAAATACAACTCTTTTTTGAATTATTTTATTTGAATTAAAAAACAAATAGAGCTGTTTTAATTCACTTTGGTAGTGTGTCGGTTTGTATATGCCTTATACTGTTTATATAAACTATTTTTGACAGAGGCTTCTTAGAAATTTATTAGAGAAAGGATATTCGCACCGTGTCCTATATAATGAAACAGGCATATAAAAAAGTCATTCGGGAAATCAATAGTATCGAACTCAAAAAAATAACCGAAACAAGATATCTTTACCTGTATAAAGACAGAATCACAACGAAGTACAGAGAATTTCCTATCCAGGAAGTCATTGACCTTTCTTTTAAGAAGATGCAGGACGGAGGAGGGTTATTGTTTTTACATACAGATCATGGCGTTTATTCCTATCATGTCCCTTCGTCTCCTTCTGCATTCATCGCGGCATGCAAAGATTATATCAAAGAGCATGACCATTAATATCAGGGCTCCTCCTCCCTGAAAGAGTTGCTGTTACCTTAGACGCAAATCTTTTTTATGTCGTGTACAATTCCTTCTCTTCTCATTCTTTTACTATTTGTCCACTTTCTATTTATATTATCCACATATACTCGCTTTCCTATTTGTTCTGTGTCTTTTCTTAAATCTATGATACAAAATTTATGTATGTAACTCTTTTTGATTTACACAAAACCGTCCAGACGGTATAATAAAAATATACATAAAGGAGTGATCGTTTTGACGGCTAAAGCGACAGAAAAAAAGCAATTGATTCTGGATACAACAAAAATATTTATTTTAGAATATGGATTAAACGATTTAACATTGGAGCGCATTGCAGCAAACGCAAATATCAGTAAAGGAGGGTTGCTGTACCATTTCCCTAATAAATTAGCTTTGATGGAGGGACTCACGGAAAAAGTTTTCAGCGACTTTATTCAAGAGGTGCACCTGGAAGTGGAACAGGATACAGAACCTTATGGAAAGTGGTCCAGAGCTCTCATTATTGTGTCAGAAAAAGATTTAAAACAAAATGCGGAACTGAACGTAGGTATATTAAGTTCCTCTATTCTGGATGAAACAAATGTCTCCAGCGTTTTGCAGCAATTTCAACAGTTATTCGCTAAATTGGATGATGACCATCTACCCGCGACCACTGCGACAATTATTCGACTTACTCTGGACGGATTATATTATAATCAGATTTTCAACATTGCACCTGTGGAGAAAAAACAAATGGACAAAGTTATTGAAAACCTGTTAAGTCAAACTTATCCGGGGGTGGAATCATGATGATTTACGCAGTTTTAGGATCTGCTATTCTTTTTGAGGTCGTCGGAAGTTCCTTGATGCGCCTATCAGAAGGATTTAAAAAGTTAATGCCGACATTAGGGGTTTTACTATTTTATATTCTTTCGTTTTATTTACTTTCTAAGTCTTTAGGTTATTTATCAATTGGATTTGCGTATGCTGTTTGGGCAGGCATCGGTACAGCATTAACTGTTTTGGTTGGAGTTGCTGTTTTTAAAGAACACTTTACGCTTCAAAAATTCTGCGGCATTGTTTGTGTTATTACAGGGGTTATATTCCTGAATTTGACAAGTACTGGAGTATAGGAAAGGAGTTGCTGTATGAAGCCTTATGTATGGTTATCTATTTCTATTTTAATCGAAACGGTTGGTACCGTCATGCTTAAATTATCAGATGGTTTTACCTCATTGCTTCCATCTGTTGGAGCAATCGCCAGTTATGGACTTTCTTTCTATTTATTATCTTTATGTTTAACCTACCTGCCTTTGAGTCTTGCTTACGCCATTTGGTCGGGAACAGGAACAGCATTGACTGCCATCGCGGGAATCATTATTTGGGATGAAGCAGCCACTTTATTAAAAGGCATCGGAATCTTATTGATTATCGGAGGAGTTGCTTTATTAAACATGAAAGAGCCGAAGCAAAGAAGAAAATCATTGCAGAAAATAAATTAGATGGTAAAAGTGATTGTATTCCACTGAATGGGCACAATCACTTTTTTGTTGGGCATTTACTTACGAATAATCGTCATATCTTTATATTTTTTTCTTTGATAAGTGGATAAGACGACGCCAAAAACAATGAGGAACGCACCAATAAGTTCAATGAGGGTGATAGGCTTTTTCAAAAGGATGAATCCTGCTACCATTGCAACAAACGGTTCTAAATTGGATAAAATAGACGCTTTCGATGCATCGACATTACGAATATGGTTATTCCAGATTAAGGTAGCGAGTCCGTGTACTACAATTCCAGTTATGATTAAAAACAACCACATCGAAACGGGGGCTTCTATTCGAACAGGTTCTGCATAAGAGAAAGTAAAAGGAACACTGATAAGAAGCGCAATGATATTGGAATAGATTGTAATTGAAAACGCGTCGATTCGATTGCCTAAATAGCGTGTTAAAATAATCATGATGGCGAATGTCACCATCGTTAAAACAATCCAGATTAACCCTTCATCAATTTGTATTTTTTTAAAATCACCCTTTGTCACAACATAAAAAATACCAATAATTGCGACAAGGGAGCCAATCCCCATACGTATAGTGATTTTTTCATGAAGAAAAATCGCTGCCAGTACCCCTGCGAGTATTGGCGTTGTTGCTAAAATCAACGCCGCAGTAGTCGGGTCTGCTGTTTCCAACCCGACAAAAAAAGACCACTGGTTTATAAACACTCCAACAATCCCTAATAATATAATGAGCAGCCAATCCGTTTTTCGTTCTATTTTTTCTCTTTGATGATAAAAGAAAGACAACGTCAATAAAAAAATGACAATACTTACAAAACGCAGCATCGTCAAAACGGTTGGCGAGAAATATTCTACTAATATTTTACCAAAAACAAAATTACTTCCCCACACGACCACACAAAACGTGAGCCAACTATATGAACGTAAAATCTAAATCACCTTTTCTCGTTTCGTCATCTAACCCAGTATAATCAACCACGCTAGAAAGATAAAGCTTTACACCTTTCGTTTAAAAACCCAGCCAACTTTTTTCGTTGACTGGGTCCGGACTTAGTTTTTTCGCTTTCCATATTTCACACAATATTGCTCTCCATCTTGAATCAGCTGAACGCCAAGCCATCCTTCTTCCAATAATTGCTGCTGCAAGCCAACTTCTGATGTTGGTAATACTTTTGTTTCTGTCCACTCCTGCTTTTCTTTTTCTTGTATATCTTTAACAAAGATATACCGGACTTTTCCAGCGTACATTTCTTTTAAGGCTCCAACCTGCATCCCCTGGTTAAATTTATCTTTTAAACTGGGGACATTATGAGGCGCGACCGTCGCGCAGACATAGCGGAATCTGTGAGGTGTTTTTTCTAATTCCTCCATAATTAAATAGGCCAGTTTTTGCTGCAGCTGATTTCCTCTATAGGCGGGGTCAACAACAGAGATTTCTTGGTAAATAACCTTGTCCAGTTCATCCGCCAACCCTAAAGAATAGCCCAGATGTTGATCATCCACCGGCGGGATTAATAAAGCACGAAAAGCAATTAATTTTCCCTTTACAAAAGCACCAATCATCAGACCGTTTCCTTGTAATATATAGGAGAATTCTCTTTTGGTTAAAGATTGTAAAGTACTTTTGTTCTCCAGCACTTCCATTGCTTTATCTTGAACTTGCTGCAATTCCGGTATGTCTTCTAATCCAAGTTTTCTAACTACATAAGTTTCATTATTTTTATTTAATATACTTTCTGAAATATAACACATCGCTTTATGCCCCCTTCATTAACAAGAAATACTTTCGTTAAATGACCTTAAAGATACCTAAGTGTTTCATTCGAATAAGTTAAACTTGCAGATGCATTCCTTTCTCAAGGTGAATCAGTCAGCAAGTGCGACTGGCAAACTTCCATCAAGACGGCCGCCCCGTTTTCCAATGCATCATGATTAAAGGTCATCTCCGGATGATGCAAACCTGGGGTAACATCTGCGCCTAATGCAAGCATAGTGGCTTTTATACGAGGCTTTAATAATGTGTAAAAGTGGAAATCATCAGATCCGCTCGTAGTAATGGCGGAAGCTGATTGGTCTTTTCCAAGAACGTCCGTAATTGCCCGTTTCATGTGAGATTCCGCTTCCGGATGAATGACGGCTGCAGGGACTTCGTCGTCCATTTGCAGTTCAATCGAGCAGCCGTAAAGCTCTGAGACTGATTCACAAATTTCATCTATCCGCTGTTTTAAGACATCCATCACTTCATTTGATTGCGCCCGCATATCAATTCCAAATGTAGCTGAGCCGGGAATCACATTAATATTTGCTCCCCCTGCTTGAATATGAGTCATTTTTACAGAAGCTGGAACCATGGGGGTTGTGTGTATTTGTTGCATATGCTGTAAAATACTATAGGCAATTTCAATAGCATTCACCCCTTCTTGCGGTCGTGCCCCATGGTGGTCAGCACCAGTAATTTTCCCCCAGAGAAAAACGCATGCACCGTGATTGATTGCTGGAGCGCATTGTGGAAAAGTAAGTTCATTTTCCGGACGCAGATGCACTCCATATAAGTAATCTATATCATCTGTAATCCCTTCTTCGACTACATTAATGGCTCCCCCGCCTTTTTCTTCTGCAGGTTGAAAAATAGCACGAAGCGTTCCTGTAAACTTGTTTGCTTTTTGAGAAAGTCTTATTATTACAGCGGTTACTATAGCCATATGTGCGTCATGCCCGCAAGAATGGTTTGCTTGCATTTCAAAATCTACTTCCTGTAATAAAGCATCCATATCTGCCCGGACAGCAATCACGGGTTTTCCCTGCCCTATCTCAACATAAAATCCGGGAATGGATTGAAAAGCAACAGGATGTAAACCTTTTGTCTTAAAGAAATCCATCAAATAAGCAGTCGTTTCTTCTTCTTCCCAACTTATCTCCGGATGTTCGTGTAAATAACCCCATAACTCTTTCAGTTCCGCCGTGTTCATTTAAGATCCAGTCCCTTCACTTGTAATAGATTCATGTGACATCATTAATTTATGTAATTGTGTTTCATCAACTTCAATGCCAAGCCCCGCTTTGTCAGGTAAGTTTACAAAAGGCAGCTCATACGATAAATCGCCTACTTCTTCGGTAAACTTAGTCGGACCTGAAATTTCTGTTGAAATAATATTATCTTTTGCTGCTGCCACATGAAATCCCGCTGCAGAAGCAACACTGGTTTCCACCATCGATCCAACTTGGCAGGCGATTCCAAATAATTCCGCTTGAGTTGCTAATTGATATGCCGGGTAAATCCCCCCGCTTTTCATTAATTTGATATTAATATAATCAACCGATTCATCTTCAATTAATGTACGTAAATTTTGTGCATTCACCATGCTCTCATCTGCCATGAGTGGTTGTGCAACACGCTCTTTTAATCGTTTAAATAAAGATACGTCCATTTGCCGAATGGGCTGTTCCACCCAGGTCACATCATAGGGCTCTAATTGTTTCATCGTATGTCTGGCGGTTTGCACTGTCCCCCACCCCTGGTTCACATCCACTCGAATCAACACTTCCGGCCCTATTGCCTCACGCACTGCTTTCACACGTGCCACATCTTCTTCAGGCGTCGTTCCGAGTTTCATTTTTAATTCATCATATCCGTCATTTACAGCTTCTATCGCCTGCTTTGCTAATACTTCCGGTTCAAAAATACTTAAAACACGGGGAATAGTTAACGGAGCTTCCTTTCTCCCACCAAGAAGCTTATATACAGGAAGATTGGCTTGTTTTCCTAAAATATCATAACAGGCGATATCAATGGCAGCTTTAGCAGCTCCATTTGATACTAAAGCCCGGTTCATTTTTTGATGGATTTGTTGAATATTGGTTGGATCTGTATGCAGGATGGCAGGAACCAGCTGATGTTTCAATGCTTCCCTGACACTGTACACTGATTCTCCTGTCACATGTTCATCCGGAACACTTTCTCCGTATCCAGTGATTCCTTCCTCTGTATCTATTTTAATAATGACGGCTGGCATCGTCTCAAAACGATGATAACTGATAATAAATGGCTCTTTTAACGGTACATCAATTTGAAAAACTTCTACCTTTGTAATCTGCATTATTTTCCCTTCCTTACACTTCTATTTATTTCATCATATCATTTTAAATACATTAAATATATATCCTATTTTTTAGTAAATAACCTTTCCCTTTGTGCATCACCTTTAAATTTAAAATTGCTTAATTTTTAGAATTTTCCTTTTATTATTACTTAATTATGGTATACTTTTACAAAACAATGCATTTACAAAAATAGGGGGCGAAATAATGAAGAAAAATTATTGGCTTATGCTTTTATTTGCTGCTTTGCTTGTTCTGGTTGCAGCATGCGGAAAAGACACCAATGATTTGGAAGAGGAAACAGAAAATAACAACGAGGCCGAAGCAGAGGAACAGGAAGAAGACGCAGGTTCTGCTGACAAAGATGTATTTACCGTCGCAACAGATAACTCCTATGCACCTTTTGAATTTATTGACGATGATACTGGCGAATTAGAAGGGTTTGACGTGGATCTCATTGAAGCATTAGCAGAGGAAGCCGGCATTGAAATTGAAATACAGCAGTTGGAGTTTGATGGGATTGTTGCTGGTGTTGGTTCAGGTAAATTTGATATCGGTATTGCCGGTATGACCATCACAGATGAACGAAAAGAAAACATTGACTTTTCTCAGCCTTATTATGAAGCCGGGCTTATTTTAGCTGTTGATAAAGACAACGATGAAATTGAATCTATTGACGACGTGGATGATAAGGTTGTCGCGACTCGTGTAGGATCTACAAGCGAAGATTATTTAAAAGACGAGACAGAAGCTGAAGCAGAATCATTTCCGGAAATAGTCGAAGCATACCAAGTGGTTATGCAAGGCAAAGTAGATGCCGTTTTGTATGATCTGCCTAACGTTTTATATTACTCCAGTAAAGAGACTGGCGGAGATTTAAAAACAGTGGGCGATCGTTTGACTGGTGAGGATTACGGAATAGCCTTCCCGAAAGGTTCAGAAATTCGTGATGATATTGATGACGCACTCACTACTTTAAAAGAAGACGGCACATACGATGACATTTATGAAGAATGGTTTGGGGAAAGTCCAGACGAAACGGAAGATTAATCAAACACATAGCATGTTATCGGAAAAGCGTGATGCAATAATCACGCTTTTCCAGCTTACATATAAAGGAGTTGGATGTTTATGGATTATATTATTGGCGTTACTCCTTATTTGATTAAAGGGATCCAATTAACTTTTATTATTACAGTAATCGGGGTTTTCATTGGGTTTATTATAGGAACTTTCGCAGGAATGGGACGTTTAGCTAAAAACAAATTTGTGTTTTGGATATCCACCATTTATGTAGAGGTTATCCGTGGAACGCCTATTTTAGTACAAATTCTCTTTTTATACTTCGGGGTATCGGATTTATTAAATTTAGATTTGGATAAAATTTCTGCATCCATTATTGCCATCGCCATTAACGCCGGTGCGTATGTCGCGGAAATTGTTCGGGGCGGCATCCAAGCAATTGATAAAGGACAAACGGAGGCTGGACGTTCTGTCGGTCTGACATCTGCTCAAACGATGCGCTATATCGTTTGGCCTCAAGCCTTTAAACAAATTATACCCCCGCTTGGTAACCAATTTATTATTAGTTTAAAAGATACCTCTTTATTTTCTGCCATCGCGGTGCATGAACTATTATATATGGGAAAACAATACGCCGCATCAACCTTCACCTACTTTGAGCCTTATTTGATGGTTGGTATATTTTATCTTATTATCACTATTCCCTCATCCATTATATTAAGAAAAGTAGAACGGAGGCTGGATGTTTAATGATCACAGTAACGGACTTACATAAAAGTTTCGGTTCAAATGAAGTTTTAAAAGGAATTAGTAACAAAATAGAAGAAAAAGAAGTGGTTTGTGTTATCGGCGCCTCCGGTTCAGGTAAAAGTACCTTTTTACGCTGCTTAAATGCCTTGGAAGAAATCACTTCCGGCAATATCACTATAAGCGGAGAAGATTTAACAAATCCGTCGATTGACATCAATCAAATGCGCTCCAAAGTTGGAATGGTGTTTCAACATTTTAATTTATTCCCGCATAAAACCGTTTTGGAAAATATTACACTTGGCCCGTTGAAAGTAAAAAAAGAAACAAAAGAGCAGGCAAACGAGCGGGCGCGTGCCCTACTCGACAAAGTAGGTTTAAAAGATAAAGAAGACGCTTATCCTAAAAGCTTATCCGGCGGTCAAAAACAGCGAGTAGCGATATCAAGAGCTTTGGCAATGAACCCTGAAGTCATGCTCTTTGATGAGCCTACCTCCGCTTTAGACCCTGAACTTGTCGGGGAGGTTCTTTCCGTCATGAAAGATTTAGCCGAGGAAGGCATGACAATGGTCGTCGTAACCCATGAAATGGGATTTGCCCGGGAAGTCGGCGACAGGGTTATCTTCATTGATGAAGGAGCTGTAGTAGAAGAAGGACCTCCAGAAGACATCTTTCATAACCCGCAAAGCGAACGGTTAAAGTCCTTTTTAGGTAAAATATTATAACTGAAAAAAATTTGTATGATACTCGAAAGGTGAATTTTCTGCCTTTCGAGTTTTTCTTGTAGAAAATTTCCTTCCTGTGTAAGCGCAACGGAAGCTTTCAAAAGTAAAATTTCACAAACATCTTATTTTCGAATGATTAAAATATACACCATACGGGTATATGAAATATAGACAGCATTCGAAAGGAGATTTATGAATGGAACATTCTCACGAAGAACACGAACATCACGAACATCACAGCCATCAAGAGCATCATGCTCATATGGTGGAGGATTTTAAGAAACGTTTTTATATTTCGCTTATTGTTACCATCCCTATTTTAATTCTCTCGCCGATGATTCAATCATTTGCCGGTGTAGAGTTTGGTTTTACCGGAGATAAATATATCCTGTTTCTCTTAGCGACATTTATTTTCTTTTACGGGGGGTGGCCGTTTCTAACTGGATTGATAGATGAAGTGAAAGATAAAAACCCTGGCATGATGACACTTATTGGGTTTGCCATCTTTATTGCTTACTTTTACAGTTCACTGACCGTTTTTGGTTTCCAGGGCCAAGATTTCTTTTGGGAGCTGGCGACATTAATTGACATTATGTTACTGGGCCACTGGATTGAAATGAAATCCGTGATGGGAGCCTCCAATGCGTTAGAAGAATTAATTAAATTAATTCCGGCTAAAGCAAATAAATTGAATGAAGAAGACGAAATTGAAGTGGTTTCCGTAGATAGTTTAGAACCAGAAGACCGAATTTTAGTAAAGCCCGGTGAAAAAATACCTGTTGACGGTATTATTTTAAGCGGGCAATCCGCAATTGATGAATCAATGCTGACAGGAGAATCCATACCTGTGGAGAAATACCAAAAAGATGAAGTTATCGGCGGTTCTGTGAATAGCGAAGGGTCTCTGACCGTACAAGTGAACAAAACGGGGGACGATTCCTATTTATCACAAGTCGTTCAACTTGTTCAAGAAGCTCAGGAATCAAAATCGAAAGCACAGAATATTACGGATAAAGCTGCCAAGTGGCTTTTCTATATCGCACTTGCTTCCGGCTTTATTACTTTATTTATTTGGTTAGCCTTAGGTTTTCCGTTTGACACCAGCTTAGAGAGAATGGTCACTGTGATGGTCATTACCTGTCCGCATGCTTTAGGGCTTGCAGCACCATTAGTTACGGCTGTTTCCACCTCCCTCTCCGCCAAACAGGGATTGCTCATCCGCAACCGAACGAACTTCGAGCAAGCCAGAAAAGTAGATGCAGTTATTTTTGATAAAACAGGCACTTTAACGAAAGGCGAGTTTGGGGTAGCCAATATCCAGGCTGTGGAAGGAACAACTGCCGATAACGTTCTGCAATTAGCCGCAAGTGTGGAACAACATTCGGAACACCCGCTGGCTCAGGGAATTGTGCAAGCTGCTCAAGACAAAGAGCTCTCTTTATCGTCCGTAACGGATTTTACCTCCATTACTGGACAAGGTATATCAGGAACGTTGAATGAAAAAAACATTCGTATTGTCAGTCCTGGGTACATGAATAAAAATAACATAACCTACGATGAAAATTACTTTAACCAAGTCGCAGAAGAAGGAAAAACAGTCGTATTTGTCTTACAGGAAGAACAATTAACAGGAATGATTGCCCTTGCAGATATTGTTCGCGAAACGGCTAAAGAAGCAATTCAAGATTTACATGAGCAAGGCATTCATACCGTGATGCTTACAGGAGATAACGAACGAGTTGCTCATTGGGTTGCTAAGCAGTTAGCCATCGACGAAGTCTATGCAGAAATATTACCGGATGAAAAAGCGGAAAAAGTGAAAGAAATCCAGAAGAAAGGGTATAAAACAGCAATGACCGGCGATGGTATTAATGATGCACCGGCGCTTGCTACAGCTGATCTGGGCATTGCGATTGGAGCAGGGACGGATGTAGCAATGGAATCCGCAGATATTGTTTTAGTCAACAGTAACCCGAAAGATGTGGTTTCCTTAATGCATCTTTCCAAAAAAACACAGACAAAAATGGTGCAAAACTTATGGTGGGCATCAGGTTATAACATTATTGCCATCCCACTCGCAGCAGGCATGCTTGCTCCAGTTGGTATCGTGTTAAGCCCAGCAGTAGGTGCCATTTTAATGAGCTTAAGTACAATCATTGTTGCAATTAACGCGAAACTGTTAAAAATATAACACCTGAATCAATTTCATAAGTGTTGATTTCCAAAGTAAATCCGAACTATTGAAATAAAAATTGGTGCAGTGTTCGTGTTTATAAAATATAACTTTTGTGATTGGCGTGTAGGAGGACCGACTCCTGCGGGAAGAAAAACCTTGGTAAGACTAGGAAGGACTTGGCCTGACGATGGCTTAACAGCTACCCGCGGAAAGCGGCCATCCGGAACTTCAATCAAAGCGAAAATTTAATGATTCGGATTCTACTCCTAATTTTGAATGATGAAATTGACTCACTTAGTTAAATTAAAAAAATTCGGTGTATACTGAAAGAAGTTTTTAAAAACCCTTCGGCATACACCTTTTTTTGGTTAAGTGTGGTTATTTCCTTCTTTAAACGCTACAATACGCAACCGTTTGTAATCTGCCTCCCATTTATTTTCTTTAAACAGGGCATGGCGTACCTGTTCTTTTACTTTTTCATAAATATCTTCTTTTTCTTCTGAAGAAAATTCCGGAAAAAAATCTCCCGAAAAACTTGCAAGCCAATGATTCAACCCATCTTCTCCATCGGGCAACACTGTCGGGCGATCAAAGTGTTGTGCAAATGTAACACGAAAGCCGACTTCTTCCAATAAAGCAGTATATTCTGCAATACTTGGGAAATACCAGGGAATGCGCTTTCTTATCTCTGTTTCATGTAATCCATAGTCTTTCTGTAACACTTCACTCATTCCTTGGATAAGTATTTGGACATTTCCTTTACCGCCCATCTCTGCAACAAAACGTCCTCCCGTTTTGAGACTTTGATAGACTGACGAAATGACAGGCTGAGGAAACTTTATCCAATGTAAAGCAGCATTCGAAAACACAGCGTCCTCGTATGTTTCCACTTTAAAGTGACGTGCATCAGCGTGCTGAAAAGAAAGATGTGGATATTTATCAGCTGCTGCCTGTAACATCCCCCAGGAAGCGTCAATGCCTAATGTATCGGCACCGCTTTTAGAAATGCTGTTCGTAAGGTCGCCAGTTCCACAACCCAAATCAACAATTTTTTCTCCTGCTTGCGGTTTTAATAAATCGACTATATCTTTCCCGTAATCCGCCACATAAGACATTTTTCTATCATACAAATTGGCGTCCCATGTATCATTCTTATGCTCCATTTAGTTCGCTCCTTCTTTCTGTAATGCGTATAAGGCCGCATCTTCCCCAGCTCTATTACCCGTCACAAAAGCAGCTGTAATATTATAGCCACCGGTGTAGCCATGAATATCTAAAACCTCACCGCAAAAATACAACCCTGGCATCTTTTTGGAAGCGAGTGTCTTCGGATGGACTTCTTTTAAAGACACCCCGCCGCCGGTAATAAAAGCTTTTTCTATTGGCAACGTACCTGTAACTTTTACCGGGAACGCCTTTAAACTATTCGCAAATTGAGCAATCGATTTTTTTGTTAATTGATGAAACGTTACGTCTGTGTTGATTTCCAGATGATTCAATAGGAATAAAACATAACGTTCTGAAACCAATTGTTTCCACACATTCCGGATAGCTTTATTCGGTTCTTGTTTTGCCGCATCGTACAATAATTGCTCTACTGCCTGTATCGTTTCATCCGGAAAAACATCTATCGTCACGGTAATGTAATTCGCTTTGTATTTCTTTTTGGCTTTGACAACATATTGGCTAAGCCGCAGTGCAGCAGGTCCAGACAGACCTAAATGCGTAAAAATCATATCCCAGCGATGCGTTTTGATAGGTTTTTGCTTTGGGGAATAACAAGTAAGCGCTACATCGCTTAGAGATATGCCTTGTAAAGACCTGTTTTTAATAAAAGATTCCTCAGAGGTCAGAGGAACTTCTGTAGGGTATAAATCCGTGATGGTGTGCCCCGCTTCTTCGGCCCATGGATAACCATCACCAGTCGAACCTGTGTGAGGAACTGATTTTCCTCCTGCGGCTATGATAACACTAGGGGCATAAAGAACTGTTTCATTTGTTAAATAAACAGTATGCATGCTTTCAGGTTCGAATCTGATTGTAGAAACTTTGGTTTCCGTCCACATCGTTACTTGCAAGCGGCTTAACTCTTTTAACAAAGCATCCACTACTGTTTTAGCACTATCGGAAACTGGAAACATTCTCCCTTTGTCTTCTTCTTTTACTTTAATTCCCAATCCTTCGAAATAGTTAATAATAGATTCATTATTAAAAATAGAAAAAGCACTGTATAAAAATTTCCCATTCCCTGGTAAATGCCGAATTAATTCCTCTTGCGGCATCCGATTCGTCACATTACAACGCCCACCGCCGGAAATAGCCAGTTTTTTTCCTAATTTCTTACCTTTATCGATTAATAAAACAGAGGCACCCGATTCTGCTGCAGATATAGAAGCCATTAACCCGCTAGGTCCCCCTCCAATAACAATCACATCATAATTTGTTTGGTGTTTCATCTTATTACGTCCTTTATAATGAACAGGAAAGAACCCATTTTACAGATATTCATCTTTCTGTCAGCTGCTTTCCCGTCCCTATCGTTTTATAGTTATCGCACTGTCTACTTTGCTCTTGAAGCAAGCAGTATGTTGCATGGTGACTTAATTGTTATCACTATCCAGTTGATGAACAAAAAGAAATCAAAATTTATTTCTTGCATCGTAAACTATACAATAACAAGAAGATATTTTTATTTAAAACAAAAAGCCCCCTATCCGACTTGGATAGAGGAGTTTTTTTAAAGTGTGATTAACATGTACACGAAATATAATGCCATTGCTGTTAACCCAACTGGAAATGCAAATCTTGCATATTCGAGACTGGTAATCTTTAATTTTCCTGCTGCAATAATGTTAGGAATGTTTCCTGGAATTAACATACCTCCACTAATCATTAACCCCATGAGAATTGCTTTAATTGTCGGTTCATGTCCATGCATGGAAGGTGAAACTTCTGCAGCAGCTAAGGTTGCGTTATCTAAAATCGCCGATAATATATTAATCCAATATAAGATTAATGGACTTAGATCTAATAGATAACGTTCGATAAATGGTTCGAACCCTGCCCCTAAAAACGTTAAAGCCATGACGAATAATTATCTCCGGGTACGATTCCACCTCATCTTCTTCTGCTTTATCGTCATCGGTTTTATTTGCTTCTAAAATTTTGATGGATTCTTCTTTCGATTTAACGAAAAGAGCAGATAAAATTCCGAAAATCACAACTCCCGGTATAACAGAAGTACCCAGTAATTTGAATAAATATAAAAATTCTTCATCCAGTTTACTTACCACGATAGAAGACAGCGGCTCCCCTATTGGAGTCAATACTGCTCCTAAACCAATGGCAAAACAAGCTAAAATAACTAAACGGATTTCTGATTTCCTGTCCAGCGGCAATATCGTTATAATAGAGACGAGAATAATAGCTGCCACAATTGCCGTCACAATACTGGAAATCAGTCCCAGTACAATAACAAAAAGACCAATAAACAGTCGGTGCGGCATCGACTCACTAATCTTTAATACAAATTTAGTAATCGGTGTTTTAAACCATCTGAATAAGAGCCCTGCTACGAGTACAGCAAGCGTGATATTAACAGGGTCTTTCAATGCTTCCTTCGCTAACTCCCAATCGAGTACCTGACTCACTAAAACAGAAGCAACCCCCATAATGAATAAGAAAACTTCTAAATTCTTTTCCACCAAACTTGTAAATGGCAAAAATAACACGAGTAATAAAATAATAATTAACCCTATGATCATATAGTGAATCCCCTTACATATGTATAGTTCTATTGCTTTTGTAAAAATTTTAAACCAGCCACAAGCAATAAAAACAGTATACCATATTTTTTTGATAAGAGGGAACAGAAATCCTTCGATTCGTTATATAAAGTAGATTTTTCCTCCACCTGCTTACGTCTTTGCTCCCTATATAAAGTAAGAATCATTCGGCAGACCCTGAGTACGTCAAAAAAGTCGGCCAGCCTGGTGGCTCTCTCCAGTTCTTAGTTGCGAAAACTTGATTGTCCCCTTAAAATTGTATAGGATAGAAAAGCAGTTCACGCGAAAAAGGAGATTCTAACGATGTGGTTTATATTTTCTCTATTAACAGCTTTCGCTTGGGGAGCTGCTAACTTATTCTATAAAAAAGGGTCTGATACCGAAGATACATACAGTCACTTAAAAATTGTGACAATGGTCGGTTTCGCCATGGGGATTCATGCTGTCTTCTATATGATTATCAAAGATATCAGCTTCGATCCGATCCATCTGATACGGTATTTCCCTGTCTCCTTTATGTACATTCTCTCCATGACGCTCGGATACATTGGTTTACGTTATATTGAATTATCGATAGCTGCCCCTGTACAAAATTCATCTGGTGCTGCTTCTGCTATTCTCTTGTTTATTTTCTTCCCAAGAGAAATGAGTATTGTGGATATTTCAGGCATTATTATCGTCACCATTGGAGTCATAGGTTTAGCCATTTTTGAAAAACAGCAAGAAACATTTGTTTTAAAACAGGAAAATGAAGTCATCCCTAAAAAATATCAACTAAGCGTGCTTGCGATTACTTTCCCTATTTTGTATGCAGTCATTGATGGATTGGGCACTTTTCTGGATGGCGTATACTTGGATGAATTAATGTTAATCAGTGAAGACAATGCGCTGTTGGCCTATGAATTCACCTTCTTTATCGGAGGCGTTTTGTCTTATTTTTATGCACGTTTTATTAAAAAAGAACCTTTCCACATTCTTAAAGAAAAAGACAAAGGATTCGCGGCAATCTTAGAAACAGGTGGCCAGTTTTTCTACGTGTTTGCGATGGCCGGCAATGCTATTATCGCCGCACCGCTTATTGCAGCACATGGTATTTTTTCCGTCATCTTATCACGCATTTTCTTAAAAGAAATCATGTCCACGAGACAATACCTGATGATTGCAATTGTCATGATCGGGATTATCATATTAGGCTTTACTGATGCTTCTTAACTATCGCCCGAAGCATCTTCTTCCTTAGGATGGTATTGATATTCCTTTAAGTCAAGCTTTCCCCGCACACTAAATTCAATACCTTCCATCTCTAATAATTCCCGTTGTTCACTTCCTTGATGGGAAATCTTCCCTTGTTGATTAACCACACGATGCCATGGCAGTTGATACGAGCGGCTCATGGAATGCAAAATCCAGGAGACCCCCCTTGCTCCCTTTTCTTTCCCGGCTAACCGCGCAATCTGACCATAAGTCATGACATGTTTTTCCGGTATTGCTCGAATAAGTTCGATGACTTGTTTTGTAAAATCATTCACAGAATCATTTCCTTTCTTTTATAGTCAACATAATTGAAGAGTCTTTCCTGTTCCGTTTATAATAGATGTTACTACATGTCGTGGAGGTTTATATGACTTATATCCTTTCTTATTTGAAACCTTATCGTTTACAGATTCTGCTTGCTTATCTATTTACCTTCACAGAAATAGCCGCAGAATTACTTTTCCCCTTGTTTCTCGGCATTATGATTAACCAGGGTATTATTCCCGAAGATACATCTCTTTTGTACTTCTGGGGAAGCATTATGTTAGGCACTACGTTACTGGCATTTTTATCCGGAATTATGAACTCGTATTTTGCAGCGCACATCAGTACAGCGGCCGGGCATGATATCCGCGAGCATCTTTTTGCTAAAATTCAAGAATTTTCTTTTGATATGTTAACGCTTTATCCTGTTTCGATGATTATTACGCGTTTCACGAATGATATTCGTATCGTACAAAATACAATCTTAATGGGACTGCGAATTATGGTTAAAGCCCCCATCATGGTCATTGGCAGTGTGTTTATGTCATTTATTATTGATTGGAAACTATCCTTAGTTTTCCTGATTACTGTCCCTATCCTCATCTTTTTCTTGGGCTGGGTGTTAAAAGTTGGCAGCCGGCTTTTTACGCAAGTTCAAGAACGCGTTGATCACGTGAACCGGGTTATTCAAGAAAGTATTGGGGGCATGCGCATTATTAAAGCTTTTGTTCGCCGTGACTTTGAAGCAGAGCGTTTTGACCAATCAAATAAGCGTTTAGCCACAAAAACACAAACGGCCTTTCGATTTGTTGAAGCTTCCATGCCTGTGTTGCTTTTAGTAATGAATGCCAGTCTTTTATTTATTATCTGGGTAGGTAATCAACAGGCGATTGCTGGAACGACTTCAGTCGGAGATGTCGTCGCGATTGTTAATTATGCGCTTCGTACGGTCATGATGATGTCCATGTTTACCTTTATTTCATTAGCTTTTTCCCGTGCTAAAGCTTCTGGAGAGCGAATTAGTATGATCATGCATGAAAAAACTGCCCCTGTCAAACAAAAATCAAGCCATGCTCAGCCTATCCAGAAAGGCACAATACGCTTTGAAGCTGTTGATTTTTCCTTTCCAAACAGCTCGCTGATGATTTTAAAAAACATTGACTTTCAACTGCATCAAGAAGAAACTTTAGCCATTATGGGAGCTACAGGTGCTGGGAAAACGACATTATTTCAATTAATCCCCAGACTGTATTCCCCAAATTCAGGGCAGATTTACATCGATAACACGCCAATCGAGCAATTTGATCTCAAAGCACTGCGCGATGGAATCGGTTATGTTTCACAGAATCCGCTCTTATTTACAGGCAGTATTGTCGACAATATTCGTTTCGGCAAAGAAGACGCAAGTATGGATGAAGTGATTGCTGCAAGTAAAGCAGCTCAAATTCACGAATCTATCCTTTCCTTTCCTCAGCAATATCATTCAATTGTTGGTCAAAAAGGTGTTAATTTGTCCGGTGGTCAAAAGCAGCGCATTTCCATCGCAAGAGCTTTAATCCGGCATCCGAAAATTTTAATGTTTGATGATTCGACCAGTGCACTCGACGTGCAAACAGAAGCCAAATTATTGGATGCTTTAAAAGAGTATAATAACTCTGCTTTAATTATTACACAAAAAATCAGCACTGCCCAACGTGCCGACCGCATTTTACTTTTAGACAAAGGGGAAGTTGCAGGAATAGGCACTCATAAAGAATTAATGCACGCTTCATCTTTATATCGACAAATTGTATCTTCTCAGTCAGCGAAGGAGGTGGACCATGCCTAGCACCCGCTTAAAAGAACCGTTCCAATATGAGCGTATTCCTTTTGAAACATTACAGAAACATCAGAAAAAACGTGCGGAAGATACGTGGGGCACAGTGAAACGTTTACTCACGTATTTGATACAATATAAGTGGATGCTTCTCATCATTATCAGTATGGTCATGCTCAGCTCCTCCATGGCTTTATTAGGCCCCTATTTAATCGGCATGGCCATTGATGATTTTATTGTGTTAAAAGAAGCAGAAGGCCTTTTACAGTTGGTTGGCTGGTTAATTGTTATTTACATTTTGCATTCTGTTTCCATTTTCCTGCAAAATTTTTGGATGATAGGTGTCGCTCAAAAAACTGTCTTCACGCTGCGCAAGGAACTGTTTGAACAATTTCATCAGCTGCCAATTTCATTTTTTGATTCAAGGCAGCAAGGAGAACTGATGAGTCGCGTGACAAATGATATTGATAATATTAACAATACATTAAACGATTCGGTGATTCAGATTTTCACCAGTATTGTTACGTTGATTGGCACCGTTAGTGTTATGCTGTATTTAAGTCCTTTACTAACTTTAATTACGATGACGATTGTCCCGTTGCTCTTTATCGGAATGCGTTGGATTACCAAACGAACTGGTCCTTTATATAAATTACAGCAGGATGACTTAGGAGAATTAAATGGGTATGTAGAAGAAATTGTTTCCGGGCAGTTGCTTGTCAAGACGTATTCTCAAGAAGAAAAAGTAAAACGGCAATTCAAAGAAAAAAACGATCAACTGCAACTGTCGTTTTTCTGGGCACAAAACATCGCAGGGTTCATTCCTAAAGTGATGAACTCCTTAAACTTTCTCAGTTTTATGCTCATTGCTCTTTTTGGTGGCTTGCTAGTGATTAATGGGTTTATTACAGTGGGAGTTATTGTTATATTTACGGAGTACGCCCGGCAATTTACCAGGCCGCTCAATGAATTATCGAATCAGTTTAATATATTATTATCTGCAGTTGCGGGAGCTGAAAGAGTGTTTAATATTCTGGATGAAGAACCTGAGGAATTAGATGAAACAAACGCGAAAGTTCTGACACAGACGAAAGGTCAGCTCCGTTTTGAACATGTTTCTTTTTCATATGGAGATAAACAAGTATTATTCGATCTTTCCTTTCAAGCCGACCCAGGCGAAATGGTAGCTTTCGTTGGTCATACAGGTGCTGGTAAAACGACGATTGTCAACTTAATTTCCAGGTTCTATGAGTATAATCAAGGCCATATTTTACTTGATGGACAGGAACTTAATCAAATCACCCGTTCCAGTTTGCGGTCTCATATTGCTTTTGTTTTACAAGATACTTTCTTATTTAAAGGAACGGTCAGAGAAAATATTCGGTATGGTAAATTAACCGCTTCTGATGAAGAGGTCATCCAAGCTTCCCAGCGCGCAAATGCCCATGAATTTATCGAACGACTGCCACATGGATATGATACTCAGCTCGACCAGGACGGAAGCAGCATCAGCCAAGGACAGAAGCAGCTGCTCACTATTGCCAGAGCAATGATTAGTGATCCATCGATTTTAATATTAGATGAAGCAACCAGTAATATTGATACGATTACAGAATACCATATCCAGGAAGGATTGCAACGCTTAATGGAAGACAGAACAAGTTTTGTCATTGCGCACCGTTTGAATACGATTCAACGTGCAGATAAAATAATCATGCTGCAGGACGGGCGTATTTTAGAAAAAGGAAATCATGCAGCTTTAATGCGCAAGCAAGGTGCTTATTATGAGTTATACAGAGGATTGGAAAACGACTAACCAGGAGGATGCAAACATGGCAAGAATTGGTACAATGACAACAAAAACAATTGAAAGTAAGTATGTAAAGGAAGAAATCCAAGTGAAAATTTTCTCTCCCAAACATTTCAATTCCCTTTATCCCAATCAAGTATGCTATATGCAGGACGGGGATGATTATTTCCAAATGGGGAGAATTGCTACGCTCAGCGATCAGCTGCACGAAGAAGAAGTACTTGTAAATACCACGTTTGTCGGCATACATTATAAAGACCGAGCAGATCGGCTAAGGAAATATCATCCTGATGGTGAAATATTTGCTGCCTATCAACTTTTTTTATTAGAGGAAGTAATGCCTGTTTTAGAAGAGATACTGCCGCTTAATCCTTTAGGAACATTTAATAGTTTAATGGGAGATTCACTTGCTGGGACGTTTGCATTGGTAACTTCCTTAAAATATCCTAAAACTTTTGAGAATGTCATCATGCAGTCTCCTCTCGTAGATGATAGTGTATTTCATATTTTAGAACACTATAATCGTAATCTTGATCGATTGCAGATTTATCATTCTATCGGCTTAAAAGAAACTGCTGTGAAGACAAGTCTTGGTGAAGTAGTAGATTTTGTTCAGCCAAATCACCAGCTGGCAGAAAAAATTCAACAAGAGACACATAATTACATGTATCATACTATTAATGAAGGAAATCATACGTGGAAACATTGGCAAAAAGAAATGCCTGATGTGTTAGAAAAAATATTAAGTTAAGGAGCTATATGTAGTTCCCCCTTTTTAATTCAGACTTTTTTTGCTATACTGAATGGTACCAATACTGTTTTTGAATCATAGAGTGCAAATAAAATTAATCGGAGGTATTTACAGATGAGATATGGAATTGTAATATTCCCATCAAAACATGTTCAAGATGAAGCAAACGCACTTCGTAAACGTTATGACCCGCGTTATTCGCTCATCCCGCCTCATATTACGTTAAAAGAAGCATTTGATATGGATGAAAAATCACGAGATAAAGTAACAGAAGCATTAAGGGAGATCGCTAAAGAAACAAAGCCTGTTGACATTCATATTAATAAGGTGAGTACTTTTGCTCCTATTACAAACACTGTGTATTTCAAAGTGGAACAAACAGAAGAACTAAAATCCTTACACGAAAAAATGCACCGGGAGCCATTCCCAGTAGAACGTGATTATGCCTTTGTTCCGCATATTACGATTGCACAGGAACTCATGGAAGAAGAATATTATGATGTGTATGGAAGTTTGCAATTAAAGAAAGTATCTTTGGAAGATACAGCAGATCGCATGCAATTATGTTATCAGCTTGATAATGGGTCCTGGTCTGTTTTTGAAACGTTTGTATTTGAAGGATAATGTTAATGGAACGAGGAAAGTAAAATGACTGTCCATATTGCAAGTGAAGCAGAAATAAATACCGTATACGATATTCGAAAAAAAGTATTTGTTGAAGAACAGCTTGTTCCCATAGATATCGAAATTGATGATTTGGAACAGGACGCCTTTCATTTTATTTGCTACTATGAAGGAAATGCTGTCGGAGCAAGCCGTTTAAGATTAGAAGATTCATACGGAAAACTGGAGCGTATCTGTGTGCTTCAAGCATACCGTGGATTATCTTTAGGAAAGCAAATAATAAAGAAAATGGAAAAACATATTCAAAAGATGGGGTATCCAACAGCTAAATTAAGTGCGCAAACCCATGCAATTTCTTTTTATCAATCGTTAGGCTATCACATTATTTCAGATGAGTACATGGATGCGGGAATTCCTCATAAGACGATGATGAAGTCCTTAAACGATCAAACCTGAAAAATCGTTTATACAACTGCTTATTCATTGACTGTTTCTATTGGCAGAAGCTTTTCGTGCAATGACCAGTACGAAAGCTTTTTTGCTTTTGAAATACATAATATTCCTGTACCATATACCTTTCCAAATAAAGCTGCTAAGCATGCAAATTGACTTCTCTTCCTTTATGTTGTTCGATCGGTATAGTGAGCAAGATATCGAGCTGGCGCAGTTTAGGTATTACTGCAGAATACTTCGCTTTTGAATATACTTTAGCTAATAGTGCAGCATCATTTTCTGATTCACGTTTTATTTCTTGAAAAATCACACGCTGCTTTTGTCCAATATAATATATATTGGGCGTATGTTTGATCATTCTTATCTGGTAATTATTGTATGCATACGGCGTGACCGGCAATACATACCCCATTATTCGTTCCCCCTATTACTTGTTAGCTTCCCTTTTTAGTCAAATCCAAACAAAATTTATCGATATTTTATTCCTATTAATTTTATAGATCGATAACTCCCTGAATTCAATATTATATTTTAAAATGATGTATGCCACGAATTACAAAAGAGCTTGTTCTTCTTTAAAAGAAGAACAAGCTCTTTTCTGAAAGCTGCTACACTAATAATCTCATAAAAGCTGTGGCTAAGCCAAAATAAATAATGACAGAAGTAATGTCGTTTAAGGTTGTTATAAAAGGTCCCGAAGCTACTGCCGGGTCAATTTTTAATTTATCCATCGCAATTGGAATCAGTGCACCTGATAATGTTGCAACTGTTAAAGTAGCAAGAATAGCAATTCCCACTAAAATCCCTAAAAAGATATTACCTTTCCAAAAAAAGATCATTAAAATGACAACTATCCCGCAAACTCCTCCGACCAGTACACCTGTCGTTATTTCTCGAAGCATGAATTTAAGATGCGCTTCTTTACCGTAATTCCCCATAGCTATCCCTCGCACAGCAACTGCTAACGACTGCGTACCAGCGTTTCCTGCCATTCCAGCTATAAGTGGAATGAATATCGCAACGATGGGAACTTGCTCCAGTGTTTCTTCAAAGCTGCCAATCAAGCTGGCTGTAATCATGCCTAAAAATAATAAAATAATCAGCCAGGGCAGACGCATCTTAGCAGCTATGAATGGGCTTGTTGCAGTCACATCTACGTCGGAAACCGCCGCAAGTTTTGAATAGTCATCACTCGCTTCTTCTTCCATTACATCCAGAATATCATCTACTGTAATAATCCCCAGCAAATGATTTTGAAAATCCACTACCGGCAATGCAAGAAAATCATAATCACGAATCATCTTAGCCACTTCTTCCTGGTCCATACCAACAGGAACAGAAACAACATTATCACTCATAATATCGCCAACAACTTCATCGTCTTCTGCAACAATTAAATTTCTTAAAGAAAGCACACCTGCAAGTTTTTTATTTTCATCCAAGACATACGTATAATAAATGGTTTCAGCATCCGGAGCTAACTCTTTCATTTCTTGAAGAGTTGTTGCCTTCGTGTTATTTTCCATAAATGAAACATACTCCGTTGTCATAATGCTTCCGGCAGTTTTTTCTTCATAATGGAGCAAGTCCTTAATTTCATTTGCAGGTTCATGATCCATTATTGTTAAGAAACTGGCTACTTCATCTTTCGTCAACTCTTGTAAAATATCCACTGCATCATCAACGGCCATTTCTGCCAGGATCATACTCGCGAAATTGGAATCCATTTCTGTAATGTATTTTTCTGTACTCTGTAAATCAATATTCTCCATGATGTCAGACATTTCTTTGGGAGACAAAAAAGCATAGATTCTCATTCGATTATCCTGTTTTTGTTCCATAAAAAATACTGCCTGATCATAAGGATGTAAGGCAGAAAATTCTTTCCGAAATGCTTTTGTCTCTTCTTCTATCAAAAATCTTTCTAATGCCTTTTGCTTTAAAGCTTCTTCGGTTTTAGCCATTTTTTCACCTGCTATCTTGAGTGTCCAATAAATGTTTCATGTCTAACGGAAGAGTGGAAGTGATTTCCAACTCTTGTTTTGTGAAAGGATGGACGAAGTAAAGTTTGTGGCAATGCAATGCTTGTCTGTTTATATGAGGTGTGTCCCCCTGGTATAAATCATCACCGAGCAGTGGATTGCCATTATGAGCCAAGTGTACGCGTATCTGATGAGTCCGCCCGGTTTCTAACTGTAATTCAAGAAAAGTACAGGTTTTATAACGATTTAGCACTTTCCCATGAGTGATGGCTTGTTTACCGTTTTGAATAACAGCTCGTTCAATAATAGATCCTTCTTTTCTGCCAATCGGCTGATTAATAGTGAAATCAGTCTGTTCAATTACGCCTGCTGCAATGGCCCTGTACGTCCGGAAAATCTCTTGCCGTTTTTGCATTGCTGCTAAAATAGAATGGCAATATTGATGTTTGGCGACTAAAACCAGTCCCGAGGTTTCCCGGTCTAGTCTGGTTACAATATGAATGGTATAGGGTAGCGAGTGAATCTCATAATAATATAATAATCGATTCGCTATAGATGTATCAGGGTCTTCCCGAGATGGGATAGTTGCCAGACCACTTGGTTTATCAACAATTAACAGGTCCTCATCTTCATACATAATTTGAAGGGGCGCTGCTTCTTTCTTCATATACGGAGCAACTTTTTCTCTCGGCAATTGAACAGTAAGAATATCCTCTTCTTGTAAAATATACCTCACAGTTTGCGAGATTCCATTTACACGAATTTGTCCTTGTTCTGACTTTGCTTTAATTATTAATCGTTTGGAGAATTGCGCTTCCTTGCTTAAAAACTCCCGTATAAGCATTCCAGCTTGCTTCCGTGTAATCGACCAGCGCATGAATTAATGCTCTTCCCGAGGAATTTCCGAAACAAACGAATCACGTACCCTGTTCCAGAAAGGGAAAGGACGGTAGCGTACAAAGCGAACTCTTTCTTTTGCAACTCTTGATTGAATGGATTTCACATTTGTATATGATTTTGTTGTATGATCAATAGCTATAATAAAGCTGTCTTTACGTAACGGGCGTAATAAACAAGTGTGGTGTTTCGGCAAGATGAGCGGCGAACCAATGGTTCTAAACACCCGATTGTTGATGGAAGCAATTTCAGCTATTTGAATAGCTTCCAGAGAAGGATGGATAATTCCCCCTCCTAATGCTTTGTTATAAGCTGTACTTCCGGAAGGAGTCGAAATACATAAGCCATCACCACGGAACGTTTCAAAATGTTCGCCGCGGATTTGCACATCAAATACGACGGAGCCTTCTACTGTTTTAATCGTTGTTTCATTCAACGCTAACACACTGACAGGTTTTTCATCATCATTAAAACGAATCGTCACTTCAAGCAACGGATATTCAACAACATGAAACGGGGTTTTCGCAATTTCTATGACCAATTTTTCTATCTCATCAGAGGTCCAATCTGTGTAAAATCCTAAATGTCCTGTATGTATCCCTAAAAAGGAAGCAGTATCCAACTGCTGGTCATAACGTCTGAATGCTTCTAATAAGGTACCGTCCCCTCCTACAGAAATAACCAATTCCGGGTTTTCTTTATCATAAATCAAATCAAAATCAATTAAATATTGTTTCATTTTTGCTTTTATATTACTAGAGCGCTCATCTCCTCTAGAAACAATTACAAACTTCATCCTTCTCCCCCTCTTTCAACGGCATATTCTTACTTTATTATACACGTTTATACGAAGACACGAAAGCGTTCCTCATCAATTTGGCAAAGTCACTTCCCATTTCTCTGTACGGTATACGTGTTTAGGAATGAGGTTCAGCTATATTTGGACTGCTTTCTCTTTGCATAAAATTTTAGCATCCTCGATAATAAAGGAAGTAGAAAGGGTGAAATCAATGAACCAGGAAATAGAAATCGAATTTAAAACAGTTATTCAAGAAAACGACTTTAAAGCATTACATAAGCAACTGCCATTTGACGATCAGCCAGTTAAACAAATAAATTATTACTTTGAAACAAATCAGCAGGATTTTAAGCGAAAGCGCTGTGCTTTGCGGATTCGGGAAAAAGCCGGAAAATATACGCTTACTCTAAAAGAACCGCATAAGGAAGGAATCTTAGAAACACACGATGAACTAACAAAAGAAGAATGTACTGCTTGGTTACAGGGGCAACCTGTAATAAAACCCAACACAAACAAGCAATTAGCTGCACTGGGGATACAGGAAAAAAATATATTCTATTTCGGGGCTTTAAAAACGGAACGATACACATATCAAACAACAGATTTACTGTATGTCTTAGATAAGAGTGAATATAATCAGCAGCTGGATTATGAACTGGAACTCGAAGCAACTGACTATACAGCAGGCGAGCAGGCTTTTGGTGAATTGTTGAAACAATACAACATCATTAAACAAGAACCTGTTACTAAAATAGAACGATTTTTTAATACACTTCAAGAAGGAAACAATCCAGCTTTCGAAGAATAATAGCTGAAGCAATAACTTGGTGTAAACCTATTGCTTTTCGAAATTAACTAGAATTTTCGTCAATCGATGAAGATAGGAGGTAAAGAAATTGACAACACATTCGACAATATTTGAATTGATCGGTGGCCAAACTGCATCGGTGGCCAAACTGCAGTCGACAACATTGTCAACTCACTCTACACACATATTGGAAACAATAAGCAATTACTTGAGATTTTTCCGGAAGATTTAAATGAATCAGCTCGAAAACAACGTCTGTTTCTTACGCAATTTTTTGGTGGGCCTGCGCTGTATGCTGAAGAACGCGGAGCTCCTATGTTACGCAGACGTCATTTGCCTTTTGAAATCACTCCTGCCCGAGCCAGACAATGGTTGTATTGTATGGACATCGCTTTAGATGAAGCAGATATTCAAGAACCTTACCGTTCGCAAATCTACGATCGCCTTACACAAGTCGGAACTCATATGATTAATAGTTAGATCCGCTTCTAAAAAAGTGAATTTCATCTGTAAAGGAAAGCAACTGACCCAATTATACGATAAAAAAACCAGGGCATTCACTGTTCATTCTTGGTGAATGCCCTGATTATGCCTATGCAGGAAGGAAGTTTCAAGCTTTCTTATTTGCTTGCAACATCACACAACTTGTTCTTTTAATAGTTAATCGCAAAAATAATTACGATGACAACAGTAATAACGGTTACTATAGCATAGGTCCATATTTGTACTGGAAGCATTTTAGAGACTGAATTTTTTTCATATTCCAAAGAACGTTCTCTTGCTTCTTCAGCAGATTCGTTTTTATGTTCTTGTATCTTTTTATTTTCTTGTTTAACTGCAAACCAAGTGATAATACCGGCCACGATGATTAGAATCATGCTGCCCAAAATTAATATAGTATTCATATCGAAAAACTCCTTTAATTGATTATTACTTCATAATCAGTATATTAAAGAAATTCTCAATTAGGTGTGATTTAGAACACACCCCCCTGAAAACTTATAACAGAAAACTTGACTTTCGCATGACTTTATTTGCGAAAACCTTCGTTGCACTTATGCAGAAAAAGAATTTTAGATCATAAGTAAAAAAAGACTGCATGCCAACGCATGCAGTCTTTCAGAACTTTTAATATTAACGAAAATCTCTCGTGTCTTCTAACATTCTTGTAGCAACAGCATATCCAATAACTGTAGCTGCTAAAATAAGTAAAATCTTTTTCATCATGCAGTTCCTCCTTGTAATCTATTTATTAGAATGGACGAATTTTCCCTTTTTTAAGAATCATTTTAGTACCGCCAAGTAAGAATAAAGAACGGTTATCGACTGCTTTTTTCATTGCTGCCGCAGATTTTCCAGTCAGTTCTTTACCGTCGAAAACCATTCCAATACCATCATTTACGCCTAAAGAAGCTACCGTTCCTTTATCATCAAATTGGAATGATTCTAATGGAACACCGTCCATCAAAGCAACAATATTGTTGGCACATACTCCCCCATGCTGTGTTGCAGCTTGAGCAGTAGGCGGGAATGGTTTGCCTGTTTCCGGATCCATAACCCAAGCACAATCCCCAATGACAAAAATATCTTCTTCTTCAGGAGCTCGCAGATCATTCTCGACTGTTACTTTTCCTTTTGTAATTTCAAATCCGGATTTAGATAAAACAGAACTGCCCGTGACACCGCCAGTCCAAATAATCGTGCCTGCTTTAATTTCTTCGTTATCTTCACCAATAATAAAGGCATCTTTCGTACATTCTTTAATGGCTGCATCCAGACGGAACTCAACCCCGCGATCTTCCAACGACTTCTTCGCATAAGCAGTTAAGTTGTCTCCAAAAGTCGGCAGAATGTTCGGCATTGCTTCCACATTAATAATTCTTACTTTATTACGGTCTATATCGTATTTCTTACATAATTTCGGAACGCGCTCTGCCAGTTCACCTAATAATTCGATTCCTGTAAAGCCGGCTCCGCCTACTAAAATATTTAACAACTCTTCATTTGCATTTTCTTCTGAAGCATACTTCGCAAATTGTAATTCTAAATGTTCGCGAATCAAACGGCTGGAATCAATATCTACAATTGCAAATGCATTCTCTTCCATTCCTTTGATGCCAAATGTATTCGATTCAAATCCAAGCGCAATCACTAAATAATCATAAGTGATTTCACCATTTTCCAAAACCACTCGCTTATCTTCTTTATTCACTTTTGTCACTTCATCATAAATAAGACGTACATGATTTGGATTAACGACATCACTTAACATGAAACGCGCTTGATTTGGATTAATCGTTCCAGCAGCTACTTCGTGCAGCCAAGTTGATTCAAAGTGATAATTATGTTTATTTACTAAAACGATATCTGCTTCCTCTGCCGACAATTTCTTAGTCAAGTCTCTAACGGTTTTGAGTCCTGCATACCCTGCTCCGAGGACTACAATTTTAGGTTTATTACTCATAGTAAAAGTACCCCTTTCATATCTGCTGATTTTTATTTAAAAGCTTTCTTTTACACACTTATATGAGAAAAGCAAAACTTAGTAAGTGAATTATTGAACAAGATTTCCCGTGAAATACCAAGAAAAATCATTCCAATACATATTACATAGAATCTGTAAAAAATCGTTTTCTCACACCTTTTATCATACCAAACTTCTCTTTATTACGCTAATTATTCCTTATTTTTCCTCCTCACACAAAAATCTCGATTAGAAAAACGAAGTAATCTAATCGAGAACGTGTTAAACAGGCCGTATTGTCATTTCATTAATATTTACATGTGCCGGCTGTAAAATGGCATGTGCAACAGAATCTGCTATGTTAGAGGCATCTAAAGGTTTCCTGTCTGCATTTCCTCTTGTGTTCAGAGAAGTATCTACCATACCAGGCGAAATATTCGTTATTCGAACTCCCGTACGTGCAAGCTCTTTTTCCAATCCTGTTGAAATGGCACGCACCGCAAATTTTGTTGCACTGTAAACAGTACTTTGTTTTGACACTTCGAAACCGGAAACCGATGCCATATTGACGATATGCCCTTCGCCGCGTTCAACCATCTCAGGTATGACTTGATGCAGCCCGTATAAAACACCTTTGATATTGACATCAATCATTTGCTCCCAGTCTTCTAAAGCGCCCTCTGTAACAGCTCCGCTTAACATTGCTCCAGCGTTGTTCACATAAACATCTATAGTGCCAAATCGTTCTTTTGCCTGCTCCACCATTGCGGATACGTCGGTCTGGTTTGATATGTCTGTTTGAATTGGCAGGATGTTTGCTTCGGTTGTTTCAGTCAAATCTTCAGCAATTTGCTGCAGCTTATTTTCGCTTCGTGCTGCTAAAACGACATTCATCTTCTCTTCGGCCAACCTTGTTGCAATGGCTTTTCCTATACCACTGCTCGCGCCAGTTACAATAGCTGTTTTCATTCTGCATCCTCTCTTTCATTGTTTGCTTTATTGCTGTTTATTTACATTAATTTGTTTATTCATCATTTTCATTATTATTGTTCGCAAAGTTGCTCTCTTTGTCATCATTCGTATTATTATTTGTATGATTAAAATTTTCTTCATCATTAGACTCATCGTTATTATTCGTATCAGTCTCCGCATTATTGGACGAACTATTCGAATTATTATTGTCAGAAGACTCCGTGCTTTCGCTCGAAGCCCCTGAATTCTGGCTGCCAGAATTATCTGTATTTCCGGAATCCCCGGAAGGATTATTCGCCGGTTCATTATCCTGTGTTGGTTCTTGAACTGGTGTTTTTTCCTGCTGCGGTGTTACGTCCTGTTCTGGAGTTTCTTCTGCTGGTTCATTCTCTTCTTCCGGTGTTTCTGCTGGTTCATTTTCTACTGATTTTTCTTGTTCCTCTATCGACTCTTCTGGTTCCTCTGCAGCATCTTCCCAAGCGTTTGTTTCAAACAGGAATTCCAAATCCTCTTTGGACCAGGAAGTCACTATTGCCTCCAGCTTCTTTTCATGCTGCCGAATATCTGCTGAAACTGTTTCCGAATCCTTGTTTGTATCTGCCTGTTCTTCTGGAGCGAACGATTCTGCTTGGTTATTCCATGTATTTCTCCCAAGCCAAATCGTAAAAACCAAGAGCAGAACCAATAAAATAGTGAAACTGATAACCATCTTTTTACTCATCAATTATCCCTGCTCCCAAAGGAAACTTCCCTTCAATTGTACTGATATTCCTCAGGAGTTGCAACTATATATCTATTTTATTCTGCTTCATATGCTGATTTATCTATAAATAAATCCTGCAATATATATAATATAATAACAAAAACAATTAGTAAAAAACTCCACCCCAGTATCCGCTGGTCTACAATTAAATAATTATTACATAACTGATCAGGTGAGAAAAGGTATAATACAGCCATAATACTGTAAGAAACGGCTACAACCAGCAGCACAATGTATTGCCACGCTTTAGTGAGTTTTGGCCAGCTTAATCGTAAAGGCACACCAATTAAAAATGCCCAGCTGAAAAACTTAAACACTTCAACAGCACCTGAAGCCAGTGCATCATCCATAGCCCTGGGAATAACCCAGTAAATAAAGACAATTAAAAATAACACGATACCTGGCACTCCATTTTCATTCCATTTTTCAAAAAAACGCGGAAATTTCTGTTGTAAGTAGGGGGCCATCAGCATACCCGCAATCCCGATTAACGGCATTTGCGCATGCATATGAATAGCCATGATGGATTCAGCTAAGTCGACCACGGGAGGGAGTGCTAAAAAAATGAAAAGAATGATTCCGTAAATAGCTTGTTTCATTGCCTATCCCTCGCTTTCTAATGCGTGCAGGACTTTATTTGTCGCCCCGTCCACATCTTCGAAATCCATCACATCTTCTAAATAACCATCTGGATTCACTAAATAAAATGCTACATTATGTGAGAATTCTCCCTCATCATCCGGGATGGCAATGACACCAAATTCATCTAATAGAAAGTCTAATTCCTGCTCATCTGCAACACGCGCCATTCGCCATTCTTCTCCATCACTGCCGAAATAAGTTCGGTATTTGTCCAACACTTCGGGTGTATCTCTCTCTGGATCGAAGCTGACACTTAAAAACACAATATCTTCTCCCAAATATTTGGCAGGGACTTCTTCATAAATATTCGCAACGTTCTGCTCAAGAATTGGACAAACAGTTGAACAGGAAGAGTAAAAGAAAGTCATCAGGACGTACTTTCCTTCAAATTCTGAAAAGTCATATTCTCTTTCAAACGTATCTTCTAAAGTAACTTGAGGAAGGGACGGCTGCTCCTCCACTAATTGATTAGTGCGTGCTGTTTCTTCAGTGAAAGCAGTAAAGCCGTCTGTTCCTATAAAAAATAATGCAAAACCAAATAAAATAACCACTGTTAAAGAAATCCATTGACGTTTTAATTTAAACAAGCCAACCACTCCCTTTTTGTTGCTTCCATTTCAGGGCTAACTTATTGTCTTGTGAAGAAACACAATTTAAAAGGGGAATCTTGCGCGGGAATATCTTGGAGAAAAAGGGAAAAGGAGATAGTCAGTCCTATCTCCTTTGTTACCAGCTACCATGTCTTAAATGGCGGAGATCCTGGAGGTGCGTTTAATATAATATCTACAATTGGGATAACGTACCCCATGGAAATAACAGCAATCATCAGGACCACCCAGATACTCCATCTTTCCGTCCATTTTGGAGTTGGAGCTGCATCCACTTCTTCTTCTGCCACCGGGAATTCTGTTTCTCCTTTCGGGGCTTTAAACATTAACTGGAACACAATATATGTCATCAAAAGCACAGATAAAATTAACACAGTAGCTCCGACAGCCAGCACAATTAAGTAAGGAGACCAGCCAGCTGCTGTTTCACTTCCGAAATAATCAGAGAAGGAAGTTCTTCTTGGTGCTCCAAATAATCCTACCATATGCATCGCTCCGGACATCAAGAACATACCAGCCATCCAAGAGAGCGTTTGGGTAATCATTAAACGGTTCATTCGTTTAGTGATTTGCCTTTTCGACAAATGCGGAATCAACCAATACGCTACTCCAAAGAAAGTAAGGGCTACCGATACGCCTACTGTAATATGGAAATGCCCTGTCACCCACAATGTATTATGCACGACTTGGTTTAAATGGAAATTGGTTTGAGCGATTCCACCTGCTCCAGCTGGAATAAACGTTGCCATTGCTAAAAACGGTGCAAAGAAGCGAGCGTCTTTCCAAGGTAATTTTTTGAACCAGCCAAGCAACCCTTTCCCGCCTTTTTTGCGTCCCGTCCGTTCGAAAATAGCGAACATGGCAAAAGCGGTCATTAATGAAGGGAATGCAATCGATAGACTCATAAAGACATGCATAAACTTCAAGCCTTCTGTGAATCCTGGATCGATAATTTGATGGTGGAATCCACCAGGGACGTTCAGGATAACAATTAATACAGCGACAACTCTCGCTAACGTATCACTGAACTGTCGGCCTCCGATTACTCGAGGTACAACAACATACCAGGCAGACACAGCTGTAAAATACCAGACGTTCACTAATGTATGGCCGAAACTCCAGAATAAGGTCCGGCTTAAGAGCACGTTTACCGTTTCTGTCCAGCCAAACGCCCAAGGAATTAACGTCAACACTTCAATCGTAACTCCAATCGTTCCTACAAACAGCAAAAGAAAGATACCTGTTGCAAAGAAAGAAAACAATGGAACATGCTGTCCTTTATTCTCTTTCCTCCATTTGGCTACATTGATAAATACACCAAACGCTGCCGTCCAAACTCCTAGAACAACCAGCACTAAACCGATATAAAACCAAGGTGATGCTGCCATCGGAGGGTAAAAAGTATACAGGACAGAAGCTTCCCCTATCAATATTTGCGATGCTGCCAAAATAGTACCTGCAAGCATCAGCCAAAAGGCAACCCACCCCATTTTACGAACTGCCGGTTTTAAACCGCCTAATGTGTGAGAAACACCAGCATATAAATAACCGATTAAAAACGTACCCGTAAAAACCAATATTAATAAAAGACCGTGGGTCGTTAACGTTTGATAATAGTCAAACCATACTGGCATTGATAACAAACCTGCTCGTTCCAACCCTTGTAACAATCCGAGCAATGCTCCTACCAGAAGTGCTGCAAAAGAAACTCCTAAAAACGATAAAGATAGTTTAGAATCTTGTGGATTTGTTGCTAAAAACCTTTTCACCTTATTTTTGGATTTTGTTTTAAATGATTCATGTAAAACGGTCTCCATGATGATTTCCTCCTTTCTTTACTCTACTGTTACCGTTGCACTCATTAACTGGTGCCCTGCCCCGCAATACTCATTACATAAAATCAAGTATTCTCCAGGCTCATGAAAGGTTTGTGACACTTTTTGAATATGACCTGGCATCACCATCGCGTTTACGTTCGTATCAATAATTTGCATGCCGTGCACCACATCTTTGGAAGTAATAATGAAATTCACTTTTGCTCCAGCCGGCACTTCAATTTCACCCGGGTCAAAGCTGAATGTTTCCAGGGTCATGACCACATCGTACTCATTATCACCCACCTCATACACTCCAGGTTCATCAAACGGCGCTGTATTTTCTACATTTTCCGGGTCAATCACCTCTTTATGACTCGGTGGCGACATCCCCATGGCAAACCCCTGATAACCAGTGATAACCATAGAACCTACAATGATAATGACAGCGAACACCAGCCATATTTCTTCAAACCGATGCATTTTCATGGTTGATTCTCCTCCTTATACTCTCGTCATATAAAAATAAAATAAAGTCACTATAAACAGGGTGATGCCGCCTCCTACAAATACAATTGTAGAAAACAATGTACCTTTCAAAGATTGCATTTCTTTTTTTTCTTCTTCTTGTCTTTTTGTTTCGGATACATCCATCTTTAACCCTCCTTACCGGGTACTGAATTTTGATTCACCTTTAGTATAGAATTTTTCCTAATTGAGAATTGTGATAAAAATCACACGGCAAAAGCAGGTGATTTTCCACACTTCTTTCTCAATTAACGTTAAAATCACTCTCTTCTTTATGAAAGATAAAACCTTATATTGTTGACTTGTATTGCTTTTATACAGCATAAAAAAAGAAATCCGAAAGATTTTACTTCCGAATTTCTTTGATATCAATGATTCTCAGTTGTGACTGTTTTTAGACATTTCTATTTTATAGTTGGACCAACAAGTTTTTATCAAAAAAGTACAAATAAGCTGCCGTGACTTCTTGATTTAGTATATCCTGCATCGCTCGTTTATACAAAGATAATTGTGTCTCATACTTTTCCTTCAGCTTTTGTACAGCATTATTAGAAGGCGGGTCTTCTGAAATCTCGTCTGTTTTGTAATCGATAATCACTAAACCATCTTCCTGTTGCAGCAAACAGTCCACTACCCCTTGGATGAACACTTTTTCCTGCTGATTGTTTTCCCATTCCGGATATATTTCAGCAGCGTCCAATGAGTAAGTGAACGGGACTTCCCGCTCTACTTTTTTGCTCTGTTGAATCACAGTAAGAAGTTGCGTTTCAAAAAATGCCAAAATCGCCTCCCGGTCTATCACGATCGCTTCTTCTTCGGTCAACTTTTCTTGAACCACCAATGTTTCAATAAAGTCGTCTAACTCCGGAGCATCAAATGGCTTGTGAAACGGTATATGCTGCATCACTGTATGCATGGCAGTTCCAATTTCGGCAGCACTTAAGCTTGTCGTTTCCTGCATAAAGCGGGGGCGGCTGTCCAAAGGGGCTCGAAAAGGCTGTACTACTTGTTGCCCACTATACTCATCAACCGCTTCTTGCCGCCGCTTAATTTCAGTCACGCTTTGTTTCGCATTGGTTTTTGTCGCTTTTTCAAAAGGATACGTATAGGAAAGCAACCCATTGACATGGTTAAAGTATCCATGATCCACTCCAACTGAGGGGCTCCAGCCGACTATTTTTTCCTTTAAATCTTCTTGTTTCTTTATCTGCTCATCCTGTATATTCAGCAATTGTTCCGTTTCGAGGAGTTGTACATGCCAATTAGATGTATCTTGACTGATTTCTTCCGGAATAAAAGCTCCCGTATCCGTTTCTCCGCGCCATGCTGTATTTTGATGATGGCGGATTAAAGCAGGACCAATCCAATCAAAGTAAGATTTCGCTTTTTTCCTCATTGGTAATGGCAGCGTCCATTCGTTATGCTGCAGGAGGGACGTCCATTTTTCCTGCAGTTTTTCCATAGAAGGCACATTGCCAATCATCAGCAACTTTTCCTTAGCTCTTGTCATCGCCACATATAATACACGCATTTCTTCGGCGAGTGTTTTTTGTTGGGCAATTTGTTTAAGCGCCTGGTAATAAAGCGTCGGATACGTTATTCGTTTTTCCGGATCGATAAATTTCGTTGCAAAGCCAAAATCTTTATCTAACATATAAGTCGCTCGTAAATCCTGGAAATTAAACTGCTTATGCAAACCACCAAGCAAAACAACCGGGAATTCCAACCCTTTACTTTTATGGATCGTCATAATGCGTACAACATCTTCCTGTTCACTTAAGGCTCGTGCTTCGCCCAAATCTTTCTTTTCTTCCTCCATCCGTTCAATAAAGCGTAAAAAACGGAATAAACCACGGAATGAAGTTTCCTCGTAACCGCGGGCACGATCATATAAAGCTCGTAAATTCGCTTGGCGCTGCCTCCCCCCGGGAATACCTGCAACAAAATCATAATAACCTGTTTCTTGGAATATATACCAGATTAAATCAGATAAAGACTCTGTTTTTGCAATATGTCTGAATTTCTCCAGTTGATTCATAAATTGTTGCAAGCGCTCATCTTTTCCTTGGGCTGTGTACTCTTTTAAAGCGTCATAATACGAGCCATGTTTATTTGCGAGTCGGATTTGAGCTAACACTTCTTCATTTACACCGACAATAGGCGAACGCAGTACTGAAGCGAGCGGAATATCCTGAAATGGGTTATCAATCACTTTAAGCATATTTATCATGACTTTAATTTCAATAGCTTCTAAATATCCCGTACTCAACTCCGCATGAACAGGTATTCCTTGCTTACGAAGTTCTTCTATAATTGTGGAAACACCTGTTAAAGATCGTTGCAGGATGACCATATCGCGATATTGTATCGGACGTGGCTGATTTGTTGCTTTATCGATCACTTCAAATGGTTCATCTGTTCCATTTCCGCTGGTGAGCTCTTTTATTTTTTGTGCATAGACACGAGCTTCTAATTCAATGTTCATAACATCCTCGGAAGTTTCTTCTTCGCTGCTTCTCTCTGCTTGTTCCACGCTTGACGAATCACGATCTACAATAATGACTTCCGTTGCTTTTTCCTGTAATGGGAATTGGTTATAATCTTGATTGCCATATTTTAACTCAGCCTCGCTGCTGTATACAATTTCCCCTAATGCCTCATCTAATATTTGTCTGAAAATATAATTCGTCCCCGTCAATACATCTTCCCGGCTCCGAAAGTTTTCTGCTAAGTCTATTTTTATTCCTATCGCCGGATCGTCAGCAAACTGCTGGTACTTATCAATAAATAAATTAGGCTCTGCATGACGGAATCGATAAATACTCTGCTTTACATCTCCTACCATAAAACGATTTCCAATTGGTTCCTGTTTACTTATAATGGATAAGATGGTCTCTTGAACAAAGTTAATGTCTTGATACTCATCCACAAATACTTCTTTAAATTGTTTCTTATATTGTTCTGCGATATCAGTCGGGATAATCTGCTCTTCAGTAGACGCTTCATCCATCAGGATAGCCAGACAATAATGTTCTAAATCAGAAAAGTCAACGATAGCTTTTTCTTTTTTCACGGCTGTAAAACGTTCCTTAAACGCGATGGTTAAAGCAGTTATTTCCTGGATGGCAGGCTGCAAAATGCTCATATCTTCCATATGTGCTTCTAAAGATCGTTTGAATAAGCCTTCTTTTAATTTCTTCCAATCATCCTGATACCCTTTGCGAATGGATTTGACTTTTTCTTTTGTCTCTTCATTGGACTCCGTCTTTTTCCGCGATAAGCTTTTAAACGTGCTGTCACGAAAGATAGTTTGCAGCTTGTTCCAATCGTCTTCGCTTTCTACTTGGGAGACAAGCTCTAAATCACTCTCTAATGCCTCTATATATTGGTATGGTCCATCAGGAGTGCGCGCTAATTCAAGTGCACGCTCTATTTCCTGTTTAAAGCCTTTGATATCTTCCTGCACCGAATACTTCAAGTATTCCAGCCAAAAAAAGTCACTTTGCTCCCAGCCTTCTGGTATCTCATATTTCTCCGCTACTTTTTGCAGCCACTCTTCCGGCCAGGGGCTCTCCATTGAAAATTGATACAATTTTAACAATAAAGTAACAATGGGTTCATCGCTCCGGTCGCTGGAGAACATATCGACCACATGGAAAAAACGATCCAATTCTTCTCCTGTTTTACTATAAGCTTCCTCCAGGACATCATCGACGACTTCTTGACGTATAAGATCCATTTCCATTTGATCCGCAATTCGAAATGCGGGATCTATATCAATACGGTAAGCATATTGGCGGACAACGGTGGTACAAAATGCATGGAGAGTGGAGATGGATGCTCGTTGCAACAAAGAAAGCTGCTTTTTTAGGTGATGCGATCCCGGGTCATCAGCAATTGCTTCTTCCAAAGCACTTCCAATTCTTGCACGCATCTCTTCGGCTGCTGCGTTGGTAAACGTAGCGACAAGTATCTCATCGATTTGATACGGATCTTCCGGCTGGATAATTTTTTGGATAATTCGTTCCACTAAGACCGCCGTTTTCCCTGATCCAGCAGCTGCTGCAACAAGAATATCGGAATCTGATTCATCGATTGCCTGTTGTTGCTTTTCAGTCCATTTTACCATTATTTATTCTCCTCTATGTGCATATGTCTCATCTTATCCAGTACCTCTTTTTCTTTTAGAGAAGTTAATTTCCTGAAATTATTCTCTTCCAATATAGAATCAAATTGACAAATGGATTTAAAATCACAAAAAGTACAAGCAATCCCTTCTTTATTTTCGTAAGGATTTAAATCCACTTTGCCTGACGTCATATGAATGCCGGCTTGATAAATCAATCGTTCCATATGTTGTTTCAATATATCAAATGTTTCCGGGCCAGCTACTTTAGAATCCGCATAATAATCTCCGCTTTGTTTAAAGCCAATAGGAGCAATATCACTGCGCCCTGTTGTTAAAGAGGTATCCATTAAACGAGCCGCCGTTTCATCAGCAGAAATGAGACCGGACATTTTATACTTCTTGAAAATTTCCTCTTCAATAGCTTCATCTTTTGGTCGGGAGGACCCTTGCAGCATGGCATCATGCACATGAAAATACAGGACACCAGCAGGTTCTGCCTGTTTTCCTAACCACTCTTTTGACTGGTTCAGAACGACATTTAAATACGTTAGCATTTGTAAAGCTAAACCGTAATACACGTCTTCTAAATCAAGGCCTCTGGCACTTGATTTATAATCAATAATACGCAAATAGAGCTGTTCTTGCTGTACAGCTTCATCTACTCGGTCGATGCGTCCTCTTAAAACTACTTCATATCCATTTGGCAACGTCATTGAAACTGGGTCTAACATTCCATTATCCCCAAACGACAGCTCGATGCCAACAGGTGTAAATCCGCTGAGCCGAGCCTGTTCACTTAAAATGTAGGTTGCTTTAGCAATCGTATCTTCCAATTTGCGTTGAATATAACGGTATCTGTTCGAACTTTTTAAAATATGATGATTAATCGCTGGTGACAAGTGTTGGACTGATTTGTTGGCGTATTTTTTTGATTCTTCTTTTGTCATGGATGCAAAATTTCGGCCTTCTTCTCGAATCCATTCGGTTATCGTTTTAATAGCTTCATGAAACAAGTGCCCGATATCGGGAGCATCCAGCTTATATGTACGCCGGTCTTCGAGATTTAAATGGTATTGTACAAAGTGCTGATAAGAGCAGCGATATAACATTTCCAGTCTTGATACACTTGCTTTTACATGTTTTGGGTACATCTCTTTTACAGTTTCTTCTTGTAGATCAACCGGATTGTTTTCATAAAATAAGCTTTGTAAGACTTTATAAGTTGTGGACGAGGCAGTTTCATGCTGGATAAACCACTCTAAAACGTCTTGCCAGACAGGGTCCAGTGCATATCCTTTGATTCCTCTTGCCAATTGAATATTTAAAGCACTTCTTGTTGTCGCAGGTGTTGTAATAAATCTTCTGGCATCGTACAGTTCTTCCACTTCGATAAGCAACTCTGGCTGTCCTATATCAGGAAACAACGTTTGCAGACGCGGAAGCATGGGGGAAGCCCCTTTCTTCTTGCCTTCATTATCACTTAGGACATAGCTTACCCATAAATAATCGGCAGCACTGGTAAATGCCAGATACATATAAAACGTGTCATCCAACAACACACGTTTGTTGCTCGCAGCAAGCTTTAAACCGAACTGCTCTAAAAAAGTACGCTCTTCTTCATTAATCATGCCGTCCAATGCCGGTTTCATCGGCCATTGTCCTTCATTCACCCCAAGTAAAAAGCCAATGGATTTACCGCTGATTCGGGAATGATCAATCGAAGCAATGATGACGTGATCCATCGTCGGAGGAACATGAGAAAATTCCAGGCTTTCTAAACCTGCTGTGATCGTTTGATGAAAAATTTTCAAACTTAATCTTTCATCGCCTATCATTTCGACAGCTTCATCCATTAATTGGATAACTCCGTCCCATACTTGTTCTTGCTCTTTTGCCTTTTCGACATCACCTTCTACGTCAAGCACAGCGCGCTCTTCCTCCAATTGCTCGGGGATATTAAGTTGCTCCATTAACATATAAAGACAAACACATCTTTCGCGCACTGTCCTTGCTTCTCTTATAGTCTCGTCAAACTCCTGCAATGCTTGAACAACTTGATTACGATATGCATTAATTTTTCTTTCGTGCTCTATCTCTTGATCCGTTTTTGCTGCTTGATTATAGCCTCCAAAGCGGTGATATTCCCATTTGTCCTCAGATATCCATTGCGTTTTGCCACGAATACCATACTCTAATACATAATTTTCTAATATATCAATTGCATCAGCTGTTAAAGGATAGGTCGCATCAGAACTTTGAATATAACCTGTTTTCAATAATCGGAATATGGCTTCATACCGCCAGTTAGAATCCACGACATCGAATAAAGACCGAATAAACTCGACTAATGGATGGTTGAGCATTGTTCGTTTTTCATCCATAAATACCGGAATATCATAATCATGGAAAACTGTTTGAATGACGTCGTTATACGTTGCAGAATCACGCAGATAAATCACCATATCCTGGTAACGATAGTTCTCTTCTCTGATTAAGCGACGAATTTCTTGCGCTGCTCCTTCTATTTCCGCTCGTGGATGAACTGCTTCCTTGATTTGAATCGGCGAAGATTCCTTTATTGGGTAAGCCGGGGCCGGTCGTTCATCAAAATACCGCTCTAAATGGCTCATGACCGGTTTAGCTGAAAATGCATTATAAGCTTCACCGGGGCGTTCGTCTTCCTGAACAGAAATAGCTAAATCATTCGCTGTTTGCACAAGCGTATGGTACGTCTCCATCGTTTGATAAAACAAGTCAACCTCTGTTGTTTCTTGTTGCTGGTGAAGAAAAGGAAGCGTTAAAGCTATGGAGACATCAGCTGCTGTTTGCATCAATTCACTAATAATCAGTAATTCTTGAGGCGTAAAACGGTGGAATCCATCAATGTAAATGGTTGCATCTTGAAAAAATGAAACAGTGTTTATATTTTCAGCGAGCAGTTGTAATTGGTCTTCTCCATCCAGGTATTTTTCCCCGAATAAACGGGCCATCTCTTTGTAAATATAGTGTAAATCTTCTATTTTGTATTGTAAGGAGGGTTTATCTGTTGTGGTATGAATTTGTTCTTGCAGCATATCCGGTGTAATACGATGACGCTTAAATTCTGTCATGATGCCGTCCAATTCCTGAATAAAACCTTGCTTATCTGCGGCTTTTTGAAAGATTTGAAAACCTTCCGTGCGCTGTTCGATGATTTTCCTCAACATCATTTGGGTACCTGTCGAGGACATGAACTGTCTGGTGCTTCCGCCGGCTTCTTGAAGCACCCGCCACGCTAAACGGGAAAAACTGACGATTTGTGCACGTGTGCTGCCCTTTATTTGCCCATCTTCAAAAAGCGCCGCTTCTTGTTGAAATGTCATTTGTTCCGGCACAATATAAAAAATAGGCTCCCCATTAGGGTTTTCCTGTAATTCCTGTTTTATTTCATCTAAAATAAAGTTTCCTTTTCGTATGTTAGACGTTCCTGTAATCATACGTAATGTCATAAGACACCCTCCGAGCAAATATTTATTCTTTCCCTAAAGAATGAATAAAGCAGTCATTTTTCTTATGTATTAATCCTTATATTATTGTTCTTTTAGTCATTATAGTATAAATAATCCAAATAGTAACTTCAAAGCTTTCTAATTATCTTATCATCTCTAATAAATAAATAAGCTGGAAGGGGAATCTCATAATTCAATTCTTGTTGTTTCTTTCAAGATAACAGCATCTTTAATACGCTGAATTCGATTATCCAAATAAAAACGAAATTGAGCAGTGCGATGCATTTGGTTTTGTATAGATCCGAAAGATATATTCACTGCAATACGGTGTTCGTTATTAAAGATCACTTCTGTTCCGGATCCATTATGAATTGGAAAAATATTTGTAATATGTGTATGGGATAACCATGAACAGGTTTTTTTGGATGGTGATGCAGTAGGAAAAAAGTACATTCCACTTCTGGAATCTATCGCAATCGGCGCTTTGTGGGTGATATTACTAACATTTTTCGTTCCTTTTTGAAGACCTTGTAAACTTTGTCCGTAATATTCACATGCCTTATCCATCACTTTTGTAGGAGGGGGGCTAACAAAATAATGTTGCGATTCTTCTAAAACGACTGTTTGGACTAAGCCTTCATCGTTGGTTTTACTCAAAAGCGCCATAGTCAAAGGGGTAACCTCATAGGAAAAATCAACACTTTTCTTCACTTAAATGTATCATCCTTTCAAAACTAAAAGAACAATAATATGATGGATTACTTTCTAATTTAACAGAAAATTCCTTAAATTGAAAGTAATATGATTCATTAAGCCCAATCTATTTTAATGAGAAAACGATTATTAAGTAAAAAAACCTATTAGAATTGAATCTAACAGGTTTTTTATTCGGTTTATTTTTTTCAACATAAGTATTTGTCTTTTAAGACGTATGACAAGAAACAAATTCCTTTATTAAAAAATTAAATTTACAAATTCTTCTTTTGTTATTTTCCCTAAATAATAGGTAACATCAATGTCCTGCAAGGCATTTTCTACTGCAGTTTTTTCATGGTTCACATTCTCTAATGCTTGTTCTACTTCTGTAACTTCTCCTAATCCGAAAAAATCTCCAAAAATTTTACACTTCTCTATTTTTCCATTCTTTACTTCTAAACGAATATCCAAAAGCCCGGAAGGAAACTTATGCGAGACGTGCTTATTGTATTTAGGCGATTTGCCATAATTCCAATCCCACTTTTGATATCTGTTACGGGATATTTCATAAATATTGTCCCAATCCTCTTGAGTCAACTCATATTCTGGAACCTCGCTTACCTCTTCAACATTAAAAATATGTTTTAAAATAAGCGATTTAAATTCATCCATCGAAACATTGCCTTCCAAATATTCAGAGATGTTAGCCACACGGCTGCGAATCGATTTAATACCCTTTGATTCTATTTTTTCCTGATTTACATTTAATGCAGACACCACGTTTTCAATTTCTGAATCAAGCATAAGCGTTCCATGACTGAACATACGGCCCTTTGTAGAAAACTGGGCGTTCCCTGATATTTTTCTGCCTTCAATGACTAAATCATTTCGGCCTAACAATTCAGCAGGAACATCCAGTTTATTTAATGCCTGCACAACGGGTTCGGTGAATTTTGCAAAATCGTGAAAACTGTCTCCGTCATCTTTTGTAATGAAACTAAAATTTAAATTTCCTTCATCATGGTATACAGCACCGCCTCCGGATAAACGGCGTACCACTTTAATATGGTGCTCCTCGACATAATCTGTATTTACTTCTTCTATTGTATTTTGGTTTTTCCCTATGATAATAGAAGGTTCATTAACATAGAACAGTAAGTACGTATCTTCTTCCCCGAAGTTTTTTAAGATATACTCCTCAATTGCTAAATTAATATACGGATCTGTAATGCCTTTATTATCAATAAATTTCATCTTATTTCCTCCTTTATGTCTTTCAAATACTCACTTATTTCAGTATAAACTTTTACTATAGATGTGCAAGTTCAGTCAGGTCCAGGTAAAGCCTTCACAGGCCAAATAGACAGAGCCATCATACTCTGCTTTAGCTTCTTCGATTAATTGCTGATGGTTTCCGTAGTGCGGCAGATGACTTAACAAGACATTTTTCACATTGGCTTCACTTGCTAAATAACCAACTTCTTGACTTGTCATATGTCCTGCTTCATTACCAGCTTGACCCTTATAAAAATTACAATCCGCAATAAATAAATCCGCGTCTCTTGAAAATGGTATCCAGGATGATTGATACGCACTGTCTGCTGTGTATACAACAGTCTGTTTCCCGTCCGTAATGCGCATGCCATAACAAGGAACAGGATGGTTTGTTTTTAGAAATCGTATAAAAAATGGCCCTAAATTTAAAGTTTCCCGTTCAATATATGGTTCAGATTTCGTATATTTATGCGTAAGAGATTCGTAGGCATCCAATGTTTCTGTATGGCCATATATTGGTAAAATCGGTTGTTCTTCTTGAAAATAAGATTGAACTAACAGTGCATGTTGTAGTACACCTATATCAGCAATATGATCTGTGTGATAGTGTGATACAATAACAGCTTGTAAATCGGTAACTTCTCGATATTTTTGAAACGTTAATAACCCGCCGCTTCCTAAATCAAGTAAAATACTGTAACCGTCTTTTTCGAGCAAATAAGTTGATGTTGCGCCAGTACTGGAAGGATAACCTCCCATATACCCTAATACTGTCAATTTCAATTTTCTTCACCTCTTCATCACGTATGATTCCATACCTATTATACCATTTTTAAAGTACTTTTTTAGCTTTCTGTAAAAAAACGCCAACACCATTTTGTCAGCATATTACAGGGAAAAGGTTCTGAATTCCTGTTTAATCTATACATTTTAAAAACTTTTTAACTTTTTGTACCAAAACAGGTTGACAGTTGCTATATTGTTATAGTACACTGGGTTTAACAAATTGATAATAAGTTATTAAAAATAAACAAACTATCTAAGGAGGAATTATTTATGATGAACGTACTTGAATTTTTCAGAACATTGCCACGAAAGAGATGTCACCATTGCGGAGCAGAAATGGTTGAGAAAGCTGACTGCTACGGCAATATCTGTGACACTTGTGATCACCCTGCTCGTTAAGATGTCAAATCTTTACAGGGATTATCAAGTAACAGCAGATGAAGAAAACCTTCCTTTCCGGATGAATATAAAGCAACTATGAATTCATAGTTGCTTCTTTTTTTGATTTATTATAACAGCAGCTAATACAGTTTCAATCAAAACTATATTGCTGTTTGATTGAAACTGTCTGCATCCTTTACATGGAAAGTTCCACCGTATTGGAACGTTCACCCGTTTGATCTCCAATCGGATCATAAGGAACTATATAGTAGTTTCTCTTCTGAAATAAAAGAAAGTCGTCAATCACAAATTCTGTTTCTCCAGTGACTTCTCCTATCTTTTTATCTTTTCCTTCTCCTTTCGTTTCCTCATAAATCCGGTAGACAATCCGGTCATCTCCTGCATCTTCCCATTGCAGCTTGCCTTTTAAAACTTTCCATCCGCCGAAAGTAGTTGTACTTTTAGCTTCTTTTATAACTGGTAAATCAATCGGTTCTTCCAACTCTTCAATCCCTTCAGGTTTCGAGAACTGTTGGGTTACTTCTTGGGATTCGCTTAATTCAGTTAAAATTTTCTTCGTTAATTCTGTCGGCATTGCACTGCTTCCTTCTAGGGAATGGTCCCCTTCATCATTTCCCATCCACATCGAAGTGACATAATCCGGTGTATACCCTGCAAACCAGAAATCATTATTTTTATTAGTCGTACCTGTTTTCCCTGCAAGTTCATATGGGTAATACCCAGCTGTTCCTGTACCGTTATTCACAACATCCTGAAGCATTTCCGTCATCATCCAGGATACTTGTTTTGAAAATACTTCAGTCTCTTTTAAATCAGGAGCTGCTACCGTATCCCCCTTGCGATTCGTAATTTCAGTAATGGCATGTCCTTCCACCCATTCTCCGCCGTTTGCAAACGTCCGGTACGCTTCAGCGATTTGAACTGGGGTTAATCCTTTTGAAGTGCCCCCTAAGGCGAGGCTCAATTTATCACTATCTGTATCAAAATCCATCCCCATTTTTCGCAAGTAATCATCCGCATAATCAACACCGATTTCATTCAACAACCAGGCAGCTGTTGTATTTTTAGAACGGATAAGCGCATTATACATGCTGATAGAACCGTCATATTGATTATCCGCATTCTTTACTTCTTTTCCATCAATCTCTTGTTGTTTGTCAGGTAAGTTCATATAAGGCGTATATTCTTCTTTCTCCAAAGCCGGCCCATACACAGCGAGCGGCTTCAAGACGGAACCCGGCTGGCGCTGATTCATTTTGTAAGCTCGGTTAAAATTTTTCTCCTTATAATCACGGCCGCCTATGGCAGCTGCTAGTTCACCAGACTTCACATCCATCATAACGAATGCACCTTCTACTCCGTCTCCTTGTGGAAAATAACCGTCATATTGAAATTGATCATAAGCAATTTGTTGGGCTTCTTCATTTAAACCTGTTTTAATTTGATAACGGTTTTTCTTCAACTCTTCTTCAGAAATCCCGTATTCATCCTCGGCTTCTTCTTTTACCATATCCACGTAAGCTTGATAGGCCGGGTTTGATTTTTGCTGAGATACATTTAAACCTAAATCCTGTTCGCCGGCTTCTTCTTTTTCCTCTTCCGTGATGATATCTCCTTCATACATTCTTTCCAGTACTAAATTTCGACGATCCAAAGCTTTCTCCGGATGGTCGATTGGAGAATAGCCATTTGGCGCATTAACAATTCCTGCTAGTAAGGCGGATTCATCGAGTGTCAATTCATCGGCTGACTTATAAAAAAACTTATTAGAAGCAGCCTCTACACCATATTGTCCCTGACCAAAGTAAATCGCATTTAAGTACAGTTCTAATATTTCGTCCTTGGAAAATTCTCTTTCTAAATACAAAGCAATCATGACTTCCTTTGTTTTTCGCAGCCAAGATTTATCATTCGTTAAAAAGAGGTTCTTAGCTACCTGCTGCGTAATCGTGCTGCCTCCTTCAGCCTTGCTTCTTGAAATAATGTCTTTATACAGAGCACGGAATATAGATCTGAAATCAAGCCCTGAATGACTGTAAAATCGTTTGTCTTCTGTCATAACAAACGCGTCTTGCACATCTTCCGGAATTTCCTCTAAATCTAAAGGCAGACGGTATTGGTCATATTCATAAGATATAATCGTTCCATCTTCTGTTTCGATTGTCGTTGGCGGTGAAACAGCCAGCTTATCTTCGTCTATAAAAAGTTTTCCTCCGTATAAAATAATGGTATAAGCAATTAAAGCTAATATAAATACCGAACCAATGGAAATCATAAATGTTTTAAATCGCGGTATAAACTTTTTCTTACCTTTTCCTGTTCCTTCTTCATGTGAATCAGCATCTGTTTCATCAGTCTTTTGGCCAAATTTTTCTTGTCTCGTTTTTGGTTGTTCCGTTTCATCTGTATCTATATTCGTATTTGCTTCTGTTGGTTGTTTTTCATTCGGATAATGCCGTTCAGATCTCGTTTTAGGTTGTTCCTTCATATCTTCTTTTGGCTGATGTCGCTCTGAACGGGTTTTTCGGTATTTATCTTTATCTTCTCGGTCCACTTTATCACCCCTGCCTTTCCCATTATACGACATTTTATAAAATAAAGTAATTTCAAGCATTACTTTTATCTTTTTCAGGGAATAGTATAAAATACAGATAGGAGGGGTTATATGTATAGCTTTATGACAACAGGAACAGCTGCATTTTTACAGAAAGTAACTGCAAAGCATCCTGATAAAACTTGTTATTTTATGAAAAGTGGTTTTTCTACCTTGGTGTATTATGAAGACACCTCACAAAAAAGCATCTTTGTTTCCGGAAAAACCTATGAAATCCAATACGGCGATGCTGGATTAGCAGAAAAAGGATTTGTTGTGATCGATTATATTCCCGTTTCAGATGAAGAAGGTACTTATTTTAAAGAAAAAGCAGAAAAAAAGTTGTCAGAAATTAAAAAAGCACCAGGCGTAACTGCGGTGAAATTATTAAAGGAACTGGGCAACAGTACATTTGTGATACTAACGCAATGGAAAACAGAAGAGTATCATGCCCGCTGGAAAAAGATGTCTACAGAACATGAATTGAATTTTGCTAAATCTGCCAAACTCCCTGCTTATTTCTTAGAAAGGCCTTTTACTCATCATTATTATATGCTAGAGGACGAAACAGAAGCATAATAAGAAAAACGTAAGCGTCTTGTCCAGCACCAACAACCTCACGTAAAATTCTGAAATTGCGTTTTATCACGTAAGGATATTGCAAAAGACCTCAAGCGGACTAGACGCTGAATCTGTATATGAAACACAACTATTTATCCTTGCTTTTCTTAAAAAAAGCAGTTCTAACCCCGTATCATTCACGGATTAGAACTGCTTTTATTTACCCTTCATTTTTCTCAAAAAACTCTTTAAAATCTTCTTCACTTTGCTCACCGACAATGCGGTCTACTTCTTCCCCATCCTCATAATGAACAATTGTAGGTGTTCCTTCAATGTCATAATAATCCATTTTATCAAATTCCAATAGATTCATCTTTTTCATGTCAACGTCCATGTCTTCTGCAACAGGAACGACAACAGGTGTAGTACGCTGACAGTGCACGCAAGTAGGACTGAAATAATAGACAGTCAAATCTTCACCATTATCCAGTTTTGCATCTAAATCGTCCGGCGTAATAATATTGTCGTAAAGTGGATCATCCAATAAATCAATCGTTTCCTGTTTCAATGTATCTTTTCCATACGGATTTTCATTGTTATCCACCGCTTGTTTATTTTTTTGAGTAATCACAAATACAAGTGCGGCAAATAACACAACAATAACAATGATAATCCAAGTCATTTTATTTTTCATTCTGCTGCTTTCCCCTCTCTCTTGATCAACCAATGAAGCACAAAAATAATCATAAAAGCTACTCCTGCTAACAAAGGAATAGTTATAAAACCAAAATAATTCACATATTGCAACGTGCAGGGAACATCCCCACAAATCGCCCCGCCATTTTCAAACAGGCTTAACTTCTGCAAACTATAGTGGTAAACAGAAATTAAAAAACCTATACCAGAGAGGAAAATTCCCGGCAATGCTATTTGCATATTCTTCTGAAACAATGCGGTACCATAAATAACCACAAGCGGATACATGAAGATGCGCTGAATCCAACATAAATCACATGGCGTATATCTCATCACTTCTGAATAGAATATACTTCCCATCGTAGCAATTAATGAGATTACCCAAATGATGGTAAGCAACTGTTCGCTTCTTTTAGACCAATTCATTTATCGCGCTCCTTCGCTTCAAGGATTCTTTTCATATTATACAAATAATTAGAAGGAAGTACAATAAAAAAACAACAAATAATCGTGTATATAAGGCTTGTTTTCTTAACATGCCAAAAAAGTATTTAATAAAAATCTGCCTTCTCTTCGTTTTAGTTTCAGTACTTTTCTATAGAAAAGCCTGATTGCTTTTTTTGTTGAATATCTTCTTTCCATATAACAAAGAACTTAAAATATCCCATATAAAAAGCATCTATACTCAGATAGATGCTCTTTTTTAATTTACATTTAATATATGTCTTTACTTTAACTTGCCCAAGTCATCTGAAATTGGACTTTTTTTATCAGTTCACGACGTTCTTCATCCGTTAACGGGACAAGTGGCAGTCGTACTTCTCCAACATAAACGCCGTTCATATTAAGAACAGCTTTCAATGGAGTCGGACTTGGAGCTGAGAACATGGCATGACATACCGGCAGTATAGACCGATGAATTTGCGCTGCTGTTCGTACATCTCCAGCTTCAAAAGCTTGAATCATTTTTTGCATATCTTGTCCAACGATGTGAGACGATACGGATACTACTCCCGCGCCTCCGATAGATAAGATTGGTAAGGTAAACCCATCATCTCCACTGTATAAATGGAAATCTTCTCTTGTTTGTTCAATAATTTCAGCAATGCCGTCTAAATCTCCGCTGGCATCTTTGATGGCGACAATATTATCTACTTCATCAGCCAGACGGATAGCGGTTTTGGGCTCTAAATGACATGAAGTACGGCCAGGCACATTATACAACATGACAGGCAAATCTACTTCATGAGCTATCGTGCTGAAATGCTGATACATTCCTTCTTGAGAAGGTTTATTATAGTAAGGTGTTACAAGCATAATCGCATCTACACCACGCGCTGCTGCTTCTTTAGACAAAGCAACTGACTCCCGCGTATTATTGGAACCTGCTCCAGCAATCACCGGAATTCTTCCATTTACTTCTTGTACTGTATAAGAAAATAATGCTAATTTTTCTTCTGTCGATAACGTCGGACTTTCTCCGGTTGTTCCTGCTACTACAAGTGCATCTGTTCCATTTGTGATTAAGTGTTCAATTAAATTGGATGTTGCTGTGTAATCCACTTCCCCTTGTGCATCAAATGGCGTTACCATTGCGGTTAATACTCTTCCAAAATTCATTTTCCCACACCCTTTTATGATTTTTACAAACATAAGAGGCTATGCTTTATCAATAAACACGAAATGCAACAACGAGGACATTCGCTGCTGCAAAGAAAGTAAACGTAATTACTAACCGTGCGTAAGATAGCCCTCCATATAGTTTCCTATATGACAGTTCTGCGTTTATTAAACACAGACCCAGTTCTAAGAAAATGAGTTTCTTATCACTTCGGCAAATTCCCCTTTCAATAACCGTTTAAGAAGCTCATTCTTCTGCAATTATTTACTCTTGGAATTCGCGCCTCCATACTCACTATTATAGTGAATTTAGAATCATTTATGTTGTTAACTGACTGTACTATATCAAAAAAAACTTCTTTTTTCAAGGATTTTCATTGTAATCTCTTAAAAATTAACGTTAAGATTATAGTATCAGCTCACGATTCAAATAATACCGCTTTTATATCAGATTATTTAGGAGGAATCATATGTTAAATGAAGTCCACACTGCAATCGATGCGCATTATGATGAAATGGTAGGAATCAGACGCTACTTACATCAGCATCCTGAGCTTTCTTTTCACGAAGAAGAAACTGCCAAGTACATCGCCTCATTTTACGAAAAACTGGAAATTCCACATGAAACGAACGTTGGCGGCAATGGTGTCATCGCTACGCTGAAAGGAGGCAAGCCCGGAAAAACAATTGCTTTACGCGCTGACTTTGATGCATTACCTATTCAAGATCAAAAAGACGTGCCTTATAAATCCACAGTCCCCGGGGTCATGCATGCATGTGGGCATGACGGACATACAGCGACTTTACTTGTCTTAGCTAAAGTGATGCAGACGTTTCAAGAAAATCTAAAAGGCTCGATTGTTTTTGTACATCAACACGCAGAAGAAATCACGCCGGGCGGAGCTAATTCCATTGTGCAGACTGGAAAACTGGATCATATCGATGCTGTTTTTGGAAACCATTTATGGGCCACTACCGATTTTGGTAAAATTGAAACGAAACCGGGTGTTTTCATGGCTGGAACGGACCGTTTTGATATTACTATTAAGGGCCAAGGCGGTCACGGTGCTTATCCGCATGAAACGAAAGACGCCATCGTGATTGCAGCAGAGCTTATTTCTAAATTACAAACCATTATCAGCCGAAATATCGATCCTTTACAGACGGCAGTGATTACGATTGGACAAGTGAATGCCGGTTCTTCTTTTAATGTCATTGCAGGTGAAGCATCCATCATTGGTACTGTCCGTTACTTAAACAAGGATACTCAACAGGCCGTGAAAGAAAAAATGGAACAAATTGTTTATGGTGTCTGCCACACCAATGGAGCAGAAGTCGATTATGTCTACAGCGAAGGATATCCGCCAGTGGATAATCACGAAGCGGAGACAGAACTCGTTTTTTCTGCCAGTGAACAAATTGACGAAATCGACCAGGCAGTTGAAGTAGCTCCTCAAATGGGAGGCGAAGATTTTGCCTATTATTTAGAGCATAAACCAGGGGCTTTTTTCTTCACAGGGGCTAAAAAAGCAGGAAGTGAGGCGCCTCATCACCACCCGCTTTTTGACATTGACGAAAGAGCAATGCCCATTGCTGCTAAAATGTTAATCGGCGCGGCTTGCGCTTACCAAAAACGTCATACTTCGTAAACATAAGAAGCTCCTTACAAAGAATGTCTTGTAAGGAGCTTCTTATGTTTATTGGGCATATGGAGCCAAATTTAATCTACTTAATAAACATCATCTTTTTAGCTGAAAAATCAGCTTGCTTTTTCGCTTTCTTCTTTTTCCTCCTTCAGTTTTTCTTTTAAACGTTTTGTTTCAAATACAATAACCCCGGATAAACCAAGCAGCCCAATTAAGTTAGGTGCCGCCATCAACCCATTCAAGACATCTGCCAGGGACCAGACTACATCTAATTCTGAAGTCGCTCCAACAATGATAAATAAAACAAAAACGACTCGATAGCCCATTACAGCTGCCGGATGTTTAAATAAGTATTGAAAACATTTTTCCCCGTAATAACTCCAGCCGATTAATGTCGATGTTGCGAAGAAAATAATTCCAACAGATACCAATAATGGGCCAAAACCACCGAGGAAAGTCCCCCATGCTTCTGCTGTCAGCGCTCCTGCTTCAATAGAAGTATCTTGCCACTGACCTGACATCACGATAGTGACCCCCGTAACGGAACAAATCACAATCGTATCAAATAAAACCTGTGTCATCGATACGAGTGCTTGGCGACCAGGCAAATCTGTCCGAGCTGCTGCAGCCGCAATAGGCGCAGAACCAAGCCCTGCTTCGTTCGAGAATAGTCCGCGGGCAATACCGGCACGAATAACCGCTCCAACTGTACCACCTGCTAACGCTTCCCCGCTAAATGCGTATTTAAAAATCAATCCAAATGCAGCAGGAACTTGATCAAAATTAATAACCACAATAACAATCCCGACCGCTAAATAAAATACAGCCATAATTGGTACAAAGAACGCCGTCACACGACCAATCCATTTAATGCCGCCTAAAATAACAAGACCAGCTACAATCATTAAAACGACGCCTGTTAGCCAAAATGGCACATTAAAAGTATTGTTCATTGCATCAGCGACAGCTTTTGATTGGGTACCATTTCCAATTCCAAAAGCGGCAAAGGCACCAAAAATTGCGAATAAAACACCTAACCATTTTTGCTTTAATCCGTGTTCCAAATAATACATCGGTCCGCCGGCTATTTCACCTTTATGGTCTTTCACACGGTATTTAACTGCCAAAATTGCTTCGCCATACTTCGTAGCCATCCCGAAAAAACCGGCGAGCCACATCCAGAATACGGCACCAGGGCCACCTAAAACAACCGCCGTTGCTACCCCTACAATATTACCCACACCTACAGTTGCGGCAAGTGCTGTCATTAATGCTTGAAAATGGGATATATCGCCTTCCGATTTTTTATCCTGATTTTTTGTGAAAACAAGTTTTAAAGAATAAGGCATTAATCCAATTTGTAAAAAAGCTAAACGAATCGTTAGAAATATCCCAGTTCCAACAAGTAAAATAATTAAAGGCCATCCCCAAATTAAGTCGCTAATATAATCCAATTTATCGGTTAATTGATCCATGACATACTCTCCTTTTCCTTACATTTGTATACGCTTTCATTTTACTCCTTTCACTTATTTGAAAACTCAGAATTAATGAAATAATACTGTAAATACAGCCTAATGTCAAGTTGTTTCACACTTTATTTTTCAAGTCTTTTATTCCTGTCTGCAGCAAAGTGTATGGTATATTTAAAGAATAAGATGATAGAAAAAGGTGAAAAACGTGTATAAATGGTTTTATATAAATGGAAGTGTGCTCTTTCTGGCTATTTTATTAGTTTATCTGCGTTATCATGGGCTCCATATGATTATTGGCCTGGCAGGGCTGGGAGTTATTTTATATAATTGGACAAGGCATGCGGTATTTTCCGCCATCCGTACTCATCCAAACAGGCAGACTAAAATTAAATTCGCTCAAACCTCTAAAAAGATGCTCCCTATTCACAAATGGACGGGAACATCTTCTCTTTTGCTTATACTGATCCATGCTTTTCTGGTGATAAAACATTATGGATGGGGTGTTTATTCTTTAAAAATAATAACAGGTCTATTCGCGTTACTGATTCTGATACTGATGGTCAGCAGCGGTTGGCTGCGCTGGTACCGAACAACCGTGAACAGACGTTATTTGCACTGGGTACTTGGATTTATTTTATTCTTCTCTGCCCTCGTTCATATCATGAGCAGATAATCTTGCTATATATAGCAAACGAGGATACATTCAATCCTTGTCCAGCGCTGTTGCTTATTTAGATATTTCCTGGACAAAATCAGCTAAAAGCCTGGCTCCATATCCGGATGCTTGCTTTGTATAATAGCCTTGCTCCGGCTTTTCCATGGTCCCTGCCATGTCAATATGAACCCATTTCCGCTCATCTGAGACGAATCGTCTTAGAAATAAAGCAGCTGTAATAGCTCCTGCTTCTCCCATCGTACTTATGTTACAAAAATCAGCATAATCACTTTGCAACGTCTGGTCATATTCTTCTACGAGAGGCATAGGCCAGGCAAAATCACCATTATTATCACCCAGCTGCTTCATGACTTTCACTAACGTTTCTTCGCCGAATATCCCCGCATATTTTGTGCCTAACGCGCGAACTGCGGAACCTGTTAAAGTTGCAATATCTATAGTATATGCTGCTTCTAATTCTTCAGCACGAAGGATGCCGTCTGCTAAAATCAATCTGCCTTCTGCATCTGTATTACCGATTTGTACATGATGCCCGTTTTTATAATGAATGACTTCGCCAGGCAACATGGCATCTTTTCCAGGCATATTCTCTACAGCAGGAATGACACCAACAACGTTTACAGGTAACTCTGAAGCAGCTAGTAATTTCACAGCACCGGCTACTGCTGCGGCACCTCCCATGTCCATCCGCATGTTGCTAATATTGCGACCCCCTTTCAGGCTGATACCACCTGTGTCGAAGGTCACTCCTTTTCCTACTAACACAATAAGGGGTTTTTCGGGATCCGCTTCATAATGCAATTCGATAAGATGAGGCTGATATTTACTCCCTCTGCTTACCGCCAACATACCGTTCATCTGCATTTCTTCCAATGCTGCTTGGTTATGTGTTTTTATTTTGACGGAAGTGTTCTTAAAGGCTTGCTGCACATACGCTGAAAAACTTTCCGGTGTTAACGCTCCTGGTGTTTCATTCATCAAATCCCTGGAGAAAGCTGTTGCTTCTGCACGAATTTCCCCTGTTAACATAGCTTTTCGATGTAAAGCAGGTTGTTGAAATGCCAATTCGACCATTGGTTTTTTTGATTGGGATGCATTTGTGTTAAAAGCATAAGCGCCCAGCAACCAACCTTCTATAAAAGCTGTCATCACTTCATTGCCTTGCAGTCCTGGAAAATTTTTTTGTAAATCATTTTCATTTATGGAAATGGTTTCGAGCGGATATTTTTGAGCTAATTTCGAAGCTTCTCCAGCTACCATACGAATTTTCTCGAACGTGATTTCCTTTTCCTTTGTTGTCTTTATCACTAACTGGATACTTGCTCCAGTCACAAACTCTACTACATTCGCAGTATGGTACTGCAATACTTCCGTATTTTCCGACATTGCTTTTTCAAATTGGATACTTGCTTGCATTCATTATTCCACCCTTTCTTCTCTAACTACGCTGCTTTTTCTTTTTTTAACTTGTCTCTTTTTATTTTAATCGGAGCAAACATTAAAGCTAAAATTAAAAGCAGACCTGCGACTCCTATTACTGTATAAAGCTTGTCCACAAGCACTTTAAAGCCAATAAAACTAAACACAAATCCAATCACACAAGTATTAATAATAAATCGATAGTTTTTTCGCTTATTCTCCACATCAACAAATCGAGCTACGAACCCATAAAACATACTTAATCCAGTGTTAAATATCATGCCAAATAGTACGAAAGCCATTACCGTGGATAAAACAGGTGATATTTCATCAAAAATCTTCAAGATAGGAATGTCAGAGGACCATACGAGATCCACCCTTGAAAAAATCGCCAAATGGGCCAGTAACATCATAACCCCGATACCTAATCCTCCGATAAATCCACCAATGGAAGCGATCCGGGCATTTTCCTCTGCTCCTCCCATAACGAGAGACATTCCTGCACCCACCGCAATGTTAAAAGAGGCATAATTAACGGCAGCAATAAACCAATTAGAGAAGTAGTCCGGAAGTTCCTTTGTAACAGCATTCATTTCTTGAAACGAACTGTCCATCGTCAAAAGACTATAAACAGAAACAATAACAATCGCTATCAATAAAAAAGGTGTAATACTTCCAATCACACCAATCACTTTATCAATTTTTAACAGCATAGAAAGAATAATCAATATCGTTAAAATTAAACTGCCGACAAACGGCGATAAACCAAATTGCTGATGTAAAGTCGATCCGGCTCCTGCTATCATAACAACGCCTACTCCAAAAAAAGTGAAGATGAGTACAGCATCTATAGCAAATCCGATATATTTTCCGCCGATAGCATAAATTGCTTCTTTATGTGAATCCGTTTGCAATTTGCAGCCAATTCGAGTAAGCATCATGCCTAAATATGCAAACAGAAAGGCAGAAAAAATTGCTCCAGCTATCCCCCAATAACCAAAACTTGTAAAGTATTGAAAAATCTCCTGTCCGGAAGCAAACCCTGCTCCTACAATAATACCAATAAATGCACTGCTTATTTTTAATATTTTAAACACTATAATCCCTCACTACATTTTATTTTATGATAGAAATCTTAGCATTTGCCAAACTTTAATCGCGAATGCTTTCGTTGCCTTTATGCAGGAAGAAATTTTATATTTTCATTGCTGCAAATAAAAATTGAAACGATGAGCTTAGAAAGTTCATCGTTTCAACACGTTTTATACTTTCTTTCTATCTTTATGCGTTCGCTGATTTTTGAAAACGATCGAAGCGCAGCTTATCAACAGGTAAACTTGTCTCTGGTCTTCCATTGACAATTTCTTCGATTAACTTTGCTGAGCCGGTTGCTAAGCTGATACCGTCCCCTTCATGCCCTGCGGCGATGTAAAATCCAGGAACTTCTTCTACAGCAGATACAATAGGTAAATGATCTTCCGTGAAGGGACGAAATCCTGTGTAAGCACGAATCATTTTAAAGTCATCCATTTTCGGGAAAAACCGCAATGCCCGTCGCGCGATTGTTTCCACAACCTGATAATCGATTGATGTATCATAACCGACAAATTCACGGCTGCTGCCCAGTAAAAAGTTTTGGCTTTCTGTCGGCTCAAGAACCAGTGCTGCGCCGTGTCTCGCCGTCCGTTCATCTGCAATACGGTCGCGCCCGAATTTGTTCATTAGATAGCCAAATTCCATGACATTTCTCATCATGACAGGCTGTTGGCGTGATCCTACCAAAATATGGCCTTTACGTGGTACGATTGGGATATCCAATCCCAGCATTTCGCCAATAAACGGCGCCCATACACCCGCAGCATTAATAACTTTTTCAGCATGGACATTGCCATTACTCGTTTCAATCGTAAAGTCTCCATCATGACGCGTAATATTTGTTACTTCTGATTGTGTTTTCACGTCCAGTCCAAAACGTTGAGCTTTTTCAATTAACGAATAACAGAATAAATAAGGATTAATTAATGAATCTGTTTCGCACTCTAACCCGCCTGGGATGTCGTGAGCAAAAAATGGAGATTCTTTTCTTACATCTTCCGGTGATAATACATTAAACTTCAGACCAGCTTCGCGTTGTGTTTCAACCCAGTCGGCTGCTGCCTGCATTTCATCATCATTATCACAGACCAGAATACTTCCTTTTTCCCGAAACTCAAAAGGCAAATTTAATTTATGGTGTAAATCAATCATTAAATCTTGGCTTAACAAAGAAAGTTGACTGTCAAACCCCGGGTCTTTATCCACAATAGTCACATTCCCGTCACATTTAGAACTTGTACCGCTTGCAATATCATTTTTTTCAATCAGTACACAATCTCTACCTGATTCTGCCATATAGTAAGCGATAGCAGATCCAACAATTCCACCACCAATAATAGCTACTTCATAATTTTTACTCATATGTAAAACCCCCAAACCCCATTTTTTTCAATCTACTATAATAATAACACAATTTTATTGATATTTTGTGTTAGAATGTAATTATTGTATATATAATAACATAATTTCGCATAAGGAGGTTTTTTTGTGGAAGATTTCGTCGTTTGTCGATGTGAAGAAGTATCCCTGAAAGAATTAGAGGAGACAGCTGAAAAATATGACTGTTCTGCACGAGAATTAAAACTGCGTACGCGAGCTGGCATGGGATTTTGCGGAGGACGTACTTGCCGTCCGGCTGTAGATAAAGTGTTAACAGATATAACGGGCGAAGAACCAACGGACGCTGTTCCACTTAAAGTTGCACCGCCTGTCAGACCAATCTCACTATCTGGTTTGGGAGGTGAATCAAGTGACAAGTAAGCGAATTGATAACCATCCTGTTTTAGGAAAACTTTCTGACAAAGAAAAAATTACGTTTCAATTTGACGGAAAAACATATGAAGGCTACGAAAATGACACCATTGCTTCTGCATTGTTAGCAAATGGGATACGCACCTTGAGAAAGCATGAAAATACAGGAAATCCTCGAGGTATTTATTGTAATATTGGACATTGTTTCGAGTGTCGGGTGACCGTTGATCATCAATCCAACATCCGAGCATGTCTCACACCAATCCAGGAAAATATGATTGTGGAAAGCGGTCAGGTTCAACCGCATCCATTACATCCGGATAACGATACGGAAGCAATCCGGACATATGAAGATTTTGAACAGTGGGAGGAGGAGTAAATTCATGAAAAAAACGGATGTTGTTATCATTGGCGCAGGGCCGGCTGGTCTATCTGCTGCGATTGAATGTAAAAAACACGATGTAGACGTTATTGTCGTGGACGAATTTCCAAAACCTGGCGGAAGAATGCTTGGACAATTGCATCAGGAACCAAACGGGGAATGGTGGAATGGTATAAAAGAAACGGATATTCTTATGGAAAAAGCTGAAGAATTAAATACAACGATTGAATGCGGCATCGCTGTACACCATATCGAAACGTTACCCGACGGCGGATATACCGTCCATACGAACAAAGAGCGGTTCGCCGCAGAGAACGTATTAATCGCAACGGGAGCAGCAGAAGTAGCCGCCCCTATCCCAGGTTGGACATTACCAGGCGTCATGTCTATTGGAGCAGCACAAGTGATGACGAATGTGCATCGCGTGAAAGCCGGGGAAAAGGGGATTGTGGTTGGCGTGAACGTCTTATCAGCTGCGATTGCCCGAGAATTACAACTTGCCGGAATTGATTTACATAGCATGGCTCTACCGGCTAAAAATGCAGTATCTGAAGAACAGGCACACCCGCAAAAAGTAATGGACGGTCTTGTGCGAATTGCTCATTTAGCACCTTCTAAATTTATTCAATTTGGCAGCAAGTTTGCAAAGAATAGTTTTGTTCGTAATATAGCTACGAAATTTTTCCCTAAAGGCGGAGTGAAAATGTGGGGCATGCCCATCCATGTTCGAAAAGCTGTTACTAAAATTAACGGCACAGAAAAGGTAGAATCGGTTACGATGGTTGATGTAACAACGGATGGAGAGATTGTCCCGAACACAGAGCAGCATATTGACGTAGATTTTGTTTGTATTGCAGGTGGACTTTATCCATTAGCAGAGCTTGCTGCTGCAGTAGGTTTGCCATTTCAATACAGCGAAGAATTAGGCGGCCATGTTCCTTTACATAACGAAGCAATGGAGACGAATGTTGCTGGTATTTATGTAGCCGGAAATATTACAGGGATTGAAAGTGCTAAAGTTGCTCGTGCACAAGGAAAAGCAGCTGGTCTATCCATTGTGAAAAACACAACAGAACAAAATGTCACAGCAGCATTACAAGACGCTTTACATGAAGTGAGAGAAACACGTCAGGCGGCCAGCATTCAGTTCCATCCTCGTATTGAAGAAGGACGAAGCGCCATTAACACATCATTTCAGAACAAAGCAACCAACTAGATTCTCTGATTAAAACGAACGAAAGAGCATCTCCTCAGATGCTCTTTTCTTAATAAATAAAGGATGTATCCAATGAATATTCGGGAAAAAAGTATAGTTTTTATAGGATTTATGGGGGTTGGCAAAACAACTATCGCTCAGTTAGTAGCGCAAAAATTATATCGTGATTTTGTCGATATTGACCAGGAAATTGAAAAAGAATATCAAATGCCAACGAGTTCGATTTTCCAGCAATTTGGAGAAGATCAATTCCGTGCAGAGGAAAAAGCCTACACATTCCATTATTGTAAGCAGCCGTTGAAAGTTATTTCTTTAGGGGGCGGTGCTTTTCTTCAAGAAGAAATACGCCAATTCTGTTTGGACCATAGCATTGTTTTTTACTTGGATATCAGCTGGGAGTCCTGGAAAGAACGGCTTCATATGTTAGTAGAAAGCCGGCCGGTGTTACAGAATAAATCCTTGAAAGAAATCGAAGCATTATTTCAGGAACGAAAGTCTATTTACAATGAACATAACTCCAGATTTGTAACGGACGATACGGAAGCGGAAGAAGTGGCCGATTATATTATCCATTCCCTCAAGCTGACTTGGGATATTTACACATAAACGAAAAAAGATGACTTTTTCAAGCGTTCATCATCCTGGAGGATGAATTGCTCTGAGTCATCTTTTTTATCATATCATACACAAAATCAACTAAGGAATTTCAAACCAACTGCTCCGCCGATGATACAGGTTAAGAAAAGCAGACGTACGGCACTTGATGATTCTTTAAAGAATAAAATTCCAATCAACACGGCCCCTGTTGCCCCGAGCCCGGTCCATATGGCATAAGCTGTACCAAGCGGTATTTCCTGAACAGCCAGCGAAAGGAAAAAAAAGCCAAATGTAAAAGATAGCACCAAACAAGCAAACCAAAAAATATTTTTAAATTGTAAAAACAAATTGATACTCATCACACCAAAAATCTCGCCTAAACTGGCAATGACCAGATATATCCACGCCACTCTACATTCCCTCCCCTTCTGTCGTCGAAGGGGTTGTCCATTGAATACCGACAACGCCAATAATAATCAGTCCTATACAAAGTGCCTTCAACCAAGTAAAATGCGCTCCTAAGAAAAAAAAGTCAATAATTGCAATGGCTGCAGCCCCGCTTCCTGTAAAAACAGCATACACGGTCCCTGCAGGTATTAATGAACATGCTTTAATGACAAAATAAAAACTGAAGACGATCATTATAACCGTGCCAGTCCATAACCAGAAGTTATCAGCATATTTAATCCCCAACACCCAAAACACTTCTACGACAGCTGCAAAAAATACATACATCCAGCCCAAATGATGCAGCCTCCTTTACTTTAACACAGCATCTGGTAACGCAGAGTCTTTAACAGTACTTTTACTTCATATTTCAGAACATGCAAATCAAACAATTTCAGTTGTAAAGCTTTCTTTCTGGATATTTTACAAGAGAATAAGCAACCAGAGCATCTGCAGAAATCAAATCACGATTGCCCTGGTTGCACTTAAGCAGGAAAGTTTTTCCTTCCCATCTTCGAAACACAGATATTCTTTAAAGTGTTATTTACTCAGCGATTTCACAATAGGCAAGAGTTCTTTTAATTTTTTTATTTCAAATGTCGGTGTGACATCTGAAGTGTCCACGGAATTATGGTTTAACCAAGCCGAGTCAATACCTGCACGTGAAGCCCCTAAAATATCTGTCATTAAATTATCACCTACCATCAATACTTCATGCTTTTCAACTTTCAACAGATTTAAAGCGTAATTAAAAATTTCAATACTTGGTTTTCCAGTTCCAAAGTCGCCTGAAATAACGATATGCTCAAAAAAAGGTGCTAGTTCAGGTGAAAGTGACAATTTCGTTTGCTGCAAATCAGCGGAACCATTTGTCAGCATTAACAATGGATACCCCTGATTAGAAAGTTTTGTCAGGATATCTATTGTATCATCATAAAGATACACATGTTTTTTCCTTTCAATCGGAAATTGCAGTGCCAATGACTCTGCTAACGCTTCATCTTCAACATCTAAATCTTTTAAACCGTAAAACCAAGATTGATGACGCAAATCCGGCACAATTTCTTTTAATTGTCGAAAGTCTTTATTGTCATCATTATAATCGCCCCACATTGCTTCAAATACACCTGTTCCAATACGTTTAGCAAACTCATACGCATCATAAGTCGGGTACAATCGTTTCGCGTGATAACGAACACGTTTCTCCAAGGCTTCCGGATCAACATTATATTGGTTCACTACTTGTTCACAAGTACTTTTAAACGCTTCATGGACACTTTTTTCATCCCATAATAAAGTATCATCTAAATCAAACATGATTGCTTTTAACATACTAAACCTCTTTCTTTTCAAAATAACATTTCTCTTCAATCTTACCGATTATACAAAACTTTGTCCATCATAAAAATGAATGTTTTGAGAAAATGAAAGCAACACTGAGCTTCTTTCCTCAAAATGTACAAACACTTACTATTAGCATTCTTTCCACTTTCATCTTTAAAATGTCATAAAAGTTTCAGCCTTATTTAAAGAATCATTCATATTTCTATGATATATTTGCTAATAGATTTATATTGATGAAGAAAGGTGACATTAACATGAAGAAAACGATTTTGATTTCGGCATTTGCCATGATAGCTCTTCTTCTTGCAGCATGCGGAAAAGAAGAAATTGAAACAACCATGGATTCTGATGTAGGAGAATTTGACGCCGTCACTCAAGATGAGGAAGATTTTACAGAAGAAGATTTAAAAGGAGAATGGTGGGTCGTTGACTTCATATTTACAAATTGTACAACAGTCTGCTCTCCTATGACGAGTAATATGACAAAAATGCAAGCTCAATTAGAAGATGAAGGCGTAGAAAACGTGAACTTTCTCTCGTTTTCCGTTGATCCTGACAATGACACTCCCGAAGCTCTAAAAGATTACGGGGAAGAGCATGATGCTGATTTCGATTCTTGGACGTTTCTAACCGGCTACGACTTTGAAGATGTGGAAAAAATATCAATGGAAAGCTTTAAAAGCCCATTGCAGCCTCCAGAAGAAGGAGATGACCAAGTCCAACACGGTGTAAGATTCTTTGTGGTTGACCCGGAAGGTACGGTCGTGCACAGTTATGTTGGTACAGAAATTGATGAAGTGGATCAATTAGTGGAAGACATGCCTGTATTTGCTGATCAATAATTGGCTGTTGGCTTTTTATGTATCGGTATTAAATATAGCCTTTGTATCTTCCCCAATTAAAAGAGAATGTTTGTATGCTTTTAATAGTGAATGTAAGAATCTTTATTTTGTAAGTTATGGATGAAAAGTTTTTTATACCTCCACACTAGGCTTTCCAGTATTGTTTTATACCAGACAGATCATGATTTTTCATATATTACTTGTATTCTTGGCATACAGACGTTATAATATTTTTTGTATGCCATTTGCGCCCGTAGCTCAGTTGGATAGAGCAATGGTTTCCGGTACCATGAGTCGGGGGTTCAAGTCCTCTCGGGCGCGTTTAATAACATAGAAATTGTTCTTTTATAGATAGGAAATTTTGGATTGAACCTTTTCTCCACACCGATAATCGCAACAGTAAAACATAAGTTGTTTTCACTACTAAAACAAGAAGCTATTTTTCCATCAGCTTCTTGTTTTTTTATTTTATCCAAGTTAGCTGTTTATTTTTGCCGTTAGTTAAGCTATACTTTTATTAGATTCTATTTATAATATCCTTTTGTAATAGCGTGTGAAGAAAGATCAACTATACAAACCTATTATTTGACCTTTCTTGACCAAAGGTATATGATGGAATCATAAATTAAATATCTAGAAGTTTGAAGGAGGATATACACATGGTTTTTGTACCTACAGTTATTGAACAAACGAACCGCGGTGAACGCGCCTATGACATTTATTCCCGTCTATTGAAAGACAGAATTATTATGTTGGGTACGGCAATTGATGATAATGTTGCTAACTCCATTGTAGCTCAGTTGTTATTTTTAGAAGCAGAGGATTCTACAAAAGATATTTCTATATATATCAACTCTCCAGGCGGATCGATCACTGCTGGAATGGCCATTTATGACACCATGCAGTTCATCAAATCAGATGTGACTACTATTTGTACTGGAATGGCTGCATCCATGGGTGCTTTTCTGCTTGCTGCAGGCGAAAAAGGAAAACGTTATGCACTTCCAAATAGTGAAGTCATGATTCACCAGCCTTTAGGCGGCACGCAAGGACAGGCGTCTGATATTGAAATTCATGCGAATAGAATTATTGAGATGCGTGAAAAAATTAATCAAATTTTATCTGATCGTACTGGTCAGCCAATTGATGTAGTGCGTAAAGATACAGACCGTGATAATTTCATGTCTGCAGATAAAGCAAAAGACTACGGCTTAATCGACCAGGTCCTCGAGAAAAAAGATTAATCCGGCTTTTGTTAAAGCATCCTGGATAGACCCAGGATGTTTTTTTCTGTTTGTTTTTAAAAAGAGCCTTTTGAAGTTGTTTTCTTCTTATGTAATCCAAGCCGATTGAAAATTCCTTTGTAATAAAACATTTAATCAAGACAGCAAACAGTTAGCTGACCTGAAATAAGTCCCGTAAATAATCATTCATAAATACTCCTGCAGAATCAAGCCGCTTCCGTATATCAAGAAAATGTTGCAACTTAGGATACAATTCCTGCAACTCTTGATTGGGACACGTATGCATTTTCCCCCAATGCGGTCTTCCTTCATACTTGCGAAATATTTCTTCCATAATAGAAAAATATTCATTAAACGGCATGCCTTTATACATATGAACAGCTACATAAGCGCTGTTTCTGCCATACGAAGGGCTTAACCAAATATGATCTTGTTTCACAAATCGGCATTCTATTGGAAAATGCACTTTACATTTTTTTCTTTTAATTATATATTTAATCTCTTGCAAGACTTGCGGCAATGTTTCTTCAGGTACAGCGTATTCCATTTCCTGGAATTTCACCAATCTGGGGGTTGCGTACAGTAAGTGGCTGGTATTCACTTCAGAACCAACTGGGACTCCCATAGCGGACATCGTACTAACAGCTTTATAGGTTTTAGGTATTCGCTTGCTTGCTTCTGACATCACCCAGAGTAAACCATTTTCAATCACGAGTTTTTTAAGCATACTATTTTGTTTTGCATTAGCAGGCATTGCTGTATGATCTTCCCAACGATTCATTGTTTTTACTTGAACCGTTTCTGTATAAGGGAACCAATAAAATTCAAAATTACGATTCAGCGCTTTTAAAGCATCCAGTTGTTTCAAACAGTCATCAAAGCTCAACCGATAACTATGGGCAATCAATGAATATTGAGGCAGCACTTTTATTTCTGCTTTTACAATAATTCCTAACATTCCTAAAGAAACTTGTGCAGCTTGTAATAACGCTTGATTGGAGAGACTATGGACAGTCTCCAATTCTCCTGTGGCAGTCATCAGAGTGATACCTGTAATCTGAGTCGGAATATTTCCTAAATGAGCCCCTGTTCCATGAGTTCCTGTACTAATCGCGCCTGCAATGGTCTGAAGATTAATATCCCCCATATTTTCCATTGCGTAGCCTTGTTCTGCTAATGCTTCGCTTAGTTCCTTTAAAGTAGTCCCTCCCCAGACGCTTACTGTATGGGTTTCCTTATCCACCTCTTCTATTCCTCTTAAATACTTTAAGGAGATTAAGACATCTCCAGTAGCGACAAGCGGGGTAAAAGAGTGACCTGCACCGACTACCCGAATCGTTTTATTGTGATTTTTTGCTTTTTTAACAATCGCTGCAAGTTCCTCTACCGTAAAAGGTGTACATATCTGGTTCACATTGACATGAACTGAGCCTGACCAGTTTTGCCAATGAACCGTTTCGCTTTTTGTCACAGAAAACATTTGCCTTCCCCCCGATACGTTTGATAAGTAGTCGTCCATTTACCATTTTCTACGACAACAATTTTTTGAAAGCGCTCACAAATTTCGCCAGCTTTACTGTGTCGAAACAGAATGGGATCTCCTAACTTTAAAGTCTTATCTCCGTTATAAAATACAGGGGTTTGTACTTCCCCCGGGCCTTCATTCGCAATTAGAGATGCACCTTCAGGAAGATATATTTCAGGCAGCTTATCCTCATTGGCAGGGCCTGATGCCACGTAACCTCCTCCAAGACAAGTAAATATCTTCTTTTCGGGATTTCTCGTTATTTCAATCGCAAAACCAAGTGCAGGATCATATTGAAAACCTCTGTATTTATCAAATAAATGAGAACTATAAAATCCTGAACCTACCGTAACCTCCGTTACCGAAGCTTCTTTTACTGTTTCTTCCAAGCTGCCGGTTCCTCCTCCGTTTATAAAGCGCAGAGGTATCTCTTCTTTTTGAAACCTTTTGATAAGTTGTTTTCGCTTTTTATGGATTTTTTTAAGGGATTTCTTTTTTAACTGGTGAATTAGTGCATTTTTTGTTTGTTGTCTTGAGTCATTATCAGTAACTCCTGCGATTTGTGCTTCATAACCCATGACGCCATCTAAATGCAACGCAGCAGATTGCTGAATGATTTTTGCTAATTGCAGTACGTCTTTCGGCTTCCGTAAAGCAGAGCGATACACACCAAAATGGAGTCCTGGAAGCTTCATAGAAACATCCATATCAATGCTTACTTGAAAAGAAGCAGATTCTTCATTTGCAATCGCTTCAAGTCTTTTCACATGTTCCATGGAGTCAACCATAACGGTGATACTCTCATCTTGATTCGCTGCATGGGCAATTTCCGTAAGTTGTTTTCTATCCCAAACCGGATAAGCAATGAGTATATCTGTAAATCCTTTTTCTCTCAAAAACAATGCTTCTGCTGCTGAAAAACACATGAGTCCTTGAAAGACTGGAGAGGAATCTAATATATAACGCAAGACTTCAACACTGCGAATTGATTTAGTCGCAACCCGAATTTGTTTATTCAACGCTTTTCGTTCAATTTGTCTAATATTTCGCTGTAATGCATTCAAGTGTAAAAAAAGACATGGTTTGGACCTGTCTTTTAGTGCCTCTTTGAAATAAGTATATTCATCCATTCTATGCAGCTCCTGCTTGCTATTAAAGCAAGTGAATTTTTATTGCACCGTTTCTGAACTGATGAATTGGGTGAGTTGCTCCATTGCATTGCTTTCGTCAGGACCATCTGCAATGACAGATACTTCTTCCCCTTTTGCTAAAGCCAGCGTCATCAGTCCCATAATACTTTTAGCATTGATACGTTTGCCATCCTTCTCTAAAAACAAATCTGCTTCAAATTTGTTCGCTTCTTGAACAAATTGAGCAGCAGGCCTTGCTTGTAAACCCGATTCTAATTCTACTGTTAATGATCGTTCTAGCAAAACACATCCTCCTTTCCTGCATTCAGATCTTTGTTCATGTATTCCTTTACATTCTGTTCATCAACATAATTATATCATCTTCAAGTCAGAAAATGAAATACATACGAATAAGTTGAAAACGCCGGTCCCAAAAATGAGCATTCCCATTTGAAGTAAATCGTATATATTGGTTAATCCTCTTCCAACGTTTCAGCAAAAGTTTCAATTTTTTTCAAACGATGATTGACGCCCGATTTGGATAAATTTCCAGATGGAAGCAGTTGCCCTATTTCTTTCAAATTGACGTCCGGGTACTGCAGCCGAATTTCTGCAATTTCTTTTAATTTTTCAGGCAGTTCATCTAAACCTACTGTATTTTGAATAAATTTAATGCTTTCTTTCTGTCTCACGGAAGCGCTTATTGTTTTATTCAAATTTGCTGTTTCACAGTTCACAATGCGGTTCACTGAATTACGCATATCCCGGACAATCCGGACATCTTCAAACTTAAATAATGCATTCATAGCACCAATAACACTTAAATATTCCGTAATCTTCTCTGCTTCTTTAAGGTATACAATAAAACCGTTTCTTCGTTGTAATTCGCGAGCATGAAGGTCGAAATCTGCCAGCAGCATATACAAAAAATGATTGTGTTCGGCATCCACATTAAAAATTTCCAAATGATACGAAGAAGTTTCTGGATTATTAATGGAACCTCTTCCCAAAAATGCGCCTCTTAAATAAGCTTTTTTACAATCTTCATGCGAAAACACATCCGTTGAAGGATAAGCTTCAAAACCTTCCCCCTCATAATCAATTTGCAGCTGTTCCAGCAATTCTTCTACGCCGGTTCTCATGCGAACGATATAAATATTGTTTTTTTTGAGCTTCATTTTTTTACGAACACTAATTTCGACTGCAGGCATCTTCAATTCTTTCAATAAACTAAAAATGCGTCTGGCAATTGCCGGACTTTCCGTTTGGATGTCCAAAGCTAAACGATTGTTTCTGGAAGAGAGCAGCCCGTTCATTTGAATCAATGCACTTATTTCAGCTTCGATACAACATTTATCCGCTTCGATCATAATTAATTCTTTTTTTATTTCAGAGGTGAATGACATTTTTTTCTTCCTTTATTTCTGTTTTATTCTCGTGCTAAATTAAATAATATTTCCGAAAGCACTGCCGGGTTATGTCGAATAACGTTGTCTGTATAATCGATGACATCCTTTTCGATGATTCTTATTTGATAACTTCTTAATCTTTCTCGGTCATAAGGAACAGGAACAGAACGTTCTTCTTTATATAAAGCTAATATATCTTTATCAATGGGCTGGTTATGTAGTACAATTGTGTCGATCGTATCTTTTCCAATATGGTGATAAATAGCTTCTACATGATCAGCGGTTGTATAATGCTCTGTTTCACCTAATTGCCCCATTACATTACTTACATACACGACATTCGCTTTTGTTTGTCTGATTGCTTCCGTAACACCTCCAATAATCATATTGGGTAAAATACTCGTATACAGGCTCCCTGGTGAGATAACAACTAAGTCAGCTTCTTGAATAGCTTGCACTACTTTCGGGTTTGGTGTTACTTTTTCCGGGGTAATAAATATTTCCTGGATTTTTTTATTTTTAACCGGTATATTCGATTCTCCTGAGATCACTGTTCCATCCATCAACCGGGCATGCAACTCGATTGATTCATTCACAATAGGGAAGATGGAACCTTTCACTTGGAATAATTCCGATACTTTGTCCACAGCTTCATAAAAATCATCTGTTAATGAATTCATAGCTGCGAGGACGAGATTTCCTACAGAATGATTACTCAGCTGATTATCCACCTGAAAACGATGCTGGAACAGCGCTTTTAATTCATCATCTACCTGAGCTAAAGATGCAATAACTTTTCGTATATCCCCGGGAGCAGGCATGTTCATTTCTTTGCGGATTTCGCCCGTGCTTCCCCCATCATCTGCAACGGTCACAATAGCAGCAAGTTCCAGCGGATATTCTTTAAGTCCTTTTAACAGAACAGGCATACCAGTGCCTCCGCCTAATACCACTACTTTGGGCAGGCCTTCCTTGTCCATATTAACGTTCCTTTCTTTTCTCGATGTCGCGGTGAGTTATGTGTGTTTGCACTTTTTCTCCCAACATTTTGGAATAGTACTCTGCCAATGCAACAGATCGGTGTTGTCCGCCTGTACAGCCTATGGCTATGACGACTTGGGACTTCCCTTCCTTTTTATACTGTGGCATCATAAAAAAGAATAAATCCAGCAGTTTTTGATTAAATGTCTTCGTTTCCATCCATTTAAATACATATTCCCTCACTTCTTCATCCAGTCCTGTTAAGGGACGCATTGATTGAATATAAAACGGATTTGGCAGGAATCGTACATCGAAAACTAAATCTGCATCAATTGGAATCCCATATTTAAATCCGAAAGATACGAAATGAACGGAAAAAACTTCTTCTTCCTCTTCTGCATATATCTGATTTATTTTCTTGCGTAATTGCTTAGGTGCTAAATCGGTTGTGTCAATAATGTTTTGAGCTCTTCCGCGTAAAGGGTCCAAAATTTTCCGTTCTTCCTGGATACCTTCCAAAGGCAAACCGCCAATATCTAATGGGTGGGAACGACGTGATTCCTTATACCGGCTGACGAGCTTTTGATCTTCCGCGTCTAAAAATAGGATATGTTCTTCCAGCCAATCTTCAGAACTGATCAAATCAAATGTCTCTTGAAGCACGTTAAAAAATTCACTGCTTCGTAAATCAATCACGAGTGCAACTTTTTTTATATTATTAGCTGAATCTTTCATAAGCTCCAGAAACTTCGGAATCAATGTTGGAGGTAAATTATCCACGCAGTAATAACCTAAATCTTCGAAACTTTGAATCGCTACTGTTTTCCCAGCACCGGACATTCCTGTAATAATGACTAGTTTTGTTTCCGTACCTTCCACAACATCCACCCTTTCAAAAGTTTGCTTCTCCTTCTATTATACCTTATAAACAAGCAGGCCACAAAAAAGGCGTTCTTTTGACTCTTTAGAGAGATGCATGAAAAAAGCACAGACTTTTAAAAGTCTGTGCAAGCAACTAATTTATTAAAGGGGGTCAATTAGTATATATCCTACTATACACTATTTTTATTGCTGCAGTATTACAAGCAAATTAAAAAGTAGTAACGAATGAGTAACGCCTTTTTATTACTGAACAACAGAAGACATTTCCTCAATATACTTCTGTGCCATTTCCGCTGCAATACTTCCATCTCCAGTTGCTGTGACAACTTGACGCAAGTCTTTATCCCGAATATCTCCAGCTGCATAAACGCCTGGTATGGCTGTTTCCATGTTTTCATTCGTTTTGATATACCCTTCGTCATCCAATAAACCGAGTGAGGCAAATGGCTCACTTAACGGAATCATACCAACATAAATGAAAACACCATCTGTCGGCAGGTCTTGTTTTTCTCCAGTTTTCACATTTTTAGTTGTTACGGAACCGACTTTTCCGTCTTTGTCATTTATTTCTTCAACGATCGTATCCCAAATGAAGTCCATTTTTTCATTTTGGAAAGCTCTGTCTTGAATGATCTTTTGTGCACGCAGTTCATCACGGCGATGAATAACAGTCACTTTATCCGCAAAGCGTGTCAAATACATGCCTTCTTCTACTGCCGAATCTCCTCCGCCAACAACATAGAGGTCGCGATTTTTAAAGAAAGCACCATCACATACAGCGCAATAAGATACACCGCGGCCCGTCAGTGTTTCTTCACCAGGAATTTCGAGCTTCTTATATCTTGCTCCTGTTGTGATGATTAATGTTTTTGTTTTATAAGATTTATTCCCTGCATGGACTTCTTTATATTCTCCATGGTCTTCTACATCTTTGATTTCACCGTAGGCATATTGAGCACCAAATTTCTGCGCATGCTCAAACATTTTCGTGGATAACTCTTGCCCTTTAATCGTTTCAAAGCCTGGATAGTTTTCAATGTCTTCGGTATCTGCTACTTGGCCTCCAGGCATACCTCTTTCTAATAACAACGTATCTAAATCCGCACGAGAAGCGTAAACAGCTGCGGTCATTCCTGCAGGTCCGGCTCCAGCAATAATCACATCATAAATATGGTCTTCTGACATGTCATATCTTCCTTTCTCACTCTTATTGAATGCTCTGATCGCATGCATTGTTTTATCTATATACTAGCTTATTAGATGACGTGCTTAACGTCTATTTATTTGCTCAGTACTGATCAATCTTAAAAAACACATTCACAATTTAGTCATTTTTATCTTTCGGACCATTTTGTTCTTTTTTTGTTATCTGTTGCATTGGGTTTCCACCGACAAATGCTCCTGGAGGAACATCCTTGTTCACCAGTGTTTGAGCAGATACGACAGCTTCATCGCCAATTGAAACGCCGGGCAAAATGGTCACGTTGGCCCCTATAAGTACATTATCCCCGATAATAACATTTCCTAAACGATATTCCTCAATTAAATATTCATGAGCCAGGATGGTTGTATTATACCCTATAATAGTATTCTGTCCGACCTGTATCATTTCAGGAAACATGATGTCCGGCATCACCATGAGAGCGAATGCTGTATGGTCACCGACTTTCATTTTCAAAAAAGTTTTATACAACCAATTCTTCATGCCTAAAAATGGTGTATACCGGGCAAGCTGAATGACAATAAAATTTTTCATTACTTTCCAGAAAGGAACTGTTTTATAAATTTGCCATAACGAATTTGTTTTTTCTACTTTATATCGTTTTGTCTGACGCATTTGTCGCCACCTCAGTCATGGATAATAAATCAGCCATTTCTCTGAGCATAAATGTTGGATGGTATTTTTCTAAAAAGGAAGCTCCTTTTTGACTCCAAGCAACTCCTGCTGTTTGTACACAAGCATTTTGTCCCGATTCAATATCATGGTAATTATCGCCAACCATTAAGGTGCCCGCGTTCTCTCTGTTCATTTCTTGTAATGCTTTTAATACAGGCTCGGGATGAGGTTTTGCTTGATCAACATCATCAAACGTAATAATGGTATCGAAAAACTTCGTCAACCCGGTCACCTCGAGTCCAAGCTCGACGCCGTTTCGTTTCTTCGTCGAAACAATCCCCATAGCTACACCGCGTTCTTTTAATTGGTTAAGTGTTGTTTCTACGCCTGGAAACAGTTTCACATAATGATTATGATTTGCCAAATTATGTTGCCGGTACGTTTGAATCATTTCTTCTGCTGCAGCTGCATTTAAGCTGGTAAACGTCTTTTCCAGCGGCGGTCCGTTGAATTGCATCAGCTCTTCCTCAGAGAATTGATAACCATATACATCAAATGTATGTTTAAAAGATGCTTGAATTAAAGCGTTCGTGTCAATTAATGTTCCGTCTAAATCAAATAAAATTGTTTTAATATTCTTGGACAATGGCTCTTCTCCTTTTTTTCTTTTCTGCCCTATTCCAAACAAAAGCTACAGCCACCGTTAAGAGTACAGCGGTGATAAAACGAATCACCAACAATGGCCATACTGGAATCCCTAAAGGAATAAAAATAACGGTGTCTTCTACGACGGCGTGACAGGTCACTAAAAAAAGCAAGGCCAACGTCATATCTTTTTTAGAGACCCCGTCTTCTTCCACTGCTTGAATCATCACTCCCGCTCCAAAAGCAAGGCCAATCGTCAAACCGGTCACAAGCGTAAAAGAAGTATTTTCTCTCATACCCAACAGCTTCGTAAACGGTTGAAATATATTGGAGATTTTTTGCAGCCAGCCAAGATCACGAAAAAATTGCATCACAAGCATCAATGGAAAAATGACAAGAGATAATTGAATGACAGCAAGGAGAGCAGTTTTCATACCATACCAGATGATTTCTCCCCAGCCAGTCAAATCTGCTTGAGATGAAGCAATGAAACCATACTGTGCTTCTGAAGCTCCCCCATCCCAAACAAGATGAACAACAAGCGCGGCGATAAAGGCTAATGCAATCCGAATGCCTGAAATAAGCCACCAGCTGACACCTGTACGTGAAGCTACGGCAGATTCGATAAATAAATTGTGTGAAAAAGACAACATAATCGCGAGAATAAAAACTTCTTTCACCGTAAAATCGAACGAAACAATCGCACCGATACCAGCGTACAAATTGAGTGTATTTCCGAGTACAAGAGGCATTGCTGCTTCACCGGGCAAACCGATGAACTCCATTAACGGAGACACAAAGCGAATGAACCAGTCAAGTACAGGGGTGAATTGTAAAATGGTCACAATAATCGTGACAGGAAAAACTATTTTACCTAAAGTCCAAGAAACCTGAGCTCCTTGTTGCAGCCCTCTAAAAACAGTCTGCCTCATGTCACATGATTCCTTTCTATGTTTTATAATTTACTGCCATCATAACGCCGGTTGGCCATTTTACTCTTCCTGCGATACCAAATAACTCCAACAGCCAAGATAATAAACAAAATTGAAATGAGCTGTGCCTGACGTAATGGGCCGAAATATAAACTATCTGTCCGCATACCTTCGATAAAGAAACGGCCAATGGAATACATAATAAAATAGCTTAAAAATAGCTCCCCACGAATTGGATTATATTTTCTTAGTACAATCAATAAAATAAATACAACAATATTCCAAACAGATTCATACAAAAAGGTTGGATGATACATGACCCCATCAATGCACATCTGATTCATAATGAAATCCGGCAAGTATTGATGGAATTGCTCATAAGTTTGGGTCGAAATCGGTCCGCCATGAGCTTCCTGATTCATAAAATTACCCCAACGGCCAATTGCCTGACCCAGAATTAAACTTGGTGCAACGATATCAGCCAGTTGCCAAAAAGAAACCTGTTTTATCCGTGCAAAAACAATAGCAGTTAGAATCGCACCAATCAACGCCCCATGGATAGCGATACCGCCTTCCCATACCGCAAAAACACTCCACCAGGGAGCACTTTGATACATATCCCACTCGAATATCACATAATAAATCCGTGCAAATACAATCGAAATAGGTGCGGCAAACACAATCAAATCCACAATAATATCTTTATGTAAGCCCAATTTATCTGCTTCTTTGGTCGCTAACCATAATCCTAAAAACAGCCCTGTTGCTATAATTACTCCATACCAGTAAATGGGAACGGGCCCTAATTGAATAAATACCCGATTTAACGATTCTGCTTCACAAGTCACTTTATCACTCCATCATCTTTCATTTAGTCAGTATCGGTTCCATGGTCATTAATCATGGTGGATAACTGATTGGAAAATTCAGCTGCTGCGTTTACCCCCATTTTTTTCAAACGATAATTCATCGCAGCCACTTCAATAATAACAGCTAAGTTTCGCCCTGGACGTACAGGAATAATCGCTTTTGGCACATGAACATCCATGATTTTAATCGTTTCTTCGTCAATTCCCAATCGCTCGTATTGCTTCTTATCATCCCAAAGTTCTAACTGGACGATATAAGAGATACGCTTTGAATCGAGTACTGCACCAGCACCAAACAATGTCATAATATTTAAAATTCCTAATCCGCGAATTTCTAATAAATGCTCGATAAGCGGAGGGGAACTGCCAATCAGCGTGTCATAATCTTCCTGACGTATTTCCACACTGTCATCAGCTACCAAACGATGCCCTCGTTTCACTAACTCCAATGCCGTTTCACTTTTCCCGACACCACTTTGTCCCATTATTAATACACCTACACCATATATATCTATTAATACCCCATGTGCAGCTGTTGTAGGGGCAAATTTAGCACCTAAATAGTTGGTTATTCTCACTACTACACGGTTGGTTGTGCGAGGAGATTTTAAAATAGGCACCCCAGCATTGTTTGCTGCCTGTAACATAACTTGCGGGATATCCATCCAATTGGTGATTACAAGTGCCGGGGTCACGTCTGTACACAAACGTTCCGCCCGGTCCCGCTGTTCCTCTTCTGAAAGATTTAAAAAGTAATTCATTTCTGTCTTTCCGATAATTTGAATTCTTTCCTTATGATAGTACTCAAAAAAGCCCGTCATTTCAAAACCTGGCCGTGAAATGTCATTAGAACTGATTTCACGATGTATTCCGTCATCTCCAGCAACTAACGTTAAATTAAAATTATTTAATAAGTCTTGCGTTCGAACGACTTTCATAGATGTAAAGCCCCTTTCGATTTCCGTCCACTTCTCTATCAAAATTCATTTTACATGGAATAAGCTTATTTTTCTATTAATTACTTTAAAAGGCTAACAATTTCAGTGAAAGGTAAACATTCAAGTGCAACAGGAAGTTCCATTTTATTTGTAAAAAAAGAATGATGCTCACTCAAACATCATTCTTGTACTTTCTTATTTAATTTCGCTCATTATTTTTTCCAAAACAACCGTGATAATAGAAATCAGGATGGACGCAAGAATAGCAATTCCAAATGATTCAATGATAAAACTATCCCCCATTAAGCTTTGAGTCATCATTAAAATAAACGCATTAACGACAAGAATAAACAATCCAAGCGTTAAAATCGTAATCGGAATGGTTAAAATAATCAACAACGGCCGCACAGCAAAGTTTAAAATAGTTAAAATAACAGCAGCTAACAATATAGTGCCGGCACCTTCTATTTTAAAACCATCAAATAATTGTGCGACAACAAGCAAGCCGATTGCATTTAGCAAAATGGATGAGATCCATCCCAAAAAGAAGCGGCGCATCGACATTCCTCCTTATTTCAGGATTGAAAACTCCTTCTATTCAGCATAATTCCAAACAAAAAAGCGTTCCTTCCCTAACCGGGTTTTTAGCCCTTCGATGTATTCTTCTAATCCTTCCGGTGTTTCTTGTAATTTTTCTAGCATGCCTTCTGCTTGAGACTTATGTTTTAAAATGGCATTTAATTTGAAATCAAATTCTTCCTGCACAGGAATAGACACTTCCGGCTCCCCAAGCACAGCTTCAAAATTATTCGTAATAGCAGCAGCCCAAACGACAGGGCGGGCGGATGCGTCCATTTCACCAACCGCTTTTATTGTAGCTTCACCAAGTGCATTGTGGTCAGGATGTACCCCATGTTCCGGATAATGTGTAATCACTAAGGAAGGATTAATATCTTCTATTTCTTTCTTTACGCGTTCGATGACTTTTGCTTCCGGTTCAAATTCTATCGTTTTATCGCGGAAGTGCAGCAAACGGTAATCGATTCCTAAATAATCACAAGCTTCCTGCAATTCTTTTTCCCGGATTTGCGATAACGTTTCACGATTAGCAAAAGGCGGCGTTCCCATGTTTCGGCCCATTTCTCCGAGCGTACCACACAAATAAGTGACTGGAACCCCTGCTTCACGACATTGCTGTATTACTCCAGCTGTACCAAAAGATTCATCATCCGGATGTGGAAAAACAATGACGACATGACGTTGATTTTCTAAATTTTCCATCTCTTTTCCTCCTCACTTTCTTTATTCAAAAGGCGTCTCGCTAATTTGCAAAGCAACCATTAAACGCCCTTCTTGGTCATGGCCTGCTAACAATAACGCTTTTTCTTCAAACCATTCCCAGGACGTTAATCCTTCTGCATAGACCCAGCCTAATTCCGTATTCAAACCAACACGATAGCTGTCCTCGCCTTGGATGACTGCATTTGTATACGTAATTTTCGCGTTTCTAATATACGCGCCGACGTTAACTCCTTTATTACCAAAATGGCTTGCATAAGCACCATTTGTCGTTTCTAAATGCACATATACAGGTTTGTTTTTATATTGATTTAAATAATCTTGCACAGTTTCTTTTTGGATGGACTCCATCATTCACTCTTCCTCCTCTTTATTCCTCTTTTAGCTTACAAACAAAGTGCTTCTTCGTCAAAACTTATGATTTTACTAATTATACATTGGCTAAAACATGCTGGCAAATGCATTCACTGCGTTTATGCAAAAGAGGTTTCTATAGTTCTTATCCGTTTGTTCATTGCCAAGCTTCTTACAGCAATCTCCATAGCCGAAAATTGTCTTATTTACCATAAAACCTGTTGATTTATAATATTTCCAAATAATATTCTCTTTAGAAGTGTTGGTCTTCTTGTCACGGGACCGATGCTGGCTTTTCCTGCTTTCTCGGTTCTGATTTTTCTTTTATCAAGACCCGGTTCTTGCTTTTCCTCTTTCCGGGTCTCGATTTTATTTTTATTGAGACTCAGTACGGGCTTTTCTCCTTGTCTGGTCCTGATTTTCATTTTATTGAGACCCAATTCGTGCCTTCTCTCTTTACGGGTCTTGATTTTATCTTTTATTAAGACCCAAGTCGGGCTTTTCCGCTTTCCGGGTCCCTATTTTCTTTTTATTGAGACCCAGTTCGTGCTCCTTCTCCTTTTCCTGTCCTGATTTTACTGTAATCAACACCCGACCCTGGCTTTCCTGCTTTCTCGGTCTCTCTATCACAGCTTACTCAGTGACAAGGCCGAATTCCCGTTTTCTCTAATTTTATCAGGACTGCAACTTTTCCCTTCTCCACTCACATGTAACTGCGGTTATTCAGATGCACGCCTCTTCTTTTTCTTCAAGGTGATAGCTCCCTTGGCAAGCCAAGTTTGAAGAGAAATTGAAAACTTTCGTTCCGGATACGCAAAGAACAATTTATACGAATGCTCTGCCTAAAAAAGATATCGGAAAAGGACAAGCCCATCCCGATACCCCCTCTTTTTATAAATAATTGAAAAGTTTAAGCTTTATGCGCAGTTTCCTTCAGCTTCTTTTCCATGCGCTTGTGATCTCGATCTAAAATATCTTTGACGTATTTTCCAGTGTAAGATGCTTCGACTTTCGATAATTGTTCAGGAGTCCCTGTTGCGACAATTTCGCCGCCTTTATCTCCACCTTCAGGACCTAAATCAATTACATGGTCTGCTGTTTTAATGACATCCAGGTTGTGTTCAATCACAATCACCGAATCTCCATTATCAACTAATCGTTGAACAACTGCCAACAGTTGTTTTATATCAGCAGTATGAAGTCCTGTAGTCGGTTCATCCAATATATAAATGGTTTTCCCGTTCGAACGTTTATGCAATTCACTGGCTAACTTCACTCGTTGCGCTTCCCCGCCTGATAAGGTCGTTGCCGGTTGACCCAGTGTAATATAACCTAAACCTACATCCGCAATGGTTTGCAATTTACGTTTGATACGGGGAATATTATCAAAAAAGTCTAATGCTTCTTCTACGCGCATATCAAGAACTTCAGCAATGTTTTTACCTTTGAAGTCGATATCCAACGTTTCCCGATTATACCGGCTGCCGCCGCACACTTCACAAGGAACATAAACGTCTGGGAGAAAATGCATCTCGATTTTCAAGATACCGTCCCCACGGCAAGCTTCACATCTGCCGCCTTTCACATTAAAACTGAAACGTCCCTTTTTATAGCCGCGTATTTTTGCCTCATTCGTTTCTGCAAATACATCACGTATATTATCAAATACGCCCGTATAGGTGGCAGGATTTGAGCGAGGCGTCCGTCCAATCGGAGACTGATTCACGTCAATGACCTTTTCCACATGTTTTAACCCTGTTATTTTTTGATGAGCTCCGGGACGACTTTTCCCTCTATATAAATGCTTTGCTAAGGACTTATAGAGAATTTCATTGACTAAAGTACTTTTTCCGGAACCCGAAACACCTGTAACGACCGTAAACAAACCAATGGGGAAATCCGCTGTGACTTCTTTTAAATTATTTGCTTCTGCTCCTGCCACTCTCACAGCTTTCTTCGTTTTCTTGCGGCGCTCGGCAGGTACAGGAATAAATTGACGTCCTGTTAAATAATCTCCTGTTAAGGAATCTTGATTATCCATAATTTGCTTTGGCGGCCCATTATCCACTACTTTCCCGCCGTTATCCCCAGCACCTGGTCCAATATCGACGATCCAATCCGCTTCTAACATCGTATCCTCGTCATGCTCAACCACAATTAACGTATTGTCTAAATCGCGCATATGTTTTAACGTTTCTAACAATCGGTGATTATCACGCTGATGAAGCCCAATGGAAGGTTCGTCCAGGACATATAAAACCCCTGTCAGAGCAGAACCAATCTGGGTGGCCAAACGAATGCGCTGTGCTTCGCCGCCGGATAAAGTCCCAGCCGCTCGCGAAAGGGTTAAATAATTCAATCCCACATTTCTTAAAAAAGTCAGCCGATCATTAATTTCTTTTAAAATCATATTAGCAATTTGCAGCTCTTTCTCTGTTAAATTGACTGAATCAAAAAAATCCATCGCTTCTGTAATCGATAAATCAGTCACTTGGCTGATATGTTTTCCTTGAATAAAAACAGATAAAGCTTCTTCTTTTAAACGGTAACCGTGACATGTCGAACAATCGCTCTCTGCCATGTATTTCTCCAATGTTTCCCGGATAAAGTCAGAAGAAGTTTCATGGTAGCGGCGTTCTATATTACGTAATACTCCTTCAAATTGAATACGATTCTTACGTTCGGTACCAAAGTCATTCACATAATGAAAATCTATATATTCTTTCCCGCTGCCGTATAAAATTTTATTCATTTGTTTTTTTGGAATATCTTTTACCGCTGCCTGCATATCAATATCGAAATGGGTACAAACCGCTTTTAATAATTGCGGATAATAATCCGAACTAATCGGCTCCCAAGCCCGGATCGCATGATCGTTTAGCGAGACAGATTTATCCGGTATTACTAAATCAATATCCACTTCCTGCTTGGTGCCCAGCCCGTCACAAGTCGGGCACGCTCCGAATGGGCTGTTAAATGAAAATAATCGCGGTTCCAGTTCATCAATCGAAAAGCCACAAACCGGGCAGGCATGATTTTCATTCATGGTCACTTCCTCTCCATCAATGATATCAATAATAACGGAGCCTTCTGCAAGTGACAAAGCAGTTTCCAGCGAATCAGTCAAACGGCTTTCAATTCCTTCTTTGACGACAATCCGGTCGACAACGACTTCAATCGAATGTTTTTTATTTTTTTCCAGAGAAATCTCTTCAGTCACTTCGCGCATTTCGCCATCGACGCGAATCCGCACATAGCCTTCTTTTTTCAAGTCTTCCAATACTTTGACATGTTCCCCTTTGCGTCCTGAAATAACCGGTGCTAATACTTGGAATTTGGTTCGCTCCGGGTAATCCATAATTTGATCCACCATTTGCTGGACGGTCTGGGAAACAATTTCAATATCGTGAATCGGACAAAAAGGATGGCCTACCCGAGCATATAACAAACGCAAGTAATCATATATTTCAGTAACGGTAGCTACGGTAGAGCGCGGATTTTTACTCGTTGTTTTCTGGTCGATTGAGATAGCCGGAGACAAGCCTTCAATCTGATCCACATCCGGTTTATCCATTTGTCCTAAAAATTGCCTTGCATAAGCGGATAGCGACTCTACATAGCGACGCTGTCCTTCTGCATAAATCGTATCAAACGCAAGAGAAGATTTTCCAGACCCGGAAAGTCCTGTAACAACAACCAGGTTATTTTTCGGAATATCCACGTCGATACTTTGTAAATTATGAGCTCTTGCTCCTCGAATGGTTATTTGTTTATTCGCCATACTTGTATTTCATCCTTCCTCATTCGTCTCCTAATTTTCCACTTTCAATTCAAAAATGACATCTCTAAGTTCCGTTGCTTTTTCAAAATCCAACTGTTTAGCAGCTAAACGCATTTCTTCTTCTAACTGATCAATCATTTCCGCTTTCTCTTGTTTATTTAATTTGGAATAATTCGCCAATCTGCTGTCTTCATAATCTGCTTCATCTTCGGCAGCGACCGTTGCTTTGATTAAATCACGCACTTCTTTTTTAATTGTGACAGGTGTGATATTGTGCTCTTCATTAAACGCTTGTTGTATTTCACGACGCCGTTCGGTTTCATCCATAGCAACCTGCATGGAATCCGTGATGCGGTCTGCATACATAATAACCTGCCCGTTCTCATTCCGGGCAGCCCGTCCCATTGTTTGAATAAGTGAACGTTCAGAGCGCAAGAAACCTTCTTTGTCAGCATCAAGAATAGCTACAAGTGAAACTTCGGGAATATCCAGACCTTCTCTTAACAAGTTAATCCCCACTAATACATCATATTTCTTCAAACGCAAATCCCGAATGATTTCGATCCGTTCTAACGTTTTTACTTCGGAATGCAAATAAGCTACATTAATATTTAAATCCTTTAAATAGTCCGTCAAATCTTCAGACATCCGTTTTGTTAAAGTGGTAACAAGTACACGCTCATTCCGTTCTGTGCGTATATGAATTTCATGAATCAAATCATCTATTTGTCCGTCAATTTTTCGTACATGAATTTCCGGATCCAATAAGCCGGTTGGGCGGATAATCTGTTCTACGATTTCATTCGTATGTTCTCGTTCATAAGGACCTGGTGTTGCAGATATATATACATTTTGGTTCGTTTTTTCTTCGAATTCTGCAAATTTCAATGGACGGTTATCCAGAGCAGAAGGCAAACGGAAACCATGATCGACAAGCATCTGTTTTCGTGCTTTATCCCCATTAAACATACCACGCACTTGCGGAAGCGTTGCATGGGATTCATCAATCACAACCAGATAATCATCACCAAAATAATCTAATAAAGTGTAGGGAGTCGAACCCGCTTCGCGTAAAGTCAAATGACGGGAATAGTTTTCAATCCCGGAGCAAAAGCCCATTTCACGCATCATTTCCAAATCATAATTCGTTCGCTGCTCTAACCGTTGAGCCTCTAATAATTGATCATTTTCTCGAAATTCGGCTAAGGTTTCTTCTAACTCTTTTTCGATATTTTGGATAGCCAATCGCATCTTTTCATCTCTCGTTACGAAGTGAGAAGCCGGAAAGATAGCTACATGCTCTCTATCTCCAATAATTTCACCTGTTAATGCATCCACTTCCCTTATTCGATCAATTTCATCCCCAAAAAATTCGATGCGTAGACAATGTTCTTCAAGAGATGCAGGAATAATTTCCACTGAATCACCGCGAACACGGAAGGTTCCACGTTTAAAATCAATATCATTACGTGCATACTGAATAGCCACCAGATCACGCAACAGCTGGTCACGTTCTTTTTCCATACCCATACGTATAGACAACACCTGGCTTTTATATTCTTCCGGCGAACCTAAACCATAGATACAAGATACACTTGCAACAATCAATACGTCGTTACGTTCAAATAAAGATGATGTTGCAGAGTGACGTAATTTATCAATCTCATCGTTAATACTTGCATCCTTTTCAATAAACGTATCTGTCGAAGGCACATAGGCTTCCGGCTGGTAATAATCATAATAACTGACAAAATACTCAACAGCATTATCCGGGAAAAATTCTTTGAACTCACTATACAATTGCCCCGCTAATGTTTTATTATGGGCAATCACCAGCGTGGGCCGATTGATTTCCTCAATCACATTCGACATCGTAAATGTCTTTCCTGTCCCTGTGGCTCCTAACAAAGTAAGGTGATTATTGCCCTGTTCCACTTGTTGAACTAATTGCTTAATTGCTTCCGGCTGATCCCCTTTTGGTTCATAATCGGAAACAAGTTTAAATTGTTCTGTCAATCCTAGCACCCCAAATCTTTACATTTCCGTTCCTATTATCATAACTTACATTATACCACATATGCGAACGAGTATTCCATTCACTTGTTTTATTTAACTGACCAATAACAAAAACCAACTATTTCTTTCATATAGTTGGTTTCTGCCTCAAACGTGTTTATTTTCAGTTGTATGTGGTTCATAAATAGAGATGAGAGCCCTATCTATACAAAAGTCTAAAAATAAGCGTTTCATTTTCTGATACTGCTTCGTCAAAGTCATCAATAAATCGAGGGAAAAAACAAGCAATTTAATTGCTAAAAATCAATCCCAGTGCATAATGATCCTCTTCATAAAGCGGGCTCGTCACAAAGCGAATTTCCTGATCAGCATTTAAGACACTCAATTTAAAGAAAGCGCCACTATTCTGCAGTGCTTCATGAAATTCAACATCCGTTTTCACGTCGTTTCCATTCACCTTCAGTATTGTTTCACCTATGTGAATATGGAGTTTTTCAGCAGGACTATCCGGAATAACTGCCATAACTTTCAGTCCTTTTTCTAGCGGATAATATAAACTGGTGCTTAGCCGATCTTTACGTTTAAAGGAAAAGGTAATCCATTCTTTCCCTACAAGTCCAATGATAATCGCAACAATCGAGAAAATAGAATAATAAAAACTAAAACCGGCAATGAGCCAGACAAGAACTCCTAAAAGTATCGTCGGTTTTCCAAGCCGACTTGCTGCCTGATCAGGAAGGATCGACTGAACTGGATAATGATAACCAAAAACAAAAGGGATGAATGCCAGCATGAACACTTGACCCCCTATATCAAAAGTAGGGAATAGCGGGAATTGAAATGGCATGTCTGCCGCTGGCAATAGTACGAAAAAAGGGACCATTACCAGTTTTTTTAAAGATTGCTGTCCAACTCTGATTCCTCTTTTACTCATTTTCATGGATGGGAAGCTGGTATTACTGGTAAATTTTAAAATAAACCCTTCCAAAAACAAAAAGAGACCCATCAGTAAAGCTAACGTTGTTAAATACTCTACCTTTATATCTTGGAAATCCAGCCCTAAAACAGAATATTGCACCGGTATTAACGGGAGGACTAAAGTAATCAAAAAAGTAACACCGAGCGTATAACTCGCCGAAAGAAAAGCAGTGGATGCTGTTATACTCCACAGAATTACAATAATTGACAGCAATAAGATAATTTCCGGGTTTAAATACAACCCAAACACAACTGTTATAATCGATAAGAAGAGACTGGCAATAAAAGGGATAAGCCAAGAGACTTTCCCTTCTTCAAATAAAGGATAAATCTTTCTGCCAAAATCTTTTCTTTCCTTTTTTATCCGCCTATAGCCTGTAAACATAAACAGCAGAATCATCCAATAAACTAATGGATTCATGAAAAATCGAGCTAAACCTTTTAAAAATTCTATTACATATTGCTGCCACATTAAACTCCACCCACTTCACATCGTTGATTAATACAATACTTCAAGTGCTTTTTCCAATTGCTTATCATCGTCTCCGTCACGAATGGCTTCAATGATTTCTGTTTCTAATTTGCCTGCCGTTTCCTCATCAATTTCTCCCGTAACTTCTAAATCATCTTCTTTTTGGAAATCTTTCACTGCGTCGGCTGTACTTTCATCAAAATAACCGTCTTTTCGGTCAGTTTCAAAGTCAAGCCCTGTCAGCATGATTTGAGCCGTTTTTATTTGTTCATCCGTTTGATCTTCTTTTAACGTATCTTCAATCTGTAAAGGATTCACAGTATAATAATCAGGCTGCTCCTGCTCTTCTGTTGGTTCAACACCTTTTTCATGAATCCAATTGCCTTCTGGAGATAGCCATTTAAAATTAGTCAGCTTAAGTGTATCTCCTTCCTCTTGGTCAATAGGAACAGTTTGCTGCACGGTGCCTTTCCCAAAGCTTGTTTCTCCAACTGTGTCATAACCATTTTCTTTTAATGCAACTGCCAGTATTTCCGAAGCTGAAGCACTGCCTTCATCGATTAATATATTGATGGGATACTCTTTTTTCTCCTCTAAATCAGAGTAAAATTTATCTTTATCACCATCACGGTCTTCAATTTGAACATAAGGCAAATCATCCGGAACGAATAAATCCATAATGTCTTCCACTGAATCCAACAAGCCTCCAGGGTTGCCGCGAACATCCAATACAAGTCCTTCAATATCTTTATCTTCCAATTCATCCACGGCATCTTCCGTCTCTTCTGCAGTCGTTTCGGCAAACGAATTGATTTCTAAGATGCCCGTCTTCTTACCGTCTACTTCTTCTATGTCGGTTTCGACTGTTTCAACGGGAATGTCATCGCGCGTTAAAGTAACCGTAAAAGGGTCAGAAACCCCTTTTCGTTCAACGAGCAGCTCAACTTCTGAGCCTTTTTCGCCGCGAATATGACTAACAGCTTCGTTTAAATCCATTCCCTCGAGCTCTTCATCATCTACTTTTAAAATTTGATCATTCGGTCGTATGCCCGCTTTTTCAGCCGGGGAATCTTTTATAGGGGCAATAACGGTTACTTTATCGTCTTGCATACTTACTTCCGCACCAATTCCTTGGAAGGAAGAACTGATTTCTTCATTGAAATCTTCCATTTCCTCCCCACTCATATAAGAACTGTAAGGGTCATCCAGTGTTTCCAACATCCCTTTAATTGCCCCTTCCGTTAACTCTTCGTCATCCACATCTTCTATGTAGTTTTCTTTAATAATATCTTGAACACGTTCTACCCTGTCAGAATCTCCCTCCGAAGAATCAGCATCAGATATAGAAGAATTCACTGTATTTGCATCATCTGATTGAAATACTTTAATTCCTAAAGCTGCTCCAAAGAAACCAACTGCCAATACAACAATCAGAAGAATAAATATATTTTTCCCTCTAAAATTCATTATTTACACCTCAGCCATGTTAAAACTTTTTAGTCTATCTATCAGTTTACCATAAAAGAATCGCTCGTTCCTATAGAGAGCTGTATATTTTTTAAAATGAGTCATTTTGAATTAATATGGACGTTATACAATAGATGACCAAATTCATTAAATGAAAAAGCGTGATATACCTCTCAAATCGAAGTATACCACGCTTATAAACATACCAATCATTATTAATTTCATGTTACAGATAATTCATTGGATCTACAGCACTGCCTCTTCCTTCATAACCACCAGGGTGGACTTCAAAATGCAGATGTGCTCCTGTAGAGCCGCCTGTATTCCCTACTGCACCAATAGAATCACCTTGAGAAACTTTATCTCCTTGAGAAACACTTGTATTCGAGAGATGTGCATATAACGTGGAGTATGTTTTACCGTCAATATTATGTGTCACAACGATAAAATTACCAAATCCTCCTCCGCAGCTGCTATCCCCTTCTGAACAACCACTGGTTACTGTACTGACAACACCTGAAGCTGCCGCAGAAGCAGTGGAGCCTTTCGATGCAGCTATATCTACCCCTTTGTGATCTGAAGAACCTACGCCTCCTGGGGAATCCCTTCCGCCAAATCCAGAACTAATACCGCCTGAAGCCGGTTTAGTAAATAGACCGCTGCCTGATGGCTCTTCTTTTGGAGCTTGAGCATTATCATCATTACTATTATTTGAATCCGAACCAGAATTACCAGAGTCTGATCCGGAGCTATTCCCCTTGCTGCTGCCAGTCGCACTCACTTTTTTCTCTTCTTTTTTCTCTTCTTTTTTCTGGTCTTGTTTTTGTTCTGCTTTCTTTTGTTTTTTTGCTTCTTGTTCTTCTTTTTCTGCTTTTTCTTTAGCTTTTCTTTCTTCTTCTTCGATATTACCTATCTCTGTTTCTGCATGACTTTTTGCTTCTTCTAAAGCAGCTTTATCGTTATCCATAATTTCTTCTTCTTCTGCTAAACTAAGTCTGTTTTCTTCTAAATCGTCGTACTCATCTTCTAATTTATCTTGGACTTTTGATTTTTTTCCTTTTTGTTTATCTAAGTCAGCATGCATACTTTCCAGTTCATCTTTTTCTGCTTCTTGTTCTGCTTTTTGATTATCTACTTTTGTTTTCTTTTCTTTTACTTCTGTTTCCTTTGCTTCGAGTTCTTCTTTATCATCAACATGGTCTTGCATAATTTCTTCGTCTTGTTTCATAATCGATCCAGCTGCAATTGAGCGGCTAATAAGTTCGTCAAAACTGTCCGAACCTAAAATAACGGATAAAAGAGAAACATCGTCGCCTGATTCTTGCATCGAACGCAGACGATCTTTTAATACTTCTTCTCGCTGTTCGATACGCTCTTCCAACTCTTCGATATCATCTTCCAATGCTTCGATTTCTTCTTCCAGATTAGCAATCTTTTCATCTGTATCCGCTATTTTAGACTCTTGGTCATCAATAGAAGTTTCAGTTTCCGCCAATTCATCTTTCAGTCCCGCTAATTCTTGAGTGAGCTCGTCTTGCTTTGATTTGTTATCATCCATCTCACCGTCCAAAGAATCTTTATCCTCTTTTACTTTATCTTTTTTCTTGTCGATATCACTTTTGTCTTTTTCGATATCATTAATTTCATCTTTATATTCCTCTTTTGAATCTGCGTGTGTATTCGTTGAGAACGACCCAACTGATAATGTAACCATAAATGCCATCAGTAAAACTAAACCAAAACGTTTTAACCTCATAGACTCTCTCTTCTCCCCCTGTTATTTTTTCTCTTTATACTTTTAAGAATTTACGGATACTCATGACACTTCCCCACATGCCAATCAAACCGCCAAAAACAATAATAATCAGTGATAACTGCCAGACAAATGGATTATACGGTAATAACTCTACAAAGAAATATCTTGTTTGTCCGCTAATACTGGTGATTAAATAATGGTAACCTGTTGCAATTGCTGCGATAGGAATAATAGATCCCAAAACACCTAATAAAAACCCTTCTACAAAGAATGGCCAGCGAATAAATCCATTGGTGGCTCCCACCAGTTTCATAACTCCAATTTCTGTGCTTCTTGCCATTATTGTTAATTTAATCGTATTGGAAATCAAGAACACAGCCGTTAGCACAAGCCCTGCTATTAACACAAGCCCTATTGCTCGAGCGTAATTATTAAACGTAAACAAATTAGATACGACTTCTTCGCCGTAGACCACTTCGTGTACATTGTCTATTTTCTCTATCTCATTTGCCAATGGTTCTGTATCCTGCGGGTCCTTTGCATCCACAATGTAAGCATGGTTCAGGGGATTATCCTGATCCACTAATGACCAGGATTCCCCTTGATCACCAAGTCCTTCAATCAAATCCTCTAACTCATCTTCTTTGGAAGAAAACTTTATGCTTTCTACCCTGGGAAGACTTTTCAATTCATCAGAAATTTCTTGAATTTCGTCTTCATCGACGGTTAAATCGAGCAGTACTTTTATTTCGACATCTTCTTCTACTTTATTAGCCATTTGGTTTATATTTAATATAATTGCCACAAACGTTCCTACTAAAAACAACGTCACTGTTACAGCACCAATTGAAGCAATGGACATCCAGCCGTTACGAATAATGTTCTTTAACCCTTCTCGTACATGCCTCTTCAATGTTCTAAATTTCATATCCGTAAGCTCCTTGATCCTCATCACGTACAATAATGCCATTTTCAATAGCTATGACACGCTTTTTGATTGTATTTACTATTTCCTTATTATGTGTTGCCATTAAAACCGTTGTACCTGTTGCGTTTATTTCCTCTAAAATTCTCATAATTGCCCAAGATGTATCTGGATCGAGATTTCCTGTTGGTTCGTCTGCAATTAAAATATTAGGCTCATTGGAAATAGCCCGGGCAATAGAGACACGTTGCTGTTCGCCACCCGATAATTCATTAGGAAACGAACGTACTTTATTTTTTAATCCGACTAATTCTAAAACTTCCATCGTTCTATCGCGAATTCTGCTGGGATAGGCTTCAATAACTTCTAATGCAAAAGCTACATTTTCATAAACAGTTAATTTAGGAAGCAGCTTAAAATCCTGAAATACCACCCCAACAGAACGCCTTAACATGGGGACTTCTTTTTTCTTAATCTCACTTATTTTTGTCCCACGGATGATTATTTCTCCTTGTGACGGGTTTGTTTCACGATACATCAATTTAACAAATGTTGATTTACCAGCCCCGCTGGGTCCAACAACATACACAAACTCTCCGGAATCAATACTGATATTAATGCCGTTCAACGCAGTATTTCCGGATGGGTATGTTTTATGTACATCATTCATGATAATCATCTATATATTCACCTTCATTATTTATTCTTTTACTGTGTTTTTTTATAGGGACTTTGGCATACATTTATTCATGCGATTATATCTCTTTTAAATACTCCTTTATAACCATTACAGCCAAATAGCTTACTTCTAAATTTGACTAGATAAAAAAGTACTGCATAGAGCATTAAAAAATCGCCTAAAAATTACAGTTGATCGATTAAAAATCAACCACATAAGTGAGTTACGTATATCATAACATAAAATATCTCCATTCTTTTTATCAAATTGTTACAGTTATATTTCAATATTACGATAAACTGAAATAAAACTGGTAGGGAGTTCTTAAATATATTTTAAAGATATAGGCATTAAGATTCGATTCGAATTACATAAGCGAGTAAAGAAAAAGAGGGGAACTTTGAAGAAGTAACAACGCGTGGGTATGAAATTATTATAAACAGTAAAAAAACTTAGCTGACAAATTTGTCAGCTAAGTTTTTCAAAATAAGTATTAGTCTTTTTCTGCAAGCCATGCAGCGACATCATCTTCATCGTCGCCCTCAACTATTCCTGCAGGCATAGAACCTTGTCCTTCTTCAATGATATCTTTAATATCATCTTCAGAATGGTCTGCGCCAACTGTTTCTAGTGATGGACCAGCTTCACCTGACAAGTCATCTCCATGACAGCTTGCACAGTTTTCTTGATACACTTCTTCTCCTGCGGCACTGTCATTTGAATTTCCGTTATTATTGGAAGAACCTTCATCATTACCGCCTCCGCAAGCACCTAATACAAGCAGAGTACCGAAAAGAACTGCTGTTAACCATTTTTTCATAGTAGTATACCCCCTCTCACTAGAATTAAATCCATACATACTATATTATAGCTTATTTTGCAGGAATTAAATAGCTTTTTGAAAGAGATGTCATGATTTTGTCTTAAATCATTTGTCGACATTTCTATTAATGAACTTTCGAACGCAAATACGCATCTATAAATTGATCGATAGAACCATCAATAACCTTTTGAACATTCCCGACATCTAAATGGGTGCGGTGGTCTTTCACCATCGAGTAAGGATGAAAGATATAGGATCTGATTTGGTTTCCCCAACCGATTTCGGTCTGCTCCCCTCGAATTTCTGCTAATTCCTGTTCTTGTTTTTCGATTTCCAGTTGATATAATTTGGATTTCATCATCTTCATTGCTTGTTCCCGGTTTTTAATTTGGGAACGCTCCGATTGACATGTCACTATCGTGTGTGTCGGCAAATGAGTCATACGAACAGCTGAGTCTGTTGTATTCACATGCTGACCGCCCGCACCACTTGCCCGGTACGTATCTATTTTCAAGTCTTCTTCATTCACTTCAACTTCAATATCATCGGTTAATTCCGGAGATATATCACAAGAGACAAACGATGTGTGTCGCTTGCCTGAAGAATCAAAAGGAGAAATACGAACAAGTCGATGGACTCCTTTTTCTGCTTTTAAATAGCCATAAGCATTATATCCTTTGATTAATAAGGTAACACTTTTTACGCCCGCTTCATCTCCTGCTAAATAATTCAGTGTTTCGATTTTATAGCCTTTATATTCGGCCCATCGCTGATACATTCGCAGCAGGATGCTTGCCCAGTCCTGCGACTCTGTCCCACCAGCTCCCGGGTGCAATTCCAGAATCGCATTATTTTTATCGTACGGTTCGCTTAACAGCATGTCTAATTCAAAATTCTTTATTTTGGTTTGTAATCCATGAATTTCCTCATTCATTTCCGTAATCAATTCTTGTTCGCTTTCTTCTTTTGCCAGTTCATACATAGCTTCAATATCTTCTTGCTGGCTTTCTATTGCTTCATATTTGTTTACTTTCTCTTTTAACCCATTTGTTTCTTCTATTACTTCTTGTGCTTTTGTTTGGTCATCCCAAAAAGACGGAGAAGTCATTTGTTCCTCTAACGCTTTAATCCGACTTCTTTTATCTTCTAAGTCAAAGAGACCCCCTGAAGTCTTCAATGCGTTCATGAAGTTTATCTATCTCGTGTTTCGCCTCTGTAATATCCATGTATTCATACACTCCTATATTTGCAGGTTTATTTTACCTGTATTATGAAACTTTGCCGTGACAATGTTTGTATTTTTTCCCGCTGCCGCATGGGCAAGGTTCATTACGTCCAACCGCATCTTTTTTAATGTACGGTGTTTTAGATTTTTTCTTTTTATCTCCATCACCTGAAACAGCTTGGGTATCTTGTACAACTGCTTCTCTCTGTAAATTCTCTTGGATTTGTGCTTTCATCACGTATTTCGCAACTTCTTCTTCGATATTCTCAATCATAGCTTCAAACATGTTGAAGCCTTCCATTTGATACTCACGAAGTGGATCGTTTTGACCGTACGCTCGTAAATGAATCCCTTGTCTTAATTGATCCATTTGGTCTATATGATCCATCCATTTGGAATCAACCGTACGAAGTAAAATTACTTTTTCAAATTCTCTCATCTGTTCCGGACCGAGCTCCGCTTCTTTTTCATCATACTTTTCCAGGACCTTTCGCATTATCTCGGCTTCAATTTCTTCTGGTTCTTTTCCTCTAAGCTCGTCGATAGAAAGGTCTTCTTGATTTAACAAATCACCATGTGCATAATCAACGACTGCTTGCAATTCCCAATTTTCTTCATCATCATCATGCGTATGCGTCGACACAACACGGTGCACAGTCGATTCAATCATTCTCTCAATAATACCACGGACATGATCGTCTGATTCAATGACTTCAAAACGTTGTTTATAAATAATTTCCCTTTGTTCGCGCAGCACATCATCATAGGATAATATCGTTTTACGAGCGTCAAAGTTATTCCCCTCCACACGTTTTTGAGCAGATTCAACTGTTCTGGAAACCATCCGTGCAGTTATAGGTTCATCATCCTCCATGCCAAGCTTCTCCATCATTGGCCGCAAATTATCGGAACCAAAACGACGCATTAATTCATCTTCCATCGATAAATAAAATTGAGAAAGTCCCGGGTCTCCTTGACGCCCAGAACGTCCACGCAACTGGTTATCAATTCGGCGGGATTCATGTCGCTCTGTTCCAACAACAGCAAGGCCGCCTAATTCCAGAACGCCTTCCCCTAATTTAATATCGGTTCCGCGTCCAGCCATGTTTGTTGCAATGGTAACGGCTCCTTTTTGTCCTGCGTTTTCGATAATTTCCGCTTCACGGTAATGATTTTTTGCATTCAGCACATTATGCGGCACCCGCTCTTTTTTCAACATATTCGAAATAATCTCAGATGTTTCCACTGCGACCGTACCAACAAGCACAGGCTGATCTAATTCATGTCTTGTTTTGATTTCTTCAACGGCTGCTTTAAACTTAGCCTCCATGTTTTTATAAATTTTATCTACTCGGTCATCTCTGATAATCGGTTGATTTGTCGGGATAGCAATAACATCCATATTATAAATATTACGGAACTCTTCTTCCTCTGTTTTTGCCGTACCAGTCATCCCCGATAATTTATTATACATTCTGAAATAGTTCTGGAAGGTAATAGAAGCAAGCGTCATGCTTTCATTTTGAATCTCCAGTCTTTCTTTCGCCTCAATGGCTTGGTGAAGACCGTCACTATAACGTCTTCCCTTCATCGGCCGGCCGGTAAATGTATCAACGATAACGATTTGTCCTTCGTCAATCATATAATCATCATCCAAATGCATGGATACATGTGCTTTTAACGCTTGATTAATATGATGCGTCAATGTCACATTGTCCAGACTGAATAGATTTTCAATGTTAAAGAAGCTTTCTGCTTTATTTATACCTTCTTCCGTTAATTGCACCCCTTTTGTTTTTTCGTCATACGTATAATCTGCTTCCCGGTTTAAAGACGAGACAAAAGAATTCGCTTGTAAATATAACTGTGTGGATTTCTTTGCACTTCCTGAAATAATAAGCGGCGTTCTGGCTTCATCAATTAAGATAGAGTCCACCTCGTCAATAATAGCAAAGTTCAAGCCTCGTTGAACCATTTGCTCTTTATACAACACCATATTATCTCTTAAATAATCAAACCCGAATTCATTATTTGTTCCATATAAGATGTCAGCATTATAGGCTTCCCGCTTTTCTTCTTTACTCATATCACTCCGATTGGAAGCAGCAGTCAATCCTAAAAATTCATACAACTGACCCATATCTTCTGCGTCACGATCCGCCAAATACTCGTTTACGGTCACGATATGAACACCATTTCCTGTTAAAGCATTTAAATAAGCAGGCATCGTAGAAGCAAGCGTCTTACCTTCCCCTGTCTTCATTTCTGCAATATTTCCTTGATGCAGCACAATCGCTCCAACCAATTGGACAGGGAAAGGACGGAGCTTAAGCACTCGTTTCGCCCCTTCCCGTACGGTCGCATACGCTTCTGGTAGTAATTCTTCTAACGTTTCCCCATTTTGATACCGTTCTTTAAATTCTTCCGTTTTTTCTTTTAACTGTGTGTCCGAATAGGCTTCAAATGTATCTTCTAACGATTCTATTTCGTCTACTGTCTTCTGAGTACGATTTAATTGGCGTTGATTACCATCACCAAATATTTTTTTTAATAATTTCACCATATTTTGTGCACCTCTATTAATGATTACTTAAAACTTGTCCGTCTTTTATCATATCATTATTTGGAATAAGATGACAACTGAGGCCCTTTAATGATTATAAATCAAGCAAAAAAACACTGTTTATGCGTTTTGCTAATCCGTGAACGCCTCTGTTCATTCTTGAAAACGTGTCAGATGCAAACAATAAAAAAAGAGCAAACATGAGGACGTCGCTCTTTTTTTCGGACTGGAGAAATACGGAGTAGTGTTGCGTAGAAATATAGTGCGCTGTATTTTTATAAACTTTTCGACGCTTGGTCTTCATAGGCAACTTGTATTTCGGATACGCGATGATTCGTAGAAGCAATGATTTTAACAAGTTGAACTAAAGTTTCTTCTTGTTGCTCGACTCTTTTGGCAAGTTCTTTAACGGTCGGCTCGCGCTTCATGGGTTACCTCCTTTTCAATGAATGATTCAATATACTCATTAAACTACTTAACACGTTAAGTTGCGAATAGATAAAATAATAATTTAAATAAAATTCGACAAATTACAGCAGCTAAAACTTGTTAACTAAGCTGGAAAATCATTTTTTCTTTACCTATTTGAATGTATTCGTATATTTTAATACTTTCATTCGACAATATTCGAGCTGAGTCAATACGGTCATAAAACGGCTAAATGAAGGGATAAAAAATATATAAAAAGACAGCCATTCATCGTGGCTGCCTTTTAAAATTAAATATTAACTAGTTGGTTCAATTAACCCGTATTTTCCATCTTTTCTTTTGTACACCACGTTCGTAGCATTTGTATCCGCATTGGTGAAAACAAAAAACGCATGTCCCAGCATATCCATTTGCAAGATTGCTTCTTCGGAGTCCATTGGTTTTAAATTAAACCGTTTCGTTTTTACGATTTCAATTTCACTTTCTGTTTCTTGTTCAGCTTCTGCATTTGCTTCTTTTTCTAATTCAGCAAAAATATATTTTGCCCCGCCCTTTTGGCGAAACTTTCGATTGATTTTTGTTTTATACTTCCGAATTTGTCTTTCTAATTTCGCTACAACTAAATCGATAGCTGCATATAAATCAGTATGCTCTTCTTCAGCTCTTAATAATAAATCTGTCATTGGAATCGTTACTTCAATTTGCTGCTCTTCATTATAGACACTTAGGTTCACATGTACATCTGAAGAAGGCGGATTATCAAAATATCTGTTTAATTTGCCTATCTTTTTTTCTACATAATCTCTGATTGGTTGGGTAACTTCAATGTTTTCCCCACGAATATTGTAATTCATATAAGTGTCCTCCTTTATCTTTATATTATCATTATACTAGTTTTTCCCCTCAAATAGAAGGATATATAGTAGAATGAATAATATATATATAAGCGTATCATGTTAGAATTAATATGCAATATTAAATAAGCATTAGTTGAAAAAAATATTACAATTTGTAAAAAGAATTTGGGTATGTATGGTTTGATTACTAAAAGAGGTGAAATATGAAAAAGTTATCTGTTCTGACCATTATTGGAGTAATAGCTGGTGTTTTTTTAGCTGTTTTTTTACGCGTCATGCAACAATTAACAGGCAGCCAAGCTTATATTTTATTATTTAATGTAGATTACATACCGATTTTAAATGCTTTATATCCGGCTTCTTTAATTGAGGCAGCTTTTCATTTTGGTACCTGTGTGGCGAGCACTATTTTCTTGTATTATTTTTTTCGCTTCTTCCATTTGGAAAAGAAAGTCATTGCTTATGCAGCTGTTGTTTTCATGGGCAGCGGCATTCTCTACTTCTTAACTGTACTTTCGCCGTATACGCCGCCGATAACGGATGTACTTTCCTGGGTGTATTGGGTAATAGGACATATCATATTTAGTGTTATCATTGGCGGATCCATTAAAAAATGGCTGTAGATAGAACATTTTTATTATTTCCTCCTATCTACATACCCCCCTTCTTCTGTGGTCATTTTTCCATATGGATTAATATAAGAAGTGTTTTTTCTTTTCTCCGCTGTGTATTTTTAAGGTCTGTCTTAATCTTATCGTAGAGTAAATCCATCCGTTTTTTATTTTTCCATTTATTGAAATAATTCTTTTCCCCAGTGCTTGATCATATTCCATATAGGGTCCTTCTATGGAACCGATAAGTTGATCACGTTGATTTATCATGGTCTGTACATTTTCTACAATTTGTTCCCGATTTGAATTGCCCTCCCTAATTTCTTTAATTCACTTAATAAGTGTACCGTTGCTTCGTATAAGACTTCTATATTTTCCTTCAAATTTGCTTCCCTTGAACATAGGTGGAAGTTTGTGTTGTTATCGCTTCTTTCCAGGTATCTCGAAATTCGACAATTACGTCGAGCGCTTCTTCAATGAGTTGTTTATCATGATGTATATTTCCTTGCTGCAGCTGGTAATGGGCAAATTCATATAAAGATAAGAATTGTTTAGAAATCGGTATGTTTGTATCTAAAGTAAGCATTAGTTCGGTGATAATATTTTGTGCCTTTTGTATATGTTTATTTTTACTTTCAAAATGATTTTGTTCGACATCTCGGAGTGCTTGTTGAATACATTTAATACACCCATTATATAACATTAATGTTAAGTTCGGTCCTGAAGCTGTAGTAATTCTATTGTTTTTGTATGTTTCCAATTGTTTCATGACCATGATTGAAATTCACTTCCTTATTGAGAAAATTGAGAGTTCATATATTCTGACTGTTCATTCAATTGTGAGATAGCTTTTATAGAAGGCAGCAGCATGTTCAGTGACAATTCGACAAAACTTTTGATTGCTCAATTAAAGCATGATTTAATTGCTCAGTTTGTTTTAATGTAATCATGATGTCCATTAAATACGAAGCTTTTTCTTCCAACACTCTTTGTATCGTCAAGTCGTTGATATCGCTTAAAAGCGTTCCTATTGTTTTATCTTCCGCATGCAGATTTTCTTCATAAAAATAGCTATTCACCAGCTCTTCCCGTATTTCTTCTAATGCAGTAATCAGTTTTATCTGCTTGCTTTCTAAAATTAATAACTGCGACAATTCATCCATACTGCTTGTTTTAATCACTTCTGTTTTATCAGAAGAGATTTGCATTAACGTTTCATGCTCGTCTATTAATTTCGTCATGATGTCCATTAACTCTTGTAACTTATTCAAGTTGGGCCTCCTATTTTTGAGTGCCGGTCCAAAAATCAATCATTTTTTGTGCCAATTGTTCATGATCAATTTTGTATTCGCCGTTTTTCACCGATTCTTTAATCTCTTTTACGTATGCGCTTCGTTCTGTTTCTTGTTGCTTAGCTCCCTGTATTTTCATAGCTTCAAAAGATATATTCGCTTCATCTTTTACTGAAACAGTTTTATTCGCATTTGTATGTTGTTGCGTTGATTGACTATATGCGTTTAAATAAGGGTTAGACCCTTGAATCTTCATTTTTACCCGCCTTTCTCTATCTGCACTTATTTATCCGGTAACTTATTCTTTTCGGGTTCTGAAACATGGAAAGCATGCGTATTCGCAGGTTTTTCATTAGCAGGTTGAACTGTTTCCGGCAGCCAATGATTTCGCATCGTTATTCTGCACGCTTGACAAAGCTTTCCTTTCGTAATTGAAGTACTGCAATTTTCACAAACATAAGCGAGATTAGGGAACTCACCAACTCGTAAACGGTTATGTTGTAAAAATTGTACGACCAGATTTTCATCTACGCCAGTTCCTTCTACAATTTGTTACAGATTCGCTTGCCGATTTTTGCGTTTCATTAAAAATTGATATACACACTGAAATTTTTGTTCTTCTGTAGCATAACAATAGGGACATATATCCCTAGATACTGCTGCAAAAACATCTCCGCAGGAAGAACAATTTTTTAATTGAGCCATTCCTATCACCTTTTGCGTTTCTGATTATCTTGATTATTGCATATTACCCACGTATTAATGTATAGGCGTAGACATAAGGACAGCCTGCTTTCCTTAACAGCTCTGCTGCATGGCGAAGCGTTCTTCCTGTTGTATATATATCATCGACTAATACTACAGGATTGTTAACTGTCTGACGTAAAATAAATGGATTTGCCGAGGCCAATCTTTCTTTTCGATTCCGCTTTGATTGCTTTTCTCCTTGCGTCCGAATAAAGTATTGCTTGATATCCCGTGTTAAAAAGCCAGCTAGCATCTCCGCTTGGTTAAAAGCGCGATGCTGAATTCTTTCAGCACTTAAGGGAATTGGCACAATATCCGGGGAGGAAGACATTTTTTTGAAATTCGTTTGAAACGTTTGTTTAAAAACGGATTGAAACGCAAAGCCCATCTCGTAATCGCCTCGATACTTCCATTTTGTAACTATTTCCTTGATGAAATGATTGTATTCAAACACTGAAATATTTTTAACGAGCGGGTCTTGATTTTTATATTTTTTCTGCCATCTTTCACAATCGAAACATTGTTTTGTTAAGGAAGTTTTTGAACAAGTTACACAAATTTCATGGCCTGTTTTCTTCAAATTGTTTTCGCAGCTGTCACATAAGCATTGCTTTTGTTCTGGTACAAATACATTTTTCCAATGAAGAGCTGCATGTATTTCCTCATGACACCATACGCAATTCCTCATTACAGTTCTCCTTTCTGAAGCAGCAGTTTTTGCAGTCGGTTCATTTCTCGAATGGATTGATTAGTCCTTACCATGGCTTTTGTTTTCGTTTGATAAAAAAATAAGACTTGCCCTTTTGGATCGCTTGCACTCCTGCCTGCTCTGCCCGCGATTTGCGTTAACGCTGCTTCATCAAATACAGGATGACTGCTATCTAGGACAAGCACATCGATAGAGGGAAACGTAACCCCTCTTTCTAAAATAGTCGTCGTTAGTAAAACAGTTATTTCCCGGCGCCGAAAAGCTTCTATTTTTTCTTCCCTGCTTGCGTCCTGGGCATGCACTTGGGCGATCTGGTCTGCAGAGGTAATAATCTTTTCTTTTAATAAAAAAGCTTTAAACACTGAAAAACTGATGGATAAAAGCGAAAGTGTTGGAATGAACAGTAAGACTTGCCGATGAGGAGGGCGGTTTAGAAACCATTGACTCATAAAAGGAGGTACCATGTCTTTGGAAATTTTTTTTACTAGAGAGGGTTGCATTTTCCATTGCGGAATAACAAGAGGTGCTCCGTGGTACCTGGTTGGTACAAATGTATATGGCAAGGTTTTGTTGAACATTTGCCATTTTTGTTTGTCACGAGGGGTTGCGGTTAAATAAATAACTGCTCGATGATGTGTACGTCCCGCTCGATCTGCAGCTTTTTTCAATGTATCATCCGCATGATAAGGAAAAGCATCTATTTCATCAATAATAAGGACATCAAACGCGTTGTAATACCGGTAAAGTTGATGTGTAGTTGCTATAATCAGTTGTGCTGTACCCGTTTTATCACGACTATTTGCGTGCAAGCCCTGTACAGAGACGTTAAGAAAAGCAGCTTGAACTCTAGGCACTAATTCCCGTACAACATCCGCTCGAGGAGAAGCAATACAGATCCGCTTCCCTGCTTGCAATGCTTGTTCTATTCCTGAGAATAGCATCTCGGTTTTTCCGGAGCCGGTAACAGCCCAGACGAGTAACTTTCTTTGCTTTTCAATCGCAAGCGCAATCTTCTGAGCAGCCTTTTTTTGGGCGTTGGTTAAATGACCTTGCCAACTGCAAGGAGTTTTATGCTCAGGCCAAACATAAGCCGGGCCTTTCCATTCATATAAAGGCTCGCAATCTAAGACGCGCCCCATTTCAATACAATGGCGACAGTACAGATGACTTTTTTGACAGCGTTTGCAAGGAAGGACGGAAAAATGGGCTTTATCTTGATTAAAACAGCGTCTGCATTGGATAGAGAAAAACTTTTTCATGATAGATGGGACTGCATGGAAATATTGCAGCTTGGTATAATGCTGGAAGATGGATTCAGGAAGATCTATTTCTTGGCGTAACAGTAACTTCCCTTCGTATTGTTTGATCCATGTTTCTGTGGAGAGATGCATTGCAGATGGAGCTGGGGGGTCAGAAAAGGGAGATCGAGAAATTTCTTCCTTTCCCTTCCTAAATAATTGAAAAAATTGATTATAAATGGCTTTTATCCAATTTAGTTTATTCATTCTATATACCATGACACCCCCAGAGCCCCTTTTCCTAAGTGAGTACCAATGACAGGGCCAAAATAACTGATAATCGTTTCAATATTCGGATGTTTTTCTTGAAAGAGTTGTTGTAATTTAACTGCTTCTGGTTCATCGTGAGCATGTATAAACACAACTCTAAGTACTTGCTTTTTCTGAATATCTTCTTCCAGCATCGCCATAATTTTTTGTAATGCTTTTTTTCTCGTTCGAATTTTCTCGTAGGGAACGATAGCGCCTTCTGGCATGTGCAAGACTGGTTTAATATTCAGTAAACTGCCTACCAGTGCTTGTGCACCAGTCAATCGACCGCCGCGCTGAAGATGTTTTAAATCATCCACCATAAAATACGCATACGTTTTAGCTTTCATTTTCTCTAAATAATCGAGAATTTCTTCCGCACTCTTTCCTTCGGCGGCCATTTCTGAAGCAACAATGGCAAATAAACCTTGAGGCATGCAGCTTAACCCTGAATCGAAAGCATATATTTCTGCCTCTTCAATCATACTCCCTGCTGAAATGGCAGTATTGTAAGTACCACTGATTTCTTTTGATAAATGAATAGAAATAATGCCGTCATATTGTTTCGCTAATGTTTCATACAACTCAATAAAAAGGCCAATCGGAGGTTGAGAAGTAGAAGGAAGCTTTGTTGCTTCTTCTACTTTTTCATAAAACTTTCCGGTTGATATATCAATCTGTTCTTGATAACTTGTTTCTTCAAAAACCACACTTAACGGAATAACGTGGATATTGAATTTTTCAATAAGGTCTTCTGGGATATAGGCAGTTGAATCAGTTACTACAGCTAATTTCGTCATTTTTCCCCCTGATTACAGTACTTCTACCCAGCCATTTCGTATGGCCGTTACGACTGCTTGTGTTCGGTCATTTACATTCATTTTTTGCAATATATTACTCACATGATTTTTTACCGTTTTTTCACTAATCGCCAATGTTTCTGAAACGGTCCGGTTACTTTGCCCTTCTGATAATAACTGCAGCACTTGACACTCTCGTTTCGTCAGCAAATGCAGCGGTTTACGATACTCCACAGGTTTTTTAGCCGAAGACAAAGAGTCGTTTCCAGTTAATCTCCGATATTCTTCCACTAAGTTATGGGTGACTTTAGGATGCAAATAAGAACCGCCTTCATAAACAACTCGAATAGCTTCCATTAATGAATCGGTATCCATCTCTTTTAATAAATATCCTTGTGCACCTGTCTTCAAAGCATGTGTAACATAGCTTTCATCATCATGAATAGATAAAATAACTACCTTAATATCAGGGAAATGTTTCATTAATGCCGTTGTTGCTTCAATTCCATTGACATCAGGCATATTTATATCCATTAAGATTACATCTGGCTGGTATGTTTCAGCAAGCTCTATTGCTTCGTTCCCATCATCGGCTTCCGCCACAACTTCAAAGCTTGGCTCAAAACCTAAAATACGTTTAACTCCTTCTCTAAACAATTTATGGTCATCTATTAAAGCAATTTTAATCACATTATTGGAATTCATTTACGTATTCCCTCCATTATTTTATTATTCGCTTTCTTCGCGTGAGTCGTTCTTTTGCTTCTAATCATATGGAATAGTGATAGAAATAGCCGTCCCTTCTTTCGGCTTGGAGCGAACGCTTAACTTTCCATAAAGCATGTCAATTCGTTCTTCCATACCAACTAACCCAAATGTGTTATCCCCTTTCTCCTCAGGGTTAAAACCTATGCCATCATCTTTTATTAAGAGGTTTACTTGTGCTTCTAAAACTTCAATATTCACTTTGATATGACTGGCACTAGCATGTTTTAAAGCATTCTGCAGCGTTTCTTGGGGGAGACGGAAAATGGCCACCTCGTAATTGGCTGAAAAACGACGTTCTTCTCTAATAACATGCAAATCAATCCTCACTTTATGGTATTTTTCTGCGGTGGATATATATTTCTTAATTGTTGGAAATAATCCTAAATCGTCCAAAGTCATCGGGCGCAAATCAGAAATAATTCGTCTGACTTCCTTTAAAGAATCACTAAGATGTATTCTCATACTCTTAATTTCTTTCAGTGCTTCTTCCGTATTTCCATTGCGATAAGCTAAGTCGACCAACTCGGACCTCACCAGTGTATTGGCAAGCATGTGAGCAGGTACATCGTGTATTTCTCTGGATAAACGTTTTCTTTCCAGTTCTTGTGCTTCGATGATTTTCAACCCTGATTCTTGTTTTTCTTTTGCATCTTTTATCATTTGATTTATTTTGTTAAAGTCATCATACAAATAAGAAAGGACAAGAGATACTTTTTGTCCTAAATCGTTCGCTTGATCTATTCGACTTTCTAAAGTTCGTATGCGTCGTTCAAAGTCATCCCTTTTTTCCTTTCTGCTTTCTCTTCCTGTCGCAGAACAGCAAAATCGGTTTGCAATTGATGCGTTTGTTCATGCACTTTACGAATATCTTCTTCCGAATAGCGATTAAAATCTTGGCTCACTCGAGATAATTTTTTTTTTGAGTTTTGAACCTGACTTTCCAGCCTATCTCCATTTCGGATAAGCTCTTTTACTTTTATTTTTGTTTTTATTAATTCGCGTTTTAATTGATCTGCTTCTTGTATAGCCTCTTCGCTGATATCGTATATTTCATCTTTGCTTTTCTCAACTGTATTTGTCATCTTTTCTATTATCGTGTCTAACGATTTAGCTTCCATAGAATGATGATTCATCTTTGACCACTGCCGATCTATGTTATAATATCAAAAGTATATTTGAAATCACGTTTTGTCATTAACCTGTATTGGAGGAATTACATGTTACATCAATATTATACGATTAAAGAAACAGGTTCTTATGAATTCACCATACAAAAATCCCGTTTTATAGGGCATGTGCAAAGAGTAAATTCTGAATCAGAAGCTCAGCATTTTATTCAAAATATTAAAAAACAACATCATGCAGCAACCCATAATTGTTCCGCTTATGTAATCGGTGATAACGACGATGCTCAAAAAGCAAATGATGACGGAGAGCCAAGCGGTACAGCGGGAATCCCCATGCTTGAAGTATTAAAAAAACTTGCTTTAAAAAACACTGTAGTCGTTGCCACTAGATATTTCGGCGGCATCAAATTAGGTGCCGGCGGTTTAATCCGTGCTTACAGTTCTATTACTTCAGAAACTATTCAGCATATTGGAATGGTCCAGGGAGATTTAATGCAAGGATTTTCTATCTCTGTCTCTTACCCTTTACTAGGCAAAACAGAAAACTATCTCAGACAATCCGCTTATATCCTTCATGATATACAATACCTTGAATATGTGAACATGATTGTTTACGCACCTGTTCAGCAATCAGAAACATTACAAGAAGAGATGGTGAACTTAACTAATAATCAAGCAACTGTTCAAATACTGGATAAGAAATATATAGAAAAACCTATTTAACATCAGCTTCCAGCATTGTTTGAAGAAGGGAGTTCCTGAAACACAAATAACATCTTTTGAACAACATCATCTAAGGATGTTAATTGCTCTTCTTCTGTTAAATACACAATTTTTTTCAATAAATCTTTTAATGTATCCTGTTCCACATTACTCACCTTTTCTTCCTAGTCTATTTTATTAGCTTTACACTATCGATTGTTTTTAAACGGTGGCAATTTAACAAATCTTATCCTAAATTGCTTCTTTTATCATACCACTCTCCACAGACCAGTGCAATTCTATGTACGATTTCTAATCGTTTTCTAATCTTGAACGTTTCTTTTCTACCAGAAAGGGATTATAATAGGATCTAAAGCTTCCTTAAAAAGTCGATGAAATGATAAAAATTTCTGTATAAGAGAGTTTACAACAGCAAAAACCATTATTTTGAAGCAGCAAATCAAATAAACAATCCTATTATCACTTAAAGCATGTAAAATAAAAGAGGAGCTTCATTAACTTTTTCGCTGCCTTCCGTTATTAGAAAACCTGCAATTGCCGGCACCAAATTATGGAAGACTAATGAATGGTTTTAGAATATTAATAGAGTTCTAAAGATGCATTTAACTTATATTCAAATGAAGAAAAGCTCATCTCTGCTGGGAAGCTGCTTCTTATTATTTTATGGATAAAGGAGAACAGTATGAAAAAACGTATTTTCTTTCTATTTTTGTTATTATTTATATTTTCTGCTTGTGGTAAAACAGCTAATCCTGATGATACATTAAACGATTATATCAATAATTGGACGGAAAATAATTTCAAGGCAATGTATCAACAATTAAGCAAAGAAACTCAAAATACATACGACACCGAAGACTTTATCGACCGTTATGAAAAAATTTATAATGACTTGGAAATTAAAGATATCACCATAAAAGCAGATGAGTTATCAAAGAAAGAGCTCAAAAAAGCAAAAAAAGACGAAGCAGTTTCCATAGACTTGGCAATCAGCATGGACAGTCTCGCTGGTGAAATAAACTTTACCCGTCCAATTGAGTTACAATTGCAAGATGAAGAGGACGACAAAGTATGGAAAGTAAATTGGGAAGAAGGCCTTATTTTTCCAGGTTTAGAAAATGACGGGAAAATAGATGTAGAACTCGAGGAAGGAAAACGCGGAGAGATTTTAGACCGGAACCAAATGCCTTTAGCTATCAATGCTGCGGCTTCTCAAATTGGAATCGTACCTGATTTTTTAGAAGATAAAGATGCGAATATAAGTGAATTAGCAGAACATCTTTTCTTATCTGAAGAGGAAATAAAAGAAGAACTTGATGCTTCTTGGGTAGAATCCGATTATTTCGTTCCCTTACAGACCGTGTCTGAAACAAACAAAAGTTTAATAGACGAAGTCGAACATATTCCAGGCGTCTCCATAAATGAGTCTTCAGGTCGTACCTATCCTTCTGGAAAAGCAGCAGGACATCTCACAGGTTTTGTTGGCACAATTACCGAAGAAGAGCTGGAAGAACAAGAAGATGGGGATTATGAAGATGGAGATATTATTGGTAAACGCGGTTTGGAACAATTATACGAAGATAAACTCCGTGGCAAAGATGGAGCTAAAATTTCTATCACGTCAGATGAAGAAACGGAAGAGGAAAATGTTTTAGCTGAAAAAGAACCGAAAGATGGAGAAAACGTCCACTTAACAATCGATGTCAATATGCAAGAAGATATTTATGAGGAATTCGGTGAAGATAGTGGAACTGCTGCCTCCATCGACCCAAAAACGGGTGAGGTCTTGGCGTTAGTTAATAGCCCTACTTTTGATCCAAATGATTTTGTTCACGGGGTCCCAGATAATCTTTACGATTCACTAGCTGATGATGATAAAGAACCTTTATTAAACAGATTCAGTGCTACATTTGCTCCTGGATCAGCATTTAAACCAATTACAGCTGCTATTGGTTTAGGAAATGGAGCGATCACCCATGATGAAGAAATAGAAATTGACGGGCTTACTTGGAGTAAAGACAGTTGGGAAAATGCTCAAGTGAAGCGAGTATCTACAACAGAAGAACCCGTTGATTTAAAATTAGCTTTTACGAACTCTGATAACATTTACTTTGCCATGAAAGCCATTGATATGGGTGCTGAAAAATTCATTAAAGGATTGGAAGATTTTGGCTTTAGCGATAAACTGCCATTTCCTTATCCTATCAAAACATCACAAATTACAAATGAAGATGAAGATGACATGGATGAAATATTATTAGCGAACACCAGTTACGGACAAGGTCAAGTAGAAATGAGTGCCTTGCACTTAGCTTTAGCCTATACTCCATTTATTAATGAAGGAGACATGATACAGCCTGCCTTTTTAGAAGACGAAAAAACTGGTGAAACATGGAAAGAAGATTTAATATCCAAAGATGATGCTGATAAAGTGAAAGACTATCTGGAAGCTGTGGTAGAAGAAGGAACAGGGAGCAAGGCAAAGGATGACGATTTAGCTATTTCCGGAAAAACAGGGACGGCAGAATTAAAATCTTCCAAAGATGACTCCGGAGATGAAAATGGCTGGTTTGTCGGGTATCCGACTAAAAAAGAAGATGTCCTTATCGCCATGCTGGTAGAAAATGTTGAAGACAAAGGAGGAAGTGGCTACACAGCTGAAAAAGTTAAAAATATTTTAAAAGAATTCGAAGATAGTTCAGAAGATGATGACTAAGTAACGATTTTTCTAATGAGATAAGAAAAAGCTAAGACCCTTGAACAAGAAATATATTTTTTGCTCAAGGGTCTTTATTATATGAATTAGATAAATCAGCGATAAAGAACTTTTCTTCCCCTTGTTTAGGAAGTATTCTATACGCCTTACATCAGCTCTAAAAATCTTTCCTAATTTTGAATACGGAACAAAGAGACACATGAGGAGCGATTCACTGAAATTCTTTTAAATGTATGTAAAAAAAAGTTTTTCTATAGATAACTATAGAAAAACTTATGTCAACAACTTGCTTAAAGATTGAAAATCCACTTCATTCTGTTCATCCAAGGCTCTGTCTATTAAGCGCATTACATTTTCATGCTCTAATTGTTCAATGATTAAAGACGTTTGCTCATTAATCTCATCTTTAGTTGGCACAGTTGATAGCGCTTCCGTTTTTTCGTAATATGGTTTAATGATATCCTCTAATTGATCCATAAAGTCAGATAAGCTCGTCAATTTCTTCATCGTGATGTAAATAATATCTTTCCCTTTTTGAAAAGCGAATTTTGTTTCTGTATTGACTACTTGCTTTGTCTTTCGATTCACTAAAATTTCCTGGCCTTCAATAGGGACAAAATGATACACTTTTTTATTCACATTTAAAGAAAAATATTGATAAGCCAATATCACTCGAATATATTCTGAATTCATCTTAATATAATAAGGTTTTAATAATTTGACAGTTACCATTTCTCCCACCTCCTATGGAAGGTAATTTGTTAGTTGATTCATTTTACAATATATTCTGACAAATTGCAAGAGTATAGCAACTTGTTCATTGAAAAATGAGAATATTCAACCCTTTCTATTTACTCTATACCCTTTTTACAGGAAAATATACCCTGTTTTTTCCTCACCAATCCATTAGGAAAGCTCATGCAATAATTGCTCCAATACTAATAAACGCTTCGTTTCAAATGATTGTTTACGCTTCATTATATAAAAGGGACGCTCAATAGGCAGCTCAGCAATCGGTAAAATTTGTATCGTCTCTAATTGTATTTCTTTTTTTAAAGCCGCTTTAGACAATAGACTGACACCCAACCCGGATTCCACCACTTCTTTTATAATTTGTGTACTTCCAAATGTAAAAAAATTTGATGGTTGAATTTGATAGTCTTGGAACACTTTTTCTGTCAGCGCTCTTGTACCAGAGCCTTTTTCACGTATAATCCAATTATCCTGAGCCAAATCTGTAATAGATTCGACGGCATAATTTTTGTCGCCGGATGCTGCTACGTACATCTCATCTACCATAAAAGGTTCTGTATATAAACGATTGTCTGTTACACTCCCTTCCACTAACCCGATATCAATATCATGATTTATTAATTGATTAATAATTTCTTGCGTATTGCTAATCGACACTTGTGGATGAATTTCCGGATATAGCTGATATAATGAGGACAAAATATTTGGCAAAATATACTCTCCAATTGTATAACTGGCCCCTATCATGACATTACCTTTTGGATCTTCTTCCAATTCAGCAATCAATGTTTCCATATGAGCATAGGTTGTCGTAATTTCCTTTGCATACGTATAAACAATTTTACCAGCCTCGTTTAAATAAAACGTTTTATGTTCTCGCTCTAATAGGGTGACTTCAAATTCTTTTTCCAAATTACGAACAGCTTGGCTAACAGCTGGCTGTGTCATATGCAGAGCATTTGCTGCTTTCGTAAAACTGTTCATCTCTACTACTTTTATAAATATATATAATCCGTCATACATACGTATCTCTCCTTGTGCATAATTATAGCTTATGCATAGTATTATTTATATCTATTTTACTAATGATACGAACTTATTTACAATGAAATAAGATAAACTGCTTTTCGAAAGGAGTGCATTTATGAAGAAGATGAACTGGAATGGATTCATTTTAGGGATTGGGTTTACGTTTGCTATAGCTCTTTTAGGATATGCTCTAGCTATGGTTCCCGGCTTTAATCGGGTCGGGCCGCTCGCCAGCGCCATTATTATTGCTATTTTTTATCGACAATTTTTTGGCTATCCTGAAAAACTGCGAGATGGTGTCCAATTCTCCAGTAAATATATTTTGCGTCTGGCTATTATTTTATACGGATTAAAGCTGAATGTAGACGTTATTCTGGATGATGGACTCGGGCTGTTACTTGTCGCAGCTGTTAGTATTATTTTCGCTATTTTTGTTACAGTATATATTGGGAAGTGGCTGAAAGCAGAGTCGGACCTTACCTTACTGCTTGGAATAGGTACAGGTGTATGCGGCGCTGCCGCTATTGCAGCAACTGCTCCAATCATGAAAGCTAAAGCAGAAGACACCGCGATTGGGATTGCAATCATTGCTTTAGTCGGGACTATTTTTTCTATTGTCTATACGATTTTGCTCCCGATTCTTCCTGGTTCTTTGATGGATTATGCGGTATGGTCTGGTCTCAGTTTACATGAACTGGCGCACGTAGCACTTGCTGCAGAGCCAGCTGGGGAAGAAGAACTTGCCATCGCTCTTTTAGCTAAATTATCCAGAGTCTTTTTATTAGTACCACTTTGTTTTGTGCTCATATTTTGGGTTAAAAATAAAACAACTGGCAACAAAGAAGAGCGCGCGAAAGTATCTTTTCCATACTTTTTACTCGGCTTTATTGCCATGAGTTTATTCGGCAGTTACGGTATTGGTACCATTATAAACATCTCCTCTGCCAGCCTGGATATAATCAGTGAAGGAACTACTTTTCTGCTTTCTGCAGCGATGGTCGGTCTAGGGGTGAATGTAAGTTTACAAGCTATCCGGGAGAAAGCTTTTAAACCACTTCTGGCAATGTTCCTTGCTTCTATTTTACTATCTGTTGTTATTTTAGGGATTACTTTAGCGATGAATATAGTATAACAAACAGCCATAAGATAATTTTTCATCTTATGGCTGACTTTTTATTATTTATTCCACAAAAACCTTTCTACAGCTTCTGCTACCCCAGCTTTTTCATTTGATTCTGTAACAGCGTCCGCTACTTGTAAAATGGTGTCTTGAGCATTGGCCATAGCTACTCCAATCCCTGCCTGCTTAATCATCTGATAATCATTTAAGCTATCCCCTACAGACATGACTTGGTTCATTTGTATGCCTTTTCTGTTACAGAGACTTTGAATCGCTTTTGCTTTATGCACACCAAGCTGATTGACTTCAATATTGCGCGGATGGGAATTCGTAATTTCAAACGAACCGAACTGATTGATTTGCTGTATCACTTCAGCTTTTTGTTCTTCTGCTAAATTACCGTAACCCATTTTTAACCAGGTGTAATCTTGAAATTTATTGGGCCGGTTTCCCTTAAACACTTCTTCTGCAGCAACCATCCAAGTATGAATCTGCTCCTTTTCAGCGATATCCCAAAGACGCTCTACACTCGTACTTTCTATTTTGTGCTGTTCCACAAGATTATATTGATTGTCGAATATTTCCGCTCCATTTGTAGTGACCAGGTAAGAATTCAGCTGCAAATCTTCCGCATAGGGCTGGCATGTAGATATATGTCTTCCTGTCGCCAGCACAACATATACATCTTCCTGCATTGCTTGTTGTAAGACTTGCTTCGTTTTTGCAGAAACCTCTTGTTGATGATTCAGTAAAGTACCATCCATATCTAAAGCTATGAGTTTTATATCTTTCATTGTTTATCCCCTCGTCTTTTATTCATGAAATACATATTGATGCCGGCCTGCTCGAGAACCAAAATAAATAATACCGGAAGCGACAAGTAACAAGCAAAGAATCGGTATTGTCCAACCTTCAGTCATATCATAAATCGAACCTATCAAGATAGGGCCTGATGCAGCTAATATGTAACCGACCGATTGCGCCATTCCTGATAAATCCGCAGCATCTTTTGCATTTTCCGCGCGGATAGACAGGAATGTTAAAGCTAGGGCAAAATTAGAACTGGAAGCAATGCCAATCAAGCTGACTGCGATCAGAATCATTGTAAAAGAATTTTGAAACAACAATATAATAAGCCCCAACACAAATAAAATATTCACACTGAATACTAAGGTGCTTTGAGATTTTAATTTCATAGCCAAAATCGGCATGATCATACTAACTGGAATTCCTAATAATTGAAAATAGGAAACCATAAGACCCGCTGTCGTTTTTATCGTTCCAAAATCAATTAACATTTCTGCCAGCCAAGATATAATGACGTAAAACATGAAAGATTGCAAGCCCATGAATAAAGCAACTTGCCAAGCTAATTTGGATTTCCAAATACCACTGCTTTTCTGTTTTTGATTCGTCGCTTCTGTCTTTTTTCCAGTTTCCCGGTTATTCTTAAGAGCAATACGAATCCAAATCATGATACCTATCAAAGCTGGAATCGTCCAAACGAGTAAAGACCATTGCCATCCCAATTGTAAACCATCTGCTAAAGGAATACTTACTCCGGAGGCTATCGTCGCAAGTAAAACCATACATGTCGTATACACACTTGTCATGACCGCTACCTTAAGCGGGAATTTTTCCTTTATAACACTTGGGAGCAACACATTACAGATGGCAATCCCCAGCCCAATCAATAATGTTCCTATAAATAAAAAAGCGACAATCGAAATAGAGCGTAACCCAATACCTGCAATAAGTACTGTCAATCCAATTATTAAGGCCCATGCATTCGTTACTTTTTTACCTAATCGGGGGGCTAGAGGAGACATAATGGCAAAAGCAATTAACGGGAAACTCGTTAGAAGTGCTACACTCCAATTCGAAAATCCAACGTCATCTCTGATGGTTCCCAGCAGGGGACCCACAGATGTAATAGCTGGACGTAAGTTAAACGCAATGAGAATCACCCCTAAAACAGGGAGGATATGATACATTTTAATAGTTGGCTTTACTGTTTTTTTATTCAAATATCTTTCTACCTCCTTACACATTCTCTACTATATCATATTGTCATGATTCTGTTGTAAATTCAAAACTTCTTTTCTTTGCAATTCTTTTTCTCGTGAAGGACTTTCCTATTCGTGCTATAATAATGGACGTAAGAGAAGGAGGATATCAAGATTGAGTGAACCAAAATTAGTCTATTCAAGTAAAATTAATAAAATACGCAGCTTTGCGCTGAGTTTAATATTTATCGGTTTTATTGTGATGTATGGTGGCATTTTCTCCAAAAAAATACCTTGGCTGATGGTGACGTTTTTCATTCTCGGGCTTTTATTTGTATTACTTAGCTGTATCGTTTACTTTTGGATTGGAATGCTGTCGACGAAAGCACTCCCAATCACGTGCCCGACTTGTGAAAAACCGACAAAAATGTTAGGAAGAGTGGATGCATGTATGCATTGCAAACAGCCGTTAACCCTTGATGAAAACCTGGAAGGCATGGAATTTGATGAAAAATATAATTCTCGAAAGTATAAACGTCAATTAAAGAAAGAAGCAAAAAATCATGACTAATATGAATGACGCTTTATTTTTACAATTTGATTTTAAATCAACGAGCGGTGCAGCTGAAGCACCGCTTATTTTTACCCAACCAGTGCAAGTTATAAGTACCTATGCTTTTGAAGAAGTGGCAGCCTGTTTAAAGGTAATCGATCGAAAAGTTGCAGCAGGTTATTATGCAGCAGGATATTGCAGCTACGAGATGACTTATGCATTACAGAACGCAGCAACAGATACACAGCAGCATTCGAAAATGCCGCTTCTTTGGTTCGGTATATTTGATAAACCAGCTTCTCCTCCTTCTGCTGAAGCAAAAAACAAAACCTATTCTGTCGGCAGCTGGCAGCCAAAAATAACAAAAAGTGCTTATGAAGATGCATTTTCCAATATTATGGAAGCTATCAAGCAAAAAGAAACCTCGCAAATAAATTACACTATTCCTTTTGAAGCCTCTTTTTCAGGAGACAGTTATCGTTTTTATAAGCACCTCAGAAATGCACAGCAATCGAATTACTGCGCTTATTTAAACATGGGGGGACCTCATACGATTTTATCTGCTTCGCCTGAACTATTTTTTCAAGTACAACAAGAGAAGATTACTGTACGCCCTATGAAAGGAACGACAAAAAGAGGAAAGAGCTCTGTAGAAGACCAACAGCAGAAACAAGACTTACAACAGTCAACCAAAGAAAAACTCGAAAATCAATTGATTACCAAGCTTATGAAAAAAGAATTAGAAAAAGTAGCATCTAAAAACTCCATCCACGTTGTTGACAAATATCGCACCGAGCAATATCCGACGGTGTATCAATTAACGACAGGGATCCAAGGTACGCTTAAAAACAAGACGCGTTTCTCTGACATTTTGACAGCCCTCTTTCCATGCGGATCTATTGCTGGAGATCCAAAACAAACCAGTATTTCTATCATTCGGCAGGAAGAAAAATATCCGAGAGAGGTATATTGCGGTGCCATTGGGTATATTACTCCGAATCAAGAGGCCATTTTTAACGTACCAATCCGGACAGTTTGGCTAAACTCACAAACAAATAAAGCACATTATGGTGCAGGCGGAGCAATCACAGAAAACTCAAATAGCCAAGAGGAATATGAAGAAGTACTCACGAAAACGAATATTCTGCATTGGGATTACCCTGCTTTTAAATTATTAGAAACTATTCGTTTAGAAGAGGGAAAGATCTTTTTACTGGAAAAGCATCTCGAACGCTTACAGGCCTCAGCAGATTATTTCTCTATTCCAATAGACGTCGCTGCTATTCGTAAAGCACTGATTCAAACTGGCAATCGCTATCCAAAAGGAGTATGGCGGTTGCGTTTAACAGTAGATAGCGGAATGAAACCGGATATTTCCATTCACCAGCTTACAGGGACCAACTTACATAAAGTAGAACTGGCTAAGCAACCGATCGATATGGATAATGTGTTTCATTATCATAAAACAACTTATCGGGAACTCTATCGACCATACAAGACCGATAACCCTGCTCATCTGGACACACTGCTTTGGAACAAGAGGAATGAACTGACCGAGTTTACCATTGGAAATGTAGTAGTAGAATTGAAAGGAAAGCTTTTCACTCCGCCTGTCTCTTCGGGCTTATTACCAGGCACTTATCGTGAGCAGTTGCTCGAGGATAACATCATTCAGGAGAGGAATATTTTTAAAGAAGATCTCGCTTCCTGTGAACGCATTTGGCTGATTAACAGCCTGCGTCAGTGGATCGAGGTCCAATTGGAGACGAAGCTGTAAAGAAATACAGTCCAGCTTGACAGAACCTACTTCCAAAATAATTAGTTTTCAAATCAAAAAAGCAATCCTCTCCTTGGAAGATTGCTTTTTTACTTTCATCAAATTATTGCACTTTTGCTTGTGAACATTCTTCACACGTGCCATAGAGCTCCATCCGATGATAGTTAATATTAAATCCGCTTACTTTTTCAGCTAAAGATTCAATTTCATCAAGTGTCGGGTAATGAAAATCTACAATCTTGCCGCATTCATCACAAATAATATGGTAATGATCGACCATATTACTATCAAATCGACTGGAAGAATCGCCATATGTCAATTCACGAACAAGCCCTAATTCGCGTAAAATACGTAAATTATTATAGACGGTTGCTACACTCATATTAGGAAATTTGCTTTCTAAAGCTTTATAAATATCATCAGCTGTTGGATGTGTTTCTGCTGTAAGTAAGTACTCTAGAACCGCATGACGTTGTGGTGTTATTCGCACACCGGACTTTTTCAATGTATCAATTGCTGTATTCAACTGATGGTCCAGCATCGTCATGCACCTCACTTTCACCTTATATTTTCATAATCTAAAACAAGGCCTAGATTATAATTGTTATTAATAGTGTACATGGTATATAAGATAAAAGTCAATCCAAATACTTACAACAGCAAGGATTCGCTTGTTTTTCAATAACTTGCCATTATTTAGACAAACATTGTACACATTCTTGTTTTCCTGTCTTACACATCTGCCTGCAATGTAATCTCTTCTTCTCCTAAACAGAAATTTACATAACGTGCGGCAACGAATAGAAAATCAGACAACCGGTTCAAGTAAGAAACAGGCAACGGATGTGCCAATTCATCCTGTACAGCTACTGCAGCACGCTCTGCCCTTCTTACAACAGTTCTTGCAAAATGCAGTGTCGTCGCTGCACGGTGTCCTGAAGGAAGAATAAACTGGGTAATCGGCGGCAGCACCTTACTCCACTCATCGATTTGTTCTTCTAATTCTGTAATATGTTTGTCCGTTAATTTCCAGGCAACTTCTCTTTCTTTCGGAGTCGACAATTCTGCTCCCACATGAAAAAGAATCGTTTGAACCCGGTGTATCTTTTTTAAAAAAGATACTTTATCGTCCCAAGTTACGTCATCCAAAAAGCTAACTGCCTGTCCTATTATAGAATTTGCTTCATCACAAGTGCCATACGCTTCTACACGTAAATCTGTTTTCTCGACTCTTTTTCCATATACTAAGGCAGTTGTTCCCTTATCTCCAGACCGAGTATAAATTCTCACAATAAAACCTCCTGCAATTCAGGTGACCCTTCACAAGTGATTGGAAACATATTCTAATGCTTCTTCGGCGTGTCCTTTTACTTTTACTTTCCGGTACATTTGTTGAACAACTCCATTTTTGTCGATAATGAAAGTAGAACGCTCATTGCCATAAAATTCTTTGCCAAACATCTTTTTTAATTTCCAAACGCCAAAAGCCTTTGCTGCTTCATGATCGACGTCTGCTAAAAGTTCAAATGGGAGACCATGTTTCTCGATAAATTTTTGATGTTTTTCTATAGGATCCGGGCTGATTCCAATAACAACAGTGTCAGCATCAACGAACTTTTCATTGTGATCTCTGAAATCGCAAGCTTCCGTCGTACATCCTGGTGTCATATCTTTAGGATAGAAATACAGAACAATATTTTTTCCTTTAAAATCCTGCAAACTTCTTTTTACACCATCTTGGTTCTCCAAAGTGAAATCTGGTGCTTGTTGTCCAATATCAATACTCATTGTGTATTGTTCCTCCCTTTTTTAATCTTCATAACTCTATCATATCATGTATACAGCACATATCCTATATGTTAAATGCTTTACTGTTTAAGAGATAACAGCTTTTTCTTTGTCTATAATGACTATTTCGAGAAAAGTATTCGGGCATAAGTGAACAGCTCCCTAACAAAAGAGATGACCATTTTAGTGCTTATGCTTTTTCTCAGACATCAACATTTAAAGTGTTTAGTTGCACTAACAGAGAGAAAAGTTCACATTCTTATTAATCAAAAAAATGGCGAATAAATCGCCATTCTTTTATGCTCCTGCATTATCAAAATCTTGTACTTGATACAAATCATAATAACTGCCTCTATTCGCCAATAATTCCTGGTGTGTGCCGCTTTCTGTAATTTGTCCATGTTCGACCACAACGATCCGGTCTGCATGTGTAATGGTTGCTAACCGATGTGCAACGATAAACGTCGTTCGCTGTTCCGCTAAGCGCACCATCGCATTTTGGATCGTATTCTCACTCTCTAAATCCAGTGCAGATGTCGCCTCATCAAATATTAAAATAGGCGGGTTCTTTAAAAATACACGAGCAATAGCTATTCGCTGCTGTTGTCCTCCAGAAAGTTTGACCCCACGTTCTCCAACGAGCGTGTCATATTTTTCCGGTAAATCCTCAATGAATTCGTGTGCATTGGCTGCTCTTGCTGCTTCTTTTACTTCTTCATCCGTCGCATCCGGATTGCCCATCCGAATGTTCATCGCAATTGATTCACTGAAGAGGATATTATCTTGCAGTACCATTCCAATATGATCACGCAGCGATCTTTGCGTCACCTGTCTTACATCTGTACCGTCAATTTTTATAGATCCGCTTAATACATCATAAAAACGCGGGATTAAACTGACTAATGTTGACTTACCGCCGCCACTCATACCGACAAGTGCGATGGTCTCCCCTTTTTTCACATGTAAATCTACACCATTAATCACATTTGGTTCATCTTTTTGATAGGCAAATGAAATGTTTTCCACATCAATACGTCCTTGTACATCTTCCAGTACTTTAGCGTCCGGCTCATCTTCCACGTCATACTTTTCATTCATCAGCTCAAACACGCGGTCTATGGAAGCGATGGATTGTGTAAGTTGGGTGGAAGCGTTGATAAGTCGGCGTAAAGGACTGTATACCCGTTCCATATAAGAAGCGAAGGCTACCATCGTACCGACTGTTAAATTCCCCATGATGACCTGGTACCCGGCAAAAGCGATGACTAATAACGGAGCAAGGTCTGTAATCGTGTTCGTCATAGCGAACGTTTTAGCGTTCCAATTGGCATGCCGTATCGCACGTGTTAAAAAGTTTTTATTCCGTTTATCAAACTGTTCTTGTTCGTAATCTTCTAAAGCAAAACTTCTCGTCACAGAAATACCTTGGACTCTTTCATGCAGATGTCCTTGAACTTCCGCCAAAGCCTGCGATCTTTCACGGGTCAGACGACGCAATTTCGCATAAAAGTATTTAACTGAGAACCCATACAACGGAAATAAAATAATCGAAACAAAAGTCAGTTTCACGTCCATTGTAAACATGATAGTTACCGCAATTAAGATAGTTACAAAATCGAGCCATACGTTCATTAAGCCAGTCACAACAAACTCTTTTGTTTGCTCCACATCATGAATGGTCCTGGAAATCACTTCTCCGGTTTTTGTATTGGCATAATATTTTAAGCTGAGTCTTTGTAAATGATCAAATAAACGGTCACGCAAATCATACAGTATTTTACTTGCCGTCATTTGAGCTAAATACTGCCGGAAGAACTCGACTGGCGGCCGTAATACAATAAAAACCGCAAACGCGGTCCCCATCAGCCAAAACAAGTGAGACAGCTGATCGGATTGGGACATGTTTCCTTCTATAATCGTATCAATCACATATTTTAAAATGAGGGGAATCAACAACGGGATCCCGAATTTTAAAACACCGATTAATACGGTTGCTACAATTTGCCAGAGATATGGCCTGACAAACTTTAAATATTGTTTAATTGTATCCATTTCTCTATACGCCCTTTATCTTACATACAGTGCTTCCTTGATTATTTTAAGCATGCATGTCATTTCTTAAGCCTTGCCACTCACTGGAGTAACAAGGCTTTTATTTTTTCATTTTATCTGTCCATTTATGAATAAAATCCGTTTGAAAAGGAATTTTCTGTTGTTCAATATGTTCCTGCAATCGATCGACTGCTCCTTCAACATGGTTTTTAACCTCAGAGGGATATTGGTAAAGCTGCTGATGTTCCTGATATTCATCCAGATCTTTGATTTGATAAGTAAAGTCAGGCTGAACGACAAAATCAATATCATAATCAATATACTGAATAGTCTTATCTGTTATCTTGGCAGGAGAGCTGATGTTACAATAAAAAAAGGCCTGGTGCGGTAACATATTATAGATGACGTTAAACCATTCACGAAGATCAAAATAAAAGAGTGCCGGAAAAACTGTTTGTATCTCCTGGCCAGTTTTACTTGTCACTATTGTGCGGTCATTCATTCCCATAATATGAGTGTCATCCACTGCCAATATGGTATTCTCTTCCCAACGTCTGTTTAAAGAACCATCGTGCTTATAACTCGCTATTTTCACAATATCTCCTACGTGCAGATTGTCCATTTAAACCTCTCCCTATTTGATTAAGTATACAGACTGTAGAGAAAGATTGAAAGCAGATTGCTTCGATAGCCAGTGAAAGAAATTCTTGCCGCTTAACCGTCTAAAAACTTTCGTACTTTTTGATGCGAGACAGAAAAAGGATATTCAGCCATTTCCTCTTTGGACAAAAAAGAGTACGTACAAGCTTTATCTTTATGAATGACTTTTGCCGGATATACTTCCAACTCCCAGATGACATGGCTAAACACATGTCTTACATCCCCTGCTTTTTCGTTGATTTCTATTTCTGCTTGATGATGTAAATATACATTATTTCCCGCCAGCCTACGATGCAGTAAGCTTTCTTCAGCCATGGGAAATTGCCACATATTTGCCAGCAACCCTGTAGAAGGCCGCTGTTCAATAGCAATCCTACCAGTTTCATCTTGCAATAAGAGGACCGCATAGCGTTCCACTCGCTGTTTCTTTTTCTTTTGTTTTACAGGCAGGTTAACCATCTCTCCTGTCTCCAACCCTCTGCAATACATACGAACAGGACAATCTAGACAAGCCGGACTCTTCGGGACACAAATAAGAGCTCCCAGTTCCATTAAACCTTGGTTAAAACTGGATGGATCGCCAAAAGCGAGTAATTCGCGAATAAGGTGCTCAAATCGGCGGCGTGTTTTTTGATCACTGATGTTATCGCTGATGTTTAGCACTCGAGACAGGACACGCATGACGTTTCCATCAACTGCCGGTTCTCTTTGCCCGTAAGCAATAGAAGAAATCGCTCCTTTTGTGTAGGGGCCAATGCCTTTTAATTTCCCTAATGTCACAGGGTCTGCAGGAATATTTCCATTTAAATCGTCAACAACTTCCTGAGCAGCGATATGCAGGTTGCGTGCACGAGAGTAATAACCAAGTCCTTCCCACATTTTCAGCACTTCCTGCTCCTGGGCACTTGCTAAGTCATGGACCGTTGGAAAACGCTCCATAAATTTTTCATAATAGCCAATGACTGTATCTACTTTAGTCTGCTGCAGCATAATTTCTGACACCCAGATTTTATAAGGATCTTTCGTTTTTCTCCACGGTAAATCCCGTTTATTTTCTTCATACCAAACGCTTAATGCTTCAACAAAAGAAGCTTTGTCAAAGTTTTGTAAGGTTTTATCCACTTCTATACGCTCCTAATATGATATAATGTTCCTGTAGAGTAAAAATGCGTGAACCTCTAAGTTGGCTGGTAAGGAGGTTAAAACAACTTATGGACACTGGTACTCATGTCGTTATGGGAATCGCCTTAGGAGGACTGGCTACATTAGATCCAGTCGTTGCAAACGACCCGGTCTTATTTAATGCCGTACTGGTTGGTACGCTTGTCGGCTCCCAAGCCCCTGATTCCGATACTATTTTAAAATTTAAAGATAACGCTGCCTATATTCGAAACCATCGAGGAATCACACACTCCATTCCTGCGGTCATTTTTTGGGGGATTTTGATTGCTTCGATTATCTATATGTTTGTTCCGGAAGTTTCATTCGTTCACTTGTGGGGCTGGACGTTTTTTGCGGTGATTGTCCATGTCTTCGTTGATATTTTTAACGCGTATGGCACCCAATCCTTACGGCCCTTTTCGCATAAATGGGTGGCGCTGGGTTTCATCAATACCTTTGACCCTTATATTTTCTTCTTTCATGTGGCAGGAATTGTCGCTTGGGTTTTAGGAACAGAACCAGGTCCGACCTTTTTATTAATGTATGGAATCATCGCTCTGTATTATGTTAAACGGTATTTTGATAAACGGGAAATCACCAAAAAAATCCACGAAGTATTTCCTGCAACAGAACAAATAGCTACCTCTCCTACGATAAAACAAAATGATTGGCGAGTGGCCATTACAACAACAGATCGCTTTTATGTAGGCACCGTAGAACATGGTCATATTCAACTTATGGATGAATTCGAACGCGTACCATTGCCTAAATCAACTTTAGTTGATAAAGCAAAAGAAGATAAAAACATAGCAGCATTTTTATCCTTTTCCCCTGTTTACCGCTGGGAAATAAATGAATATGACAATTTTACCGAAGTACGTCTCATCGATTTACGTTACCGTTCAAAAGGGTATTATCCTTTTATAGCCGTCGCGCAAATTGATGCAAACAGAAAAATAACCAATTCTTATACAGGATGGATTTTCTCAGAACACAAATTACAGAAGAAACTGTATTTTAGCGAAAATCCTACTTGATTGATTCGTATTTAAAATACCAGAGATATATGAAGCCATGTCTCTGGCATTTTATTTATCTTTTTTTTCTTCTAATAAAGAGAGTGGCAATGCTATTTCTTTATCTTGCATTTCCCCCAGCAAATTAATTTTGTGTCCCCAAGCCATCACACCTTCAATATACGTGATTTGAAAGGTATAGCCGGGATCCCCGCTTAACGAATATATTTCGTCTGCTTGGTAGTCTGAAGGGTTTAGCTGGTATGAAGCCAGCATCTGCATCTTTCGCTCAATAACGGACAATTCACTTAAATTTCCCAGTTGTTCCGCTTTTAAGGCTTGTTCTTTCAGCTTTCCTAATTCTTCTCTGATTTGTTCTAATGAATAATCACTAAATCGCATATTCAAGTTTATTCTCCTTTTTTATGATTCTATATTATCTATATACTCGTCAATCATCTCTGAAGAGAAACCTTTTTGATAAAGAGCGGTTTTCACCTTCATTTTCAAATCAAATCCTGACAATTTCTTCTGATGTTTTTGATGCAGTTTATCTGCTTGTTTTATAAATATATCTTGTTCTTTTTCTGCATCAACAATCGGAGGATTTTCTTGAAAGACAGCAGTTACAATGGCATTAGGGTATCCTTTTTGCAACATTTTAACACGCAGTTTGTCTTCTCTTTGTTTAAGCGAATCCTTGCTGGTTTTCCGCCGTTCCTTCTGCAGCCAATGGAAAGCATGCTCTTTTTGCTGGCCCTCTTCAAATTGTTCTAAAGCCCTTTCTCTATCTTCTTTGTTTACACCTTTTGCTGAGAGCTCTCTATTAATTACTTGCGGTCCTTTTGAAGTCTGATGAATCCGGTCCCGGACAAACATTTCCGCAAATCGCTGATCGTCCAAATATTTGTCTTCTGTTAAGCTTATCATAATTTGTTCTATCCAATCTGGGTTGACTTCTTTTTTTTGCAAATAGGCATGCATTTCGTCTGCAGACCGCATTCGGTAACTTAAAAATTGGATAGCCATTAAATAAGCCCGCTGATAATCATCTTTTTCCGTTATTTCATCTATATCTTTTTTAGAAAGTTCTTTTCCTTTTGTTAAAGCATGACGAACGAGAACATCTTCTTCTACACTAAAAGCATAGTCTCCATCTAAAAAAATCGAATAACGATCTTTTTTCTTCTTTTGCTGTGCAATTTTTGTAATCGTCGGCAATGTTTATTCACCTCTTTCCCATCATACCATGAAATGTTATAAATGGTCATCGATTTCTTTTAAGCCTCTTTCGATATTAAATAATAAATTGAATCATTCTGGTTCCACGACTCTTGCCTCTGCTTCATGTATGATACAATAGATGTAGGTAAGTACAAGTCCCATACGGACAGGAGGTTTATTATGAATGTATTAATCACTGGCGGAACTGGGTTTGTAGGGTCCAGATTAGTTCATCAGTTAACATTGGAAAAGCATCATATTTTTGTCCTTACCCGTTTTCCCAAAAAACATCAAGATACAGATTATATTTCTTATATCAGCTACGATTATCCGATGAAAAACCTGCCTTTTATCCATGCTGTTATTAATTTGGCTGGAGAATCGCTCTTTGGTTACTGGTCTGAAACCAAAAAACAACAAATTCGGGCCAGCAGAGTTGATATAACCGAACGACTTACCTCTCTTCTTATTCGGATGAATCAGAAACCTAACGTCTTCCTTTCCGCTTCAGCTATGGGTTATTACGGTATGTCGGATGCTAAAATTTTTACAGAAGACACGAAAGAACCAGGCGATGATTTTTTAGGGCAAGTATGTCAAGAGTGGGAAAATGCGGCCAGCACCGCAGAAGATTTAGGAATCCGTACGGTATATGCCCGCTTTGGTATTATCTTGGATAAAAAAGAAGGAGCACTTCCTCTAATAGCTCTTCCAGTTAAAATGGGAGTCGGCGGTAAAATCGGAGACGGAAAGCAATGGATGTCCTGGGTCCATATAGAAGATTGCGTGAACTTGCTGCTTTTCGCTCTCTATGATTCTAAAATGGCAGGTGCTCTTAACGTAACAGCTCCTTTCCCCAGACAAAATAAGGCCTTCACGAATGTTTTAGCCAAACAATTAAAACGCCCATCCCTTTTTACTGCTCCTAGCGGCTTTTTCAAAATTGCTTTAGGCGAGATGCATCAATTAATCACAGAAGGGCAATTTGTCTACCCGAAAAAAGCATTGGATCAAGGGTTTGTTTTTCAATATCCACAACTGGAAAACGCGTTGGAAGCTGAATATAAATCCCAGCAAACTTAAGAGGAGCGACGGGTTTTACGTCAGTATAAAATAAGCAGCGCTTAAAAAAGGATGGGTCTAGATTTATTCTGCAAAAAAGTACTCCATGCTGTTAAAAAGAGTGAACTTCACCAGAAACGATCAATCAATCTGCCGTGATTACAGGTTATTCGTGTTTGCAAACAAACATGACAGTGCGTTGCTTTATATATTACTTACACTCTTCTTGCACATAGGTTATTTCTTAAAAAATACAAAACGCAGCACTCTTTTTGCTCTGAGTACTGCGTTGCCTTTTAACTAAGCCATAACAAATGGATAGCATAAATAACGAAGGAATGAACAACTGCTAAAATAATGGCATAAGGTAAATTCCAGCGTAAAATAATTTTAAATGGATTTTCTTTAATAATCGATGTAACAATCGCAATGACCGGCGTAACCGGAGAGACAGTAACGGAAACACCCCAAGCACTCAGTAATGTCATAGCCATCGTCATGACATCGATGCCCAGAGATTCATAAGAAACCGTTGCAATAATCGTACTTGCAGTGACAATCTGATGCACACCGATAAAGGAAAGCAATGCAACGATAATAATCGTTCCCAAAATGAGAACAAACACTGAAACGCTCGCTAAACCTTCCCAAATCACATTAATGACGCTTGCCACAGGAGTCTCCGCCAATACAACACCAAAGAAGCCAGCTGTTAAAAGCAGGCTTATTTCATTGGATTTTTGCGGAAATATATTGCCCATATATTCTTTTAACTCCTTAAAAAAAGCTTTCCCTTCCGATAAATAAAAGCCCCAGAAGCACGAAAGAATCAATACAATAAGTGAAATAAGCACACTGACGTTTAAATCGACTAAAGGTTCAAATATAAAAATAAAACCGGTAATTAAAATAAGTGCTGCTGCTAATTCAAATAATTTCCGGTTACTGCGTTCCCCGACGCTGGAACCTAAATCAAATGTCATCGTCTTTACTTCCACATAAGTAAATAATAAATAGGCCACCAGCACTTGGAAGAAACTTAATAACAGGCCATACGGTAAGTATTGATATACCGGGACATTCAACGAATAAACGACTAAAAATACAGAAGCAAAATAAGGCGACCATGTATTTACCGAACTGACGCCCCGGACATAAACACGTCCTAAAAAGCCGGCAGGTAATTTTAAGCGATCAATCATGGAATGAACTATATAAATCGAACCCATATTTGTAATCGGAGCAATCAACGTAAACATACCCGAAACCATTAAATATAAAAAATGTGGCTTCTTTTGAAACTTTGCCGTCAAATCTGCTAAATGTTCATGATACTTCCCTAAAGAGATGGGAATGCCCAACAAAGGTACAATGACAATTAAAAAGACAAGTGGAAAGTTTTTCGTTATTCCCTGTACCCACAAATCAAAAGAAGATTGTTGAACGATAAAAACAGTGACCCCAATCAAGGTCATAGCCACCCCAAATTTCTGTTGAATCCCGCGTCCATAAAATAAACTTACTAAAATAATCACTGCGGTAAGCCCGGCATATATACCTGTAAGCATAGAATATTGAACAAATTGACTAACAATGAAAACAACAAAAAGGGCAAGAATAGTATAATTACTAAGTGCTTTCAACCTACCTTCTCCTTATCTCAAGAAATTTTTATGTACTATATAAGAACATTATCTATCATACCAATTTCAAACCCCCATTGCATCTTAGAAAACTTAATCTTCGTAAATGGTTTTTTATGAAGATTTAGTTGCACTTGTGCAGGAAAAAAGGCGACAGACTTTCTTCACAGCGATAGGAAACTTGGTAGTTGTAAATGGTTTTTTACGAATACCTTAGTTGCGCTTATGCAGGAAGAAAGACGACAGACTTTCTTCACAGCGAAGAAAACTTAATCTTCGTAAATGGTTTTTTATGAATATTTAGTTGCATTTGTGCAGGAAAAAAGGCGACAGACTTTCTTCACAGTGATAGGAAACTTGGTAGTCGTAAATGCTTTTTTTTTTACGCATAAAAAACTCAGGAGCTAACAGCAACATACTGTGTTAACCCCTGAGTTGTAAGCAAACTTTACAGTCATTTTTCTGCTCTTTTTACACCAATTCTGCTTTGGCGACTTTAATTTCTTCGTCTTCTACCATCACATTCACTTCTGTTACGTCATCATCTTCAAGTAAAAGGTCGGTTAATTGGTTTTCGATTTTATCTTGAATTACTCTGCGTAATGGGCGAGCTCCAAAACGTGGTTCATAACCGATTTTCACCAATTGTTCTTTAGCTTCTTCTGAGACGTGGATGGAAATGTTATTGTTTTCAATCGTGTTTTCAAGATCCTGCAACATTAAATCGACTATTTTAACAAGATTTTCTTGAGACAATTCATTGAATTGGATAATCCCGTCAAAACGGTTCAAGAATTCCGGTTTGAAATATTCACTTAAGTTTTCAAAGGCTGAAACGTCGCCGCCTTCTGCAGCAAAACCTACGTTTATTTCTTTTACTCCTGTTCCGGCATTACTTGTCATAATAAGCACGGTATCTTTAAAGCTTACAGTCCGTCCGTGAGAATCTGTTAATTGTCCATCTTCCATGATTTGTAAGAACATGTTTTGTACGTCTGGATGTGCTTTTTCAATCTCATCCAATAGTAAAATGGAATATGGATTGTGACGTACTTTCTCCGTCAATTGACCTGCTTCCTCATGACCAACATATCCTGGTGGTGAACCGATAATCTTAGATACAGTGTGTTTTTCCATATACTCACTCATATCTAAGCGAATGAGGGCATCTCGCTTACCGAATAATTCTTCTGCTAAAACTTTAGACAACTCTGTCTTACCGACACCGGTTGGACCAACGAATAAGAAGGAACCAATTGGACGATATCTGGATTTAAGTCCTGCACGGCTGCGTCGAACTGCTTTAGCAATATTATCTACTGCTTGCTCTTGTCCGATTACTTTCTCGCTTAAATGTTCTTTAATATTCTGCAGTTTTTCCTGTTCGTCTTTTTGTAACTTAGTAACAGGGATACCGGTTTTTTCTTCGACAATTTCTTCAATATCATGAACGGTTACGGCAAAACTTTCATCTTCTTTTTTCGCTTCTTTTGCTTTATCAATTTGTTTTTGCAATTGAATTTCTTGGTACCGTAAGTTGGCAGCTGTTTCATAGTCTTCTTTTTCTGCAGCTGTCTCTTTCTGAGAAACAATTTCATCCATTTGTTCTTGCAGCGTATCTGAATCTTTTTCTGCATTGGCAAGATTTAATCGTGAACCTACCTCATCCATTAAATCTATTGCTTTATCTGGTAAGAATCGATCTTGAATGTACCGATCAGACAACGAAACAAATGCTTCTATAACTTCATCACTATAGGTTACTTCGTGGAAAGCTTCATAGCGATTTTTAAGTCCTTGTAAAATCTGTACGGCTTCTTCATTAGAAGGCTCTTTTACTATAATTGGCTGGAAACGACGTTCTAGAGCTGCGTCTTTTTCAATTTGACGGTATTCTTTTAATGTTGTCGCGCCAATCATTTGCAATTCGCCTCTTGCTAAAGCTGGTTTTAAAATGTTTCCAGCGTCCATTTGAGAACCTTCTGATGTTCCAGCACCTACCAATAAGTGAAGCTCGTCAATGAATAAGAGCGTATTGGTTCTTTCTTTCATTTCTTGAATGAGCTGTTTCATCCGTTCTTCAAATTGTCCGCGAACTCCAGTATTAGCTACTAAAGAAGCAACATCAAGGACATAAACTTCCTTATTCAGTAATTTAGAAGGAACATCTCCTTCAACTATTTTAAGGGCTAACCCTTCTGCGATAGCTGTTTTACCAACACCAGGTTCCCCGATTAAAACAGGATTGTTTTTATTCCTGCGGTTTAACGTTTCAACCACACGTTTCACTTCATTGTCTCGTCCTATAACAGGATCGATTTCTCCCTGACGCGCTTGATAAGTAACGTTCGTTCCTAATTCATCGATCAAACCATCTTTATCGTTCGTCTGCTTTTGCTTGGTTCTTGTACGGCTCTGACCTTGGCCTTGGCCGTTTGCAGCTCCTTGGAAAAATGGATTAGAGAACATATCGTCTCCTTGGAAAAAACCTTGATTTTGAATTTCATTTTGTATATCTTGGAAACAATCGTTACATACATGTAATTGAATTTTTTCATTATTCATTTGCATTGCCATATTAATGGATGCTGGATTAATACCACATTTTTGACATTTCATATGGTTTGTCCTCCTTCAATCTAATTTAGTCTTCATTTGACTTTGACTATCTTTGACTATAATTACATTATACATTGACCTTTCTTGACTTTCAACCCCTATGCTCAATTTTTCTATGCTTTTTTAAAGAGAAATTAACTGATAAAGTCGTTCTCTTTCTTCATATATCATAGCAGGTAAAGTAATCAAAAATAGTTTGACTAACTTTGACTATACTTGTATTTTACATTGGCGATGTTTGATTATCAACTTCTTTGCTCAAGTTTTAAACTTTTATTGAGAAAGAAAAAACCGCTGGGACAACTTGATGTTTCAAGAAGTCCAAACGGCTTTGGCTTTAAGAAGTAATATGCATTCATTTTATAATGGATTTCTTTCTTTTTCTAAATTTCTTAATTCTATCCGGCGTATTTTTCCTGAAGAAGTCTTCGGCAACTCCTCAATAAATTCAATTTTTCTCGGGTATTTATATGGCGCCGTATGCTTTTTGGTATAATCCTGCAATTCTTTTATCAATTGCTCTTTTTCTGTTTCAGGAATATTTTGGGTAGCTACAATAAATGCTTTTACAACCAGTCCGCGATCTGCATCAGGGCTTCCCACCACTGCACACTCAGCGACTGTCGGGTGTTTGACTAATACATCTTCTATCTCAAAAGGTCCTATGGTGTAGCCGGAACTGATAATAATATCATCATCCCGTCCTTCAAACCAAAAATACCCATCTTTATCTTTGGAAGCCTGGTCCCCCGTGATATAAAAATCTCCACGGATTCTTGCTTTCGTTCTTGTTTCATCTTTAAAATAGCGTTTAAATAAAGCGGGACTGTCTAACCCGACTGCAATATCCCCCACTTCGTTTATTGGAGCCGCATTGCCGTCTTTTTGAATGATTTCCACATGGTTTCCTGGCGTCGGTTTCCCCATGGAACCAGGTTTCACCTCCATATCTCTCATAATGCCCAAAAGCAACGTATTCTCCGTTTGACCATACCCGTCCCTTACAGTCAGGTTAAATTGGTCCTGAAATACTTCAATTACTTTCCTGTTCAGCGGCTCTCCAGCAGATACAGCACTATGTAAATGTTTTAAAGAAATATCATTCAATTTTTCAGACTTAGCCATTAAACGATATTCTGTAGGAGTACAACATAAAACATTGATTTTTTCTTCTTCTAATAATGTTAAATATGTTTCTGCTTCAAACTTTCCATTATAAATAAAGCCAACAGCTCCACTGCCTAATACAGAAACAAATGGGCTCCATACCCATTTTTGCCAACCTGGACCGGCTGTGGCCCACACTTTATCTTCTTCTTCTATTCCCAGCCAATTTGAGGCAACTGTCCGTAAGTGCGCGTAGCCCCAAGAGTGAGTGTGCACGACAGCTTTCGGGTTTCCAGTAGTTCCGGAAGTATAAGGTAAAAAGGCAATATCCTCTTTAGATTGAGTTTTGATTGCGAGTTCTTCGGAAGCGCTTTCTTTTAAATCGTCAATAAAATTCCAACCTTCTACTTCTTTTCCGATTGAGAATTTAATCATGTTGTCGTATTCTTGAATCCCTTTAAATGGTTCAGTAAATTCAGCATAAGCAACAACCCCTTCGATTTCTCCGTGTGTCACCCGATATTGCAAATCTTCTGTTGTTAACATAGGAGAACTTGGTACGATAATGATACCCGTTTTCAATCCAGCTAGATACACCTCATAAGCTTCAAAAATTCTGGGTACTGAAACGAGTATTTTATCTCCCTTTTTCAAACCGTTTTCTAATAAAATATTTCCTATTTTATTTACGTTTGCCATTAATGTTGCATATGTGACTTCTTTTCGGTTCCCTTGGTCGTCCACATATATTAGAGCTTTTTTATCTTTTTCTTGTGCGTATTGCTCTACCTCCATCACCATATTGTAGTCTTCTGGTGCAAGTAAATCCTTTTCTTCCATAGCAGTAAGCCTCCTCTTTTTGTATATAGATTATATCAAATATTCTGACATATACCAATACAATTATAATTTATGATGACGTATGGAATGTTTAGGCATCTAAAAAGGATGACCTGTACGAAACAGATCATCCCTATGAAAAATGATTACTTATTCTACTTTAAGATCTTCGATAGAATCGACATCTTCCATATACTCTGGAACAGTTAGAGCAAGTGGAGCTTTATCAACAAGCGGTGTGTCATATACTTCCACATCATCTTCGTACTCTTCAATATACTCATTGTGCGTAGCTGGTAACCAAGCAGTTGCCATTAGTGTATCTTCACTATCTGCAACACTTGTCCACATTGGACCTGCTTCAACTTGTTCCACACTTACTTCATAACCTACTTCTTCAAGCGCTTTTGCTAACACAGGAGAGCGGGAAGTGGACCCAGCCCAAGCAACATAAGGGATGCTTAGTTTTTCATCTCCTAAGTCCATATCTTCTGCGTCTTCTGTCCAGCCATCCACTCTATCTTGGTTATCGTCGATAAAGTCCTGCGCAACTTGTTCTTCATCTTCGTCATCGACGAAAATAGGCGGCATTAGCTCGTCTTCATCGTCTTCTGACCAATCTTCAGCCCATTTAGTTGCAATATCATAAGCTGCAGGGTGAGCATCTTCAAAATCTTTATTGAAAACTAAATTAATTTCGTCTCCGTCACCGCCAAATACTTCTTTAGGATCGTCCAGCATTTTCAAATCCATGTCTGCGAAAATCCAATGTGGCTTCCAACCAGTGAAAATAATCGGCTCTTCATTCTCATATTTTTCTTGTAATGTTGAAATCATTGCAGATTCAGAACTTTCCTGTAAATCCCAATCATCTTCTAAGTCATACTCTTCCATTGCATCTTCTGCTGATCCCATGATACCTGCGCCAGGATCAATTCCAGTGATTTCCCAGTCGACAGATTCGCCAACTTTTTCGGCGGTACTTTCGTTATCGTTACCATCGCCGTCCGAATCACTATTCGAATCTCCGCAAGCTGCTAGTACTAAAATCACACTCATGACTAGCGCAAGCATCATAAACTTTGTTGAAGTAATTTTATTCAACATGTATGTATTCCTCCTATAAAAAATTAGTTGTAACAACACTCTCTCACAATTTTTTCCAAATCGCAAGAGAGATGTTTACGAATTAGTTACTTTTTCTTTCTTCCCTGAGTAATACGGTCCAGTATCATTGCCAAAATAACGAGTGCAAGACCTGATTCAAATCCTAAACCAATCTTCACCTGTGATACAGCTTTATAAACGTCTGCTCCCAGTCCCGGTGCTCCTGCAAGTGATGCAATAACCACCATAGAAAGTGAAAGCATAATGGTTTGGTTTATACCTTGCAACGTTGTTGGCATTGCGATAGGTAATTGAACTTTACCCAGTTTTTGCCAAGTTGTTGAACCAAACGCCTCAGCTGCTTCTACCAATTCTGCGTCTACTTGACGGATACCCAGATTGGTTAATCTTACGGTCGGCGGCATAGAGAATATGACCGTCGAGACAACACCAGGCACAACCCCGAGTTTAAAAAATACAACAGCCGGGATTAAATAAACGAACGCCGGCATTGTCTGCATAAAGTCCAATATTGGTGTGATAACGGATTGTGCCATATTTTTTTGAGACATCCATATACCAACAGGAACTCCTACAATAATGGCAATGACAACCGATATCACGACAAGAGAAACGGTATCAACTAAATGATCCCAGTACCCCAAGTTGTTCACAAGCCAGAGGCCAATTAGTGAAAATAAACCAACTTTCCATCCGGAAACCCACCAGGCAATTAATGCGATAATAATCATTAAAATAAACGGAGATCCTGGTACATCACCGATATGTAATAACAACTTAAAGAAATCATCCAACTCTTCGATGCCGTCTTTAATACCATCGAATAACCATTGCAGGTTATCCTTTAAAAAATCACGAAACTTTTCCACCCAATCATCAAGGGGGATTTTAGGAATTAACTGATCGTCTTCCATTTAAGAGGTCACCCCGCTTCCATTTTCATTTATAATTTCATCGCTGCCGGATAGAGCACCGATTACAGAACCACGTACGATGATTCCTTCCAGCCTGCCTTGGTCATCAACGACAGATAATGGAGCCCAAGACTCGGCGAGTTTGTCAAATAAGTCATTTAACAATATGTCAGGAGCCGTTGTCGGGATATCCGGTGTCAGTACTTCTTTCACTTCTAACCCTTCATCGACCGCTTTTTGAGCTTGGTCTGCCGTAATATACCCCAACAGCTTTCGGGACTTGTCTGTAACAAAGATGGTTGAAATACCTTCGTTTCTCATCAATTCCAGAGCGGTTCTAGGGCCACGGTCCACCGTAATAGATTCTGCACGCTTCATAATATGAGCGGCTGTCAATACTTTTGAAAGGTCCACATCTTCGACAAAACGCTCTACATAATCATCGGCAGGCTGCATTAGAATTTCTTCAGCCGTCCCCACTTGAACAATTGCCCCGTCTTTCATAAGTGCGATACGGTCACCGATTCTTAAGGCTTCATCGAGATCGTGGGTAATGAAAATAATCGTTTTGTGTACAGATTGTTGTAAATCCATCAATTCATCCTGCATATCTTTTCGGATAAGCGGGTCCAACGCACTGAATGCTTCATCCATTAATAAAATATTAGGGTCATTCGCCAGAGCACGTGCTAAGCCGACGCGCTGTTGCATCCCCCCGGATAGCTCTGTTGGATATTTATCCAAATACCCTCCAAGACCTACTAATTCTAGAGATTCTTTTGCTTTCGTTTCACGCTCTTCTTTAGAATAACCTTGAATCTCCAATCCATATGCTCCATTTTGTAAAATTGTTTTATGCGGTAATAGAGCAAAGTTTTGAAACACCATACTCATTTCTTTTCTGCGTAGGTTACGCAATTCTTCTTTGTTCATTTTGGCCACGTTTTTATCATTTAGCCAAATATCTCCGGAAGATGGCTCAAATAAACGATTCAACATTCGGACTAATGTGGATTTCCCACTTCCGGAAAGTCCCATAATAACGAAAACTTCGCCTTGCTGTACTTCAAAAGATGCTTGATTGACAGCAACTGTCATGCCGGTTTCTGCTAAGATTTCGTCTTTTGTTTTGCCTTCTTCAAGCAAACGAACCGCTGTTTTTTGAGGCCTGCCAAAAATCTTAGTCAGCTTATCTACTTTGATCTCACTCATCTTTTTGCTCCTTTTCTTCATTATTAACCTGTTTGAAGGCATTTGATTACTTTATTTAAACGTATGTATGAATTGCGTCAATATGTTTACCCAGTACGTTTTTATTATTACATCCTGTTTTGTATACCTCTATAACCAATATACATTTTTTTCCAAATTGTGCCCCTGAAAAATAGAAGCACGCTGCATGCGAACAAATAAATAATAGAAATTAAAAGCGTATAAATTGGATCAGGATACTGTTGAAGAGGTATTAGGAAATGGGTGTTCATTTAAACAGGGAATTTGTTTAGTGAACTTTTAAATATGAATACATGGGCTGTATTTATTGAAATCATAATTCAAACAGTGTCAGTAAATTATTATAAACTTTTTGACACAAAACTTTCAAATTTCATATCCTTTCATATTTTTCTGTTTTAAGTATTTAAATGGATTTTTACCTAATATAACGATGTATATCTTAGATTTGCTTCATTAAAGTTGCTGTATCAGTTTTGATTATAATTTTTAAAGGGAGAATCGTTTAATTAAAAAGGACATATTGACACAAATTCATCTGAAAGTGTTTTCATTTCATTCCATTTCCCTTATACTGGAAATGAATAATTATTCATTATGTGAGGAGAAGGATAAAATGTCAACTGTACAACTAGAAAGTAAGAATGGTGTTTCTACTATCACATTCAACCGTCCAGAACAGTACAATGCATTAGATTTGGAAACTCTGCAAGCGTTCTTAAGCGTATTAAAAGAGGTGGAAAATAATACAGACAAAACTGTCATTCTTACTGGTGCTGGTAAAGCTTTTAGTGCCGGTGGGGACATCCGGATGATGACTTCTATTGATGAAACTCAATACGAAGAACTTATGGAGACGCTAAAAGATATAGCATTACGGTTATATACGCTTCCTAAAATAATCATCAGTGCAATTAACGGCTCGGCAGCAGGACTGGGATTAAGTTTAGCGCTGTCGGCAGATTATATGATTGCACATGAAGAAGCGAAGCTGGGGATGTTATTCGCAGGTATTGGACTTGTTCCCGACGGCGGAGGGCATTTTCATCTCAAGGAAAGATTGGGAGTTGCCCAAGCGAAGCATTTCATTTGGGAATTAGAACAAGTGGACGGGAAGGCTGCAAAAGATTTAGGATTAGTAGATATAGTTACGGATGAAGAGGTTACAACAGCTGCTCAGGCACTTGCCCAAAAATCATTGTACTCTCCTGTGCAAGCTTTGATTCAAAGTAAGCTCATCTTACATGAATCGAAAAAAACGGAACTGGCTCGCATGTTGGATATGGAAAAACAAAGTCAATTAAAGATATCGCAAACGAAAGATCACCAGGAAGGTGTGCAAGCCTTTTTAGAGAAGCGGCAGCCAAATTTCACAGGAGAATAAACAACGCTTTATTTTCAGAACAAGCGGACTTGATTTAACTATTAAAATGGGGTTAAAAAGGATTTAGTGACTGAAAACGTTTTAACCTCTACATCTAATACATTGCAAAAGCAGAAATACTTAAAAATTGTTGTCATAAAAGGCAGACCGATATTCTTTCCATACAACTTTTTAAATTTTATTTTTCTTATAAAAACAGGGCATATTCGGCTAGTCAGTAACTTCAACAAGGAATTACATTTTTGAAATGTTCGATTCCCTTTAGGTTTACTCATTAGCAAAGATGCCCTGCTTTTTTATCTTATTTATTGATTACGGTTATATCTTCTTCCACAACAATACTGTCTTGAACAGACTGTACCATACTGCAATTCTTCCGGGAAATCTCTAAATTTCGCTGCATTTTCTCTTCATTTAAATTGCTGCCTGTAATGGTAAAATGCAGGGAGATTTTTTCAACACGATTAGCTACTGCTTCATTACGCTCTACTTCTGCATCAATCGTCAACGAATCATATTCAGTCCGTTGTTTTGTAATTATTTTATGAAAAACCCCGCCGCTGCAACTTGCAATAGAAGCAACTAATAATTGAAAAGGCCGAAATCCTTTTGTATCGTCTGGTGAAATATGCAGTGTATCATAATTAAAAGCAGTTGTTTCCATATGATCTTCTTTCCATGTAAATTTCATGTCATTCTTCCCCTCCACTTATATTATATCACTCAGTTGTCGTCTCGCTTTTCAAAGCAGGTTTACGCATCATAAATGCGTTTAATACACCACCTGTTGTAATGATAATACCGAATAAATAAAACCATATCATTAAAATAATAACCGTTCCAAGACTTCCGTATGTCGCAGAGTAGTTGCCCAATGTGTTGACATAATACGAAAAGCCAAGGGAAACGATTTGCCAGATAATAGTTGCAAAAACGGTACCCCATAACGCATCTTTTAAACGGATTTTTTCATTTGGTGCAAATACGTATAATACATAGAGTCCGATAAAAAATGTAATGGACGTGATAACCCAACGGATGATGTTCCATGAACTGATAAACTCGGACAATCCGATAAGGTTAAACACATACTCGCCAATTACTTTCCCAAAGACAGATAAGATAAGTGCTACCACAATAACCACTACGATAATCAGCATCAGACCAAGGGAAACTAATCTGTTCACAATAAAGGAGCGATCTTCTTCCACTTCATATGCTTTATTGAACGATTTTGTGATGGCATTAACACCGTTCGATGCCGACCACAATGTACCAAGTATCCCGATTGACAAGAGGCCTCCACTTCTATTTCCGACAATGTCACTTAAATTTGATTCAATCATGTTCGCAACGTCTTCCGGCAGAAAAGAAGATACAAATTGCATTACTGATTCTCCGTCGATCGGTAAAAACCCCATCAATGTAACAATAAATAATAAAAAGGGAAATAAAGAAAGCAAGAAAAAGTAAGCAAGCTGCGCAGACAATCCTGTGACATCCGCCTCCCCAATTCTAGGAATAAACGCTTTAAAAAAATTAATCGTTTTCTTCATACATCTTCATTTCCTTTCCACGTACCCAGCTTCACTTTAAAAATTTCTGCACCGTGTTGTCTACCTGGTCTAATGCACTCAAAGCGCTTTCTGTGTTATCTGTTACAAAATGATTCGCTGAATTCACCAATTGTCTTGCTTTATTTACCGCAACATCTGGATTAGAAGTTATATAAGACGCTTTGTCTAACACTTTTCCAGAAACTTCTTTCACATGCTCTCTGGTATCTTTGCTTAGTAGGCTGACCAACCCTCCTACTGCAGCTCCTACTGCAATACCGGTGATTAATTTACTCTTTCCCATGATAATCGTCCCCTTTTTCTATAGATAATTGTTTTGAATTAAATAGTTTTGAAGAGCTTGAGATGCTTGTGAAATTAACGTATAGGTGTAATCAAAATCACCAGTGAAGAAAGGATCGGGTACATTTTTTTCAGGTGGGTTTTCCACAAAGTCCATCATACGGTAAATTTCAGGTGCACCTTCCGCTTTTGAAAATAGATGTTGTACATCTGTCGCGTTACTCTCATCCATCACGATGATAAAATCATATTGGATGGCGTCCTCTTTACGAAGCTGGCGAGCCGTTAAATAATCAGCTGGAATATTTACTTCTTCAAGCTTCTTTAACGTCCCCTCATGTGGCGAACTGCCCTCATGCCAACCAGCTGTCCCGGCTGAATCAATCAATACTTTATTTGCCAGTCCTGCTTCTTTCATTTGTTCTTTAAAAACCGCTTCCGCCATTGGAGAACGGCAAATATTTCCTAAACAGACAAATAAGATCCGAACCATGTATTCTGCTCCCCTCTGTCTATGTATTCATTGGTTCAATACACGTTTGGTCATTATGCTTTGCATGATTTACATAATTACTTACATTATAGGCAGTTAATTGATCTGGAACAAGTTCTTCGACATACTGTTTCACTTTAAAAGGAGAAGTATGAAGCTGCAGCCAATTATTTTCTTCTTCTTTCGGCAAAATGACAGGCATACGATGATGAATTGGCTCCATAAAAGCATTGGAAGCTTCTGTCAGTACTGTACAAGTGAAAAGCTTCTGCCCTTCATGCTCCCACTTTTCCCAGAGACCGGCAAAAGCAAACATATTTTCATTTTCTAAAGAAATTCGTTTCGCTTGTTTAGCTGTCTCTGTTTTTTGCCACTCATAAAAACTATCTGCTACAATTAAGCAATGCTTTCTGCCTAATAAGTGTTTAAAACTTGGTTTTTGATGAATGGTTTCTGAGCGTGCATTAATCATTTTATAGCCGATTTTTTCATCCTGTGCCCAAAAAGGAACAAGGCCCCAGCGCAAATACCCTGCCCGGCGTTGTTTTCCGTCATGAATGACAGCAAGAACTTGCTGTCCCGGGGCGATATTATAACTTTTTTCAAAACCCGGGATATCTCCTGATAATTCGAACCGATTTTTCACTTTCATTTGATCAGCGAGCATCGTATAACGTCCGCACAATCTTATCACCTCATGAAAGAACTTTAATCTTTCTCATGTACGACTCTTGTTTGTCCAATAAAGTCGTGTAAACCTTGTTTTTTCTCAGTAAAAGCTACAATGATATAAAGCAATTTTAAAATTAAAAACGCATTATAAAAAAAGCGGCCGACTAATTCTCTAAACAAGACATCCAACCAGTTCGGTTTTTCTGCTTTCTCTGAAATAACTTTAAGCCCCAAAATCATTTTTCCCACTGTCTGCTGGGCAAGTTTCGTCATTAAAATAAAATAAACATAGTAAATAATCGTGGCCAGGACTCCGTTCATCGTCCAGAATCCTATATCGAATGCTGCTCCTTCATTCAAGAATCCAAGTGGACTTAATACCAATCCATTGATTGCAAAAAGAATGATGACATCGATAAGATAAGCCCAAAAACGCATCCAAAAGCCTGCAGATCTATAAGATGCTTCAGGTTCTTCGGATAAGGTAACTTCTTCTTCAGGATCCATTGTCATATCCATTAATCATCACTCCTTTTAATATAAGTACATGGCTCGTGGCCGGTCTGATTCATCCATGAGCTTCGATACCACTTCTAAATCTTTATCTTTACCTTGAATCAGATTCTGCATCGAAACATTGAACTTGCCAAAGACACCCATGTCGTATCCATAAGAAACGACTGCAGCATCCTCTAAATCATTATCCTCTTTCATAGCGGCCAGCGTATCATCGAAATCTCCAACTTCATCCACCAGACCATTTTCTTCTGCCTGCTTTCCAGTGTATACTCTTCCGTCCCCTAATTCGCGCACTTTATCTTCATCCATATCGCGGCCATCTACAATCACTTGCACGAATTCATCATACATTTCATCGACCATGGATTGTAAAATGTCTTCTTCGTCCTCTGTCATTTCTTTGGTTGGGGACATAATATCTTTATGTTTACCACTTTTAATTGTGTTAAATTCCACACCGTATTTCTCAGCTAACCCTGAAAAATCAGCACTCTGCATAATAACTCCAATAGAACCAGTCAACGTAGACGGTTTCGCAAAAATCTTATCTGCCGTTGCAGCGGAATAATAGCCGCCGGAAGCTGCTGTTTCCCCCATTGATACGTAAATCGGCTTGTCGTAATCATCCTGCATCTCTTTTAATGCTTTATGGATATCTTCTGTTGCACCAACAGCCCCGCCGGGAGAGTCAATGTTTAATACAATACCTTTAATAGTATCATCTTCAGCGGCATTTTCGATGGAATCCATGAACGCTCCATGCTGATACCCTTCCGAGACAAACGTTTCTTCCTGCTCCTGAATGGTTCCTTCTAAATTCAATACGGCGATTCGATTGGACATATCACCGTCTTCTTCCGTTTCTTCTGACAATTCAGTCGTATCCATGTCAGCTAAATCTTCTATCATTCCGCTTGCGAAGTTCATTGCAAAACGGAAACCAATTGAAAAAATCAATAATACAACTGCTGCTATAATAGCTACCCAACGCTTTGTCGTCATATGTATCCTTTCCCTTCTCTGCCTAATCTTACTATCTAAAATCTTACAGGAATCCCTTATAAAATACCAATGATTTTTATTACTATAAAAGGTGTTGTATGTATATCAGTTGAGTGATTCTCTTACAAAACACTCAACTGACGAACTAAGTTTCACACTATTTTTTGAGTTTCTTCAATGCTTCTGCTAAAGCATTATTTGAAAACTCTTCTTGCTTATTCATATATTGATGAACATCTTTCTTGGAAACTTTATGTTGTTGCTGCTGTTTTTTACGTTTATCAAAAGTGGCCATTTTCTCACTATGGCCACAAACGCAGTGAAAAGTCTTCCCTTTTCCTTCTCCAAATAATTTCATTCGCTTTTTGCAATTTGGACAGCGGGCATTCGTGTTTTTATAAATGTTTTTCTTGTAACGACAGGTGCGGTCCTTGCAGCGGAGCATTTTGCCGTGGCGGTTTTCAATTTCCAGCATTAAACCGCCGCATTCCGGGCATTTTGACCCTGTCAGGTTATCATGTTTAAAGGTTGCGTCCATTTCTTTAATATCATGGACTAACTGTTTTGTATAGTTTTGAATATCGGCGATAAACTGCTCTTTTTTCAATTGTCCTTTTTCGATTTGGACTAATTTATCTTCCCATTCTGCCGTAAGCGCTGGAGATCGCAATTCTTCCGGTGCAAGTTCCAATACCTGCTTCCCTGTCGATGTGACATGCAAATATTTCCCGCGCAACTCCACATATTGACTATTGATTAATTTATCAATGATATCTGCCCGCGTAGCAACTGTTCCAATGCCGCCGACTTCCTGAAGTCTTTTTGCTGCATGTTTTTCATCCTGCTCCAAGTACTTGCCCGGATTTTCCATGGCTTTTAATAAGCTGCCCTCTGTAAAACGTTCAGGCGGTGTTGTTTCTTTTTCGGTCAAACGGCTGATAAAGTTAAACGTTTGCCCTTCGGTAACTTCCGGTGCGGCGTCGGCTTGTTTCTCACCGTCCAGCGCTTTCCAGCCCAATTTATTCGTTTTGTAGAGTTTGGCAGTAAAAATCTCTCCAGCTGCTTCTGCTGTAATGAGCGTCTCCTCATACTCATACGGGTCTGATAAGACAGCTAAAAAACGTTTGACTACCATCTCATAGATTTTTCGTTCTTGATTGTCAAACTGATCTATTTGAGCTGTTTCTTCTGTCGGAATAATCGCATGATGGTCACTCACTTGCTGATCATTTACAACAGACTTCGGCAAATGAAACTTTTTATTTGCCAACTGATTGGCAACTCGCGTCCATTCTCCGTGAGCGCTTGCTTTAATCCGTTCTTTCAAAGTAGGTACAATATCTGTCGTAATGACACGTGCATCCGTACGAGGGTACGTTAAGACTTTATGACGCTCATACAACTGCTGCATCGCCCGTAAGGTTTGCTTCCCCGAAAAGCCATAACGTTTATTTGCTTCCCTTTGCAATTCCGTTAAATCATACAAGGCAGGTGAAAATTGTTTTTTCTGCTTCCGGTCAACCTGCTGAATCACCGCTGTCTTTCCTTTTAATTTTTCCTGTAATTGTTTGGCTTTATCCTTATCGTAAATAGCTGTTTGTTTGTTCTTCCCTTTCCAGATGAAGTCCAAACCTTGGCTGGATTGAATCCGGAATTCCTGATAGATTTGGGGTTGAAAGTGCTTAATTGCTTCTTCTCGTTTTTGTAAAATATCTATCGTTGGTGTCTGAACACGCCCTGCGGACAACTGAGCATTAAATTTCGTCGTAAGTGCACGAGTCGCATTTAATCCTACATACCAATCCGCTTCAGAGCGCGCGACCGCAGAAGCATATAAGTTTTCATATTTTTTTCCTGGCTGCAATTTTTTAAATCCGTCCCGAATGGCTTTATCCGTTACAGAGGATATCCATAATCGTTTTACCGGCTTTTTAACGCGCGCTTTATCAAGTATCCAGCGAGCTACTAATTCTCCCTCTCTTCCAGCGTCCGTTGCGATGACGACTTCATTGACATCCTGCCGGTTCAGCTGTGCTTTTACTGTATTAAATTGTTTTTTTGTTTTGGGGATAACCATGGTTCGTAATTTTTCCGGCAGCATTGGCAACTGATCCATGCGCCATTCTTGATACTTCTCCTCATACATTTCCGGTGTAGCTAACGTAACTAAGTGACCTAAAGCCCACGTTACAATATATTGGTTCCCTTCAAAATAGCCGTTCCCTTTCTTCCTGCAATCAAGCACTCGGGCAATATCACGGCCAACAGAAGGTTTTTCTGCTAAAACAAGTGTGCGTCCCATTTACCTGTCTAACTCCTTTATTTATCATTTTAAAATACAATCCTATTGATTTTGCTGCAATTCCGCGATTTATTCTCTTTTCCAAACTTTAACAATTCAGGCACTTTGCTTTTAAACCTTGGAATAATTCACAGGCATCTTTGCTGCGCTTTGGTTTTTATGAAGATTTTGTATTCTGGTATTTCTGCTTATGAAACTATATCGCAAAAACATTATAACAGTTTTTGTAAATGAATTGTAATACCGCAATTCAAGATTTTTTATTGGAAAATATCCTTAATTATGTGAAGAAAGGTTGCCAAAAGTTTTTTTATTCGCTTGTATGTTCACTTCATTGCAGACTTCTTTACAAATACATCATGTATCCAATACTATTTAAAAAAGATCAACCAGTGGAAAGGTTGACCTTTTTCTCTATATCATTTATTTATTTTTCACCTGTTTCGGTCTGATAAAAGTCAAGAGTGATGGTAACAGCATACCTCGTACAATAAACGTATCAATCAGAATTCCCAATCCCATTGTTAAACCGAACAGGAAGAGTTCTTCTAAAGGCTGTGTCATTAATACGGCAAATGTTCCTGCCAAAATAATTCCGGCGGAAGAAATCACACCGCCTGTTAAACCAACACCATGTGAAATTGCTTCTTTCCACTTATAATGATGAATCTCCTCCCTAATTCTCGAAACCAGAATAATATTATAATCGACCCCAAGGGAAATGAGAAAAACAAACGTATAAAGCGGCAGTCGATAACTGATAGCATCGTATCCTAATACATTTTCAAAAATAAACCAGCCGAGACCGAGACTCGCTGTGTAAGACAGCAGCATCGTGAAAATCATGATAAGCCCCATCCTAATGGAACCGGATTGGAACATCAGCATGATTGTTATCAAGATAGTGATAGCAGTAAAAGCAACGATCATGTCTCTTTCGTTCATATCCCTCACATCAAGCTGTTCTGCTGTTTGTCCAGCTATATACATCGAAGATTCATCTGGTTCAAACCCATGTTCTTGAAGCAAACTTCCTTCTTCGTCTCTCAACTCGTCAATTGTATTCAAAGCGGATTGAGAATAAGGGTTACCATCTAAAGTGATATCTAATTTTATCGCCTTATCAGAGTCGGATAAAAAATCGTCAGGCAAGGAGTCTTCAGATTTCCCCATCTCTTTGTCAAGATCTGGCCCTGCTTCCTCTATACGAGTGTCATCTTGAAGAGAAGTTTGTAAGTCATTCACATCTTCTATAAAATCTTCATTGACATCCAGCTCTTCGTCTGACTTAATAACTATGTTGGTTTGCGCCAGCTCGCCTTCCGGAAAATGATCGGCCAGCATCTCGTATCCTTGGCGGGCATCGATATCTTCCGGGAAAGAATCCAGCTGATTGAAGGAAAACTTCATTGAACCAAGATTCATAGAAGCGGCAGCCATCAATAACAAAATGATACCTGCAGTAATCCCTGGACGCTTGGTGACAGTTCGGCCAATTTTAACCCAAAACCCAGCTTTATTTGTTGCTTGTGATTTTTTATCCGCAACTTTAGGGATGAAGGGCCAAAATGCCTTTCTTCCAGCTAATGTGAAGAGAGCCGGGATAAGTGTAATACCACCAAGCAGAATAAACACGATGGCTATAGAAAAGACAGGAGCAAAATGATTATATGGCTTAAAATCGGTGAAAAACAGGACAATCATTGCCGCAAGTAATGTAATACCACTGAAAAGAATCGGTTTTAAAACAGGTCCAAATGCTCTCGCCATTGCTTCAGCTTTGGACTCAACCTGTTTTAATTCTGTCCTGTAACGAGAGAGAACGAATAAAGAATAATCTGTAAGCACTGCAAATAAGAGGATCATCATAATGGATGTTGCTTGGCTGTCAACAACAAACCAACCGTTGTCACCCCCAATTCCAATAACACGATCCACCACCATATAAACCATTCCTGCTACCACTAACGGAATAACAGCAAGCAGCGGCGACCGGTAAATAATCATCAACAAAACAAGAATTAATCCAATAGTGGAAAATAACAAAACAAGGTCCGCATTTTTAAATAGAGTAACGGTATCCGCAGAAATCCCGGCAGGTCCTGTTATCTTCATTTCCAAGTCATTGTTACCTATTTCTTCTGCTTTATTGTTAATCTTTTCCAGCGTGTCATGAAGCTGATCAGAATCTAACCCCTCCTTCATTGCTATATTCATTTGCATGGTTGAACCATCCTCCGAAAAAAGCTTATCCTGAACTTTTTCCGGCATTTTATGAAATGGGAGCGAACTGGCCACATTATCCGGCTTTTCCTTTGAATCCAGCCATTCGCTCATTTCTTTTATGTCGTCACGCTGATTATCAGAAATCCCTTCTGTATCCTGGTACACAAGCAAAGCAACCAGCCCTTCATCTGACGGATATTCCTCATCCATCATTTCCTGAGCGATAGTTGACGGCTCGTTTCCATGTGCACTTCCTTCGTCTGTACTTTCTTCAACATCACTTGATCCTGGCGCTGCCAATGCTAAAATAAGAATGGCCACGATCCATATTCCAATAACTGCTTTTGAGCCGATGGAGCTGCTGACAAAACGGGAAAAACGTTCTAGCATGCGTTTCATTACTCTTCTCCTTCCTTTCGTTCTGATGCTTTCTATTCTGGGTCCCAGTATAGAAAACTACTATGAACAGAAGATGAACAAAATAACTTTCGAATATTTTTTAAATGATGTTTACAATCATGAAGTGCAGGAAAAACATACTGTATAAGTGTTACATTTCCTTAATAAAGAATTGACCTATCGGAATATCAGATTGTTAGCACATCATTTTCATGTCAGAAAGTTTCATAAAAGGAGAAGGATCCCAATGACGCGTGAAAACAAAAATGATTGGCCGGAAAAATACGATATCAACAAGTTGATTTCTATCCAGGAAGATATTGATAAAGTAATAAAAGGTGACAAAGTATCCGAGAGAAGAAATGATCGTTATGCGGACGCAGGCGATGAGATCCAATTAAATAATCAGACTTTTATCGTCAGCGATGTATATCCACAGAAATTAAAGGAAGTTTCCGAAAAAGACGCGAATGATGAAGGATATCCCGGTTTGGAAGAATACAAAGACGCCATCACAAGTATTCATCATGAGGCCGTTTGGGACCCGGAACAAGTCGTCTGGGCTCATTATTTTCAGAAAAAATAACTTTATAAAAAAAGATTCGATTATCAAATTTGATAATCGAATCTTTTTTATACTTTATTTTAATTTGAATAGTCATTTAACAGGGTACCCTAACTCATTTAAGTCGATTCCAAAAAACGTACGACTGATTGAAAACAATTGATTTTCTTTAATATCTTCTTTTTCTTTCTCCCCATTGACTACCCTCGTAAATGTTGTATCGGTGGCTGTCAGATGCCCTTCAGGTATGGTTAACGTTAACAGTACTCCCTTATTAAACTTGGAAGCAGCATGGTTTTCCGTTAATTCTTTTGCTTGATATAATATTCGATCCGTCGTTTCTTCTAAAGAAAATGCATAAAAGATGGCTAATTGACCTGCTGCATGTTTTTCAAAAAGAAACTTGCCAGTGTCTTTTTCTGTGACAATACGGTACGAGCCGCTCGGAGCTTTCACGAACTCTCCTGTAAATGGTACAGGTTGCAAAGGTTGATTCGCTCCAAAGCCTACTTCCATTAAATACTGACATCCTTCATATTCTAAAATGGTCGAAATATGGGTATGTTCCAAAGGATTATTAGCTGCCATAATCGTGGCATGGATCATTTGTACGTCAAATCCCAGTTCCTGCAAGGTGTAATAAAATAGAGAGTTCAATTCATAACACAAGCCACCTCGATTGTTTTCAACCAGTTTTTCGTGCAAAGCTGCGTATTCTAAAGAGGTCGTTTTATTGGTCATAATATCCAAATTTTCAAAAGGTAAATGATAAGCGAACTGTTTCATCAGTAAGGGTAAGTCAGAAAACTCTACCGTTTGTTTCGGATATTCAATACGTTGAAAGAGTGCTTTTAAACGTTCATGCATTTTTTTTCCTCTTTTCTTATTCGTTTTATGTACAGTTTACCTAAGTGGAGCAAGCACTTAAAACAATTACTACTAAAAGGATTAGAATGCAGTTTACAGACAAAGCAAATTCATGAACTGAATATAGTCAACGCATTGCTCACATTATTACAGGGTCTTTTTTTTAAAAAAAAGCCGGTTCACTGTAACATGAACAGGCTTCTATATGCTTCTATTATTTGGCAAGATGCTGCATTACTTCAAGTAATTCCTCTAATGTTTCTTCGCCATTTCCAGCTTCGACAGCATGTTGTACACAATGTTTCATATGACGCTCTGCGACACTGTAGCCTACTTTCTTTAACGCCGCGTTGATGGCATTAATTTGAACTAAAACATCCATACAGTAGCGGTCTTCATCCACCATTCGTTGAATCCCTCGGACTTGACCCTCTATTCGTTTTAAACGATTTAGAACAGCCTGCTTCTCTTCGTCTGTCCGGGGAACAATGGGGGTTTCATGTAAAAATTCTTCCATTTGTTTCACCTCATTACTTGAGTGTTATTTTGTTTTTGTTGCTTTATTCAACGGAACACGTTGTAAACGAAGAGCGTTGGTGACCACAGAAACGGAACTGAATGCCATTGCTGCTCCTGCAACCCATGGAGCAAGTAAGCCAATGGCAGCAATCGGAATGCCAATGGTGTTGTAGATAAACGCAAAGAATAAATTTTCTTTTATATTTTTCATCGTTTTCTTACTCATCATCACGGCATCTGCAACACTGTTCAAATCACCGCGCATTAACGTTATATCTGCTGCTTCAATAGCGATATCGGTTCCTGTCCCTACAGCCATACCGATATCTGCTGTAGCAAGTGCCGGCGCATCGTTGATTCCATCGCCCACCATTGCCACAATTTTTCCTTCTGCTTGCAACTTTTCGATTTGTTCACTTTTTTGATCCGGCAATACCTCTGCAATCACATGATCAATATGCACTTCTTTACCAATTGCTTTGGCCGTTCGTTCATTATCCCCTGTTAATAATATAACATCTAAGCCATGATTTCGCATCCGATCAATGGCCTCTTGCGAAGTTTCTTTCACTGTATCGGCTACTGCAACCACACCTGCGACCTGTTGGTCTATTCCGATAAGCATCGCAGTTTTTCCGTTCCATTCCAATGCTTCCATCGTTTCTTCCAAATCCATTGATATATCCAGTCCTTGTTGAGCCATTAAGTTTCTTGTTCCGACATAAATAGCCTTCTCTTGGATGACAGCTTGAATACCGTAACCAGGTATTGCTTGGAAATCCGCAGCTTCTTCAACAGCGAGAGAACGATTTTTCGCTCCTTGCACAATGGCCTGGGCAAGCGGATGTTCCGACTGGTTTTCTGCACTGGCAACGAAGCGCAATACGTCTTCTTCATCGAAACCTACTGTAACTTGAATATCCGTAAGCGTTGGTTCTCCTTTGGTAACCGTTCCTGTTTTATCTAAAACGATGGTGTCAACGGTTTGTGTTGTTTCCAGGTATTCGCCGCCTTTAAATAATAAACCCATTTCTGCAGCTCGTCCAGAACCCGCCATAATAGAAGTTGGCGTAGCGAGCCCCAAAGCACATGGACAAGCAATAACTAAAATAGAGATGGTCGGGATAATAGATGCCCGAAAATCTCCCGGTGTCACGAGCAAATACCATACTGCAAAAGTAACGACAGCAACCCCGACAACAATCGGTACAAAAACTCCGGATATTTTATCGGCCAGACGTTGGATGGACGCTTTGGAACCTTGTGCATCTTCCACAACTTTTACAATTTGAGCCAGTGCTGTATCTTTACCTACTTTTGTCGCTTTAAATTGCAAGGACCCGTTACGGTTGATGGTGGCACCAATAACTGCGTCTCCCACCGTTTTATCGATAGGTAAACTTTCTCCGGTTAACATTGATTCATCTACAGCAGAACTTCCTTCTATTATTTCACCGTCTACCGGTATTTTCTCACCTGGCTTCACGATAATAGTATCGCCTTCTATAACTTCTTCAATCGTAATTTCCTGTTCTTGTCCATTTCGTAAAACTAAAGCCGTTTTTGCCTGCAAGCCCATTAATTTCTGAATAGCCTGGCTTGTTTTTCCTTTCGCACGCACTTCGAACAATTTCCCAAGTAAAATTAACGTGATAATCATGGCAGAAGCTTCAAAATAAAGATCGGCTTCTCCTATAGCTCCGGCTGTTTGCCATTCAATCGCTAAATAAACACTGTAAAAAAAAGCCGCACTTGTTCCTAGAGCAACCAATACGTCCATGTTCGCACTTTTATTTTTCAAGGACATATAAGCCCCTTTATAAAACTGGGCGCCTACAATAAACTGAACAGGTGTTGCCAGAATCAGCTGAACCCACGGATTCATGAGTATCTCCGGTAAATAAATAAAAGATAAAAAGTTAAAATGAGCAACCATTGTCCATAATAATGGTAAGGTTAATATCACCGAGAAGATAAATTTAGTCGTTTGCTGTTTAATTTCAGCTTCACGATGATCTACTTTTTCCTGCTGGTCTTGCTTTGGTATTAGTTCATATCCTAAATTTTTCACTTTTTCTGCCATGTCCTGTGGTTGTACGGCTTTATCGTTATACGTGACAGACATCGTTTCTAAGGCAAGATTCACGTTTGCTTCAGAAACACCGGGCATACGACTGACGCCTTTTTCGACACGATTTGCGCAGGCACTGCACGTCATCCCTGTAACATCAAACTCTGCCTGCTCCTCTACGACACCATATCCTAATTTTTCTATTTTTTCCTTAAAATCTGCTTCGCTTAATTCATTTTTATCGTATTGAACGGTGAGTTGTTCAAGCGCTAAATTCACATTCGCCTGGTCGACTCCTTCCATTTTGGAAACACCTTTTTCGACACGATTAGCACAAGCACTGCACGTCATGCCACTTACTTGCAAGGTACTTTCATTTTTCGCCATCCAAACCCTCCTCATCAAAAAGGAGTATGAAAAAGAAAAACGATACATTTGTTCTTCTCTCCACACTCCTTCATTAGTAGTACACAACCTTGGGTTACTCTGCTACATCGTACCCTTGATCTTCAATGGTTTCTTTTACTTTATTTAATGCATCCGCTTCATTTAATTCTACGGTTACTTGTGCATTATCTAAATCAGCTTTCACAGAGGCAACGCCTTCAAGACCTCCGACTGATGATTCAATCGTTTCGACACAGTGGTTGCATCCCATGCCTTCGACTTTAATTATTTCGCTCATCGTACCCCTCCTCTTTCAATCTAAGTTCAGTATAATATACCCCCGCTCCGTATGTCAAAAGTTGTGTTTTTCTATTATTACTTCCCTTGAAGATCAGGTGAGTTTGCAGAAGAAACATCCACACCTGCTTGACACATAATCGATTCATCATGAAGATGATTTTCATTTTCCAATTGAATGGTAACATGATGAATCCCTTCATCCGAAAGCTTTTCCTCAAGCGTTTGTAAAATAAGCTGTCCTTCATTGATTGTCATCTCACCGTGGACAACGACATGTGCGGATAACGCATGATGCCCGCTGGTTATCGACCAGACATGCAAATCATGAATATCACAAACTCCTTCTGCATTTCTGATTTTTTGAATGACTTTTTCAAGGTCTACTTCTTTCGGCGTTCCTTCCATCAAAACATGCAGAGCGTCCTTTGTGACTCGAACCCCGCTAACCAATACAAGGAAGGCCACAATTACACTTGCAAGCGGGTCAGCCCAGCTCCACTGGAAAACTAAAATGAGAATTGCTGCAACAATAGCACCAATAGAACCGAGCAGGTCACCTAACACATGCAAATAGACCGCACGCAAGTTCAAATTATCTTCGGTATCACCGCCTCGAATGAGAAGCCAGGCAACAATTATATTCACAATCAGACCCAATGCTGCAATGGTCAACATTCCTAAAGAAGCTACTTCAGGTGGGGCAAAAAAGCGATGATATGCTTCATAAAAAATATAGAGGGATACCCCGATTAAAATAACACCATTAAATACAGCTGCTAATATTTCAAATCGTCTATACCCGTAAGTTTTCCCATAATCAGCCATACGCTCTCCCAGTGTAAAAGCGAGTAATCCAACCGCTAAAGAGATCGAATCGCTCAGCATATGCCCAGCATCGGAGAGCAGGGCTAAACTATTTGTTACAAGACCGCCAATTACTTCGACAATCATAAAACCTGTAATGATAAAAAAACTAATCATTAATACTTTTTTATTCGCACCATGTGTATGATCATGATGGTGATGTTCGTGTCCCATAGGCTCGCTCCCTCCCCCTGTTCAAGGATGTAAAACATGCTCAATGGTCTGATTTAAAATGCCAATCACATGCTCATCCTCGTAGGAATAATAAATAGACGTTCCTTCTCTACGGCGTTTGACCAAACGCAAATTTTTTAATAAACGCAGTTGGTGTGAAACGGTGGATTGACCCAACATCAAGTTAGCCGCAATCTCATTTACCGAGCATTCTTTTTGAGAAAGTAAATGCAGTATGCGAATTCGCGTCGGGTCTCCTAATGCTTTAAACGTTTCCGAAATGGTCGATAACGTTTCTTCTTCCAATCCCTGAATGGAAGAGATTTTATTATTTTCTTCTGCAGCCATCGTCATCCCCCTCATTATATGAGCATATTATCATATATTGGTATGTAAAGCTACTATCATTATTCTTGTTTCCTTTTTTATGCTATTCTGAAAGAAGAAAAGGCTATTATGCAAAGTCTAAAGGAGTGTGATTTTAATGGCAAAAGAGGAAACGGTTCGAGTGAAAATGCGTGTACAAACCATGTATCATGCGGAATTGCTCCGCGCGGGAAAAGAATACAATGTTCCTGAAGAAACGGCAAAAAGATGGATAATCAGCGGATTAGCCGAGGAATCAGCCGAATAAGCGGTTTCTATTGAGGTCTTATTACTTGCTGATTTTTATAGAGAAGCACCTCTTTATCTCCCAGTCTGTTCTTTTGTTGCAGAAAAGTCACAACGTCTTTTGTATCTCATAAGACAGCAAAGCAATTACTATCACCGAATTTTTCGTAAAGCATTAAAAAACCCCTCTCCATTTTTATGTAACGTGGAGAGGGGCTATTTTATAGTCAGGTTTACTATCGATCAGCAAAAAATTCTTCAGCTTTCTCTAAATAAACCTCTTCTTCCGGCGCAAGATCATATTCTTCAACAATTGCATCCACTGGGCAAACCGCAACACATGCAGCACAGTCAATACAAATGTCTGGATCTATATAAAACTGGTCTGTTCCTTCTTCAATACAATCAACAGGACAGACTGTCACACATTCTCCTGACTTCTCCCCTTGACAAGGATCGAGAATAACGAATGCCAACTGAATAACCTCCTTCACAATAAGAAAAGATTTTATATTATTATCATACCTTATCTTACCATTATAAGTAAACTCTTTCAGCGAGAAAATCTATGTTTATTGCTTTTCGAGGCTTCATCCTTAAAATTTTTGAAACAGACAAAGGGATTATTGAGCACATCATAAACGTGTAAAGGAGTATTGCTTGTTAGCTCTCTTACATATGGCTTTAGAGTGCAGGAATTGCCGCTCCATCTACGATAAGAGATTGGCCGGTAATATACGTATTAGCGAAAGAACCTAAAAATAAAACAGCTTGCGCAAATTCTTCCGGCGTCCCCACTCTATTCATCGGTATAGCTTCTACATTTTCAGCTTCGATTTTCTCAATTGCTTCTCCCGTCTGCTCCGCTTGAGATTCCATTAATTGCTGCAAACGATTGGTGCCAATTTTTCCAGGACCGACTGTATTGACTAAAATGGAAGCATCAGCAAATTCTCTTGCCAAACTTTTGGTTAATCCCAAGGCACCAGGGCGCATTGTATTCGATAAAATTAACCCATCAATGCTTTGCTTAATTGAAGAGGAAGTTATGGTAACTATTCTTCCACCTGCTTGGTTCTTTTTCATAAAGGGAATAACTTGTTTTGTTGCGCGCACCACGCTCAATAAGTTCTGTTCAAAAGCATGATACCAATCCGCTTCTTCCGTCTCCATAAAACTTCCGCTTGGCGGCCCTCCTGCATTATTAATCAGCACGTCGATACTTTCTTCTTTTTCTATAATTTGCTGGACCATTTCTTCTATTTGTGATTTTTCTTTCATATCACATTCGATAAATGTCACATTGGGATTATTCGTTTCTTCCCGGATATGAGCCATCGCTTCCATTAATTTCTCAGGGTCCCGGCTGCTGATATATACGGTCGCGTTTTCCTTTGCATATGCAAGTGCAATAGCTTTCCCAATTCCTTCTGAAGCTCCGGTTACCAGTACTGTTTTACCTTTCAATTGTAAGTCCATAATATTGTTCCTCCTCTTTTCACCTATCCAACTTATTCCCGTTTCTCTTGCTTTTATTCTTTTTTTTAAAAATTCTTTACTGAACTTATTATACAATATCTGAAGAATGTTGAATACGAATAAAGGAATATAGCTTGGTTGATTTTCTAAACAAAGTATTAGTCACATATAGATAACAAGACTTTTATATGTTTTTTATGTTACTCTGTATATTCATTGCTTTATTATTTCCACTTATGTACGGTATTAAAAACACCAATATAATGATGATACTTCTATTAGTTCTTATTATCATCGGCACTTATTTCACCCTGGATTTGTTAGTCAAAGAATTAGGGATGACAAATGAGATTATCTTTAATCATATCGATCTTGGTTTTGCGCTCTATGTTGAACGCATTTTTCCTTTCGCTCCTTTTCTTATGATAACCGTGATTACCGGTGTTTTTTTACTTATTTCCATATATCTGTCCATAGCTCTCTATAACCGGAAATTTTGTTAGCATACTTATACAAAAGGAAAGACGAGAGCCTTTTCTAATGGTGAAGAAAGGATGTTTTTCTTGTTTAAAAATGATGACGGCATCATTCGCTCCGGCTGGATTATTGCTTTTGCACTTGCGATGGTACTGCTCGGCCAACTTATTTTTATGATGCCCGGGTATACTTTTATTTCTTTAATTGAGACATCAAAAGGAAATGAAGAAGCACTTATGAACATCTTACAAACAACTCCGCTTTATATCGTCGTAACCCAAGGGATGGGGACAATAGGAGGAATTGCAGCTACCTTGGTCGTTTTTCGAGGAATTAATAAGAAGAATCCTACTAAACTGGGGATTCATTTCCCTATCAAAGATTTTTTTACAGGGCTGATTCTTGGTGCAGCAGCTATTACTTTGATATTTTTCGTCTTATTAATAACCGACAACATTACCCTGTTAAATGAATTAACTGCTCCACAATTGTCGATGAACCTGGTTCTTTTTTTGATTCTGTATGTATTGGTCGGCTTTTTTGAAGAAATGTTTTTCAGAGGATATGTCATTCAAACCATGTTAGAACATGGCAATAAAAAATGGGTCATTTATCTGGTATCTGCGGTTGTATTTGGAGCTGTCCACTTTGCCAACCCGAACCCGAAATTGTTAGGGTTTGTGAATATTGTCTTAGTCGGTTTACTATTTGCTTATATGTTTGATGTCACGAAGAGTCTGCTTCTGCCTATTGGTTTTCATATTACTTGGAATTATTTTCAAGGCACTGTCTTTGGCTTCCCGGTTAGCGGGACTGCTCCTTACGGGATGTATGATATTAAAGTATCGAAAGGGATGGACGTACTCACCGGCGGATCTTTCGGTCTTGAAGGTGGACTGATGGCCACTATTGTTCTAGGCTTTTGTTTCGCTTTTACAAATATCTACGCAGCTCATCGTGGAGACCGGTTAATTGATTCGTGATTCTATTTCTCTTCAAATAAGTCTCATAAACCACATTTGGTTTATGTGTTGACTTCTTATCCTTTCTATGAGATAGTAAGAGATGTTCATAAAGTAGCATATAGTGAACTGGCATTCTACAAAGGTTTTTGTTAGAGCTTATTCACACTGGCGCGATTTAAGGATCGCAAGGACGTAAAAGCAGGTAGGGTTTACGTTGCTTAAGTTAGAGAACTTCCTGTGGAATTAAGATCGCGGCAAAGCGAAATTTCTGCGACATATGACATAGAAGAATGTCGCTCAGATACAGAAAGTAAAAGTATCTTACACATAATAAAGATAATGAAATTTCCCACCTGAATCAATCAGGGAAAATAAAATTAAAAACTAATATGTTACTTTATCATATGAAGGGGTACTCTCAATAAACAGGGTACCCCTTTTCCAATATTATAGAGAGAAAGACGGTGTGACTTTGTTACAAACACAAATAGGAACCATCCAAACAATGACCGTTGCATCAGTCGGTGAAACCACCTATCAATTAACAAATGATTTGGGAGAAGCGGCGCTTATAAAAGACGGACAAACCTCTTTAACCAAAAATGATGCGGTACAAGTTTTTTTATATGCGGATAAAGAAGGTAATGTTTTGGCTAGTACTCATCTGCCTCCTGCTACACGTTGGATGTTCGGCTGGGGGAAAATTGCAGAAGTGATTCCGAACCTGGGAGCCTTCATCAATTTACAGACAGATATAGAGATTTTAGTATCAAAAGACGATCTCCCTGAAGACAATAAACTTTGGCCGCATGCAGAAGATGACTTATATGTCTATTTGCAATTAGATAAGAAAAATAGATTAACAGCTGTCCCAGCTAAGGAAAGCGAGTTTCAAGACCTGTATGAATTTGCAGCAGACGCAGAATTAAACGACAAAACAATCGGTACAGTTATTCGCCCAGGTGAAGAGGGAACCGTAGTTTTGACGGAAAACGGACATCGCGGATTCATTCACCATACCGAACGTAAAGTACCGCGCCGTCTCGGGGAACGAGTAGAAGGACGTATCATTGAAGTAAAAGAAGATGGAACATTAAACATTTCCCTCTTTCCTATGAAACATGAGCGCATGGATGAAGATGCTCAAATTATTTTTGATTTTTTACAAGAACAAGGCGGTGTGATTCCGTTTAGTAATCAAACAGATCCCGAAGAAGTGCGGGCAACGTTTAACATGAGCAAATCTGCTTTTAAACGAGCACTCGGCAGGCTAATGAAAGAAGGTAAAGTAAAGCAGGAATCCGGCAACACTATTTTGCGGGAAAACAAATAACGATGCATTCTATCCTTGGAGTCTTCCAAGGATTTTTTGTTTTAAGGAAAAACCAGCTTCTGAGAACCGTCCTTTCCTGTGAAAGCTCACTGACTGCCAAGTCTTAAATTTTAAAGGGATCAACAAACACATAAGAAACGTTGTTATTTTGGCTAAAGTTATTTGTACATCCTCTTCTGCTTGCCTTGTCCTTCCTAAATAAAAAAAGTTTGTATCCAAATGAACCGGACACAAACTTTGTCTATTTATGCATTTTCTACTTGACGGAAAGAATCGAATACTACTATCACCATAAGTGTTATGCCTGCAGCAAATAAGCACGCGATACCCCATCCGCCTAATCCTGCGCCCATGATCCAAATGCGATCAATGAGGGTAGCAAACAATAAAAATATTAAGCCAGCAGCAAAAGAAAGAATACCTGGAAAATATGTAAGATAGCTTTTCGCAGGAGTTGCTTTTACTAAAATCAAACTAACAATCAGTAATACTGCCGTCAAAATAGCAGCAATCATAAAAGTTGCAGATATCATTTTGTCACCTCGTATTAATTGATAAATGTATTATATCAAATATAGTGTACAATTGAATACAGTTAAAGTCAATCAAAGGCATTCCTAATCTGAAGTCATACGTAAAGGTTTGCCTTGATCAAGTCTTTTCTAACTGGTACAGAAAGGAGCAAAACCTTAAATTGTTGAAACACTTGAAAATAGATGCATCTACAAATGAAAATGCTTTGGTCGCCTTATTGGTTGGAATCCTGTCTATTCTCCTTCCAGTGATTGGCTTCTTTCTTGGCATTATCGGAATTTTCTTAGCCCTTTTCACCAAAAAATTAATCCGCAAAACGAGCAGATCTAATTCATCGCTTGTAACTGCCGCGCTGATTTGCAGTATGATAGGTATTGTTCTGCACATTGTCATTGGTATGTTGCTTTATTTATTTATTACTTTTTTAATGAGAGAATGGAGTGCCTATTTTTTATAACTTACCGGTCTTCTACCAAATAATTCGTTAAGGCACCAAGCTGTTCCACTTCAACAGTCATTTCATCTCCAGGCTGTAAATATACTCGTGCTTCCATAGGACGTCCCAGAATAACGCCTTCAGGGGTTCCTGTCATAATTAAATCTCCCGGATATAATGTCATATGTTTTGAGATGTAAGCAATTAAAGACTCACAATTAAATATCATATCACTCGTATTTGAATTCTGATGGACTTTTCCATTTACAGTAGTTGTGAGTTGCAAATTGTTTGGATTGTGCACCTCTTTCTTAGGAACAATATACGGTCCAACAGGTGCAAAACCATCATTCGTCTTCCCTGCCATCCACTGCGGCGTGCGCTTCTGAATATCTCGAGCGGATACATCGTTGGTTGTACAGTAGCCAAAGACGTAATCCAGCGCCTCTCTTTCCTCAATATGTTTTCCTGTCTTTCCGATGACAATGCCTAATTCAACTTCATGATCTAAACGCTCCGTAGTACGGGGGACAGCGATATTAGACAGGTGCCCTGTGAGCGCATTATCAAATTTATTAAAAATGATTGGAATTTCCGGGTAAGTCGCTTTCGTTTCGTCCGCATGCTTTTTGTAATTTAACCCAACACAAATAATCTTCCGCGGCCGGGTTAATGCTGGTCCCCATTCTATATTCTGCTCTGCTTTCACATAAGGGACATTTGACTTCGCCAAGTCAGTAATATAAGATGTCAACACTTGAAGTGCCTCTTCCCCGCCTTCTATCAGCTCCATGACATCTGTCGCTACATCTTCATTCGGCGTGTGCTGTAATGCTTCGTTCACATTAATAATTCCTTCGTCCACTTGTACTCCTAACTGATGGTTGTTAAATGTTAATATTTTCAAGACATCCCCTCCTGCTATTAGTTTATCAAGAAATAAAGAGAATAACTATGTTTATATGATTTTTTCTTTCGTAAGGTAAACATTATTTCCTTCGTCACTTGATGTTCCATAAATAAACAACATTGCTGTAGACCCACACAAGTTGCACCTGTTAAGATAGGATAAGAAAAGAAAAATGCCTGATTATTTTTACGTGCTGCTTATCAAAGGCTTCCGCTCTTATCATCATATTTATATTTTGCACTACAGCTATCTACATAAACGTTTAAGCGTCTGTCTGCAGAAATTTTTCTTAATGGACAGGAAAGGATTTGAGTCATGTTTAATCAAAAGAATGCTATTATCGTTGCCACATGGGTTGGCATCATTGTTAATATTTTATTAGCTGTTCTAAAAGGAGTTGGCGGACTAATTGCCGGCAGTAAAGCATTGTTAGCGGACGCTCTCCACTCTGCCTCCGATGTAGCTGGCTCTGTCGTCGTCTTATTCGCCGTCAAGATTGCTCATAAACCGCCGGATAAAGAACATCCATATGGACACGGCAAAGCTGAAAACATTGCTTCTATTATTGTGTCTTTATTGTTAATCATCGTCGGAATAGAAATTTCCATTTCCTCTGTGAAAATATTTTTTGGCGAAGCGCCTGTCGCTCCAGGGAAGCTGGCTTTCATTATTTTAGTAGTATCTATTTTAATTAAGGAAGTGTTATTTCATTATAAGAACCGATTGGGCAAAAAATTTAACAGTCCCGCTCTAATCAGCGAGGCTTGGCATCATCGTTCCGACGCCATCAGTTCATTCGCAGCATTAATCGGGGTCGGCACTTCTTTGCTCGGTCACTATTTTCAACTTTCCTTTTTATTATATGGCGATGCGGTTGCCGGAATCATCGTATCGATTATTGTCATCAGAGTCGGCTACCAATTAGCACGGGATTCATTTAATGTCGTTTTAGAACAAGTCCTGTCACCGGAAGATGCAGAGCCATACAAATCTACTGTTCTCGAAGTGGAAGGAGTGGAGCGGATTGATGAATTATACGCAAGAAATCATGGCAGTTACGTCATTATCGACATCAAAATCAGCGTGAATCCAGAAATCACTGTCAAACACGGGCATGACATCGCAAGAAACGTAAAAGATTTACTTATCCACCAGCATATTGAAGTAGAAGATGTCTTTGTTCATGTTAACCCATTTGATGACACAAAATAGCAACTTAACGGAAACAAAAAGCATAAATTCTTGAAAAGCCCGTATGAGCCTCTACTTCCGGATGTGGAATTCATACGGTTTTTTCTTGTGTCGGCGGATGCTAATCTCTCTAATCGAAATCATTTACACTTCTTACAGCTTACTTGGTACCTGCGAGGGGGATTCAGATTCCTGTAATTTCTTTATGTTGGACTTGGCTCTCCTGCTTTCTTAGATTACGGCCATTATCTTGTTTCATTCTTACGCTGTTTCGTGATTCCTTCAGTTTACGGGCATTATCTTTTTTTATTTTTACTCTATTTCATGGTTTCTCCATTTGACGAGCACTATCTTTCTTCATTGTTACTCTATTTCGTAGTTTCTCCATTTAACGGGCACTATCTTTCTTCATTGTTACCCTATTTCGTAGTTTCTCCATTTGACGGGCATTATCATTCTTTACACTATTTTCAACATTTTTTAATAGCCAACTGTATTTATGAAATAAGAAAATTTATTTTTCACCCACCATAAGAACGCTGGATAAGCCATTTAAACAAGTAAATTCCGGCTGTCATTTTTAATTAATTGCTTATGTTTTACAAATAGGAAGATATATATTAAAATAAAAATATCGAAATGTTGCATTAGGCGAAAACTTTAGTATCAGGCTAATATAGATAGCGTGAGCTAACATTTAGCGAGAAGGTGAAATGAATGAATGAAGCAATTCAAGTGAAACATTTAAATGTTTCTTATAACGGAAACCAAGCATTGCAAGACGTTTCTTTTTCGTTTGATAAAGGAAAACTAATTGGTATTGTCGGGCCAAACGGAGCAGGTAAATCAACATTAATGAAAGCTATTTTGGGACTCGTTCCAAAAGATGGCGGCCATATTTCTATGAATCAACAGACTATTAAAGAGGTTCAGACAAGTATTGCCTATGTTCCGCAACGCAATCATATCGATTGGGATTTCCCAATTCTGGTAAAAGATACCGTCCTTCTTGGGACATATCCTCATCTGGGATTGTTTAAACGACCAGGTAAAAAAGAAAAAAAGTTAGCAGTTGAGTGTTTGGAAAAAGTAGGTATGCAGGATTTTAAAAATCGCCAAATCTCCGAACTTTCCGGAGGTCAGCAGCAACGGGTTTTTCTGGCTCGGGCTTTGGCACAACAAGCGGATTTTTTCTTTTTAGATGAACCATTTGTCGGTATTGATGCCGGAAGTGAAGAAGTCATTATGAAAATTCTGAGTGATTTGAAAGCAGAAGGTAAGACGATCTTTGTTGTTCATCATGATTTATCAAAAATTGAAAGTTATTTCGATGATGTCATTATGGTGAATAAGAAACTATACGGTGCAGGACCTGTACAACAAGTATTTCATTCTGATGCAGTAAAACAATGCTTTCACATTCAATCTCCTGCAGCAGAAGGTTTGGGGGTTAGCATCTAAATGGAATTTATTCAGGATTTGATGGACTACGGTTTTTTACAAAAAGCTTTCGTCACTTCTGTCATGGTAGGCATTATTTGTGGTGTGATTGGAAGTTTTATCGTACTAAGGGGAATGGCTCTGATGGGAGATGCTCTGTCGCACGCTGTTCTGCCAGGTGTCGCTATTTCGTATATGCTTGGCATCAGCTATTTTTACGGGGCTGTTTTTACAGGTGTCCTTACCGCACTTGGCATCGGCATCATCAGCCAAAACAGCCGGGTTAAAAATGACTCTTCCATTGGGATTGTCTTTTCAGCCATGTTGGCTTTAGGGATTATTTTGATTACGACAGCACAAAGCGCTACAGACCTGACACAAATTTTATTTGGGAACGTATTGGCAGTACGATCGACAGATATGACGATTACGTTAATTGTTGGAGCAGTAATACTCTTAGCTGTTTTCTTGTTTTACAAGGAATTACTCATTTCCAGCTTTGATGAAACGATGGCTGCAGCATATGGCTTGAAGGTTCGTTTGATTCATTATGGATTGATGGTGCTGTTAACATTAGTAACCGTCGCTTCAATTCAAACTGTCGGTGTCATTCTTGTTGTTTCTATGTTGATTACACCGGCTTCAGCGGCTTATTTATTAACCAATCGTTTATCGATTATGATTTTATTAGCTGCTTTATTTGGTGCCGCTTCATCTGTCGTTGGTATTTATTTCAGCTTTTTATACGATTTACCATCAGGCCCGGTTATTGTGCTTGCTACAACTGCTTGGTTCGTTCTTGTATTCCTCTTCTCCCCTAAACATGGAGTAGTCTGGAAATGGTTGCAAACGAATAAGAGACAAGCGGCGACAAAATAAAACGTACACTGTCAAGGAACAGGATGAAAGGAAGAAAAGTGAAGATGACAAATCAGGTAAAAACAGTGATGCTCCTCAGTATTTTCAGTATGATACTGGCAGCATGCGGAGGTAATGATGAGACTAACCAAGAAAAAAACGATGATAAATTGCAAGTCACTTCTTCATTTACAATTATTTCTGATATGGCAAGAGAGATCGGCGGAGATAAAGTAGAGGTGCATAATTTAGTGCCAACTGGAACAGATCCCCATGAGTATGAACCGTTGCCGGAAGATACAAAGCAAGCAACAGATGCTGACATTTTATTTTACAATGGACTCAATTTAGAAGGCGGAGATGATGGATGGTTTTCCCGATTAGTAGATTCTGTTGATCAAAACGAGGACCATGTAATTAGTTTAACAGAGCGGGTCGATCCTAAATATTTGGAAGAAGATGAGACAGATGAGACTCAAATAAATCCTCATGGGTTTATTGATCCGGGAGTCGGCATTAAAATGGCTGAGGACATGCGGGATGCCCTCATGGAAGTTGATGCTGATCATGCTGATTATTATGAAGAACAAGGAGATAAGTATGTCGATCGTTTAAAAGAAATCGAAGAGGACTACGATGAACGATTAGGGGACCTCCCGGAAGAAAATAAGACATTAGTAACCAGTGAATGTGCTTATTCTTATTTACTCGACCATTATGACATGGACGAAGCCTGTATTTGGAAAATCGATACCGAAGAAAATGGGTCGCCTCAACAAATTAAATCACTGATTAGTTTTATCAAGGACCACGAGGTGCCGCAGTTGTTTTTAGAATCGAATGTGGATGAACGTCCGATGGAGACCGTTTCAGAAGAATCAGGTGTGGATATTTTTGATAAGCCTATTTATTCCGATGAAATTGGAGAACCTGGTGAAGAAGTGGATACGTACGTAAAATATTTAAAGTATAATATCGAAGTTATAGAAGAAGGGTTGAGTGACTAACCTCTTAAAAAGCTCTTGATTCGTTGATGTAAAACGAACAAGAGCTTTTTTACTGATGGCTTACAAACGGGTTGTCAACTTATGGCTACAAGTGCGACACCCAAAAGCATCAATCCTGCCCCAATGGGTCTGACTAAACTGGTTGATTCGGACAACAGCTTAGTTCCCATTAACGTCCCTATTAAAATACTCATCTCTCTAACCGGAGCAACATGACTAACCGGAATAAAAGTCATGACGAGCAGGACAAGCATATAGGCAAGCGGGTTCAGCACACCTACACCTACAATATAATATTTGTTCTTTCGCCATTCTGTTTTCGTTTCTTTTCGCCAGCGCCACACATAGGGCATCAATACAAAAAATTGTCCGATCAAAACGAAATAATAAAAAACAACTGGAGACATTGCCGCCACTGTAACGGCTCCTTTATCCACTAATGTATAACCTGCAATAATGATACCTACATACATTCCATATAAGACGGTTACTTTTATTCCTTTTTGATAAAAGACGCGCAGCCCGCCGCTTAAGATAAAAATGCTGACGATAATCAGTAAGATTCCTGTTCCGCTCAACCAGGTAAGCCTTTCTCCGTAAAAAAACATGGCTAAAAAAGCTACCATAAACGGACCGGTCCCGCGTGCTACCGGATATAATAAAGATAAATCACCAATTTTATAGCCGTATTGCAACGAAAGAGAGTACACCACATGTAAAAGAATGCTGCCAACAATAAAAGCCCCAGCAGGCCAGGTCAATGTGAAACCTTCCGTAGAAATATTCCATAATGCAACAGGCGTCACCCAGAGAAAACTGATGAACATATAAAATGCAACAAATAAATTACCTCCTTGAGATTGTTTAGCGAGATAATTCCATGTTGCATGCATACAAGCAGAAATAAATAATATAGCTAAGGCAAGAAAAGACACAGACAACTCTCCTTCAAAAGGCGGACATTTTCCTTAAGTGCTTATTGTGCTTTTTCATCGAGCTTCTTTTTTATGAGATACAAAACTTTAATCTTCCGTTAAAAAAGGGTTGTCAGCGCAATCTTGCTGGCAACCCTAATCCAATTATTATTCCGTTCGATTGTAGTAATCGGTGACGGCGCCTTTGGAAGAACAAGTCACATTATGTGCATATTTCCCAAGTACTCCTTTTTTATAAAGCGGTGGAGCAGTCCACGCTGCACGGCGTGTTTCCAATTCCTCTTCGGAAACTTTCATGTATATTTCCTGAGTATTTGAATCAATAACGACGGTATCATTCTCTTCAAGCAGCCCGATGTTTCCGCCTGATTGTGCTTCCGGTGCAATATGGCCGACGACTAGACCATGCGTACCTCCGGAGAAACGCCCGTCCGTTAATAAAGCTACTTTTTCCCCTAAGCCTTTGCCGACTAAAATGGAAGAAACAGATAACATTTCCGGCATACCAGGACCGCCTTTGGGGCCTATATAGCGAATAACCAGCACATCACCTTCTTTAATGTCATCACGCATTACCGCTTCGGTTGCTTCTTCCTCCGTATCGAACACTTTTGCAGGGCCTTCATGATGGCTCACTTGTACACCGGAAACTTTAGCCACTGCGCCGGACGGGGCTAAGTTCCCTTTTAAAACAATGAGCGGTCCATCTTTACGCTTCGGTTTGTCGAGCGGCATAATAATGTCTTGTCCTTCTTCAAGCGGATCGACGTCAGCAAGGTTTTCGGCTAACGTTTTACCCGTAACGGTTAAACATTCGCCATGTAAATATCCTTCGTCCAGAAGCACTTTCATGACGCCTTCAACACCGCCGATTTTATATAAATCTTCCATTAAATATTTACCGCTTGGTTTTAAATCTGCTAAATGCGGCACACGTTTTTGTACCTCATTGAATTCATCAATCGTTAAATCAATTTCCATCGCATGCGCCATGGACAGCAAATGCAAGATGGCGTTGGTTGAGCCACCCAGGGCCATTACCACGGTAATTGCATTTTCAAACGATTTCTTCGTCATAATGTCTTTAGGATAAATCCCTTGTTCCAATAAACGATATGCTGCCTCTCCTGCATCCCGGCATTCCAGAGCTTTTTCTTCGGAAGTTGCCGGTTTCGAAGCATTTCCCGGCAAGCTCATGCCCATCGCTTCGATCGCAGAAGCCATGGTATTCGCTGTATACATGCCACCGCAAGAACCTGGTCCCGGACATGCACAACGTTCCACACGGTGCAACTGTTCTTCAGAAATGTCACCATTATTGTACTGGCCTACTCCTTCAAATACCGAAACAAGATTCACATCTTCACCGTCCAGCTTTCCGGGCTTAATCGTTCCGCCATAGACGAAGACAGACGGCACTTCTGCATTAGCAATCGCAATCATACAGCCCGGCATGTTTTTATCACAGCCGCCGATAGTTACTAATGCATCCATGCTTTCAGCTCCGACAACCGTCTCAATCGAATCGGCTATAACGTCACGGCTTGGCAATGAGTAACGCATCCCTTGGGTGCCCATGGATATGCCATCAGATACAGTAATCGTATTAAATATCATCGGTACTCCGCCTGCGTCACGTGCACCTTCTTTAGCGCTTTCTGCTAATTCTTTAATATGTATATTACAAGGAGTCACTTCACTCCAAGTACTCGCAATGCCGACCATGGGCTTTGTGAAATCTTCATCTTCCAGCCCCACTGCTCTTAACATCGCACGATTCGGAGCTTTCATTGCTCCATCAAATACATTACTATTAATTCGCAAATCTTTTGTCATGCTGTCTTCACCCTTTCTATGTGTCATATTATAGAAGCATTTTTCTAAAAGTTCAATCAATTCTACTTATTCAATGAATTCGCACGACCACTTTAAAACAGCAGATAATTTGGAAAATAGAACGTCTTAGAACAAGGAAATTCGTAAAAAATGCATATTTTTTAAGCCAAATTGAATTTTTTGAAAAGTTACAATCATTTTACAACAAATTTCCTGAAAAATCCGTTATACTGGACGTATGTATTTGAAATGCTTTAATTTGTGATGAAGGAGTTTTAATATGCAACCAGAAGAAATCAAAGTAGAATTAACCACCGAGCCAAAAGACAAACCAACTGGAGAGTTGGAATTTGGTAAAATTTTCACAGACCATATGTTTATTATGGATTATACGGAAGGGCAAGGATGGCACGATCCAAAAGTCGTTCCTTACCAGCCATTGACGTTAGACCCGGCTTCTATTATTTTTCATTATGGACAAACTGTTTTTGAAGGTTTAAAAGCCTATCGTACAAACGATGATGAGATTCAATTATTTCGTCCTGAAAAAAACTATGCACGCATGAATCACTCGAACGATCGATTGGTTATTCCGCATATCGATGAAACGTTTGCTATTGAAGCAACTAAAAAACTTGTTTCTATTGATCAGGATTGGGTTCCTTCTGAGGAAGGTACATCTTTATACATTCGTCCGTTTATTATTGCAACCGAATCCTATCTCGGAATTGCTCCATCGGCGAAATACCGTTTTATGATTATTTTATCCCCTGTGGGAGCCTATTATAAAGAAGGGATCAACCCGGTTAAAATCGCAGTCGAAAATAAATATGTCCGCGCTGTTCTTGGCGGAACCGGTGAAGCAAAAACTGCCGGTAACTATGCATCCAGCTTGATGGCACAAGAGCTGGTCGCTGATGAAGGATTCGCTCAGGTGCTTTGGTTAGATGGCGTATCCAAAAAATATATTGAAGAAGTCGGCAGTATGAACGTGTTCTTCAAAATTGACGGAGAAATTATTACTCCTGCTTTAAATGGCAGTATTTTACCAGGCGTCACCCGCGATTCCACCATTCAATTATTGAGACATTGGGGTTACACGGTTACCGAACGCCGCATTTCCATGCAGGAGATTGTCGACAATTATCATAATGGCTCCCTCGAAGAAGCATTCGGAACAGGAACGGCGGCTGTTATTTCTCCGATTGGACAACTGTATTATGACGGGCAATATTTAACAATTAACAATGAAAAGACAGGAGAAGTCTCCAAGCGCTTGTTTGAAACGATGATTGGTATCCAATACGGCACTATGGAAGATCCCTTTAATTGGACAACCGTTTTATCTAAAGAAGAACAAACAAGTCAAAGATAAGTTATCCAGCTAAGCTTTCAGCGGGGGTAGAAGCAAGTAAACAAATGAAACATTTGTTACCTATCCAGCCTATCTGACTAAAAAATAAAAGCGAACTGGCATATGCTGAAAACGCATGGGAAATCCACACACGTTTTCAAAGCAGATTGCAGTTCGCTTTTTATTTATTTTTAACATACATAGTTTTCATTGCACAATCGAGGCCAGAATCGCTTTTTGCGAATGCAGGCGGTTTTCCGCTTGGTCAAAAACAACCGAATTAGCTCCATCCAGCACTTCATTCGTTACTTCTTCTTCGCGTTTCGCCGGTAGACAATGCATAAAGAGGTAGTCTTTTTTCGCATGCTTTACTAAATTCTCATTTACTTGGTACCCTTCAAATACGTTTTTGCGCAACTCATTTTCATTTTCCTGCCCCATACTCGTCCATACATCTGTATAAATTGCATCTGCTTCTGTTACAGCTATTGTCGGGTCATAGGTCTGTGAAATAGTTGCTCCCGTACTCTTCGCATACTGCTGTGCTTTTTCTAAATAAGCCGTTTTCACTTCATACCCTTCCGGAACAGCTACAAAACAGTCGATTCCCATCATCGCACAGCCCAATAATAAAGATTGGGACATATTATTTCCATCGCCTACAAAAGCTAATTTCAAGCCTTGAAAATGTCCTTTTTTCTCATAAATTGTCATTAAGTCAGCAAGCACCTGACAAGG
>DATGUO010000020.1:0-11963 GCA_035301305.1 Pseudogracilibacillus sp.
GGTTCGGTTTTGCGGGAAGCGAGCGAGAAAACATGAGAGCCTTCCGGATGAGGCAGTCCATCGGTTATTTGTTCCCAGGGCTGATTGTTTTCGCGGCGCATTAAAACAGTATATGCATTTTCAGGTTGATAAGCGGAGTGTGGCCCTTTGGCAGCGGAAACAATCATTGTATCCTGATCATTCGGGTTCACGGCAATTTCCACGAGATAATTATAGTCTCCAAGACCTTCATTCTTCGTTTGCCATGTTTTTCCGCTGTCAAGACTTTCTGCGAATCCTCCACCAGCTGCTTCATAAATTCTTCCTGCAGAAAAAGGATGCATCGCTAATGTATGACTGTCATATTGAGAGCCAGGTTTTCGGTCTTCCCATGTTTTTCCTTTATCTTCGCTTTTCATTACGCCGCCAAGTTCAATGCCGACAAAAATCCGGTTTTCAGCATGGGGATCCGGCTCAATCCAGCGAACGTGATGGGTGTAAGGACGAGGCGGGAAACTCCAAGAAGATTTGGAAGAGAGATCAAGCAAACCGGGACAATGCTCCCAGGTTTCTCCACCGTCTTCTGAACGGAATAATCCGCTCGGCTCTGTTCCGGCCCACACGACACTTGCGGCGTTAAGTTTTTCTGCCGGACTGACCGCAACGCTCATAATGCGATGATGGAAAATACCATCGCCTGCTTTTCTCCAAGTTGTTCCCCAGTCCTCACTGACCCAGAGTCCATCATTGAATGTGCCGCCATACAATCGTCCGGGCTGTTCCGAATCTGCTGCAAGACACAACATGGTATGCGGTGTTGTTTTTTCCTCCAGGGTCCACTTTTCGTCTGTTCGCTTTACATCCAACAGTGTTCTCGAAGCTGAAAAAAGTAATCGGCTCATTGCTTTTTCTCCTTTCATGGGTGAAGTACTTGATGTTACCGTACGTTGTTGTTTTTCTAATTTCCTTTTTGTGATGGTGGTAAACCTATTTGTGAAGGAAGCTTTATCGTGAAATTTCAGTTGACAGCAGTCATGTAAACGCATACAATTTAGATAATAAGCTTTAAAAAATTAACATCCAACACGTACAGGAGGTTTTGTTAACATGTTTGCACCATTGACACCGATAGATTGGAAACGACGGGCGGTTAAATACTACCCACAAAAAATAGCCGTCATTGATGATGACAAAGAATTTACCTATCAAGAATTCAATGAGCGCACGAATCGTCTATCTCAAGCTCTCAAACAGGAAGGAGTTCGAGAAAAAGATCATATTGCCGTCATTTTACCGAATACGCATTATATGCTGGAAAGTTTTTACGGAATCAGTCAGCTGGGCGCAGTCATGGTCCCGATTAATTACCGATTAAATGCAGAGGATATGGAATATATTTTGACGCATAGTGATGCGAAAATGCTGATTGTCGATGAGGAATTTGCCCAAACCATTGAAGGGATTCAAGATCGTTTGGCTTTAGAAAAAGTCATTATTGTAGACGTGGAAGGCGAATCGACTACTTTGTCTGGGGTGGATTATGAGGAATTTATTGAGCAGGCACCATCGAGCAAGCAGCCTGATGTGGAGATTGATGAGAATCAGATGCTGACGCTCAATTATACAAGTGGGACGACTTCCAACCCTAAAGGTGTGATGCTTTCTCATCGCAGTAATTACTTAAATGCAGCCGATTTTATGTACCATTTAGGAGTTAGCCATGATGATGTGTATTTGCATACGTTGCCGATGTTTCACGCGAACGGCTGGGGAGGCGTTTGGGCCATTACAGCTGCTGGAGGGACGCATGTCTGTTTGCGAAAGGTTGATCCGCCGCATATATTGAATTTATTTGAAAAACACGACATCAGCTTATTATGTGGCGCTCCAACCGTGATTAACATGCTGGTCAATGAGCCTGCTGCTAAAGACGCGAATATAACGACAAAACCGCGCATGGGGACAGCAGGAGCACCGCCAGCAGCCGCGCTGATTCAAAAAGCGCAGGAGATTCTTGGGTTGAATATGATCCATGTGTACGGACTGACGGAAACATCTCCCTTCATTCTTTACTGTGAATGGAACAAAGCTTTGGACGAAAAAACACCGGAAGAACAAGCAACGATTAAAGCAAGACAAGGTATTGAACTTGCGTTTAACGGCGAAACCAAAGTAGTGAATGAAGAAGGCGAGGAAACTGCCTGGGACGGGGAAGAAATCGGAGAAATCATCAGCCGTGGTAATGTGATTATGACCGGTTATTATAAAGATGAAGAAAAGACCGCAGAAGCACTGCGTAATGGCTGGTTCTATACCGGTGATTTAGCTGTGACACATCCCAACGGCTATATTGAAATCCGCGACCGCGATAAAGACATGATTATTTCCGGCGGTGAAAACATTTCTTCTACAGAAGTGGAATCGACGTTATTTACCCATCCGGATGTAAGAGATGTCGGAGTCATCGCCGTTCCAAGTGAAAAATGGGGGGAAGTGCCAAAAGCTGTCATTGTCCCGCAAGAAGACGCGAATGTAACGGAAGAGGAAATCATACAACATTGCCGTGACAATATGAGTCATTTCAAAGCTCCTAAATCCGTCGAATTTGTAGAAGATTTACCGAAAACCGCCACCGGAAAACTGCAAAAATACCGTCTGAGAGCAGAAAATTGGGAAGGCGAAAAGAAAGTGAATTAAACTACCTAAGATAATAAAAGTAGGAGAAGCGAGGAAACTATTGCAGCAGAGAGTATTTGGAATACTCTCTGCTTTTTTGCGTAGGGGAGTATGAAGATTGTTATAAGGAGTCGACCGTTTCCGCAGCAGACATGGTATAAAAGAGCTTAAGGAGAGGAAGGAGAATGTAAAGAAGTGAAATTGTAGCCAAGCGATGTGCGGTTTTTTTGGAGGAAGTGAGATTAGAAGGCATCAAGGTGCAGATACTCGGAAAAGAAGTGAAATTAGAATGCGGCGAGGTGCAGATATCGGATCAAGAAGTGACAATGGTTCCAGACTATGCGTGATTTATTAGGAAGAAGTGAGATTATACCCTGATTGAGTGAAGATAGCAGAGTAAGATGTGATATTGCAGTCGAGCGATGTGCGACTTAACCAGATTAAGTGTAGTTATCAATAGAAGATGTGAAATTAAGCTACGGAGATGCGCAGTTATTTAAAAAGAAGTGAAGTTAGATTGCAGTGGAGTGCGGATACCTGAGGAGGAAGTGAAATTAGAATGCAGTGAGGTGCGGATACCCGAGGAGGAAGTGAAATTGGAATCCATCAAGGTGTAGATACTCGGCAAAGAAGTGAAGTTAGATTAAAGCAAGGTGCAGTTATCCTGAAAAGAAGTGGAGTTGTATCGTACCAAGGTGCGGATAGCCGGTCAGGAAGTGAAATTAAGTCTTGCTGATGTGTAGATAATATAAAAGAAGTGAAATTAGATTGCAGTGATGTGTAAATAATTTTCGAAGATGTGAAACTGCGTTCTGTTCAGGTGCAGCTGACATTGAAGAATGTGCGACTTGGTCCTTGCAAAGTGTAGTTTATTTGGAGGAAGTGAAATTAGAAGGCGTCAAGGTGTAGATACTCGGAAAAGAAGTGAAATTAGAATGCGGCGAGGCGCAGATGTCGGATCAAGAAGTGACATTACATCATTGCTTAGAGCGGTTACTCTAAAAAAGGGTGACATTATCTCAAATTTAAGTGAAATTTTTAAAAAAGATGTGTAGTTCGTCTGGAAGCAGGTGCAGTTCAGCTGCCTAGACGTTCGATTTAAGTGTTGGGGTGTGAGGTTTCGATGTCGCAGGAGATGGAGAAAGGCCTGGATCAAAGGCTTTAAATGAATTTTTCACTTAAACTCTCGACCTACATTCTTCCGCCTACACCGCAAAAATGGACTGGAGCGCATCTGTGAGAGAGAAGCGACCCAGTCCAGCACAATTCTATATTACTAATCTTCGCATCAGGAAGATGACGTATTTTTAATTTTCAAACCTCTGTACCGGTTCAGGGCTGCGATAAATTCCTGTTTTCTTGGCAAGGCTAAATTTCCTGGATGTCCGGCATGAGGGGAAATAGCTTCAAAGCTGTTCTTTTCCATATATTTATAAATTTTATCGGCTGCTTGAGAAAGGGTGACTTTTTCATCCAATATTTCTTTCTGGAAGTATTCGATCATCACGGCGATGGCATTGGTTTGGCTTTCGTCTGCGAGTTGTTCCAAGCCGGAAATATCAATGGCATCCCGGCCGTATAAAATGGTGTTTTTTCCTTTTACTTTCAGACGGCTTTCTTTGCCTGTTTTTGCGAAACCTGATTTTAAAGGGATTCGGGCAGGTAACGTGCCAAATTGCTGGTGAGATAGGTTCTCTCTCCAGTAACCTTCCGTATTTGCAATCGTTTTAGCTTCCTCCGTCACATCTTTCAAATGATATTCATCCATCATCAAAATATGATCTGCTGCTTCAAAATAATCGCCTGAACCGCCAACAATGAGAATAGTTGAAACATTTTCATTTTCATACAGCGGTTTTACCTTACTTGCAAAGGGTGTGATCGGTTCTTTTTCGGAAGCGATCAATTTCTGCATGCGACCGTCGCGAATCATGAAATTGGTTGCAGATGTATCTTCGTCAATGAGCAGCAAAGAAGTTTCTGCTTCTAAAGCTTCCATCACGTTTGCTGCCTGGGATGTGCTTCCACTGGCGTTTTCGGTGGAAAACTGGCTGGTATCTTTTTTGCCTGGTAAGTTGTTGATAAACGCGCTAATATTAACTTTTTCAATATTTCTACCATCTTCGGCACGGATCTTCACGGCATCTTCTCGGGCAATCACCATTTCCCGGCCATCGCCTGAAATATGTGGGTACACTCCTCGTTCAAGAGCTTCCAGCAACGTTGATTTTCCGTGATAACCGCCACCGACAATTAGAGTAATGCCTTCAGGAATTCCCATGCCGTTAACCGTTTTGCCACTCGGTAATTCGATTTGGATTTCGTACTTTTTCGGACTGGAAAAAAGGACTGCATGCTGTAAAGGCTGGTCTGACACACCGCTTCTGCGCGGCAAAATCGACCCATTCGCAACGAAAGCAACAAGATTCCTTTTGGCCAGCTCCTCACGGATGTAAACTTGATCGAGCAGCAACTGAACTTGATTTTTCATGGCTTCCTGGTCGATATTTTGATATAGTAAAGCTTTGTCGACTACGTTCGGAAGCACTTTTGTAAAAATATGGGCAGCAGCTTTTCCGAGAATTTTTCTGCCGGCAGCAGGGAGCCCTACTTCAAAACGAACCTCCAGCTGATCAGGAGTGATTATGACAGAAGTGCGCTCTAAAATCTCCTGGCCACAGCGATCAATAAAGATCTTACCGTTCGTTCCACCTCCCTTTGCATTTTTGTTGGAAGCGCGGACTTCTTTTTCGAATGTTCGCGTTAAAAAATCAGAGACGGCGATGATTTTATCATGGGAATTAAGCCATGCATCCGGAATGCCGACTGTATTTCGTTCCATGATTATTCGCATTTTGGATGGTGGCGCAAACGGATCCACTTGCACATGGTCGATGGCAAGCTGATACTTATCAAACTGATAGATCCCTTTGAGCCGTTTATACGCACCATATTTTTGCCCGTCTAAAGATTGCAATTCTTGTTGGAGTTGTGACGCATTTTTCATATAAAAAATCTCCTTTTGTGGAAAGTTGACCTGCAGCTGTTATCGTGACTGCAAAACAAAAAGCCTGCAGCTATTTCGTGCAGATGGCTTGTCATGTTCCAAACAGGCTGCTGTTTTTCTGCATCAATGCAGCCAAGTCATATGTTGTAAAAGCTTAGAAGATACCAAGGTCTCTCATCATAGCTGTCAAAAAAAGACTGACTTCTGCTCTTGGCTAATTAAATTATAAATGCTGGAAAATAAAAATTCAATGCAGGGCTTAAGGGTCAGGTCTGCTAACAACAGATGGACGAAGAAAGCAGAGAGGCAGCAGGCAGAATATGATTGCTTTTTCGACAGGCAAGTGTTAGTATATATGGAACCCGGTAAAGTGGTACGGACCACACAAATCGATGACATAAATGAAATCGCTATCATGATATTGGGTTGCGATATACATCGTTTTTTATAAAGATTCATCTTAGAATGAAAAGGAGACAGGAATATGAGTGAAACGAACAAAAGCTCAACCAATTTAGGTGGCTTCATTCCAGGGCTGCTTATATGTATTCTTGTAATGTTTTTGGGGATTTATGGAGCAGAGTTGATTGGATACATGATGATTAAAGCCGGTTTTTTATCTGAAGGGACGGGAACGCCGGTATCGGGGATATTTGTTGCTATCATTATCGGGGTACTTATCCGAAATACCTTGCCTTTAAGTCCTGTTTTTCAAAAAGGGATTGGGTTTTCATTAAAATATGCTTTACGCGCGGGTATTGTGCTGTTAGGTTTGCGGCTCAGCCTCATGGAAGCATTAAAATTGGGAGCAATGGGGATTCCTTTAATTGTTGCCTGTATTTCGGTCGGGTTATTTGTTACGTTGTTTTTAGTTAATAAAATGCAGCAGTCGAATCGTTTAGGTACATTAATCGCTTGTGGAACCGGGATTTGTGGGGTGACGGCAATTATGGCAACGGCACCGGTGATTGAAGCGAAAGAAGACGAGATATCCTACGCAGTAGCCAATATTACTATTTTTGGTCTTACGGGAATGGTGTTATATCCTTTTTTAGCCAATATGCTTTTCGTGGATGATCCGGTAAGAGCCGGCATGTTTCTGGGAACAGCGATACACGATACCGCACAAGTCACGGGAGCAGCACTTATCCACGGACAAATGTTTGACATGAGTAAAGTAGTGGACGTTGCGACAGTCACCAAGTTAACGAGAAATATTTTTATTATTGTTATCATTCCTTTTGTATCTTATTTATTTTTTAAAGAAAGAACGAATTCCCAATCCGACCAAGACGGTGAAACAAAAGCGACACCAAAATGGTACACATTTATCCCTTTGTTCGTCATCGGTTTTTTAGTCCTTTCTCTTGTAAGGACCATAGGGGATGCCACTTTGCTGAACGGAACGAAAGCTTTTGGATTGTTCGATCCAAGCACTTGGGAAAATATCTATACAAAAGCAAGTTCGTTTGGAACGACATATTTGCTGGGTATGGCCATGGCGGGAGTCGGTTTATCCACGAATTTTAAAATGTTTAAAGGAATTGGGATTAAACCATTCTACATCGGCTTTGTCGCGGCTGTATCTGTTGGGATCGTCAGCGTGACGTTAGTATCGTTATTTGGGAATTTAGTGAGTATATAATGTTCAATTTAAGAAAGAAAGCGAATCAATAACAACTAAAAAGACATGCCTGTTACTCCCTGATGCTAAAACTTTAAGAGCAGAGGAGAGTGATTTCAGGCATGTCTTGGTTTTGTTTTGGGATTGTAAGAGAGATGTTTTGCAAAAACAGCGAATGCTTATTTACAGGAATCTTTCTTCAATGAAGTATTCCAGGGCAAATTTTCATGAAGTTATACATCCGTTCCTATTTTACAATATATGTTGTTCTTTTGAATCATCCATTTCCAGCAGGTTGTTAGTCTCTGTTAGCATGACCGACAATAATGGTGCGTATATCGAAGCTGAATTTTTTGATAACAACTAATAAAGTAACAATCGCACAAATAGGAATCACAAATTTCAGATGATACAGAGGCAGTTGAACTGCTGTAGGTGTCACTTCATGTCTGCCTAAGGAATTCATTGCCTGCTCGAACCCTTTCGTAATAAGGACATACAGGTAGAGAAACGTCAGAACAGACGTGAATACGTCGATAATTGCTTTCGTTCGATCTGAAAATCGTTCATAAAAAACATCCAGCTTCACGAATTCATTATTATTGAGCGCATAAGGACCTGCAACGCTTGCCAGGATGACCATAGCATATTGTACGGTTATTGATATCCACATGGATGGCATATTGAATATATATCTTAAAATAACATCTGCCAAACCAAAAAACATAACGTACAGAACGATTAACCAGCCGATTCGACCTAATAACTCGCTTAAAGCATCTACTGCTAATTCAGCAGCTCCCCAGATTTTCATTGTTTGATGGACCTCCTTCGTAAATCAAGACTGGAAAAGGTTGTGTTTGCCGCACTTTTATTTTAGCAGAACGGCAAACAATTGAAGTTATTCTTCTAATTTTCCTTTATCGATGAGGAATTGTTTGTATTTGTCGACTCCTTCTTTTGTTAACTCAGATTTTTCAGCTACTTTTGGCCAAATCTCTTCAACAGATTTTTCACGCATTTTCTCGATTTCGTCTTCGTCTAATTCAATGACTTCTCCGCCGCTATCCTCAATCGCTTCTAAAGAGTCGTCTACTCCCTCCATGTGCATTTCACTTGTTTCAAAGTAAGTGTCTTCAAAAATACCTTCAATCTGCTCTTGTTGCCAATCGTTCAACTCATCCCAAGCGTCTAAGTTAATAAAAATGTCTTGTGCTTGTGAAGGGTTCCAACCAGGGAGCATAGCATAATCAATGACTTCGTTAAATTTCATGCTTTCTACTCCTCCAGTGTCCCACATCGTTCCTTCAATAGTACCTAAATCGATAGCAGTATAGATTTCGTCCCCTTCAAAACTAACTGGGGTTCCTCCCATTGTCTCAAGAAAGTCGGCTTGTGGGCCGCCTGCGCGAAGTTTATGTCCTGCTAAATCATCCATGCTTTCCACTGGAAATTTTGTAAAAAAAGAATTCGGCCCTTGACTGGACCAGCCAGCCCAATGTAAATTTTGTTGATTTGCTGCTTCTTCTACTATTTCACCAATTTGGTAATCCGGATCGCCCCAAAGCGCCTCCCAAGCTTCTTCATGGTCTTCAGCGCCCATCGCCAGGCCATAAGAGAGGTATCCTTCAGGCATTTGCCCACCATAAACAGTCGCCCATCCAGCATATACGTCAATCGATCCATCAGCAGTTGCTCCAAAAGCTTCCTCTCCACTTACAATGGAGCCGGCGGATAACAATTCAATTTCGACAGACCCCTCAGTTGCTTCTTCGACCGCATCAATCCAAGGGACAATTCCGTTATCCCAGCCAGCATCTCCTGAATCGAAGGCTGGTTGAAAGACCCATTCGGTTACGTTATCCGGTGGACCGTCTGCACTTGCTTCGTCGTTATTAGAGTCCGCATCGGCGCAGGCCGTTAAACCAACTAAGACAAACAACATGAGTATAAAAAACAACATTTTTTTCATTATATGCCCTCCTGTTTTTATTGAATACATATGGCTTGATTAAAATGAATCGTCACGTTATAGGATCAGTGATATGTTGCTGGGGAACGGGACGTGCGTTTGGCAAATCTATACCACCACCTCCTTTGTGTGGAAACCTTTAATAGTCTAATAATTTGTTTGGCAGCCATAGTGCTACTTCCGGGAAAATTAAAAGCAAAATAAGCGCTATCAACTGAATTGCAATAAAGGGAAGGACTGCTTTATAGACAGTTCCCATATACACATTTTTTGGCAAAATACTTTTAATCCAAAATAATACAAAGCCAAATGGCGGAGTTAAATAAGCAACTTGAATATTCACAATTAACAAAATACCGTACCAAAGTGTACTTATCCCTACATCATTTAAAATCGGTACAAAAAGCGGTGTCGTCATCATGATAATCGCCCAATCATCCATGACCATTCCAAGGATGAGAACAATAAGCATCATCATAATGAGAACGCCCCATTGTCCTCCTGGCATGGAAGTGACCAAATCCGTAATAACACTTTGACCGCCTAGAGAGCTGAAGACGTTTACAAAAAAGTCGGCACCAATTAAAATCCACAGCCCCATACCGGTTAAATTTACAGTGAAAATCAAAGAGTCTTTAATCAATTGCCAACTTAATTTTCCATATACTAAATTAATAAGCAAAGCTCCGCCTGCGCCTACCGCGGCCGCTTCAGAAGGAGTAGCGATTCCTGTCCAAATGACTCCAAGAACTAACACAATTAAAACAATAAACGGCCAGATGCTGAATACTGCTTTTAGTTTTTCACCGACAGAAAATCGTCTATCTCTAGGGATAGGTGGCCCCATTTCCGGCTGGATAGTGGAACGGGTGATTATGTAAATAGAATACATGATAGCAAGCATTATTCCAGGTACAACTCCACCTAAAAATAGGGCTCCAATAGATTCGTTCGCAAGCACGCCATAAAAAATAAATGGAATACTGGGAGGGATGAGAGCTCCAAGCGCTCCGCCCGAGGCAATAGAACCGATAGCAATTTTTTGACTGTAATTGTATTTAATCATAGATGGATAAGCGATTTGTCCCATGGTTATGGTGGCAGGAGGGGTAATTCCTGTAATCGCAGCAAAAATCATACAGACTTGCACAGTTCCGGCAGCGAGCCCACCGGGTAAATGACCAATTAATTTGTATGCTGCATCGTAGGCTGATTCTGCTATGCCTGAAAATCGAATAATGTTTCCCATGAAAATAAATAAAGGAACAGTAACAATAATATGTTGCCAAGGCGTGGAGAAAAAATTACTGGGTGCAGAAGTTAAAACAGCAGGAGAAAAAATCATCGCAAATAAGACGCCAGTTCCTCCCAGTCCGAGAGCCACTGGTAAACCTAAAAACAAAAAAACAAACAAGACGACAAACATTAACAAAGTAATCACTACAGTACTCAAATGAATACCCCCTAAATGACATTAATTATACGACAAAATGCGTAAATAGAAATTTTAACTATGACAATTCCATTAACTGAAATCGCTTTCAAAATTTAGCGGCGGTTTACAAAGGGAACTCGTAATTTATGTTATTGTAGTCGTGATGTCCGTACCAGATAATATCTAATTATATATTTATCTGAATATTTAAATTAATAATACATATATTAAGGTGGGTTGTCAATAACTATTTTTATAAAAGAAGTATTTTAAATAAGAAAAGGGAGAGTCTCGCGCATCTTTCGCCAAGAAGATACACGAGATTCTTTTTTTAATAACGATAAGTGGCTGCAGCACCGGTGTTAGAGGGCATTCTTTCATTTGGTATAACGACGACTTCACCATTTTGCTGAAAGACTAATTCCGTAATATCATCCAGAACATCATCAATTTCCGGGTGGTCCAGTCTGGCTTCTTTCAATTCTCCTGTTGTTTTATCCACTTGCCCTGGATAGATTTTATCCGCTTCGATTAAAACACGTCGAATCCGACCCTCCGTCGCAGCACGAACAATTTGAGCAATGTCATCCGAACCTTGATCACGAGCTCTTGCGTTTTCAAATTCCTGTACAAGATCATAGGTTTTTTCAATATATAGCGGTTCTAAAATATCCCAGGCTGTTTCTTGTAACTCCTTTAGAGACATAGATTGGAAGTCTGCTTTGATGCCTTGCTTTCGCACATATCTATTTTTACTTACTTGCTGAAATAAAGCATGATTTTCATCTAATGCCACGAGGAATACAGGGAGTTGCGTTGGTTGAGAAAAATGCGTCATCACTTCATTATCTGCAACGCGAAAGAATTTCTTTGTCTCTTTTTGAATAATGTCCTTTTTACTGCCTTGCCCATGCATCCGGACTTCATTATTCGGACCGCTGCCGGTTGCCTGCACAATTTTGTCATCAAAATCTTCACCTATGGCTTCTTTAAAAGTATTCATAATAGATGGATCCATATCGATTTTTTCGACTTGATATCTAGTCCCCTCGAACATAGCAAATTCTTTACGATTGATCCCCAGTAAATGATAACGGTCGGCGGATTGGTATACACGAATGAGCGGTTTAATATGAAAGCTGTTCGCTACGACTGAAAACTCTTTAACCGGACGTTGTAAAATATACACAATACAACGATCGGCAGAAGCGAAAATAGCTAACCCATCTTTGGTAGAACGCCAAAACTCTCTGCTCTCAGCTATCTCCTT
>DATGUO010000021.1:0-10733 GCA_035301305.1 Pseudogracilibacillus sp.
CGTTCTCCGTGCCCTTGCCTGAGATACGCTTTTTTAACGTAAATGCGCTGTAATTCCAGCCCGTCTTCTCCTCTCGCTTCTGTCTGGGCTTCGTCTCTGTTCATTTTTATATAACCAGCCAGTTTCGCATCCTGGTAAATAAACGCAAAATACGATTGCGGGTTATGCAATTCCGTTTGTAATCTCGCTTTATCAAATGCTTTGTCAGTGTATGCTTTGATATCTTCTGCCGTATTGTCTTCAGCAAAAGTCTCCATGAACGTATCATAACTAATCGATTGCAATACATTCACATCATAAATCGTACAAGGTTTAATATAAACTGCCAAAAAATCTCTCCTTTCGATATGCTTTCTTAAATAAAAATCTGGAAGACCTGGTATTCGAAAAATCTTCATAGCGAGCACCTTCATTATGTTGATACAGTAAGAAAATTTTCTGCTTTTTTACTCTGCTTCATCAAAGTGACGTAAAATTCCTTTTTCATATCCTGCCTTTTCTTCCGCTATATTCATGATAAAATAGATAGCATCAGCTTGTGAAGAAAAGGAGCCGCCGTTTATGGATATCCAACAATTACGTTATTTTGTAGCAGTTGCCCGGCATAAAAATTTCACGAAAGCCTCTCGGGCCTTGCATGTCTCCCAACCTTCCATAAGTAAAAGACTCAAACAATTGGAAGATGAACTCAACGCAACATTACTTGATCGTTCGGAGCGTAAAGTAGAATTAACCGATGTCGGGCATTCCGTTCATACGCACGCCCTTCAATTATTGCAAATAGTAGAAGATATTTACCAATCAGCTGATTCCCTGGCAGATACTGCAAGAGGAAGCATTCAATTAGGAGTGATGCCTACCATTGGTGTCCTGCTCTTCCCTAAGGTGTTGGCTGATTTCAGAAAATCCCATCCGCAAATAGAGTTATTTATGGTCGAATCAGCTGGAAAACAGCTTGAAAAACAAGTTGCTGACGGAGAAATCGATTTAGGTGTCACTGTTCTTCCTGTGCAACAAGACAATTTATATTATCTTCCCTTGCTAAACGAACAATTAGTAGTCGTTAGTCATCCAGAACATTGGTTAAAAGAAGCAACAACCATTCCCCTAGCCAAGCTTGCCAAGGAGAAATTTGTTTTTTTCACAGAAGAATATATCTTACATGACGTGGTAATGAAACATTGTCTGCAACAAGGGTTTGAACCGACGATTGTCTATGAAAGTGCCTTGTGGGATATTGTACTGGAAATGGTCGCAGCTGAATTCGGTATCTCTATTGTACCAAAATCAGTAGCAGAAAGGATGGATAATCGTATTTCTGTGACTTCCTTAGCTTCTCCAGCAATCGATTGGCAACTTGCTTTAATCTATCATAAACACAAACATCTTTCGTATGCTGTCCAAGCTTTTATAACCTATATGAAAGAACTTGCTCATAACGATAACTTTTTGGAATAGTAACTATGATAATTATGTATTTCACGAATCGTTTTACCTCTTGTAAACTAACGTTGTACGGTTTTTTACAACGGAGGTAAAGTAACTTGAAAAAAACATGGACCATTCTCATACAAATAGGCATGATTTTTATTTTTAATTGGTTAGGCCAAACCATTGCTGCCATATCGGGACTGCCAATCCCCGGCAGCATTATCGGTTTTCTTTTATTGTTTGGCAGCTTGTATACGGGACTCATTCAATTAAATTGGATCGAAGCTGGTACAGCGCTGCTCATTTCGGAAATGATGCTGTTTTTCATTCCTTCCTTGGTCGGTTTCATGGAGCATTCCTGGATGTTTGGCTGGAAAGGAATATTTATACTTTTTATCATTCTATCCGGAACGGCTGTGATGATGATTACGACAGGCATTATTTCTGAAAAAATGTTGCAAAAGCAAGCTGGTGAGGTCAAAAGATGGCTGCCAAAATTCTTTTTCTAATACTAACGATACTCACGTACTTTGTCGCTAAAAAAATCAATCAAAAGATACCGGGTTTGCTGTTTTCACCAGTCATCCTGACGCCTGTTGTACTTATTGGCTTGCTGCTTATTAGCAATGTTCCCTATGAAACTTATGCTGATAGTGCTGTTCCGTTAAATTACATGCTCGACATCGTTACGGTCGCTTTAGCTGTTCCTCTGTACCGGAACTGGGCTTTTATTAAAACAAATTGGCGAGTTATTTTAACAAGTCTCGCTGCCGGATCTTTCATCGCTGTCACAGTGGGTGCTGCCACAGCAACTTGGTTAGCCTTCAGTGAAGAATATGTACTAAGCTTACTCCCACGCATTATCACCATCCCGATTGCGGTGAATTTATCCGAATCGATTGGCGGAATCCCGACTTTAACCGTGTTATTTAGTATGACCACTTGCTTTGTCGGCGTTTTTATCGGACCGCATATTTTGAAACATTTTTCCATTAAAAATCCATTATCCATCGGCATGGTATATGGCTTAGGAGCTCAGGCGCTTGGCACGGCAAAAGCTTTTGAAATGGGTGATAAACAAGGAACCACGTCAAGCGTTTCTTACATTTTAACAGCGATATTCACAGTCGTTTGGGCACTTTTACTTACACCCGTTCTTCAGTTATTCCTTTAATGCATCAACATAGCTTTTGTATTGTCATTTCTGCTGCTCACTGTTTTAAACGATAATATTAAGCAGAATACTTAACGTGACAATACTAAGCACAGTTGAAATAAACGTAATGCTCGATACTAAATCCGGTTCCGTATCAAATTCAATGGCATACATGGTTGTCGTTGCAGCTGTCGGCATCGCAGAAATAATAATCAAGACGGCACCGATTAGTGGATCAACATCAAGCGCCCAGACAAAAAGAAAAGCAATCAACGGTGCTGCAATCATCTTCAACATAACACCGGAAATAATCACTTGCCAGTTATTGCGCATACTAACAATGGAGCCGAGTTGCATTCCAAGCATCACCATCATTAAAGGAATCGCTGCATCTCCTACCATCGAAACAGTCGAAAGCACTGGCTTTGGCATCGGAACATGAAGCAGTTGAAAACCAATGGCTATGATTGCTGCATACGTTGTCGGCATCTTCATAACATTTTTTAAAGCACGGGACATCCCGCTTGTACTGCGGGAAGCATAATAAATACCAAAGAAGTTATTTTGCAAAGATTGCACGACCATAATAAAAATCGCATAAGGCACTGCTTTTTCCCCTAAACTGAATAGAACGACAGGCAGGCCATAATTTCCTGAGTTCATAAAGCCTGTTGCTAAAATTGCTGCGCTTTCGGTACTTTGCTCCCATTTCCATACTTTGGCAAGCAGTTTATTGAGAAAGACCATGGCGTAAAACAACACAAACATGAACACAAGAATTTCCATATAGCCCAGGTTAAACTCCGCTTCATACAGCGAATCAAATACAAGTGCTGGAGTAAAAATATAAATGGATACTGCTGCCACAGCTTGTACATCCAACACTCGAATTCTTTGTAAAATAAACCCTGTTGCGAAAACGGCAATAATCGGTAAAATAACACTAAAAAATAGCCCCACGACAAAACAACTCCAAATGATTAATCAGTAGCCACAAGTCTGTAAAAACGTGCGTTGTTTATGCTTTTTATAACAAATGGCTGCATCTAGTTAAGTAACAAAAACAGATATGCTTCTTTGTAACGTATCCTTTCTTAAAGAAGCATATCCTTTATTTTATCAAAAGAGCGGCCAATATCCACACAAAGTGTATTACTCAAGCTTCAGTGGTTGCTTTTTATTGAAATAAGACATCTGGTCCCTTTATTTTCGTGATTGCTTTTTATTGAAATAAGAGGTTTATTTCTTTTATTTCATCTGCGGTCAACGTAACTTCTTCTGCTTGTTTATTATGTGTTACTTGTTCCGGTCTTTTTGCTCCTGGAATAACGACATCTATTTCTTCCTGGTTCAAGTAGTAAGCGAGTACCAGCTGGGACACTTCTTTATCTTTTCGGCTGGCTATCTCTTGCAGCTTAGCCACTTTTTCTAAATTGTCCCTCCAGGCCTTGTCTTGAAACTCCGGTTTTTGCAGTCTTGTATCCCCTTCAGCAAACGTTGTATCTTTATCATATTTTCCAGCCAAAATGCCTGAGGCAAATGGGAAAAATGGCACAAAAGATAAAGCTTTTTCGCGAATAAACGGAAAGAGTTCGTTCTCCGCTTCCCGGTTCAATAAATTATACTTATCTTGCACGATATCGACATACCCGTCCATATTGGCTTCTTCTAGTTCTGTTAATGAAAAATTGGAGACACCAATTGAGCGAATAACTCCTTTTTCTTTTAATTCCTGCAGCGCTCCTATTGCCTCATATTTCGGAGTAGTTTTATCAGGGAAATGAATGTATAACATATCCAAATAATCAGTTTGTAAACGACGCATGCTGTCTTCTGCAGCTTTTTTTAAAAAGGCAGGATGGTTGTCCATGACAATGTCATTTCCTTCAAAACGTGGGCCGATTTTTGTAGCAAGTGCAATCTCCTGGCGAGCCTGTTCTTTGGCAAGGACTTCTCCAATAATCTCCTCAGAACGTTCGGGGCCATAGACATACGCCGTGTCCCAAAAGTTTACACCTTCGTTCAAAGCTGTCCGTAAGAAAGCACGTCCTGCATCATCTGTAATTTCCGGATAATATTGTTGTCCACCGACCGCATTCGTCCCTAAACCTACAGGGCTTACTTTGACATCTGTTTGACCTATTTGTACGTCTTTACTCATCGTCATTCTCCTTTTTGAAAACTGTACTTACTCTATTTCCAGTTTACTGCTGATTCAAACTTTTTGAAAACGTTGCAAAGCTTTTCTATTCATAATGGAGCCGCTCTTAAAAAGTTGCAATCACAGAATGGCAATTTTATCATAGACAAGGAAGACTGAGATACAATGAAAAGAAATAATACATAAAGATATGGAAAAAAGAGGTGCCTATTCCTTGATAGATCAAGCAAGAGATTTATTAGAACATTATTTTGGTTATGCTGATTTTCGCCCGGGCCAATACGAGACGATTCACCATTTGTTACAGCAGCAAAATACATTGGCAGTCATGCCTACAGGTGGTGGAAAATCGATTTGCTATCAGATTCCAGGGCTTCAACTGGAGGGAACTGCGATTATTATATCGCCATTAATTTCCTTAATGAAAGATCAGGTGGATGCACTCCACGCAACGGGAATCAAAGCGACTTATATTAACAGCTCATTAACAGGGAAAGAGCAAGGCGAACGGATGCGAGACGTCGTAGCAGGTGAATATTCGTTTGTTTATGTTGCACCTGAACGTTTTAATTCCGAATTTTTCTTGAACCAGATGAAACAAATTCCGTTAGCCTTGATTGCGTTCGATGAGGCTCATTGTATTTCTCAATGGGGGCACGATTTCCGGCCGAGTTACCGCACGATTGTTTCCGAATTACAGACCTTAGCACCGCTTCCCCCAATTGTTGCGCTTACTGCAACGGCAACAAAAGAAGTGATGGACGATATTCAACAGCTACTGGATGTTACCGATGAAAACGTCGTGAAAACTGGCTTCGCGAGGGATAATTTACACTTTCAAGTCGTGAAAGGAAAAGACAAACTCAGTTTCATACGCTCCTACTTAAAAAATCACCGGGATGAATCGGGCATTATTTACACAGCAACTCGCAAACAGGCGGATATGATTTATGACCGCTTAACGAGCATTGATTTCCCTGTCCGCAAATACCATGCCGGGTTAACAGAAGAGGAAAGAAAACAAGCACAGCATGATTTTATTCATCAGGATAACATGATTATTGTTGCGACGAACGCTTTTGGTATGGGGATTGATAAATCCAATGTGCGTTTCGTCCTGCATTATCAAATGCCCATGAATATTGAATCGTATTATCAGGAAGCCGGCCGCGCCGGCAGAGACGGAGAACCCAGTGACTGTATTTTATTATATGCCCCGCAGGATATCCAATTACTGAAATTTTTAATTGAAAAATCGGAGCTCGATGAAATAGCAGAACAAAAAGAACATCGCAAATTACAGACAATGACGAATTACTGCCACACCCACAGCTGTTTAATGGCCTATATTTTAAAATATTTTACAAACGAACCAAGTGATTACCGTTGTGAAAATTGCAGCAACTGTATGGAGCGCAGCGAAAAAGTGGACATGACAGAAATTGCTCAAATGATTTTATCATGTGTGAAACGGATGGAGGAACGATTTGGCACGACGATGACCGCCAAAGTACTGTTGGGGTCAAAACTTCAAAAAATCCGTTCTTTCCATCTTGACCGCATTTCAACTTATGGATTGCTGGCCAACTATACAGAAAAAGAGATTATCGCCTGGATTCAGTTTCTCATTGCCGAGCAAGTGCTGGCGGTGGAAGAAGGAAAGTTTCCAACATTAAAATTAAACGCCGGGTCTGTAGATGTCTTAACAGGAAAACGTCAAATTTGGATGTATACGGCACCTGTTGCCAGGACAGAAGCAGCGGACTACAATGAAACATTATTTGGACGTCTCCGCACCTTGCGTAAAGAAATGGCTGACGAACAGGGAGTGCCGCCTTACGTATTATTTACCGATGCCACTTTACGTGAATTATGCCGCTACATCCCTGCAACACAAGAAGAAATGCTGGACATAAAAGGCATTGGGGAAAAGAAATACGACCAATATGGGGAAACATTCCTAACAGCCATTCAGCAATTCCAGAAAGAACACCCTGAAGTCAAAAAGAAAATAGCGATTAACAGTACCTCCGCTCCAGCGGCAACTGCTCCGTCGCCAAAAAGCACCGAACCGAGTCATCGGGAGAGTTACCGGATGTTTCAAAATGGAAAGTCCTTGCAGGATATTGCCGGAATAAGGGGAATGAGTACACAAACGATCGAAAATCATTTATTTAAAGCGTACAAAGAGGGGTCGACCATTGCCTGGGAGATTTTCTTTACGGAAGCGGAAGAAGAAGCCATTTTAGGCGCCTGGGAAAAGGCTGAAGAAAATCGCTTAAAACCAATCAAAGAACAATTACCAGAAAGCTACACTTATACGAAAATTAAAGCCGTCTTGGTTAAAAATGGCAGCATGTAAAAAAGATAGTGCTCGTAATTCAAGGAAAACGCGAAATAGAGGCACAATGATTAAAGATAGTGACCGCAATTTGGAGAAATCATGAAACAGAGGACGAATGAATAAGGATAGTGACCGCAATTCAGAGAAATCATGAAACAGAGGTCGAATAAATAAAGATAGTGCCCGTAATTCGAAAAAATCACGAAACAGAGGCACAATGATTAAAGATAGCGCCCGTCATTCAGAGAAATCATGAAATAGAAGACGAATGAACAAGGATAGCCCCCATCATTCAAAGGAGTCCAGAAATAGAGAAAGAATAAAGGAGAACAATCGTCTTCTTGCAAGCTGAGAAGCACTATAAGAAAAAAGTATTGCTAACGAATTCCCTTTCTAAATAATAAGAAAAGCGCAAGTCCTTTCGTTAAAACCGACTAGCTTATGCAAAAGCCAAGCAGCGACTTTTTATACCGTATCAGAGAAATACTTAAATGCCAGATGAGGTGAGGAACTCGATGTCGAAGCGCATTTTTCTTTTAAAAAGAGAGCTGGGGCATCTGCAGCTCTCTTTGTTTTTATTGTTTTTCCATCAGCACTAGAAAAAATGTAGCAAGTGGGCCGAAAAAAAGAGATACCAAAAACCAGTTGAACCCGCTGCGATTTTTCCCTTGTGCTAAACCAGCGTTAATAAGCGATAATGTCCCCCAGCCTACAAAATAGTTTGTCTCCATCTTTTGCCTCCTTTTTTAATGGCTCTCCTCATCTCTTTTTCTTATAGGAGACATTTTTCGGAGAAGTAAGATTTTATAACGGTTGCTTTCTTCTTAAAAAGAATGAAAATGTTCGCTGCAAAACCTGGCAAGTGCCTTTTCCAATAATTGAAATCAGTTCATGCGACGTTGTACCGAACATAAAAAAGAATATAATAATCGCCATAACGCTATAGATTTTTTAGCGCTTAACATTATTGCTATGTAAGCCAAAAGCGACATTCTTTTCATTCTTTGGTATACTAAACCTATTCACTTAACGAACAGCGAAGGTATCTTTCATCTGGTGAAAGAGAATTATACAGCACCCGCTTCCCGATTGCTGCATACAAAATGAAAACGTTTATTCAGGCTGCTTTCATTTGTCTAACGCGCTGTTCCGCAACAACAAGCCTTTCCAATAATTTGCAAGTTGAAATCTGCTGAACATTTATACATATATCATTATACAATACATCGGATAGAAAGTTCGAGGGAGGAAACAAAATGAAATCAATTCAATCAGCCCGCAACAAACGGCTGAACATTTATCATTTAATAGATTTTTCCCATCAACGTTTTACAGCGGATGGTTTAACCTCTTTTGGCAATACAGCTGTCTTTTCCAGAGAACCAAAAGAAGCAAAAGAAATCGCAGCTTCCGCAGATGGTATTTTTATCCATATGGGATCGACCAAAGCAAGCGAGCTGGAACCCTTGATATTAGCTGGGATAGAAGCAAATAAACGGGGAATTCCTATTGTGCTTGACCCGGCAGACGCTGCTCACAGTTCTTTCCATCATCGTCTCGTTAAAAAACTTTTAGAAACGATTTCCTTTACAGCTATCAAAGGAAATCCGGAAGATATGGCCTGTATAGCTGATGTCACTTGGAGTGCAAGAGATACCAACTCAGCTGAACAGGATTATTCAAAACGAGAATCTATCGCCTTACGTATTGCCAAACAATACAATACCGTTGCCATTGTTACAGGTAAAGCAGATTTAATAGCAGAATTTTCTGATGTGACAGCTAATCATACAGGACATCCTTATTTAGCAAGAATAACCGGAGCCGGCTGTTTATTAGGATCGCTGCTGACCGCTTGTCTCACAACAGACACCCCTAAATTTATAGCAGCATATGAAGCTGCACAGTTTTTCGGAGACACTGCCGAAAAGGCCGCTACCCTGTACGGCGTGAATGGGCCAGGAACTTTTACACCTCACTTTATTGATGCACTCGGCGGTCCTCTGAAGCATTAATATTGTCTCTTACATGAATTGTGTTCCTGTATTTTTAGAAAATGTGATATTCGATAAACTTTTACTAATAAATGCCATAGATGCTCTTATACAGGAATCAAAGCAATGATAACTTGAATGCTCAAAACCTAACACGGACTCCATAATGCAGAAGTATCATTTCACCTTTTTTTATCCACTAAAAAAAGCCGAACAGTTGTCAAAATACTGTTCGGCTTTTGCCATTTTTCTATTACTATATTACAGCAGTATTTGTTCTGATGTTCCTCATAAAAAAGAGCTGCTGTTTTTGAATGTTATTTAAATGATTTAGTACGCTTCATTTCCAGCTTCTCCGGATACAATGGCAATACCTGCAGATGCTCCAATCCGAGACGCCCCTGCTTCTACCATCGCCTCTGCTGTCTCTCTGTCACGGACACCGCCTGATGCTTTAACTTCCATATCCTCACCGATTGTTTTGCGCATTAAAGCCACATCTTCTATGGTCGCAGCGCCCGGGCCAAACCCAGTCGATGTTTTCACAAAATCAGCACCTGCTTCTGTTGCCAGGATACAAGCACGACGTTTTTCATCTTCAGATAAATAACCTGTTTCGATAATAACTTTCACTAAGGCTTGTCCTTTCGCAGCTTCAACGACTTGATTGATATCCCAGACAACGATGGTGTCCTGATGCGATTTCAATGCTCCTAAGTTAATGACCATATCGATTTCAGTAGCTCCTGAAGCTATAGCATCTCGTGTTTCTGCTATTTTTGTAAAAGTACTCGTCACACCAAGCGGAAAGCCAATGACTGTGGCAATATCTACTTTTGTTCCTTGCAATGCTTGATTAGCTGACGGTACCCAATAAGGCTGTATACATACCGCAGCAAAATCATGGTCTTTTGCTTCCTGGCAGATTTGTAAAATGTCTTCTTCCGTACTCTCCGGTTTCAATAATGTGTGATCAATTTTATTCGCTAACTGGTTTGTCATAGTAAAAGCCCCTTCCTCATCTGTCTACAGTATAAACAAAATCAATTCGGCAAACAAGGAAGGAGTGTTTCCCGCATCAAGGTTTGCCAATTTTGTCCATATACACAATTCTGGTTTTAGTAACACAAAACAGGAAGAGATGCATAAATGAACAATTCATGGCACAATAAGGGAATAGACACATCTTCGTCCTTTCATGCATATAAGTGCAGACGTAAAATAGCACATCGGATTAAAAGATTCGTGGTTTTCAACTAAGTTTTCTCTTTTTATTTCTGTTGGAGAAAACTACACCGTTGCGAATCCTTGACTCAAGCGAAGTATACTCTATACAAAAGAAAGGTGATTCAAATGTTTCGCTCAAAAACATTAAAATGGATTACGGGAGCGCTTGAAGTTATTTTAGCTCTTCCTGCAATAGGCGTCTCGATTGTGTTAGGTTCTCATTATATCGTTTTACCAATTATGTTTGTGCTCCACCTCTTTACTTTTATGATGACTAAAAAAGACCGTGGAGCAAAGTCGGGCAGTGTCATAGGAATGGTTGCGTCTTGTATCGGCTGGCTGCCTCTGTTAACAATCGCTCCTCATCTCTTAGCAGCTTTTTTCTTGTTCGTGAATGCAGCAATGACCGAGGAGCCGGCA
>DATGUO010000022.1:0-4967 GCA_035301305.1 Pseudogracilibacillus sp.
AGAAGCGGATGTCGTTTTTACTGGCGAGGGGCAAACAGACGAACAAACAATAGAATATGGAAAAACCGCAGATTACGTAGCAAGAAAAGCTCAAAAGCATAACGTGCCGACAATTTTAATATCCGGAAGCTTACAAGGGGACATGGATAGAGTGAGAGAACGGTTTACGGGATGTTTTTCCACTGTAACTTCCGTGTTAACGTTGGAAGAATGTATGGAAAATGCAGAAGCTTTATTATATGAACAAACAACAAATGTGCAGCATTTTATAAAGTCGATGCGTAGGAAATTTGGTGAAAGTCTCATAAACGAGGATGAAGAAAGTGAATAATGAAGATCAGACTTTACAACAATTAAAATCAGAGATCATAAAAGAAGCTGAGAAAGGGTCTGCTTTTCTTTACGCAGGAGCAATGTACTGGCTGATGATGGGCTTATTAAGCCTCTTTATTGAGAGTGACCAGTTGCTCGCTTTGTGTTACTTAGTTGGTTTGGGAAGTATTTTCCCGCTGGCGATACTCATTAGCCGTCTCTTGCAAGCAAATTTGTTCAGTAAAAATCCTTTAGGAGAGCTTAGCGGAATTACCGGCGGCATCCAAGCCTTTTATCTATTGATTTGGATCATCCTGTATATAGAAAATTATCAGTTGCTTCCAACGGCTATAGGAGTATTGGCAGCCTCTCATTTTTTACCTTATATATGGATTTATAATAGTAAAACATATGGTTATTTTACTGTTCTGACGGCTGCGGTGTCTTTGATTTTCGGGTATATTTTTATAGAGCAGGCATTTATATCATTGCCGTTTCTATTGGCGTCAGTATACATTTTGACAGTTGTTGGACTCACATTTGAGACTAAAAGTGTTCATTAAAGGAGCTGGAAGATCTGCGTATTAGCGTATAAAACACTCGCTTGTATATAAGCAATCAGCGGGCATTTAGAATATTGCTAAATGCCCGCTGTTAATAAGTGAAGAACTATTTTCCAGCATACCTGGATGCTTCAATCGTTTGTTCTGTTGATTCGCTTATTTCAGCATTGAAGTATGGTTCATACCCTTCAAGCGGCGCAGGTTTTGTTGCATATACAGCAATTAATGAAGCAACAAGAGAAGAAGTAACTGCGATGACGAATGCTGGAATTGCCGTTCCCGAGGCTTCTGCATATACGTACATAATAGCACCGACGAAAATACTGACATAAGCTCCGGCCTGATTCATTCGTTTCCAATATAATCCTAAGAAAACGGCCAAGAAGAAAGCAGAGCCAAATCCACCATAAATGTACGTAAAGCCCATTGCCATAAACCACGGTGGATTGATTGCCAGTAAGACAGCAATAAAGGCGATAACAAACACACTTATCCTTAACCAATTTTTAAAAGCGTGGTCAGTTATTTTATTTGGGAAGATGTTTAAGTACACATCATAATATAAAGAAGTCGCACAATGAAGTAACATGGAATTTGCTGTTGAAATAGCTGCAGCACTAATGGCGACGAGCGTAATCGCTCCAATAATATCAGGTGTGTGTTCTTGCAAAATCAGCGGAATAATATAATCCGTTGTTTTGCCTTCCGGGATGCTGGGGATTAATGTTTTTGCGCCGAGCCCTAAAAACATGAGAGGCACCCAGATGAATAATAAGGTTACAATGGTCCACATGATCTGCAAAATGGCTATCTTAATGTTTTGCGGTGCCAATTGTCTGGCAACCCAGTGTGGTGAAGCAGGGGTTCCCATCGAATTGGAAATGAAAATAGACATGAGCATTCCAAGTCCAAAAGTCCCGGTTGGTGTTAACAGGACGCCTTTTTCTAATGCTGGCCCGCCTTCCATGGTAGGGGCTGTTGTTGTAGCTAATGTATCGATAATATTTTGAATACCGCCCGTTTGAACAATAACGACAACACTTGCAAGGATACATCCGAGAGCGATAAGTGCAGAATTTAATGTATCAGTGCCTGCAATGGACCAGAATCCGCCGAGACTGGTAATAATAATAAAAATAAGAAAACCGAATATCGCTATTTTATAATCGATGCCGGTAATGGAAGAAAAGACGATACCAAAGCCATTCACTTGAACGTTTACTAATAATAAATAACCAATAAACATAAGAACGCCAACGATTGCCTGCAATGGACTTTTCTTTTTAAAGGGTTCAAAACGAAAACGAATGAACTCTGGAAACGTACGCGCAGGCTTTTTCGGCCGGCGGATTTTATAAGCAACCAGTGGAATTAAGGCTCCACCAAAAGCCCATCCCGCCATCCAGCCAATGACAGCTGAAACTCCTGAACTGTAAAGAAATCCAGGAATTCCTAAAACGGAAGCGGCGCTCACCCAAGTTGCTGTCGTTGTTCCTGTTCCTAAAAGGAGTCCCATTCGATGGCCGCCTGTTGTATAATCATCTAACGATTCTGCTTGCTGCAAGCTTTTTATGTTCGTCCAAATAAGAAAGAGAACATAAATAATAAAAACACCTATATACCAGCCCACGGTTTTTCCACTCCTTTATGAACAAATTAGTAGCGATAATACGTTTTGCTATGTGCCTTCAGACGTAGCATGACCAAACGGTGATTTTTGCTGGAAGACCCTATTATTCTTTGTATTTAAATAACTTTCCTGTTGCGCCCCAACGTTTCACACCTGACTTCTCTACGCGGTATAAAAGAAAGATATTTAAAGCAAAGCTAAATACCATTGCAGCGACATAACTCATAATAGCAATAAACATCGTTAGCCTCCTCTAAAATACTGATTGGAATTGGGTTCAGGAAAAGATACCTAAGTTCCCAATCCGCTGTGCAGCTTCGATTAGTCTTTCTTCCGTATCCAAGAGTCCAATCCGGACATAACCTTCCCCGAAGTCTCCAAATCCATTTCCAGGGGCTACTCCGACATGTTCTTTAGTTAATAAAAGTTCTGCAAACGTTTCTGAAGTATATCCCTCTGGTACAGGAAGCCAGCAAAAAAATGTACTAGGTGGCGGAGTGACTTTCCAGCCGATTTTATGTAACTCTCCAATAAACGCATTCCGGCGATTTTCATACATTTCGTTGAGTTCTTGAACGAATTGCTGGTCTGTCGTTAATGCTTTGGCAGCAGCTGATTGAACAGCTCCAAAAATACTTGCATACATATGATCTTGCAGTTGGTTAATATGTTCGATGATGGATGGATTCCCAAGAGCGAAACCAACTCTCCAGCCAGCCATGTTATAGGTTTTTGATAGCGTATATGTCTCCACGCCAACTTCTTTCGCGCCGGCTGATTGCAAAAAACTGACTGGTTTTTCGCCATCAAAGCCAAAAGCACCATAGGCAAAGTCATGAATAACAGCAAAGTTATGTTTATTAGCCAGCGCAACAGTTTCATCGAATGTGGTCTCGTCAGCTGTCGCAGCTGTTGGATTGTTCGGATAATTTAAAAACATGAGCTTGGCTTTATCCAATAATTCAGGGTTGATCGTTTGGTAATCAGGCAGGAAATTATTTTTCTCCAGCAGTGGGAAAGTTTCCATCTTTGCATTTGCAAGCGCAATCCCTGTTTCATAATCAGGATAGCCCGGATCAGGTAATAAAGCAGTGTCACCAGGGTTTAATAAACACTGGCTAAGATGAATTAATCCAGTTTTAGAACCAAATAAAACAGATACTTCTGTTTCAGGGTCGATATCTACGTTGTACTCGTTTTTATAAAAGGCTGCAATGGCTTCCTTGAAATATGCAAAGCCGCGAAAAGGAGCATACTTATGATTGGCAGGTTCTTCCGCAGCTTCCTGCAACGCTTTTACGATGTAATCAGGTGTTTTTGTATCAGGGTTGCCTCGACCTAAATCAATGACATCATGCCCTTTTTGAGCGTGACTTTGAATGTTATTGGCTAATTGAGCGAAAAATTGTTCTGGAAGCCTGTTCAAAGCAGCTGATTTTTCGAATGGATTCATGAAATGTTCCTCCCCGTAATGAAAGTATAATATCTATCATATAATTAATTGAAAAGAATGTGAAGTTAAAATGGAAAGAAATTCTGAATCTGGAAGGGAGGGTTTCTCTAATGCTTGTAAGTGAATAAAACATAATTTAGCTTCAAGCACTCTCATGTGAGACGGATAACTCTTGTCGAGTGAACTTTGTAATTAAGATTTCTTCGAATATAGAAGGATAAAACATCGGCGTTATCTTGATAGTCGTGCTTTCTGTCATCAAATAACGTTATGTGAGATGTATACAGTGTATTTAACTCTTCTATGTACCGTGTAAAAGACGGCTTGGATATTTGCCAGCCGCCTTTTGTTTTAATTAACATATGTATCATAAAGTTGTGTTACTGAATTGCCTATTGTTCATTTTCTATTATTTGATTTTTGAAATCATTTGTATCTTCATTATTTCTAAAGATAAAAACAGAAATAGATACTGATGCTCCTAAAGTGATGACTGCTACCACAAAGTGAGCGATGTATCGCTTTGAATATCTTTTAGCAAGAAAATAAAAAGCATAAATAATAGTTATAATGCTGAAAATAGCTAAAAAGGGAAGTTTCCAAAAACCACCTAAAAAGGCTGTGACAAGCGTTACACCGTAAAGTAAGACCATATTTCCTTTTAAGGGTTTGTGTACAATGCTTTCTGTTAAATGGACAAAAAGGAAACTGCTCACGATTGGTATCCAAGCTGCCCAATGTGATTTCACCCCTTGTCTTTTAGCAATCTTTTGAACACCAATAGAATGGAAAATATACAATATCAAATTAAGAAGTAAATAACCTAGCGCTAACACAATGATTATTAACCCCATTGCCGTTTCTTCTGCTTCTGTCATTTTATCAATCCTTTCTTCGTAAATTGAAAAGTAGTTATTTAGCGCAACGGCTTTATTTTAGCAGTTTTACAATGAAAATACATCTAATAATAAATTAGATGTACAGAGAGTTGAGTATTTTTGTAATCATG
>DATGUO010000023.1:0-5892 GCA_035301305.1 Pseudogracilibacillus sp.
TTAAACATCCGTACTTTTTCTGAAAAAAACACCTCTATGGCTTTACATATAGAAGCACATAGAGGTGTTGTATAAAATAATATTTAGCTTTCTTCCATACGTTCGCGAAGTACAAGTTGTAAAATACCACCATTACGGTAATAGTCTTTTTCAACGTCACTATCGAAACGAACAACAGCATTAAAGTGAGTCACTTTGCCTTCTGGATGAGTCGCTGTTACTGGAACTAAGTCGTTAGGACTTACATTTTCATCTATTTGAATATCGATGGTTTCAGTACCGTCCAAGCCTAGCTTCTCTGCGTTTTCATCTCCTTCAAACACAAGTGGAAGAACACCCATCATGACAAGGTTAGAGCGGTGAATTCTTTCATAGCTTTCTGCAATAACCGCATGAACGCCTAAAAGAATCGAACCTTTCGCAGCCCAGTCGCGAGATGAGCCCATGCCGTAATCTTTACCGCCAAGGACAACGAGACCGGTATTATCTTCTTTATATTTCATTGCTGCATCATAAATCGGCATGACCTCACCAGTCGGCCAGTACGTTGTATAACCGCCTTCTGTTCCTGGAGCGATTTGATTCCGAATACGAATGTTCGCAAAAGTTCCTCGCATCATTACTTCATGATTACCGCGGCGGGAACCATACGAGTTAAAGTAACGCGGTGATACACCGTTATCCTGTAAATACTGACCTGCCGGCATATCTTTTGCAATAGCACCTGCAGGAGAAATATGGTCCGTTGTAATAGAATCTCCAAAATAACCCAATACGCGCATTCCATTTAACGAGTCGATAGCTTCCGGCTCACGGGATAACCCTTCAAAAAATGGAGGATTTTGAATATAAGTAGAATCTTCGGACCACTTATACAATGGTTCATCTGTTGTTTGGATTTGATTCCATTTCTCGTTGGATTCAAATAAATTATCATATTCAGCACGGAATATTTTCGGATTAACAACAGACTCTACTGTTTCTTTAATTTCACTCATTGGCGGCCAGATATCTTTTAAATAAATGTCATTTCCATCCTTGTCTTTACCTAATGCATCGTTATTTAAATCGAAATCTACGGATCCAGCTAATGCATAGGCCACAACTAATGGCGGAGAAGCCAGGTAGTTCGCCTGCGTTAATGGATGAATTCGCCCCTCAAAGTTACGGTTTCCAGAAAGAACAGACGAAACGGTTAAATCCGAATCAATAATTGCTTGTTCGATTTCTTCACGTAAAGGTCCAGAGTTACCAATACAAGTTGTACAGCCGTAACCCACTAAATTAAATCCTAGTTCATCCAAGTATTTCGATAATCCTGAATCATCCAAATAACGTGTAACAACTGTTGAACCAGGTGCAAGAGATGTTTTTACATACTCAGGCACTTTCAATCCCTTTTCGATAGCATTTTTCGCTAATAGTCCTGCACCCAGCATGACATACGGGTTGGATGTATTCGTACAAGAAGTAATAGCTGCAATTGCAAGGGCACCAGTCTTCATGACAGAAGTCTCTCCGTTAGGATGGTGGACAGTTGCTTCTTTATCAAATTCTGAGCTGTCTAAACCAAAACCTTGGTTTCCTTCAGGAGCTGTAACAGCTTTTCTGAACTCTTTCTGCATATCCGTTAAAGGAATACTGTCTTGTGGACGCTTAGGCCCCGCAAGATTTGGTACAAGCTCTGAAAGATTTATTTCTACTACATCAGAGTATTCAGGATCTTCCTGTTCGTCCGAGTCATACCATAGATGATTCGCTTTACAATACTCCTCGACAATTTTAATCTGTTCTTCGTCACGTCCGGTTAACCGCAGATAATTCAAGCTTTCCTGGTCTACAGGGAAATACCCGACAGTTGCACCATATTCCGGCGCCATATTGGAAATAGTTGCCCGATCAGCCAAAGGCATATCTTTCAGACCAGGTCCAAAATATTCGACAAATTTTCCAACTACATGCTTTTCCCGTAGTCTCTGTGTCACTGTTAGAGCCAGGTCAGTAGCAGTTGTCCCTTCAGGGAAGCTTCCAGTGAATTTAACACCAATCACTTCAGGAGACGGGAAGTACGACGGTTGTCCAAGCATTCCAGCTTCTGCTTCAATACCTCCAACACCCCAGCCCAGTACACCTAAACCGTTAACCATAGGAGTATGGGAATCGGTTCCCACAAGTGTATCCGGGAACATGTCGTATGTACCTTCACTATTTTCATTTGCATGAACGACATCTGCTAAATACTCTAAGTTTACCTGGTGAACAATCCCTGTAGCTGGTGGAACTGCACGGTAGTTGGTAAATGCTTTTTGCGCCCAGTGTAAAAATTGATAGCGTTCTTTGTTTCGCTCAAATTCTAAATCCATGTTCGCTTGTAATGCACTCGGTGTACCGTACTCGTCTACTTGGACAGAGTGGTCAATAACTAAGTCTACAGGCACTTCCGGGTTGATTTTTTGCGGGTCTCCTCCCATATCAACCATCGCTTTACGAAGCGAGGCCAAATCAACTACTGCCGGTACCCCTGTAAAGTCTTGCAGGATAACTCGTGACGGTTTGAATGGTACATCTGTTTCGCCTTCTTCAGTACCCCATTTCGCCAAACCTTCAATATGTTCATCTTTAATCACTCTTCCATCATGTTGACGAATCACTGATTCCAACAACACACGAACTGAAAATGGTAAACGGCTGACTTTACCAAAACCAGCATCTTCAATTGCTTTTAAATCATAGTAATTATACGTTTTTCCATTTAAATCAAATTGTTTCTGTGAACGGAATGTTTTCTCATTTCCCATGATTCAAATGACTCCTTTCTCCATTAAGTTTTCTTTATTCTTCTTCAAGCAACATAAAAAGGCTTTCTTTAATAAGTCTATCTGAATTTCGGCGATAAGACAACTTTTTAATAAAGAAAAGCCTATATTATATAGTTATGATTCCTTATTATTCTTACTTATATGGCCTGCCAAATTTTTTAGAGTTATATTTTTCTAAAACCTGACCTTTCATGATATAATGTACTCTAAATCTTTCATTCCTCTGCTGAATCGCGGAGTATTGTTAACTTGGTTTTCTCTTTTAACTTCAAACTCTTAAATCAATGGAAAATATATTGGTTTTATCCTATGATAACAATAGAAAGTAATTTAAATAAAGGATGAAGACAAAATGGATATCCTTCTCGAATACCTTATCGTTATTTGGACTTTTTTATTGTTGACCCTCCTTGGGATTGGCGGATTCTTTATGTTTCGTAAATTTTTAAAACAAATCCCTAAAGAAGATGGCAATTCTGAAATGGACTGGCAACATTATTTTATTGAAAAGACAAAACATATGTGGAATCAGGAAGAATTAGAGTTATTAGACGAATTGGTTTCTCCGGTTCCGGAGCTATTTCGTGATGTGGCGAGGCAATCGATTGCTGCTAAAATAGGTGAGCTCGCTTTAGAAAAGCAATATACTGAAATTAATCAGGACGTTCTCATTGAAGGTTATATTATCGGTACTCCCAAACGTGATCACCGATTTTTAAGAAAAAAATTAAAAGAAAAAAATATCGATGTAACGCCTTACGAACGATTTTTCTTACTTTCCAAAAACGACTATCAAAAAGACTGGAAAATCAGATATGAAGCATTTAAAAAACATACGTCTAATTAATTAGGCGTATGTTTTCATTTTACTTAACTCGTTGGCTAATTTTTTATATTTTTTTAACATGAAGATTCTCCACGTTACAATCATCGCGAAAGCTAACAAAAAGAACATTCCACTCGTTTCTCCAAAAGAAATAGTGGATCCCACAATTACTTTAATAACCGTACGAACAATTAAAAGTCCAACTAATATAAAAATAAACGATTTAGAGGGGATTAAAAAAATATCATTTTCTTTAATCTCAAACTTTGTATTCTTAATTAATAATATCGAAAAAAGAGCACCTACTACTGCAGCCTCCAATATTTCAACACCTGTCAACCGAAATTCCGGAAAGAAAAACATACACGCACCAGAACTCATAAATATAGGCGGTAAAATAATTTTCTTTGCGTTTGTAGGCTTTTTAGCTGCTCTCATTCGTACAAAAATCATCGAAACCGCCATAAATACGGCTATAATGGAACTTGCAGTAAATAATATCGTCTGGTTCAATACAATCGACATCCTTTGTTTAAACTATAACAATTTATGAAACTATTATAAACAAAAGACAGGTGAAAAGAAACTGATTAAAATCCAGAAAATCCAGCCCATTCAGACAGCAGTGATGTTAGTTTCGTCATCCAATTAAAAAATAAAGCTACACCGAAGACAATCATGACATAACCGCCCACTTTTACAAGCTTCATGCTATGTCTTTTAATCCAGCTCATCTTACCGATAAAGAATGATAAGACTAAAAATGGAATAGCAAAGCCGAGCACATAGCTAATCATCAAAAGCATCCCTTTTTCCGGCTGCTGTGCTGCAAGACTTAACACGACCATTAAAATAGGCCCGGTGCATGGCGTCCAGCCCATGGAAAACGCCATTCCAACGAAGAAAGAACCGATAAAACCTGTTGGTCGATTTTTAAAATTGATTTTACGATCCTTCATTAAAAAATCAAAATTCAACGCGCCGACGATGACTAAACCAAAAAATACAATCAATATGGCGCCAATCTGACGAATAATTTCCTGATACATGGTAAATAAGTCCGACACTAATGTCGTGGTAAACCCAATCATGACAAAAACACTGGAAAATCCTAATAAAAATAACACGGTGTGAAACATCGCTCTTTTAGTAAGGGTTTTGTTATCATCATTTAATTCGCTCACACTCATCCCTGTTATGTACGATAAAAATACAGGGAATAGTGGCAAGACACATGGAGAAATAAAAGATAAAAATCCGGCTCCAAACGCTAAAAATATACTGACTTCTTCCATTCACTTCACTCCTACAAACTTATAATTATATTCTATCAAATGAAACATCATGTGGAAATGACAGTTATCTGACTCTTTCATGATTATTTCATGAAAGAAAAAAGAGCGGCAATCAACTTACCCCTCTTTCATAAATTCCTCATGTCTTTTTTGTTTTTTACGGTATACGATTACTGATAAATAAATACTGACCTCGTATAGTAAAAACAGTGGTATTGCAACGGTTAATTGTAAAATAACATCAGGCGGCGTAACGAGCGCCCCTAAAATCAGCAGGATTAAATAGGCGTATTTTCTAGTTTTGCGTAAGAAGTCCGGTGTAAGAATTCCTAAACTTGTTAAAAACATAATAACAATTGGTATTTCAAACAATAATGCAAATGGGATAATCAAGCGGAACATAAACCGAAAATACCTCTCGACGGTAAATAGTTCATTAAACTGCCCTTCGTTTAATGATAACAAAAAAGGTAATATGAGTTTAATAAACATTAAATACCCAAATATTAATCCGATTAGGAATAAAATAAAAATTGCCGGGATGTATCCGAGCGAAGCCTTTCGCTCAGGCTTTGTCAGCCCAGGCTTGATAAACAGCCAAATTTGCAAGGCAAGAATTGGTAACGTGACAACGACAGCGATTAAGGCCGATATCATTAAATAAATCCAAATAATATCCCCTGGGCTGGTCACCGTTAATTGGAAATCCATACCTCTTTCAAATAATGAATAAATTTCTTTTACGTAAACAAATGCTAAAATAAAGAACACGATAAAAATGAACGCTGTGAGCATCAATCTTTTACGAAGTTCCGATAAATGGCCAACAACGTCCATATCTCTTACTTTGCTTTTTTTAACCAATTTCGTGCCACCCCGATTTACTTTCCTAAATTGTTTCTATGACCACTTACAAATATTTCTTTTTCAAACTTTTTCACTTTTTATTAGG
>DATGUO010000024.1:0-2691 GCA_035301305.1 Pseudogracilibacillus sp.
TGACGTAGAAACTGTGTTAAGCCAGATTGAAAGTGTCATGGAACAAGCTCAAACCAGCAAAGGCTCCGCCCGTTTTTCCGATTTCAAAGGGGCTTCAAACATGAAGGACCTGGAGAAACTGCAAGGGTATAATGAGGATAAAGAAAATGATACTTCAGAAACCTCTGCAGAAATTACAGAAGATAATATCGATGATTTGTCAATGTCCGAAATAGAGGAAAGCAATGATACGGAATCGAAAAAATTAAAAGATGAAGCATCAGATGTTTTAAGTAGTGCTTTTCAAGATTTAAAAGATGGAAAAATTGATAGAGGAGTATATTTAAAGGTGATGCATGGGCTTAAAAGCATTGCAAACGGGGCCCAAGAAGGTGCTGAAAATATTGACCTTCCGGAAGACATGGTAGAAGGTTCTAAAAAAGCAACAGAACATGGATTAAAATTTTCAGGTGTTTTAAAGGCGTATGGTTTAACAAAAGAAGGTTTTAAAATTGAACGTTATAAAACAAAAGGAAAGGGAAAAGTCGGTTATAAAGTACATAACCCAGATGTAGCAGGAATACAAAAACCCAGTAATACTAAAAACAGAAGTCATAAAATATATTATAAAGATAATATTGACAAACATGCTGGAAAAGGAAAATCGGGTGGTAAGGTTCCAATTACGGATAAAGTGAAGCCTATTTCAGGAGCAACAAGTGCATTGAGATCGAAAGCTGGTTGGGCTGGTGTTGCAATCGATGCGGGTTTCAACCTAAAAGACAATATCCAAGATGGAGAGTCTACTCAAAAAGTAGTTGGAGATGCAGCAGTTGATGTTGGTTCTGGTGCTGTAGTAATGGTTGGTGCTGGAGCTCTTACATCTGCTCTAGTAGGTGCTGGTGTGCCCTTATTAGCAGGTGCAGCTATAGGGTATGGGGTAACTGAGGCGGTTGATTTTGCTTTAGATATAGAATGGGGCGATACCGGTAAAAATTCAAAAGATTTCATAAAAGATGGTGTTCAAGCTGGAACTAATGCTATGAAAAGTGCAGGAAAAACAGTAGCAGGTTGGTTTAAATAGAAGGTGTCTTATTATTTTATTGGTATGAGGAAGGAGGAAGAATATGAAAATCAACCCCGAAACAAGGCATCAAGATTTAGCATTATATGTTAGTGATCATTTGGAATCACTGGATGTCAAAGATACTAAATGGTCTATAACAACAATGGTTATCGGTATGTACGACTTACCTTTATTTGCATGCTTATTAAGTATATTTAAGATAGAATTTATATGGTTCGCTTCTCCATTTATACTTTTTATTCATGTATGGTTGATAAGAATTCTTGTAAAAAATGTGTACTCGACTCAGTTAGAGGTAATATTATATATGGGATGTTGGTCATTATTAGGAGCAATTTCTTTATCTGTTGCATTCCAGGGAATGCTCTATTATTATTTCCATATTACCTCTGTAGTTTCACACATTATCATAACTTTGACTACCATCTTGTCGGCTTACATACTGGTCAAGTATCAAATAAAAAAATATGCTAGTGATCCAATTAAAGAAAGAAAAGAAAGTAATCAGGATAAATACACGGGAGTGTTAAGTGCAACGCCAGGCATGGCTTATCTATTTACAGTTATTACCAAAAGAATAGACGGTTTAAATGATGTTTTGCATATTTTTTCTATCTATCTCTTTGTTATTTTCTGTGCATATTTTGCAGCAAAGTTTTTACATCGGTACTTTTTTATGAAAGCGAATATGAAATATGTAAGATATCAGCCAATAACTGCGAAGGAAAGAAAAAAAATTAAAAAACAAGGAGTGGAAATAAAATAATGGATCTATGGTGCTTTAAGTTTTTTCAAAAGAAGAGTGTGAAGAATTAAAAATCGTCTTTCATTCCCTTTAGGACGTGATAGTGGTTCTTAAATACCGGTTGATTTAATGCTCATTCGGATATTATTAAAGAAGGTGCAAATGATTTGTGGAAATGTACACAAATTGTTGCAGCTGATGTTGCCAGGAGGGAGGGAGCTATTTAAGTAGCATTTTTAGTTGAATATTAGTAGGAGGATAGAAATGAAAAGCTCATTAATCGAATTATATAGAAAAAATCATCTCTACACATTGTTTTACGATGAAAGCGATGGACTCATATACAAAAGTCCGACCAGTAAAGGGTACACTTTCCAAAATTTCTATTTGGTCGGTATAGTTTCTATAATCACATTGAATCTTTTAAATAATTTTTATCAAGAATATAATAATCTAATTATAGATATAAGTTTATTTATTCTTAGTTTAGTTATCGGTTATGATAGTGCAGGTAGACTCTATAAACATTACTATGATGAGGAAAGAACTCGCTCTATTATTTTAGATGATTCTTTTTTAGAAGAATGCTTAAAGAAAGGCATCAAACAATCACGAATAGAAATAATTAGCCTTTTTATTTCTCCGTTGTTGGCAATTATCGGGATAGTAGGTTTCTTTTTCGTGAACACAATGTCCCCTTTAATTATGGGATGCTTTTGTCTCTCTCTTTTTAGAGTTTCTTATTTCATGAAGCCTTTAAAACGAAGAAAAATAATACATAAATTACAGAATGAAATAATTTAGATTTTGCTTAGTAAAAGGAGAAGGAGCAGGATTTCTGGTTACTCTTTGCACTGTCTCTATTATCAATGGTTGTTGT
>DATGUO010000025.1:0-48570 GCA_035301305.1 Pseudogracilibacillus sp.
AAGATCAAACTCTCCATAGAAAGATAACTATCTTAGCTTCAAAATTTATTCTGACGAGGTAAAAAAGCAAATTGTTTTCACAACTGACTTTTCTTTCCTCTTTCACATTTAGGTTGTTCTTGTTCAGTTTTCAAAGAGCAAATTTCTCAATTTCTTTTATGGCGTCGCTCCAAATGGCGACTTTTATAATATACCATGATTCGCTTTTGTTTGTCAACACTTTCACTTAATATTTTTAAATTAATTTTATGTGATACAGTATCGTGCTGGGCGCTTGTCATTGCCTCTCTCAAAAGCCAAATACTAATATACCATAGACCTTTTAATAAATGCAATACAAAAAGGAAAGTTTTTAAAAATCTTTTTCCAACCCACTACAAACCCTGTCAAAACAACAACGAAGTATGGGGGCAAGCAGGAAATGATTTCTCATTTCCCGCTTGGTCCGTTATTTCCCCATTTTTATTTGGATCGCATTTGTGGAAACAATAATACATCTCTAATGGAAGGAGAGTCAGTTAACAGCATGACTAGACGATCAATTCCGATACCCAGTCCTCCTGTTGGCGGCATTCCGTATTCCAATGCTTCCAAGAAATCCTCATCCATTAAATGAGCTTCTTCATTACCGGCATCGCGTTCTGCTACCTGTGCTTCAAAACGTTCACGCTGATCAATCGGATCATTTAACTCCGTAAATGCGTTGGCATGTTCACGGCCAACAATGAATAGTTCAAAGCGATCCGTAAAGCGTCCATCTTCCGGATTCTTCTTCGCAAGTGGTGAAATAGCTACAGGGTGTCCGTAAATAAAGGTAGGCTGAATGAGTTGTTCTTCTATCTTTTGTTCGAAAAACTCATTCACGATATGTCCATACGTCATATCTTTTGTTATTTCAACATTATACTCTTTAGCTAAAGCTTTCGCCTCTTCATCTGTAGTATCCTGCCAGAAATCTACCCCGACATATTCTTTAATGGCATCCACCATATGAAGTCTTTTCCATCTAGGTGCAAGGTCAATCTCTTGTTCATTGTATTGAATTTTGGTTGTTCCCAGTACTTTCTCTGCAATATGTGCAATCAAATCTTCTGTAAGTTCCATTACATCATTATAATCTGCGTACGCTTCATACAATTCGATCATGGTAAACTCAGGATTATGTCTTGTTGAAATTCCTTCATTTCGAAAGACACGCCCAATCTCATATACCTTTTCCAGTCCGCCAACAATTAAACGTTTTAAATGAAGCTCAATCGCTATACGCATATAGAGTTCCATCTCCAAAGCATTATGATGTGTTTCAAAAGGTTTCGCGGCTGCTCCTCCCGGGATTGTATGCAACATCGGTGTTTCAACTTCCAGAAAACCCACTTCATTTAAATGTTCACGCATTGCTTGAATAATTTTACTGCGGAGAATAAATGTATCCCGGCTGTCTTCGCTCATGATTAAATCTAAATAACGTTTTCTATATCGTAACTCGATATCTTGAAGGCCGTGATATTTATCCGGTAAGGGACGGAGAGATTTAGACAGTAAAGTGAACTCTTTGACTTGAATCGACAATTCGCCCACTTTCGTTTTAAAAACAAGCCCTGTCGCACCTATAATATCTCCAATATCTACTGTTTTAAATATCTCATACGCTTCTTCTCCAATTTCGTCTTTGCGTACATACAATTGGATTTGTCCTGTCGAATCCTGCACATGCGTGAATCCTACTTTCCCTTTCCCCCTCTTTGTCATCACACGGCCAGCTAATGTTACTGCCACCTCTTTCTCCGCAAGCTCTTCCTTAGTGAATGCCTCATAATTCTCATGTAAATTCTGCGCGTAATGTGTGCGGTCAAACTTCTCTCCAAATGGGTTTATCCCTTGGTTTAAGTAATCTTCTAATTTTTCACGGCGTACTTGCATTTGTTCATTTAATTCTTCTGACAATCCAAATCCCTCCATTATATCTTTGAACTTGTTTTTTCTTCATCATTTTTCAATCTCACCGAATAAAGTTATCATCTATTTTTCTTGATTTCATTGTTTCGAGACAAACTTTTCATTTTTCAGACCATTGCTTCACGTCTTGCAAAGCTTCTTCTGGTAAACCACGCAAGAGTGATACCATCTTCTCCCCATTTGTTGGATGAAGGAGTGTTGGAGCAATTTCGCACAAAGGAACGAGTACAAAAGCACGTTCATGCATTCTCGGATGAGGCAATATTAACTTTTTCAACTCACTATTTTCATTATTAAACAGCAAAATGTCAAGGTCAACCGTTCGCGGGCCTTTATCTATAGTACGGACTCTCCCTAATTCCTGTTCAATTTCCTGGCATATGGCTAAAAGTTCCATACTCGACAATGTTGTTTCGATTTCAATCACCATATTTAAAAAAGAAGCTTGCTCGACATAACCGACAGGAGCGGTCTCATAAATGGACGATTGTTGGCAAATTCGCCCTCCTTGATTAGATACCATTTTTACAGCATTTCTGAGGTATTGATCTCTAGGCTCAATATTCGAGCCAAGAGCTATGAATGCTTGATGTTTTTGTTGGCTCACTTCTCATTCGCCTCTTTCTCGATAAATTTCTACAGCAACCGATTGGTATTGCCCATGAATAGGAGGATCTGGTTTGATAAGTTGTATTCGGCACGCTTCCAGCTTAGAGAATGTTTTCAGTAATACAGCAGCTACTTCTGAGGCGACAGCCTCTATTAAATTTTTCGCTTCTCCCTCTACAACGGCTTGAATCACTTCAAACGCCTTTCCATAATCTATAGAGTCATTCATATCATCTGTTTGTCCGGCTTTTTTCAATGAAACAATCAACTCCGCGTCAACGATGAAACGCTGTCCTAATTTATTTTCTTCAGGAAGAAGCCCATGGTAACCGTAAAACTGCAGCTGATTCAGTTTAATCTTATCCAATAGAACCAGCTCCTCCCAAAATCGCTTCTGTCATGCGCGCTAATTCCACATGACGCTTCACATCGTGAACCCGAATCATGTTTACTCCCTTTTGAATCCCCAGACAAGTTGTCGCTCCCGTTGCATTGTCCCGCTCATCTGCCGGTAAGTTCAGCACTTGATTAATAAACGATTTTCTCGAGGAAGCTAATAAAAATGGATACGGAAAAGCATGAATTAACTGATCAAGCTTTTGCAACACCGTATAATTATCTTTTAATTCTTTGCCAAAGCCAATGCCCGGGTCCAGAATAATTCGTTCTTCTCGAACGCCAGCTCGTTTAACTAACTCGACACTTTCCGTTAAATCTTGAATCATATCCTTTATAATGGAATGATACGTCTTGTTATCTCGATTGTGCATTAAAATAATGGGCACTTCTTTTTGTGCTGCGACCTTCGCCATCTCCGGGTCTTTCTTCGCCCCCCAAATATCATTAATGATATCCGCTCCGCTGTCGATAGCTTTTTCTGCAGTTTTTGCTTTATATGTATCAATCGAAATAGGCAAACTTACTTCAGACTTTACAGCCTCGATAAGCGGAAGCACTCGATCAATTTCTTCTGTCTCAGAAATGGGCGCGTGATCAGGCCGCGTGGATTCACCGCCAATATCTATGATGTCGGCTCCCTCTCTCTCCATTTGTTTCGCTTGTTGTACAGCTTTATCGATGGAATTAAACTGCCCCCCATCCGAAAATGAATCCGGGGTGACATTTAAAATCCCCATAATTTGCGTCCTTTGTGTCATATCTAATATGCTTGACTTCAATTGAATCTTCATGACAACTCCTTCTTTCTTACTTAATCATTGGCTGTAAAAGAACGTTTGATAACGCGTTCCCTTTAGTTTAACATATTCCAGCAGAACCGCACGTCATTTTACTATACAATTCAAACGACAGCACTCAGCCTATTTCTGTTCACATAAAAAAATCCCAAGTGTCAGCATAAGGCAGACATTTGGGATTCGGTCAGTTTTATATGAGATAATCAGTCTTCGTATTGGAATAAAGGCGTTGATAAATAGCGTTCCCCAGAATCCGGGAGAATTGCCAGCACTTTCTTCCCTTTTCCTAGTTTATTTGCAAGTTTCTTCGCCGCTGCGAGCGCTGCACCTGAGGAAATGCCTCCTAAAATCCCTTCTTGAACGGCTGTTTCCCGAGCCGCTTCAAAAGCTTCTTCGTTTGAAATAGTCATGATTTCATCATAGACGTCTGTATCCAATACTTTAGGGACAAATCCTGCTCCCAGCCCTTGAATTTTATGCGGTCCAGGTTCTTTCCCGGATAACACAGCAGCATCTTCCGGTTCAACAGCAACCACTTGCACATTGTTAAAATGCTCTTTTAACACTTGTCCAGCTCCCGTGATGGTTCCTCCAGTACCAATACCTGAGATAAACCCATCCAGTCCATCGCTCATTTGACTTACGATTTCTTTTCCAGTTGTTTCTGCATGAATTTTGGGGTTCGCTTCATTGTCAAACTGCTGTGGCATAAAGTAGCCATATTCTTCTACGAGTTCTCCGGCTTTTTCGATTGCTTTTTTCATACCGCCTGAACCTGGTGTCAAATGTAATTCAGCCCCATATGCGCGCAGTAGATTGCGGCGCTCTTGACTCATCGTGTCGGGCATAACAACGACTAATTTATACCCTTTTGCAGCAGCTACTAAAGCCAATCCAATCCCCGTATTCCCGCTTGTCGGTTCAACAATCGTATCTCCAGGTTTGATTCTGCCCTTCTGCTCCGCTTCGTTCACCATCGCTAAGGCTATACGATCTTTCACAGAACTTGCCGGATTATAATATTCTAATTTTACATAAATGTCTGCACTATTTTCTTCTTTTTGATTTAACTTTACAATAGGCGTTTCTCCGATTAATTCTGTAATATTATTTACGGTTTTCATTTCGAACCCTCCAATTCCTACTAACTTCATAGGATTTATTCTTAATATACAATTCTCTCTGTCTAATGTCAAGTATTGCTGGATTCTATTTTTTAAAACACATTATAAAGCACCCAAAAAATGAAAACAGCCTGTTAAAAGGCTCCCTTCCATCTCTGGGTGCTTGTAACTTTATTCGCTGGTTATTTCTTTTAAAATTTCATAGGAACGTTTTTGCTTTTCTTTATCGTACATATAAGCAATCGCAATGATTTCGTCTACAGCGAACTTCTCTTGAAACGCCTGTAAATCATCACGTACTTTATCCTTGCCGCCTATTAAAGAAACACGGAACATCGAATTCGCCGCTTGTTCTTCAGACGGCGTCCATAAACTTCTCATATCTTCAACAGGAGGCTGCAAAGTGTCGTGATTCCCTCTTACAATATTTAAGAAAAATTGCTGCATCGTTGTCGCTTCATAAAATGCTTCTTCATCTGTATCTTGCGCAATGACATTTAATCCCACCATGACATACGGTTTATCCAAGTATGCGGATGGCTGAAATTCTTCGCGATAAATCGTCAACGCCTCTTCTAAAAATTTCGGTGCAAAATGAGCAGCAAATACATAAGGAAGCCCAAGTCTTGCTGCAAGTTGAGCCGAATTAGGCGAAGAGCCTAAAATATAAAGTGGTACTCCTGTGCCTACTCCAGGAAATGCTTGGACAAAATGCTGCTTCTCTTCCGAACCAAAGTAAGTTAGTAAATCTTCAATATCTTTAGGAAATTGAAAGACCGCGTCATGCGAAGACCTTCTAAGCGCATCTGCTGTCATCATATCCGTTCCCGGCGCACGTCCAAGACCCAAATCCAACCGATTCGGATAAATGGTAGCCATTGTCCCAAATTGTTCTGCTACTACAAGTGGCGCATGATTTGGCAACATAATCCCACCAGAGCCTACGCGGATATTCTTCGTATGTTCCAGCGCATGTTTCATTAAAATAACAGTTGCCGAACTGACAAGAGAAGAAGTGTTGTGATGTTCAGCAATCCAATATCGATTGTATCCAAATTCGTCTAGAGCTTGCGCTAATTCCACCATATCTTCTATGGCTTGTTCAGCATCTGTTCCCTTGCGAATCGGAACCAGATTTAAAGCAGATACAGGAATATTTAACTGTTCCAAATTATTATCTCCCTTACATAAGAAATCTTACTATAGATAGCGTATCATTTATTGATTTAGAAAACTAAAAAGAAGCTCAAGAAAAGCGGGAAGGAACTTGATGAACTTCCTGCATTTTCTTAAGCTTCTTCTTTAGAATAACAAACTTTTCAACTCTTCTTCTGTTACTTGGTATGTTTCATTGCAAAAGTGACAAGTAGCCTCTGCTCCATGATCCTCTTCTATCATAGATTGGATTTCTTCGGTGCCCAGCCCTTCAATCGCCGTTAACATTTTTTCACGAGAACATTGACATTGAAAGTAAACCGGCGCTTTTTCGTGTACTCGTAAATCGGCATCCTTAAATAATAATGCCAATATATCTTCCGGGCTGTTTCCTGCTTCAATTAACGAAGAAATAGAAGGGAATTCATTGATTTTTTCCTCTAGTTGATCAATCACTTCTTCGCTTGCCCCTGGCATTAATTGAACAATAAATCCACCAGCAGCTTTTATCGAAAGGTCCGTATCTACAATAACGCCTGCTGCCACAGCTGATGGAGTCTGTTCGGAATTTGCGAAGTAGTACGTAAAATCCTCGCTAATTTCACCGGAAACCAAAGGAACTTGACCCGTAAAGTAATCTTTTAAACCTAAATCTTTTACCACGCTTAAGGTGCCGGACTCTCCTACGGCTCGCTTGACATCCAACTTCCCGGCACTATTCAACGGAAAGTCGATGTGAGGATGAGGCGTATAGCCTCTGACAGCTCCGTTTGCATGTCCATCAACTATGATAGCACCCATCGGCCCGTCACCTTCTATCTTCACCGTTACAGTGTCTTCTCCTTTGTGCATGGCGGCAATTAAACCTGTTATCGTCAAAGTTCTTCCCAAAGCTGCTGAGGAGGTAGCCCAAGTATCCTGACGTTCGCAAGCTTCTCCAACGAGTGCCGTTGTATTCGCAGCATACGCTCGTACCATTCCGTTAAACGCTGTTGCTTTTATAAGCATATCTTGCATCATTCTCTTCCTTTTATGATATATTTTTTTGATAAATTTCGTGTAAACCAAGCAGGGTCAGGTTCGTATGAATTTCATCAATCGTTTCAGAACCACGTCCGATTAACTTAGCGAGTCCTCCTGTTGCAATAACGAAAGCTTCCGTTTCTGCTTCTTCTTTCATTCGGCGGACGATGCCATCCACTTGACCGACATACCCATAATACACTCCGGACTGCATAGCCGCAACTGTCGAGTCACCAATCACTTTCTCCGGACGATGAATTTCAATCTTGGGAAGCTTCGCTGCATGACTATACAATGCATCTACTGAGATGGTCACACCAGGCGTTATAATTCCACCTTGATAAGCATGATGTTTATCAACATAACAAAAAGTCGTCGCTGTACCAAAGTCTATAATAATTAAAGGACCTTGATAGAGAGTAGTGGCAGCTACAGCGTTTACAATTCGATCCGCTCCAATTTCACTGGGACGCGGGTATCGGATATCTAAGTGCGAGTGCACATTCATTTCCCCTACAATAAGCGGGGTAACATTAAAATATTTGATACACATGACTTCAATCGCCCGCATCATTTGAGGAACGACGGATGAAATAATAATTCCTTGAATATCCTTCATTTCTAACTGGTTGTAATCAAATAATGATTTAATTAATATACCTAACTCATCTTCTGTTTTATAACGGTCCGTACGAATGGTCCATTCTTGAATGAGCTTTTGTTCTGAAAAAACGCCCAAAACCGTATTTGTATTTCCAATATCCAATACAAAAATCATCCGTTTCGCTCCCTTGCTTTTACTGGTTTCCACTATATCATAAATGTATATCAACTGCATATACATAAGACTGTCTTAAATCTCAGTTGAATGTCTCAACCATTCCGTCTCCATAGCGAAAATCTCAGCTATATTTATACAAAAGAATAATAGTATGTTTCTCACACGCGCCTAAAAGCATAAAAAATGCTTGTGCTTATCTTTATATGATAAACACAAGCATTTTTATTTAGCAGAGGCTGGCTTTGTTCCGGCCTCTTTTTGTTATTTATCTTCGTTTGGATCTTCTGTTTCTGACTTTTCATCGGTTTCTGTTGTTGAATCCGTTTCTTCTGAGTAAGTTGAACTGCTTTCTTCAGATTCGCCGGAGGTCTCTTCCGTTGAAGAATCATCTTCTTTGTCTAATTCATGCGATTTTTTCCATGATTCTTCGTATTCTTTTTCTTTCTGTTCCGCATGTTCTTTCGCTTTTTCATAATCGATTGCAGCATCTTCTAATTCTTGATCTGCTTTTTCTTTTGAAGCATCTTCCGGTTCATCCTCTGTTTCGGTAACCGGCATTTCACCAGTATCGAATAGAGATTGAATTTGTTCTCCGGTTAATGTCTCAATTTCCAGAAGCTTACCAGCAATAGTTTTCAACTGTTCTTCATGCTCTGTTAAGATATCAAGTGCTCTTTGATAACATGTATCGATAATGCGTTGTGTTTCTTTATCAATTTCATGTGCTATCGCATCACTATAGTCTTTACCTTCACTAATATCGCGGCCAAGGAATGGTCCTCCTCCGCCACCTCCATTAAATTGGGTATTTCCTATTTTCTCACTCATACCAAGTTCGGTAATCATTTTATTTGCCATCTCAGTCGCACGTTGGAAATCATTTGAAGCACCAGTACTGACATTATCTTTACCGAATATAACTTCTTCAGCAGCACGTCCGCCCAGTAATCCTGTAATTCGATCAAGCAATTCTGGTTTTGTTATGATATAACGATCTTCTTTCGGAAGCATGACAGCATATCCCCCAGCTTGCCCACGAGGAACTATCGTAACTTTATGAACTGTTTCTGCTTCATCAAGCACCATTCCGATGATGGTATGACCACTTTCATGATGCGAGACAATTTGTCTTTCTTTTTCCGAGATTACACGGCTCTTCTTAGCAGGGCCAGCAATAACACGGTCAATTGCCTCATCAATTTCTAACATCGAAATCTTCGTCTTATCATGTCTCGCCGTTACTAGCGCTGCTTCATTCAACAGGTTCTCCAAGTCTGCACCGGAAAATCCTGGCGTACGCATAGCAATCGTTTTTAAATCCACGTCTTTCGCTAACGGTTTGTTTCTTACGTGTACTTGTAATATTTGTTCACGGCCTTTTACATCTGGACGGTTCACAGGGATTTGCCTGTCAAAACGTCCTGGACGGAGCAACGCCGGGTCTAAAATATCCGGACGGTTGGTTGCAGCAATGAGAATAATGCCTTCATTACCTTCAAAACCATCCATTTCAACGAGCAGCTGGTTCAAAGTTTGTTCGCGCTCGTCATGACCGCCGCCAAGACCTGCACCACGTTGACGGCCAACTGCGTCAATCTCATCAATAAATATAATACATGGGGAGTTCTTTTTCGCATTTTCAAACAAATCTCTTACACGAGAAGCACCCACACCAACAAACATTTCCACAAAATCTGAACCACTGATTGTAAAGAACGGAGTGCCGGCTTCTCCAGCCACCGCCTTAGCGAGCAGTGTTTTCCCGGTCCCCGGAGGTCCAACTAAAAGTACCCCTTTAGGAATCGTAGCTCCAACCTCTTTAAATTTACGAGGGTCTTTTAGGAAGTCTACTACTTCCACCAGTTCTTGTTTCTCTTCATCTGCACCTGCGACGTCTTTAAAGCGAACTTTAGTGTGCTCTTCAGTATACAATTTCGCTTTACTTTTACCAAAGTTCATCACTTTACCGCCGCCACCGCCGCCTTGCGACCTGGTGAAAATAAAGAAAAAGATTAAACCAATAATTAAGAATGGCAACATCATTGTCAGGAAGTTCACAAACGCACTAGGCTGTTCTTCTTCCTCTACTTTCAGCACACTTTGTTCTTGTGCTGTGTTGGTGATGTTTGTAATAATATCATTATTGTCGGGTACTTGAACGACAAATTCCTCATCGTCTTTAGAAAGTTCTCCCGTTATTTTCATGATTTCATTTTTTGGCTCCATCGTCATTTCCGACACGTCGCCATCTTCTAAATGTGTCATAAATTTCTGGACATCCAGCTCTTCCGTGCTGTCGCCCTGTCCTTTAAATAAGCTAATAACACCGATAAGCACTAAGAAAATCAGTGCATAAAACAATATATTCCGAAATACCCGGTCCATTTAAAAATCTCCTCCTAAACGAGAAAAACTCCATCATATCGTAACATAGAAAAAATAATAAGTACAACGAATTACTCTTCTTTTGAAACCGATTCTATCTATGTTCTCTACGGTGTTTTTCCTGTAATCAATCACTGTATACTTCTGGTCTCAAAACACCAATATATGGTAAATTTCGATATTTTTCATCGTAATCCAATCCGTAACCGACAACAAAGGCATCAGGGACTTCAAACCCAACAATATCTGCTTTAATTTTTGCTGTTCTGCCTGTTGGTTTATCTAATAAAGTCACGATTTTAACTGAGTTTGCTTGACGATATTTAAACAAATCGACTAAGTAGCTTAACGTTAAGCCGCTGTCGATAATATCCTCGATAATAATAATATCTCTTCCTTGAACACTTGCATCCAAATCCTTTTCAATTTTCACTTCTCCAGAAGAACGAACGCCGCTTCCATAAGAAGAAACATCCATAAAGTCAATTTCAACATGTGTTTCAATATATCTGGTAATGTCTGCCATAAATAATGTAGCACCCTTTAATACACCAATGACAAGGGGGAACTTTCCTTCATATTCCTTTGTCAATTCTTTACCGAGGCTTTGACATTTTTGTTTAATTTCCGCCTCTGTTATCAATACTTCTTCTATATCATATTGCATAATGTTCCTCCTTGATTTTAAACATCTTGATCCTTATATTCAAACAACAAGTATCGTTCGTCGTCCGCATATTGAAAAGGAAATTTCCGCAGTCCGATAACCCACAAAATGGTGCCGCTCTGATTTGTTAATATCGGCCACTGATCCCGTCTTTTTTGCGTTACTTTTTCATCTATAAATATGTCTTTTATTTTTTTACTGCCCGGTAAACCTTCATAGCACATACGATCACCAGGACGCCTCGTCCGTACAGTCAACGGGAACTTGATAAAACTCTCCGGCAAAATGAACTGATGCTTATCCTCAGGCATTTTTTCGACCCTTGAATCGTTCAATTGCCGCACAAAAAGTATGCCGTCATTTGGCAGTTTCACTTGGCTCGGCACTTCATGGATTAATTTCTCAGCTGGTCTTTTTATTTCTTCTTTCACGTCTGAGAAAGTACAAACCACCTCATCGTACGTCTTATAAATACGGCAGCCAGCGGGGAAATCCATTTGCTTCTGCCCTGTTTGTGTAAGCAAATCCAAAAATGATTTTTCTTGTTTATATGTTATTTGTTCTGGAATAACTTCATACAGATAGTCTAATATTATCCGAAATAAGCGCCTTTGTAAAGAAACAGGATAAGCGGAAAATTGCTGCGCTGAAAATCTGACTTCTAAAGAAGATGCATCCGTTTGTATCACTTCTGTAAACAAACGTTTTGCTTCGTTCATTATAAACGACTCATCCTCTGTTAGATGTTGCACAAGTTGCAGCATAGTCGACGCAAGATTTGGATTTTCTTTCTCTAGTGCTGGAATCACTTCCTGCCTGATTCGATTTCTCATATATGTAGGTTCTAAATTACTTTCATCTAAACGAAAAGTAAGCTTATGTTTCTCACCATAGCGGTAAATATCTTTCTTTGTGATAGGAAGAAATGGCCGAACTACCTCTCCAAAAGACAAAGGCCTTCTTATAGGGATTCCGGTCAAATTATGTAAACTCGTGGTTTTCGTTACTTGCATCACCACAGTTTCAATCTGATCATCAGCATGGTGACCAAGTGCAAGTTGATTCATATTCTGTTCTTGCATCACTTCAGCGAAGGCCTGATAACGGAGCGTACGCGCTGCCACTTGAGTTCCCAGAGCGTATTTTTCCTGATATTTCGGCACAGAAATCGACCGGCTGTAGCAAGGGATGTTGAAAGCTTCACAAAATGCTTCGACAAACTGTACGTCTTCTTCTGATGTATCACTTCGTAACTGGTGGTCAACCGTGATCGCACTCACTTTAATATGGAGTTGTTTACGGTAATGATGCAAAAAATGCAACAGGCTAAGTGAGTCGGGGCCCCCCGAGACTCCCACCGCAACGTTACTGTTCCTTGGAATCAATTCATTTTGTTTTATCCATTGCAACACTTTTTGCTCCATTAGTTTCGACCCTAACTTACGAATTATTTTTCACTGACTATTATACGAGATAACAGACTGCATTTGCTATTCATCCGTCTTCATTTTTAAAAATTCATACAGGGACCATTTGTGCGAGAGAAAAGCAGCTCATTTTTCATTGACTTCTATTTCATTCTCTTGTATTATAGAATCTGTTGTCTTGTGAATCAAGTCCATCTGGCGGCGTAGCTCAGCTGGCGAGAGCGCACGGTTCATACCCGTAAGGTCGGGGGTTCAAATCCCTCCGCCGCTATCTGAAAACATCTCTTTTGCTTTCAAAAGGGATGTTTTTTTACGCTCTAAATAAATGTCATAATAGTAGTTTCAGAAAACAATAAACCTCAACTACGTAAATTGATGCTGTGCCAAAACAACTGATAGTTTTTTCGTTTCAAGTTCTCATACTGGTTAGGAAACTCAGCCTCCTTGCATACCTGCAGTGCGTTTATAATCAAACTCAGCTTTCACAGCGAATGCATTCGTTGTGCTTTCGAAAAAACCTTTATTTCTTAACAACAAAATAAAGACAGCTGCTATCTTAGCTGCAGCTGTCTTTTATATACATCATAGAGCATTTACGAGTAACAGTAATTGCTATCCTCTTTTAGCACCTCTACCTCCACGTCTGGATTCCGTGTGCTTCTTTAAAGAGGCTAAACGGTCCTCAGAATCTTTTAAAAATTGATTCATTTTGCTTTCAAAATTCTCTGGTTTTTCAGGTTTCTTGCTTCGGCGAACGGGTTTATCTTTTGCTTTCTTAATAGACAGCCCTATCTTGCCATCGTCCTCCACATTAATAACTTTTACAGTCACTTCATCGCCCACAGTAAGATGTTCATTAATGTCCTTTACATAGCTGTCAGCAACTTCACTGATATGAACCAGGCCAGTCGTTCCTTTTTCTATTTCCACAAACGCACCAAAATTTGTGATTCCGGTGACCTTCCCTTGCAATTTACTGCCTACTTCGATTGACATAAAACAAATGCTCCTCCTTGAAATTTATAGGGTACTCTTACTTTAGTATACGAACAAAGGTAAAATATGTCAATAAGCGCGTTCGTCTTCATCTTCAGTCTGGATAATTAATTCCCCTTCTTTGGATAAAAAGTAATTTGTTCTTGCGATATCCAAAATATAATCTTCATCATTTAATAAATCAATTTCTTCTGATAATGCATCTTCTGTATTTTCCAAACCGTCCATCTTATTCGTCAATTCCTCATGCTGCTTCTCTATCTCAGCCTGTTGAGCCCGTTGTTTTATGTGGTATGTAAACATGACTCCAAAAACAACCAAAAACGCTAATCCAATGATAGTCAGCCTTTGAAACAGCCGCTTTTTCCTTCTGCGTTGTCGTTCCTGTTTCGCATCATAATGATTCATATAGGATGATTTAATTTTCGTTACTGGTTTTTCCGGTCTCGCCACGATTATACCTCCATTTCTTTCTGGCTCTATTATAAAATGTTATGTAGCTTTCATTATACTATAACTTGCCTTGATAATAAAAGCTTTTATATGCATCTTGATAAATTTTTTTACTAGTGAGCATTACACTGCTTGAGCTTTATTTTTCTTTGTCTGTCTTTTCTTCACGGATGATTTCATATAACCCAGCTACTTCGTCTTTTTTTACATGATCTTTTACTTGAAGAATTTTAATGGTAAGAATGGTATGAGCAAACCGAATTTCCATTTCGTCATCAGGCTGTACATCAACAGACGGTTTGACGACATTGCCATTCACTTTAATGCGCCCCTGCTCTGCAATCTCTTTCGCCAAAGGACGTCGCTTAATAATCCGCGCTGTTTTTAAATACTTATCAAGTCTCATTTATTCTCTCTCCTTTTCTTTTGCTTTTTCCCACAGATGATTCATCTCCTGTAAAGAAATGTCCTGTAAACCTTTGTTTTGTTCCAGAATTTGCTGCTCCATCTTTTGAAACCGTCGGGTAAACTTATGATTCGCTCCTAAAAGAGCTAACTCTGCATCTATAGCATAGTGCCTGGCGATATTCGTTAAAACAAATAATAAATCACCAAACTCTTCTGCCATATTCAACTGATTATTCTCCTTAGCAGCTTCCATGAATTCCTGCTGTTCTTCCTGAACCTTTTCCCAGACTTCTTCTTTGTCATCCCAATCAAACCCAATAGTTGCTGCCTGCTTTTGTAAAGCTTCCGCAGTATGAAGGGCTGGGGCTCCAGTAATCGCTTTGTCCAGCACACTCTGCGAAGGAGGAGCCGTTTTTTCTGCTGCTTTTAATTCTTCCCAGGTTTTATCCGGTTCTTCCCCGTCAAATACATGCGGGTGCCGATGAATCATTTTTTCGGCGAGGGATTTTATCACGTCATCCATGGTAAAGTAACCCGCTTCCTCCCCAATTTGACTGTGAAGCAGCACTTGCAGCAAGACGTCACCTAATTCTTCCGTCATCGCTGCGTCATCTTCTTCTGCAATGGCTTCCAGCAACTCGTAAGTTTCTTCCAGCAAGTAACGGCGCAGAGAATCATGTGTCTGCTTTCGATCCCATGGACAACCGCCGGGACTTCGCAGTGTTCGTATAATTGCTCGCAATTGACGAAACTCATGCAGTAATAATTCTTCCGGAACAGGAGGGATGTAGACACTCATCAGATTACTCATTTCAATACCACGATCCAACTCCTCCAAAGGTATCTGCCACTTTTGTTCTGCTGCGGTTCCAGCTGCTTCAACAACCCAAACTTTATAATCTGCCGGTAAAATTTCTAACAAAGCAAGCTTCACTTCAGACGCAATAAAAGCGTTATATACCTGGCAAAAAACAAGATGAGTATCTAATAACAATTCTTCCCGGTCAAACTGAGTAGCATCGACGAATTGAAACCCTTCGATAGGGTCGATTTCAAGTGTCGTAAATAAGTCATCTAAGTAACTCGATCCTCCAAGCACTTCTACTTCTGCTTTCGGATGGTTTAATAACAATTGCACGGTTTGTTCCGCTACCATAGGATGTCCGGGAACAGTGTATAAAACAGGAGACGATTCGGCCGCTTCAACTACTTTTTCTGCTATATTTTCATACACCTCTTGAAACTGATCATGCTGCTCATAAATATAATCAAATGCATGAAAGCTTATCTGCTCTTCCTGCAGCGCTTCAACAACCGGGTGATCTATCGTTCTTGTGAATACTTGCTTTTCATGTTGTTTTAGTTTGCGGTACATACCTAACGGGAGTTGGTTAACATCCCCTGCACCTAAGCCGATAATCTCTATTTTATACATCTGATCCATCCTTTTTCTCGTGAAATTTATGTAAGAAACGCTCTAAACGGTTCGCAAAGGGTAATGCTTGCAATTGCCTTTTCGTAAACACTTCAAATCGCAGCAGTAAGCGGAGGTTAATGACGGCTCCCAGTATAATCAGCGCAAGCACAAACACAGCCAGTTCAAAACGCGATGACAGCTCCGCCTTCATAAAACTGATTTTAACTAAACTGACCGCAAACACCATCGCCGTATTAGCCATTAAAAAACCCGCCCATTTCATGTGGGTAAACAAATAAAGGTCTGGTATCTCCCGCTGCAAAACATAAATCATACTGATAGCAAGGACGAGCAGGCTTAACACTGTTGCAGCCGCTCCTCCTTGTATATGAAAAAACGGCAGCAAGCTTTTATTAAGGAACCATTTTAAAACACAAACGAGCACAATCCATAAAGCAACCGTCTTTCCTTTGCCGATATTTTGTAAAATAGAACAAGCTGTCACAGCAATTGCAGACAATAAAATAGATACTGCCAAAATCTGCAGACTGCTTGTCCCCACTTGATTTCGGAACAACAAAGCATTAATTTCCGGCATAAGGGCAATCATCCCCGCTGAAGCCGCCCCCGCAAGATAGAAGCTGAACAACAGCGATTCCCTGATTGCATGAACTCGTGCCGAGCCCTTCTGTATAATATTCGGAACCAAAGCTAAAGCAAACGAAGAACCAAAAACGACGCCAAATTGAATGAGCGGCTGCCCGCGGTCAAAAATACCCTTCCACTCCATCGCCTGCTCCGGGTAATCTCCTGCTTCTATAAGTCCCGGAACCATCGTGAACACATCAATCAACTGCAGCATAATTAATATCATATGACTGAGCGCTGCCACAATGCCTAATGAAAGACACACTTTTATATAGTACTTCCACGGAACCTTTTCTTCCCGAACGTTAGGGGAACGGGGGATGCGCACTATACGCACCAGCCATGTAACCGTGATACTTCCCATTGCGACGATAGAGGCAATCACTCCAAATGTTCCAATCGCACCGACATCCAGTTTACCGATAAACACGTAATAAGCGGCAAGGATAATCACAGTAACCCGAAGCAGCTGTTCGGCGACTTGTGAATAAGCAGTGGGCGCCATCCAACCAGCTCCTTGATAAGCACCCCGCAACAAACCTGTAAAAGGCAATATCAGAAACAGGACACTGGCTAACCGAAAAGTCTCTGCCAATTCCGGTGTCTTTATCCAGCTCGTTATCTGTGAAGCAAATACATATAATACACCGGACAAAATCCCAGACAGTATTAAAAAAATTAAAAAAAGCGGCGCATAAACGTATTTGAAGCTATTCTGCCTTGAGACAGCAAGCCGTTCCGCAGTGATTTTTGAAACAGCGGCGGGAAAGCCATATAAACCAAGAATCATCACGACTGCAATCAAGGGATAAATTTGCTGGTATGTAAAATACCCATAATCACCTGTTAAATTTTGCAAGGGAATACGGTAGGTAGCACTTAATACTTTACTAACCAGACCTGCAGCTGATAAAAGCATTGCCCCTCGAATTATTTTATTTGTTTTAGCCGCTTCCATAACGTCTTCCCACCTGCACGTATCGTTCTTATAAAGGTCTGTTTAAAGATTCAGTTGAAAGCAGCTTCCAGGCGTCTTTTGACACACTGACTTGCGCTGCTCCCATTTGCTTCTCTGTTCCTGTCACTAGTCAAAAAAGGACATGTCGAACTATCCCATATCATTCTCTTTAAACCTATTTACCAGTTGTTTTTCTATTATAGCATACCTCATGCTTTGCTATCTTGATTAAAAACATACAGATACGCTCGCTCAGGACGCACTATGCTATTCTTTAAAAGGAACATGAAAATAGCCAGCAAACGATTTACAATCAAATGCTGGCTTTTTGCTAAGAAGTAGCAGAAGCTTTTTCGTCTTGTTCCTTCGTAGCTTGATTCACATTTTCTAAACCTGCTAAACAGTCAGCGACGAATTCATAACGATCCATTTCTGATTCTTTTTTCGTCCACTTGAATGTCATTTTCAATTGATTGCCCACTGTTCCCAGCTGCACATTCCGCCCAAATGTATGAACAAGTTCAAACAGTTTTGAGCCGTCTACACGCTGACTGCGCTCTTCTTCGAGTAAACATTCAATACGCTGTCCAGTTTCTTTAATTGATTCAACACGCTCACGTTTTGCCAACATTTTCAGTTTGGAAACAGAAAATAGATTACTTACTGCTTCCGGATAATCTCCAAACCGGTCTATCAGTTCTTCTTGTAAGCGTTCTATTTCCTCGTCCGATTCCAATGCCTGGAATTGTTTATACATATCGATTTTTTGCTTTTCATCCTCAATATATTCTTCCGGGATATACGCATCCACCGATAACAGCAATTCCGGGTTAAATGGCTGCACGTTTTCTACTTTTTGTCCTGTTTGTTTCGATTCGATAGCTTCTTTTAGCATTTGAGAATATAAATCAAATCCGACGGAATCAATAAAGCCATGTTGCTGCTTCCCTAACAGATTTCCCGCACCTCTAATGGATAAGTCACGCATAGCAATTTTGAAGCCGGAACCTAATTCAGTAAATTCCTTAATCGCCTGCAATCGTTTTTCCGATACTTCGGTCAGAATCTTATCTTTTTGATACGTGAAATAGGCATAAGCAATCCGATTTGATCTGCCGACACGCCCACGCAATTGATATAGTTGGCTTAATCCCATATGATCTGCGTTGTATACAAGCAATGTATTAACATTTGGAATGTCAACGCCTGTTTCAATAATGGAAGTACTCACCAATATGTCATTTTCGCCTTCCAGAAAGTCGAACATAACGTTTTCCAATTCCGTTTCATTCATTCTGCCATGCGCTACTGAAACGCGCGCACCTTCTACAAGCCCGCTAATCTCACGAGCTACTTTTTCAATATTATCGACTCGATTGTATAATAAAAACACTTGTCCACCGCGAGCCATCTCTCTCTCAATCGCTTCTCGAATAAAAGCCATATTATGTTCGATGACGTAGGTTTGCACGGGAAAACGATTCTCTGGAGGTGTTTCAATCACAGATAAATCACGAATACCCAACATTGACATATGAAGTGTTCGAGGAATAGGGGTGGCCGTTAATGTTAACACATCCACATTACTTTTTATCTGTTTTATTTTTTCTTTATGCTTCACGCCAAAACGCTGCTCTTCATCTACAACAAGCAATCCGATATCTTTATACTCCACATCTTTGGATAATAAGCGATGCGTACCAACCACTACATCCACAGTGCCTTTCTTTAAACCTTGAATCGTCTCCTCCTGTTGTTTCTTCGTCCGAAAACGGCTGAGCAACCCTAAATTAATCGGATAATCTTGAAAACGTTCCAGCATGGTTTGAAAATGCTGCTGAGCAAGAATGGTAGTTGGAACCAGGATGGCTGCTTGTTTTCCTTCGACAACTGCTTTAAAGATAGCTCGAATGGCTACTTCGGTTTTTCCATAACCAACATCACCGCAAAGCAGCCGGTCCATCGGCTGAACTTGCTCCATATCTTGTTTGATTTCATCGATACAGCGGATTTGATCTTCTGTTTCTTGATAAGGGAAGGCATGTTCAAATTCATCCTGAAGCTCTGTGTCTTTTTCAAATGCATATCCTCTTTGCGCTTCTCTTTCTGCATACAGCTTAATCAGCTCATCTGCTATATCTTCTACAGAAGATTGAACTTTACGTTTTACTTTCGTCCACTCTGTTCCGCCAAGTTTATATAAACGCGGTTCTTTGCCTTCTGAAGCGACGTATTTCTGGACTAAATCAATTTGATCAACAGGAACATATAATTTATCGTCTCCAGAATATTGAATCAGCATATAATCTTTATGCAATTGATTCACAACCAGTGTTTCTACACCTATATATTTACCAATACCGTGATTACGGTGCACAACGTAATCGCCGATTTTTAATTCTTGATAGTTTTTAATTCGTTCCGCATTCGTTATCGTTTGTTTCCTTCTGACACGCGGCTGTTTCTTCTTAAATAATTCATTCTCTGTTACAACCGCCAATTTGTGCATCGGGAACTCTACACCGCTTTGTACTTGTCCCGTAGTGATAACCGGATGACTCACGGGCAATTCTACAGTATCAACAATCGGAACTTCCATCCCGTAATCTTGCAGTACTGCCTGGACTTTTTCAGACCGCGTGGCGTCATTAGCAATGATTAACACTGAAAAATTCGCTTTTTCCCAACGTTCCAACTCGTGTTGAAACAAAGGCATCTGCCCATGAAACTCTTGCATAGCACGACTCGATATATTTACATCGTTTGCCGAATGTGTCCCGGGAATATGTCTTAAAAACAACGACATATAAATGCGTTGCTGAGTCATTTTCGCTTTCACATTCTCCCAATCGAAGGAAAAAGATAACTTAGGGAGCAGTGTATGCTGCTCGATTAAAGAGTGCGACAACTCATTCTCTTCTGCATCTAAATTTTGAGCCGTTTCCTGAATGCGCCCCATTTCATCCAAAAGCAGCACCGCATTTTTGGGTGCATAGTCCAATAAACTCGTTTGCTGTTCATAAAACAAAGCTCCATATTTATACATATCTTCAAAAGATTCGTTGTTTTTTAATTTTTCAATATCCGCTTCTACTTCTTCCATCAGCGTTTCTTTAGCATCCGAATTTTTCATTTTCTTTAATGCATCTGCTAACTCTTTCTCTAAACGTTCAGCAGCTTTAAAGCTATCTTCTTTGGTTAACAAGATTTCCTTGGCAGGGCCAATCGTAATCTCGGAAAGTTTTTCTAAGGAACGTTGTGTATCTGCATCAAAATAACGCATCGAATCAATTTCGTCATCAAACATCTCCAAGCGAATGGGATAATCAGAGGTCGAAGGATAGATGTCGATAATTCCTCCGCGAACACTGAATTCGGCAGGTGAAGTTACCATATCCACTCGCTCATATCCCATTTCCACCATTAATGCCAGATGTTCATCAATCGAGATATTCGCTCCGTCTGTTAAGGTAAATTGATACGTCTCCCAATAATGTTTCGGAGGGAGCAACCGTTTTAAAGCAGCTACAGGCACAATAAGCGTTCCGTCTTCGCTTTCTAACCATTTAATCAACGACTGAATACGTGTCGCCCTCATCTCCGGACTTTGCACGGCCATTTCGGCAGCTATTAACTCATTGACCGGATAGAGGTAGACTCGGGGATTTTCCGTAAATTCAATCATATCATCATACAACGATTGTGCATGTAATAATTGGTGCGTAATAATGATCTTTTTACGATTTTCAGAATGATGGATGGCGGAAGTGAACATACTTCGAGCAGGTCCAGCTAATCCTGAAATAGATTGTTCTTTTGCCCCGGAGGCCAGAGCTTCCAATATGGAAGCAACATCTTCTTGTTTTTTTAAATAATTGGTTAATTCCTTCATGTTTAAATCCCCCGCTACATCTGGCTTTTTAAAAATATAATACTCATTATAAGCAATTTTCTGACAGCAGTCCCCTCATTTTAATAGGAAAGTGACCGCTAAAATTGTTTTGTCCTATCTTTTAAAGCGGGACTTGCAGTAGAGTGCAAGTTTCTCTTATTAAGAAGTTCCGCTCGTCTGTAATCTATAAAAGCATTTATTGATGATTGCTAAAACACATGACGCCACAAAAACACTTTGATCCCTTTAACCAAAGTATTCTTGCGGCAATTTTGCTATTTATATCTCACATTTATTTTTTATACACCGGACGAAAGACTGTTTTACTTTTGATTTGCCTGGTTCATGGCATGATTGAAATCTTGTTGTATAAACACTTCCACTGCGTCGGCACCTTGTTGAATAGCTCCTTGAATAAGCGGCTTTTCTGCTTTTGGAAACTTCTGCAACACATAGTCTACCACCGTCATCGGTGTCTCGGGACGGCCAATTCCTATTCGAATACGTTTGAATTCTTTAGTGCCTAAATGAGTAATCAGAGAACGGATTCCATTATGCCCTCCATGTCCGCCTTTTTCTCGTAAGCGAATGCGGCCTGCAGGTAAATCCAAATCATCAAATACGACAGCTACATCTTCGACGGGGATACCGTAATAATCTATTAAGGGACGGACTCCTTCTCCAGATAAATTCATGAATGTCTGCGGCTCTACTAACATGACTTTCTCGCCTGCGAGACGCACGATGTCGTAATCGCACTTAAATTTATTTTTAGATAATTTACTGGACGTACGCTCAGCTAACTCATCAAGTACTAAAAAACCTATGTTATGCCTAGTTTCGGCGTACTTTCTTCCTGGATTCCCTAATCCTACAATACATTTCATACTATTTTCCTCATTCTTTAATTCATAATGAAGAAACCCTCCTAATTAGAATAACCTGAATTCTGAATTAAAAGGGTCTCTTTCTTTCATGGAATGCTTACAATTATGCTTCCTCTTCTTCTTCCTCATCTGCATCTACTAGTTCAGGCTCAACAGCTGCATCTTCTGTTTCTTCATCTTCCTCTTCTTCGATTGTTTCAGGAGGTAGAATCGTAACGAGTGTTGCATCCGGCTCATCAATGAACTCATAATTCCCATCTACAGTCAATTCCTCGACAGACATACTATCACCGATTTCAAGTGCAGATACATCAACTGTAATGCCTTCTGGAATATCACGCGGCTTCGCACGGACTTGTAATTCATAAATTGGCTGCTGCAAGATTCCGCCTTCTTTTACTCCAGCCGGGTCCCCTTCAAGATGCAAGACAACTTCAACGTCCATTTCTTCTGACATATCGACTACGTAGAAGTCAAGATGTGTAACGTCGCCTTTTAAAGGATCTTTCTGATAGTCATGAACCATCACATCTACCGTTTCTCCCTTGTCTATGTCTAATGAGATAATCGCGTTACGACCTTCATCACGCATCGTTTTTAATAGATTAATGCTTTCCACGCTGATTGTTTGCGGTTCTTTGTCTCCACCGTAAACGATAGATGGAATGTAACCGTCTTTTCTGATTTGTTTTGTTGCTGCACGTGTTAAATTTTCACGCTGCTTTGCTTGTAAAGTATTAGCCATGTTAATTTCCTCCAAATGTAATTTTTAATCAAATAATGTACTTACTGATTCATTGTTATGCACTCGTTTTATCGCGTCGCCAAATAAAGGCGCGACAGATAATTGAGTGAGTTTATCAATTTTCTTTTCTTCTGGCAAACAAATGGAATTGGTAACAACCATTTCTTTGATTTGCGAGTTTTCAATTCGTTCGATAGCCGGCCCTGATAAAACAGGGTGCGTCACACAAGCGTATACTGCTTTAGCACCTCTTTCAATAAGCGCATCTGCAGCAAGTGCCATGGTTCCTGCTGTATCAATTATATCATCAACAATAACTGCTGTCTTCCCTTCTACTTCGCCTATAATGTTCATGACTTCCGCAACATTTGGTTTCGGACGGCGTTTGTCAATAATGCCAATCGGTGCTTTCAACCTGTCTGCAACACGTCTTGCCCGTACGACGCCACCATGATCGGGGGAAACAATAATCGGATCTTCGATTTGTTTTTCCAGAATATAATCAGCTAAAATCGGAACGCCTCGTAAATGGTCAATCGGGATATCAAAAAAACCTTGAATTTGTTCCGCATGTAAATCAAGAGTCACCACACGATCAGCGCCAGTATTTTGTAATAAATTGGCTATTAATTTCGACGTAATCGGCTCCCTGGAACGAGCTTTTCGGTCTTGACGGGCATACCCATAATAAGGCATCACAATGTTAATTGTTTTAGCAGAAGCGCGCTTTAAAGCATCGATAAGAATAAGCAATTCCATCACATTCTCATTCACCGGCTCGGCTGTTGATTGGATAACATAAACAGCGCATCCGCGCACGCTTTCTTCAATATTAATTTGCGTTTCACCATCGCTAAATTGGTCGACTGAACAAGGGCTTAAGGGAACGCCCATACTTTCTGAAATTTCCTCTGCTAATTCTACATTCGAGTTTAATGTGAGTAACCGCATCTCTTGTCCATTGTTATTGCCAGATGACATGTTGTGAAGCCCTCCAGTTATTCTTATTTTTTATTCATTAATTTCTTGGCATAGCCCTCTTTATTGACTTGCTTTGCACGGCCAAATGCTAAGCTCTCTTCTGGTACATCTTTGGTTATCGTTGATCCGGCTGCTACGAAACCACCATTTTCAATAGTGACTGGAGCAATCAAGTTTACATTACAGCCGATAAAAGCTTGATCGCCTATAACAGTATTATGTTTGTTTGAACCATCATAATTAACCGTAACAGCGCCACTTCCGATATTTACTTCTTCTCCTAAAGAGGCATCTCCAATATAACTTAAATGCGACACTTTCGTTCCTTGTGCTATTTCAGACTTTTTTACTTCGACAAAATTGCCAATTTTTACATCATCTTTTATCGTTGTCTCAGGCCGAATATGCGCGTAAGGGCCGATTTTTACCTTATTCCCTATTTTACTATTACTGACCACACTTTGTCTAATATGTGCCGCTTCCCCGATAATCGAATTGCTTATTTCACTGTTTGGACCAATATGTGTTTCCGAATCAATTGTGGTCTGTCCCGAAATGACAGAGCCAGGATAAATCGTTGCGTCAGCTTCTATGGAAACTTCTGCACTTATATATGTGTTTTCAGGGTCCAGGATGGTGACACCATTCCGTAAATGCGCCTCATTGATACGCCGTTGCATAATTTTGGAAGCTTCTGCCAAAGCGACTTTATCATTAATACCAATTGTTTCATTAGCATCTTCTACCACATAAGCACTTACTTTATCGTTTTGTTGCTTCAGAATCTCAATGACATCTGTAACATAATATTCGCCTTGTACGTTGTCGTTTCCTACTTTGGCCAACGCTTCAAACAAAGCTTCATTATCAAAACAATATGTACCTGTGTTTATTTCATTAATATTTCTCTCTATATCAGAAGCATCTTTGTGCTCGACAATCTTTTCCACTCCATTGTGTTCATTGCGAACTACACGACCATATCCTGTTGGATTTTCCAATTTAGTTGTTAAAATGGTTGCTTTTGATTGAGACGATTCATGATGCTCAAACAATTTTTCAAAAGTCTCTGCCGTAATTAATGGCGTATCACCGCAGACAACAATCGTCGTTCCCGCTTTATCTTGTAACAGTTCTTTTGCCTGGATGACTGCATGCCCTGTACCGAGCTGTTCTTCCTGTGTCACATATTCAGAAACATTCCCAATCGTTTGCTTCACTTCTTCTTTGCTGTGGCCAACAATGGAAACTGTCTTCTCAATAGATGTTGGCTCTAAAGCATCCAGTACATACTGAATCATCGGGCGTCCTAATATAGGATGAAGTTCTTTTTTTAGTTTCGATTTCATTCTAGTCCCTTGTCCCGCAACTAAAATAACCGCATAACGATTTTTCACCAGGTTACCCCCTATCTATCAAACTGCTTTTTTGGAAAGCTTGGTATCCGCCAACTTTATTAGCGCATACCCTCGTTGCGCTTATGCAGGAAGAAAGACATTAGAATTTCTGTCCTGCGATAGGAAACTCGGCTTTCACAAAAAGAAAAACCTGTAAAAGTATTCTTCGCTTCCTTACAAGTCTTAAGGAATGTTTTAGTTCGCATTTATAAAGAAAGTTATTATCTTCCTTGACTGCTAAAATAATAACTGAAATTGCACTTTAATTCAAGAACAACGGTATCATTTACACTAAAACTATGTTTATTATACCAGAAAATCCCATCTAACGTTACTAATTCCTAAACTGTATTTTAAATGAAGCAATTTTCAATTCCCTGAAAATGTAACCCCCCCTCCCTAATGCTTCCCTCCGCTTTAAACAAGAAAAGCCTTTTTAGTAGTACTTGTTTTTCTAACCACAAAAAAGGCTAATAATCACATTAGCCTTTTTTAGTCTATCCTTTATGAACGTTCTCACTGGGGGAGGCACCATTTTCGTATCGCTTCCTCTCCCATTCGAACATAGTTAAGCAGTATAGGAGTGCAAGATATATTTGATAAGAGATCCACTTGCCTTGAGCGTTTTCATTGCAGAACCAATCTTTTTTAATACATGCCAACGCTTTCATTCGCTTCCTGTTGTTCTTTCTCTTCTTCTCTTGCATGGTATGTTTCTAACACAGCTTCTTGAATCATTTCACGAGTCTCTGAGTTAATCGGATGTGCAATATCGCGAAACACTCCGTCTGCCGTCCGCTTCGAAGGCATTGCAACAAAGAGGCCATTGTTTCCATCGATAATGCGGACATCATGTACAACGAAGCAATCATTAAATGTAATGGATGCAATCGCTCTCATTTTACCTTCAGAAGTGACTCGGCGTAAACGAACATCAGTTACTTCCAACTAGTTCACCACCTTCTAAAATTTCCCTTACCTACAGTATTCGATATGTATATTAAAAATCCTGCTAAAGATTTTAAAAACTTCTTCTTCAAACGCATTTTATTCAGCAGATAAGAAATTTTAAAATTTCCTTCCAGTATAAATACAACAGAGGCAATTCGCTACTAATAGATTAGCGAATGCCACGTTTTCTTTACTTCAATAATGTATTTATTTGTCCGAAAAATAATTACCTTTTTTGACGGTGATTCGTTGCTTGTCCATCTCAAGATGCGACACTTTGATTAAAGAAGTATACTCTTCTATCATTTGCTCATTTTCTTCATCCTGGGCTTCAGCAAGCACCCCGATGCCGACAACTTTAGCATGAAATTCGTCCTCTAATAAGCTGACCATACCTGAAACGGTCCCTCCGCCTTTCATAAAGTCATCAATGATACATACATTCATTCCCTCATTAAGAAAACGTTTCGGAAGCACCATCGTTTGAATCCGTTTCGACCTGCCTGAAACATAATTAATGCTCACAGAAGGCCCTTCCGTGATTTGCATATTTCGCCGGATAATAACGACCGGCACGCCTAATTGAGCAGCCACTGCATAAGCAAGCGGAATTCCTTTTGTTTCTACCGTAACTACCGCCTCAATTTGTTGCTCGTAAAAAGCAGAGACAAACGCCTTTCCAATCTGACGTATCGTTTGCGGATCTCCCAATAAATCACTCATATATAAATAACCACCGGGTAAAATCCGGTCCGGGTCTTCTAATGTGTTGCACAATCCTTCTATAAAAGCATTCGAATCCGTTTTATTAAAATATGGTATATAGCTTACACCGCCGGAAGAACCACTATAACGATGAAGTGATCCTATCCCTTCTTTTTCAAACATCGTATGAATAATATTTACATCTTCGCTAATAGATGATTTGGACGCATCGTACTTTTCCGCAAACGTACTTAAACGAGTAAGTTCGTGTGGACGTTCCAGAAAGTAGCGCGTTAAACTAATCAAGCGATCACTTCTTTTCATAGATTCACCTCTAAATCCGAATATTTATCTTCTAATATACCATTTTCGTACGGGTTTAGGCAAACAAACAAAAAACGAATCATCATGATTTCTTTAATTTCTCCAAGCCAGAAAAAGTGGAAAGAAAAGCATCCCCGTATCTTTTAAAGGCGGGTTTTGCTACTTCCTAATTTCTTTCCCGGCTTAAAGAAGTAAATCTCTGATGATTCGTTTCTATTAAATTGAAAGGTTGTTCGAGCCCTTATCTAGCTTAAGGCATATCGTCTAGCTTATCTTCAATATCTTCCATAATGCTTCCAGCTTCTTCGTAGTTTCCTTCTGACATTGCATCTTGGTAATCATCAAATAAGGCGCCGATTTCTTGAAGCTGCTCTTCTGCTGATTCAATTGGTTCTTCTTCTACGTCACCCTCTGCTTCATTATCTCCCGTTTCTTCTTCCTCTGCTTTCTCATCTTCCTCGTCGTCCATATCTTCTTCTTCAAATTCAGGATCCACAGAAGAGAGGATTTTTTCTAAGCCTTCCTCAAAAGTTTCTTCCATCACGATTTGGTCTTTATAAGCCAAGACAACTTGCTTCACTTCCGGAAGTGAGGATTCATTTGACGATTCAATATAAATCGGCTCCACATACATGACAGTATCTCCAATTGGTATAACGAGCAAGTTACCACGAAGAACATCAGAACCTCCCTGAGACCATAAGTTTAACTGTTGGGAAATATTGCTGTCCTGATTGATCCGGTTCTCAATTTGCTGCGGTCCATAAACATTTCTTTGTTTAGGGAAACGATACAGGAACAAGTCTCCATAATGATCCCCATCATTTCGGGCTCCCATCCAGGCAATCATATTTTGTTTGTTCTTCGGTGTATATGGTGACATTAAGATAAATTCTTCTTCTTCCGTTTCCGGAAGTTTCATCGTAATATAGTATGGTTCCATTTCCATATCCTGGTCAAAATATTTTTCTGTTGGAATATCCCAGAAATCCTCCCGATTATAGAAAACCTCTAAATCAGACATATGGTATGTGCCATACATTTCTGTTTGTATTTTAAACAAATCCGTTGGGTAGCGGAAATGATCTTGAATATCTTCGGGAATATCTTCTTCAAATAATCCGGGGAACATATTGTCATACGTCTGCGCAATAGGGTCATCCGGCTGCACATTGTAAAAGTCTACTTCGCCGGAATAAGCATCAATCGCTACTTTAATGGAATTTCGAATATAGTTTTGCTTCCCTTTATGCGCTTCAGAATAGGGATAGTTTTCTGCATTGACATAAGCATCCATCAACCATACAAGTGATCCATCATCCCGAACAACGATATAAGGGTCGTCATCGTAAGTTAAAAAGGGAGCAATCGCGTTCACTCGATCTTTAATATTTCGTCGCTGCAATAATTGACTGTCTTTATTCAGCTGATCCGAGACAAACATACGGAAAGACTTTTCTTTAATAGCAAATAAAGCTTTATTCAATCCTTGCAGTGGAATCCCTGAATCTGCTTCGTATTCATTTGTTTCGTTTTCATCCCCTGTTGGGTAATCAAACTCCTCCACTTCTGAATTAACAATCACATTCGGGTATTTCTCTTCACCAAAATAAATTTGCGGCTGCGTAACATCGAGATCTCCTTCTACCGGGATATTCTGCAGCATATACTCAGGTTGACCTTCCTTGGTCGTCTTGTTCACATGACTCATAGCCACTCCATAACCGTGTGTATACCGCAAATTCTTATTCACCCACGTTTGCGCCTGTTCCGGTAAATCTTTGGTACTTAATTCTCTCGCACCAATAAACACTTGCTGATAGTCCCCGTCAATTTCATAACGGTCGATATCCATGCCGTTAAACTGATAATACGTTCGGAAAGTTTGCAGTTGGTTATATATATCCAGCAGCGGACGGGAATCATTGAGACGTACGTTATCAATCGTTAATTGATTCTCTTCCACTTTATCATCCGTTAGGTCTCCAGCCCCGTCCATTTCTTTTTCTTCGACATCATCCAAGTCATAAGCTGCTCTTGTAAGTTCTAAATTATGCGCTAAAAATGGTTCTTCTTTCGAAAATTCGTTCGGGGACACGACAAAGTTTTGTACAGCAATTGCTGCCACTTGCCCTAAAACAATAAAGACAATATAAACGATCAAAGGCGTTATTGCTTTATGAACCTGTCCTTTAAACAGCGTATATGTAATCCAGATCGCCACAATTAGAACAACTGCCGCCAGTATATAGGCTTTAGGGACATTAACGATTTTATCCGTATAACTCAGTCCATGCACAACACTCTTCTGCGCTATACTTACCTGGTCGGTTAACATCGTACTAAATTTACCAATATAGTGAATTGCAGCTACTAACAAACCAATGACGATAACTGTACTTGCCATATGAATTTGAGCAGGGCGGCTCTTTCGATACACTTGAAAAACAGAGTATGCCCCTGCCTGTGCTAAGGCAAAGAAGATAAAAAGATTTAATAATGTATATAAAATAAATTCAATAAATGGTAAGACGAAAATGTAGAATGAAGCATTCTTATTAAAATACGGGTCTACTTGGTCAAAATCTGCATAATTTAATAATTTCAGTGTCGGCTCCCAGCCCACTCCTTGAATAATGCTTGAGCCAATCAAGCCAACAACAAGGGAAGCCAGCACCATTAAAGAATAACCGTACTTTTTTTCCTTCACTACAGGGGGAAGCTGTAAATAACTGAAATGGTTCATGTAACTGTGACGAATAAAATAAGCAGTTATAAACGTTAAAATAAAAAACAAAACGAAGCCGGACACAGCCAATAATAACTTCGTGTATAAAATCTTTGTATAGACACCGCCAAAGGAAAGACTATCCATCCAAATATATTCTGTAATAAATTCAAAGGCTGTAATCCCTAAAACAACCAACAAGAGGAGAACCACACCTATAATCGTCCACAGTTTTGTATGTTTAGGAATCTTTATTTGCCTCATTCTGTCTACCATGCTTCATGCCTCATTTCTATTCTATGTAACTCTACTATCATTATAATAACAGATACCTCTTGAATTTTCATCTGGTCTTTTCATTTATCATGAAAAAAAGCCATCGAAGCAGCAGTGACTTCGACAGCTTTTGAGTATCTCGTGTCAAACTAAAAAGTAGCAAACTTCCGTTTACTACTCTTCTATTAATTGATGCGATTTTTCTTCCGTGAAATGAATTTCTACCGCTTCTGTCAACACGTCCGCATAACTATAAGAGACGCGTTCAAAAGCATTTTCATCTTGGTCCAATTCAACTACGAAAACAGCGGGATAAATTTCAGATAGTGTTCCAGATCGTACAATTGTTTTTCTTCTGCCGCCATTTGCAATTAATTCCAAACGCTTTCCAATCTGATTCTCTAGAGCTTGTTTGATTTCCTTTAATGTTTTCATTAGGACTCCACCTCACTATACTTTAGTATACTATAGAATAGCAGATAAGTCAAATAAACTTTTTATTATAACAAGGTTTGGATTGATATGCAAGCACCTAAATCACAGTTCAACAAGGAATTATTCCCATTGAAATAGTAGGTTTAGCCAGACTTTATACCTGTTCCATTTGATGGAGTTTATTTGCCAACACAGCAAATTCCTCTATTGATAAGGACTCTCCCCTTCTCGTACCTTCTATATTAGAGGATTCAAGCAGTCTGTTTACAAAGGCCTTTCCATGTGACTGACGATATTTTGCCATAAAATTATTTTTAATGTTTTTCCGACGATGCCGAAAAGAAGTCTGCACCAATTCAAAAAACTGGTCATCATCCGGTACGTCTACAAGTGGTTTTTTTCTTCTCTCTAATTTCAACACACTTGAAACGACATTGGGCTGAGGCATAAAAGCGGTTTTTGGTACATCCGTCACCAATTTTGCTTTTGTATAATACTGTACGGCAATAGATAAGGAGCCGTACGCTTTGGTATCAGGCACGGCCGCCATCCGTTCTGCCACTTCTTTTTGCAGCAAAACCGTCATGCTTTGAACTGCCGTTTGCTTCTGTAATAATTGCATAATAATCGGCGTTGTAATGTAATAAGGCAAATTAGCTACCAAATGTACATCCTCTACGTCCTCGAATATACCTTCAATCGCTTGATTCACATCCGCTTCCAAAATATCCTCATGTCTTATATGGATATTCATATAATCTGCTAATGTATCTTTTAATACAGGAAGTAGACGCTGATCAATTTCAAAAGCCAATACTTCTTTTGCACGGATTGCTAATTGTTCCGTTAAAGCTCCTATTCCCGGGCCTACCTCAATCACATTAGACGAAGGCGTGATACCGGCAGCATCTATAATATTTGTTAAAACATTTGCATCAATCATAAAGTTCTGTCCTAAACTTTTCTTAACATGAATATCGTGCTTTGCCAATATTTCTTTCGTTCGTGTCGGAGAAGCTATATATCTTTTATTCATGAACAGACTCCTTCTTCTTCAAGATGCACCATAGCAGAATTCAGCTCTTCTTTACTTATATGAAACATATTTAAACGTTTAACTAATTGCTTCCCATTCGTGTGACCTATATGCAAATACTCTCCGAGCGCCTTTCTGCGTGCTTTGGAACCTTGCCCTGCTACTAACCCATATGGAATAAGGTCCTGCTTTCTGATCTGTTTTTCAGACGGGACGGTTTCATAAACCTCATATACTTGCGCCAGAGACGATTGAATGGCTTCCTTTGACGCATGTTCAATTCCGACACTTCTCTTTACTTGTTTGGACTCCGCTTGCTGTTTCGGTAAAAAAGCCTGCTTACACCCAGGCACACGCTCATTTATTACATGACGAATTCGCTCTCCAGGATAATCCGGGTCTGTAAAAATAATAATTCCCCTTTTTTTTCGTGCGTGGGAAATCATATCAAGTGTCGTCTTATTAACAGCTGAACCATTCGTCTCGATGGTATCTGCATCGACTGCTTGTTGAATTTTCGTTGTATCATGTTTTCCCTCTACTACAATAACTTCTTTTATTTTCACTCTAGTGCCTCTTTCCTGTATTATCTTCTTTTATTTTACCATAACCATTCGGAAATGAAATTTAGAATACTCGACATTAAATAAATCTTTCACGGCGAGCAGCTCTGTTGACCTTAAGTAAGCAAAAGCAGAGACTTATCATTCTATAATATGGCTCTTCTCAGCAATAAAAAAAGATTCGATAATCCCTGGCAGATTACCGAACCTTTTACACTATTTATTCATTAGTCCAATACCTTCACTTCCACGGTACGACGACCCCAATCACTGGAAGCTTTTGATTCTGAGTCCATCAACACATCAATGCGATCTCCTTTGATATCTCCGCCAGTGTCGCCTGCAACTGCTTCTCCGTAGCCTTCTACCCATACTTTAGATCCTAATGGAATAACACTAGGGTCCACAGCAATCACTTTGCCGCCGTCTGTTAAATCCATTCCAGTCGCTGAGATTCCAGAACAGCCTGTACAATCCGGGCCATATCCAGTTGATTCCATCGTCATACTTTCGCCAGAAGGTTCTTCTGATTTAGACGAGTCTTTCGATGAATCCGATGAACTGGAAGAGTCAGATGATTTTGATGAATCCGATGAACTGGAAGAGTCAGACGACTTGGAAGAGTCGGAGGAAGAATCATTTGAAGAAGGCTTGTTTGGAGCCTTTTCTTCTTTCTTCTCCTTCGTTCCAATGGCTATCACTTCATCTTTGCTTTCTTTCTTTACATTTTTATCCGTTTGTTCACGATTTACTTCTTCGCCGTTTTCATAAGTGACTTCAAATGTTTTAACAACTTTCCCTTTTTTACCTTCTTCTTTTACTTTTTCTTTTCCTTTTAGTAAGGAATCATCTTCTTTTTCAATTGTATCATATGATAGCGTTTCTTCTTCTTTTTCCGTTTCCTTATCTACGTGAATAACGTCAATCTTCATATCTTCTTTTAAATCTTTATCTAAACCTGGTTCAATTTTATCTGATTTCTTATAATCTACGCCTTGCTCTTTTAATAGATCTTTTACTGTATCTTCTGTGGTATGAATCTTTTCTTTTTCTCCACCGTCAATGAGTGTTACAGGAAGGGAAGTTTCTACTTCAATTTCCATATCATAATCTAGAAGTTCTATATCCGAATGAGAAATATCATCATATCTTGAGAAATCTAAATCTTCATCCTCAAAAAATTGACCTACTGTTACTGCTGTAGAATGGTATTCCTGTGTATCTCCATCTATTGTTAACAAAACTTTATTCGCCTTTTCAAAACGAATTTCCATCCCGTCGACGATTGCTTCATTTTCCCCATGAGAAAGTTCGTCATAATCACTCACGTCCACGCCTAAATCATCCAGCAACTCGCCAACTGTGTCTGAGTCTGTTTTAATTGTTTCCTCATCACCGTCTGCCGCAAAGACAACCTCAGACTTCGCTTGATCCAGCACTATCCAAGATGAGAATAGTATCACCATCATTCCTGCGAATATTGTATATCCAGATTTTGTTTTAAGTGCAGTAAATGGTTTTAAAAGTTTTTGCATGTATACTTCCCCCTTATTTCCACACTAATTATAGAGAGTAAATAGTCTTAAGTCAAAATCAATTCGGTTACGTATACATTACATTTGTTTAACACTGGTCACAGGTGTATTGAAACACTTTTAACCCTTTGGGGAGGTAAGCTCTTTGGCATACAAAACGAAGTTCATTGTAATGTTTTTGTAATATAAAATCCTAAAATATGACTAGAATATATTCATTCTTTTGATTCACGACATACTTTTGATTTCTTACTATAACAACTTAGTCATATTTCATGAGTAAATTTCCAAATATGTACAGATTTTAAGAGACCATTGCTAATAATCGGGATATCTATGTATTACTGCTTTTCCAAAATAAAACGAGTTCAATAAAGATCCATTAGCTTATAAAAAAGCTTATTTCACAGAACCCATCTGTAAAATAAGCTTTTTCGAGTGTCTACTCTGTTTATACAACTTCATTTAATAAGTGCTGTGGAAGAGAAGCTTTGTTGACTTTTATTTTCCGCCTCACTCCACCTGAAAAAAACGTTTCGCATTTTCAGTCGTTAATTCTGCCAATTCTTCATAGCTCATTTCTCGTAATTGGGCGATTTCTTCAGCAACCAGCTTTACGTAGGCAGGCTCGTTACGTTTCCCCCGGTAAGGATGAGGGGCTAGAAACGGAGCATCTGTTTCAATTAAAAGTTTATCTGATGGCACTATTTTAGCGACTTCTTTCGCTTCTTTTCCGTTTTTAAAAGTAACCGGACCGCCTAAAGAAACGTGAAATCCTATATCCAAGCAAGGGTGTACTTCTTCTTTTGTTCCACTGTAGCAATGCATAATACCGCCGACTTCTTCTGCGTGCTCTTCTTGTAATATCTGAATCACATCCTGTGTAGCTTCGCGGTTATGAATAATAATTGGCATATCGATCTTCTTTGCCAATCGGATTTGTTCCCGGAACACTTCTGCTTGCACGTCTTTCGGGGAGGTGTCCCAATGATAATCCAAACCCATTTCTCCCAAAGCAACAACTTTCGGATGTTTACATAATTCTTCCAGCCACTCTAAGTGCTCATCCCGGTAATCGATGGCGTCAACCGGATGCCAGCCAACCGCCGCATATATGAAATCATAATCTTCGATAATATCCATAGCCAGCGAAATCGTTTCTTCATCAAAGCCGACGACAACCATCCGTTTCACGCCTGCCTCTAAAGCACGTTCAATAGTTGCTTCTCTGTCTTCCTCGAATTGTCTTGCGTTTAAATGTACATGTGTGTCAAAAAGCATCTTTTTCCTCCTTTAGTTCTCATTTTCTATTTGATAGTGTGCTCTTCTAATTTCTACAAGGATACAGCCGCTTACTAAGCAGCAAAAGGCCGCACCTCCATGAAGAGGGCGGCCATCTGTTTTACTCTACCTTTGAACCATTGGCTAAATGCTGATCAGTCATGGCTAAAGAAAGTTGACCATCTTCGCCTTCTCCTGAGAGAATCATTCCTTCTGATAATTCTCCGCGCAGTTTTACCGGTTTTAAATTAGTGACACAAATCACTTTTTTATTCAGCAAATCCTCCGGCGCGTAATATTCAGCGATACCTGAAATGATTTGACGTTTTTCATTACCTAAATCAACCTGCAATTGCAACAACTTATCCGCATTTTTCATTCTTTCAGCGTGAACAATTTCTGCTACACGCATATCCAGCTTCATAAAATCATCATAGACAACTTCTGCTTTTGCGTCGCTTTTCTTTTCTTCCGCAGCAGGGTTTGTCGAAGTCATCATATTTTTAACTTTTTCAATTTCTTCTTCGCGTTCTAAACGCGGGAAGATTGGCTTATCCTTGTTCACTTTCGTTCCTTCAGGCAGCATATGCCGATTATAAATGCTCTCCCAATCATGCAGGCTCTCGTCCTCTGCTCCAAGCTGATAAAAAATTGCTTTGGAAGCTTCTGTTAAAAAAGGTTGTAAAAGAATAGCAGTGACTCGTAAAGATTCGGCTAAATGGGCCATCACATTGCCCAAGCGCGCTTTTTGAGTTTCGTCTTTCGCAAGCTTCCACGGCTCTGTTTCGTCAATATACTTATTGGTCCGGCTGATAAGTTCCCAAACCGATTGAAGAGCTACTGAAAACTTCATCTCGTCCATACTGGATTCATAACTCGCTATAGTTTCATCCATATACTGTTCCAAATGCTGGTCTTTGTCTGTTTCTCCAATCGAAAAGGCAGGAATTTCTCCTGCAAAATATTTGGAAATCATTGCTGTCGTACGATTGAGCAAGTTTCCTAAATCATTTGCCAAGTCATAATTAATCCGGTCTACAAAGCCTTCTGGCGTAAATACACCATCCGAACCAAACGACACTTCGCGCAATAGATAATAACGAACAGCATCTAAACCGTATTCGTCGATTAAAACGACAGGATCCACTACGTTGCCTTTGGATTTAGACATTTTTCCGTCTTTCATCAAAATCCAGCCATGAGCATAAATCTTTTTCGGCAATGGCAAATCCAGCGCCATTAAAATAATTGGCCAATAAATAGTGTGGAAACGGACGATTTCTTTCGCCATTAAATGGACGTCTGCCGGCCAATACTTTTGAAATAATGTATCGTCATCTGTGCCATAACCGAGCGCCGTGATATAGTTTGTCAACGCGTCAATCCAAACGTAGATAACATGTTTAGGGTCTTCTGGTACTTTAATGCCCCAATCAAACGTTGTTCTCGAAACGGCTAAATCTTCCAGTCCCGGTTTAATGAAATTATTTAACATTTCATTTTTACGACTTTCCGGTTGGATAAACTCTGGATGATCCTCATAATATTGCTGCAAACGATCCGCGTATTTACTCATCTTAAAGAAGTAGGATTCTTCTTTCACGCGTTCCACTTCTTTACCGCAGTCAGGACAACGACCATGATCTAACTGATAATCTGTAAAGAAAGATTCACACGAAACACAATACCAGCCTTCATACTCGTCCAGATAAATATCCCCTTGATCCATTAATTGCTGGAATATCTTCTGCACGATAACTTTATGTCTCTCTTCTGTCGTCCGAATAAAATCATCATTCGTTATCTTTAGTTTTTTCCAAAGCGATTGGATATTTTCGACAATATCATTCAAATATGCTGTTGGTTCCTGCCCATTTTCAAGTGCAGCTTTTTGGATTTTCTCGCCATGTTCATCGGTTCCCGTTAAATAACGCACGTCATATCCGCGCAAACGTTTGTAACGTGCCATCGCATCCCCGGCAACCGTTGAATAAGCATGCCCTATATGCAAATTACCACTTGGATAATAAATTGGGGTTGTAATATAAAATGTATTTTTCTCTGCCATGTAGCAATCTCCTTTAAATCGGAATTTCTTTTCCTTGGAATATATTCTATTGTATAGTTTTTTGTTCCGGTTTTCCAATCAGATACAATGCGTGATACATTTTTGTTATCTAAACGTAATACTAACTAATTCAAAAAGCTCTTTTTCTCCTGGACTCTTTCCTTTATAATTAGATGGGTAATGCGAAAGGAGGACAGTAAAAAATTATGAAAACAACCGGTATGATTCGAAAAGTAGATGAATTAGGCAGGGTCGTTATTCCCATCGAGTTACGGCGCACACTAGGCATTCAGGAAAAAGACCCTATTGAAATATATGTAGAAGACGACCAGATCGTTTTGCAAAAACACACATCCAATACTGCTTGCAGCATCACTGGCAAGAGTACTAAAGAAAATATATCTTTAGCAGATGGTAAATTGGTGTTAAGTCCTCAGGGTGCAAAAACGCTGGTAGACGAAATCTCTGCTAATTTTGATCTTCATAACCAAACAACATAAACAAGGAAGTCACTTTCAACTGTTAAAATGCTTAACGTACGTTAAGCATTTTTTCTATTTTACATGAATCTCCTCGTACACATCCCGCTTTGAAATCCCCCTGTCCATAGCCGCCTGCTTCATTGCCAGTTTATTCGACATGTCTTTAACCGTTTCATAATAAGCAACATGCTCGGAAATAGAATACTGCTCCCACCATGCTTCACTTGCAGAATCTGCTTCCGATGTATTGCCTTCGATGACAATACAGCATTCCCCTTTGATTGGGTTTGCTTGCACATAAGCAAGAACCTCTTCGCCTGTCCCGCGAATAAACTGTTCGTATATTTTCGTTATTTCCCGGGCAATAACGAGCTTGCGATTTCCAATATGTTTTATAATCGCTTGAATGGTCTCTTTCACGCGATAAGGCGATTCATATAAAACAATCGTCCCTTTGTATGTTCCGAGCCGTTCCAATTCTGCTTGCTTGGATTTTTGTTTCTTTGGCAAAAAACCATAAAAAACAAATTCATCTGTCGGTAATCCGGAAGCAACAACTGCATTTACTAAGGCTGCTGCGCCAGGCAACACAATAACCGGGATATCTTGCTGGGTTGCCGCTTGAACCAACTCAAAACCGGGATCTGAAATGGCCGGCATCCCTGCATCACTCACCAAAGCAAACTGCTCTTCTTGTTTTAAACGTTCCAGAATCTCTGGCAACCTGCTCTCTGTATTATGTTCATGAAAACTTAGTAAGGTATTGTCAATGGCAAAATGCTGCAACAACTTTTGAGTATGCCGGGTATCTTCCGCTAAAATCGTATCGACCTGCCGTAATGTATCCACAGCTCGGTAAGTCATGTCTTGTAAATTGCCAATAGGTGTTGGGACAATATATAATGCTCCCGCTTGTTTCGTTTGATAACTATGTTGCACCTGAACCATAAAATCCCTCTTTTCTTTGGTCAATAAGCGACAATTTCATTTCTTTAGAGAGCTGTTTTAACGCATATTCCCGTTGCATCGCTTCCGTTTTTGTAGCAAAACCTTCTGTATACACTAATTCTAAAGGACTTCTCCCACGAGTATACTTTGCTCCCTTTCCCGCTTGATGCTTTTCAAACCGCTTTTCCACGTCTGTCGCATATCCTGTATATAAAGTATCATCCTTGCACCGGATCATGTACACAAAATGTTTATGTGCCATAAATAATCCGCCTTGCCTGCTCTGTGTAAGCTGATCCATCTGCTTGATAAATATAGAGAGGTGTTTCTATTTTTAACCCGGCTTTGCCGTCACGTACTGCTTCTATTAAAACCGTATTAGCTTCTTTCCCGGCTTTTGGATATACGAATTGCATGCGCTTTGGCTCTAAACGGAAAGCACGGCATAAAGTTAAAATATCCATCAATCGTTCAGGGCGGTGGACAAGAGATACTTTGCCGCCTGGCCGTACATACAGTTTGCATGATTTTATACAATCTTCCAATGTACACATGACTTCATGGCGGGCGATAGTCAAATGTTTATTATGATTATGCTCTGTTTCTTTAGGAGTTGGAAAATATGGCGGGTTACAAGTGACGACGTCATAATAGCTTTGCTGCAAGTCAGCTTGACGTTCTCGTAAATCACCGTGCAGCATGAACACCCTGTCCGTCAGCTCATTAAGCTTTATATTGCGATTGGCCATCTCATACAGCCGTTCCTGAATCTCAAGCCCGGTAATCTTTCCCGCCGTGCGGTCAGAAATCAATAAAGGAATCACCCCGTTACCTGAACAAAGATCTAATATATGGCCTTTTTTTATAGGCAAATATGTAAAATGTGCTAATAAGACAGCATCTAATGAATACGAAAATATAGTCGGGCTTTGAATTATTTTTAAACGCTCATTTGTCATCAAATAGTCTAAACGTTCATCATCGTATAAGGTAACCATATACTCCCTCCAACATTAAAGTGCCCCATTCCTAATAGAGGAGCGGGGCACGCCGGTTTAATCATCAATTAATTCGAGGCAAAACAAACAATCTTCATCTGTTCTTGGGCTGCCAAATTGCATATGGCAAATATGGAACCCTTCTTTATAAATGCGTGCTAAATTATCGACACCTTCTCCAGGCAGGATATGATGTGTATCTTTATCAGCATCCGCTGCATCAGGGTCTTGTAAATAAGAACGCAAATGTTTATTCTCTACATTTAATTTATGATTTTCTTCAATCATTTCACCTAAATGAGATTTGAGACTGCCTAATTGTTCATATAATTCACCAATTTGAGTCTCCATATGCGACACTTGATCAAATAACTGCCTCTTATTCACTTCGTTCCACCTCTTTATTCTGTTACTGGTGCAGCAATAATATTCTCTTCAATTAGTTCATCGATGGTATATTCGATGACTGTTTCTTTTTCAAAAATTTCAATCTGAACGATTTTTTCTAAAATATTCATGCCAACGACTTTCCCATGGCCATAATCTGTTTCTACTTTTTCCCACATATCAGGTAAATTTTTCTTCGCATCCTCATAATGATCGTTTTCATACTTCAAACAGCACATAAGTCTACCGCATATTCCGGAAATCTTCGCAGGATTTAAAGACAGATTTTGATCTTTAGCCATTTTGATGGAAACAGGTTCAAAATCGCCTAGAAAAGTGGAACAGCAAAGCATACGCCCGCAAGGACCGATACCTCCTAAGAGTTTTGCTTCATCACGTACGCCGATTTGCCGAAGTTCTATCCGTGTTTTAAAATCACTCGCTAAATCTTTTACCAAATTACGGAAATCCACGCGCCCTTCCGCTGTAAAATAAAAGACTGCTTTATTTCGATCAAACGAATATTCAACGTCTACTAAATTCATATCCAGTTTATGCTGAATAATTTTGTCTTTACAAGAATGAAGAGCTGTTTTGGCTAATTGTAAATTTTCTTCTTTATGCTGCACATCTTTTTCTGTTGCCATTCGCTGTACTTTTTTAAGAGGAAGAACAACATCGTCTTCTTCAACCTCGCGATTCGATATTACCGCTCTTGCGAATTCTACACCTTTTGCTGTTTCTACAATCACATAATCTTGTGTCTCTATCTGAAACCCGTTTGGGTCGAAATAATATATTTTACCAGCTTCTTTAAAACGAACGCCGATGACTTTAATCATAGTAAACCACCTTTATAATTGAAGTACCATTTGCTCTATAAGTAAGGTCGGATGAATATGCTGCTGCAGCTTCTGTCTTGCCTGCAACACCGCCTTCATCATAGCAAGCACTTTTTGATCTGACCAATGACTGGCAGCTCTTTTCAGCAACCCATCGGCTGCCGAAAAAATAACGAGACTGTCCAATCGTCCTACTTGATAATCTATTATGTCTCGTAAAGCAAACAAAAGTAACTCGATTCCCTGTTCTTGTTCTTCTTTCTCCTTTATTGTAGCAAACCATTTTTGATGTATAAACAAATATCGCTCGTCATAATTGGTGACTAAGGTATAAATCAAATCTGTTACTACATTTTTCCATTCATACACATGACCATCTTCATGAAGTTGGATGGCTTCTTCTATATTATTTGTTAAAGCACTCAAAAATTGTGCGTTGTTTTCCGTAATTGATACTGCTTTTTCTTCGATTAATCTATGTTGAAACGCTGTTCTATCCAGCGGCTGTAAATCAATGATTTGGCAACGGGATTGAATAGTTGGCAATATCCCTTGCACATTTTCGGTTAATAATAATGCAGTTGTTTTTGTATCAGGTTCTTCTAAAAACTTTAATATTCGATTTGCCGCATTCACTGTCAGCGTATCTGCAGCAACGATAACGTACACCTTTTTTGCAGATTCGAATCCGGTAAAAGAAAATTCTTTCCGTAATTCTTTTATTTGATCATTTTTTATGGAATTCCCATCCGGCTCCACCCAATGCACATCCGGATGGTTTCCAGAAGCAATCCGTTCACACTTGTCGCATTGCTGACATGGTTCTTCTCCGTTCGGGGATTCACAGAACAATGTTTTAGTAAATAGTTCAGCAAGAGATTTTTTCCCGGTGCCTCTGGAGCCGTGCAGGATATAAGCATGGGACACGCGATTTTTCTCTATGCTGTTCGTCAAAATTTGTGCAGCAAGCGGCTGTGTCTTGCCTAATTCGCTCCATGTTTGCATCCCTCGAACACCCTTATCTTTTACATGTATACGTTCACAAGCAATCCTTTAATTTCATTAATAGTCCTTAATAAATCAACGGTTGATTTCTCTTGATCCACCACTTCTTCCGTTAACTCCATGACCTTCTCATCCATTTCTTCCACTGTTTTTACACGCGTCATCCTCTGCTGATGAAAGCTGCTTTCTTTCCCGCAATTGCAGTCCGTCATGAACCGCTTCTTTTAGAAATTGTTTAATCATGCGTTTAAACTTTGCCAAATCCTGAAACGAACGAAATCTGCTCAGGCGCTCACCCGTTTTTGTCAACTCCTCTACAAGCCCTTTCAGCTCAACTTCTTTTGCCTCTTTTTCTTTTTGAGTTACGAGCTTTTCAAACTACTGGTTTGTGTCTTGTACTTTTGATTGAAATTTGAGTCCTGATTTCGCGAGCATTTCTTGACTAACTTTCATCCATGGTGACTCCTTTTACCTTATTTAAAAACGATAAAATGATTCGATTGGTAAAATAAATACGGTTGCACCGCCGACTTCTACTTTTACAGGTCTTGGAATGTACGAGTCTGCGTTCCCACCCATCGGCGAAATAGGTGCCACCATTTGTTCACGCTGTGAGCAGTTATCCTCGATAATACGCAAGGACTCTTCCACATGCTCATCTTGACATCCAATCATCAGCGTAGTGTTCCCTTCTTTTAGAAAGCCGCCTGTTGTTGCCAGTTTGGTCGTCTGAAAATTATTGTCATTCAGCGCGTTAACGAGGCGCGTAGAGTCCTTGTCCTGTACCACAGCAATAATCAGCTTCATTTCCCATACCTCCTTGTTTGTAGTAAATGCATCACACATGTTAGCGCCTCTTCCGTCACTTGCTCGATAGACGCTGCTGCATCAATACGCTTCATTCGTTCTGGGTTTGTTTTTAATAAATGCTGATAATAAGCATATACTTTGTCATGAAAAGATATATCTTCCAAATCGAGGCGATTTTGTTCGCGCTCACTATTACTTGCAATCCGCTTCAACCCATTTTCCGGGGCAATGTCAAAAAAGAGTGTTGTATCGGGCATATATGTTTCAATCGCGAATTGATTAATGGCATACACTTCATCCACACCAATTCCTCTTGCATAGCCTTGATAAGCTAGACTGCTGTCGACAAAACGGTCACATAAGACAATTTTCCCTGCTTGTAATGCCGGAATGACTTTCTCTATTAAATGCTGTCTTCTTGCTGCTGCAAAAAGCAACGCTTCTGTTCTTTCATCCATTTTCTGATGATCTACATGAAGAATAATTTGTCTTATTTGTTCAGAAATGCGAATGCCGCCTGGTTCACGCGTTAGGAGCACTTCATATCCTGTTTGTTCCAGTCTTTCTTTCATGTAAGAGAGAACAGTTGATTTCCCTGCTCCTTCACCGCCCTCAGCGGTAATAAATACACCCTGCACACTGCTTCGCTCCTTTGACGCGTCTTTTCAACATTCTGCAAACCATGAATCGATACATATTTTTCAGTTGTGCAGCGCAAGTATACCTTGAAAAGCTGCACAATTGTTTATTAAGTCTATTATACCATGCTTTCATTCGGATTTATAACTAAAATGGTACGCTGCCTCTGAAAAAGAATTCTAAATAGAAAAACACGAGAGGTCGGGAACCTGTTTGCTCATCCTTTCCACCGTGTTTTCACCAATAATTACATCTATCAACGTGGTACATAGCGCTGTTATTCTATGACCATCCATCATTAATATTGCAGCGCCGTTAGTTTTCGATGCTTCACCTCGCGCAATAAGAATTCATATTGCGCTTCTAAATTCTTTCGTCTTTGTTCCGTTTCAAAAAAAGGTTCATAACTTCTTTCTAACATCTGGGATACTTTCTGCCATTCTGCTTCTACTTTAAATAAAGCATCTAATAACGCTTGATCTGCTTCTCTTTTTTGTTTTTTCCTATTCATATCACTAATCTCCCTTTAACAAATTAATGAAGCTTTATTAAAAATGATACGAAAAAGGGTTATACTTCTCTGCGCCCTTCCAAAGACTTGGCAAGCGTTACTTCATCCGCATATTCTAAATCTCCTCCAACTGGCAGCCCATGAGCAATTCTCGTCGACTTAATGCCAGAAGGTTTTACTAATCTGGAAATGTACATAGCGGTCGCCTCTCCTTCTACATTCGGGTTTGTAGCAAGAATAATTTCTTTCACATCGTTCTCTTTTAAACGTTGAATCAGAGATGGCACATTGATATCCTCTGGTCCAATTCCATCCATAGGAGAAATCGAACCGTGCAGAACGTGATATCTGCCATTGAATTCGCGCATCTTTTCCATCGCAATGACGTCTCTGGAATCTTCGACAACACAGATAATCGATTCATCTCTTGACTCATCTTGACAAATCGAACACATTTCCTGATCTGTGATATGCCCGCAATGCGAGCAGTAAGACAATTCCCGTTTAACACTCATCAACGATTTAGCAAAATCCACCACATCATCATCTTTCATATCTATTACAAAAAACGCCAGACGAACCGCAGTTTTAGGGCCGATGCCTGGCAATTTTGTGAAGCTATCGATTAATTTAGAAATCGACTCTGGATAATACATTATATCGAACTCCCTAATTACGACAGGCGCTTCATCTAAGATTAGAACATGCCAGGCATATTCATTCCCTTCGTAAATTGTCCCATCGTTGCTTCTGTTTTATCATCTATTTGTTTCAATACGCTATTCGTTGCTTCTAACATTAAGTCTTGAAGCATTTCCACATCATCCGGGTCGACTACTTCCTCATTCACATTTACTTCGGTAATTTGTTTACTGCCGTTTGCTTTCACGGTCACCATGCCACCGCCGACAGATGCTTCAAATTCCATCTCTGCTAATTCTTCTTGTGCTTTTGCCATCTTCTTCTGCATCTTCTGCATTTGTTTCATCATATTGTTCATATTGCCTTTCATTGTTAAAACCCTCCTGAAATAATTGTTAGAAACCCAAACTTATTTTTTTCTACATTTACCCAGTAAGAAAAATGATCGTTTCTTACCTGCAAACCTTTTATTCTTGAACTTCAATTGTATCTTCCCCAAAAAGTTTCTTCGCCTCATCGACCAGAGGATCTTCTTTGGCTTCTTCCTCTGCTGCTTCTTGAGGTTCGTTATGTTGTAAATAGTCATTACGTAAAGTATACCAATCTGCTTCCGGAATTGGAATTATCTTCATTTGTTTTCCCAGTACATTGGCTAAAATCGACTCAGCCATTTCTTGATGATCCAAAAACAACGAACAATGTATATCATATTTAAAAGCTGCTACAATCGTATTTTCCGATGCTGCAGCTGGCTTGCTATCTTGTATAGTCGCGTGAGCCGGAGCATTCTTTTGTTTTAATTCCCGCAAAAAGACGTCCCAATTGTCTTGAACATGGGTCCGCTCACTCTTTTTAGCGGCACTTAAGACACTTCGAATCTGATCTGCAGGTATCTTATAGGATTTACCTTTACCGCGACTGTTATTTGAACGATTCACTTGCTTTTTCGGAGCAGCAGAACTCGGAGCTTCTTCGCGATTGCCGAATGCTTCAAGTTGCTTTTCTAATTGGGCTATCCGTTTTTCCAAATCTCCTGTATCTGGATGCTCCAGGAGAGGTGAAGCCACTTGCTGTTCTGCAGGCGCAGGCGTTTCAGGAGTACCTTCTGCTATTGTTTCACTCGTCACCGTTATCATCGCAATTTCAACGAACACTTTCGGACTATTGGTCCACTTAATCTGTTGTTCACAAGCTGTGAATTCAAGCAAGGTCGCCTGTACCCAATCCGAATGCACCTTTTCTGTCAGCGTTTGAAAAGCTTCTGTTACAATCGCCCGTTCCATGAACCCTGCAAGATCGGACGTTGTTTTATAAAATAATACATCACGTAAAAAATAAATATAATCAAAAACAAAGCGCCCTGGATCTTTTCCATTTTGAACTAAATCATCTAATAATCGAAGCGCTTCTTTGGTATCTTTTTGAAACAAAGCTTCCGTAATATTTGTCAGTACATCTTGAGAAACACCGCCTGTTACAGCAAGTACGTCTGCCATTTCCACTTTGTCATTCGTGTATGAAATCGTCTGGTCAAGGATACTAAGCGCGTCACGCATGCCACCCTCAGCATGTAAAGCAACTGTTTCTAAAGCTTCTTGGGAGGCTTCTACTTCTTCTTGCTGCATGATTTCACTTAATCGATTGACAATCACTCGGTTATTAATCGATTTAAAATCAAAGCGCTGGCAACGGGAAATAATCGTTAAAGGAATTTTATGCGGCTCCGTCGTCGCCAAAATGAACACAACATGCGGAGGAGGCTCTTCCAATGTTTTCAAAAGTGCATTAAAAGCACTTACTGAAATCATATGCACCTCGTCAATGATATACACTTTATACGGTACAGCGCTCGAAGCATATTTTACTTTTTCCCGAATATCACGAATATCATCAACGCTTGTATTTGAAGCTGCGTCAATTTCTATGACATCCGAAATAGAGCCATCTAAAATACCACGACAAGCCTCACATTCATTACATGGTTCTTTTGTCGGCATCTGTTCACAATTCAGCGTTTGAGCAAAGATTTTTGCTGCACTTGTTTTCCCTGTTCCACGAGGCCCGGAAAACAAATAAGCATGTGAAAATTTATCTGTCGCGAGTGCATTCTGCAATGTCCGTGTAATATGAGATTGTCCAACCAAATCTTGAAATGTCCGTGGTCGCCAAACACGGTACAGTGCTTGATAGCTCATGATAAAATCTCCTTCTTTAGTTACCTTTCTATTATAGCTTATTTTCCATGTAATTTGAAATCATTTAAACAATTCTCCCGCTTCGATCCTTGACGAATTCTTTTTTTAAAAAAGGAAAAATCTCTCTTCTAAAAAGACTGTCCTTTTAGAAAAGAGATTCCATTCTCACTGGTTTTCCTGTTCTTTCTGTACCCGCTTCATAAAATCATCTGCTGCGTTGTAACCTTGTTGTTTCAAATAAAAGTTATTCACCGCTGCTTCAATTAATCCGACAACGTCCCGTCCAGGTTTCAATTGGATTTGCAGCGAAGGAACTTCCACTCCCATATGAGACTCGATTTTCGTTTCTACATCTAAATCATTGTAGAGCGATTTTCCTTCCCATTTAGTTAGTTCAATATCTAAAGCGATTCGCGATTCCTCCTGAAACGATTGGCGCCCGTACATGCGCACCACATTTAACAAGCCGACACTGCGCAGTGAAATAAATTCACGATTCGTTTCATTGTGTGTCCCAAGAATCGTTTGCGAACTTAACCGTTTCAACACAACCATGTCATCAGCTACCAAACGATGCCCTCGTCGCACTAAAGAATGAGCTGTTTCACTTTTCCCAACTCCAGAATCACCCCGGAGCAGAACGCCAAGCCCAAAAACATTAACGCAAACACCGTGTATCGCTGTTTCTGGAGCTAATTTTTTAATTAAAAAAGCATCCAGTTTCCCGATAAATTCATAATTCGTCTCTTTCGCCCGGAGAAGAGGTACTCCTTTATCTTTGCTGTAACGAGTTAAATTCTCCAAACCGTGTTGATTATCTGTCACGATAATGCACGGAGGGTTATATGAAACAATATTGCTCACCCGTTTTCTGCATTTTTCTTCAGAAAGTGTATTTAAATAATGAATTTCATCTTCACTCAATACTTGCACATGCCCCATCGGCAGATAATCCATATACCCCATAAACTCAAGACCTGGTCGTCTCGAAGTCGCCTTCACAATCTCACGGTCCAGCGCATCCTCACACGTCAACACTTCCAGGGAAAAAACATTCACTATTTTTTCAACCGCCATTGTTTTTACCATGTTATTTCACACCTAATTTTTTCATTTCAAAACCTTATTTCTATTTCTTATTCTGCCATATTGTCATACAATATTCGAGAGATTTTCATTATTTTTCAATTATCACTATGACAAGTTCGTGACAAAAGCAGGAACGGTTTGCAAATATTCGCATTGAAAATTATTTTTGCTATAATAAAGCACGGTTAGAAAGTCGCAAGCGCCTTTTCACCTCTGACAAAATTATACAAAACCTTGGAATGACGGGAGATGCTACGGAAAAATCTTGCTTAAGACATTGAGAGATTAGTCGCTTGGACTGGACAGCACAACATTTTATACTTTCTTATCTGTAAATAAAGAAACGAATCGTAAGGAGTACCAAATCATGAATATCCAATTAATCAGCGTAGGTAAAGTACGCGAAAAATACTTAAAAGCAGGTATTGCAGAGTTTGAAAAACGGCTGCAGCCTTATTGCAAACTAACGATGACAGAACTTGCTGACGAACAAGCACCCGAGCAATTAAGCGAAAAAGAATTACAGCGCGTGAAAGACAAAGAAGGAGCACGTATTTTACAACGCATTAAAGAAGGAAGCCATGTGATAGCTTTAGATGGAAACGGGACAGGATGGTCCTCTGAGCAACTTGCCGACGAAATGCAAAAGCTGAGTTTTTCAGGTAAAAACCAGATTGTTTTTATCATAGGCGGATCGAACGGCTTAAGTGATACCGTATTGAAGCGGGCAAACCAAAAGCTTTCTTTTTCCAACATGACTTTCCCGCATCAAATGATGAAACTTATCCTGCTCGAACAAGTCTATCGCGGGTATAAAATACAGCGGGGAGAACCTTATCATAAATGAGAAGGAAGATTTAATTGATTTACTCATACAGTCAATTACAGCTGTTGTTCTTTAAATGATAAGGGCAAGGCCTCACAGACGTACGCTACCTACTATTTTAAACCTATGATAATAAAGCAAACAGAAAAATATATACTTTCCTTATTTGTTTGCTTTATTTATGCATAG
>DATGUO010000026.1:0-46464 GCA_035301305.1 Pseudogracilibacillus sp.
TTTGTCTTGAAAAATACATAACCGGTCTGGTAGTTATAGCGAAGAGGTCACACCTGTTCCCATCTCGAACACAGCAGTTAAGCTCTTCAGCGCCGATGGTAGTCGAGACGTTGTCTCCGCAAGAGTAGGACGCCGCCAGGCATATATAGCAGTCTATTTACATTATGTGAATAGGCTGCTATTTTTTGTTTTCTTCCTAACTCTATACTGAATATTGCTCTTCATAACTTAGGCAGGGAGAATTTCCTGCTCGCAATCCTTCGTCATTGTATTTTTAAATATAAACAAACGTCATTATATTTTTCATACAGTTAATCTATACTAAAAATGTTCTTTACAATTTGCATAAATGATACCTAAAAAGAAATACTTTTCATACTTCGAAATTTGTCGTATAATGAGAATATAGTCAAATTTGGTCAAAACTGTCTTATATAAAAGATTATGATAATTAGAGGAGTGGAGGAAATGAGTATTTCTGATATTATTGAAGAATATCTTAAAAATATCCTTCATGAGAATGAAAAGAAAATGATTGAAATAAAACGGAGCGAGATTGCTGATCAATTTGAATGTGTTCCTTCTCAAATTAATTACGTCATCAATACCCGGTTTACAATGGAAAGAGGCTACATTATTGAAAGTAAACGTGGCGGCGGCGGATACATTCGTATTTTTAGGATTGAACATCAAGATGAATTTGAATTAATTGACGAGATTATCCAGATGATTCAACCTAAAATATCTCAGCAAGCTGCCATTGATGTCCTGGAAAGATTAGAAGAAAAAGAAGTTATATCGTTAAGAGAAAAAGCTATCATTTTCAGTGGGATAGAACGAGAAGCACTGGCAGTTATGTTACCTGCACGTGATGAGCTAAGAGCCAGGATTTTAACTTCTATTCTGACTACTTTAAAATATATTAATAAAGCATAAAGCGCAGGAGGCTAAAGTATGCAGTGTAGTGAATGCGGCAAACGTACTGCCACGCTCCATTTTACTCAAAATATAAATGGTCAAAAAAGTGAAGTCCATGTTTGTGATATTTGTGCACAGAAAAAAGGGTATATACAACAAAAAGAAGAGCCATATTCTATCCAAGAGCTATTAAGCGGATTATTTCATTTTGATCCTGCATCGTTCGATTTGCAATCAAAAGAATGGTTGAATCAATCACAGCAGCTCGAATGTCCGAGCTGTCACATGACTTTTCAAGAATTTCAAAATGAAGGTAAATTTGGCTGTGCCGGTTGTTATGACACTTTTCATGATCGCATAGATCAAATATTTCGGAAAGTGCATAGTGGTAATACCCAGCATAATGGAAAAATACCTAAACGCATTGGGCATCAATTGCATAAACAGCAAGAAATATTAGAGTATCGAAGAAAATTGGAGCAATTGGTTAAGCAAGAAGAATTTGAGGAAGCAGCCGTCATTCGAGATACTATCAAACAATTAGAACAAAAGGAAATGGAGGATGACGCATGAGTTTGGATGATTTTATCGATAATGCGATCAGTCCTTGGATGCATGAATCGGGTCCGGAAAATGATATCGTATTAAGTACTCGCATTCGACTGGCACGAAACTTTGCAGATGAAATATTTCCGTTGTTTGCAGATGAAGAGAGTTTACGTGACATTGTTGATTTCTTTTCCAGTCATTACTTGAATCAATCGTTTCGGAATTATAAGAACTTCCAGCTGATTGAAATGAATGACTTGCAAACAGTGGAAAAACGGACGTTGGTGGAGAAGCATTTAGTCAGTCCTAATTTAGTGAAATACCCGATGGCAGCTGTCTTGTTGTCTGAAAATGAACAAATGTCTGTGATGATTAATGAAGAAGACCATATTAGGATGCAATTGTATTTTCCAGGTTTTCAATTAACTAAAGCGTTGGATGAAGCTTTCTTATTTGATGATTGGCTGGAGAAAAATATTAATTATGCATTTGATGAAGAGAAAGGCTATTTAACCAGTTGTCCAACAAACGTTGGTACAGGGATGCGTGCTTCTGTTATGATTCACTTGCCTGGTCTAGTAGTTACTAAAAGATTAAACAGATTAGTGCCAGCAATTAATCAGCTTGGTTTCGTCGTACGGGGTATGTATGGAGAAGGAAGTGAAGCACAAGGGAATATTTTTCAAATTTCCAATCAAGTGACCTTAGGACAATCAGAAGAAGATATTGTAGATGATTTGAATACGGTTATCAGTAAACTGGTAGAACAAGAAAGAGATGCAAGGCAACAATTGATGAACAGGTCACAAATTCATGTAGAAGATCGTATCTTTCGTTCTTTTGGGATATTACGCAATGCACGAATTATTGAATCCAAAGAAGCAGCAAAACGAATATCAGATGTTCGGTTAGGTATAGACTTAGGTGTGATTACGGACTTATCGAGTTCTATATTAAATGATTTAATGGTTTTAATGCAGCCTGGGTTTTTACAACGTTATGCCGAAAAGTCCTTGTCTGCGAGTGAACGTGATGTGTTAAGAGCATCTTTAATTAGAGAACGAATATCGTTAGAAGAAGAATAGGAGGAGAACATATATGATGTTTGCGAGATTTACAGAAAGAGCTCAGAAAGTATTAGCCTTATCGCAAGAAGAAGCAATTCGCCTGGGGCATAATAACATTGGTACGGAGCACATTTTGCTCGGTTTAATTCGCGAAGGGGACGGAATTGCTGCTAAAGCATTAAATGAGTTGGGGTTAGAAGTGAAGCAAATCCAAGAGGAAGTAGGAAAATTAATCGGAAGTGGTTCTCAACCAATGCAGTCGATACACTACACGCCGCGGGCGAAAAAAGTAGTTGAATTATCACAGGATGAAGCAAGAAAATTAAGCCATTCTTATGTCGGAACAGAGCATATTTTGCTAGGACTCATCCGTGAAGGAGAAGGTGTTGCAGCACGAGTCTTGCATAATTTAGATGTGAATTTAAATAAAGCACGCCAACAAGTGTTACAGTTATTGGGAAGTAATGAACCGCAAAGTGGAGCGTCCAATAGAGGAAGAGCTGCTTCAAACGCAAGTACTGCTACATTAGATTCGCTAGCACGTGACTTAACAAAAAGCGCTCGTGATGGCAATGTCGACCCGGTAATAGGCAGAGATGAAGAAATTGAACGGATTATTCAAATTCTCAGTCGCCGTACGAAAAACAACCCGGTCCTGATTGGGGAGCCAGGAGTAGGGAAAACAGCAGTGATTGAAGGGTTAGCCCAACAAATCGCTGAAAATGAAGTGCCTGAGATATTGCGAGATAAGCGTGTCATGACACTTGATATGGGAACGGTTGTCGCTGGTACAAAATATCGAGGTGAGTTTGAAGATCGTTTGAAAAAAGTCATGGAAGAAATTCGCAATGCTGGAAATATTATCCTGTTTATTGACGAGTTGCATACTTTAATTGGTGCTGGTGGTGCAGAAGGCGCAATCGATGCTTCGAATATTTTGAAACCTTCTTTATCCAGAGGAGAATTGCAATGTGTAGGTGCAACAACGTTAGATGAGTATCGCAAATACATTGAAAAAGACGCTGCGTTAGAAAGAAGATTTCAACCTATTCAAGTAGATGAGCCTACATTGGAAGAATCTGCGCAAATATTACGAGGTTTACGAGACCGCTATGAGGCGCACCATCGTGTTACGATTACAGAAGAAGCGATTGATGCAGCGGTTGAATTATCGAACCGATATATTACAGATCGATTTTTACCGGATAAAGCCATTGATTTAATTGATGAAGCAGGTTCCAGAGTTCGTTTGCGTTCTTACACCATGCCTCCGGAGTTGAAAGAACTGGAAGCTGATTTAGAGCAAGTCAGAAAAGAAAAAGACTCCGCAGTGTTGAGTCAAGAGTTTGAAAAAGCGGCGTCATTCCGTGATAAAGAGCAAAAAACTAAAGATAAATTAGAAGAAACAGAAACGAAATGGAAAGAAAAGCAAGGAAAAGAAAATCTTTCTGTCGTGGAAGAAGATGTAGCAGCCGTTGTATCCACCTGGACAGGAATCCCGGTTGTAAAATTAACAAAGCAAGAAAGTGATCGCTTGTTAAACATGGAAGAATCTTTGCATGATCGTGTTATTGGACAGTCTGAAGCAGTGAATGCTGTTTCTAAAGCAATTCGCCGTGCTAGAGCAGGCTTAAAAGATCCGAAACGTCCGATTGGTTCTTTTATATTTTTAGGACCGACTGGTGTAGGAAAAACAGAATTAGCACGAACGTTAGCAGAATCGATGTTTGCAGATGAGGACGCCATGATTCGTATTGATATGTCCGAGTACATGGAGAAGCATGCAACGTCCCGCTTGGTTGGCTCTCCTCCAGGGTATGTAGGCTATGAAGAAGGCGGTCAGCTAACAGAGCTGGTTCGCCGGAAGCCATATTCTGTTGTCTTGTTAGATGAAGTGGAAAAAGCACATCCGGAAGTATTTAACATTCTTCTGCAAGTATTAGAAGATGGCCGGCTTACGGATTCCAAAGGGCGTTTGGTTGATTTTCGCAACACTGTTCTAATTATGACGTCAAACGTCGGTGCCAGTGAATTGCAGCATAATCGTTACGTAGGTTTTAATTTAGGGGATGAAAATCAAGAGCATCAAGATATGAAGACGAAGGTAACGGATGAGATGAAACGTACTTTCCGCCCTGAATTCTTAAACCGGATTGACGAAACGATTGTCTTCCATTCTCTTGAAAAAGAGCATATGAAAGATATTGTGAAGCTGATGGTCAATGAAGTGAGAGAACGGATGGAAGGACAAGAACTATCGTTTACGATTACGGATAAAGCTCTTGAAAAAGTGGCGGATGCAGGATTCGACCCGGAATACGGAGCTAGACCGCTGCGCCGTTCCATTCAACGCAATATTGAAGACTTGTTATCTGAAGAATTATTAAAAGGCTCGATTGAAAAAGGGGAGACTGTAAAAATCGGCTTGAATAACAAAGGAGACATTATCTTACTTCCGTAAATTTGAAAGGGCTAGTAGCTAGTGAGCATACTAGCCTTTTTTTATCCAAAGGCAGAAGATGCAAGGATTGATTTTTCAAAATAATGTAAAGAAAGGGTGATGTTTTTGGCAAAGCGAAAAACGGTGTACGTCTGTCAAGAATGCGGTTATGAATCGTTGAAATGGATGGGGAAATGTACGAATTGTAATAACTGGAATACGTTTGTGGAAGAAGTGAAGGCCAAACAAAATTCCAGTGCTGCCAAAACAATGACGACGAGCAAACAAAGCAAGCCGACAAAAATCAGTGACGTGAAATCGGAACAAGTACCACGGGTAAAAACGTCGATGCAGGAATTTAATCGTGTATTAGGCGGCGGTATAGTCCCTGGTTCGCTTGTATTAATTGGTGGCGATCCAGGTATTGGAAAATCCACCTTATTATTGCAAACATCATCACAAATTGCTCAAAAAAGTCAAAAAGTGCTTTATATATCTGGAGAGGAATCCATTCAGCAGACTAAATTGCGCGCTGATAGACTGGAAGTAGCAGCAGATGATTTATATATTTTAGCAGAGACGAATTTATTTAACATATTACATTATATTGAAGAACTGTCGCCCGATTTTGTGGTGATTGATTCCATTCAAACGGTGTTTAAAGAAGAAGTTACCAGCGCACCTGGAAGTGTGACGCAAGTCCGGGAATGTACTATGGAATTAATGAAAGTGGCAAAGTCGAATGATATCCCGATATTTATCGTCGGTCATGTCACGAAGGAAGGAGCGATTGCCGGCCCGAGAATGCTCGAGCATATGGTGGATGTCGTTTTATATTTTGAAGGCGAACAGCATCATACGTATCGAATCGTTCGCAGTGTAAAAAATCGTTTTGGCAGCACGCATGAAATGGGAATTTTTGAAATGAAAGAATTAGGTTTAGAAGAAGTATTGAATCCATCCGAAATCTTTTTAGAAGAAAGGTCCAGCGGTGCCTCTGGTTCTACAGTAGTTGCTTCCATGGAAGGGACTAGACCAGTACTGGTGGAAATTCAGGCGCTTATTTCCCCTTCCAGTTATGGAAACCCACGCCGGATGGCGACAGGAGTCGAATCAAACCGTATTCCTCTATTAATGGCCGTATTAGAAAAACGAGTTGGTCTGATGCTGCAAAACCAGGATGCTTACATTAAAGTTGCCGGTGGTGTGAAATTGGATGAGCCAGCGATTGACTTAGCAATTGCCGTAAGTATTGCCTCCAGTTTCCAAAATCAGCCGACACACCCAGAAGATATTTTAATCGGCGAAGTCGGTTTAACAGGGGAAGTGCGCCGTGTATCACGTATTGAACAAAGAATACAAGAAGCGGCAAAATTAGGCTTTAAAAGAGTCATTTGTCCAGAGAATAATAAAGATGGCTTTGCTTATCCCGATGGGGTAGAAGTGATTGGTGTGAAGACTGTTCAAGAAGCACTGCAAAAAGGACTTGTTCAAAAAAATGAGCAAGAAGAGACCCCTTATTTTTGATTGATATCACGAAAAGTCGAGCAAGTGTTAGAATTGACAATATAACTGGAGCGTGATAAAATTTAATGTTTTCATTAAATTGACTTTTTTCTGAAAACTGTGCTATATTTAAAATACCCGAGGTGTGCCATGACATTGTCACAACTTTTTAATCGTATTCTAATGATTAGGCGGGTAATTTGCGGGTATAATGTACAAATAAGGAGGTGAAGGCTTTGTTGAAAAAAGTCGTACATGCGTTTTTTATTATCACAGGAGGGACGTTAGGTTATTTATATGGTCCTTTGCTTTTAAAGGTATTAGGCGTTAATGAAGTTCATTGGCTTACTCCCTATATGGGAACAGTCGTAGGTGCAATTATATTTTTCTTATTATCTTATTTTCTCGCAGGGTATGTGGTGCGTTTTTTCAAATGGATTGAAGATGGACTTGTAAAGGTACCTATCGTTGATTTATTTTTTGGGGCAGTTGGATTGATATTAGGGTTATTCGTCGCTTATCTCATTAATATCCCAATTACCGATATGAGCTTAAAAGTAGTTTCAGAAATTTTACCATTATTTTTTACTATCATATTAGGGTATTTAGGGTTTCAGGTTGGTTTTCGGAGACGTGAAGAAATTATGGGAATGGTCACAGTTTCACGAAAAGAGAGAAGTCAAAAGCGCGGAGAAGAAGCCGGGATAGAAGATACAGTTCAAACAGAACACCCGTTGAAACCAAAAATTTTAGATACTAGCGTCATCATTGATGGACGGATTGCTGATGTGATCCAAACAAGTTTTTTGGAAGGGACGATTATCATCCCTCAATTTATTTTGGGAGAATTACAGCATATTGCAGATTCCTCAGATGTTTTAAAACGGAACCGTGGGAGACGCGGTTTGGATATTTTAAATCGAATTCAAAAAGAGCTGGATATCCATGTCGAAATTTTTGAAGGTGATTTTGAAGAAATTGCCGAAGTAGACAGCAAACTGGTGAAGTTAGCCCAAGTAAAAGACGGGATTGTGGTGACCAACGATTTTAATTTAAATAAAGTATGTGATTTCCAAAGCGTGCCTGTTTTGAATATTAATGACTTAGCAAACGCGGTGAAACCAGTGGTGCTACCTGGGGAAGAACTTGCAGTACAAGTCATCAAAGATGGAAAAGAACAAAAGCAGGGGATTGCGTATTTGGATGATGGCACTATGATTGTTGTAGAAGACGGGCATGACTTCATTGGAAAAACGATTGACGTCACGATTACCAGTGTTTTACAAACCTCAGCAGGGCGGATGATTTTTGCTAAACCAAAATCACTTGAAAAAGCCCTATAAAAGAGCTACGATAAAAAAGTGGTAACAGTTTCTGTTATCGCTTTTTATTCGTGAATACGGTATGATAATCAAAGTATTATTCATTTTTATAGAATGAGAGAGGGGAACAATTCATTATGACAAAAGAAGTTCGTGTCCGTTATGCACCAAGCCCGACTGGTTTCTTGCATATTGGGAATGCTCGTACGGCCTTATTTAATTATTTATATGCCAAGCATTTTGATGGTAAATTTATTATTCGAACAGAAGATACAGATACAAAACGGAATGTAGAAGGAGGGGAAGAAAGCCAGCTGACCTTTTTAAAGTGGTTAGGTCTCTCTTGGGATGAAGGTGTGGATATCGGTGGAGATTATGGACCTTATCGCCAAATGGAGCGTCTGGATATTTACGAAAAATACGTCGAAGAACTATTAGCAAAAGGTTTAGCCTACGAGTGCTATATGACGGAAGACGAATTAGAAGAAGAACGCGAACAACAGCGCGCCAAAGGGCAAGTGCCGAAATATTCCGGTGCGCATCGTAATTTGACACAAGAGCAGATTGCTGCATTTAAAGCAGAAGGACGGCAACCCAGTATTCGGATTAAAGTTCCGGAAAACACAACATACACTTTTAATGATATCGTCCGTGGGAATGTCTCTATCGAGTCCAGTGACTACGGAGATTGGGTCATTGTAAAGAAAAATGGTATTCCGACGTATAATTTCGCTGTTGTGATTGACGACTATTTAATGGCAATCACACACGTCCTCCGCGGAGAAGAGCATATTTCAAACACTCCAAGACAAATGATGTTATATGATATGTTTGGCTGGGAAGCACCGCAATTTGGCCACTTAACATTGATTTTAAATGAAGACCGCAAAAAACTGAGCAAGCGGGATGACCATATTGTTCAGTTTATTGAACAATATAAAGATCTGGGCTTTTTGCCTGAAGCTATATTTAATTTTATTACATTGCTGGGCTGGTCGCCAGTAGGAGAAGAAGAATTATTTGATCAAGCGACACTCATCGATATCTTTGATCCAGATCGTTTATCTTCATCTGCAGCTGTCTTTGACCAGAAAAAGTTACAATGGATGGACGGGGAATATATTAAACAGGAAACCCCTGAAACAGTGATTGACTTGGCATTGCCGCATTTGATTGAAGCGGGTAAAATTTCTGCGGATGCGGATGAAGAAACCCTTGCGTGGGCGAAAGAAATCATTTTACTGTACCAGGAGCAATTACGTTACGGAGCCGAGATAGTAGAGCTTACTGAACTGTTTTTCAAAGAGCAAATTGCTTATGATGAAGCAGCTAAAGCTGTCCTGGAAGAAGAGCAAGTAGTAGAGGTGCTGCAAGTATTTGCTGATAAATTGATTCATTTGGACACTTTTGAAGCAGATGAAATCAAAAGCCAAATAAAAGCAGTTCAAAAAGAAACCAAACATCGCGGAAAGAAATTATTTATGCCGATTCGCGTAGCTACCACTGGACAGACGCACGGCCCTGAATTACAAAAAACAATCGAACTTCTAGGAAAAGACATTGTGCTGGCTCGTTTAGATCAAGTATTAAGTGATTTAGAGTCTTAATCATTTCACTTTCAGTAAAATATATAATATAGTAACAGTACATCTAATATATGAAGCGCAGATGAGGAAAAGTAAAAAATGCTTCGCTTATCAAGTGTGACAGATACAAACAGAGAAAACCATCAGTGGCTGGAAATGGTTATAAGCAGTGTTTTTGAACATGCACCTCAGAGTTCCGTTATGGAAAATAAGTATATAACGGCGGGATTTGCCCGTTATCAATAAAAGTGGAAAGAGATGCGATGTATCTCTTTAAACAGAGTGGAACCGCGTATCAGCGTCTCTGTGTAATAGATTATTACATAGAGACGCTTTTTTTGATGGAAAAATGCATGGTTGGCTGTACATCTAACATAAGTTGGAACGTTTCATGCAGTCAGTTTCTTCTAAACAGAGAAAGGAATAAAGTTCTCTCCTTGTTCCAGGAACAGTACGGACGTTCTTTTTAATCTCTGCAAACTCAAAGCAAGAAAGTTTCAAAAAGTTACTATCATGCCGTTTTTCAAAAAATATTGCAAGATAAACCGCGTTTATAAATGGGATGTGTATCATTTAGCAGATAAGAAAGGAGCGCTATGCTGTGTTTAAGCGCATGAAAGAAGATATGGATGTCGTATTTGAACAAGACCCTGCTGCACGGGCGTATATAGAAGTGTTCTTAACATATTCAGGGCTTCATGCTGTGTGGAGTCATCGAATTGCTCATAAATTGTATCGCTGGAAACTGCTTTTCTTAGCACGCTGTGTGTCCCAGTTAAGCCGTTTCTTAACAGGGATAGAAATTCACCCTGGAGCATCCATTGGCCGGAGGTTTTTTATTGACCACGGGATGGGGGTCGTCATTGGGGAGACCTGCGAAATTGGCAACAATGTAACGATTTATCAGGGAGTGACTCTGGGCGGCACGGGACATGAAAAAGGGAAACGGCATCCTACGGTTAAAAATAATGTATTAATTGCGACAGGAGCTAAAGTGCTGGGAGATATCGTTATTGGCGAGAATTCGAACGTAGGCGGCGGTTCTGTGGTGCTAAAGGATGTTCCGAACAATGCTACAGTAGTCGGGATACCTGGCAGAGTAGTCAAACAAAATGGTGAGAAAATCAGTCAGAAACTGGACCACAATGTATTGCCAGATCCTATTCTGGAGCGGATTCAGAAGTTAGAGAATCAAGTGGAAACGTTACAAAAAGCGTTAGGAGACAAGGAAAAGGGAGAGAAGCGGCATGTCGATTAATATTTTTAACACACTGACAAGAGAAAAAGAGCGTTTTACACCGATAGATAAAGATGAAGTGAAGATGTATGTTTGCGGCCCGACTGTGTATAATTACATTCATATTGGAAATGCAAGACCTGCTATCGTGTTTGATACAGTTCGCCGTTATTTTGAATACAAAGGCTTCGACGTCAAGTATGTCTTAAACTTTACAGATGTCGACGATAAGATTATTCATGCTTCCAAAGAAACAGGGGATTCTGTTCAAACGATTACCAATCGGTATATCGATGCTTACATGGAAGATGTACAAGCCTTGGGGGTAAAAGAAGCGACGTATCATCCCCGTGTCACAGATACGATGGATCATATCATTGAATTCATTCAAGGACTTGTCGAAAAGGGATATGCGTACCAAGTGGAAGGCGATGTTTATTTTAAACCACGAAAATTTGAAGGCTATGGCAAATTGTCACATCAATCTATAGATGAACTGCGGTCGGGCGCTCGTATTAAAGTAGGCGAATTAAAAAACGACCCGCTCGATTTTGCTTTATGGAAAGAGGCAAAGGAAGACGAAGTTGCTTGGGATTCTCCATGGGGGAAAGGACGCCCTGGCTGGCATATTGAGTGCTCTGCTATGGCGAAAGAATATTTAGGGGATACGATTGACATCCATGCGGGAGGCCAAGATTTAGCTTTTCCGCATCATGAGAATGAGATTGCCCAATCAGAATCTTTAAACGAGCAGGAATTCGCTAACTATTGGATGCATAATGGCTATATGAATATCGATAATGAAAAAATGTCCAAATCACTGGGAAATTTTGTACTGACAAAAGATTTAATTTCTCAATTTGATCCAATGGTTATTCGGTTTTTTATGTTAAGTGTGCATTACCGTCATCCAATTAATTTCACGGATGCTTTATTAGCCAGTGCTAAGACGTCTCTGGACCGGATTCGCAATGCTGCAATAAACGTTGAACACCGTAAGAAAACAAGTACAAATCAAGGGACGAACCAACATGCTTGGCTGGAAAAAATAGATCAGCAGCGACAAGCCTTTGAAGTTGCGATGGACGATGACTTTAATACAGCTAATGCGATTACAGTGTTATTTGACCTCGCAAAAGAAGCCAATATGTACTTGGAAGAAAATCAAACTGGAACTGCAGTGCTGGATGCATATCAGCAGGCTATTGAAAGCTTTCTGCAAGTTCTGGGAATTACTTTGGACCAAGAAGAGCTATTAGAGGACAAGATTGAAGCGTTAATTGAAGAACGAAATGAAGCAAGAAAATCAAAGAATTATGCACGAGCAGATGAAATCAGAGATCTTTTGAAAGAAAAAAATATTGTTTTAGAAGACACTCCTCAAGGTGTACGCTGGAGAAAAGAAGGATGAAGCACGGTGCTCCAGAATCTTTGAATAGCCTCTCCCTGGCATATATCGGTGATGCTATTTATGAAGTGTATGTCCGGGAACATGTGTTGTGCAGTGGACGAGCGAAACCGAAGCAATTGCACAACCATACCGTTCAATACGTCTCAGCTAACGCCCAATCTGCCGTATTGCATGATTGGTTAGCGACAGACATGTTAACAGAGGATGAAATAGCTGTCGTCAAGCGTGGCAGAAACGCAAAATCTAAATCAACTCCAAAAAACATGTCGATAGCTGATTATCGGCACGCGACCGCTTTTGAAGCGCTTATTGGTTTCCATTATTTATCAAACAATAAACAACGGTTGGACACACTTCAGTCTTACGCAGTAGCTTGGATTGATCAACAGAAAACAAAGTAGAAAGCAGGTGGTTCAGAGACATGGAAGAAGAAATGATTATTGGGAAAAACCCTTTATTAACGGCATTACGTGCAGGAAGACCAATTCATAAAATCATGGTTTCTGATCAATTGCAAGCGCAAGCGGCAAGTGAGATTCAAAGCGCCGCGAAAAAAAGGAAAGCTGTCATTCAGCGGGTCCCCCGCAAGAAACTGGATCAGCTGTCAGCAGGGAAACATCAAGGAGTCATTGCGTTTGTGTCTGCCTACACGTATCAGTCCGTGGATGATATATTAAACCGGGCTGAAGAGAAAGCGGAACTGCCATTCGTACTTATTTTAGACGAATTGGAAGATCCTCATAATTTAGGAGCGATTCTGAGGACGGCAGATGCTTCTGGTGCGCATGGTGTCATCATTCCCAAGCACCGTGCTGTTGGTTTAACTGAAACGGTTGCTAAAGCTTCAGCCGGTGCCATTGAACATGTTCCGGTAGCCCGTGTCACGAATATAGCGAAAACCATTGATAGATTAAAAGAGGAACAGATTTGGGTGGTTGGCACAGACGAAACAGGAACAGAAGATTATCGCACGTTAGATGGTCAAACTGCTTTGGCTCTGGTAATAGGAAATGAAGGAAAGGGCATAAGCAGGTTGGTAAAAGACAAATGCGATTGGCTTGTTCAGCTGCCTATGGTTGGGAGTATTTCTTCTTTAAATGCTTCTGTCGCAGCCGGGCTTCTCATGTATGAAGTACATCGCAAACGAAAGCCGTTAGGTGATTCATCATGGATGTACTAGTTGTGGATGGCTACAATGTTATTGGAGACTGGGAGGAGCTCATCTCACTCCGGAAAAAAGATATTGGTTTGGCCAGGGATAAATTAATTGAAGTTTTAACAGAATACCAGACTTTCACCCAAAACCGAGTGATTATTGTTTTTGATGCCCTTTACGTGAAAGGAAAAGAAAGTAAACAGCAACGCGTTAATGTGGAGGTTATTTATACAAAGGAAGAAGAAACAGCTGATGAATGTATTGAACGTTTAGTGTCTTCATTGAAGAATGTGAAGAACCAAGTGTATGTTGCTACTTCAGATTATATGGAACAACGAACCATTTTCAGCAGAGGAGCTCTTCGTATATCCGCACGCGAATTACGCATTGAGATGGATAATATGGCGAAAGCAGTGGAAGAAGAATTACAAAAACAACACTTGCACAAACCGAGAGCTAAAATACCCATAAACGAAAATATACTCGAACAATTTGAAAAATGGAGAAGAGGGGATTCTTGAAGGGAATCTCCTTTTACATCAAATTGTTTGTTGACGAGACGACGTGCGCAATGTATACTTCCATTTAATGGTATACATAGTAGAAAAACTGGAGGAGACAACCTTTCATGAGTAGTCTTAAAGAATCGGAAAAAGATACACCTGTTCCTTTTTCTTTCGACAGTCAGCTGCTTCTAAATATTCAAAAAGGAGACAAACTAGCGGAAGAACAGCTTATTTTTAAGTATGAAAAAATAATTCAGAAAAAAGCGAATACTTATTTTTTAATCGGCGGTGAAAGAGAAGATGTCATCCAAGAAGGTCTTATAGGATTGTATCAAGCTATATGCAATTATGATGTAAAAGCAAAAGCGTCTTTTCGCTCTTTTGCAGAACTTTGTATTACGAGACAGATCATTTCTTCGGTTAAGACTGCCACGAGACAGAAGCATGGACCGCTCAATTCCTATGTTTCCTTATACAAACCATCACAAGAAAATTCGAACCAAATGTTAATTGAAACGATAGGGGATGCTTCTTATATGGAGCCATCTTTATGGATTGAGCAAAGAGACAGTATAAATAGCATTCGGTACGCGTTAATGAAAACGCTGACAGGTTTGGAGTGGGAAGTACTTAATAAATACGTTGATGGATATTCTTATGAAGAAATATCTCAACAGATTGACCGGCAAGAAAAGGCCGTGGATAATGCTATTCAACGAATTAAACGAAAAGTAGCCGCTATGATTCGACAATATAAACAAGACACGGTGGGGTAGAGTAGTAGAGTATGAGTTGCTTTGTTTTGACATCGGATTGTTCCCATGCTACATTTAATGATATATTGTACAGTAATGTGGTGACGAATGTGAACAAAAAAGTTGTTTTAGTTTGTACAGATTGTCAAAGACGTAATTATTCAACGAATAAAAACCAATTAACGAGTTCAGACCGTTTACATATAAATAAGTATTGCAAACATTGCAAAAAGCACACACAGCACAAGGAAACGAAGTAGGTGCGAAACGGAGGGTAAGCGTGAAAGTTTTTCAGTTTTTAAAAGACGTATCAAGAGAAATGAGAAAAGTAACTTGGCCAAGAGGTTCGGATTTATTTAATTATACAGTTACTGTTATCGCGACAGTCGCTTTTATTGCTGTATTTTTTGCAGCTATCGATATAATCATTACTCAATTACTAGAAAATCTGCCTTTTTTGAATAATTAATAAGTGAAATATGCTATAATAGAATAGTACAAAGAGAAACGAAAGCTGGTCACTTAAGGAATGCTTGGAAATGATTTTTTTACAAAAAAGTCTTGACTGCACTGAAGCAAGTGAAAAAAGTTTGTAACTCTTAGCTGCCAACTGAAAACCCGATAAAACGGGTTTTTTAATATGGAGTAAAAAATGTAATGAAGCGGCGGAAAAAGAGGGCTTCATAGGGCGATGTACAATAAACAAGTGAGTGAATGGAGGGTATATATGGAATTGGAAACAAACTGGTATGTGATTCACACATACTCAGGATATGAAAATAAAGTGAAAACGAACTTGGAAAAACGAGTGGAAACAATGGGGATGGATGATAAAATTTTCCGTGTCATTGTTCCTGAACAAGAAGAAACAGAAATGAAGGACGGGAAAAAGAAAGTCTCTATGAAGAAATTTTTCCCTGGATATGTATTAGCAGAAATGATTATGACAGATGACTCTTGGTATGTGGTCCGCAATACTCCAGGGGTAACAGGTTTCGTTGGATCTAGTGGACAAGGTACAAAACCGACACCGCTTTTTCCGAATGAAGTAGACCATTTGTTAAAGCAGATGGGAATGAAAGAACAGCAAGTGACTGTTGACTTTGAAATAAAAGAAAACGTGACCGTAACTGATGGTCCGTTCACTGATTTTACAGGTACGATTGAAGAAATTGATTTAGATAAACAGAAAATTAAAGTGCATGTAAATATGTTTGGACGGGAGACTCCAGTTGAACTGGAATTTTCACAAGTAGAAAAGTTATAAAAAGTTACTTTTCCACTTGCCTTTCCATAAGTAATGTGCTAAGATTTTTGTGTTATGCATATGAGTGGGAGGGAATTCTAATATGAAGAAAACCCAATTACCACATCACGAACTAGTGAGGAGGTGTGTTTCGTGGCTAAAAAAGTAATTGATATTGTTAAGTTGCAAATCCCGGCCGGGAAAGCGAATCCGGCACCGCCTGTTGGACCAGCACTTGGGCAAGCAGGTATTAACATCATGGGATTCTGTAAAGAATTTAATGCGCAAACACAAGATGAGGCTGGTATGATTATTCCAGTTGAAATTTCGGTGTTTGAAGATCGTTCATTTACATTTATTACTAAAACTCCGCCGGCTGCAGTTCTTCTGAAGAAAGCTGCTGGAATTGACAAAGCGTCCGGAGAACCAAATAAAGATAAAGTTGGAACGGTAAAACGTGATAAAGTACAAGAAATTGCTGAAACAAAAATGCAAGATTTAAACGCTGCAAGTGTTGAAGCAGCTGTGCGTATGGTCGAAGGTACTGCACGCAGTATGGGCGTTTCGATAGAAGACTAATTCATCGGACGTAAGAGTGTGTGTACCTGACACGTGGGAGGTATAACCGCTACTACCACAATGAAGGAGGAACGAAAATGAAAAAAAGAGGTAAAAACTTTCAAGAAGCAGCCAAACTTGTAGACCGTAATAAAGCATACGACATCCGAGAAGCTGTTTCTGTTATGAAGCAAGCGTCTAAAGCTAAGTTTGACGAGTCTGTAGAAGTTGCTTTCCGTTTAGGCGTTGATCCTAAAAAAGCAGATGAAAACATTCGCGGAGCTGTTGTCTTACCGCATGGTACAGGTAAAACGCAACGTGTTTTAGTTTTCGCAAAAGGTGATAAAGTAAAAGAAGCAGAAGATGCAGGTGCTGATTATATCGGAGATGCAGACATCATCGCAAAAATCAATGAAGGCTGGTTTGATTTTGACGTAGTCGTTGCAACGCCGGATATGATGGCTGAAGTAGGGAAACTTGGCCGCGTTTTAGGTCCGAAAGGTTTAATGCCGAACCCGAAAACAGGCACTGTTACATTTGAATTGGAAAAAGCAATTGGTGAAATCAAAGCAGGTAAAGTAGAGTACCGCGTTGATAAATCTTCTAATCTGCATGTTCCAATTGGTAAGATTTCTTTTGACGATGAGAAGCTGGTAGAAAATTACGAAGCAATTGCAGATACAATTGTGAAAATAAAACCGCAAGCTTCTAAAGGGAAGTACATCCGTAATGTTGCCATTGCTTCAACAATGGGCCCTGGCATCAAGTTGAACGGACCATCCCTTTAATTCTTTGACATCTTGAAAAGGATGTTCTATACTAACAAATGTTCAATCTAAATAAGATATACCGAAGACTCAGGTGCTCGTAGCTTAATATCCTGCCGAGGTTTGTTGATACAGCATTTTATGTTAAAAGCTATATCTCATGCCTTCATGTCTCGGATGTGAAGGCATTTTTATGTATGTTATCTGCATTCCGGTGTTCAGGAATCGAGAGTGTATATCTTTATCACAGGGCCGGAGAGTTTAAGGGTTATTTTCTTGCTCGACGGCAGCCGGAACGCTCTTCATTGAAGTGATGAAGAACGTTGTCTTAAAAAGGTATTCATATGATATTAATCAGGAGGTGGGTTCATGCCAAAAATCGAAGAGAAACAACAAGTAGTTTCTGAAATAGCACAACAGTTTGAAGATAGTAAATCAGCTGTATTAGTTGATTACCGCGGACTGAATGTTGCAGAAGTAACAGAGCTCAGACAAGAACTTCGTGAGAATAACGTAGACTATAAAGTGTACAAAAACACGATGACAAAACGTGCTATTGCAGACGGTGATTTAAGCGGTCTTTCAGATATTTTAGAGGGTCCGACGGCAATCGCATTTGGAAAAGAGGATGTTGTCGCACCAGCTAAGATACTTAATAACTTTGCAAAAGACCATACTGCTTTGGAATTTAAAGGCGGGGTTATTGAAGGCGAAGTTGCAACAGTTGATCAAATCAAAGAATTGTCAACATTGCCGGATTACGATGGTCTTGTTTCTATGTTGTTAAGCGTACTTCAATCGCCAATCCGTAATTTAGCTTATGTTACAAAAGCAGTTGCAGAAGAACAAGAAGAAGTGGAATAAAATATAAAACACTTTTAAAAAGGTATAGGAGGAAATTTAAATGACTAACGAAGAAATTATTTCAGCAGTAAAAGAAATGACGGTATTAGAATTAAACGATTTGGTAAAAGCAATCGAGGAAGAGTTTGGCGTAACAGCTGCAGCTCCAGTTGCAGCAGGCGGCGGTGCAGCTGAAGGTGCTGCAGCAGAAGAAGAGCAAACAGAATTTGATGTTGTTCTGGAAAGTGCTGGAGACTCTAAGATTAAAGTAGTTAAGGCAGTTCGTGAACTTACAGGTCTTGGCCTGAAAGATGCGAAAGAAATTGCGGACTCAGCTCCAAAAGCAATTAAAGAAGGCGTTGCAAAAGAAGACGCTGAAGAAATGAAAGAAAAATTAGAAGAAGTTGGCGCATCTGTAGAAGTTAAATAAGTAGCAAGCAGATAAAATTGGAAAGCTCGTCATGTTATTGACGGGCTTTTCTTTAGTTAAAGCGAAAAATTTATGATGTTTCTGTGAAGTTAAGAAGAGAGTAGTGGTGCTGTACAATGACTGATCATTATTATTCCAAGAATCCACAATCAAAAAAAATACCTGTTGAACTGACATGCATGCTTAAAGGAAATGAGTTTCGTCTGTTGGCGAGTGCTGGTGTCTTTTCAAAAAACAATATCGATTTTGGGACACGAACATTAATTGATGCCTTTCGTCTTCCGAATGCAGATGGTAATGTGCTTGATTTGGGCTGTGGTTATGGAGCTATAGGGTTAGCGATGGCCAAAGCTTATCCGGACAGGTTCATTACGATGGCGGATGTAAATGAAAGAGCGGTGGAATTGGCGAAAGAAAATGCTGCACGCAATAACGTGGTGAATGTGGATATATATCAAAGTGATGGTTTTAAACAGGTGCCTTCTAAAAAGTTTGCGGCGATATTGACTAACCCGCCTATCCGGGCAGGCAAACAAGTGATATATAAATGGTTTGAAGAGAGTGCAAACTACTTAGCGAAAGATGGAGAACTGTGGATTGTTGTACAGAAGAAACAAGGGGCTCCGTCCATGAAAACTTTTCTTTCTGAAATTTTCCGAGAAGTAGAGACTGTAACGCATAAAAAAGGGTATCACATTTTCCGAGCTAAACATGTTAAGGATTGACGCGAGCGCTGTGATATGGTAAGATATTTAAATGCAACAACACTTTTCATTTGTCAAGAGTTATTTTTGAAACATTGGAAATTTAGAAGAAAGATAAACATTGCAGGAACGGGCTTATTTGCATTTATATGTCTTACATGAAGAGGGTATAAGTGGGAAGGAATCATGAAATGATGATATAAAAGAAAAGGTTTTTTTGCAAAAACCTTTTTTCTATTTCACAGTTGAGCAAGTACAATTGCTCACTGATTTCATGTACGCAATAGAGCTATTTGGAACTGGGTGTTAAACTCTGAAGTAAAAACCTTCCTGAGAAATCTTTTTACCGGAGATAAATAATTCCAAAAGTCTGCAAGCGTTTCTTAATTCGTTTCAAGAAAATAATAACGCAAAATGAATAAAAAAACAAGTGTTTCCTATATAGTTCTTGAGAGAAAAGTGCTGCTGAGTCGAAAGAGAATCTTGTGAACAAGGAAGAATAAACTACTTTGAGAAGGATTCTCGTAATTATGTTTATCCGTTTTAATAAAATGTTTGATTTTAGGGGTGAAGCAGTTGACAGGTCAACTAGTTCAATATGGGCGTCATCGTAAACGCCGGAGTTATGCACAAATAAGTGAAGTATTAGAGTTGCCAAATTTAATAGAAATTCAAACGGCATCTTACCAATGGTTTTTAGAGGAAGGGTTAAAGGAGATGTTTTCGGACATCTCGCCTATCGAAGACTTTGCGGGAAATCTCTCACTTGAATTTGTCGATTACAGCTTAGGAGAATCGAAGTATCCAGTAGAAGAATCCAAAGAAAGAGATGTAACTTATAGTGCACCACTTCGAGTCAAGGTGCGTCTCATTAACAATCAGACAGGTGAAGTGAAAGAGCAGGAAGTGTTTATGGGAGACTTTCCATTAATGACAGGTACTGGAACGTTTATCATCAACGGTGCAGAACGTGTCATCGTTTCACAGTTAGTCCGCTCTCCAAGTGTCTATTTCAATGATAAAATTGATAAAAACGGGAAACGCGGTTTAACAGCAACTGTTATTCCGAACCGCGGTGCTTGGTTAGAATTTGAAACAGATGCAAGAGATGTGTCGCATGTGCGAATAGATCGCACAAGAAAGATGCCCATCACAGTCTTGTTAAGAGCCTTAGGCTTAAACACCGATGAAGAAATGATTGATTTAATTGGTGAAAATGAATATTTACGTACTACCTTGGAAAAAGATAACGTAGAAACCGCTGAAAAAGCGCTTTTGGAAATATATGAACGCTTGCGCCCTGGTGAGCCGCCGACCGTAGATAACGCTAAAAGTTTATTAGTTACTCGGTTCTTTGACCCGAAAAGATACGATTTGGCGTATGTCGGCCGCTACAAAATGAATAAAAAACTCGATATTAAAAATCGTTTATTAAATCAAACGCTGGCAGAGACGATTGCGGATCCAGAAACAGGGGAAGTTTTAGCAGAGTCCGGCGATAAGTTGGACCGTCGCTTGTTAAATAAATTAATTCCGTATCTTGAAAGAGAAGAAAATCGTATTTGTGAAAAAGAAATAACACTTTACAATGGCATAGTAGATGAAGATGTCGTCGTTCAATCTGTGAAAATTATGGACCCGACTGATTCAGAAGGGGAGAAAGTTCTTCATGTTATTGGAAATGGCAAAATAGATAACGATGTGAAGCATATTACCCAAGCAGATATACTGGCTTCCATCAGTTATTTCTTTAATTTACTTCATACAGTTGGAAATACTGACGATATCGACCATTTAGGAAACCGTCGTTTACGTTCTGTTGGAGAATTGTTACAAAACCAATTCCGAATTGGGTTATCCCGGATGGAACGGGTAGTGCGCGAAAGAATGTCTACTCAGGACACTTCCAGTATTACACCGCAGCAGCTGATAAACATCCGGCCTGTCATTGCTTCCATTAAAGAGTTCTTCGGCAGTTCTCAGCTTTCTCAATTTATGGACCAAACGAACCCGCTTGCAGAATTGACGCATAAACGCCGCTTGTCTGCATTAGGACCAGGTGGTTTGACGAGAGAACGTGCAGGGATGGAAGTACGTGACGTACACTATTCTCACTATGGTCGTATGTGTCCAATTGAAACACCAGAGGGGCCGAATATTGGGTTAATTAACTCTTTATCTTCGTATGCCCGGGTGAATAAGTTTGGATTTATTGAAACGCCGTATCGTCGAGTGGATCAGGAAACTGGTACAGTAACAAAAGAAATTGATTATCTGACAGCAGACGAAGAAGATAACTACATCGTTGCTCAAGCAAACGCGCCTTTGGATGAAGAAGGACGCTTTGAACTGGATGAAGTTATTGCGAGATTCCGTGGTGAGAACACAGCTGTTAACCGTGATAAAATTGACTACATGGACGTGTCGCCAAAACAAGTCGTTTCTGGTGCGACTGCTTGTGTACCGTTCCTGGAAAACGATGACTCGAACCGTGCGCTCATGGGTGCAAATATGCAGCGTCAAGCAGTCCCTTTATTAGAGCCGGAAGCACCGACTGTAGGAACTGGGATGGAATACGTAGCTGGTAAAGATTCCGGTGCTGCCATTATTTGTGAACATGACGGTATCGTAGAAAAGGTGGAAGCTAAAGAAATAACCGTCCGCCGTACTTCTTCGGTTGGTGGAGAAGAAGTTACTGGTGACACCGATACGTACAGTTTACAAAAGTATATTCGTTCCAACCAAGGAACTTGTTACAATCAGCGCCCGATTATACAAGAAGGCGATCATGTTACAAAAGGTGAAATCTTAGCAGATGGTCCTTCGATGGAAGTAGGCGAACTTGCTTTAGGTCGTAACGTGCTTGTAGCATTTATGGCTTGGGAAGGCTATAACTATGAAGATGCGATTATCATGAGTGAAAGTTATGTTAAAAATGATGCCTTTACTTCGATTCATATTGAAGAATATGAATCGGAAGCCCGCGATACTAAACTTGGACCGGAAGAAATTACTCGTGATATTCCAAACGTAGGAGAAGAAGCATTAAAGAATTTGGATGAAGAAGGTATTATCCGTGTCGGTGCTGAAGTCACAGATGGAGATATCTTAGTCGGAAAGGTAACACCTAAAGGTGTCACTGAATTATCGGCTGAAGAACGTCTCTTACATGCGATATTTGGTGAAAAGGCCAGAGAAGTTCGAGATACATCACTTCGCGTACCGCATGGAGCAGGCGGAATTGTACATGAAGTGAAAATCTTTAATCGTTTAGACGGTGATGAATTGAAGCCGGGAGTAAACAAATTAATTCGCGTATTCATTGTTCAAAAACGAAAGATTTCAGAAGGAGATAAAATGGCGGGCCGTCATGGAAACAAAGGGGTTATTTCTAAATTGCTTCCAGAAGAAGACATGCCGTATCTGCCTGATGGCACGCCTGTTGATATCATGCTTAACCCGCTTGGGGTTCCATCGCGTATGAACATTGGACAAGTCTTTGAGCTGCATTTAGGTATGGCAGCAAGGGAACTTGGCATTCATGTTGCTTCTCCCGTTTTTGACGGAGCAACAGAAGAAGACGTATATGAGACCTTGAAAGAAGCAGGAATGGCGACGGACGCCAAAACAGTACTTTACGACGGGCGTACCGGAGAGGCTTTCGATAACAGAGTATCTGTAGGGGTTTCTTATATGATTAAGTTATCTCATATGGTCGATGACAAATTGCATGCCAGATCAACCGGACCTTACTCTTTAGTGACACAGCAGCCACTTGGTGGTAAAGCTCAGTTTGGCGGTCAGCGTTTCGGAGAAATGGAAGTGTGGGCGCTTGAAGCATATGGTGCTGCTTATACACTTCAAGAAATCCTGACGTCGAAATCAGACGATGTGGTTGGCCGGGTTCAGACATATGAATCGATTGTGAAAGATCGCAATGTTCCTGAACCGGGAGTGCCAGAGTCCTTTAAAGTACTCATTAAAGAACTGCAGAGTTTAGGTATGGATGTGAAAATGCTAAGAAGCGATGAATCAGAAATTGATCTACGTGCGCTTGAAGAAGAAGATACAGAAGAGCAGGAAGACTTGTTGAACTTAGAAGTTCGTCAAGATTAATTGGAAAATGAAGAGGCAGTTACAGAATGCACTGCCTCTTGCTTGATTTGCTAGAAAGTACGGATAAGAAATGGGAGGTAGACCCCTTTGCTAGATGTAAATAATTTTGAATTCATGAAAATTGGATTAGCTTCTTCGGAAAAAATACGCTCTTGGTCATATGGCGAAGTGAAAAAACCAGAAACGATTAACTACCGAACGATGAAACCAGAAAAAGACGGGTTGTTTTGTGAACGAATTTTCGGCCCGCAAAAAGACTGGGAATGTCATTGCGGAAAATACAAACGAGTGCGCTATAAAGGTGTGGTTTGTGATCGTTGTGGAGTAGAAGTGACAAAATCTAAAGTTCGCCGGGAGAGAATGGGCCATTTGGAACTTGCAGCCCCTGTATCTCATATTTGGTATTTTAAGGGTATCCCAAGCAGAATGGGACTTCTCTTGGATATGTCACCGCGGGCGTTAGAAGAAATTTTATATTTCGCAGCTTATGTTGTGACAGATTCCGGTGATACGCCGCTTGAGAAAAAGCAGTTGCTATCTGAAAAAGAATATCGTCAATTTTATCAAAAATACGGGAATACATTCCGAGCAGAAATGGGCGCGGAAGCCGTTCGTCATTTATTGCACGATATTAATTTAGAAACAGAAGCTGCAGAACTAAAAGAAGAATTGAAAACAGTTCAAGGACAGCGTCGTACAAGAGCGATTCGTCGTTTAGAAGTTATGGAAGCTTTCCGTAATTCCGGAAACAATCCAGGCTGGATGGTTCTTGATGTACTGCCAATTATCCCTCCGGAAATCCGCCCGATGGTTCAGTTAGACGGTGGACGTTTTGCAACATCAGATTTAAATGATTTATACCGGAGAGTCATCAACCGTAACAATCGTTTGAAACGATTATTGGATTTGGGTGCTCCAAGCATTATTGTTCAAAACGAAAAACGCATGTTGCAAGAATCCGTGGATGCATTAATTGATAATGGTCGTCGCGGACGTCCGGTAACAGGTCCAGGTAACCGTCCCTTGAAGTCCCTGTCTCATATGTTGAAAGGGAAGCAAGGACGTTTCCGTCAAAACCTGTTAGGTAAGCGTGTCGACTATTCCGGCCGTTCTGTTATCGTTGTCGGCCCGACATTGAAAATGTACCAATGCGGTTTGCCAAAGGAAATGGCACTGGAATTGTTCAAGCCATTTATTATGAGAGAATTAGTGGATCAAAAAATTGCTCATAATATTAAATCAGCAAAACGTAAAATTGAGCGGGTCCATCCAGAAGTGTGGGATATCTTAGAAGAAGTGATTAAAGAGCATCCTGTCCTATTGAACCGTGCACCAACATTGCACCGTCTGGGGATTCAGGCGTTTGAGCCGAAATTAGTGGAAGGGCGTGCTATTCGCTTGCACCCACTTGTCTGTACAGCTTATAACGCAGACTTTGACGGGGATCAAATGGCCGTACACGTACCTTTATCGGCAGAGGCGCAGGCAGAAGCCAGAATTCTTATGCTGGCAGCACAGAATATTTTGAATCCTAAAGATGGAAAGCCTGTTGTCACACCATCTCAGGATATGGTGTTAGGGAATTACTATTTAACAATGGAAACGCCTGGAGCGATAGGGGAAGGAATGGTATTCAAAGACGCAGCCGAAGCAATAACTGCGTACCAAAATGAATATGTTCACCTCCATACAAGAGTTGCGCTTTATGCAGGAAGTCTAAATAAAGATACTTTCACAGAAGAGCAAAATAATAAGTTGTTGATAACAACAGTAGGAAAGATTATCTTTAATGAAATTATTCCTCGGGACTTTCCGTATATTAATGAACCGACTCGATCTAATTTAGAACTGAAAATTCCGGAAAAATATTTTCTTGAAAAAGGCGCTAATGTGAAAGAAGAGATTGAGAATCGAGAAGTTATTCCGCCTTTTAAAAAAGGAATATTGGGAGATATTATTGCAGAAGTATTTAAACGTTATAAAATCAGCGAAACGTCTAAAATGCTGGACCGCATGAAGGATTTAGGTTTTAATTATTCTACAAAAGCGGGCATGACTGTAGGAGTTTCTGACATTGTGGTGTTAAATGAGAAAGAAGAACTTCTTGATGATGCAGAAGAAAAAGTGGCTAAAGTTACAAAACAATTCCGTCGTGGTCTAATTACGGATGAAGAACGCTACGGCAGTGTCATAAGCATTTGGTCTGAGGCGAAAGACGTCATTCAAGAGAAATTGATGGATTCATTGGAAAAAACCAATCCGATTTTTATGATGAGTGATTCCGGAGCGAGAGGTAACCCGTCTAACTTTACACAACTCGCAGGCATGCGTGGTTTGATGGCGAACCCGGCAGGAGAAATTATTGAGCTTCCAATTAAATCCAGTTTCCGTGAAGGATTAACTGTACTCGAGTACTTTATTTCAACACACGGTGCTCGTAAAGGTTTGGCAGATACGGCGCTAAAGACAGCCGACTCAGGTTATTTAACAAGAAGATTAGTAGACGTAGCACAAGATGTTATTATTCGAGAAGATGATTGTGGTACAGATCGCGGTCTTACAGTTTCTGAGTTATCTGTCGGAGCAGAAGTCATTGAGCCGTTATATGACCGTCTTGTAGGCCGGGTTGCTTTTGAAGATGTTGCGAATCCGGAAACTGGCGACGTAATTGTCTCGAAAGAAGAACTTATTAACGAAGATCAAGCTAAGTTAATTGACCAGGCTGGCATTAAAGAAGTTACCATTCGTTCCGCATTTACTTGTAATACAAAACATGGTGTTTGTAAACAGTGTTACGGCCGCAACTTGTCTACAGGAGCGGACGTAGAAGTAGGGGAAGCAGTAGGTATTATTGCAGCGCAATCTATCGGTGAGCCTGGTACGCAGCTGACAATGCGTACATTCCACACTGGTGGGGTAGCCGGAGATGACATTACCCAAGGTTTACCGCGTATTCAAGAGCTTTTTGAAGCCCGTAATCCAAAAGGGCAAGCAGTAATCACCGAAATTGCTGGAACTGTTCAAGAACTTAAAGAAAATAAGGACAAACGGGAGATCGTTGTAGAAAGTGATGTGGAAAATGTTTCTTACACGGTGCCATACAACGCTCGTTTGAAAGTAACCCCAGGAGATGAAGTGATCGCAGGTCAAGCACTGACAGAAGGTTCTATTGATCCGAAAGAATTGCTTCGAGTCCAGGGAGTAGATGGCGTACAAAGCTATTTACTTCAAGAGGTACAACGAGTCTATCGTATGCAAGGGGTAGAAATTGGCGATAAACACGTGGAAGTCATGGTAAGACAAATGCTTCGCAAAATGAAGGTTCTGGAATCAGGAGATACAGACGTTCTTCCAGGTTCACTGGTTGATTTACACGAATTCAAAGAAGTAAACAACAAAGTGTTATTGTCGGGTAACGAACCGGCAGTTGGCGAACCAATTTTATTAGGTATTACAAAAGCATCCCTTGAAACGGACTCTTTCTTATCTGCGGCTTCTTTCCAAGAAACGACAAGAGTTCTTACAGATGCAGCAATCAAAGGTAAAAAAGATGAGCTGCTCGGATTGAAAGAAAACGTCATTATTGGTAAGTTAATTCCAGCTGGAACAGGTATTAATCGGTACCGCAACCTGGAATCTGAAGTAGAGGGCGAAGAAGAACTGGAAACAATTGAAGTGGAAAGTTCTGAAGTAGAATAATTGTATCTGCCTGCAGAAAAATCTGCAGGCAGTATATAAAAATGCAGTTGACAAATAAAAAAGAAAATGATAAGCTATTCAAGGTGTTTCATACAAATGAAGAGTTTGTCATGTTGTCGTGGAGGATTACTGATGTCGTATCATAAAGTGACACAGCTTCAATCTCGGGCAATTATCGGGACTAAACAGACGATAAAAGCCATGAATAATGGTGAAGTATCTGAATTGTTTATAGCAGAAGATGCTGACAAACAAGTTACACTAAAAGTCATTCAATCAGCAAAACAATCGGGTGTTCCGTACACTATGCTGCATTCCAAAAAGCAGCTGGGAAAAGCTTGTAACATCGAAGTAGATGCAACAGCTGTAGCTATTAGGAAAGAAAATATTGAGTGATGATTTTTTATGTTTAAAAATGAACCACCTGGATGTGTGGGCTAAGATGCTTTGACATGACAGTTGGGTAATTTTATATACAATAGAGCGAGAGGAGGAAACAAGATGCCAACAATTAATCAATTAATCAGAAAAGGCCGTGTGAACAAGCCGAAAAAATATGACTCACCTGCATTGAACAGAGGGTATAACAGTTACAAAAAAGAATTTACGCGTTTGAACTCACCACAAAAACGCGGAGTTTGTGTCCGTGTTGGAACATTAACACCTAAGAAACCAAACTCAGCATTACGTAAATATGCTCGTGTTCGTTTATCTAATAACATGGAGGTAACCGCATATATTCCTGGAATTGGTCATAATCTTCAGGAGCACAGTGTTGTTTTACTGCGTGGAGGGCGAGTGAAAGACTTGCCAGGGGTAAGATATCATGTTGTGCGTGGTGCACTGGACACAGCGGGTGTACAAGGCCGCATGCAAGGCCGTTCTAAATACGGTGCTAAAAAACCTAAAAAATAAATCATAAATAAAATGTAATATGGAAGGAGGAAGACAAATGCCACGTAAAGGACCAGTACCAAAAAGAGATGTATTACCAGATCCGTTATATGAATCAAAGCTGGTTACTCGTCTTATTAATCAAATTATGATTGATGGAAGAAGAGGGAAAGCGCAAAAGATTTTATACCGTGCTTTTGACTTAGTGAAAGAAAGAAGCGGACAGGACGCTATGGAAGTTTTTGATCAAGCAATGAAAAATATTATGCCTGTACTTGAAGTAAGAGCTCGCCGAGTGGGTGGATCTAACTATCAAGTCCCTGTGGAAGTTCGTCCAGAACGTCGCCAAGCATTAGGTCTTCGTTTCGTTGTAAACTACTCTCGCCGACGCGGAGAAAAAACAATGGAAGAAAAATTAGCTAATGAAATTTTGGATGCTTCAAATAACACAGGAGCTTCAGTAAGAAGAAAAGAAGAATTACACAAAATGGCGGAAGCAAACAAAGCTTTTGCTCACTACCGCTGGTAATTATAAATTACGATCGAATAGGAAGGAGAAAGGTACATGGCTAGAGAGTTCTCCTTGGAAAAGACACGTAATATTGGTGTTATGGCACATATTGATGCCGGTAAGACAACAACCACTGAACGTATTCTTTTCTATACAGGACGTATTCATAAGTTGGGAGAAACACATGAAGGTGCTTCAGAAATGGACTGGATGGAGCAGGAGAAAGACCGAGGGATCACCATTACTTCTGCGGCAACAACAGCTGAGTGGAAAGACCATCGTATAAACATCATTGATACTCCTGGACACGTAGACTTTACAGTTGAAGTAGAACGCTCCCTGCGCGTACTTGACGGTGCAATTACAGTTCTGGACGCACAATCAGGAGTGGAACCACAAACAGAAACAGTATGGCGTCAAGCGACTACATACGGTGTTCCTAGAATTGTATTTATTAACAAAATGGATAAGATGGGTGCAGATTTTCTTTATTCATCTAACACACTGAATGAGCGCTTAGGTGCTAATGCCCACCCGGTTCAATATGCAATCGGTGCTGAAGATGACTTTGAAGGTATCATTGATTTAGTCACGATGGAAGCTCATTTTTATTTAGATGATTTAGGAACAAAATCTGAGTCAACTGAGATTCCTGATGAGTATAAAGCGAAATCCGAAGAACTGCGCAGTTCTTTAGTAGAAGCTGTCGCAGACTATGATGAAGATATCATGATGAAATTTCTTGAAGGAGAAGAAGTGGAAAATGATGAGCTGAAAGCAGCAATTCGTCAAGCTACATTGGACGTAGAGTTCTATCCAGTGTTTTGTGGATCAGCTTTCAAAAACAAAGGTGTACAACTAGTGCTTGATGGTGTATTGGACTACTTACCAGCGCCAACAGACATTCCTCCGATTGAAGGAATTGTACCTGAATCAGAAGAATCAACAACGCGCCCGGCTGACGATAATGAACCTTTCTCAGCACTAGCGTTTAAAGTTATGACAGACCCTTATGTTGGTAAATTAACATTCTTCCGAGCATATTCAGGTGTGTTGAAATCAGGTTCTTATGTAACGAACACTGTTAAAGGCAAAAAAGAGCGTATTGGACGTATTTTGCAGATGCATGCAAACTCACGTCAAGAAATATCAGAAATCCATTGCGGGGACATTGCTGCAGCTGTAGGGTTAAAAGATACAGCAACAGGCGACACGCTTTGCGATGAAAAGAACCCGGTTATCTTAGAGTCCATGGAATTCCCGGACCCGGTTATTCAAGTAGCTATCGAACCGAAAACCAAAGCGGACCAGGATAAAATGGGTATGGCTTTAGCGAAATTAGCTGAAGAAGACCCGACGTTTACAACCGAAACGAATGAAGAAACTGGGCAAACGTTGATAGCAGGTATGGGTGAATTGCACCTTGATGTCATTGTTGACCGTTTGAAGGTTGAGTTTAAAGTAGAAGCAAACGTAGGTGCGCCACAAGTTGCTTATCGTGAAACATTCAGAAGTTCTGCAGAAGTAGAAGGGAAATTCATCCGTCAGTCTGGTGGTCGTGGACAATATGGACACGTTCATATCCGATACGAGCCAAATGAAGAAGGCGCTGGATTTGAATTTGAAAATAAGATTGTCGGTGGTGTTGTACCAAAAGAATACATCCCGTCTGTTGAAGAAGGAATTGCTGAATCAATGGAGTCTGGTGTATTAGCCGGTTATCCATTAATTGACGTAAAAGCTACATTGTTTGATGGGTCTTACCATGATGTCGACTCGAACGAGATGGCATTTAAGATTGCTGGATCCATGTCACTAAAAGAAGCTAAAAGTAAATGTCAACCAGTTTTACTAGAACCAATGATGAAGGTTGAAATTATCATCCCGGAAGAATACATGGGTGATATTATGGGAGATGTTACTTCTCGTCGAGGCCGTGTAGAAGGAATGGGTGCTCGTGGAAATGCACAAATTGTCAGTGCATTTGTTCCGCTAGCTGAAATGTTTGGCTATGCAACAGCGCTGCGCTCTAATACACAAGGTCGCGGACAGTACACAATGTACTTTGATCATTACGAAGAAGTACCGAAATCCATTTCAGAAGAAATCATTAAGAAAAATGCTGGAGAATAATTTGATTTTTTAAGCATTCTGCAGTATAAAGATTATAATGAGCTAAGAATTTCTTAGTAAAATATATATATACCTTAAGGAGGAAATATAAAATGGCAAAAGAAAAATATGATCGTTCAAAAGAGCATGTTAATATTGGAACAATTGGTCACGTTGACCACGGAAAAACAACACTTACTGCTGCAATCACGAAAGTTATGCACCAACAGCAAGGTACAGAAGGTTCTATGGCTTATGACCAAATCGATAATGCTCCAGAAGAGCAAGAGCGTGGAATCACAATTGCTACATCTCACGTAGAGTATGAAACAGACGGCCGCCACTATGCTCATATTGACGCACCTGGACACGCAGACTATGTGAAGAATATGATTACTGGTGCAGCACAAATGGACGGAGCTATCTTAGTAGTATCTGCTGCAGATGGCCCTATGCCGCAAACTCGTGAGCATATCCTGCTTTCTAAAAACGTCGGCGTTCCTTCCATTGTTGTATTCCTAAACAAAGTAGACATGGTTGATGACGAAGAGTTATTAGAACTAGTTGAAATGGAAGTTCGCGAACTGCTTGCTGAGTATGACTTCCCAGGAGACGACATTCCAGTAGTTTCCGGATCTGCTCTAAAAGCAATTGAAGGTGACGAAGAGTATGTTCAAAAAATCATTGATTTGATGAACGAAGTGGACAACTATGTACCAACTCCAGAGCGCGACAATGATAAACCATTCATGATGCCTGTTGAGGACGTATTCTCTATCACCGGTCGTGGTACAGTTGCAACTGGCCGTGTTGAGCGTGGATCAGTCACAGTTGGCGACGAAGTTGAAATTGTAGGTATGCAAGAAGACAAGAAGAAAACAACAGTTACAGGAGTAGAAATGTTCCGTAAGCTTCTTGACTATGCAGAAGCTGGAGATAATATCGGTGCGCTTCTTCGTGGGGTATCTCGTGAAGACATCACTCGTGGACAAGTGCTTGCTAAGCCAGGTTCAATTACTCCACATACAAATTTCAAAGCTGAAGTTTATGTATTATCTAAAGATGAAGGTGGACGTCATACTCCATTTTTCCAAAACTATCGTCCACAATTCTACTTCCGTACAACGGACGTAACAGGTGTTATTCAATTGCCGGAAGGCGTTGAAATGGTAATGCCTGGAGACAACATCGAAATGGACGTAGAACTTATTTCTCCAATTGCGATTGAAGACGGTACTCGTTTCTCAATCCGTGAAGGTGGACGTACAGTAGGTTCAGGTGTAGTTACATCTATCCAAAAATAAAACGAGCTAATATTGAAAAAGCTGGGTAAACTCTTGCCCGGCTTTTTTCTTTTTTTCTTTCTGAAACTCTTTGTTATAGTTTCCTTTTTCAATTTTAAAAAAAGATGAACAGAGAGAAAAAGATAAATAAAAAATAAAACTTTTTTTCGTTTAACTCTTGCAATTATAGTGTTTTGTTTGTATAATATATAATCGTGCAATCATGTACACAGATTGTCGAAGGAACAGAAGTTATACGATGAAAGACCACTTTTGTTTCAGGTGGACAACGATGAAGCGAGAGGTTGTTGATGCTATACATTATTGCCATATGTAGTATCAAGTAATTTTCGTGGAGTAGGTCTGTTTTTAAAAATAGGCGAAGGAGGGAAAAGTTATGGCAAATGAAAAAATTCGTATTCGTTTAAAAGCTTATGATCATCGTTCTTTAGATCAGTCTTCTGAAAAGATTGTGAACACAGCAAAACGAGCAGGTGCAGCGGTATCTGGGCCAATCCCGTTACCAACAGAAAGAAATGTTTTCACTGTACTGCGTTCTGTACACAAATACAAAGACGCAAGAGAACAGTTCGAAATGCGTACACATAAACGTCTAATTGATATTCAGAACCCAACACCAAAAACGGTTGATTCTCTTATGAGACTAGATTTACCATCTGGTGTAGATATAGAAATTAAATTATAATAAAGGTTTAATAGGAGGTGCAAGCGGATGACGAAAGGAATCTTAGGTCGCAAAGTCGGCATGACACAAATATTTTCAGAAACAGGAGAGTTAATTCCTGTAACAGTTGTTGAAGCTGAACCAAACGTGGTACTACAAAAAAGAACAAATGAAGTAGATGGTTATGAAGCTCTTCAATTAGGTTTTGCAGATGAAAAGGATTCACGAACTAATAAAGCAGAAGCAGGGCATGCTAAAAAAGCGAACGCAAACCCTAAGCGCTACGTTCGTGAATTCCGTAACATTAACATAGACGACCACGAAGTAGGCGGAGAAGTTGGTGTTAATGTATTTGAAGCAGGAGACATCATTGATGTAGCAGGAACATCAAAAGGAAAAGGCTACGCTGGAACAGTCAAGCGTTATAACTATGCTACAGGACCAAACACGCACGGTTCTCATTTCCACCGTACAGGCGGTTCAATGGGGAACATGGACTCTAAACGTGTGTTTAAAGGGAAACAATTGCCAGGTCAAATGGGCGCAGAGCATGTGACCATTCAAAACCTTCAAGTAGTAAAAGTGGATGAAGAGCGCAATGCCCTTTTGATTAAAGGGAATATTCCCGGAGCGAAAAAGTCTCTTGTTAAAGTAACCACTGCCATTAAAGGGAACTAATCATTATAGATAGGAAGGGAGGAAACATCGTGCCTAAAGTAAGTTTATTTAAACAAGACGGTACAGAAGCAGGAAACATCGAGTTGAATGAATCTGTATTCGGCATCGAGCCAAATGAACATGTTCTACATGAAGCTGTTCTTAAGCAAAATGCTGCAAAAAGACATGCAAATCACGCTGTAAAAAATAGAGGCGAAGTACGAGGCGGCGGCAAAAAGCCGTGGAGACAAAAAGGAACAGGCAGAGCACGCCAAGGTTCCACTCGTTCACCACAATGGGTTGGCGGCGGAGTTGTATTCGGACCAACCACAGCAAGAAATTACAAAACAAAGCTACCTAAAAAAGTACGTCGTTTAGCATTGAAATCAGCTTTGTCTTCAAAAGTACAAGGAGAAAGCTTACTAGTACTGGAAGATTTACAATTGGAGCAACCTAAAACAAAAGAAGTCGTCCAATTATTCGATGCACTAAATGTAAACGAGAAAGCATTAATCATTACAGAATCTAAGAATGAAAATGTGATTCGTTCTGCAAATAACTTAAAATCTGCTAAAGTAATCTCTATGGACGAACTTAATGTTTTAGATTTAGTAGAATATGATAAAGTGATTTTGACAAAAGAAGCAGCTGAAAAAGCAGGGGAGGTGCTTGCATAATGAAAGATGTACGAGACATTATTAAACGCCCTGTGATCACCGAACACTCAGCAGATTTAATGGCTGAAAAGAAATATACTTTTGAAGTAGAGCCGAAATCGAAGAAACCTGAAATTAAACAAGCAGTTGAGACTGCTTTTGGCGTAAAAGTAGAGAAAGTAAATACAATGAACCTTAAAGGTAAATTTAAAAGAATGGGTCAATACGGTGGATATCGTTCAGACCGCAAAAAAGCTGTTGTCCAACTGTCAGAAGACAGTAAAGACTTAGACTTTTTTGAAGGATAATAAAAGCAATAGAAGGAGGGGAAAAACTTGGCTATAAAAAGAATAAAAGGTGCTACGAATGGCACAAGAAATATGTCCAGCTTGGACTATCGTGAAATTACTACAAATGAACCTGAAAAAACATTACTTCAACCATTGAATAAGAACGCTGGCCGAAATAACTTCGGTAGAATTACCACGCGCCATCAAGGCGGAGGACATAAGCGTCAGTATCGCTTAATTGATTTCAAACGGAATAAAGATGGCATACCAGGACGCGTTGTTTCAATCGAGTACGATCCAAACCGTTCTGCTAACATCTCGTTGGTGCACTATGCAGATGGTGAAAAACGTTACATCTTAACACCTAAAGGAGTTAAGGTGGATCAGAAGATTGAATCAGGTGAAAATGCAGATATCAAACCAGGCAATGCTTTGCCGCTTGCAAACATTCCGGTTGGTACTACGATCCATAATGTGGAGATTAAACCTGGCCATGGAGGTCAATTAGTTCGTTCTGCTGGTACAGATGCTCAAGTTATCGGCCGTGAAGGAAAATATACACTTGTTCGCTTAGCTTCTAGTGAAGTTCGCAAGATTTTATCTGCTTGTCGTGGCACTATCGGACAGGTTGGAAATGTCGAACATGAATTAGTACGCGTCGGTAAAGCAGGCCGTACACGCTGGGCTGGCAAGAGACCTACTGTACGTGGTTTCGCTATGAATCCAATCGATCACCCGCACGGTGGAGGAGAAGGACGCTCACCGGTTGGCCGTCCGTCACCAGTATCACCATGGGGCAAACCGACAATGGGCAAGAAAACTCGTTCTGTAAACAAAGCATCTAATAAGTATATTGTTCGTGAACGTAAGAGAAAATAATGTAGAGAGGAGACTTACCTATGGGACGCAGTCTAAAAAAAGGACCTTTCGCTGATGATTATTTACTGAAAAAAGTAGATAACCTAAACGAAGCAGATAAAAAACAAGTTATCAAAACTTGGTCTAGACGTTCTACTGTTTTTCCATCATTCGTAGGGCATACATTTGCTGTACACGATGGCCGCAAGCATGTTCCGGTATATGTAACAGAAGACATGGTAGGGCACAAACTTGGTGAGTTTGCACCAACTCGTACTTTTAAAGGCCATGCTGGCTCTGATAAGAAAACAATCCGATAAATGAGAGGAGGCGCTCAATATGGCAGAAACAATGACAGCTAAAGCTGTAGCAAAACAAGTTCGTATCGCTCCTCGTAAAGCACGTTTAGTCGTTGATTTAATTCGTGGCAAAGAAGTAGGGGAAGCGACCGCTATTTTACGTCACACCCAACGTGGGGCATCCCCAGTTGTGGAAAAAGCACTTAATTCAGCTATTTCAAACGCAGAACATAACTATGAAATGGACCCGGATAATTTAATCATTTCAGAAGCGTATGTAAACGAAGGAGTTACGTTAAAAAGATTTAGACCACGCGCACAAGGAAGTGCAAGTCCAATTAATAAACGTACAAGTCACATCACAATCGTTGTAACAGAAAAGAAGGAGGGATAGTCTGTGGGTCAAAAGATAAATCCAATTGGTCTTCGTGTAGGTATCATTAAAGATTGGGAATCAAAATGGTTTGCCGAAAAAGATTATGCAGATCTTTTACATGAAGATATTAAAATCAGAGAATTTTTAGACGAACGTTTAAAACAGTCTTCTGTTTCATCCGTTGACATCGAGAGAGCTGCTAACCGTGTGAATATTACCGTTCATACTGGTAAGCCAGGTATGGTGATTGGAAAAGGCGGTTCAGAAGTTGAAAAGCTTCGTAAAGATTTGAATAAACTTACAGGTAAGAGAATTCATATCAACATTGTTGAAATTAAGAAAGTAGACCTTGATGCAAAATTAGTTGCTGAAAACATTGCACGCCAATTAGAAGGCCGTATTTCTTTCCGTCGTGCACAAAAACAAGTTATCCAACGTACAATGCGTGCAGGGGCTTTAGGAATCCGAACTCAAGTATCCGGCCGTTTAGGTGGAGCGGATATCGCAAGAGCAGAACATTATAATGAAGGGACAGTACCACTACACACATTACGTGCTGACATCGACTTTGCAAATGAAGAGGCAGACACGACTTATGGTAAATTAGGTGTTAAAGTGTGGATCTATCGTGGCGAAGTCCTTCCAGAAAAAACTGAAGAATAAGGAAGGGGGAAATGCATTATGTTAATGCCAAAACGTGTTAAGTATCGTAGACAACACCGTGGACGTATGAAAGGAAAAGCAAAAGGCGGCACTGATATCAGCTTTGGTGATTATGGTTTACAAGCTATAGAAGCCTCTTGGATTACCAGCCGTCAGATTGAAGCCGCTCGTATTGCAATGACTCGTTATATGAAACGTGGCGGTAAAGTTTGGATTAAAATCTTCCCGGACAAGCCGTACACTGCTAAACCTCTCGAAGTTAGAATGGGTTCTGGTAAAGGTGCTCTAGAAGGCTGGGTAGCAGTAGTGAAGCCAGGAAAGATTTTATTTGAAATTGCAGGTGTAGAAGAAGAAGTTGCACGTGAAGCTTTACGTCTTGCTTCACATAAATTACCAATTAGGACTAAGTTTGTTAAACGTGAAGAAATTGGTGGTGAAATCAATGAAGGCTAATGAAATAAGAGATCTGACCACTGCCGAAATTGAACAAAATGTCAAATCGATGAAAGAAGAGTTGTTTAATTTACGATTCCAGTTAGCCACAGGCCAATTGGAAAACACAGCTCGCATCAAACAAGTTAAGAAAAGTATCGCTCGTTTAAAAACAGTAACAAGAGAACGTGAACTTGAAGAGGAAGTAACTGTTAATAATTAAGCCTGAGAGGAGGTCACTTTCATATGACTGATCGTAATAATCGTAAGTCGTACGTCGGCCGTGTCATATCGGATGATATGGACCGTACTATTACCGTAGTAGTGGAAAGTTATAAATTGGACCGTTTATATAAAAAACGTGTGAAGCATTCGAAAAAAATGAAGACACATGATGAAAATAATACAGCTAAAAACGGCGACATTGTTCGTATTATGGAAACTCGCCCAGTATCTAAAACGAAACATTATCGTTTAGTTGAAGTAGTTGAAGAAGCAGTTATTATTTAATCATCGTGAAAAAACCGAGAGGGGGTAAATTCGCATGATTCAAGAGGAAAGTGTTTTAAAAATTGCTGACAACTCTGGTGCACGCGAAGTTAAAACAATTAAAGTTTTAGGTGGTACAGGCCGTAAAACAGCTAACATTGGTGATGTTGTAGTGTGTGCCGTACAACACGCAACACCAGGCGGCGTTGTCAAAAAAGGCGAAATAGTGAGAGCAGTTATTGTGCGTTCAAAAACTGGTGCTCGCCGTAAGGATGGTTCGTATATCCGTTTCGACGAGAATGCAGCAGTTATTGTTCAAGATAAAAATCCAAGAGGAACGCGTATTTTCGGACCAGTAGCACGTGAATTGCGTGAAGCTAAATTCATGAAAATCGTCTCTCTAGCTCCAGAAGTATTATAATAATACGCATCATTGACTAACAATCGTATCGTGTATAACAGGAGGTGCGCTAAGCATGCATGTAAAAAAGGGCGATAAAGTTAAAGTGCTTTCTGGAAAAGATAAAGGAAAGCAAGGCGAGATTTTAGAAGCCAACCCTAAGAAAGAACGAGTAATTGTTGAAGGGGTGAACATGGTGAAAATCCATGCACAACCATCACAAGAGAACCCGCAAGGCGGTATTTTGAACCAGGAAGCTCCAGTTCATGTGTCAAACGTATTGCCGATTGACCCTAAGAGCGGAGAGCCAACAAAAGTTGGTTATGAAGTAAAAGATGGAAAAAAAGTTCGCATCGCAAAAAAATCTGGTGAACCTTTAGATAAATAAGTGAAAGGAGGTTGACATGATGAACGAATTAAAACAAACTTATCAAGAAAAAATGATTCCATCCATGATGGATAAATTTGAATATAAATCAGTTATGCAGGTTCCGAAAATAGAAAAGATTATTATTAACATGGGTGTAGGCGATGCAGTGCAGAACTCTAAGCTGCTCGACAATGCTGTTGACGAACTTACCCAAATTTCAGGTCAAAAACCTGTGATTACTCGTGCAAAAAACTCTATTGCTGGATTCCGGCTGAGAGAAGGAATGCCTATCGGTACAAAAGTAACTTTGCGCGGAGAAAGAATGTATGAGTTCTTACAAAAATTAATTCGTGTAGCATTACCTCGTGTGCGTGACTTTAGAGGTGTATCGAGCAAGGCATTTGACGGACGTGGAAACTACACTTTAGGTGTAAAAGAACAGCTGATTTTCCCTGAGATTAACTATGATAAAGTGAATAAAGTACGTGGAATGGACATCGCGATTGTAACGACATCTAATTCAGATGAAGAAGCTCGTGAATTACTTACGCAATTTGGCATGCCTTTCCAGAAATAAGTAAGGAGGAAAATTTGTGGCTAAAAAATCAATGATAGCGAAGCAAAGACGCCCACAGAAGTTCAAAGTTCGTGAGTATACCCGTTGTGAACGTTGTGGCCGCCCACATTCAGTATTACGTAAATTTAAATTATGCCGAATTTGTTTTAGAGAACTTGCCCATAGAGGTCAAATCCCTGGCGTTAAAAAAGCTAGCTGGTAAAAGTGAATTCGGGAAGGAGGTAATGATCAATGGTTATGACAGACCCAGTTGCAGATATGCTCACTCGTGTGCGTAATGCGAATGTAGCAAGACATGAAAAGTTAGAGTTGCCAGCTTCAAAGCTGAAAGCAGAAATTGCAGACATCCTTAAGCGCGAAGGTTATGTTCGTGATTATGAAGTGAAAGAAGATAGCAAACAAGGTGTTATACGCATCTATATGAAATATGGCGCAAAAGAAGAACGCGTAATTACAGGTCTTAAACGAATTAGTAAACCTGGAAAAAGAGTTTATGCAAAAGCTGACGAGGTACCTAGAGTATTGAACGGTTTAGGTATTGCAGTCGTTTCCACTTCAAACGGTGTACTATCTGATAAAGAAGCACGTACACAAGCAGTAGGTGGAGAAGTATTAGCTTATATTTGGTAAGGAAAAGCTATAAATAGGAGGTGGAATGAATGTCACGTATAGGTTTGAAGACGATTGAAATCCCTGAAGGCGTAGAAGTAAACGTAGAAGAGCAATCTGTATCTGTAAAAGGTCCAAAAGGGGAGTTGCAAACAGCATATAATCCTTTAATGGAAATTCAAAAGGATAACAATACCATAACTGTCAGTCGCCCGAATGACCATAAAGAAAACCGCTCTTTACACGGTACTACTCGCAGTTTAATCGCAAACATGATCGAAGGTGTTTCGAAAGGGTTTCAAAAGGAATTGGAAATTATCGGGGTTGGATATCGTGCACAAAAACAAGGCACAAAAATTGTTATAAACGCGGGATATTCACATCCAGTTGAAATCGAAGAAGCAGATGGAATTGAATTTGATGTACCTAAAAACAACCAAATTATTGTAAAAGGTATTAATCGCGAAAACGTAGGAGCATATGCTTCTTACATTCGTTCAATTCGTTTGCCTGAACCTTACAAAGGAAAAGGAATTCGCTATAAAGACGAAATTGTACGTCAAAAAGAAGGTAAAACAGGTAAGTAATTAAATGCATAGGTTGAAAGGAGTGGCAATTAAATGATCACAAAACCTAGTAAAAATCATGCACGCAAAAGAGTTCATTCTCGCGTACGCAAGAAAATTTCAGGTAACGAAACACGTCCCCGTTTAAACGTGTATCGCTCAAATAAGAACATTAACGCACAACTTATCGATGATGATAAAGGCGTGACTGTGGCAAGTGCTAGCACGAATGAGCAAGGCTTTGGAGAAGGACCAACTGGTAATGTCGAAAGCGCAAAGCAAGTTGGAAAGCTGGTTGCAGAACGTGCAATTGAAAAAGGTCATAAAGCCGTTGTATTCGATCGTGGCGGATATTTATATCACGGACGTGTAAAAGCATTAGCAGATGCAGCTCGTGAAGCTGGTCTGGACTTTTAATCAAGAAGGAGGGAATAACTTGAGTAAAAATTTCAACGACAAAAACAAATCTGAATTTGAAGAGCGTGTTGTAACTGTAAACCGTGTAGCGAAAGTAGCAAAAGGTGGACGTAGTTTCCGTTTTGCTGCAATAGTAGTTGTCGGCGACCGAAATGGCCGTGTGGGCTTTGGAATCGGAAAGCATCAGGAAGTACCAGAAGCAATTAAAAAAGCGATTGATAACGCGAAGAAAAGTTTAGTAGAAGTACCAATCGTAGGTACAACAATTCCACATGAAATCAACGGTAGATTTGGATCAGGTAACATTCTGATGAAACCTGCAGCAGAAGGTACAGGGGTTATCTCTGGCGGACCAGTCCGTGCTGTATTAGAACTATCTGGTGTAGGCGACATCTTGACGAAATCACTTGGTTCGAACAATCCGATTAATATGATTCGTGCAACATTAACTGGTTTGGAAAATTTAAAAACAGCAGAACATGTTGCTAAATTACGTGGGAAATCTACTAAAGAATTATTAGGATAAGGAGGGAGAAACTATGTCTAACCAATTAGAAATCACCCTCAAGCGTAGTGTTATCGGAAGCAAACAAAACCAAGTAAAAACAGTCCGTACATTAGGACTTAAAAAAATCAATGATAAAGTTGTTCATAACGATACACCATCTATTCGAGGAATGATTCAAACAGTATCTCATTTAGTAACGGTGACTGAACAGTAAGGAATTTTTTAGTTAAAGGAGGGCGGAATATGAAACTTCATGAGTTAAAGTCCATCAAAGGCAGTCGTAAATCCCGTAAACGTGTTGGACGGGGAATGGCTTCCGGTCACGGAAAAACTTCCGGAAAAGGACATAAAGGTCAAAACGCTCGTGCTGGTAACGGCACCCGTTTAGGTTTCGAAGGAGGGCAGACTCCTTTATTCCAACAATTACCCAAGCGTGGTTTTACCAATGTAAATCGCAAAGAATATGCGGTTATCAATCTTGAAACGTTAAATCAATTTGAAGATAATGCAGAAATTACACCAGCTTTACTTGTAGAATCAGGTATTGTTAAAAATGAAAAGTCTGGTGTTAAAGTGTTGGCAAAAGGTTCTATTGAAAAGAAACTAAACGTCAAAGCTCATAAATTTTCAACTGCAGCAAAAGAAGCAATTGAAGCAGCAGGCGGATCTGTCGAGGTGATGTAATGTTTCGAACAATCTCTAATTTCATGCGCGTAGCTGATATCAGAAAGAAGATTGTTTTTACATTATTAATGCTGGTTATTTTCCGCATTGGAACGTTTATACCTGTTCCATTTACTGATAGTGAAGCGATTGGCTTTATGGATGACTCTCAAAACGTTTTTGGCTTTCTGAACACTTTTGGCGGAGGTGCTTTACAGAACTTCTCCATTCTTGCGATGGGAATCATGCCATATATTACTGCTTCCATTATCATGCAATTGTTGCAAATGGATGTGGTACCTAAGTTTACGGAATGGAAAAAACAAGGGGAAATGGGCCGTAAAAAAATTGCCCAAGTAACCCGTTATGGTACAGTAGGTTTGGCTTTCATCCAGGGTATTGCCATGTCACTTGGCTTCAATGCTATGGCTGGTGGCGAACTTATTATAAATCCAACTCCATTAAAGTATATAGTTATCGCTATTGTGATGACAACAGGAACTGCTTTTCTAATGTGGCTGGGTGAGCAAATTACAGCAAATGGTGTTGGTAATGGAATCTCTATTATCATCTTTGCTGGGATTGTCGCTGCAATACCAAATGGAGTGAAACAATTATACAGCCAATACTTCGTTAATCCGGGTTCAGATCTCTTTCTTAACGTTGTCATTGTTGTATTAATTGCTTTAGTTGTTGTTGCTGTAACGGTTGGAGTCATTTACATTCAGCAAGCTGAACGTAAAATTCCAGTTCAGTATGCAAAACGATTAGTCAATCGATCTCCAGTCGGCGGACATTCAACACATATTCCTTTAAAAGTGAACGCTGCGGGAGTTATCCCGGTGATTTTTGCTATAGCATTTATTGTAGCACCGAGAACAGTAGCGACCTTTTTTGAAGGGTCAAAAGCTGCATCGATTGTTGAAAATACATTTGATTACACCGAACCAATTGGAATGGTTATCTATGTTATTTTAATTATCGCCTTCACGTATTTCTATACATTTGTTCAAGTTAATCCGGAACAAATGGCAGAGAATTTGCAGAAGCAAGGCGGATATGTACCAGGAATTCGACCTGGCTTTAATACAGAGACCTATTTGACACGAGTGATGTACCGTTTAACACTTGTTGGGTCCATCTTTTTAGCAGCAGTTTCTGTACTTCCGATTTTACTTGGAAAACTTGCGAACCTCCCAACTGCCGTCCAGATTGGTGGTACGAGTCTCTTGATTGTTGTCGGTGTAGCACTGCAAACGATGAAACAATTAGAAGGTCAATTAGTAAAACGACACTATAAAGGATTTATTCGTTCATAACACCAATATTAAAAGAGAGAGGGAAGCAAAGTGAATTTAATCTTAATGGGATTACCAGGTGCTGGGAAAGGAACACAAGCTGAAAAAATTAATGAAAAATATCAGATCCCGCACATTTCAACTGGCGATATGTTTCGTTTAGCTATAAAAGAGGGAACAGAGTTAGGGAAAAAGGCAAAGACCTTTATGGATGAAGGAGCTCTGGTTCCTGATGAAGTAACGACAGGCATTGTGGAAGAGCGTTTGAGTAAACCCGATTGTGAAAAAGGATTTTTACTTGATGGATTTCCAAGAACCATTCCACAAGCAGAAGCACTTCAGGAGATTACAAAGAAGTTAGACAAAGCTTTAAATTATGTAATTCATGTAGATGTACCTGAACAGAAATTAATTGCTCGATTAACCGGAAGAAGAGTGTGTCCGACATGCGGCACAACCTATCATATAGATAATAACCCGCCTAAACAGGATGGCATTTGCGATAAGGACGGAGCAACACTCGTCCAGCGTGACGATGATACAGAAGAGACAGTTCAAAAAAGACTCTCTGTCAATATCGAACAAGCAAAACCATTACTGGACTTTTATGAAAAACAAGGTGTATTAATCAGCGTTGAAGGAGATCAGCCGATTGACGATGTTTTCCGTGATATCGAAGCGAAATTAAATCAATAATTTGCAGTCCATCTCATTTATTTATTATAGTTTAAGTGAAGGTGATCGTGATTGACGAGGATGAAGCCTATCCCGGAACTGGGACAAATTGTTCGTGTTGCTAAAGGAAGAGAACAGAATCAATTAGCGGTTATCATCGATATAATAGACGATCGTTTTGTTTTGCTTGCAGATGGTGAAAAAAGAAAATATGATCGACCTAAGAAGAAAAGTGTCAATCATATTGAACTCTCGCCATTTACATCTAGTGAAGTGCGAAAAAGTCTTTTGGAGACTAATCGAGTCTCCAACGGGAAGTTACGCTTTGCACTTGCAAAATATCAAAGTGAAGTTGTGACTGATTTAGAGAAGGGAGACTATCGTGATGTCTAAAGACGACGTTATCGAAGTAGAAGGAGTCGTACAGGAAACGTTGCCGAATGCAATGTTTAATGTTGAACTCGAAAACGGGCATGTAGTTTTAGCCCATGTATCTGGAAAAATTCGAATGCATTTCATCCGCATCTTACCAGGAGATAAAGTGACGGTGGAATTGTCCCCATATGATTTGACCAAGGGACGCATTACGTACCGCTATAAATAAAAGACAAGCTCCGAACTAGAGGAGGTAAAATGATGAAAGTAAGAGCATCAGTAGAACCAATTTGTGAAAAATGTAAAATCATCAAACGTAAGGGAAAAGTAATGGTTATTTGCGACAACCCTAAGCATAAACAGAAACAAGGATAAACTTTTGGAGGTGAATCACCTATGGCACGTATAGCAGGTATTGATATTCCTAGAGATAAACGAGTAGCTATTGCACTCACATCTATTTATGGGATCGGCAAAACAAGTGCGCAGGAAGTGTTAAAGGAAGCAGAAGTTTCTGAGAGCACTCGTGTCCGTGACTTAACGGAAGACGAACTTGGAAGAATTCGTAAAGTAGTCGATACGTATACGATTGAAGGAGACTTACGTCGTGAAGTATCTATGAACTTAAAACGCTTGACTGAAATCGGCTCATACAGAGGCTTAAGACATCGTAGAGGCCTACCGACACGCGGTCAGAAAACGAAAAATAACTCCCGCACTCGTAAAGGTCCACGTCAAGCAGTCGCAGGTAAAAAAGAGTAATAGAGAAGGAGGGAAATAATTCATGGCACGTAGAACAACTACACGTAAACGTAAAGTTAAAAAGACGGTAGAAAATGGCATTGCACACATTCACTCAACATTTAACAATACAATTGTAACAGTCTCGGATTTACAAGGAAATGTACTTGGTTGGAGTTCTGCAGGAGCTTTAGGCTTTAAAGGATCTCGAAAATCAACTCCATTCGCAGCACAAATGGCAGCTGAAACAGTTTCCAAAACGGCAGCTGATGTAAATATGAAAACATTAGAAGTTTCTGTTAAAGGTCCTGGTGCTGGTCGTGAAGCAGCAATCCGTTCTTTACAAGCAGCAGGTTTAGAAATCACAGCAATTCGTGATGAGACACCTGTTCCGCATAACGGATGCCGCCCGCCTAAACGTCGTCGTGTGTAATTTATCTTTTATCATTTGTCCACCTGTGTATATTGGTTATTAAACAACTGATAGCAAGTACAGATGATACAATTTCATCAACTGTATCTGTGTGACAAATCGCATTAAAGTTTGATGTTGCCATACCTTTATAAACAGAAAGAAAATGGCAAAGGTAAAGCATAAATCGCGCTTCATTCGTAACAGGAAGACGGTAGTTTTAAAGGAGGGCTTTACGAAGATGATTGAGATTGAAAAACCTAACATTGAAGTGGTTGAAATCAGTGAAGACGCAACGTTTGGCAAGTTTGTTGCAGAACCGTTGGAAAGAGGATATGGTACAACGCTGGGAAATTCGCTGCGCCGTATTCTTTTATCTTCACTTCCAGGTGCCGCTGTAACATCTGTTCAGATGGATGGTGCACTTCATGAATTTTCAACAATTGATGGCGTCATCGAGGATGTAACCACTATTATTTTGAACTTGAAACAATTAGCTCTCAAAATTTATTCTGACGATGTAAAAACGCTGGAAATTGATGTTCAAGGAGAAGGTGCAGTAACTGCAGCTGATATCACGTATGACAGTGATGTAGAAGTTCTGAACCCTGATTTACACATTGCTACACTAAACAGTAGTGGTAAGTTATATATGAAAATCACAGCAGAACGCGGCCGCGGCTATCGTACAGCAGAAGAAAATAAACAAGAGAATCAGGCAATTGGCGTGATTCCTATCGATTCTATCTTTACACCTATTTCTCGTGCTTCCTACCAAGTAGAAGATACACGTATTGGTCAAGTTGCAAACTATGATAAGCTTACATTGGATGTTTGGACAGATGGCAGTATTCGTCCTGAAGAAGCAGTTTCTTTAGGGGCAAAAGTGTTTACTGAACACTTGAATATTTTCATTGGTTTAACAGAAGATGCTCAAAAAGCAGAAATCATGGTTGAAAAAGAAGAAGATCAAAAAGAAAAAGTGTTAGAGATGACAATTGAAGAGTTGGACTTGTCCGTTCGTTCTTATAACTGCTTAAAGCGTGCAGGGATTAACACGGTGCAAGAATTAGCCAATAAATCAGAAGAGGATATGATGAAAGTTCGTAACCTTGGACGTAAATCACTTGATGAAGTGAAGAAGAAGTTAACAGATTTAGATTTAGGTTTGAGAAGTGATGACTAAGCACAGTTCATCATATCTTTAAAAACTTGGCTTATCGTCAAGCTTTTGGCGGAAAGCTCTAGTGGCACTCATGCAGGAAGAAAGAATGGACACTTTCACTTTCTTAACTGCTAAAAAGGAGGGATACTCATGGCTAGAAAATTAGGTCGTTCAACAGATACTCGTATGGCTTTATTGCGAAACCTAACAGCAGATGTTATTATCCATGAACGCGTGGAAACAACGGAATCAAAAGCTAAAGAATTACGAACTACTGTCGATAAAATGATTACATTAGGGAAACGCGGAGATCTACATGCTCGTAGACAGGCGGCTTCTTTCTTATATAACAAAGAGACAGAAGATGGTGACCAAATTCTTGAGAAATTATTTGGTGATGTTGCTGAACGCTATGAGGACAGACAAGGCGGATACACTCGTATTTTAAAACTTGGGCCTCGTCGCGGTGACGGTGCAAACATGGTAGTAATTGAATTAGTTTAACAATAGTCATAGAAAGGGCAGGAACTCATCTCTTCATTGCATAGGAGATATTCCAAGCCCTTTTTTGATTTATAGAGCCTAAGTGATGGTGTAAGACTTTATCAAAGAGCAAGCGGATTTTGAAGATTGAAGCTAGTTTTTATAGGACATAAAATGCATAAAT
>DATGUO010000027.1:0-16947 GCA_035301305.1 Pseudogracilibacillus sp.
TCTTATCAATTATATATGCAACTTCTATGCCAAGTTAATAAAGCGCTTGTGACAGTCTTCCGAAAAACGCTTTTATGCATTTTTGCATGGACAATTTCGTTCTGCATAAAAAACTGATTAGACCAGTAAAAAAAGAGACGGAAACGATAGGCACGCTCCTGTCTCTTTTAGATAAGTTTTAACACTTGCTTATGTACTTTTTAATGACCCGGGAAATAAATCATTTGTAATACAAAAATTACTCCGAATACATAAACGATTGGATGGACTTCCTTCCCTTTTCCGCTTACCAGTTTTAATAAAGGGTATGTAATAAAACCAACCGCTATCCCTGTTGAAATGCTGGAAGTGAGGGGCATAGATAAAATAACAGCAAAAGCTGGAAATGCTTCGTCAAACTTTTTCCATTCAATATTTTCAAGTCCTGCCATCATATAACTGCCGACAATAATTAAAGCAGGAGCAGTAATCGACGGCAAATCTGATATAGCCTCAATGATGGGCGAGAAAAATAGCGTCACGATAAATAGTGAAGCAACAACGATTGAAGTAAGTCCAGAACGTCCTCCAACGGCCACTCCAGAAGTAGATTCTACGTAAGCACTGGACGGAGTTGAACCTAATGTTGCCCCGACAGTAGTTGCCACAGCATCCGCTGTTAATGCTGCTTTAGCATTCGGCAGTTTCCCATCTTTCATGAGACCCGCTTGTTCTGCAACACCTATCATGGTGCCTGTTGTGTCGAAAATGGTGACCAGTAAAAATGCGAATACAACGGTATATAAAGAGTGAGAAAAAACACCTGTAATGTCCATATCAAAGAACACGATTGGCGGCGGAGCATCGATGACTCCTTCCACATGGAACATACCTGCTATCAGACCAATCCCTGCTGTAATAAACATTCCGATGAATAATGCACCTTTTACATTTCGAGCAACTAAAATAAGCGTGATAAACAAACCGACAATCGAAAGTAATGTCACCGGCTCTGTCACGTCCCCCAGCATCACCAGGTTTTCTTCGTTCGCAACCACAAGACCCGACATGCGAAGACCTAAAAAGGCAATAAATAACCCAATACCTGCCGTTATCCCAACTTTAAGCGGTTCTGGAATGGCGGCAATCAATAATTCTCTTAACGTCGTGAAGGTGAGTAATAAGAATATAATTCCTGCAAATAACACTGCACCAAATACGGCTTGATAACTAATCCCCTGTGTGGTCACAACGGTCACAAAATATGCATTCATCCCCATGCCCGGCGCAATAGCAATCGGGTAATTCGCCCATAATGCCATAATAAAAGTTCCGACTACCGCTGAAGCAATCGTTGCAATAAACACCTGATTAAAAGGCACGCCAGCAGATGATAATATAGCTGGGTTCACCACCACTATATAAGCCATTGTCAAGAAAGTCGTCATCCCTGCAAGCAGCTCTGTTCGCACATTGGTTCCCAGTTCTTTTAATCTAAAAAAATCACTCACGCTTAATCCCCTCTATTCTTTCCGAATAAAACTCCATCAATCATCATAAGTGAAGCAAAGTCTTTTTTCAAAAATAAAGTTGCAAAAAGGATCTTAAATTTCATCCTTTTATGTACAAATTTTCTTGGATAAGACATCCTTAGTTTTCACCTGAAAACACTCAGCCACAACATGCTGAGTGTCTTATGACGGTTATTTTATATGTCATTCCTTTAATTCATAACGATTTTTCTATATTGGCAGCCAAAAGAAGTGACAGCATACCACTTCATTCGGCTTTTATCGATTATCCACTTTCTCCGGATACATATCATGCTGAAATAATCTTTGTTGAGCCATATCCTCATAGATTGTTTCAGCCTTGCCGTAATTACAATAAGGATCTATGGAAATACCGCCTCGTGGAGTGAATTTCGCCCATACTTCTATATATTTCGGGTCTAAGAGCTGAATTAAATCTTTCATGATGACATTTGTACAATCTTCGTGGAAACTGCCATGATTTCGGAAACTCACCATGTATAATTTCAGTGATTTACTTTCCACCATTTTCACTTCAGGAATATAAGAAATATAAATCGTCGCAAAATCCGGCTGATTAGTCATCGGACAAAGACTGGTAAACTCCGGAATATTAAATTTAACAAAGTAATCATTTTCCGTATGCTGGTTTTCAAAGGTCTCTAAAATGCTTGGATCATATTCGTAATTATATGAAATGCCCTGGTTACCTAATAACGACAAATCTTCTGTATCACTTTTCTTCATGCGGAATACTCCTTCCCTTTCTCTATTGAGATATTTGGTTCATAGATATTCATTTTGATCACAAGTTGTCTGATGCCACCCGCTACAAGAAGCTGCATCACTACTTTTGCAATCCACTGCCCTAAGATAGCGTATGGCACTAGCACCCATGGAACATATTGCAATCCAAGTGGGCCAATTCCCACAATAACAAATACACCAGAGTCTAAAGCGCCAGCAACAATGCCTGAATAAAAAACCCTTCTAACAAACGGCAATTTAAATCTAGTATAAATTTCTGTATCTGCCGTTTCTGAAATAATAAAACTTAGCGTACTTGCAAATACTACCCATAATTCATCTCCTAATAAGTAACTCGAGACAGCGGATAGAATTAGTGCCACACCAATCAACACATAGGTTCGAGCACGTCCAAATCTATTTTGAACCATATCTCTCATCACTAATGTTAACCCAATGAATAACGTCCCATAGGGAATAATGAGCGGACCGATTTCAAAGGGAGCAAATCTAGCTGTAATCACGTTTGCCAGGATAATAGACAACAAGTAAATGCCAATTCTAATCACGATATGGCTCCTTCTTGCAGAAATCGTTTTAATCCGTCATTCCGTAATTGACATGCCGGACATGTTCCGCAACCGTCTCCTATAATTCCATTATAGCACGTTAACGTCTTTTCTCTTATGTAATCCAAATAACCAAGTTGATTCGCCAGTTTCCAGACAGCACTTTTATCTTTCCACATTAAAGGGGTGAGAAGGTTAAATGTGTCATCCATAGCTAAATTTAATGTCGTATTCAACGATCGAATAAAATCATTCCGACAATCCGGATAGCCGCTAAAATCCGCTTCACTTACTCCTGTAATTACATTTTTTATGCCTGATGTCTTTGCATAAATCGCCGCGAAGGAAAGTAAAATATGATTCCTGCCCTCCACAAACGTATTGGGTACTTCCTTTTCCTGCTTAATCTCCATTTCTTTTCTTGTCAAAGCATTTTCTGTTAATTGATTCAACAGATTAATGTCTAAGACTTTCTGTTTTACGCCAAGATCTTCTGCGATTTCGCTAGCACAATCGACTTCTGCTTCATGTCTCTGCCCATACGAAAAAGTGACGGTTTCTACTTCGTCGAACTCTTCCAATGCCCATAATAAACATGTAGTCGAGTCTTGTCCGCCACTAAATACAACAACTGCCTTTTCCATATTCTATTCCTCCGTAGTTTTTATTTTAGAGGGGATGGTTTCGAACCCTCTGCGCTGAGCAAGTACAGTTTTCTTCTTTTCCAAATAGAGTTGCACAACTGTACCTGCCATTTAAAATATACACCTAAAAATATTAAAATTCAATTTTCCTTATCAACACTATCGTAAAATATCATTTGATGCTGCGCCTTTTTTCAACTTCGGATAAACATAGCTTCTTGATCTAAATTATAATAAAAATACTCTTTTTGCCTATTTTTAAGCCAATACTCCAGGGGTAAAAGCCGCGGTCTGAAGGTCATTTTACTTCTGATGTCAGCATGAGGAACGTAATCAGCCTGCTCGATTTCGTCATCAGGGTCTGCTATTTGCAAGGCGCCTGGGAGGGCCTCTGCATGGTAAAATACTTGCAAATAGAATCCCATATTCTTTGCATGAAATTCCGTTACAAAGGCCACATCTTTGAGCGTGACGCGGAGACCTGTTTCCTCATATGCTTCTCTGATCGCCGTTTCCCTCATCGCTTCCCCTTGTTCCCGTTCCCCTTTTGGCAATCCCCAATGCCCGCGCTCATAAACCATTAAAACAGATTTCTCTTTCTCCACAATCACGCCTGCCGCTAAACTGACACGTTCCTTTGTATCCAAACAACCTCTCCTCCATTCTCTGGTTCCAAGTCGAAATCCATAAACCGGCTGTCGTCATTCATAATTTGACTTCGGGTCCTTGATGTCTCTGATAGCATTTCCAAGCATATAAAACCCTAAAATCATTAATGTAATCGCAATGCCAGGGGCATAGGTAAACCAAGGTGCACTAGCCATATAAGTTTGAGAGTTTTTAAGCATTCTTCCCCAGCTCGGGTCAGGAGGCTGTACGCCTAACCCGAGATAACTTAAACCCGATTCGGCAAGCATCGCTGTGGCAAATCCGATAGAAGCCGCTACGATTAAAGGCGAAGATACATTCGGTAAAATATGGCGGAACATAATTTTAAGCGGTTTTGCCCCAATTAATTTGGCAGAGAGTACATACTCAAATTCTTTATTTTGGATAAAACCGCTGCGGGCAATCCGCGCGATTCCCGGGATTGTCATCAAACCGATAGCAATGGATGTATTGACAAGTCCCGGCCCGAAAACAGCGACCAGCATCAGGGCAAGAATAATACCTGGAAAAGCCATCAGTGAATCCATGATACGCATTAAGATTTCATCTGCCCAGCCACCACTATAGCCGGCAATCCCTCCAATAATGGTCCCGAAAACCATGCCAATGCTTACTGCAATAATGCCTACCAGGAATGCAGTTTTAGTACCGCTCATCACCCTGCTGAAGATATCTCTACCAAAGTCGTCCGTCCCCAGCCAATTTCCTTTATTCGGAGACTGCAGTTTATTAGCAACATCCATGCCATTCGGGTCATAAGGCGTATAGAAAAAACTGACAATCATCATGATTAAAAAAACGCTAATAATTCCACCGCCGATTATGAAGTTGAAATTTTTGCCCAGCTTCTTTATGTTTTTCATATGTCCTCCCCCGCTTAATTCAACCGTATCCTCGGATCAATCAGTGTATAAAGCAAGTCAATGATAAAATTAACGATAACCACAGCCAACGTAATGTAGATTACAATCCCTTGAACGAGTGGAAAATCACGATAATTTATTGACGAAACAAGTAAACTGCCCAGCCCCGGCAGACCGAATACTTGCTCCACGATAACCGTTCCTGCAACAACCTCTGCCAAGATGATTCCAAATATCGTTAATACTGGAATCATCGCGTTTTTCAAGACATGTTTAAACATAATCAGCCTGTCGCCCAAACCTCTGCTTTCTGCCGTCCGGACATAATCCTGTCCTATTTGCTCTAATATCGAATTTCGCACATAACGAAATTTAACAGCGATTTGCGGAAGTGCAATCGTAATTGCAGGCAACAGTAACGACCCTAATGCACCTTGAACACTCTCTGACCAAGGCACATAACCACTTACGGAGAAAAAACTGAACACCATTCCCAAATACATAATTAAGAGCATCCCGAACCAGAATGGAGGAATAGCCATACCCAGCTGAGTGACAGAGGAAAACACCAAATCACTTAATTTATTTTGTCGTTGGGCCATGAAAACGCCTAAAGGAATGGCGACAACCACAACCATTATGATAGACATCAATGCCAAGGACAAAGTGACAGGCAAACGACTGATAATTAAATCACTGACCGGTTGGGAATATTTAATAGATTGCCCGAAGTCTGCAGTCAGTATGCCCTTCACCCAATCTTTATATTGGATCAGCAGTGGTTCATCCAACCCTAATTGTTTTTCCAGATGAAGCACTTCAGATTCACTCGCCTCTGTTCCCAACATGATTCTGGCAGGATTTCCAGGCATGATTTGAAAAACGAAAAAGGTAATCAAGGATACGAGCACTAAGGTAACTGCTAATAATACAATTCGTCGTATAACATACCCCATATATTCCTTTCCTTTCCATTATATTTTTTCAACTTCACGTTTCATTAATGAAAGAGGCCGCTTCTTGATTACATTATATAAACTAGTTGCTTCTGGAGTTCAAGTTGCTCTTTTTTCAACTCACTCGTCCATTTTATTCAAATTCTATTTCAGATAAATCCAGGAAAAATATTGGATATTTTTTAAACCCTTTTAAAGAAGGATCCATCGCCCAAACAAATTGATAATCCCCGATATAAACTGCTGCAGCTTCATCGCTTAAAATTTGCTGTGCGTCCTGATACAGCTCATTCTGCTTCTCTTCATCGTCTTCCGCTAGTGCATCTTCTAAAACGGCATCGTATTCTTCATTTTCAAAGTTCATGAAGTTATTCTCTTCATCACTTATATACCGGCTTAAGATATCATACGGGGACAATTTACCAGTGAAATCAATTGCTGTCATATCATAATCCCTGCCTTCATAGACATCATCTAACCAAACGCCCCATTCCATCACGTCAATATCGACATCCACACCAATCTCAGCTAAATTTTCTGCGGCTACTTGGGCAATATCACTATAATTGTCTGTGTGCGAGGATATCGTTATGGATGTTTCAAAACCATCAGGGTAACCTGCTTCTTCCAATAATTCTTTTGCTTTTTCCAGGTCCTGATCGTAGACATGCTCTAAGCCTTCTTTATAAGCATCCCCCATAGCAGGACTCATGTTAGATCCAATCCGAGTGGCATAGTCTGAGTAAGCCGCATCAATGACATCATCTTTATTCACTGCATAGTTTACTGCCTGACGCACTTTTTTGTCATCGAAAGGTTCGCGGTCTTCATTCATACCGATAAGGACAGTAGAATTATTATCCTGATATTCCAGTTCAAATTCATCTTCTATTTCCGGAATGCGGTGCCCTGGGATTTGCATTACATCAATTTCTCCTGCTTGCATGGAAGCAAAAGCAGCTTCATCATCTTCTTGGATATCAAACGTTGCCTTTGATAGATACGGCAAGTCTTCCTTCCAGTATTCTTCGTTTTTTTCAAGGACGATTTCTGCTCCCGGATTATACTCTTCTAATTGAAACGGCCCTGTCCCAATAGGATCATCATTATGCTTTCCATCATTACTTTCAGGAATAATAGCTGCGTCTTTCCCAGTTAAATACGATAGAAAAGCAGAATTAGGTTTTTCAAGTGTAATCACGACCGTATGCTCATCTTCTGCTTCGACGTCTTCTACAATGTCAAAATTTTCACTCTTCGCATCTTCTGACTTTTCTCCAGTCAGACGTTCGATGGAATATTCGACATCTTCCGCAGTAACAGGGGCTCCATTATGAAAGGTGACATCTTCTCTTAAATCGAACGTATAGGTTAAACCATCATCTGATTCTTCATAATCCTCTGCAATTGCGGGTGCTAAACTCCCGTCTTCTTCCGGAGACAGCAGTCCTTCAAAAACATTTAAGAGCATTTGCTCGGTAAGCGACGCTTCCATCATATGCGGATCTAAAAAGTCGGGATCTTCCGTCATTCTCAAATGAATGGAATCTTTTTCTTCGCTTGAAGCGTCCTCTTCTGTGGTACCAGCTTCATCGCTGTCTGAACAAGCTGCCAAAACGATTATCATGGCAGACAAAAACAGCACTCTTTTTGCATTTTTGATAGCATTTCTTTTCATCGTCTATGTGCTCCTTTTATTTTTTCCATTGCTAAAAAACCATCATTTTCTTCGTTCTTTAATAAGGGATATACATCTTTCGTCGATTTTACAATATGGCAATCGTCAATTTCGCGGACTCCTTCATGGCCAAATCGATTAATTAAAATGGTATCGATTCCTTTTTTCCGGGACCCTTGCACATCATCATAATAATTATCCCCGACATAGATAATTTCCTCCGCGTATAACCCGGATTGATTCATCAGCATTTCAAAAATGCGCTGATCAGGCTTTTCGATACCCACCTCGGAAGAGACTAAAATATGATCAAACAGATGAGCAATTTCAAACTGGTTCATCAAGTGCCGGCAGCTCAAATCCCAATTGGACAATAACGCTACCTGATACTCCTCCTCTTTTAACTCTGTCAGTACCTCTTTTGTCCAGGAAAACAAACGCCAATACGTTTCCATATTCATTTTTGCCAGGATAAATTGGCTTTGCTTATTCAAGTCGAATTGCTGCCCCAGATGGTAATTAACAATCCCTAAATACCACGGAAAATGATACTTAGAGTGACGGCCCAGCATCCCACTATACTCCCGCATAAATATTTCATCTGCATAATGAAAGGCCAGCTCGACCTCTTCAAGCGGAAGATAAATATGATGTTCCTTTAAAAAGTCTATATAATAGTCCTCACGAGCATTAAAAGCCAAAGTATAACCTAAATCAAAAGCTACCATCTTCACCTGTTGAGTCATTGTTTTATTCCGACTTTTCTACTGTTCTTTGCGGACACTTTTGTAGGATGGTGTACCAGGAATTGCCTCGGCAGCCATTATCGCTTCTAACACGGCCTTTTCCATCGTTTGCTGAGCAAGTTGGCTTATTAAATCCAGGTTGTAAGCTGCCGTACCTGTGCCAACTGCAAAAACGGTATCTCCATCCTGTGTGGTGTGCGCTGGATAAATCGTTCGGGCAAACGCATTTTGTGATACTTGTGCGACTTTTTTCGCCTGGGGTTTGGTCAATGCGGAGTTCGTTGCAACAACTCCAATCGTGGTATTAGCTCCCGATAAAAAGTCGTTCTTTGTTCCTGCTTTCAGTAAATCCAAACTGTCCATTATTTCACCGGTTTCTCGGTTCCATGCTCCTGCGAGTACTTCCCCTGTTGCCGGATTCCGGATTTCGCCGAGGGCGTTGACAGCGACAACCGCTCCAACAGTCAGTCCATTATCCAGTTCAACCGAAGCACTGCCCAGACCGCCTTTCATACTTTGCTCAAACCCGTTCAGTTTCCCTACTGCTGCACCACAGCCCGCTCCCTTGTTACCGAAAGCAAATGCACCTTTTTCACTTTGCTTTGCTGCTTCATAACCCATTTGCTTATCCGGGCGTACATGAGCTTTCCCTAAAGGCAAATCAAACAAAACCGCTGCAGGGACAATCGGAACCTTCGCAACTTCAACATCCAACCCGATATTTTCCTCTTCCAAATAGCTCATCACACCTGATGCAGCATCCAGTCCAAATGCACTGCCACCGGATAAACAGATACCGTGAACGACATCCACCGTTTTAATCGGATCCAATAAGTCTGTCTCCCTTGTTCCAGGTGCAGAGCCTCTTACATCAACCCCGCAAGTTGCGCCTTCCTCCATTACAATCGCCGTACACCCGGTTAAGGCATCCTCGTCCTGCCTATTCCCCACTTTAATTCCCGCTACATCTGTAATATTTCCAGCACTCATAAAAGACCTCCCAATGATTTTTCTGCCTCACATGATTGTGCGACAAATGATGGATAAGTGGTACCGTTTTCAACTATTAAGATTCATACAGGCGATACAGCTTCTATTAAATTTCCAATTCGACTGTATCTGACGCATGAAGTGTTATATTGTGCACATCACTCTGGATATAGATGACAAGCCACTTGTTGCTCGTCGCCTACCTCTCTCATCTTCGGCCGTTCTACTTTACATCGTTCAAATGCAAAGGGACATCTTGTACGAAAAGGACATCCTGACGGAGGATCAGCAGCATTCGGTATTTCTCCTTCAAGCTTTGTTCTTTTTCGTTCCCGCTTTACTTTTGGAATCGGAATCGAATCGAGAAGTGCTTTTGTATAAGGATGTAAGGGATTGGCGTATAAATGCTCTTTAGGCCCTGTCTCAACGATTTGGCCTAAATACATCACAGCAATGCGATTACTGATATGTTTGACGACACTCAAATCATGCGCTATAAATAAATACGTTAACTGAAACGCTTCCTGCAAATCCTTCATAACATTCAATACTTGAGATTGGACCGATACATCCAGTGCTGACACAGGTTCATCAGCAATAATAAATTTAGGGTTTAACGTAAGCGCCCTGGCTATCCCTATCCGCTGTCTTTGACCACCGGAAAATTCGTGTGGATATCGTTTGACTGCTTCTTCCGTTAACCCTACTTTATCCAATAAATCGAGGACTTTTTCTTTCCGCTCTTTTTTGGATAAAGTCTGTTGAACAGCCATCGGTTCTTCCACTAACTGCCCAACGGTCATCCGTGGATTAAGCGAAGCGTACGGATCTTGAAAAATCATTTGCATATTTTTTCGATAAGAATTTAATTGGCGATTATTGAAAGCAGCAATATCCGTGCCTTCGAAAATAATTTCACCTGCAGTGGGGTTGATCAGTTTTACTATGGTTCTGCCTAAGGTTGATTTCCCCGAACCGGATTCTCCGACAATACCTAAAGTCTCCCCTTTATAAATGGTCAGATTCACCTCATCCACTGCTTTAATATCCCCGACATGCCGTTTAAAAGCACCTTTTTTAAGAGGGAAATATGTTTTCAGCCGCTTCACTTCCAGTAATTTCTCTTTCTTCTCTGCCATATCATCTTTCTCCTTCATAAAGATGGCATCTTACTTTTTGCCGTGCTGTAATGTTCTCTAACTCTGGATGGATGGCAAGGCATTTATCCATCACAAACGGGCATCTCGGAGCAAACCGGCAACCTTTGGGAAAATCATGTGCAGGTGGTACTTTACCCGGAATAGCGGTTAATCTGTCTTGATCTTCTTCCAAATCAGGAACGCTTTCCAGCAATGCTTTCGTATAAGGGTGTAACGGGTCATTGAATAAATCTTCAGCGGACGCTTCCTCCACGACCTGCCCTCCGTACATCACGATGACTCGCTCTGCTGTTTCAGCAACAACCCCAAGATCGTGGGTAATCAATAAAATGGAGGAATGATATGCTTCTTTCATATCCAGCATTAAGTCAAGAATCTGCGCCTGCGTTGTTACATCAAGTGCTGTCGTAGGTTCATCTGCAATAAGCAATTTAGGAGAGCTCGACATCGCCATCGCTATCATGACTCGTTGCCTCATACCACCCGACAGCTGATACGGATATGCTTTGAGTATTTCATCAGCTCGAGGAATACCCACCCTCTCTAATAATTCCACCGCTTTTTTGTACGCTGCTTTCTTTCTGTACTGCTGCTGTTTGATTAACGTTTCCGCCACTTGGTTCCCAATAGTAAAAACAGGATTCAGCGAAGTCATCGGTTCTTGGAAAATCATGCCGACTTCTTCTCCTCTGACCTTGTTGATTTCCCGCTTGGATAAATCCAGTAAATCCTTTCCATGCAATTGAATGGTACCCTCTATAATTTCGCCTGGAGGATTTGGAATGAGATTTAAGATAGAAAGTGCTGTCACGCTTTTTCCACTCCCGGATTCTCCCACAATAGCTACTGTTTCATTTTCTTGGATTGAAAAACTGACTCCGTCCACTGCCTTTGCGATTCGATTTCTGCTCATATAAAAATATGTTTTCAAGTCCTTCACTTCAAGTAACGCAGGTCTATTTGCAATTCGTCCAGTTTCCAACGGATTTCTTTTTGAATCCATGTATTCACCCCAGTTATCTTATTAAACGGCTATTCTGTTGATCCAGTTTTCCACAACCAGTACTTTAAGAATATGTATGAACTGAGAAACGCGGCAGCTGATGGAATATCCATCATTTCCAACCAGCGTAAACATATTTTTTCAAAATTCGAACAAATTTTCATATGTTAAATAAAGCGCATTCTTCTTTAAAGGAAAACTTTTAAATACAGCGAATGGCGATTCATTCATACGGTTACATTATAGCATAAACTATGTCATTTTTAATGACCTTTTTATAAATCAAAATAGCAAAATGCCCAGAACTCGGCTAAGTATTATATCCAAAGGAAAGAATGAAAATAAGTGCAATTATAGATAAAACGATGATAATCATAGAAATGACCGTAACTAGTGCAAGCAACCTTTTAGATAAATAAAAATGGTTTTTCCAAGTAGCGAAAAGCATCAGCAAACTTAGTAAAATCATGATGGTAAAGATAGAAATAAATATGTATCGTTCTTTTGCTATATATAATAAATCCATTTCTTGCGCTCCTCTGTGCAGCAGTCCGGACACTTTAAAAAACTTTTCCACTGGAATACTTCGGCACTCGGCATAAAATTGGATAAGCAAAGACCTTTATCAGCAGGATATCAGTTCACGTTTCAAGGTGCAATAACTTTTTAAAGAAACGTATTTTCACGTTCTCCCCTCCTTTAGTTTAACAGCTTCCATATCGGTTGCTTATCGCTAAAAATGACTGCAAACGCAACTTTCCTTATGAAGAATGCATAGACTAATAAAAAAACGGGAATATAAAACAAAGTACCAGGAAAAATTTTATCTGGCTGAACCTATGCATTTTATAGGTCACTTTTTTGGAGGGATATACATGTTACTTTCAAATAAAGTAGTCATTGTGACAGGAGGCGGAACAGGCATTGGCAAAAAGACTGCCCAGCGCTTTTTGGAAGAAGGAGCAAAAGTAGTCATCAACGGAAGGAGAGAAGAGGTTTTAGCTGAAGCAGCAAACGAATTGGATGCAACTGGAGAAAACATTACGTATCTGGCAGGTGATATTGTTAAAAAAGAAACATCCACCAACTTAGTCGAACTGGCCGTAAACAAGTTTGGTGGAGTCGACGTAGTAGTGTCTAACGCGGGTATTTTCACTCCTACCGGCTTCTTAGAACATTCCGAAGAGGACTTGAACCATTATATTGACGTTATCTTAAAAGGCAGCTTTCATCTGGCGCAAGCAGCTGTACCGGAACTGCAAAAACGAGGTGGCGGAGCTATTGTAAATACCGGTTCTATGTGGGCCATAGAGCCCGTAGAAGCCACGCCTTCATCCGCTTATTCAGCAGCGATGGCCGGACGGCACGCACTGACTAGAAACTTGGCTGTTGAATTTGCTAAAGACCATATTCGCGTCAATGCGGTGGCTCCGGCTGTCGTCGAAACCCCGATTTACAATTCATTCATGTCGGAAGACGAAGTAGCCGAAGTACTGCCGACATTCAACGACCTGCATCCTTTAGGCAGAAACGGCCAGCCAAAAGACATCGCTGAAGCCATTCTATTTCTCGCAAGTGAAAATGCTTCCTTTATCACCGGAACAGTGCTCCCGGTAGACGGAGGAGCAACGACACGATTAAGATAACCAGAAGTGCTGTATGAATAAAAAAGTGCTGGAAACCAAACAGGTTAGCAGCACTTTTTTATATTACTTATTGGTTTTTTTCTTGTTTTTCAAAAACAAAGCAAGCACCAGCCCCGTCACAGCAAACAAAAAGGCAACGAGAAAGGCTGTTTTTACCCCTGTTAAATAATCCGCCGGCTCTATATTTGCAGATCCTGTCTCTGCACGGCTGATAAACGATATAATAAAGGTTAAGCCAAGAGTCCCGCCGAATTGCCTGGCCGTATTAATTACTGATGTCCCGTGTGGAATCAGTTTATCCGGGAGCTCGTTAATCCCTGCTGTCATAATTGGCATATTAATCAATGCCACCCCGCCCATGGCTACCATGAACAAGGCCATCGTTATGATAAAAGCAGTATCCAACTCAAGGATGAAATGAAATCCAAGCGTACTTAAACTAAGCAGGATAAAACCGATTAACGCGATCGCTTTCCCACCGTATTTATCGAATAAAGTACCAGCAACCAGCGACATGACTGCAAGCGTTAAAGCACCAGGCATAACAACCAGGCCACCGTAAAAAGCAGGCAGCTGCTGAGCGTTCTGCACATACATCGGCAAAATAGTCTCCGTCGATATGAGTAAGCTGAATGCCAGGATAGAAATAAATACGACATTAATAAAGATAGGCACTTTTAATACGCGAAGTTCAAGTATAGGTATTTCCAGATGCAGTTGCCGCATAGCAAACGCCACAAGGGCTAAAGCGCCGACAATCAAACTGACGAGTGTTGGCATATGGTCGAAACCCATTTCCTGGACTTGGTTGAATCCGTAAAGTGTCCCCCCAAAACCAACAGTTGATAAAAGGATGGAGAAGAAGTCGACAGCCGACTTTTGCCGATTCGTCACATTACGTATTAACAAAAAAACCAGTACCAGGATAATTGCCGCAATAGGCAATGTTAAATAAAATAAAGAGCGCCATTCGAAATATTTAATCAAGACACCGGATATCGGCGGGCCAACTGCAGGTGCGACATTAATCACCATCCCCGCAAGCCCCATGGCAAATCCTCTTTTTTCTCTGGGGAAAAGCAAAAATAAAATGGTCTGCATTAATGGAATCATAATGCCGGACCCCATCCCTTGGATAATCCTCCCGATTAGTAAAATGGAGAAAGTTGGCGCAATCAAACCAACGAACGTACCGACAAAAAATAGTGTCATCGCACTCAACATTAAGTTTCTCGTTCGAAATGTATCAATAAAATACGCTGTGACCGGAATCAATACAGCTATCGTCAGCATATAACCGGTTGTCAGCCACTGCACTTCAGTGGAGTTCACTTCAAATTCACTCATAATTTTTGGAAAAGCGGTTATCAGCAAAAATTGCGTTAATACAGATAAAAAGGCAGCAGCTAAGGTGATACCAACAATCGTATTTCTTTGCAGAAGCGTTAAGTTTTCTCTTGCCATCCTGTTCCCCTTTCTCCGTTTTATTTACCTAAACTCTATCTTATCGCTCCTGGACTTTTTCAGCAAAGGAGCTGCATTTTTTAACATATACAAAAAGGTGAACCAGTATCTATCGCTGGGTCACCTTTTAAGATTTACTTATTCATTATCTTTTGCCGTACGATTTTTAGAAATGTGCAATCTGAAAACTTCATCGCTGCCTTACATTTTTCGTTCCTGCTTCTCTTCTATGTTATTCTTTTTCACCAATGTAAAGAAAGCAGTGCAGCCAATGAATGAGGAGATAAACAGGATAGCTCCCATTGGTACGGCAGATGCTTCATTGATACCGGCAAGCGGGGAAGAAACTGCCCCCAGTAATAACGGAAGCATGCCTAATACAGCGCTGGCGCTCCCGGCACGCCGCTCCTGTTTCTCCATACCAAGTATAAACGTACTGGTAATCGTCATCCCTATCGTAATCATGTACAGAAAAATCAACAATACAAGCAACGCTAACGGACCTTTGAAAAATGCTGTCAATAAGATGCCAGCTGTCATAGTTAAATTAATTTTCACTGCCGTTTCGAGCAAGGTTTGTTCCGGAACAATACCGCCAATACGTCCAATAAGAAAACTGCCAGTTATAATCGCAATCCCGTTGATACCAAATAATACGCTGAATACTTGAGGAGAGACGTCGTAAATATCCTGATAGATAAAGGGAGTCCCTGATACATAAGCAAAACTGCCGCCATGGATAAATCCCACAACCAAGGCATAGCCGATAAAAGAAGGATCCGTGCATAAACCTCCCATCGTCCTTATCGATGCGCCAATGGAACTGGGAATCCGCTTTTCATGTGGTAACGTTTCTTGTAATTTCACAGCAATAATCCCCACAATAACAAGACCAACAAAAGCTAAAAAGAAAAAGATACTCTTCCAGCTTGTTCCCTCAACAGCTAAAATCGTTCCGCCAGCCATCGGCGCAACCATGGGAGCAACTGCGTTAATCACCATTAATAAGGAAAAGAACTTGGTTAACTCCCTACCACTGAATACATCTCGGACTACTGCCCGTGACAATACAACTCCTGCTGAAGCCGTGAACCCTTGAAGAAATCGCGCAGCTATCAATACTGTAACATTAGGTGCCAACGCACATAGAATAGAAGTAACGACAAAAAGTGATATTGCAATTAACAAAGGCTTTCTTCTTCCCTGCGCGTCACTGATGGGACCTATCACCAATTGACCAACGGCGAGACCCAGCAAACAAGCCGTCAAACTAGTTTGGACCAGTTTTGCACTCGTCTGTAAATCAGCCGCAATCCCGGGGAAACTCGGTAAATACATATCTATATTAAGAGGACCCATAATCGCCAGGAGCCCTAATAATAGCGCTAGCGTAAAGCGCTCTACTCCTGTAGGGTTATGTGTAATATGTGCTGCATTTCTCAAATTGAAGATCATCCCTTCCTGACTTACACTATTATAGAGATTTCGGAGGTTTTTGTGAAGTTTTTTCTGCTTCTTTGATCATCTGGCATCTTCCTTCCGTCATTTTTCTTTTATTAGGCCTCTTTTCAAAGAAACCATTGAAATATGTTTCGGTTCGGATATAATACAAGTAACTTGTAAAAGGGAGCGATTCACATGAGAAAACGAATTTGGGGCAGTTTTGCCATTTGCCTGTTTATTTTTCTAGTGTCTTGCCAATCTTCCGACCAAAATAAAGAGGAAGCAGGATCACAAAAAGCGGATAACAATGAACAGAATAACAATGAAAACGAGCAAGAAGAAGACCCTTATCCTTACAGCCTTGACCCGTATGAGATAGAAATAGAACCTGAAGGAGAACTTTTTACGGAATACATAAATGATAAAGAAACCGCTGAAGATGATATATATGATGACGCGCAAGAAGAAGCACTGGATGCTCTCGTTGAAGAAATAGAAACCTTGGACAAAGAAGAATATGACGAACCTGAAAAAGTAGCTGGCATTATTATGAATACACTGCGTACTAATTATGCTGCCGACTTGGATAAAGTGCGGGATTTTGAAATTGAATTTGATGATATCGAGTTGCCGGACGGCCGACCATTAAATACTCTGAAAGAAGAAGATTTGGAAGAAGATCCCCCAGATACAAATGTGGCAGTCATATTAGACGCAAGCGGGAGTATGAAAGCAGAAGTAGAAGGTGGAGAGAAGATGACCCTTGCTCGTGAAAGCTTAAAGACATTTACAGACAGTCTTGCCGATTATGTAGATGTAGCACTTTATGTTTTTGGTCACGAAGGCTCGGGAGATGAG
>DATGUO010000028.1:0-12916 GCA_035301305.1 Pseudogracilibacillus sp.
TTCTGGCTGACCGACCATCTTTGGTCTACTATATAAGCAGAACGACGATAAATGTTGTATGTTTCCGGAGTTAAATTAGGTGCTGTAAATGGTATTTTAAAATCTTTCTTTTCTTCATAATAAAAGACATCAAAAATCGGATCAATACTTGCTGTCGAGCCTGCAATCATCGATGTAGAAGAGTTCGGTGCGACAGCCATTAAATAACCATTGCGGATACCCTTTTCCTGGACATTTTCTGCTAAATCCGACCATTTTTCATCTTCATAGCCGCGGCTCGTGAAGTAAGATCCGGTATCCCAGGCACTACCTTTAAAAGCAGGATAGCTGCCTTTTTCTTCTCCCAGTTTCATGGATGATTCAATCGTTAGATACGCAATCTTTTCATAAAGTTTGTCGGCATAATCCAAAGCTTCTTCGGACTCCCATTCGATGCCCTTTAGAGCAAGCAAATGATGCCAGCCGAACGTACCTAAACCAACTGCCCGATACTTCTCATTCGTTAATTGCGCTTGCTGAATCGGTAAGGTATTAATATCAATCACGTTGTCCAGCATTCTTGTTTGAATCGGAATCAAGCGTTCTAGCACATCATCCGTCACCGCACGTCCTAAATGAATGGAACTCAAGTTACAAACAACGTAATCTCCTGTCTTGAACTTTTTCGTAATCGTTCCATCCGCTTCGGAAAATTCTTCGAGAAATTCTGTTGGAGACATATTTTGTGTGATTTCCGTACATAAATTCGAGCAGTAAATCATACCTTCGTGTGCGTTATTATTCATGCGATTGACCTGGTCACGGTAAAACATAAATGGAGTTCCTGTTTCCAGTTGAGACACCATAATACGTTTCATGATATCTATTGCAGGCACTTTGCGATGACTTAAAGCAGGTTCGTTAATACATTCTTCGTACTTCTCGCGCCACGAACCGCTGCCTTGCCCTTCATCATAGAAATCTTCTAAACGGTAGCCCATCACACTTTCCACTTCATGAGGGTCAAATAAGTACCAATCGCCACGATTTTCCACCTGTTCCATAAAGTAATCCGGCAGGCAAACTCCAGGGAAAATGTCATGTGCGCGCATTCTGGCGTCTCCATTGTTTAATTTTAGGTCCAGGAATGACTCGATATCACTGTGCCAAACGTCTAAATAAATCGCAATGGCACCTTTTCTCGTTCCCAACTGGTCCACACTAACCGCTGTGTTGTTTAATTGGCGAATCCAAGGAACCACACCGCTCGACATGCCTTTAAATCCTTTTATGGCACTGCCGCGTCCGCGTACCTTACCCATATAGACCCCAATGCCGCCGCCATTTTTAGACAGTTGTGCCACATCAGAGTTCACATCATAAATCGACTGCAGACTGTCGTCTACTGTATCAATAAAGCAACTGGAAAGTTGGCCATGGGTTTTTCCGGCGTTATTCAATGTCGGAGTAGCTACTGTCATATACAGATTACTTAATGCCCAATAAGCTTCTAAAACTAATTCGGATCTTTTTTCTACTGCTTCTTCCTGCATCAAATGCATGGCAATAACCATCCAGCGCTCTTGAGGAAGCTCATAAACCCGCTTTTCATGATCTGTAGCCAGATATCGCGTCGCCAACGTATGCAGCGCTAAATAATGAAACAATTCATCGCGGCTTTCATCCAGATGGTCTGCAAAATAGTCGATTTCCGATTTCGAATACACATCTAATAAAGCTGTTGTATAAATTCCTTCTTCTGTTAGCTGAGTTAACAGGTCATAAAAACCGCCATATTTGTTATTTCCTGTGTAACCACGATTGTTTGCTGCCTGGCGATATAAATCTCTCGCATATAAACGACTGGCTAAAAAAGTCCAATCAGGATTCGCTTCATCAATTTGTTCTAAGGCTATTTTTATCAATACATCCGTTTGTGTTTCCGGAGAACTGTCGGCTGTTAATTGTTTTTTGGCTTTTTCTTTCATGGCCCCAACTTCTAAATCGAGCCCTTCGTTTGCCTTGTCAATATGCTGGTCTATAATCTCCTGATAATCTGCTACAATTGTCATTTGTGCGGATGCCCCTTTCATTTTTCCCATTAGAAAATGCGGCATTACCAAATTATTAGTGGACAGTGCCTCATTTTCTTTTTTTATGTAGTAAATTACTGTATCATTCTATGTCAAAGATGTTTCTTTTTTATTGCTTCAAAAAGAAAGAGAAATTTCATGATACGCAATTCATTTTTATGCCTTTTCATGACGAAATGGCCTCTTAAAAATGAGCAGTTCTGATTTAAAAAATAATCAAAACCGTCGGATTTCCAACTGAACCCCCGCATTCTTTTCAAAATACGATTATATCAGTTTTCTACTATATATGGTGTCGTTCTTAAGAACGTCATCTATATATTGTGTTTTAATCGTAACATATCCATATAATATTTACAATATCTTTCCGTAAAATTTATTTTCAAGCCGTCACATAAGCGTCATTCGACAATGATTAAAAACACTCCACTTCATCTCCAATAAGCAGTTTATCTTCTCGTGAACAAAGAGTCCATACTTTTAACGAAAATGTTCGCGGGAAGGACCAGCAGAAATCGTCTTTTCTTCTTCAGCACTTTTCTGTCGGGTATCATATGAAGCCCACAGCAAACGAATTTTTTAATCGACATTTTATACGCAGATCTATTGTTTAAAAATAAAAAGAGCTGGCGTTTGTCTACTAATTCATTGCAGTCAAATCAAAAAACATTAAAAATCCGGAACATAACCATCGCTGACGGCTATGTCCCGGCTGTTTTATGATTGGGGAAGATGCGTTAAAAAGTTCTCTGAACAAAAACCCCGTACTTGTTCCTCACTATAATGTTTCAAGAGCGCTTCTACTAAATGAGGATATTTTCCGGCATCTTCCAAATTTTCTACAAAAGTATCAATCCCATCAAAATCAGATCCAAAACCGATTTGCTTCTCCCCACCAAGCATACATAAGTGATCAATATGGCGAATCAAATCATCTATCGTTGTCCGGCTTTTATCCGAATGAATAAAAGGAGGATTAAAGACGACGTGGATAAGTCCTCCCTTTTCAAACATGGTCTTAATTTGATTATCGTATAAATTCCTTGGATGTTCACACAGGGCCCTCACATTAGAATGGCTGGCGAAAGGATAGTCTGCGAGTTCCATTACTTCCCAAAAACCTGCTACAGATAAATGCGAAACGTCGGTAAACACGCGCTGTTCATTATTCATTTTCACAACTTCTTTACCGAGCAGAGTCAAACCAGCGCCTCGAGGCTCGCCCGCTCCATCCGCGCATAAATTAGCATTATTCCAAGTCAATCCAATGGAGAGAACTCCCAGCCGATATAAATGACGCAGCTTCGTGAGATCATTTCCAAAAGCGTCTGCTCCTTCCAGTGTAAGTACTGCTCCAATTTCTCCGGGCCTAAGCTGATGAAGGTCTTCCCATTTTTTTATATGTTTCATTTCTGGATGTTTCCCTATTATATCTTCGTAAAATAAATCGATTTGTTCCAAAGCATGCTGCCACTTTTCATTTTGCGGCACATCCGGCTCAATAAATATGGCAAAAAATTGTGTTTGAACGCCGCCCGCTTGTAAACGTCGTAAATTGGTATCCAAGCTGGGGGCTTCTCCAAAATCCAATAAGTCACGATCTTCTTCCCAAACTTTTCTTTTTTCAATTTGCATTTTCAATAATGCATCACAATGCGTGTCGATAATTTTCATCTATCCTCATCCTTTCTTCTTTTATCTTCGCCCATCTTTACTGCTGAAAACGTTCAATTCTTTGGAAGAACTGCTTAATAAAATCATAAAACATTTTTTCTGTTGGTAAAAGTGCACGGTCTTTTGAAATAACCGCCCCAACGGAACGATGTAAATCAGGTTCAATCACCCTGGTCCGTACTGTGGCACGCGGCATACAATCAACAATTGTCACCTCAGGAATCAACGTGACGCCGAGGCCTGCGGATACCAAGCCTTTGATAGCATCCATATCCCTGCCTTCGAAGGAAATTTTAGGATGGAACCCTCGTTGCAGGCAGCCTTCAACAATAACATCCCGTAATACATACCCTTCCGGAAATAGCACGAAGGAATCTTCTTGCAGCTCCCTCAGCTTAACTGTGTGACGTGAAGCGAGCGGATGATTCATTGGCAACAAGGCAACTATTTCTTCTGTAAATAAAATACTGCTGGAAATGTTTTCATTATCCTGTGGAATCGGGCCTAAAATAGCAATATTAATATCCCCTTTCTCCACTGCTTCGATTAATTCACTATAAGCGCCTTGATGCAATTCAAATTTGGCCTCCGGGTACTGTTTTCGAAAATGATAAATCGCCGTTGGCAAAATATAGGAAGCTAAACTTGTCGGAAAACCAATATGTATCGTGCCTTTTTCCGGATCTAAATATTCTTCGACGACTTGCTTTGCATCATCCACAACGTTAACTGCTTGTTTCATTTGTTCTAAAAATACTTCGCCAATTTTCGTTAACTTCACGGTTCTGCCATCGCGAATGAATAATTTAACTCCTAATTCTTCTTCTAAATTAAAGATTTGTCTGCTGACAGCCGACTGAGCAACGTGCAAGCTTTGAGCGGCTTTTGTTACATGTTCTCTGTTGGCAACTTCGATAAAATATTTAATCTGTCTCAGTTCCATCTATGTCACCTCGCGTTCATTATCTCATAAAAGCATCAACTATATCTATGTTTTATATTGTTTAGATTGATTTTTTTAGATATAATAGGAGCAACCAATTATTAATGAAATAATCAAAAAATAAAGTGCGCCATCAAAGTTACAAATGGAGGGAAAGAACCTTGCTTAAAACAACTGAAAACGCATCGCAGCAAGAAAAGGCTGTCATTGATTATATGAACGACGCATACCGCAAGTTAGAAGAACGGGATCCGCACGAGACAGAGTTTTTACAAGCAGCGGAAATGCTTTTAGATTCACTTATACCCGTCTTTGTGAAAAACAACACATACATGGAACATAATATTATCGAACGTCTCATGGAGCCGGAACGAGTCATCACTTTCCGTGTTCCTTGGGAAGATGATAAGGGAGCGGTGCATGTCAACCGCGGCTTCCGCGTCCAGTTCAACAGTGCTATCGGCCCTTATAAAGGCGGCATCCGGTTCCATCCGTCCGTTAACTTAAGCGTGATGAAGTTTCTCGCTTTAACACAAATTTTTAAAAACTCTTTAACAGGACAATCCATCGGTGGCGGGAAAGGTGGAGCTGACTTTGACCCGAAAGGCAAATCAGATAATGAAATCATGCGCTTTTGCCAAAGCTATATGACCGAATTATATAATCATATCGGGCCGGACACAGATGTGCCTGCTGGTGATATTGGAGTAGGAAAGCGTGAGGTCGGCTATTTGTTCGGCCAATACAAACGGTTGCAAGGAGCCTATCAAGCTGGCATATTAACCGGGAAAAGCCTGAATTTTGGCGGCAGTTTAGGACGAACAGAAGCAACTGGGTACGGAACGATTTATTTTGTCGAAGAAATGTTAAAAGATCGTCGCATGAACTTGAAAAATAAGAATGTCATTACGTCCGGATCCGGAAATGTCGCTATTTACGCGATGGAAAAGGCAATCAAGCTGGGTGCAAAAATTGTAGCCTGCAGCGATTCCGGGGGCTATGTATTTGATAAAAACGGCCTTAGTTTACAAACCATCAAACGGTTGAAATTGGATGAAAATGCCCGCATCAGTGAATATACAGAAACGCATCCTGAAGCAGAGTATTTTGATGACTGTTCCAAAATTTGGTCTGTTCCATGTGATATCGCGATTCCATGTGCCACACAAAATGAGATTGATGAAGAAGCAGCGAATCTGCTCGTAGACAGTGGGGTTAAAGTGGTGGCAGAAGGTGCGAATATGCCGTGTACGAAAGCAGCGATTGATTCCTTTATCGAAAATGACGTTTTATTCGGGCCGGCTCAGGCAGTGAATGCAGGCGGTGTAGCTTGTTCCGCTCTGGAAATGGCTCAAAATAGTGCTCGATTGCATTGGAGTTTTAAAGAAGTGGATGAACAAATCAAAACGATTATGAAAGACATTTACCGCAACTGTACACGAGCAGCGAATAAATACAACCATCCCGGGAACTTAGTAGTGGGAGCCAATATTGCAGGATTCTCCAAAGTAGCAGATACGATGATTGCGCAAGGGGTTATTTAGAGACAGAGACACGATATTTTCTTCTATTCTTCGTGTATAAGCTTTTTAAAGGAGGGATAAGTTTGGATAATGTAGCTGCCTTATTACAAGAATCAGACAATACTCTTGTGTTTACCGGCGCAGGAATGTCGACAGAAAGCGGCTTACCTGACTTTCGTTCTAAAGATCGCGGCTTATGGGAAAAGTTTAATCCTGATGAGTTAGCAAACGTCCAAGCGTTATATAACAACAAAGAAGCTTTTACGTCATTCTATCAGGAAAGATTAGGACAAATCCATCAATATCAAGCACATATCGGTCATCAAGTGCTTGCAGAATGGGAAAAACAAGGACTTCTTCAAGGCATCATTACCCAAAATGTCGATGGATTCCACCAAGATGCTGGTAACGACGACGTGATGGAACTGCACGGCTCTTTTCGGGACCTGCATTGTCATGAGTGTCATAAAGCATTTTCCAGAGAAGATTATTTAAATGGAGAATCTACTTGTTCATGCGGAGGAACCATTCGTCCCGGCATCGTTTTATTTGGAGAAATGCTGCCTGAACATACATTTCAAAAAGCAGAACAAATGACAGAAAAAGCCGATTTATTTATCGTTTTGGGTTCTTCCCTTACTGTTTCTCCAGCTAATATGTTTCCATTGGTTGCCAAGGAGCATGACGCTACATTAGTCATCGTCAATCAAGAGGAGACCCCTTACGACCATTTAGCTGATGTCATTATCCGGGATCAATCGATTCAAGAAGTGTTAACCGAAGTAAATCAGCGACTCTTCCCTGCTTATTAAAAAAACAGTTCGCATTCCTGACGCAAGGAACGCGAACTGTTTTTATTTGGTAAGAACCTATCCTATTTTCTCAGTGACAGGTCCTGTCTTATTTATTACTTTACGTTAATATTAGGCGGTTCTTTGATAGGATCCGTTACATGATCTTCCAAGACACGCACTTGCCTGCTTTCCCCGCCGCAAATATATTTGAAAATGCCATTATTGAAATCCGTGCCAATTTCTTTATAAAAAACACCTGCAAACCAATTATCTTTTGATTTTTGAAAGGACAGGACGTATCCATTTTCATCTTTCTTTAAAAACCCGCGAATCCCCCGTTCATACAAAGCTTCATCATTCACCTGCAAAGCACGATCCACAGAAACAATATGCACATCCACAAACACTAATTCTTTTAAAAGCGCATTAATAAACGAACCTCGCGTAATTTCTTCCCATCTATTCTGCGGTCTTTCCCCAATAATGACTTGGGTAATATTGTTTTGATAGGCAACTTCTTTAATGGCTTTGACAATCGGTCGTGACTCGTTATCCTTCAGTATAAACTTCTCCGCACCCAACTCTTTTGAAAGTGCTTGCCATTGTTCAATATAACTCGCTTTATCTGCATCGAATTCATCATGTGCCAAACGGTCAACCGTAAGCACATAAAAGGGGCTGTTGGTTAATTGGGCCAGTTGATAGCCACGCCTGATAAGCCGCTCTCCATTTGGGCCATAATACACACATACTAAAATTTGTTCTTCCATATGGCTTTTCACATTTGCCAATACAATCACCCCTCTGCTCTATTAAAACATATTAAAACTGAAGAATACTTATAGAAGCATTCCGCTTATAATCCGTTGTCTTATTTATATAATTATCTTTATACTATCGTATCTATCATACATTTTCACTATATTAAACTATTTTTTCCATTCATGCAATCAAAAATAGTAAAACAAGCCGGAAACGAACTTCTCTGAATTATTTTTGTTATTCGTTCACGTGCAACACACTCTTTTTTAGTATATAATTAAAGAATAAGTATCCATGTATTGTACTTGATTTTACATAATATTCAAGTCTTGTTTTAACATACAAATGAAACTGATACAATAACTTTATGAACGAGGAGGGACATCGTTGTTTACGATAAATACAGCTATTCTCCTTCCATTTTTGGCAGCGATTGTCATTTTACTATGCTTACGAAACGTGAAACGAATACATTTAGGCTGGATTATTTTTATTATTCCCAGTTTGTTGTTTATCCTTTTACTGCAAAAAGTTCCATTTATCTCCCGTGGAGGAACCGTTCTTCATGAAACCAAATGGATTCCATCTTATGACCTTAACATGATTTCTCATTTAGATGGATTGAGCATGATTTTCGGCCTGTTGATTACTGGAATCGGCGCGCTTGTTATCCTTTATTCCATTTATTACCTTTCCAGAAATGAATCACTTATTCATTTCTACATATATTTATTGTTATTTATGGGAAGCATGTTAGGTATTGTTTTTTCCGATCACTTGCTGATGCTTTATGTATTTTGGGAATTAACCAGCATTTCCTCCTTTTTACTGATTGCTTACTGGTATCAACGTAAAGGTTCGCGCTATGGTGCCAGGAAATCTTTACTGATAACGGTATTTGGCGGATTTGCCATGCTGACTGGTTTCTTACTATTATATGCCATTACAGGTACTTTCAGCATCGAAGAAACGATTTCGATGGCGAGTGATATTAAAGGACATGCATTTTTAGTCCCTATTATGATTTTAATTTTACTGGGTGCTTTTACTAAATCTGCTCAGTTTCCTTTTCACATCTGGTTGCCGGATGCCATGGAGGCACCAACACCTGTCAGTGCTTATTTACACTCTGCTACAATGGTAAAAGCAGGCATTTATTTAGTCGCCCGCTTCACACCTGTATTTGGCGGAGAAAGCTTATGGTTTTGGACGGTGACTTCTGTCGGTTTATTCACTTTATTTTGGGCAGCTTTTATTGCCATTCGTCAAACCGATTTAAAAGCGTTGCTCGCTTATTCGACGATTAGCCAGCTGGGGTTAATCATGTCCTTATTCGGCGTAGGATCTCTGTCTTTTCATCCGTCTGTTGATGCAGGAACTATTTTATACAGCCAAGCTGCATTTGCAGCCTTGTTTCATTTAATCAACCATTCCACGTTCAAAGGCGCTTTATTTATGGTCATTGGCATCATTGACTATAAAGCGGGTTCGCGTGACTTGCGTCGATTAGGCGGGTTGATGACCTTTATGCCTGTGTCGTTTTCGATCGCAGTCATCGGCAGTTTTTCCATGGCTGGCTTGCCGCCATTTAATGGTTTTTTAAGTAAAGAGATGTTTTTTACAGCCATGTTGGATATCCAACAATTCAATATTTTTTCCATCGAAGGCTTCGCCAGTATATTTCCTGTTGTAGCTTGGATTGGCAGTATATTCACATTTGCCTATTGCATGATTTTAGTATTTCAAACGTTCACAGGGCCTTATAGGAAACCGCCGGCTGGCGATGTAAAGGAACCAAAGTTTGGCATGTTATTCTCACCGATTGTTTTAGCTGCGCTGATTATACTATTTTTCCTGTTTCCAAATGTGCTCGGAGATTTTCTGATTAAACCCGCTGTCATCAGCATTTATCCCGGCCTTAGCATGCAGTCCATTTTAGATGTGCAATTGTGGCATGGATTTACCACCGAAATTTGGATGTCTATCGGCATTATCATACTCGGAACGATCCTTTATCTCTACAGGGTGACATACAAAAAAGTATATCTTGTGTTTCCCCCAACACTTTCTTTGGATCATTTATACAATCAGACGCTGGAAAAAGCAGATGACATTTCAAAATCCATCACCAATCTCTATATGACAGATAAAGTCAGACACTATTTCGCTTATATATTTATCTGTTTTATTGCTCTAATGGGCATTTCGCTCTTCTCGTTAGATGCTTTCTCTGTATCTTTACAGCAAGACAAGCAAATGACCATTTTCGCCTGGATTATAGCCAGTTCGATTATTATTGCCAGTTTGACGCTTTTAATAACGACTTCGAGATTAACTGCCATCTTATTAAATGGATATGTCGGCTTCTCGATCGCTTTATTTTTTGTCATCTTTCGAGCACCCGATTTAGCTCTTACACAATTAGTGATTGAAACCGTCACGACCACTTTGTTTTTACTTTGTTTTTATTTCCTGCCCGATTGGAATGTGAAAACAGCTACGCATCATCAACGCCGATTCCGGTTAATTGTGTCCATACTTGCAGGGAGCGTATTCACCCTTGTCGCTCTTTCTGTGAAAAGCGGGCGTTTACTGCCATCGATTGCTTCCTATTATGAAAAGACGGAAGAACTTACCGGTGCCAAAAACATGGTCAATACCATTCTGGGTGACTTTCGAGCGTTTGATACGATGCTGGAAGTAGTCGTGTTATTTATTGCTGGTATTGGCATACACACGCTTGTGAAATTCCAGAAAAAGAAAGGAGTACGTAAACTTGAAGATAAATGATGTTATTTTACAGTCCGTTACTCGCATCGTCATCTTTATCATTCTCACGCTTGCTCTTTATCTGTTTTTCGCAGGGCATGATCAGCCGGGGGGCGGATTTATCGCAGGTTTAGTACTTGCCTCTGCATTTGTTTTATTATTATTAGCTTTTGATATTGAAACAGTGCAAAAAGGCATCCCTTTTGATTTCCAACATGTAGCAGCATTAGGGGTCATCATTGTGTTATTATCCGGAAGCGGCGTGACCATACTCGGGCAACCCTTTTTGCAACAATCGTTTATGCATATCCAAATCCCCCTGTACGGGACAATTGAGCTAACGACAGTAACTATTTTTGAAACCGGAGTCGCTCTGACAGTTGTCGGTGTTGTTGTCACCATTATTTTAAGTATAAGTAAGGATGTCGAATAAATGGAAACCATCATGATTATCGTTGCCGGTGTATTAGTGACCGTTGCGACGTACTTGCTCTTATCTAAAAATATGATACAAGTTATTCTGGGAACTGCTGTGCTTACCCATGCTGTACATCTTCTTTTAATGACGATGGGCGGCTTTAAAGGCGAAGACGTTCCTATTATCGGAGAAGGAGCAGCCGAATTTGCAGACCCTATCCCGCAGGCGCTTATATTAACTTCGATCGTCATCAGTTTTGCTGTCACAGCTTTCTTTCTCGTTCTTGCTTATCAGATGTACCAAAAAACAGGCATAGAAGACCTTGATCGATTGCGAGGATTCCGCCATGAATAATATCATTGTCTTACCCATGGTGCTTCCTTTACTTCTAGGCGCTTTGCTCGTTTTCTTTCAACAAAAAATTGTTTTTCAACGCATGGCAACTATCGCCTTATTCCTGGTAAACACTGGCATTAGTATCCTCATTTTGCAACTTATTCAAAAAGAAGGGATTATCAGTCTTGATTTCGGTGGTTGGGCGGCTCCGTTCGGTATTTCGTTTGTCGCTGATTCCTTTTCGATGCTGCTCGTGCTAACAGCTAATATTATTAGCATTGTCTGCTTGCTTTACGCTATGGGATCAATCGGACCAAAACGGGAAAGATTATATTTTTACCCATTTACTATGATGATGATTGCTGGTGTGAACGGATCTTTTTTAACCGGAGATATTTTTAACCTGTTTGTTACATTTGAAGTGATGCTGCTTGCTTCTTACGCGCTCATCACTCTAGGTGCTACTAAAAAACAATTAAAAGCATCGATGATGTATATTGCTATTAATGTCGTATCTTCTTCTTTATTTTTAATCGCAATTGCGTTTCTATATGGCATGGTGGGCACCTTAAACATGGCGGATATTTCTCAAAAAATTACAGAAACGGGACAAACACCGCTGCTTACCGTTATTAGTTTATTGTTTTTAATGGTATTTAGTATCAAAAGCGGCTTAATGCTGTATCAATGGCTTCCTCACTCTTATAGTGCACCGCCAACCGCAATTGCAGCATTGTTTGGGGCTTTGCTGACAAAAGTAGGGATTTATGCGTTATTCCGAACGTTTACATTACTGTTTTACCACGAACAGCAAATCACCCATACAGTTATCGGCATCATGGCCGTCCTCACTTTGGCAGGAGGATGTATCGGTGCCATTGCCTACACGGATATTCGACAAATAGTGGCCTATAATTTGATTATCGCTGTCGGTTTTATATTAATAGCGCTGGCAGTCATGAATATACCAGCTTTTGAAGGAGCTATTTATTATTTAATACATGATATGCTAATGAAAGCTCTCTTGTTTATATTAGCAGGAACAATCGTCTACTTAACCAAAACGGCTAAACTGGATGAAATGAGCGGGTTAATCCGTAACTATCCTCTCTTAGGATGGATGTTTTTCATTGTTGTCCTTTCTCTGACCGGTATTCCACCACTTAGCGGGTTTATTGGAAAAGTATTAATCGGGGAAGGCGCCATCGCCAGCGGATCCTACGTCTTACTGGGTGTCGGCTTTTTCTCCAGTCTGATTGTATTATATTCCCTGCTTCGTATTTTTATGAGCTGTTTTTGGGGAGAAACCATTATCAGTACCGAAGAAAAACGTCCCTTTCGTAAATCGTTCCTTTTTCCCGGCGCTATTTTAGTCGGGTGCACCTTTTTGCTTGGTTTTGGAGCGGAAGCAATCGCTCCTCATGTGCAGCACGCTGCGCAAACCTTAATGGATCCAAATATGTATATTGAAGCAGTTTTAGAAAAATAATGGAGGTGACCTTGTGGCCAGTCAATTTTTATTAAACTTATTCATCACACTTTTATGGGTTTTATTGAAAGATGAAGGCAGTTTACACGTTCAAACGATCGTGACTGGTTTCATTATAGGTGCCATCATTATTTTC
>DATGUO010000029.1:0-11998 GCA_035301305.1 Pseudogracilibacillus sp.
CGGTCGCAGGTTCGAATCCTGCAGGGTCCACTTTACAATTAGGAGGAATACCCAAGTCTGGTTGAAGGGGTCGGTCTTGAAAACCGAAAGGGGTGTCAAAGCCTGCGGGGGTTCGAATCCCTCTTCCTCCTCCATACATATTTTCGGCTCAATAGCTCAGTCGGTAGAGCAAAGGTCTGAAAAACCTTGTGTCGGCGGTTCGATTCCGTCTTGAGCCATAAACAAGCATATTCTTATGCTTGTTTTTTAGTTTATAAGAAAGAATAAAAAAAATAATTTTCCCAGTATAAATGCAACTAACGTACTCGCTATTAATGCACGGCGAATGCCAAGTTTTCCAGCATTAAAGCCCACTAAAAAGATGCGAAATACTTGCAGCTTAAGGGCAGCTTTGATAACCTTAAAATATAGCTAATAATTATAACAAGAGGAGAGGATTGTACATGTCTAAATATGAATTACCAGATTTACCATATGCGTATGATGCTTTGGAGCCTACAATTGATAAAGAAACGATGAATATTCATCATACGAAGCACCATAACACGTATGTAACAAAGTTAAACGCTGCAGTTGAAGGGCATAACGATTTATCAAGCAAGTCTGTAGAAGATTTAATTAGCGATCTTAATGCAGTACCGGAAGATATTCGCACAGCTGTTCGTAATAACGGTGGCGGACATGCGAACCACAGTCTTTTCTGGAAAACCATGAGTCCTAATGGCGGTGGGAAACCATCCGGTGAATTAGCCGATAAAATCGACGCTAAATTTGGAGACTTTGAATCATTCAAAGACACTTTTGAAAAAACAGCAGCAGGACGTTTCGGATCAGGCTGGGCTTGGCTCGTTCTTGATAATGGCGAAATTGATGTTATCAGTACACCAAACCAGGATTCACCTATTATGGAAGGTAAAACACCATTATTAGGTTTAGACGTTTGGGAGCATGCTTACTATCTTAAATATCAAAATCGTCGTCCAGAATACGCAAAAGCATTTTGGAACGTTGTAAACTGGGATGAAGTGAATAAAAACTACGAAGCAGCAAAATAATGAATTAAAAGTAATTTTTTAAACAACACAGGGGTTACCTTGTGTTGTTTTTTTAGATTATTTTTAATTTCTGCATTGAAAGGAATCGTTATTGGGGCCAAGCTTATCATAAATTTTAAAAAATAGTCACTAATAAAAAGGACTCTTCTCTTTAAATATGATATAATGAGACACTGTAATTCATAATAAGGGGTATACAGATGAATAAGAAAAAGAAAAATAAGAATCCATTACCGTTTCGATTAAACATTGTATTTTTTGTCATATTTATTTTATTTTCTGTATTAGTTATACAGCTTGGGGTTGTCCAAATTTTAGAAGGAAAGGATCATCAAGAAGAAATTGAACGGACAGTGTCTGATAAATCAAAATCTCCAGTTCCTCGCGGAAAGATTTTTGATCGTGATGGGGATATTTTGGTAGATAACGATCCGTTGTATTCAATTACATATACACCTCCTAAACGAGCACAACCGGAAGAAAAATTAGAACTGGCAGAAAAGCTAATCGAGTATATGGAAGTGGATAAAAAAGATATTGATAAAGTTACAGAAAACAATAAAAAAGAATATTGGTATATGGAAAATCTTAATAAAGCGAATGATCGTTTATCAGAAAAAGAAAGTAAGTTAGATGATGATAAACAATATGAGTTGGCTCTGGACCGGATAGATGAAGAGGATTTAGATGAAATCACGGATGAAGAAATGAAAGTCATTGCCGTGAAAAGGCTACTTGATCAAGCCTATTCATTAACTCCGGAAGTTATTAAAAATGAAGGGATTTCTCCAGAAGAATATTCTAAAATTGCGGAGAATCTTTCTGAATTGCCCGGTATAAATGCTTCAACTGATTGGAATAGAAAGTATGCGGAGAAGGATACGTTGCGATCTATACTAGGAAGCATTACCAATCGAAATGAAGGAATTCCGGAAGAAAAAGAAGATTTTTATTTAAGCCGCGGATACAGCCGTAATGATCGAGTCGGCAAAAGCGGCTTGGAAGAAGAATACGAAGATCAGCTCAGAGGCAGAAAAGAAGTATTAGAAAATATAACTACAAAATCAGGCGATTTAATTGCTTCTGACGTTCTTGTAGACGGGGAACGCGGGAAAGATTTGGTTTTGAGTATGGACTTGGATTTTCAAAAAAAGGTAGATGATATTGTCCTAAAAGAATTGAAAAGTGCACAAGGAAAAAACCCGCACTTAGAAGATGCGATGGCTGTAGCGATGGACCCAAAAACTGGGGATATTTTAGCTCTAAGCGGATTCCATCATGATAAAGACGAAGGTGAATATGAGAATAGTCCTTTGAAATCATTTTACGATCAGCACCCACCAGGCTCCAGTGTAAAAGGAGCTACGATTATGACAGGTTTGGATGCAGGGGTTATTGATCCAGGTGAAGTCATTGAAGATAAACCTGTAAAAATAGCCGGAAGTAGTACTAAAAAGTCGTATAAACCACTCGGTTCTGTTAGTGATATCACTGCACTCCAAAAATCTTCAAACGTATATATGTTTTATACAGCTTTACGTATGGGAGGAGAAATGCGCACTCCGATACCGGATAATTCAAAGACAAGTGCTAATTACGTTGAAGGGGTCCAAAAAATGCAAAATTATTTCCACCAATTTGGCTTAGGTGTTACAACTGGTATTGATTTCCCTTCTGAAGCGACTGGTTCCACTTCCGTTCCTGATAACGCAGGTGCCCTAATGGACCAAGGGATTGGACAATTTGATTCTTACACTACCTTGCAGCTCGCGCAATATGTATCGACAGTTGCAAATGGCGGTTATCGAATTGAGCCGCATTTGGTGAAGGAAATACGCAGCCCTTCTGTTGAGAATAAGTTAGGCTCTCTTTATAAAGCAAATGACACGCATGTCTTGGATAAAGTTAATATTAAAAACGAATATATTGAACGCGTACAAACCGGATTTGATAAAGCTTTTAATGAACAAGGCGGGACTGGATATGATCGCTGGCATGATGCATCATATGACGCGGCAGGAAAAACGGGAACAGCGGAAGCCGTATTGGTTGAAGACGGCAACGTAATTTCAGAAGATGTGGAGAACTTATCATTAGTCGGGTATGCTCCGCAAGACGACCCGGAAATTGCCTTTGCGGTACTTATTCCAAACTTAGACAAAAGTAAAGGGGATGACATTAACCATAAAATAGGCCGTCAGATTATGGATGCTTACTTTGATAAAGATGACGATAAGGACGAAGACTAATTTTAAAAAAGCTGCTTAACGAGTGTTCGTTAAGCAGCTTTTCTTTAGTCACCAGAATATGTCGTAAAAGTTTTGGCTAATTCTTTAAAGTCCATATCACTATCCACTTTAAATTTCCCCAGTTGTACTTTTTCACTATATCCTTCATCGTCCATATACGCTGCAAAGTCATCTTTTTCGTCTTTTTTAATAATCTTTTCTTCGACGAGATCTTCAGCTATGTCTGGAGCGACAACACCAGATTCGGTTTTAATCGTTGCTTTTTCTTTCTTTTTATCTTTGTCTTTTTTGTCATCATTGTCATCATTGTTATCACTTTCATCTTTTTCTTTTTCGTCTTCGTCTTCTTTATTTGTCTCATCGTTTTCTTCTGAATTAGATGCTTTATCTTTATCCAGCGTATATTTGACATATTCGTCTTCTGAAACGACGCGATATCCCTGATCACTTAAAGAATCCGACATTTCTTCAACGGAAGGATCTGCTTGCTTTAAATCACCACTGAAGAAAAGCGTGTAGCCAAGTAAAAGGATGGCAGACACCAGAATTCCTAAAGAAAAGAATCGTAAGGATTGCTTCATAGATAGACCGCCTTTACTTAGTTTTGGTTATTTAAAATGGTTTGAATATCATCTTCAGATAACGCTGTTTGTTGACTGATGTCGATATTCGAGTATCCCTGTTGATGCAGATGATATACTTTTTGAATTAATAAGGGTTTATGTTTTACAGAATCCGGAACATTTCGCATATTCTGTTCTTGATTTGACTTTTGTGGAACATTAGAACTTAAAATTTCTTCTTCTAATATTTTAATTCTCTTTTTGAGTTGATATGTATCCTGCATTGTTGTAATGGAAAACTGTTCGAATTGTTCTTCTAATTTTGCTATTTTATCATCTGCAAAAAACGAAATGATAAATAGAACAATCGCAATTCCGATAAGGGATACAATTAAATACGTCATTCTCATACCTCCTGTCTAAAACATATTATACTATGAATTGATGAACTTTACTAAGAAAAAAATATAAAAGTTTGGGATTGCTATTTCTTTCATATTTTGGTATTATAGGGAAGGATAAAAGAGAAGACAAAGCATATCTTTTATAGATTTGGAGGGATTAAATATGCGCGTAAATATTACTTTAGCTTGTACTGAAACAGGGGATAGAAATTACATTACCACAAAAAATAATCGTAATAACCAAGAACGAATTGAGTTGATGAAATACAGCCCTCGTTTACAAAAGCATACCTTACACCGTGAAACGAAGTAAACTTGAAAACTCCTATTTTTAGGAGTTTTTTTGTTGGCTGAAATGTAAAATCACTCGCATACTTTGGTAATTTTAGTGTATGAACGGAATTAGATGACTGTGGACCGTATATGTAAGCAGCAGTTATCTTCGTTTTATTTTCTGCCTTCTTATGATAAGGTATACATACTAATAGAAGGGATGATAAACGATTGATTAAAACAAAGTGGAGACAGATAATTTTTGAAAAATTGCAGTTTTTATCCCTTGAAGAACGACACCGTATTGAACAGAAATTACATACAAATTTATGGAACCATGAAGTGTGGAAACGAGCAAGGACGATCGGAGTCACTTTTTCAAATGAATTTGAGTGGGATACCGCACCGTTAATAGAGAAGGCTTGGCAGGATAGAAAAATGGTTGCTTTGCCAAAAACTGTGCCTGCTGCAAGAGAGCTCGATTTTTATGTTATTGAAAATTTCAGTCAGTTGAAAAGTGGTTATGCGGGAATATGGGAACCAGACGCCTTAACATGTAAACCAATAGAGAAAAATGCATTGGATTTGATTATTGTACCGGGTGTGGTCTTTAATAAGGCTGGTTATCGCATTGGATTTGGGGGCGGCTATTATGATCGTTTTTTAGCTTCCTATAAAGGGGAGACAGCAGCGCTAGTCAGTTCTTTACAGTTTATTAAAGACATTCCTGTAGAGGAACACGATGTCCCAGTGCAGACTTTAATAACAGATGAATAAGCATGGAGGGGGTGTCATATGGGGGTCAATGACCAGTACTGTTTATACACATTAGTAGACTATTTTGTGCGGCATGAAGATTTCCAATTGCTGTATATGAATGGGAAAACAGATGAAGTATGGCTGCAAAAGCAAAAAAAGCAGCAATCCACTGTCATGCGATTCATACAAAAAGAATTTGATTGGAAGAACCATTTGAAAAATGATATCGCTAAAGTGTTTCAACGTGTGACAACATTAAAGCATATCTTTAAGGGGAAAAATATAGAAGTATATAATGTTTACATCAATGAAAATGAACCTGTAGATGAGTGGGAAACATTAAAGAAACCGATGCTTTTAAAGGAAAAAAAACATGTACGCATGAAAGTATTTTATTTGAGTAAAGAGCATTTGGCTCAAGAAAAAACCCGTTTATTTGAACAGTTTCCTGCAGAGGAACCATCGTTTAAAGAAATACCGAATGATAAGACGAAAGAAAATGCCATCAAAATGTATAAACGGTATTTTCTCACTTCCTTGAAGCAAAAAACTCAAGATGTTCAGAAAACATTATCTTATGGGAAACCAAGAATGGTTTATTTTTTTATGATGATTAATATCCTTCTTTTTTTAGGATTAGAGTTTATCGGAGACAGCACCAGTCGTCATTCATTAATTGAACTTGGAGCTATCTCCCCTCCTTTATTACAAGAGGGAGAATGGTGGCGATTGTTAACTGGGATGTTTCTGCATATCGGCTGGGTTCATTTATTTGTAAATATGCTCGCGCTTTATTATTTAGGAATAGTGGCTGAGAAAATATATGGTTCCATTCGATTTAGTATCATTTATATCTTAGCAGGTTTAGGCGGAGGGATTGCCAGCTTCGCTCTAAATAATGCAGTTAGTGCAGGAGCATCAGGAGCGCTATTTGGATTATTCGGAGGCTTGTTGTATTTTACTTTACTTCATAAACGATTAGTAAATGCTGCTTTTAAAACCAATTTAATGTTAATCCTGTTTATTAATTTGCTTTTAGGTTTCATTATACCAAATATAGATTTAAGTGCTCACCTTGGTGGTTTGGTTTTTGGGTTTGTTTCTGCAGTGCTTACATCACTCCCAAACCGAAGAGCGTATATTTTGCAAGTGTCAGCATTGGTTGTTTACGCTGTCTTGTTTGCAGGATTAGTATATTATGGTCAAATAGTAAAATAGGCGGTTGAGAATGATGGAAAATATGTATGATGTGCGGAAATTATTAAAACAATATGGAATATTTATATACACCGGAGAGCCGGTTAGTGATATTGAAATGATGAAAACAGAAGTTCAGGAATTATATAAATTTCAAATGATAGATACCAAAACATATCAAAATGCCTTACTTGTCATCAATACAGAAAAAAACAAATCTTTTAAAAATAATGCCAGATAAAAGTAGTCATTTTTATACGTATCTTGGCGATAGGGTGGCTTTCTTTCTTGAAAAAAGAGAGGAAGCTTTTCTTTTTTATAAATAATGATAAACAAAAAAGCAGTTAATCAAATCTCGATTGAGAATGATTAACTGCTTTACAAATATGGTTGTTACGTACAAAATCCTGCGTCCGTTAACGAACAGAGAATCGTTGCAACAGAAAAGAATCCAAAACTTAATGCAGCAACTGCAGAAAAAGCAAGCGCAAAATAATTTTTAAATTTAACCTGCCGCAACACTGATAAAACACATAGTAAAGTAACAATAAATAAGATAATTGCCAATACCATTTTAATTACATCCTCCCTATATACGTGCTAGAATAATAGCAATGCTTAATTTATATGTAAGTGAAAACTGCTAACTACTATATAGTTTATCTGATTCTTTCGTTTTTGTCGAGTTTATTCCTTAGAGAATCAGCAATAATTTTAATTTTCAAAGGAGAGAAGCACATGCAAGTACATTCATTTTCTTTAGGACCATTAGGCACTAATTGTTATATTGTCAGTCATCAGGATTCTTGTTTGATTTTTGATCCCAGCGGCGAGCCTGAGGTGATTAAAAATTTTATAGAAGAAGAAAACCTCACTCCTCAAGCTATTCTGCTAACCCATGCTCATTTCGACCATATTGGAGCTTTACATGATTTAAGATATACGTATAATGTTGATGTTTATCTGCATTCCAATGAAAAGAACTGGCTGGAAACACCAAATTTGAATAGATCAAATGTGTTCTTCGGTGAGAGCGGCAGTATTATAACAGAAGCACCTGATAAATTGCTAACAGAAGGAGAATTAATTATCGGGCCATTTGAAATGGAAGTCATACACACACCGGGCCATTCTCCAGGAAGTGCTACTTTTATTTTCAAGGATGAAAACTTTATCATAAGCGGGGATGTATTATTTCACAACGGCGTTGGAAGAACGGATTTACCAGAAGGAAGTATGGATGAACTGGCGCAAAGTATATCTCAAAAGTTATACACACTTGCCGATGATACCCAGGTGTATCCTGGACATAATGTACCGACAACTATTGGACAAGAAAAGCACGAAAATCCTTTCACTTTACAGTTTTATCAACCGTAATTTTGGCTTTTGAACAAGTGAACTTTGCTTCACTTGTTCTGTTTATCTATTATTTTTTTATAAAATGCATCATTCGTATTGCTAATTTTCACATAATTAGCTATAATAAGTATACTTCACATTGGAAGGCAGGTGATTTATTGTCTAACCCAAGTGCTACTTTTGTACAAAACCTCCTCGAAAAAGCTTTCTCGAAACAAGCCTCTGATATTCATTTTTATCCCGCTGCAGAGAAAAACAACGTCCAGGTATATTTTCGAATGCTTGGTCAGCGTCACTATTTTTCCACCCTCAATTCCCAAACGTATAAAATGTTATTAACTTATTTTAAGTTTATTTCGAACATGGATATTGCCGAAATCAATAAACCCCAAGATGGTGCTGTCACCTTTGATTCAAAGCAAAATAAACGCTATGCACTCCGACTGTCAACATTGCCCAACCAACAGACCGAAAGTTTAATGATCCGCATCCTTCCCCAGGAAAAGTCTCCTCAACTGCAACAACTGTGCATTTTCCCATCTCAAATTATATCTATGAAACATTGGTTGAAAAATAGAGCTGGAATTCTTTTAATGACAGGGCCTACTGGAAGTGGAAAAACAACGGCGATGTATGCCTTGTTAGAAAATGTATTACACGAAACATCCCAGCAAATAATTACTTTAGAAGACCCCATTGAGAGGCAATTAAACAATGTCATTCAAGTAGAAGTGAATGAACGAGCCGGAGTTACTTATCAAACAGGTTTAAAAGCCGCTCTTCGCCATGATCCCGACATTCTTTTAATCGGTGAAATCAGAGACAAAGAAACTGCTGTCTTTGCATTTCAAGCTGCTTTAACTGGACATTTAGTGTTAAGTACATTACATGCGAAAGACGCACCAGGGACGATAGACAGACTCGTTGATATCGGTATACCGAGAGAAGATATTGCACAAACTCTTATCGCTGTTGCAGCCATACAATTATTACCTTTGCAGCATGCTGGTTATGGTAGGCGGGCAGCTATTTTAGAATTATTGGAAGGAGCCAATTTGCAAAATGTCATTCAAACAGGGAGGGAAAGCATTTCTCCCGGATTTCAAACGTTTGACCGGTTGAGGGAGAAAGCCTATATGTATGGTTTTATTTCTCAAGAAATTTACGAAAAATACAGCTGATTTATCAGAAGATGAACAACTTACTTTTTTAAAAAGGCTTTATCGATTACTCGAAAATGGATATTCGTTTCTGGAAGCTTTGCAGGTGATTAAATGGGATGATACGCTGCAAACAGCTGCGACGGAAGTAACTACAAGTATTAAAACAGGGAAATATATTGATGAAGCCTTTGAAGAATCCGGCTTTCATTCCACCATTGTTTCCTATTTATTCTTTGTTCGCTATAATGGTGATTTTTCAGCTAGTTTAAACCATTGCATCAGCATGTTTGAACAACGATTAACTTATATGAGGAAATTCAAACAAGTCATCCGTTATCCGCTCGTTCTCTCTGTCTTCTTTTTTCTGCTCCTCTTCTTTTTAAAGATTTCTGTTTTACCTGCCTTTGAAGAAATATTTGCAATGAACAGCAGTTCTTCAACCACCTTAACTATTTCCATGACCATGATTCACCTATTTATTACCTGTTTCTTTATAAGTTGTGTGATTGCTTTTTTGATTGCGATTTTCTGGAAATTTTACAAGCGTCAATTTCCAATCCATAAACAAATCATCCTCTATCAAAAGATCCCAATTTATCGAATGGTTTTAACATTACAAACATCGTACTATTTATCAACGCATATTAATATGTATTTAAAAGCAGGTATGTCGCTAAAAAATATTTTAGAACAATTAAAGACGCAAAATCATCTTCCTGTATTGCGTCATTATGTGGAACTTATGTATCAACAGCTGCAATCTGGCCATGATGTGCATCCACTATTATTAGAACTTGCTTTTATTGATCGGCCGCTGGCGTTGTTGTTTGAAAGGCAAAACAACCAAAAATATTTAGAAAAAGATTTAGAAGCATACGCAACGATGCTTGCAGAACAAATCGAACAAAAAGTAATGAAAATGATTACGTTAGTCCAACCTCTATTTTTTGGTTTTTTAGCTGTTATGATCCTTTTTGTCTACATCAGTCTGATGTGGCCAATGTTTCAATTGATTACAACGATTTAAGGGATACAGATTAAAACTTTATTCAAAAAATTATAAAATAGAGCTAAGGCCAGACCCACTTGGTTACAGAAAAAATGTATAAATAATTTCCAAGCCTTACTATAAAACGAAATGAAACAGTTTTTGAATCGAAAGTAAAAACGAGAAGAAGGAGCAGGTTTATGTTACAAAATGAAGATGGTTTCACTTTAATAGAAATGTTGATTGTATTAATGATTATCACTGTATTAATTTTGCTCATTATTCCGAATTTAACGGATAAATCAAAGAGTGTTCATGAAGAAGGATGCAAAGCGTTAGAAAAAACAGTACAGGCTCAAGTCGAAGCATATACTCTTGATAAAGGAAAAAAGCCAGCATCAATAAGCGAATTAAAGGACGCCGGTTATATAGAAGAAGAACAAACAAAATGTTCGAATGCAGATAAAGAATTCAATATAAAAGATGGTGTAGTTCATCAGCCATAATGATAAAGGGTTTACACTCATTGAATTATTATTTGTTATCAGTATTGTTTCTGTGATGGCTTTATTAACAGTCCCTGTCCTCTATAAAGTATATGACAACATGCAGATTAAATTGTTTTTTCAAGAACTGGAGGAAGATACATTATTTATGCAAAATGTAGCGTTCAGCGAGGAGACGAAAATGCGACTTGTTTTTAAGGATGATAAATATATAGTGAACCGCGGTACTCAAACCATCTATTCCCGGAAATATCCAGAAGAAATTCAATTTCGAGGCATTTCAGACAGTAAAATTATATATAATAAAAAAGGAAAAGTCGAAACACCAAGTACCATTATTTTTTATACAGATGCTGGAAAGAAATACAAAGTTATTTTTCCGTTTGGCGCAGGAAGGCAATATATTGAAAAAGACTGATGGCTTTTCTCTAGTTGAAAATTTATTCGCAATGAGTATTATGATGATGCTGGTGGGAACAGTACTCCCCATATTTCAACTTGTCCATAAAGAAGAGGCGAACTTGCAAGAAAAGTTGCTGGTTCAATCGCGCTTACATGATATTTTGGTAGAGGATAAAGAGCAATTAGACGATCTGCCTATTTTATATCATGAAGAAATCAACCATAAAACTATTAAGTTGAAAATTGAGGAGGAAAAAGATTGGAAGAAAGGATGTGCCAGTTGGAAAGATGAAAATAATAGAACAGATAAAGTTTGTTTATATGCCGTATTGGACAAATAATAACGGCTTTACTTATGTATCTGTTTTGCTGTCGTTTTTAATTATCTTCACAACATTGCCGATACTGGTTTATTTTCTTTCTATTCTTGATGAATCTCCGGAAGCTTCTTCCGTTTCTGTGCAGCAATTTTTTCATATTATACAAAAAAATCAATATGATGCACTATCGATTCATATTCATGAAGACAGAATTTATTATGAGCGTTTAAAAGAAGGGAGAGAAGAACAAGTTGTGATGGAGCAATATGAATCGACTGTTCGTCAAAAAGTAGGAGAAAGGGGACATGAAATTTATTTAAGAGAGGTAGAAAGCTTCTCTGTCCAAGAAGAGAAGAATTATTTTATGATTACACTAAAGTTATTAAATGGAGAGACTTATGAAAAAACGTTTACTCTCCCTTCATAACGAAGCCGGATTTTATTTTGTGTATACTGTTTGGGTCACCATGCTGTTGTTAGCAGTTACGCTAACGATGATTAGCGGATATAAGCTGCATGTAGAAGAAACTGAACGTCTAATAGATGTTACACGGAAAGAAAACATGATAGAAATGACAAAAACGCTAATAGAAAAAGAAGAGCCCTTGTTGTATAAAGAAGATACGGAGAATAGTTATCAATTTCCACATGGAGATGTTAAAGTGACCTCAAAAAAAGTAGATGAATCTACCGTAAAATTGAAAATGAACATCGAAACAAAAAAGCATACGTATGAAGAAAGAGTGTATGTAGAAAA
>DATGUO010000030.1:0-17248 GCA_035301305.1 Pseudogracilibacillus sp.
GGCATTGTTTTTGTGGATATCATTAGTAACCTTGAACGAATAGGAGACCACGCTGTCAACATTGCGGAAGATGTCCTGGAAGAAGCGGCATAATCTAAAAGAATCCTTTTTCAAGTACATATGAAGGTTACGTGGACATGAATGACGCATTTTACTGGAATATGCTGAACTGCAAGCCAACAAAACTAATTAAAATCGAGATTTAAGAGAAAAATAATCACAAAACAGAACGGAGGAAGGATATGTTGTTATGGATTAGAACGCAGGATAAAAAGAGTTTGTTGAATGTAAAAGAAGTGACGGTAGATAAAAAGAAGATTACCGGCGTTGTCGGTACTGCTTCACTGGATGACTGGAGCAAGGTGATAGGGAAGTATGATTCAGAGAAAAGAGCGTTAGAAATTCTTGATGAGATGTTTACAAAGCTTGCAGAACATACAGATACCGCTGTAACTTTTACAATGCCCGAAGAGTAAGTGGTTCCATATGTGAAAACCAGTAAAGATTCTTAGAAATCATCCAGCGAACACTCAGACATAGATTTGTTTGAGTGTTTTCTGTACTTCTTAATGTTAAAAAATTTAAAATGGTTGTTTGGCGGTGTTCTCATGAAAAACAAATATAAACCACTGGTCATTTCCGGAATGGGCTGGGTTATCGGTGTCAGTCTTCTAAAGTTGGCGTTTTATATAACAGAAGGGTCCTTTGATTCAAGAAATTGGCTGTTTAGTATAGTGGGTGGAATCATTGCGATTGGGATTGTTTGCGTCTGTTTTTTGCTTTATGATTTGCTGCAGAAAAAGAACAATTAATTCGAATATTTTTCATGAAGGCATAAAGGCTGTTTGAAACCTCCGTCGTTTTATCATTTTAAGGGGAGACGATATGCCTTTTATTGCATTAAAAAAACCAAAGGACAGTGATTATACTATCCTTTGGATGCATCATTTGTGATTATTTTTTAACTTCTTCGTAGCCTTCCCCTTCGTATAATTGGATAACGGAATCTACGGAATACGTATCATCTTTCTCTTCGCTAATGGACTCTAATTCAGATATATTCGCTTTATCGTCTTCATCCAGGATGATACCGGAAAAACCAAACATCACCGTGTATTCTTCTTTTGTTTCTTTTTCATCATCACTGTCTACTTCTGACTCTTTGATGGAATAAATGCCGATTAAACTGCCATTTTCTTCTTCTGCGCTAGCATCGCCCCATATATCATCTTCCGTTTCTTCATCATCTGAAAGGTTTTCAAACTGACGATACATTAACTTTTCCTGGTCTATATCGTAAACAGTATTGGACCCAAAGTCGTGATCAGTATCTTTGTATTCGTCATTTAATTCTTCTTCCATATATCTTTCTACATCTTTTAGGTTTTCAATGTCTGTTGCTTTTTCAGCCACTTTGTCGAGATCTTCTACTTCTACAGTTGGATTAAAGTCATCCTCCAGCATATAGCCTTCACTATGTAAGGCAGATTCCGCTTCATCATCTACTGTAATTTGTGCATCCTCTCCATTTTCTAGTTCTCCATCGTTTTCCACCTCAAAAGAAATGTTATTTAATGGAGATTCATCAAAAATATTATCGATTTGCGCTTCTCCGCGTCCGCTCACGCCATTGAAATTAAAGACAAGATTTTCTTCTACGTCTTCAGAGGTGACCATCTCCGGTTCATCCAAGTCTTCTACGGTAAATTCTTTTTCGCCACCTTCAATTTTTTTGGTTTCCTCGTCATCTACGCTGGCAGTTATAACTACAGTATCTCCATTAGATAAATCGTCTTCTTCGTCGATACTTATGTCATACGCATCTAAAATTTCTTCCGCTTCTTCTGCAGTTTCCGCATCGGGATAATCCTGCGCGTCTTCATCCAAATCGAGCACTTCTTCGACCAGTCCCATTTCGTCCACATCATAACTGGCACTGCCCTGGGAATCCATGCCTGAAAAAGAAACCTCTACATATTCTGTCACATTTTCCGCGCTATTGCATGCAGAAAGAATGGTCACACCCATTACTGCAAAGGCGACTAAAGCTAACTTTCTCATCCAAAATCCTCCTTAAAATAGTATGTAAAAAAATGATAACAACACTAATATACCACAACCTTGTTACTTGTAGAAGGGGAAATAGTATTTTATGACCCCCTATTTTAAAGTTTAATGTATGAAATTAAATAAAATCAGTAAAATTGAGAGAAATCAGTAGAACAAGTCTGATTTACTTATGAATACCGACTTTATATACAGGGTCGAAAACACTATTAAAAAAATTATAATTCGTTATACTGGATATACTAATTATTTTTAGAAAAAGGATTAAAATTTCACAGATGTGGAAATATATGATATAAGAGTGGATTGGATAGGAGATGTCTGGAAATGGAGTTATTGGAATTATATGCTTTTAAAAACCAAACTAATCAAGAAGTCAGGCCGTTACAAATGGATGAATTCACCCAAGAGGAATTTACAGTCAAAACATATGAGGCTTATCAACATCTTGCCAATAAATGGGTAGAGTATAGCGGTCTTTATTCACCTGATTATGATGAAGGTTTATATATAGAACATTTTTCCTTACCAACGATAATTGCAAAACAGGAAAAATATGCACGAAAGAATACTGCAAAACTCGACACCATAGAGCCGGACGCCTTGTTTACGTATTTTAAAGAAGAGGACGCGTATCTGTTTTTTCTGGTTCCGGAAAACAAGAAATTGCCAGCATCTGCTTATCAACAAATAATAACTAAAAAGACACTGCAGAAAATTTTCCCACCTTTAGTTAATATAAAAGGTCAAATAGCCTGTGTGTATAAGGGCAACACGTTATATTTCACTTCTTATTATAACGCCAGGCAAATTTTTAATCTGCAACCATACTATGAAGATGCGGTAAAAGAAGAAATAACAAAATTACAGAACACACCGCATTTCAATGAAGAAGATGAAATACAATGGAGTGAACATTTAGACCTTATTTTGAAAGGGGATTCTGCCTGCCAACAGCGTCTAAGCGCTTTGGAAACGAAAAAAACTGCATCCAATAAAAACAGTTCTTCATCAAGCTCCACAAGTTGCGACGAGCTTTCAAAAAGATTAACCAAAAAACATCATAGAAATGAAAAATAACGCAAAGTGAGACGGTTGAACCTGATTAATCTCGCCAACCAACAAATGAGCTCTTCCTAATACAAAAGAAGAGCTCATTGTTCTTTAATCAGGCTGCTCGCTGGCGTTTTAATACGAGCATGTTCAAGATAATGAAAACAATGGTGAATCCAATGAGCACATCGAAATCATTGGCGATGTCAGTAAAGCCGTAACCGCGAATCATTACATTCTGCAAAGCGCTCGTGGCATAAGAAAGCGGCATGATATCACTAATCATTTTCACCCATGTCGGAGCATTCGATAAATCAAACACGCCGCTAAAGAAAAATTGCGGAATAACGGCAACAGGAATAAATTGCAGTAACTGGAATTCTGTTCTGGCAAAAGTTGATAAAAGTAACCCGAGTGACAACGCGACGGTTGCGACAACGAGATTCATGAAAAGCAGCAGCCAATAATTCCCCAACCGATCAACCCCAAGAATATCTACAATCGTGATCTGGATAATCACTGTCTGGGTGGCGACGAACAAAAAGAAACCTAAAAAATAACCAAATACAATGGAAGACCGTTTAAGCGGCGTGGCGAGAGTTCTTTCTAATGTCCCAGTTGTACGTTCCCGAAGAAAACTGATGCCTGCAATAAGAAAAACGAACAAAAAGATGAAAAAGCCCATCAGAGCAGGGGAAACTTGATCAAATAAATCAGCGTCTTTGTCATTGTATAAATAATGAACTTCTGGTTCTTTCATAGATATATCCATATCGGGAAAATCAACATCGAGCGATTCGCCCGTTTGCTGCTGCACTTTTTTCAAGACTGGCTTAAGCTCCTCTTTCATCTCTTCTGCATCTGCTTTTTTATCTTCCGCACGTGTTTTCTGATAAGATTGCAGTGCTCCCTGGACGGCTTGCAGTACTGGGGACTTTTTTGTCACATCCGCGCCTTCTATTTCAATATAAGGCTTGTCCTCATCCATATAAAAATAGGCATCGATTTTCTGGTTCTCCATTGCAGCCATTGCTTGGTCGGTTGAAGCGTATTCGGTAACATTCGCTTCCTCTTCCAATGCTTCTTCTAATGACTCATCAAGGTCGACGGCCCCCATATGAGGATCGGCACTTGACCCTGTCATAATAAAGTATAGAAGTGAGAGGACAAAAACAGGTGCAAGCAGCATAAATGCCAAGGTACGTTTATCTTTCACTACTTGCTGAACCACCCGGATCGCAACAGTTAAGATTTGCATGCAGCGACACCTGCTTTCAAAAAAGCCTCTTCGATGGAACCATACGTTTCTTTTATTTTGTCGGGTGTCCCAGCGTCCAATAAATTACTGTGGTTAATCAATAAAATCCGGTCGCAGCGGTCTGCTTCATCCATGACATGTGTAGAAATGAGAAAACTGATTCCCTGATTTCGCAAATGATCAAATTCATCCCAAAATGTTCGTTTTAAAGCCGGGTCAACACCAACTGTCGGTTCATCTAAAAAAATGAGTTGTGGCTGGTGGATTAAACTAATGGCCAGGCTTAATCGACGCTTCATCCCACCGGAGTATTTGCGGACCGACTTTTTGGCTTCCTTATCAAGGTCTACAAAAGAAAGGCAAGCGTGAATTTGCTCTTTTAATCTTTTGCCATGCAGTCCGTATAACCTGCCGAAATAGGCGAGATTTGCTTTTGCTGATAACTCTTCATACAAGGCGTCTGTTTGGGCCATGTATCCAATATCCTTCATCGGTTTTAAGGAAGGCTGTGGAGTTCCTAAAACATACACTTCTCCCTTTGAAGGTTTCAGCATTCCAATTAAAGTTTTGATGAGGGTCGTTTTCCCAGAACCGCTTGGCCCAAGCAATCCGACAATTTCTCCTTTTTTGATAGAAAAATCTATATCCTGTAAGACAGTCGTTCTGCCAAATGTTTGTTGCAGGTTCTTGACTTCAATCATTCAAATCCTCCCATATTAAGTCAACTGTTGTTTAATGAACAAATTGTTGTATAATTTCATTATTACATGTTTGTGCTCGTTTTCAATACTCCATTTACAATCAAGTGTCAAATAGACGACAATTAAACGATGAATGTTTAGAAAAGAGGGGAAAAGGTTGGAAAAGCAAGATTTACGAATCCGTCGAACGAAAAAAGCACTAAATGAAGCATTGCTCACTCTCATGGAGCAAAAATCTTTTTCCAGGATTACCATTCAGGAGCTGGCAAATGAAGCAATGATCAACCGCGCTACTTTTTATTTACATTATTATGATATCTATGATCTTCTGGATGCTTGTATTCGAGATAATATGAACCATACGATGTTAAAACACATAAAAACGATTCGTCACATTGAAGATGGTGTTTTTTATACGGAAATTTTTCAAGAGGTCGTTACTAAGATATTAAAAAGCGTCGAAAGCAATGAATATTTTTTCCGGGTGATGTTTCAGTCGGATTGTGACAAACAGTTGGAAGCTTATCTGATTCAATTTGGACATGCCACAGTGATGCCGCAAATAGAGCGTTCATTTCAAAAAGGTACTTCTAAAAAATACAAAAACATCACGCTGCAACTTATTGTTTCGACCATATTAAGAGTGATTTCCTGGTGGCTTACCGCTGAAGAAAGAGAAGCACCGGAAAAAATAGCGGAATTAATTGTCGGAGTTGTTACACAGGGTCCGGCTTATACGATAGGGTTGGAGATTGATTAATAGATGCAGCTTTCCATCAGGAAAAAGTTCTTTGCAATGAAAGAGAATCAGAAACATCTGTTTGAACGGACTCTTGCAGTTATCTGGAATCCTTACATCTAATTTGTCGTACACTTTTGTTAAACAGACACGGTAGAAGCGGAAAAGAAATTAAAAAAACCGCGTCACTATGAGGCAACACGGTTTTAAAGGCAAAAGTTCTAACTCAACTTCGATTGGTATACAAAATCTTCTGAGATTTCGCCGTCTTTGAGTAATTGTTTCTCCAAACGTTGGAAATAATGAAGATAGGTTCGCTCTTTGTATAAGCGATGGTCGCCATTTCGTACTACATCTTTCGCATAGACGGCTCCAAGCTTGTCTTTGATTTTGTCGAACTCATCGACACTTTCTTCTAACACGGTAATAATTTGATCAATACGATTTCCTTTTTGTCCATTTCCGGGAAGTGTTCTGGTTTCCTCGAGATATTCGACATCTATATTGAATTGGTCTTTAAAATACCGCACGATATAATCCCCATTCTCACCTAATGGTAGCAGCGTGCCGGGAAGTATGGCACGAACATCATTTCTATCAAATAATAACCTCATAGGTCATCTCCCTTTATTCTTTTACATACTTCCACTATAAAAGTTTTTATGAGAGCTGTCTATTGATTAGCAATGCAAAAAGCAATGATTATGTTGCGAGGCGATCTAAAACATGGCACAATAAATAGGACTGCAGCATTTTACGATAGGAGCATACAGATGAAATTAATCACCATTGATTTGGACGGCACACTGTTGGGGACGGATGGAAAAATCAGCCCGGCGAATGTGAAAGCTATCCAAAAAGCAGAAGAAGCAGGATATAAAGTGAGTATTTCTACAGGGCGTTCCCGGCATGATACAGAAGAAATTTTAAAACAGGCTGCGCTCAAACTCCCGATAACGACGGGAAATGGGGGAGAAACATACCAAGAGAATGAGCGACTGTTTTCATTTACGCTCTCCAATGGCTTGGTTCACGAGATTATCCAACTGTTAGAAGCCAATGACATGTATTATGAAGTATACACAAAAGACGGTATTAAAGCAGATCGGCAAAAACAGGAAATTATTTATAAAGAAATGCAGGCATTAGAGCATGCGTCAGAAGAAAAGAAAAAATGGGCGGAATATGCTTTGTATTTAATCGGCAGCCAACATGGGGTTATTCCAACTACCGGATTAAGCAAACTCGATTATACAGACGAAGGGGTTTATAAAATTTTCATGCTTTCCTTTGATGAGGACAAGCTTCGGGAGGTTCACCGTGTTTTAAACGCCCGGACAGATATTGCGCTGACCGCTTCAGGGGAAGAGAATCTTGAAGTCAGTCATCAGGATGCTGGAAAAGGAAATGGATTAAAATTACTGGCAAACCATTTCAATGTGTCTCTTGAGAACACGTTTGTGCTGGGGGACAGTATGAATGATTATTCGATGTTTCAAGTGGCAGGAACGAGTATTGCAATGGAAAACGCTATTGATGAATTGAAAGCGTTGAGTTCACGCATTACGAAAACGAACGACGAAAATGGCGTTGCCTATGCTATTGAAAATTATATATTGCCTTAAAGGAAGAAATCTCTTCGCATCACAGCGAAGAGATTTTTTATATCAAATTTCCATAATTTTTAACATGAAAAGTTCTTAAAGATTGATAGAATTTTCCACCATGCTTCGTTATACTTAAAAGTAGAAGGAGCGGATGAACATGATAAGTATGAATATACGAATGCTGCGAAAACGTGCCGGTTTAACGCAAGAGCTACTGGCAGAGAAAGTGGATGTTTCCAGACAAACTGTCGCAAAATGGGAAACAGGAGAAGCCTTGCCGAATATATGTACATGTCAGAAGCTCGGCACTATTTTTGAAGTTACTTTAGAGCAGCTCTCCAGTGACATGACAGAAACAGAAGTGAAAGAACTGCCTCCTAAAGGAAAGCAATTTTTCGGTGTAGTTAAAGTTGGTGAAAGAGGACAAGTGGTCATCCCCAAACAAGCGCGTGATACGTACCATATCCAGGCAGGAGATAAGCTCGTGGTGCTTGGAGAAGATGCGACAAAAGGGCTGGCGATGTTAAAAGGCGACGGGTTTCTGGAATTAGCAGATTCTATTCGTCACACAGAACCAACAGAGGATGAAAGCCCATGAGTACCATTGTTTTTTTCTCACTGCCTGCTTACGGTCATACGAACCCGACCATCCCCGTCGTACATGCTTTAACGGCGAAAGGGCATCAAGTTATTTATTATTCATTTAAGGCATTTAAAGGAAGGATTGAACATGCCGGGGCAACGTTTGTGGGTTGTGATGCTTATCTGCCGAAAATATCTCAAAAAGAGCTGGATAAACAAGCGGGAAAGGATTTTGCTGCGCTGATAGAAATGCTTTCAGATACAACAATCGCTTTACAAGAAAAAGTACTGTCAGAATTAGAAGCATTAGCACCGGATTGTATTGTCTCTGATGCTTTATGTTTGTGGGGCACATTATTTGCGAAGAAACTAAAGCTGCCATATGTATGCTCGACATCTTCGTTTGCTTTTAACCAGCACACAGCAAAATTAATGCGGGGAAGTTTTGCAGAAACGGTCCGGATGCTGTTTGGCATGCGCCGAATTCATAAGAAGCTCCGCATGTTGCGAAACCATGGGTATGAGGTGAAGGGGCTTGTTTCGGTTCTTGAAAACGATAACGGAACGGATACGATTGTTTATACTGCAGAATCATTCCAGCCATTTGTCGACACTTTCTCCAATCGCTTTGCCTTTGTGGGGCCATCGATGGAAGTGCCGGAAATAAAAACTCCCCAAGTGCAAGAACTGCCGCTGATATATGTCTCGCTTGGTACTGTCCTTAAAAACCGCGTATTTATGCTGCAATGCATTAAAGCATTTCAACATGAAAAGGTAGAAGTCATTATAGTGGCAGGAGAGGATTTCAACATATCCACTCTTGGTGAAGTGCCAGATCATATTACAATAAAAAATGTTGTTTCTCAACTGGAAATTTTGCAAACGGCAGATGTTTTCATCACCCATAGTGGCATGAATAGTGTAAACGAAAGTTTGTCTTTCGGGGTGCCGATGGTGGTCTTTCCACAACACAGCGAGCAGCGCCTTGTCGCAGAGCAGGTAATCAAAGCTGGTGCAGGAGTGGAACTGAAAAAGGGGAAAGAACGTGATATACGTCAAGCTGTTCAAAAGTTAATAAGCAATCCAGTTTACAAACAACATGCTAAAGAGCTGGGAAAAAAACTAAAAGATGCTGGTGGAGCAGCGGAAGCAGCTGAGAAAATTGAAGAGAAGATAAATAAAGGGAAAATAAAACAGTAAGAGCAACTTTTATAAATAAGAGGGTTACCAAAGGAAGCGTAGGTTAAAAGAAAGGGGGATGACTTAATGGATGTGGCTAAGTTATGTATATAATCTGAAGAGACATACCAAAAAATATAAAATCGGGAATCTGAATTTCTATTTATGAAAAGAACCTAGTAAAGCTGTGCGCGCTTTACTAGGTTCTTTATATGCATCTTGCAAAGTAGGATCAAGGACCATCAACAAGGTTGGCAGTTTATTGTTCGTTTTCATTCCAATAATAGCTGTCAGGATACTCCCTTTCACCAAAAATCGCTGTGCCGACGCGTACCATCGTTGCTCCTTCTTCAATCGCTGTTTCGAAATCATTCGACATCCCCATGGAGAGCACGTCCATTTCTACTCCAGGAAAGTTCTGTTCCTCTACTTTCTGCTGCAGCTTTTTTAACAATTGAAAACATTTTCTTGTTTCTGCTGGATCGCCCGATAATTTTCCTATTGTCATTAATCCTTTAATGTGTAAAGTATTAAAAGCAGTTAATTGCTCGATAAGTTCCAGAAGTTCTTCCGGGTCTGCACCGAATTTACTTGCTTCATATGACGTATTCACTTGTACAAGAATGTCGAGTTTTTGGTTGTCACGGGTAAGGCGTTCATGCAATTTTCTGCCTAATTTAAGGCGGTCAACAGACTGGATACAGGTGACATAAGGCAGCACATTATTGATTTTGTTAGTCTGCAAATGACCGATGAAATGCCATTCTGCTTGCTTTCCTTCGACATAGTCATGTTTTTCCCGCAGTTCTTGTACTTTATTCTCTCCAAGCAACGTAGAACCGGCAGCTACGGCCTTGTCTATCTTTTCAGGTGGGACTGTTTTGGTAGCTAATAAGAGCGTAACTTCTTCAGGGTCTCGGTTTACGGATTGACAAGCTTGTTTTATTTGTTGGTTCACTTGGCCAATTTTGTTTTTCATCGTTTCCGTATCCATGCCATCCCTCTTTTCTAAAACGTTTACAAGGAAAGGGAGCATCTGGATTCGAACCAGAATTGCAGGGTCTTGCACAACCCAGGCCTTTCCATTTGGCTATACTCCCATGTGGATTCATTCACCATCTAAATTAATCATATCGTTAAATGTCCATTGTTGCAATGAAATGGCTCTCCGCTCGGCATCCAGAAACCAGGAAAATAAAAAGGGCTGCCTGAATCAGACAGCCCTTCACCATTTTCACTATTTCCCTATTACAAATACACTTCACTTTATGAACCGGTAAATTCAATCGGTCCATGAAGCCCGAGAGGAAAGCCTAGAAGCATCCATACGACGAGCATGATTGTCCAGAAAATCAAGAAGTAAATCGAGTAGGGCAGCATGACTGAAATGAGTGTCCCGATTCCCATCTTCTTGTCATACTTCTGGGCAAACGCAATGATCACGGCGAAATACGTCATTAACGGCGTAATTATGTTCGTGGCTGAGTCCGCGATCCGATAAGCCATCTGAGTCAACTCAGGCGAATACCCCAGTTGCATCATGATCGGTACAAATATCGGCGCCATCATCGCCCATTTAGCAGAAGCACTTCCGATAAACAGGTTGATAAATGCTGCTACAATGATGAATAAAATAATCAGTGGAATGCCGGATAAGTTGATGCTTTCCAAAAGTTCAGCACCATAGACTCCAAGCACCGTCCCCATATTGGATTCCTCAAAGAAAGCCACGAATTGTCCTGCTGTAAACGCAAGAACAATGAACATTCCCATAGAAGCCATCGTATCAGACATTTGAGCAGCAACATCTTTATCATTGCGAATATTTCTATTGACAATGCCGTAAACAAGGCCCGGGATTAAGAATAAAATAGCTATAATCGGAACCAGCGCATCTTCCATGAATGGGGATTGCACAATTCTGTCTTGATAACTTCCTTCTGTCCCTTGAAGCGGTGCGTCTGGTGGCAGTACGGTCAGACCTGCCAGAATTAAACCAACAATCAGCCAGACAGCGGCCCAAATCACGCCTTTTTTCTCCGTTGGTGTTAATCCTTTCATCGCGTCTTCATCTTCGGTACCTGCTGCGTCTTCTTCCGCATCCTTCCCTGTATAAATACCCAAACGAGGGATGACGATTCGTTCTGTTACCCAAGTACCTACAGCAGTTAACAAGATAACAGAAGCAGCAATAAAGAACCAGTTCATGGCGATGTTCATCGAATCCGCATAAGAAGAATCAATCGCTCTAGCTGCGTCAATGGTTAATTCACCAAGCAATACATCCGTTCCTGATAAAAGAAAGTTTGCACTAAAACCTGCGGATACACCAGCAAATGCTGCAGCTAAACCTGCGAGCGGATGTCGCCCCATTGCCGCAAACAGCAGTGCACCAAGCGGCGGAAGCACCACGTAACCGGCGTCTGAAGCGACACTGGACATGATTCCTGCGAATACCAGTGCCACTGTAATCAGTTTAGTCGGCATCGACAGGACAAAGCCACGCAGCAACGCGCTGATTAAACCGGAACGTTCTGCTACTCCAATCCCCAACATGGTGACCAGAACGACCCCAAGTGGCGCGAATTCTACAAAGTTTTCCGTCATGGATCCAAATATGTATTGCAATCCTTCCGCATTCAACAGATTATGAATGGTTACCATTTCGCCCTCTTCTCCAGGATGCTCTACTTCAATCCCCAAAGGCTGCAAAGCTGCGGAAAGAACAAGAACCAGCACCGACAGGATAGCAAAAAGTGTCACTGGATGCGGCAGTTTATTCCCGAGCCATTCAATGCCGTCGAGGGAACGTTGGAAAAGGCTTTTTTTCTTACTTTTCATCAATTATTCTCCTAACTGTACAAATAATGAAAAAATTACAACATGCTTTTTTCTAACCCTGTATTGACTCATCCGATTGAAAAGCAAAGGGATCATAAATAAAAAAATAGCACTCCAGAACTCTGATGGTTCGAATTCTTTTTTGAAAAAGGTAAACTAAAGAAAGAGCTCAAGCGTCGTCAATGTCATAACTAAAAAAGGTTGGTTTCATCCATGGAAATAGCAATTTTATTTTTAATTGGCATCCTCCAGCGGTTTATCGGAACGCTTGCAGGAGGTGGCGGGTTAATCAGTTTTCCAGCCATGCTGCTTTTAGGCGTTCCTGTCCATGCAACAATAGCCGCTAACAAGTTGTCAACGACTTTTGGAGCGTTTACAAATTTTTTAGTTTTAATAAAAAATAAAGAAATATCCGGTAAACATTTTTGGTTTATTGCTCCGTTCGCTATCTTAGGCGGTGTACTAGGGAGTATGATTGCAACAGTCTTGTCTGAAGCTGTCTTAACCGTTGTTGCTGTTACGCTGCTCTGTTTTGCTTTTGGATTAGCATTTTTAAAAAAGCCTGAAGTAACCGCAACATTCACAGGAAAAATAACCAAAAAGATGTACGCCGCTTTTTTGGGAACGAGTACGTATAATGGCGCATTCGGACCTGGACAAGGCACCGTGCTGCTTTATTTGTTACTCTATCAAAGAATTTCGTATATTTCAGCTATTGGATTTTCTCAAATCAATACATTCATCAGTAGTGCAGCAGCAACAATCATTTTTATCTCAACAGGGTCTATGGTTTGGCATATTGCAATTCCTCTAACTGTTGGTTCTATTTTTGGCGGGCAAATAGCTATTCGCCTAGCTTATAAATTATCTCGAAAACATGTTAGATGGCTGCTTCATATTATCACCTTTTTCTTAATTGTACAATTAATTTGGAAGTTGTTTTAAAAAATCGGGAAAGACAAAGCAAGCGTTTTTTAATGCATCAAGCTTAATTTAATGTTTGAAGAAAGCCTTTTCGGGAATCTGACAAATAGGGCGAGAGGAAGGAAAGGAGATATCAGAAAATGAAAAACCATTTACCAGAATCAACCGCGTCATTTTGGCTGGAAACAGGACAAACGAACAGTTATCCGGCTTTATTGGAAAACCTTAAAGTAGATATAGCAGTTGTAGGGGGCGGTATTGCAGGTGTTTTAACAGCTCATGCCCTAGCTGAAGATGGAAAAAATGTTGCTTTATTTGAAGCGCGCGAATTGTTACATGGGACAACAGGCTACACGACGGCCAAATTATCTGCCCAGCACCAACTCGTTTATCATCAATTATTAAAACGGTACGGAAAAGAAAGAGCGAAATGTTTTTATCAAGCAAATATGGAAGGCATTGACTATATTCGCGAAATTGCCGATGATTTAGACATCGATTGCGGCTTTCGGGAAAGAGATGCTTACGTCTACACCGAACATGCGGATAAAAAAGAATTGTTTGAAAAAGAAGCAGGTGCTTACGAACAGTTAAATATCTCCGGTGCGTATGTAGATGAATTACCACTGGATTTATCTGTAGCTGCCGGCATAAAAATGACACAGCAGGCAGAATTTCAGCCGGTCACTTTTTTACATGGAGTACTGGAAAAAAATCCTAAACTGCAAGATGCGGTTTATGAACAGACTTTGGTGAAGGAATTAAAGGAAAATGAAGACGAAACATTGGAATTAACGACTGAAAAAGGGTACACCATCCAATGTAATCAAGCGATTTTCGCGACTCATTTCCCGACGTTTGAAATCGATCGGCATTATGAAGATAATATGGACCCGGAAATATCGTACGCACTTGCATATGAAGCGGAGGACGTTTCGATCCATGGCATGTATATCAGTGCGGATGATCCGAAAAAGACTTTTCGCAAGATGACGTATAACGAGAAGGAATACTTATTAGTCGGCGGACAAAGCCATCGATTAGGCGATGATTCATCCGAACAGAGCCGTTATGAAGAAATTGACCAGTTTGCGAAAAAAGTGTTTGGTGTGAACGATCCAATTTATCGCTGGTCTTCCCATGATATGATTACTAAAGATCGCGTTCCTTTTATTGGCCAGTTGGATCCTAATTATTCCCAAGTATACACCCAAACAGGATTCAGTAAATGGGGGCTTGCTGATGCAGCGACAGGGGCGAAAGTATTAACGGATTTAATCAACGGTCGTGCGAATAAATATCGTGATATGTATCATCCGCATCGAGACGTACCGGAATTACCAGAAGAGGAAGCAAGCTCTTCTGAAAAGAATGATACGATTGAAAAACTTATCTATAAAGCAAGTCCGAAAGATTTAGCTCCTGGAGAAGCAACCATTGTGGATGAAGGTGAGGAAAATGAATTCGGCGTCTATAAAGATACGACAGGAGAATTGCATTATTTAGATTTAGCCTGCACGCATGTAGGTTGCGGTGTGAAGTGGAATACCGGTGATAAAACATGGGATTGCCCATGCCACGGCTCACGATTCTCTGCAACCGGCAGAGTTATTGAAGGGCCTGCGATGGAAGACTTAGCTATAAAAAATGAATAAGAAAAGGAGAAATAGAAGTGGCAGTTAAATTAAAGAGAGTGTATGACGCAGCTTCAAATAACGACGGAAAGCGGATTTTAGTGGATAGGGTTTGGCCACGCGGTGTGTCGAAAGAAAAAGCAAATTTGTATGAATGGTTCAAAGAAATCGGACCTTCAAAAGAATTGCGGCAATGGTTTAATCATGACGCCGAAAAATTTGACGAGTTTGAGAAGAAATACCGGGAAGAACTTCAAAACGGGGAACAGAAAGCCGCTTATGATAAGTTAAAAGAAATTCAAAAAGAATACAGTACCATTACGCTTGTTTTTTCAGCAAAGGATGAAAAAAATAACCAAGCACAAGTTTTAAAAGCAATGTTGGAAGGGTAACATAAAGAATCCCGCAATCCGGAGTCAAATTCCGGGTTGCGGGATTCTTTATGGGGAGAAAATCAATAGTAATGAAACTGTTTATTTATCACTGGCATCAATCAGCAGTATATCGCCATGATCCAGTTTTTCTTCTAATTCATTTGCTTCTTCTTGAGTAAAACCAAGTTCCTTGAATTGAGCACGCAATTCGTCACCTTTTTTATTAAATACATTTCCGCTTTCTGTCGTAAAGCCTTCTCCGAGTTTTCCAGCAGCAATGCTGTCGGCTATCCGATCAGTGCGGTCGTCATCATGAGACATGATATAAAGGTTGCTTTTTGAAATACCTTTATGACTTAATTTATCGATTTCTTCTTTCAGTGCTACATCGTCTTTAAATTCTTTTACATTTGGTTTCATATATATCTTTCCTTTCTTTTTTTGATTTAACAGAAAGAACATATAAAATTTCCTTCTGCATTAACATAATGAAGGCACTCGCCTTAAAAGAAAGCGAGTACCAGATTTTCTAATCTTCTTTTTTATCTTCCTTCTGTTTGTTAAAAGCTTTGCTTGCTTTTTCTTTTGCTTCACCAACTTTTTCCTGGGCTTTCCCTTTTACTTTATCTGTCTTTCCAGAGGCCTTTTTCTGTTCATCATCTGTCAATTCGCCCCATTTTTCTTTGATATCGCCTTTAGCTTGATTGGCTTTCCCTTTTGCGTCATCTTTAGCCATGTTAAAACCTCCTTTTACTTAGCTTCTAATGCTTCTGATAAAATATGGCTGACATTCCAATTCAAGATATTTTTATCAACGATTTTGTCGACAGGTTTTTGGAAATAAGGACGGATTCGTTCCAGTTCATCCTGTTCCCCGACGAGGTATATTTGCTTCCAGCCTTGTTTTTTAGCCTTCTTGTCTAATCTGGATGCAAGGCTCTTATACCAGCGTTGCTGATTTGCTTTTACACGCTCGTTAAATTCGTCACGTTTTGCTCCGCCTTGGGTTAAATCATCTCCTTGAGGACCTTCATGCTCTCGCCAGTCATCTGTATTTAAGTCTAATGTATACAGAGTCTGGTCTAACAATGTACCTGCTTCGGTTTCTATGGCAAGCACCTGGTTTTGCTGCATGACAACAACGCCAGTATGCGGGTAATCCTCTTCCAATTTTTCTAATTGAGCTAAATGAGGCTGATCTCCCCAATGGAATTCTGTTTCGACAGGGATGTGCAGCATTTGAGAGAACCAGAGTTCTTCATCTGCGGTTCCGAAAAACACGAAACTGCGCTGCATGTCCGGCTCTCTGTCGTACACTTCCTGTTCTACTTTTTCAATGATTTCTTTCGCTTGGTTTTTTTCTTCATGAGAATCACTTTTTTTCGTTGTTTCTGCTAAACCCTGCAGTGATTTTTTTAATTTAATTTTCCATTTGCCATTTTGCTGTTCAGGGTCACGAGGATCCGTGTTCAAATACATGGAATATACCTTTTTTTCGTCTTCTACGTTTTTATTTTTTAATTCTTGCAACTGCTGTTTTAATAACATAGCTATCTTCTCTCCTTCTGCATTTATTACAATAGGATACTAACTCGTATGTATATGCATTCCCGTTTGACATGGAGTAAAACCTTTATTCATGAATCAGCCAGGATAAATTTTTCTTTACGGAAAAAAGGCTGGAAAGTCATGCAGGCTCCATCGTGAGTAGCTAAGTTGTATTTCATACATCAATCCATCTGTTATGTTTAATTAATGAGAGCAGCGGGAATGTAATGTAAGCAAGACAAGATAAAACCAATTGGATATGGATTATCTTATTAATTATGACTTAGAGGAGTGTATTTCATGAAACATTATTCTATTGCACCAAACAAAGACGCAACTGCATGGTTTGTGAAAGTTGAGGACATAGGGCTTGAAGAACAATACAGCAAGAAAGATGCAGCCATCGAAGCAGGCGAGAAAATGGCTTCAGAAAACAAGCCAAGTACGCTATCCATATTAAACAAATACCATGAAGTCGATGAAGAAAAAACATTTGAGTAAGTAAGATTTACAAAAAATCTTCAGCAGAGACTTGTTAAATAATAATTTGGCATTGCTCTGTTTTATGATAGGTTAAAGATGTATGCTAAACTGTTCAGCATAGGTTTTTGCTGAAAAAGTACAGGAAATCAGCGTGTGCGAAGAAGGAGTTGTTTACATGAACGTAACGAAAATTCATAAAAAAGGATATGGAGCAGTAAATGAGGATGCGTATGCGATCAATCGAAAGAATAGTATATA
>DATGUO010000031.1:0-110051 GCA_035301305.1 Pseudogracilibacillus sp.
CGCCCGGTAAATCTCGCTCGTTCCTAAACGAATGCCCTGACGATTAATCGTGGAGTCAGACCTTCCATAAATAATACAGCTGCCCTTTTCATCAATTTTTATCCAATCTCCATGACGCCAAATACCCGGAAACATATCAAAGTAACTGTCATGATAGCGGGAGCCATCATGATCGCCCCAGAAATAAATCGGCATCGAAGGCATAGGTTCAGTTAAGACCAGCTCTCCAACTTCGTCCGTTAGCGAATGACCTGCTTCATCAAAAGCATGAATTGCTGCTCCTAAAGAACGTGCTTGAATCTCTCCTGCCCTAACAGGCATGACAGGATTTCCCCCTACAAAAGCAGTGCAGACATCCGTCCCGCCACTTGTAGATACCAGCCAGACATCTTCTTTCACTTCTTCGTATATCCATTGAAAAGCATCGATAGACAGCGGTGAGCCTGTCGAACATATCGCTTTTAAATGACTGAAATCATGAGTATCTTTCGGGGTGATTCCAGCGTTCATACAGGAATTAATAAATGCTGCACTCGTTCCAAAATAGTTTAATTGTAATTCTTCCGTCATATCCCACATCGTCTGAATATTAGGATAGGCCGGACTTCCATCATACAGAACGACTGTCGCTCCGTTTAACAGGTTTCCAATTAATAAGTTCCACATCATCCAGCCTGTGGAAGTATACCAAAAATACGTTTCCTCTTTGGATACGCCCTGCTCAATAGCTAAAACCTTTAAGTGTTCCAGAATTATTCCACCTTGCCCCTGCACAATTGGTTTCGGGGGGCCGGTGGTTCCTGAGGAAAATAACACCCACAGAGGATGGTCGAAAGGCACAGCCTCATATGTCAAATTTTTATCCCCTTGAAGCAAATCGCCCCAAAGGACGGTCGTTTCATTCAGTCCCGTTCGGTCACTTTCAATAAAAGGGAAAAGAGCAGTCTCTTTAAGCGATGGTAACGCATCTTGGATTTCTTGCACGCTCTTGACTCGAGAAATCAATTTCCCGTTGTAAGAATACCCATCGACCGCAAATAAAAAAGTTGGCTCTATTTGTTTGAAGCGTTCTAAAACACTTTCTGTTCCAAAATCCGGCGAGCAAACAGACCAGACAGCCCCGATACTTGCGCAAGCCAAAAACGCAATAACTGTTTCAGGAACATTTGGCATATAAGCAGCCACGCGGTCTCCTTTTTCTACGCCCAAAGCTTTTAAATAGTTGGCAACCATAGCCGTTTGTTCTTCTAATTCCTGCCAGCTGACTGCCGTTGTATCAACTGTTTCTGATTTAAAAAGGAGTGCAGGCTGATCAGGACGGGCATGCCTGAAAACATTTTCTGCATAATTTAATGTGGCACCTTCAAACCACTTCGCTCCTGGCATTTGATGGCTTGATAAAACAGAAGTATAAGGGGCATGAGAGACGACGCCACTATACTCCCAAACACTTTCCCAAAAAGCTTCCACCTCAGTTGTCGACCATTCCCAAAGAGATTTGGAGTCTGGTACATCCAGTCCTTTCTCTTGTTCCAGCCACTTGCGATACTTCGTCATAGCCGCTTCATCTATTTGCCGTTGGGAAGGCTCCCATAGTAGTGATCCTTCTTCTATATTTTTCATTTGCTTTATTCCCCGCTTTCCTATCATTCTCTATGTTATGTAAAATGAATGTACAGCTGTATTGCTATACATTACTTATGAAGCTTGTTTTTTCTGTACGTTATAAGAATTGACATTTACGTTTCCGGGACGACCCACATCAGACGGATAATCCCCTTTAAATGACTTTCCATATGCACGATGTCTAAACGGGATATCTCAATCAGCTCTTGCATATCCCTTTTTAAATGACAGCCCACCAATTGATGATTGACGGGGTCTAATACCTTCAAGACTTGTTTTAAGATTGGCTGTGTGCTGATGCCATGTTCAAGAAGCAATATTTGGCCACCGGGCTTCAACCAGTCGGCCAGCTGATTAAACAGGCTGATTGGATGTTCATATCCACAAAAAGATAAAGTGGATACAATGGTATCAAATCTGTGTTCCGGAAACTCGATTTCTTCCACGTTTCCTAAAATAAAAGAGGCATCGATTTGTGCTTTCTTAGCATTCTTCTTCGCGTATTGTAACATGTTCGAGCTGATATCTACGGCTGTAACAGAAACCCCTTGCGGATAATACGGAAAATTTGCGCCTGTCCCTGCTGCTAATTCTAACACATCTCCTTTTGCATCTCTCAATAATCGCTGTCTCCAGTCATTCAATCGGGAATCTTTCGGCTGTCGATTAAAGAACCAAGCTTGCTTATCATACTTACGAGCTAATTTGGAATGTTCTTTCATCACGCATGCCTTCTTTCCAAGAAATTATTTTTCAACTATTTCTTACTCCCCATTATAAACATTTTTACGATAGAAAGCGATTACAACGAAGCTGAAAGCCGAAGATCTTTACGAAGATGAGGAAACAATCGGAAAAGCACAAGATTTATTAAAATTTTGTCGGTATTATATTCATGCTACAATAATGAAAGAGATTGTTTTACAAACTGTATAGCTCGTAAATGTTGCACGATGAATACATAAATAATGATAAATACAAGCGGCGAGTACAAAAAAAGGGTGATTAGGATGGCTTGGACAAAAAAACGCTGGATACTGTTATTAACAGTCGGATTAGGAGTATTACTCAATCCGCTCAATTCTTCAATGATTTCTGTCGCGCTCACGCAAATGCAACACGATTTTCAGTTAACATTCGCCGATGCCTCCTGGCTGATTTCCATATTTTATCTAGCCAGTGCCGCAGCGCAGCCTGTCATGGGAAAACTTAGTGATATGTTCGGAGCAAAGCGATTATTTGTAAGCGGGATGCTGCTTGTGGTTATTGCTTGTCTTTTAGCTCCTTTCTCACCTAACTATGGGTTTTTGTTAGGCTGCCGGACACTTCAGGCAGTGGGCAGTTCTACTTTATTTCCCAGCGGCATGAGTTTAGTTCGCGCGCAAGTTTCCAAAAGACAGGCTCAAGCTTTAGCAATCGTCAGTGTCTTCTCTTCGACGTCTGCTGCTTTCGGTCCTACTATCGGTGGATTCCTAATAGCTGGATGGAGTTGGCCGGCTATCTTCCTCATCAATTTGCCAATTATTTTAATTGGTTTTACATTAGCATTGCTTGTGCTGCCAAAAACATCGGGTATTTCATTTCAAATCAAACGAATCGACTTTACTGGAATTATTCTTTTTACACTAACCGTACTAGGAATCATCTTATTTCTATTATCACTTTCTTCATCTATCCGCTGGGAAGCACTTGCAGGAAGCTTCGTAACGGGAACTATTTTCTATTTCGTTGAAAAGAAAAAACAAGATCCCTTTATTGATATAAAAGCTTTACAGACGAATAAAAATGCAAACATTATTTATCTCTTATTTTTGCTGATTAATTTTGTATATTATAATTATTTCTATGGACTGCCTACTTTATTACAGCAATTACAAGGGTACAGCGAAAAACATACAGGATTAATCATGCTGGCGCTCGCGGGGTTCAGTGTGGTCATTACGCCTGCTGCAGGGAAACTCATTGACCGGAAGGGTTCTAAAATAGCTATTCTGATTGGTGCTGTTTTGCTTTTAACCGGTACAGGCGCTTTATTATTGTATCAACGAGAAAGCAGTTTGTTACTCCTTTTACCTATTATGTCTGTATTGGGTGTGAGCAACGGTTTTAACAATATAGCTTCTCAAACTGGATTGTACGAACATGTCGAAGAAAAAAATACCGGTTCTGCTTCTGGTTTATTTCAAACGAGCCGTTATATGGGTGCCATTATATCGGGAAGTTTTCTCGGAATGGCGTTTACCAAATATGTAGATATAGCCCATTTCCGACTTGTACTTATTATTGGGTTCGCCGTTTGTTTTATGATTCTTTTCCTTGCATTTAAATTGCCCAAAAACCCAACCGTCTCGACTTACCGATGAATGAAACAATAGCAAAATAACAACAAATCCTGTACAGTTAATAAAAAGTCTTGTTATCTTTGGTTTATTCATGCTAACATAGGCAGTGTGAGAAGAAATCTTCCAAAACGAACTGTATTTTGGATGACTACTATTGAGGAGTGAAAAAAGTGCAACAATCACAATTTGACAGAATCAAAAATGGAAAAGGATTTATTGCCGCATTAGACCAAAGTGGTGGTAGTACGCCAAAAGCTTTAAAAGCTTACGGCATTGAAGAAGATGCATATTCCACTACGGAAGAAATGTTTAAACTTGTTCATGAAATGCGTACGCGGATTATTACATCCCCTGCATTTGATTCCAGTCATATTTTAGGCGCTATTTTATTTGAACAAACGATGGACAGTGAAATCGAAGGAAAATATACCGCTGATTATTTAGCAGATGTAAAAGGGATTGTTCCTTTTTTAAAAATTGATAAAGGGTTGGCAGAGGAAGAAAAAGGCGTACAGGTGATGAAACCTATCCCTGATTTGGATGACTTGCTGACACGTGCAAACGAAAGAAACATCTTTGGAACTAAAATGCGTTCTGTCATCAAAGGAGCAAATCGAGAAGGTATCAAAGAGGTTGTTCAACAACAGTTTGATATTGGAAAGCACATTATTAGTTATGGTCTCGTTCCAATTATTGAACCGGAAGTTGATATCCACAGCCCGGAAAAAACACAGATCGAAGACATTCTTCATGAAGAAATTGCAGAACAACTTTCAGCATTAGAAGAAGATCAATACGTCATGCTTAAATTATCTATCCCTACAAACAACAATTTATATAAGGATTTCATCGAACATCCGAATGTGATACGCGTAGTCGCTCTTTCCGGCGGGTACAGCACAGAAGAAGCAAACAAAAAATTAAAACAAAATGATGGATTAATTGCCAGCTTCTCCCGAGCACTCAGCCAGGATTTAAACGTTGATCAGGCTGATGAGAAGTTTAACAAAATATTAAAACAAGCTGTCAAATCCATTTATGACGCTTCCATCTAAAATATATCCAAATACAAGAAGGCTTGATTAGTTTGTATAATCCGGCCTTCTTTTTTTGGTTCAAATCAGCTAACGGCTTCCTTCCTTAAAATGTTCGATAAGCGAAGGCAACTCCTCAAGCTGATTTATTTTTCCATCATACGTTTCCACTTGACCAAACCCATAATCAGCAAAAATAAATGGAATCTCAGCATAAGCAGCTGCGGTTTGGTCCCCTGCAGTATCTCCCACATATACAGGCTTTCTTAACTTATTTCTTTCTATGACAAGCCGAATATTTTCTCCTTTTGATAACCCGGTTCTCCCTGGGTTCTCTTCATCTGTAAAATACTTTCCTAATTGATGATAATCATAAAAGCTTTCAATATACCCTGCTTGACAGTTACTTACTATAAACAGCTTGTACTGGTGTATTAAAGCACTTAACACCGCTTCCAACCCAGGATACAAACCTCCTCCTTGTTCTTTTATTAAATCATTTTCTTCTTCTTCGCATTTTTTAAGCAATATTCGACTGGTTTCCAAGGAAAGATCTGGAAATAATTGTTGAGCTATCTCGTTCATCGGCAATCCCATCACTCGCTTGAAATCTTCTACACTCACTTTCGGAAGCTCTTTATAGTGCTTATCCAGCACATGGTTCCAAGCTTCTACTACGGTTTTTCTTGAATCCCATAAGGTTCCATCTAAATCAAAAATAATACTGTCCATACGAAAGCTCCCTTTCCCTTCTACTTGTTTTACAGAAGGATCCTCTTCAGAAATCACTTCATCAAGTTAACTTTTCCTTATTAAGCTTGCTATTTATTTTAACGATTTTCTTTGAACGAGGCAACTTGTATTCACAGCTGATTTTAAACCGGTTCTTTATACTTGGTTATTTATTATTATTTTAATTGCTATTTTTTATGAATTACTATAAAACGAATCAAATTAACCAAAATAAATAGTTCTATTAATTCATTTTATAAAGGAGTGTACTTAAATGGGCAAAAAAGAATCTTCACAGGCTTCCTCACATAAAAAGCATGGTTTCTTCACTAAATCCGTTCGAAATCAAATTCTTTTCCTTTTGTATTATTAATTATTATTGCTTCAGGAATAATTGCTTTCGTCAGTTATTCCTGAAGCTTTGCTAATACAACAGAGACGCTGATAGAGAATGTGGAAAGTCAAATGACCACAATGGATAACACGTTTGAAATGTTTTTACAGATATGGAAAGTATCCTCAAACGAATGGGTGACAGTGATACGGTGATCGACTATGAAGAAAAGGAATACGCTGAACTACTACATTATTATGCAGCTACCCAAGAAACAACCGAAGAGATTATCAGTATTTATTCCGTTGAAGAAAATAGCGGGGACGTCGTTATTTTTCCTGAAGCTGATTTAGGAGATGATTTCGACGGCTTAGAACGCGACTGGTATAAAAATGGAAAAATAGCTGATGGAGATATTGTCTGGACAGAACCATATATCGATGCAAGCACAGGAGAAGCGGTGACGACAGCATCTAAAGCCTATTGTAAAGATGAGGATTTTGTCGGCGTCGTCGCAGCAGATATTCTAGTAAGCACATTGATCAATATGATTAACGAAACAGAAATTGGAGAAACGGGCTACGGTGTCATTTAAAACCAGGAAGGAGAATTTATTGCCCAACCTGATAAAGAAATGATTGGTGAAACAGAAGCAGACAATGCTTACTTCCAGCAGATTGCAGAAGGCACAGACCAAGGAACAATATCTTTTAAAGAAAATGGAGAAGAAAAAGCCATCTCTTATGTAACCAACCCAACCACAGATTGGATAGTCGGGGGTAAAATTAATAAAAAAGATTTCAAAGAACTGGCTCAGTCTATCATACTTCCTATCGCGGGAACACTCATCGTTACGTTACTTATTGCTGTATTTATCTCTTTAAAATCACGAAAGCAATTACAGTTCCCATGCAGCTAATTATGAGGCGGATGACAGCCATTGCAAAAGAGGACCTCAGTCATGATGACTTGCACGTTAAATACGATAATGAAATAGGACAGCTCGTTTCAGCTACTAACGGTATGGAGCGTAATATGCGACATATACTGGAGGAAATTCATCGTGTTTCTGAAACCGTATCAGGGCAAAGTGAACAACTGACTCAATCAGCCGGCGACGTCAAAACAGGAACAGCACAAATCGACACAACCGGCGAAACGTTTCAAGCTATTAATAATGCAGTAACGGATATGGCCTCTCACATCGAAAATATTGCTGAAAATCTGTCTGAAATGGCGACAAATAGTGAACACATCAATCGTTCTATTGAAGATATCGCAGCTGTGACAGAAGAATCAGCAGCAGGAGTCGAAGAAACAGCTGCTTCTGCGGAGGAATCCTCCAGTTCCATGGAGGAAGTCTCCAGCAGCTCAGAACACTTAGCCAAACTTGCAGAAGAGTTGAATCATGTCGTGAGCCAATTTAAGATTTAATATTCCTGGGGCTTTATGGGATGACCTTTTATTATAGAGGCTTTCTTGAAATTATTTAATTGTAAAAGGTCAGCTCCATTAAAAATGATTGTGCCCGTAATTCAGAGAAAAACCGAAACAGAGGAACAATGAACAAAGATAGTGCCCGTAATTCAGAGAAAAATCGAAACAGAGAAACAATGAATAAAGATAGTTCCCGCAATTCAAAGAAAACCCGACAAGCTCAGGCAACATCTTGAAATCGCGATTTTCGCCACATAAAGAAATGCCTTAGCATCTCATTTGACAACAGCTGCAACTAGACACCAAAGCACAAATTTTTATAATTCTTTACTATTTAAAAAAGGCTCACCTCGCTCTCTAAAGCAAGGCGAGCCTATATATGTATCTTTTCTATATACTAATTATCCAATTCAGACAGTACATCTTTAAATTCTTTTTCAATTTCAGGATTATCTTCATACGTCTTGTTACTGACTATGATAGTTACAATTAAATTAAGGATAAATGCTGGAATAATTTCATAGACTGGTTCCGAAAGCGCCGGGATATTCCCCCAAACCCCTACAATAATCGCTCCAACAATCATTCCTGCCAAAGCTCCTGTACGAGTTATCTTTTTCCAATAGAGAGAAAGAATAACAGCAGGTCCAAATGCTCCGCCAAAGCCTGCCCAGGCAAACGAGACAAGTTCTAATATCGACTCATCATTCGGCCATGCTAACAGGATCGCAACCAGTGCCACACCAAGCACTGCCATACGCCCTAAAAATACATAGTGCTTTTCTGAAGCTGTTTTATTGATTAATTTTTTATACAAATCTTCTATTAAAGCAGAAGAAGTCACAATCAATTGAGACGAGATTGTACTCATTACCGCTGCGAGCACTGCCGCTAAAACGATACCCGCTATAAATGGATGAAATAAGATTTGGCCTAAATCAATAAAAACTGTTTCTGGATCAACCAGCTCGTATTGCGGGAATTTAACAAAGAAAGCAATACCGATTAGCGCTGTAAAAGAGGTACCAATCAAACATAAAATCATCCAGCTGATTCCTATTCGACGTGCTTTAGTAGTCTCCTTTGCTGAACTTATTGCCATAAAACGGACAATAATATGCGGTTGCCCAAAATAGCCTAACCCCCAGGCCAACCCGGATATAATCGTAAATATAGAAATACCTTTAAATAATTGCAAAGTATCCGGATTCACTTCTAAAATGGTTGCTTTCGTATCAGGGACGCCTCCTGTTACAAAAATACCTATCATTGGGACCATCATCAGTGCAAAGAACATAATCAATCCTTGGACAGCATCCGTGTAGCTAACAGCCAAAAAGCCGCCAAATAACGTGTACGCAATAACGACAGCTGCTACAATCAACACACCTGTATGATAATCTATATTAAAAGAACTTTGAAAAAACTTCCCGCCGGCAACCATTCCGGAGGACACGTAAAATGTAAAAAAGACAAAAATAACCAGACCTGATGCAATCCGCAGAATTCCTGAAGCATCCTTTAATCTGTTATCAAAAAAACTGGGAATAGTGATTGAGTTATTGGAAACCTGTGTATACACACGCAAACGCGGTGCAACAAATAACCAATTAAAATATGCACCCAAAGTCAAACCGATAGCAATCCAAAGCGCTCCTAGACCCGTTTCATAAATCTCACCAGGCAGCCCCATAATCAGCCAGCCGGACATGTCAGCGGCCCCTGCACTTAAAGCGGTTACAAGTGCGCCGAGTTTTCTACCTCCTAACATATAATCGTCTAAATCAGACGTTTTTTTATACCCGTACCATCCGATTAAAAGCATCACCATTAGGTAAAGAGCAATGGCTATCCCGTGGTACATTTCCTCATACATTTGCAACAACCTTTCTATGCTTTTTTAACTACTCTATAAAATGCACAACTTTTTTAGTATATCATTCTCCAAAAACCCTGTAAAACGTTTTCGTAAAACAAAACCCGATGAAATCAGGGCATACTGTAACTTGTTTGTCCAGTCAAAAATATTTCAGTGACATTTTTCAAGGTTCTTATCGACAATGCTTCTTGGTAACAGGTATAATCTGAGAGGGGAGTTGATAAGAATGAATAAAAAAGATATTGCTTCAATACGGAAACAATTTAAACCGGATAACGAATATATGAATATACGAGAAGTATTTAATGTTTACGTTCAAAAAGAAACAGGAGACATTTTTCATCATGTAAGTACTCCATTTGAAATGCTGGAACGCGAAACACAAGATTTATTTTATGATAATTTTAAAAAAGTATTAACAGGACGGGTTAATGAGAAATTATTTCCTTTGAAATTCAATCGTGACATCGAAGAAAATACACAACATCTGTTATATCAAAGTCTTCAAACAAACGATTCGGAAGGCTGGCAAAATCAAATGCTCGCTTTAGTCGAACGAATGAGTGAAACAATTGTCTATGATTTTGATACAGTCGTCACCTTTATTTATGGTGAATACCGCGCTCCGACAAGCAAACGAAACGCGGAATCGAATGAAGGCGGAAACGATCAAGTGTATGCGAATCCTTTTATCCTTTGCAGTGTCAATCAGACTTCGTTTCCACAGCCTGCTTTAGTGTTTGATTATATCGAAAAAGAATTTAAATCGCACAGTGATGTCGATCCGGTCATTCATTTGAAAAAACCTCTTTCCGGATTTTTATATCCAACGTTTGAAGACCATGCTCCAAATGTGAACCATGTGCTCTACAGTGCCAAAAAAGCCAATGAGCCTGATGAACGGTTTATAGAAGATATTTTACACTGTACAGAAGCGACCACTGCCATGGAAGAAAAGGATGGATTTGAACTTATCGTCAGCAGGGTAGCAGATGATAAAGTCGATTCCACTATGCTTTCCAATATTTATGAAGAAATCGGCAGCATTATCCAAACAAATGAAGAAGAGGAAGAAGAAGAAAGCCCTGTTCTGGATTATCATGACGTCGAACATATTTTAACGACGAGCGGCATCGAAGGAGTCGACACGGAAAAAGTGAAAGACAGCTTTCAAACAATTTTACAAAATGAAGCTCATGAATTTAAAGCAGAAAGCCTGCTTCCTAAAAAAGTGAAAATAAAAACGGAAGTAGCGACGATCTCTTTACCACCGCAATTTTTAAAAAACATGAAGTACATCAATCACGAAGGGAAGAAATGTTTGCTTTTAGAAGTGAACGAAGGAATTGAAGTCGAAGGATTTCAATTAGAAGAACTGAAGTAATACCTTCTTCAGGAACGTTTATACGAGGGAGAGGGAATAAAAAGGTATTCCCTTTGTTGATACGAATGTTGATGAAACGTTGAGGTCCCAACCAAAAAGCAGTCATCGCCTTTTCATGACGAAGAAACGATGACTGTTTTTTGAAATATTGCGTCTTGGAGCGCTCGGGTTATCAGCTATTGGAATCCAGGTGTTCCATTTGCACGGGCCTGCGCCTATCTCCATCTACTTTGCCATATTATAATTAAGAACTGCTATTAAAAACGATACCTTTCATTCGGTCATCCATTTTTTTGGAGTGATATTTTTGTTTTTCTGCCCTTCCGCTCCCATTTTCATGCTTTCATTTCCAAAATGACTCTTCGTTTGCGTTATTCCATATAACCTGCGTCTCCCCCGACATCACTGCACCCCATTCCTCTGCAGCGTACACATCTATTGGACAAAGATTATCACCTTGGAAAAATAACCTGACTCTCCATTTTTCCCAGCGACCTATTAAAAAAGAGTGCTAAATCAACCAAGATTTAACACTCTATTTTAAAGTTTTGTGTGATTATATTAGTTTATGGCAAAATGCACTTCATTCATTTGATACGATGCTTCTGTGTAGGCTTTTAACAAACCTTTTTCTGCAACCCTATTCTTCTCTACTCTTTTTTCTTGTAAAGAAACAGAAAAAGGAGCTACCTGTGGGATGTCTCCAATTTCAATGGTGTTTTTATTTTTCCAGCGGGCCGCTAACTTCTCCACTTCCGGATGCCAATCTGCAACAGTTGAAGCTGCCGGAATGCCGTTTTTAAAAAAGAAATGTTCATCTTCCTTCGTGGCCCCCGGATGATTCAAGCACAGATACAATGAAACATTATCCGCTAACTTTAACAGCGCCAAATGCTCAGCTGCATGATTGGAAGATAACAGATTTAGCTCCTGCAATAAACGCTGCTGTCGTTCTTGTTCCGCGCTAACAAATGCTACTGCTTCCGGGTCTGGATTTTTTTCTAAAAAGGATGCGTAATGCTTGCTGCATAAAACGGCTGCGTAAGCGTCCACCTGTTCCACCTCATCAATGCCTTTTGTATACATAACAATTTTAGCTGCATTTGGAAAATCAGTAAATTGATAAGGGGCTTGTTTCGCATCGTCCCAAAAAGGTTCGACATCGAATAATCGCCAAGCCCTGTCATGTTGTTCGATTGCATATAATACAGAATCATAAACAGAAGAAGCTTCCCATAAAATCCCTTGCCATTTTTCCATTATTTCACGAGCGACAGCTGCATGATGATGTTGTTCTATCAGCACAAAATGAGTCCCTGTATCACGAACAATCACAAAACAACCTCCTTCAAAACTTACTCAATGTCTTCAATCAATCTAGCAATATCTTGATGGCATGTTTTACATTTTCCTTCCAAAAGCACTCCATTATCCTGATTTTTAATTGAGTAGTCTACAATAGTTGTAGCCTTACAGTTCGAACAAAAAACATTATGAATAAACCGCTGCTGCATTTCTTTCGATAAATTTCTCCATTTTCTTGCCGCTTCCATGTCAATAATTGCCATTGTACGTCCTCCAATATTTAATTTCATATTTCTTTATCATATGTGTTTTATCTTGTTAAAGCGTGCGGCTTTTCTAATTGTACATTTCACCTGATACAAAACTAATGTTTGATGCTGGCCATTATACAAGTTTTAACAGGTTTTTACGTAATAATGAAAAAAGATAAAATGGATATAACAATGATTACCATAGATGTTAATAGTTGATAATCATCCTTTTTATCTTTTCGAGCCACTTCAGTAATGAAAGACACAAGACCGAATAAAAATCCTGCACCGAATACAACTATCAGCACGGTTTCGTTCAGCATCCATGCTTCACTCCTCTTTTTCCATTACTGGTTTTGCATTTTTTAAAAGATGATATGTATTTAGTATAACATTGATAAAGCCAATTCTGAACTGTCTTAATCCATATCAGACTGATCTGTTTGGAGCAAAAAAATTCAAACTCCCCTTTGTATCCTACATGTAAGTCTCTTCGGAATAGGCTATTACATATCTTGCTTCCGTTGGACGCAGAAAAAGCGTCATTCTAATAGAAAAAACCCGATTTCCAATGACGGAAATCGGGTTTTATTTTTGACAAAATTTAAAACAAATTTTTGTGCGCAGTGTTTTAGGATGATCCAATACTGTTTTTTTCAAATTGTTCGATTAAAGCACGCGCTTCTTCTGTTGTTTCTGCTTTCATCAATTGATTGCGCAGTTCATTTGCGCCGCGCATATCACGTACATAAATTTTAAAAAAGCGGCGCAACGGTTTAAATAAGCGCGGTTCCTCCTCCGTTGAATGCTGGTCAAACAAGTCTAAATGCCGTTTTAAAAGATGAAGTAACTCCTCACTGGTATGCACTTTGGGTTCCGCTTCAAATGCAAAAGGATTCTTAAATATGCCTCTGCCAATCATGACGCCATCGATGCCATATTTTTCAACCAGTTCCATTCCCACTTGCCGATTAGGGATGTCTCCATTAATTGTTAGCAGTGTATCCGGAGCTATGTCATCACGTAGCCGCTTAATTTCCGGGATCAACTCCCAGTGCGCTTCAAAATCGCTCATTTCTTTTTTGGTGCGTAAATGAATCGATAAATTAACAATATCTTGTGCCAGAAGATGGCCGAGCCACTCTCGCCATTCTTCTACGTCACTATACCCTAATCTAGTCTTAACACTTACCGGCAAGCCGCCTGCTTTTGCTTCTTGAATAATCGAAGCAGCCACCTCGGGACGACGGATTAATCCGCAACCTTTTCCTTTAGGCGCTACATTATGCGCGGGACATCCCATATTGATATCAATACCTTGAAATCCCAGTTCAGCCATTCCGATACTCATTTCCCTGAAATAAGCTGGCTTATCTCCCCAAATATGAGCGACCATCGGCTTTTCATCTTCCGTAAAAGTTAAACGACCGCGTACGCTTTGCTTGCCGTCGGGATGACAATAACTTTCTGTATTCGTAAATTCAGTAAAAAATACATCAGGCCGCGCTGCTTCACTGACTACATGCCGAAACATAACATTCGTCACATCTTCCATTGGAGCAAGCACAAAAAAAGGGCGCGGTAATTGATGCCAAAAATTTTCTGTCATAGTAAGCTTTCAACCTCTCGTTAGCAGGAGAAGGCGACGTTTATCTGAGCCCCATCTCCCTTGTTCTTGTATAGTTATATCATGTTTAAATGCATTTTTTCAAGTTAACTAGCCTGTAAAAAAGTAGATATACATAAAACACAGCTCTTCGATTTTTCGGAAAAATCTGTTTTTTCATAAAAAAGCGGTTGACTTTTTATATACAAACCAGTAGAGTAGAAAACAATTAAATATACGAAACTTCTTATCCAGAGAGGCGAAGGGACTGGCCCGGCGATGCCTCGGCAACAGACTTGATTGTACTGTGCTAATTCCAGCAGACTTTTTTAGTCTGAAAGATGAGAAGAGGAAACAGATATAAGATATCCCCTCTTCTTTTAAAGAAAAGGGGATTTTTATTTTCCCTTTCCTGTAATAAGTTCAACTGGATTTGATGCGTGTGTTTAAAACCAACTAATTAGGGAGGAATAGTTCATGGCAACAGAAACATTTCAATCGAAAGTATCCTGGGCGAAAGAAGGTGTATTATCTTCCGCAACGATTCGTGGAAAAGAAGTCTTAGTTGATGAACCAGCTAATTTGGGAGGAACCGATAAAGGACCCAACCCTGTAGAATATATTTTAGCAGCACTAGGCGGCTGCATTAATGTGCTCGTCGTTTCTTTTGCAGAGCAATTTGACGTGAAGGTCGAAGATGTCAATATCGCAGTAGAAGGTGACCTTAACCCGGATGGTTTTTTAGGAAAAGACCCGGATGTCCGTCCAGGTTACGAAGAAATCCGTTATCAAATCAACGTTGATTCTCCTTCCCCTCAAGAAAATATTGATGCATTGCTGACACATGTAGAAGCTTTCTGCCCTGTCAAAGACACCTTACAAGGGACAAAACTTAAAAATACCACACAGCAAGGAAATGCAAGCCGTACTGCTTCCTTCTAATTCAATAGCAATATTTTTTTAAAGTAGACAATCCCTATTATTTTACTTAAAATTTTTATAACAGCCGGCCCTCTCCCTTCACTTTAGAACCCGAGGAGGAGAGGCTTTTCGCGGCAGCTATACTGTATTTTCAGATGAGCTTTACCGGGGGGCGGACCTGCCACGGCAGTATTTCTGGAATTCCAGCTGCATTTTGCCGGAGCGATCTGTTCCACGGCAAAATAGCTCTGATTTCATGAGTTTGCTTCCGGGAAAAGCTGATCCACGGTAGCTTTACTGAAGCTTTATATGAATTCTGCCGAGGAAGACCCAGCGACGGCAATATTTCTGCTATTTTAGCTGAATTCTTCCAAAATCAATGGCAGGTGACTGGTTCTATTTTCTTTACATCTCTTTTTGTTGATTCCATGCATCGCTGCACAAAAAAGCGTCACCGCAAATAGCTGGCAACGCTTGAACAGATTCTGGATTTAATTTAATTGAAGAGATTTTTCAGCACCCATAATGCCGTCAATGACATCATCTGCTGTGATAATTTCACTGGATTCAATCAGGTCATCTTCACTAATATTGTTATGCTTCATGCATGCGGAACACACTTTTAATTTCCCGCCGTTTTCAAGGAAAGCAGCCAATAAATCTTTTACCGGTTTAAACGGCTCTCCTATATCAATCTTATCCGCATAATTTTTTTCTGCTAAATGCACGGCATTGGATAGCAGCATAATCTCAACACTGTGACCTTTTTCGAGTGCTTTGCCGCCCATGGTAAATGCGACCGTGACATTATTTTCATCATTCTCGTTCGCTTTTAACGTAACTAATAAATCTGGATGACTCATCCTTCATTCCTCCTTCAAAAAATTTCAAATCATTCTACTCTTATCGTAACCTTTACCGCTGAACGATAGCAATTGAATCAGCTTATAGAGATGTCTTATTTGTATCACTTCTCTGCCTACCAAAAAGCTTTCCGAATCAGATTACGTTAGAAACCTGCTTCAAAACTGCTTTTCAACTCCTACTTCCATCTATTTCGACCTCTTCCAGAAAGAAACCTTGATCCCCCAGTGCTGTTATATTAATGCACTTCACTCAACGGCTCAAATAATTTTCTGTGTAAAACGGCTGATTGCTCTCGTCAAAATCCACTCCTGTTCCGAGTTCTGTATATCCATTATGCAAGATATTTTCACGATGCCCTTCTGAATTCATTAAACCTTGATGAGCAAAAATACTGCTGAATTGACCATAGGCTAAATTCTCTCCTGCACTAATAAAGGAGATGTTGTCCTTTTTCATTCGGTCAGCTGCAGATTTCCCTTCTAAATTCGTGTGGCTGAAATAATTGTTTTCCGCCATATCTGCACTATGTTTTCCAGCTGTTTCACTTACGTCTTCATTCCATTCCAGAACAGGAAGATCATGTTTGACACGAGCTGCATTAGTTAATTCAAATAATTGTGTTTCGAATCCTTCTTGCAACGCCTCACTGCCATCCGCATAAAACCCGTCTTTGGTTGATTCCAGCTTATCGTCTATGATTTGGACAGCAGCAACTTCAGCCTCCTCCGCAGCATGAAGATCATAGAAAAAAGTAATGAAATCTCCATCTTTCTCATAAACATCATACTCGCCGTCACTGTTAACGCGATAATTAAACCAGCCGTTTTGAATCACCTCTTCAGGTTTTCCCAATGTCTCGGTGACTTTTTCTTTCGGGTTTCCTAAACTGATGTCGAACTCCGATGAAAATAAGTCCTGATTCGTAAATAAACCGCGGACGACATCTTCCTCATCATAAGCAACCATCATAAAATTTTGATAATTTTCATGATAAGAAGACCAATCTATCCCATATTCATTTTCGCTTTCCGCTTCAGGGTCGCCATACATTTCTTCCACTTCCGCTTTTTCATCTCCCAGTTCAACATTCCCAACAGACACAGATTGATTTTCAGGCGTCTCCAGTTCAATATCATCAGCTGTATTCTGCTCCGGTTCTTCAATGTCGTCCTTTAAAGAAGTATAAAATGCTTGCCACTTTTCTTTGACATTCGTTATCTTAAACTCTTGGGGGATAATTCCATTAAAAAATTCTTCTGCATCATCCATAGCATCTTGAACAGGAGCAGGAATTTCTCCCTGAACAGAAGGCCACCACAGCGGTTTGGTCCAAAGAAGTAACACTAAAATCAACAACACCGCGAATATTCGTTTTATTAGTCGAATGACAATCCCCCCCTTTTTCCCTGGTTTCGCTATTTTTAACGAATTTAATCATCACGAGATGCACAACACCATTGTGATGCATTCAGAATGATTAGGATAAACTCGTAAAATTTTCTATTTTAAATGGTGAAGAAAACATCTATCACTATTAGAGTAAACTATTAAAAAATATACATCAGCTAAATGATTTCCAGTCTCATGACATCCTCCGCCCAAGCTGTAAGAAATTCAGCGATTCTTTGAAATTATAACACAAGCGCAGCCTATTTATCATTAGGTAAAACGACGTAGCATACAGTAACTGCTTCGTTTCAACTCTAACTTTAATCAATATAATTAGAGTGCTTTTCTTCATCAATAAGAATAAAAAATTAGTTGAATTCACTTCGCACTAAAAGGCTCCATTCTTATTTCAGCTTCGATGAATTTGGAGGATAATTCTAAGAACTTTTTATTGACAAATGGTCATAAAAAATGTTTTACTCTATAAACAGTTTAATAAAATAAACAATTACATTTACATAGATATGAGGTGACGTTATCGTTGGACAAAAAAGCATTACTCGATGAAATTGGCGATGCGATTTTCGATTTTTCATTAGCAATCAATGAAGAATTTGGCGGTGTCTATCAGGATATCCCGGAGAAATATCGCATCGTTTTAGTTATGCTGGACCGGTATGAATCTTTGTATGTCAAAGATTTGGCAGCATTACTTCATTTATCTTCCAGTTCGGTCAGTCAACTGCTCTCGAAAATGGAAAAAGAAGATTATATCGAACGGGAGCTGGACCCGGAACAAAGAAGACAAACATTTGTAACTTTAGGTAATGAAGGCAGGAAAATAATGCAGCAAATGGAGAAAACCAGAAATGATATTTCCTCCGCTTATTTAATGCAACTTTCCGAAGAGGATTTAAAAACATTCCGTGATATTTCCATCAAAATTAAAAAAACTGTAGAAAGAAAGAGGGAGACGACAATATGAAATTAACGAATTTGTCGATTAAGCGCCCGAAGTTAACTATTGTTGGCATGATATTATTTATTTTACTGGGCGCAGTATCGTTGACCAAATTGCCGTTGCAGCTTTTTCCGGAAATAGACCCCCCTGTTGCAGCTGTAGTATCAAGCTATGAAGGAGCGAGCCCCGAAGAAGTCGAAGATAAAGTCACCAAACCTTTAGAAGAAGAATTATCAACATTGCCTGAATTAGACCGAATGACCTCTACTTCAGAAGAAGGAATGACGTTAGTATTACTGGAATTTGACTGGTCTTCCTCTATCGATGATGTGGAGCAGGACATTATTACATCCATGAATCAGGCGGAGATTACCGATGACGCGAATGACCCGCAATTTATGAAGTTCGATCCGTCCATGATGGGGATGAATCAATTAGCTGTCACCTCCGACGAGAGCGATGATGTGGTGGACTTCCAAGATGATGTGGAAGATTTCCAAACCGAGTTGGAACGAATGAAGGGAGTGGCCAACGTTGATCAATCCGGGGGATTAACGGAAGAATTTTTAATTAATCTGGACCAGGATAAATTAAAAAAGAATCATTTAACCCAGGATGATATTGTCCAGCTGATTCAGACAAATGAAAATGCTGTACCTGGAGGGACCGTCGAAACAGATGATAAGTCTTTATCCACAAGAGTATTAAGTACAATTGACGGAGAAGACGGTTTAAAAGACCTTGAAATTGATGATGATCTTACATTATCCGATGTAGCGGATGTCAAGTTAGGTACGGAAAAACAAACGGCTATTACGAGAGCCAACCAAAGTCCGGCATTGCAACTTACGGCAATGAAGGAATCAGATGCGAACTCAGCAGACGTTTCCGACCGGTTTAACGATAAGCTGGATGACCTGTTGGATAAAGAAGAGTATGAAGATTTATCCGTTACTTCTTTATTTGATGAAGGAGAGTTTATCAATCAATCGATAGACAGTGTCACAACTGCATTAATTCTAGGTGCTGTCTTCGCAATGATTGTACTCTTTTTCTTCCTGAGAAATTTGAAAACACCTTTGATTATTGGCATTGCCATACCTTTTTCAGTCATCGTTACGTTCGCATTTCTTTATTTCACAGATGTGAGCTTAAATATTATGACACTGGGCGGTTTAGCTTTAGGGATTGGAATGCTTGTAGATAACGCCATTGTTGTTATCGAAAATATTTACCGGCATTTGTCCATGGGGAAAACACCGAGAATCGCTGCTTCAGAAGGAACGAAAGAAGTTGGCGGCGCCATCACAGCTTCTACTTTAACAACGATTGTCGTGTTCCTGCCTATTGTATTTATCAGTGGCATTGTCGGAAATATTTTCACCGAATTTGCTTTGACAATCGCATTCAGCTTGATTGCTTCCTTATTTGTTGCATTAACGGTAGTACCAATGATTGCCAGTCGTGTGCTTACGGCTCCAGATGAAAGTAAAGAATCAGAACGGCAAAACTCGAGGTCCATGAATCTGATAGAGCGTTCAGTCAATTGGGTGCTGAGCCACCGCTTCATAACGATTATTATCGTGACCGTACTGTTAGCTGTGGGCGGACTTGGTTTAGCGAAAACCGGTGTTAATTTCCTTCCGGCAACCGACCAAGGTTTCTTCTCCATTGATATTGAAATGGAAAACGGTACAAAACTGGAGAAAACAACAGATACCGTTGAAGATATTGAAGACATCCTCGAGAGTGAGTCAGATGTCAAAGATTATATGGCACTTGCTGGAAATGATGAAGAAACTTCTGCTATGGACGGCCCATCAGGTTCTGATGAAGCCAGCATGTTTGTATCCATGAAAGATGCCGAAGACCGGGATCAGACAACCCTTGATTTTGTAGAAGATATAGAAGATGAAGTCGAAGGAGTAGACCCTGATGCTGATATTTCACTCTCTACAGAAGCAGCCGTTGGCGGTGGTGAAGCTAATACAGCTGTCTTTACTTTGAGTGATAAAAAACAAGATCGTCTGGATGATGCAAGTGATGACATTCAAGATGATTTAGAAGATGAAAATACGGTGCGGGAAGTAACCACCTCTGAAGAAGAACGGGCACCCGAAATGCAAATTGATCTGGACGATGATAAGGTTCGGGATCATGGTCTGACTCCAGGAGAAGTCGCCCAAACAGTCGACCATGTGACCAGAGGCGAAACAGCAACAACGATTCAATCGGAGGACGATGATACTTTTGAAGTCGTGGTAAAATACGATGATGAACACTTTGATAAAAAAGATAATCTCGATGATTTGCTGATTCCAAATAGTGACGGGGATTATATCGCCTTAAAGGATTTAGCGGATTTAGATGAAGGCGATGGGCCAACAACGCTCAATCGACTGGACCAGGAGCCAAGTACAGAATTCACCGTCACTTATACAAACGACACCAATTTAAATGAAATCTCTACTACGATTGAAGATATTATCGATGATGCCGACTTGGAAGACACGACCAGTTATGCCTTTACAGGGGAACAGGATCTGCTGGATGATGCTGTAGAAAGTTTGGGATTCGCGTTTATCCTTGCATTACTGTTTATCTACCTGGTCATGGCAGGTCAGTTCGAATCCTTTAAATACCCGTTTGTCGTTATGTTCAGCGTCCCTTTAATCGCCATCGGTATTATGCTCGCGTTAACTCTGACGCAAACACCATTAAGTGTTACTGTCTTTATTGGAGTTATCGTCTTAGCCGGAATTGTCGTGAATAACGGTATTGTGCTGATTGATTATATCAATCAATTAAAAGCAAGAGGCATGCCATCGCGAGACGCCATTGTCGAAGGGGTTAAACAAAGAACGAGACCGATTTTAATGACTGCCCTAACGACCATTTTAGGAGTTGTTCCATTAGCTTTAGGCATTGGAGAAGGAACGGAAATACAGCAGCCAATGGGAATTAGTGTGATTGGCGGTCTCATCAGTAGTACGTTCTTAACTTTATTTATTGTGCCTGTGTTATACAGCTTCTTAGATAAAGAAACCAGAATCATGAATCGACAATTTGTTACAGCAGATGGAACCGTGATTTCAAATGCTGAAATCGAACAAAATAAATTGGAGAAACAGACAAATAAAATGGATGTATTTTCTCAAGTGGAAAATAAAGAAAAAGAACAGCTTGCTGAATCGGATACAGCATCTTCTAAACAGGAAGCACCAGAAGAAGAAAAGGGAGAAACAAAACAGCAAGAACCTGAGGAGGAAACTGAAACAGAAAAAGAAGATTCCCCTTCTCCACAAACAGACGACGTCACAAATAAAGACATTTTAAATGCTTTAGAAAAACTCTTAAGGGAATCCAAAGATTCAGATGATAAAAACGAATAAATAACACAGTAAAATCTCTCTAACAGGGCCGTTCCCGTTAGAGAGATTTTTTAGCTTACTTAAAATATTTGTGAAAACGAAAGCCTGATGAATGTCTATTCTAAAACTCTTACACCTTTTCAAAAGCACATTCGATAAATAAGAACATCAGCGACGTCTTCCCTCATTCACGTTGTTACTTTCCTTTTTTCTAAAAGCGTCACACTCTCGATATGCATCGTTTGCGGAAACATATCTACTGGTTGGATTTCACGGGTTTTGTATCCTCCGTCGGCTAAGATGCGTAAATCTCTGGCGAGCGTCGAGGGATTGCAGGATACGTAAACAATCCGTTCTGGCTCCATGTTCATCATCGCTTGCAATAATGTTTCATCGCAGCCTTTGCGCGGAGGGTCCACTACGACTACATCCGGACGCAAACCATCAGCTGTCCATTGCGGCATCACGGTTTCTGCTTTGCCGACCACAAATTCCACATTATCCAAATTATTTTGTTTCGCGTTCATTTTTGCTTCTTGAATCGCTTCTGGAACAATTTCCACCCCGTATACCTGCTTGGCTTTTTGAGCTAAAAACAGGGATATAGTGCCAATACCGCAATAAGCATCTACAACAGTATCACCCGCATCAACAGCGGCAAACTCCAGAGCTTTTTCATATAACTGTTTGGTTTGTGGAGGATTCACTTGATAAAAGGAGTTTGCAGAGATGAAAAACTCCAATTCACCCATATGATCGACTAGATAATCATCCCCGAACAGTGTCCGTGACTCTTTCCCTAAAATGACATTTGTCCGGGCAGAATTTATATTTTGAATAACGGAGCTCACCTGCGGATATGTTTGAGTTATTTTTTCCGTTAAAGTTTCCAGTTGCGGGGTTAGTTCTGTTCTGGTCACAAGCACAATCATCGCTTTTCCCGTTTCGTAAGCAGAACGTACAATGATATGACGTAAATCTCCTTGATGATTCGTTTCATCGTACGCACGTATGCCTAAATCATTCGCTATGCCGCGTACTGCTTCCTGTAAATCATCCCCTGTATGATCTTGAATGATACAAGTCTTCATATCATCAATGATTTCATGACTGCGCTGCCGATAAAAGCCGGTTATCAATTCTCCGTTTTTTTCACCGACTGGTATTTGAATTTTATTCCGGTATCTCCACGGTTCCTCCATCCCGATTACTGGGTGAACGGGAACATCTTCCATGTGAGCAATTTTTTTCATAACATTTTTCACTTGATTCTTTTTCATTTGCAGCTCCATCGCATAGCTCATATGCTGCAGTTGACAGCCGCCGCATTTATGAAAAACAGCACAGGGCGGTGTTTCCCTTTCTGGGCTTGCTTCCTTTATTTCCAATAACTTCCCAAACCCAAATTTTTTATTTACTTTTACGACCTTGATAGAAGCAGTTTCACCAGGCAATACAAGTGGAACAAAAATGGGATAGCCTTGTACTTTTCCAACACCATTTCCTTCATGGGTGATATCTGTAAAAGTTAACTCGATGCTTTGATTTTTTTGTACCGGAGCTTTGGTCTTTGCCATATTCATCTTCCTTTATTCGTTTCTCTTTCAACATTTCAACTATTCCATAGCTTAGCACAGAAATAGAGCTTTGTAATGCAACAACGAATGAATAACTTTAATCCCGCTCAAAAACAGTAAAGGAATTTCCCTTACTGTCTTTACCGCCATTCTTTTTGTTCCAGATGAAATAGGTTACCTGTAAATCATCCCAATCTGGAGATGTATTTTTTTAAATACTTGCCGGCCTGCTCCACTTACTTTTGTAAATTTTCATGTGCCTTTTCCATATTCTTTACGCAATTCATTTCAATACTAAGATCTTTTCAAATAAAAGAGGTCATTGCTAGCTTTGCTTTGCTTATATATCGCTCGTATACAGCTTATATTTTAAGGAATTGGTACGTTAAGCTTCTTTTGTATGCATGCTTCCTCTGTTCTTTCTAATTTGTTACGCTGTACCAAAAATCTTATCACGCATAAACCTGCCTGTAGGTGTATCAGCTAATCCGCCTTCACCAGTTTCCCTCAGCTCAACTGGCATCGTTTGGCCAATTTTATACATCGCCCCGATTACTTCATCACATGGGATTCTGCTGGTCACACCTGCTAAAGCTAAATCCGCTGAAACTACTGCTAAAGAGGATCCTCCTGCGTTCCGCTTTACACATGGCACCTCAACGAGCCCTGCCACAGGGTCACAGACCAGTCCCAGCATATTTTTCAGTGTCATTGCAAAAGCTTCCGCCGATTGTTCCGGCGTACCTCCTGCCATTTCGACTACTGCGGCAGAGGCCATTGCTCCCGCCGACCCTACTTCTGCCTGACATCCCCCAGCAGCTCCAGATATCATCGCATTGTTCGCAACTACAAAACCGAACGCGCCTGAGGTAAATAAAAAGCGTACCATTTCTTCCCGTGTCGGCTGTAATTGTTCTTTTACTGCAAATAGAACACCTGGCACACACCCCGCACTTCCTGCAGTCGGAGTCGCACAAATCACGCCCATTGCCGCATTTACTTCGTTTGTCGCCATGGCTTTACTGGCAGCGTCCAGTACCGTATGACCTGCAAGAGGAGTCTGATTTTTCATGTACTCCTGCACTTTCACTGCATCGCCTCCGGTTAAACCTGTTACGGACTCCACTCCATTAATGCCCCGTTCAATTGCTTCTTCCATGACGGTTAAATTGTTTTCCATCTCTTCGTACACTTCTTCATAGGTTCGGTCTTTAACATCCATTTCCCGACGAATCATTACTTCCGATATAGAAATTTCTTCGTCTTTTGTTATTTGAAGTAATTCTTCTACTGTCCGAAAATTCACAAAACCCCTCCTCATCAGGTAACAATTTTCGATACTTGGTTAATATAAGGCGTGTCTTTTAACTCCCGCATCATGATTTCGTCCATATTCTGATCTGTCTCGATAATCATAAGCGCCTCTTTACCCAAGTCTTTTCGATTCACTTCCATATGTGCAATATTCACTTTATATTTTGCTAAAATTTGTGCCACCGATGCAATAGCACCTGCCCGATCGTTGTGGGTTACAAGGATTGCAGGGTGGTTTCCGGAAAGTTGCAGCATAAAGCCGTTCAACTCTTTGATTTCCACTTTTCCCCCGCCAATCGAAATACCGACTAGTTCCATGCTTTCTTTTTCGTTTCCTACTTGCATTCGAACTGTATTGGGATGGTCTGTCGCAGCAGAATCCTCTAAAAACGAAACTTTTAATCCTTTTTCCTCTGCCAGCTCGTCTGCTTGTCGCATTCTTGTATCATTCGTGTCAAAACCCAATAAACCGCCAATCAACGCTAAGTCTGTTCCATGCCCTTTATATGTCTTTGCAAAAGAACCATACAAATAAATGGTCGCCCAAGTCATCGGCTGATGGAATAAATCACGTGCGATTTTTGCTATCCGTACCGCCCCAGCTGTATGGGAACTAGAAGGACCAACCATTACCGGGCCAATTACATCGAACACTGAATTGAACTTCACCATGCCGTTCCCCTTCCTGATTATAAGACATCTTTATTTTTATGATACGCTATCTTTCTATATAAATAAAATGATTGTAAGCGATTCCATTATCATATAAAATGATATACTTATCTGATTTAATAAAAGGCATTATTAGAATTCAAAATAAGGCTTTTAAAATGCTTATATTATGGTGAATAGGTACCAAACCGGTAATAATTTATACTTCCGCATTCTGTCATCTCATTTCTAAATAAATCATCCAATACCAGGCAGCGGATTATTAGAATAAATCCCCTTACCAAGACAAATCTGTGAACTTTCTGCTTCGTTTGTCCGAATAAACACTCCTAATGCGACATTGAATCACGTTTCTGCCCATCGTTTGTCGTAGTAAGCCCTTCTACAAGGACAAATAAGTCAAGTTGCAATTCTGTTTGTCCGAGTAAACACTCCTACTACGACATTGAATCACGTTTCTGCCTGTCGTTTGTCGTAGTAAGCCCTTCTACAAGGACAAATAGGTCAATTTGCAATTCTGTTTGTCCGAGTAAACACTCTTACTACGACATTGAATCACGTTTCTGCCGGTCGTTTGTCGTAGTAAGCCCTTCTACCAGGACAAATAAGTCAATTTGCAATTCTGTTTGTCCGAGTAAACACTCCTACTACGACATTGAGTTTCATTTCTGTCCATCGTTTGTCGTAGTAACACCTCAGCACAGACAAACTGGGTGAAGCCTCAACTTTTTTTATTACAGGAAACTTCCTGTCCCAGCAAACCCGGTAATCAAGATTATCAAACAGCTTTATTTTATTCCATAAATAAAAGAGCGCAATGCTCGCCTTTTATTCTTCAATGGCTGCATTTCGCTCTTTTAAAGCCGCTTCTTTTTTTAGAAAAGCATCGCTTATATGGAAATCGATATGTTGATGTAAATTGATGAACTCCCCTGGCAACATGCCACCATATTCTCCGTCGATATTCAGCAGCATTTTTTCTTTCGGGGTTATTTTAATTCGTTTCGCTTGTTTATAAATGATATTTTTATCTCCGATATGATTGCCACGCATACCCAAAGAAGCAATCCGAAGAAATTCTGCTAAATTTGTTTTTTTCAAAATGATGAGATCAAAATAACCGTCATCTATGGCAGCATCAGGAGCTAACTTTTCAAATCCGCCAACAGAGTTAGTATTGGCAATTAAAAACAACATAATATCTTCTTCAATCACTTCATCATCATATTCAATAACCGTAGTAACAGGACGCAGCGAGGGTAATTTTTCAATCCCCTTAATATAATATGCCATTTGACCAATTGCGGCTTTTAATTTACTTGGGACATCATAAGTTAACTCGGTTAAATCTCCACCGCCTGCAATATTGACAAAAATATGACCATTCACTTTTCCAATATCCAACGCTTTAACATTATTTTCTTCTAAAATGATGTCCACCGCTTTATGGATTTCTCTCGGTAACTCTAACGCTCGCGCAAAGTCATTCGTCGTTCCAGCAGGGATGATCCCAATTTGCGGACGATATTCTTTTTCTGCGATACCGCGAATGACCTCGTTAATAGTGCCGTCACCGCCCGCAATGATTATCAGATCAAATTGACGCTCCACTGCAATTTCTGCAGCTTTTGTAGCGTCATTTGCCCCAGTTGTGGCGTGTGTAGAGGTTTCATAACCTGCTTGCTCAAAACGCATTAATACACTCGCCATTTCTTTTTTAAAAGCTTCTCGCCCTGCAGTAGGATTATAGATAATTCGTGCTTTTTTCACAAAAAAGTCCTCCTCTATAAGCCTCGATCAAGTATTTTAAGCCGTCATGAAGCTTATGCCTTACCTAGATAACAGTTCATTTAATCAAATCAAACGCCTTTTTTACAGAATAAAATAATTTCTTAGCTAAAACAAGTTGTATTTGTTGCAATCAAAACAAACAACAAACAGTCTTGATTGCCATAAGCAAAGAACAATCGTCACTATGAGTACCACGATACAGAGGCTGTTCATACGCATTTACATCCAATTTTCAATGTTCTTGGTTTTCTGTCTCAGTTTTTCGATGATTAGCGCTTATTTATTTCTTCTTCTAAAATTTTATTCGCCATTTGCGGGTTGGCCTGTCCTTTTGTCGCTTTCATCACTTGGCCAACTAAAAAGCCGAGCGCACGCCCTTTACCATCTTTATAGTCGGCAATGGATTGTTCGTTTTCATCCAGTACTTGTGTAATAACTTCTTTTAATTGTCCTTCATCAGAAATTTGGACAAGTCCTTTTTCTTTTACAATTTTTTCAGGGTCTCCGCCATTTTCTAATAGCTCTGCAAATACTTTCTTCGCAATTTTAGACGAAATAGTGCCATCTTTGACAAGGTTAATCATTTTGGCTAACCCTTCTGGTGTGATGGCTAAATCATGCAATTCTAACCCTTGTTTATTTAAATGAGCGGATAAATCACCCATAAGCCAGTTTGCTGCTTGTTTCGCATCAGCATTTAAATTCACTGTCTTTTCAAAGAAATCCGCCATTTCCTTAGTAGACGTAATTACTCCTGCATCATAAGCCGATAAATCCAATTCTTCTATATAACGGCTCATCCGAGCATCTGGCAATTCAGGAATTTCCGCGCGAATCTTTTCTTTCCAAGCTTCATCAATATAAAGTGGTACAATATCAGGATCCGTGAAGAAACGATAATCGTCCGCACTGCCTTTGACACGCATGAGAACCGTCTTTTTCGACTTCTCATCGTAGCGACGCGTCTCTTGTTCAATCGTGCCGCCATCCGATAAGATTTCCGTCTGACGTTCTACTTCATGTTCCAACCCGCTTTTCACGAAGGCAAACGAATTTAAGTTTTTCAGCTCTGTTTTTGTACCAAACTCTTCCTGACCTTCAGGACGCAAAGAGATATTAGCATCACAGCGAAGGGAACCCTCTTCCATTCGTACGTCAGAAACACCTGTGTATTGAATAATGCTTTTAAGTTTTTCTAAATATGCATATGCTTCTTCCGGAGAGCGGATGTCTGCTTCAGAGACTATTTCAATCAATGGAGTGCCCTGACGGTTATAATCAACGAGTGAACTGTCCGCACCATGCGTCAACTTCCCTGCGTCTTCTTCTAAATGAATACGTTCAATGCCAATTTTCTTTTTCTCACCATTCACTTCGATATCTATCCAACCATTTTCGCCAATTGGCTGTTCATCTTGAGAAATTTGATAGGCAGCGGAGTTGTCCGGATAGAAATAGTGCTTGCGGTCAAATACAGTTTCGGATGCAATATCACAATTCAACGCAAGAGCAGCTTTCATGCCGTAATTCACCGCTTCTTCGTTCAGAACAGGCAAGGTGCCAGGGAAGCCTAAGTCTTTCGGGTTAATATTCTCGTTTGGATGGTCGCCGAACGCGTTCGGACTTGATGAAAATATTTTTGATTTCGTCTTCAATTCCACATGTACTTCTAAACCAATTACTGTTTCGAAATTCATTCTTGTGTCCCTCCATTGCTCGGACGTTTCTTATGATGATTCGTTGCTTGTTCAAATGTATAAGCGACACGATATAATAATTCTTCATCAAAATGCTTTCCGATTAATTGTAAGCCAAGCGGCAAACCAAGTTCTGTATACCCGCTTGGAATAGATAAAGCTGGCAGGCCGGCTAAATTTGCAGGAACCGTCAACATATCATTCATATACATCGTCAGAGGGTCCACTTTTTCATTAAACTTGAAGGCGGCAGTTGGCGTTGTCGGACCTACTATAATATCATACTGGTTAAAGGCAGCTTCAAAATCATTTCCGATCAACGTCCGTACTTTTTGAGCCTGGCGGAAAAAAGTCTCGTTGCGCTCGCCAGTTAACACGGTTGTACCAAACAGCAAACGGCGCTTGACTTCTTCGCCAAACCCTTCCGTGCGGGATTGTTTGTACATATCGATCATGTCTGTCGCCTGCTCGGAGCGATGTCCGTAGCGCACCCCATCATAACGGGCAAGACTGGATGCTGCTTCTCCACTGCTAATCACAGAATACGTTGCGTCTGCATAGGCAAGATGCGGTAAATTCACTTCTTCCCAAGAAGCACCTAATAATTCGAACATTTTCAGTGCATTCTCAACAGATTCACGAACATCCGAGGAAACACCTTCTCCTAAAAACTGTTTCGGAACCGCAATTTTCAACCCTTTTACATTTTCCTGCAATGCCTCTCTGTAACTTGGAACTGCAGCATCCCGACTTGTCGCATCTCTTTCGTCGACTCCTGCAATCACTTCCAGCACGCGGGCATTATCTTCGACTGTTCTTGTTAATGGACCAACTTGATCCAAAGAGGAAGCAAAAGCAATCACACCATAGCGGGAAACTAATCCATATGTAGGTTTCATACCTACTAAACCAGTGAAAGAAGCTGGCTGGCGAATCGATCCACCTGTATCCGTCCCTAAAGAAAACATTACTTCTCCACTAGCGACACTTGCTGCTGACCCTCCACTGGAACCACCAGGAACATAGTCTTTATTCCAAGGGTTTGTCGTCTTTTTAAAAGCAGAGGTTTCTGTAGACGACCCCATTGCAAACTCATCTAAATTTACTTTTCCCATGGATACGGCGCGCGCTGCCTGCAGTTTTTCTACGACTGCAGCATTGTAAAGCGGGTCTGTGAAATTTTCCAGCATCCGGCTTGCTGCAGTTGTTGGAACTCCGTTTGTTACAATATTATCCTTAATCGCTGCAGGAATCCCTGCAAGAGGCGCATCGTAAGCCGCTTCTTCATCTATAGCTTGTGCTTTTTGCAGCGCATCTTCTTCCGTAACCGTTAAAAAAGCTTGCACGTCCTCATCTACTGCTTTAATTTGTCCTAACGATTGATTCGCTAATTCTTCAGCAGATATTTCTTTATTTTTTAACATCGTTTCAACTTGTTTGATTGTATAATTATATAAAGACATCCTTTAACCTCCTCAGTCCATAATCGGCGGTACAACAAAATGTTCCCCGTCATGCTCTGGTGCATGATTTAAAGCTTCTTTCTGTTTATCCCATTTAACTGCAGCATCCTTGCGCATTCTGCTATGGTTTGCGTTTCCATTTGTTGTCGGCTTTACGCCATCTGTATTTATTTCCTGAATTTTCGCTGTAAAATTTAAAATGTCTCTTACATCTTTTACAAACTTATCAGAGGCATCCTCCGTTAAATTCAAACGCGATTGGTCCGCAATATGTACTAATTCATCTTTTGAAAAACCCATTTCTTCACCTCCGTGAAATATATCCAAAAACTTTATAAATAGTTTGATAACTTCCTGTAATAACAACCTTTATCATACCAAAAAAAGCATCCTTCGAGCAACTATTCGTATCAATAAGGATGGCATCTAAAATATTCCTGGCGGTTTCTGGTCTTTTATTCTGCAATTTGCTACGATGCAAAAGAGGAGGCCAAACAATGCACAAAACAGTCAGCAAGATGCTCTTTTTCCTTTTTCTTATCGCCAGTTGTCTAAGTTTAGCGTTTTCCCCAGGCGAAAATTTACAATTACTTGAAAAAACGACTGAGTTACATCTCAAAGAAATGCCAACGATAGCAGAGGAACAAGCTAATGAAAAAGAAGGAATAAAAGAAAAATCTCAGGAAGATGGTACTCTTCAAGTAGACTATATCGACGTCGGACAAGGGGATGCAACGCTTTTCGATTATGAAAATCAAGAAGAAAGTTATACAATTTTATATGATACCGGCGATTGGCAAGGAGATGAAGTCGTTCCATTTTTAAAAAATGAAGATGTAGAAACCATTGATATCATTATTGTCAGTCACCCGCATGCAGATCATATCGGACAATTAGCGAACGTCATGGAACATTTCTCCGTCGAGGAAGTTTGGATGACAGGAAATTCAGCTAATTCGACTGTCTACCAAGAAGCGTTGCAAGCAGTAGAAGAGAGTGATGCCAATTATGAAGAACCACTTGCCGGAGATGTGTTTGATGTCGGCCCATTAACACTTACAGTTCTTCACCCAAGTTCCTTAACCGGAGATTTAAATGAAGATTCGCTATCCTTCCATGCTGCTTTTAAGGATGTATCATTTCTATTTACAGGCGACGCCGGAAAAGCAGAAGAAGAACAAATCATGAACCGGGACGTCCCTCTTCAAGTAGATTACTTACAATTAGGTCACCACGGATCAGATACATCAAGCAGTTCGGATTTTATCGATGCTGTAGACCCTGAAGAAGCGATTTACAGCGCTGGAACAGATAATAAATATGATCATCCTGATCAAGAAGTAGTGTCATTATTTGCAGAAAAGGGAATAGAATTATATGGAACAGATGTACATGGCACGATTACAGTGGAAACAGACGGCAAAGAGGCGTCCTTAACGACTGACAAAGAATCTGGAGACGTTGAAGCAGGTGACAAAGAACAAAAAGAAACTAGAGACAAAGACTCTTCTGGCTGTGTCGATATTAATAAAGCATCAGTCGCTGAGCTGACAGAGATTAAACATATCGGTGAAAAAAGAGCAGAAGAACTTATGGAACTTAGACCGTTTGATTCCATTGACGATTTATCCCGGGTAAGTGGGATAGGCGATGGAAGACTGGAAGAAATTATAGCAGAAGAAATAGCTTGTACAGGAGGCGAATAGTCATGAAGGGCGTATTAGATCGATTTGAAAAAAATCTGGCAGTCATTTTAATAGAAGAAAATAACGAGGAAATAACCCTGGAAAGAAATAAATTGCCCGATTACAGTGTACCGGGCATCTGGTTTGATTTAGCATATTCCCCTCAGTATGGATACCGTATTATAGCCGTCAACGTCGCGGCTACGGAAGAAAAAAGCAGTGCAAATGCCATGCTTTTAGAGAATTTACAGAAACATAAAAAAGGCAGCAAATTTAAAAGAGAATAGAAAAAGAATTAAATGACTTTCAGCGCTTTTATGCAAATGACGCAGGACGGACGGCGACTTCCAATGAACGTTGGACCATAAAAAAAGCTCTGCTTATAATTGGCAGAGCTTTTTTATTTATGACTCATCTTCTGTTAAAATATCATGACCTTTTTGAATCTCTTCATCCGGCACTTGTAAATAATACACACCGTCGATATTCGTTCCTTCGCCGTCCAGCATATATTCATCCACGTTTCGTCTTGTGTCTCTATAGCCGGAGAACAACTTTTTCATATCGGCAAAATCCATATTGGTGGACATATTATTCCCTAACACTTCTGTTAGTGATTTGATTTTAGGTACAGAACCAGCTGAAGCACCTTCTTGTAAAATACCTTCAATCACTTTACGCTGCCGCGTTGTGCGTCCGAAATCCCCTTCTGGATCTTCTTTACGCATGCGAACATAGGACATTGTTTTATCGCCATCCATTTCAACAGTACCTGTCGGGAAATCATATCCATTATCTGACCATTCCACTTCATTATCAACTGTGATGGAGCCTAATTCATCAACTAATTCAACCAAGCCATCCATGTTAATAGCTACATAATAGTCCAATTCTATATCCAGAAAATTTTCCACAGTCGCAACGGCCATATCCTCTTTTCCAAAAGCATAAGCATGATTAATTTTATCTTCTTTGTCTTTACCGACAATTTCGGCTCGTGTATCCCGAGGAATACTGACAATTTTCATTTCATCCGTCTCAGGATAAAGTCGCATAATCATCATAGCGTCAGAACGTCCGGCTTGATCTTCTTCTGAATCGATCCCCAACAATAGCACGTTTAGCGCCTCGGTTTCGTTCAGCTTCTTTTTAGTTAAACTGGTATCAATCGAATCCACTTGACTTTGCATTTTATCATTCACAGTACTTTTCGCATTATTATATACGGTAAATGCATAAACACCAACACCTAAAATCAATAGAATAATAACAATAATTGGTATTTTCAACCATAGTTTACGTGATTTTTTTCGGTCACTTCTTCCCATCTCTTTCCCACCTCAACAATAACCTTCCCGGTCTATTTTACTACTTTATCTATTTTACCACAATTTGTAATGGATACAACTATTTTCACAATTTTACCACATCTCATTTTTATTATAGATATGTCTTATAGAGGTGAATCAATTTCATAAGTGTTGATTTCCAAAGTAAATCCGAACTATTGAAATAAAAATTATGCAATGTTCGTGTTTATAAAATATAACTTTTGCGATTGGCGTGTAGGATGGCCGACTCCTGCGGGAAGAAGAGCCTTGGTAAGACGAGGAAGGCCTTGGCCTGACGACGGCTTAACAGCTGCCCGGGGAGAGCGGCCATCCGGAACTTCAATCAAAGCGAAAATTTAATGATTCAGATTCTACTCCTCATTTTGAATGATGAAATTGACTCAGGTATGATTGATTTTTGGTGGGCATTTTCCACTTTTTTCGTGCTTGGCTGACCAGTTTACATATATGTTCTTCGTGTCTTGATCGGTACTTCATGTAAAACATTTCTTGCAGTGCTTCGCTTTGCAGATGTTTTGCATTTATCTCCCGCGAAGTTTGAATGGCTTTTGACTATTCTTGCCATTCTGCTTGTTTTTGTTGTCTTTTTCGATAAGAGAACCAATCACCAATCTGGTTTGCTGCTTCATCCTGTACATGCTGTAATCTGAAGTGAGTCCCCACCCCACTCGAGCCGATTAAGGATATTTCAATGGATGCTAATGCTTCTATTTGCTGTAATTTATGACGGCTCTTTTCGGTCGTCTGTACTCGTCGGTGAAAGGTCATCATTGTTTTTTTATTCCATAACCCCCGACGTTGGAATATAATTTGCTTCTCAAATAGTGCGTATCCAGCTTCTTTAAAAATAAACCAGCCGATCAGGCCACTTAGTACTATAAACAAAATCGGAACCCAGCTGAACTGGGGAAAGAAGTAGAGAACCGGAAACAATGCCAGTACAAAAAACAGCATTGATTTCACCATATAATATTTAAGTCCTTTTTTAGCCAGTGGAGTGACCTCCTGAAAAATATGTTCATACCCTGGCACAAACTCCTCTAAAAAAGCAGGTACTTCCTTTTTTTTCATCAAGGGAAATAATACTGGAAATGGTTCCTTGCTATCGAACGATCCACCTGCGATAATGGCAGAAATTTGAACAAATCCAAACGGCTGGCGTAATATACTTTGGTCGATTTGAATCGCTTGAACTCGGTCAAATGGAATCGTTAATTCTTTCGCTTCCCATAACCCCCGCTCCACAAACAGCTCATTTGCCCGTTTTTCAATGGAAAAATTTCCGTATTTTATCATGGTTCCCAAGACCCCGGCAAACCAAATCAACACAAGTACAAGCACGCTTAATCCGACTATAAAAACAACACTTAACTGTATAATCCACATCACCGTGTCATTAAAGATATTTTCCGGGATAAACTGGCCTGCTTGAGAATACAAAAATAATAAAGCTAATAAAATAACCCCTATACTACCTGAGGTTGTGCCTGCAATAAATAATCGTCCCCACGTTATTTTACGAATGGAATGTGGCACAGCAGCTTCTTTCTCATTTACATCCGTTTCACTTGGTGCAGGAGTTTTTACTGTTTTATTTTTCAGTACTTTACGCAGCTCGTAAGCATGCTTCGTACGTACAGCGCTTAATTCCATTTCTGCACTATCACCACTGCTCGCCGTGTCCACCTGTACTTTGACGAGATGAATGAGCCGGTGAATCAGATTTGCTGAAATATCCATTTTATGAATCCGATTTAAAGAAATATAACGTTTTTTCCGAATAAGAATACCCTGCTCAATTCGTAATTCCCCTGCTTCCACGCGATATGTAAAACGGGACCAGGATAAAATACTCAGCACTATTAATAAAACAGCTAAACCTCCAATAAACAAGAGTGCGCTTGTCGGTGATTGTCTGAAGAAGGCAACTGTCCCAATCCCAATCCCGAAGATAGAGTCTTTAACAATTTTAATAAATGAAAAAAGCATGCCTGCCGGGTGAAGCCTGCGCGCCGCTAACACTGGCTCTTCGTCTTCAGGAACTGTTTCCTGTTCATTACTTTCATGTAAAAGCTGATAATTTTCCGGAGAATTTTCTCGCTTCTCTTCATCAAATCTCTGCTTATCATCTTTAAACATCATCTTCATCCACCCTTGCCAGCGTCGAAATTCGATCTCGTAAATCGGAAGCGTCTTCATCGGTCAATGCTGGAATTTGATGTGTAGTAGCAGCGGTCGAAATCATGACCGTCGCCAAGCGATATTTTTTTAAAATTGGTCCTTGTTCTGTTTCTACGTGCTGCACACGAATCATCGGGATAATCGTCCGTGTCATAATTAAAATACCATGCTGAATATAGACTTCTTGTTCAAAGATCTCATAGCGCCACCGTCGATAACGCAATTTAGGAATGGCATAAACGAAAAAAAATGTAAAAATAACCCCAATAATAGCCGCAATGCTTATATACAGGAGTAAAAAATCAAACAGATAAGTCAAAACAGCTAAGCCGATAATCAATAACCATAAAATAATCATATAAATAATAGCTGAAATTCGCCATGCACGAATGGCGTTTACGGCAATTAAATGTTTTGGTTCTTCACGCATCTTTTCCCCCCACTTTCTTTTTTTAGTTTAGCATGAAAACAAGGAATTTTATAGGTTCTCTATATTTCTTTCATTATTTTTTATTAAAGTGAGTCAATTTCATCATTCAAAATGAGGAGTAGAATCCGAATCATTAAATTTTCGCTTTGATTGGGGTTCCGGATGGCCGCTTTCCGCGGGCAGCTGTTAAGCCGTCGTCAGGCCAAGGCCTTCCTCGTCTTCCCAAGGCTTTTCTTCCCGCAGGAGTCAGCCATCCTACACGCCAATCACAAAAGTTATATTGAACATTGCATCAATTTTTATTTCAATAGTTTGGATTTACTTTGGAAATCAACACTTATGAAATTGATTCAAGTATGAAATTAAAAAACGCATAAACTCAGTTTGTATCACTGAATTTATGCGTGAGTTGCTGCTTACTGCTGTTTGCTTTTGTAATTGTTTTTGCGACGCTTTTGATACTGCCCTTTTCCTTGTCCTTGTGAATGCCGTTTATTATAAAATCGTTTACCACCCTGATTTCGACGGTTCGAATCGCCTCTACCACGGCCTTTTCCACCGCCTCGGTTATTTTTAACACTGATGGGCTGAGCGGCTGATATTCGGACAGGAACATCTTTACGTTCTTTGGTCAATAACTTAAGTGCTGCTGAAATAACAGAGACAGAATCATGATTTTCCAATAACTCTGTAGCTGTTTCGTTGAAAGATTTTAATTCATTTTCTTCAATCGTTTTCTCAATATTGTTTGCTGTGGCTTGTTGCTTACCTCTTGCTGCTTCTTGATTGGTTGGTGGTACAATACGTTTCATTTTGCTCTTCGTGACTTGCTCAATGAGACGCAAATGTGACATTTCTCTTGGTGTCACAAATGAAATGGCTTCACCGGTTTTCCCTGCACGACCTGTACGACCAATGCGGTGTACATAGCTTTCCGGGTCCTGCGGGATGTCAAAGTTATAGACGTGTGTCACATTGGAAATATCTAAACCACGTGCGGCCACATCCGTTGCCACTAAGAAATCAACTCGTCCATGCTTAAATTTATTTAAGACTTCTGAACGTTTGCCCTGTGTTAAATCTCCGTGAATGCCTTCAGAACGAAAGCCTCTTACTTGAAGCCCTTCTGCAATTTCATCGACGCGTTTTTTCGTACGTGCAAACACAATTGCCAAAGTCGGAGATTGAATATCAAAGTGATTCGTTAACGTGTCAAATTTGTACCGTTCCGGAACTTCCATGAAATATTGATTAATATTCTCTACTGTCATTTCTTTTGCTTTCACTTTTATTTCTACAGGCTGCTTCATTAATGTAGAAGCAATCTCGCGGATTTCTTTTGGCATGGTTGCCGAAAATAACAATGTCTGACGTTCAGAAGGTATAGCTTTCAAAATGTCTTTAATATCGTCAATAAAGCCCATATTAAGCATTTCATCCGCTTCATCCAGTACAGCTACTTTGATTTCATCCAAACGAATCGTGCGACGGCGTATATGATCCAGCAATCTGCCCGGAGTTGCTACAACAATTTGCGGGCGATCCTTTAATGCACGAATTTGTCTGCCCATTGGCTGTCCGCCAAATACAGCTAATGCACGAATGTTGGCATATTTCCCAATACGATTAATTTCAGCAGCCACCTGAATGGCTAACTCGCGAGTCGGGGCAACGACTAAACCTTGAACCGATTTAGTTTTCGTGTCAAATTGATCAATCATCGGAATTCCAAAAGCTGCTGTTTTTCCTGTTCCTGTTTGTGCTTGCCCAATGACGTCTTTTCCTTCTTGTCCTTTTGGTATTGTTTCTGCCTGGATTGGGGTCGCTTCTTCAAACCCCATTGCGTCCAAAGCTTTTTGTACATTGTTCGAAATGTTTAATTCTTTAAATGTTGTCATCGATTTTCTCCTTTTCCTACCTATTATTGTTACATAAGTGGAAACCTGCAAATTATACTTTAAGGTATCGTTCAAAAATGCTTTTATTTAATGGACCATTCGCAAGAACAAGTAAGAGATAATTTTTTCTTACTGTATCAGTGCAAGTGCAGCATGATCCATTAAAATCTGGCATCCTAAAGCAGAAGAACTTCTGAAGAAAACGAAGGACGCAATCTCAAGAAACCTTTTTTCATGAATGCCAAGATTTTTAAATATCAGAATGATTTCGGATTTTTAGTTTTGTATCGGTAATTGAGAATTTTCCCAATCTGTTTGCTTTCGCCGAAATCTTTTTGAACACTATTTGCATAGAATTAAAGTGTTGAGTCCAACAAAAAGAATAATAAATAAACTTAAATCTTCCGCGCAATTGAAATTTCTGCAGTAACTTGTAAAATTTTGAATACATGTTACATAAAAACAATGCACTTAGAACTATTCAAGATGTCATTATTACCAGACTTTTTGTACAACCTCTCTGATTCCTGCAATAAATTGATGTGTTTATTTTATATGCTGATTGTTTGTCTTAAAGTGAGTGGAGGCTTCCTCCTATATCTCAGTGTATCTTATACAACCTACATAGTATACCATGAATGAACATAAAATAGCTACCAGAACGACATGCTGAAATCGGTCGTCGCTTTTAAATCTATATAAGGCATAAAATAAACTTAATCCTGCACCATCCTTATTTAACGCATTTGTTTAGGTTATCAAACGAGATGTGCTAAAATACAGTTATGAACTTATGTCGTATAAAGGAGCGGTCAACATGCGCTTTCCTCCGTTTAATCCGTATGTCGCCATCGTTATTGGAGTTATTTCAGTTTCATCCTCTGCTATTTTAGTGAAATTGGTTGGGGACGCACCAGCCGGCGTCATTGCGTTTTATCGTTTATTTTTAGCCGTTATCATAATGGCGCCCTTGGTCTTTTTCAAATATCAAAAAGAAATTAAAAATATGTCTAAAAGAAATTGGGCCTTGGCTATTGTATCAGGGTTCTTCTTAGCTTTTCATTTTATTTTTTGGTTCGAATCTTTAAACCTGACGTCGGTTGCCAGTTCCGTCACCCTTGTGGCCATGCAACCTATATTTGCCTTTATCGGAACATATTTCTTTTTCGGAGAACGTTTTTCAGTCGCTGCGTTTATTAGTTTATTTATCACAATTGTCGGAAGTATTATTATAAGCTGGGGCGATTTCCAAGTGAGCGGATGGGCCTTTTTAGGAGATTTGCTTGCTTTATTAGGAGCTGTTTTCGTTACTGGCTATTTTCTTTTAGGACAACAGCTGCGTCGTAATCATACTCTCATAGCTTATACTTTTGTCGTGTATGGGGTCAGTTCGGTTACGTTGCTTATCTACAATGTCATTTTAAACAATAATTTAGTCGCCTATTCCGGTTACCACTGGTCGATTTTTCTGGCCCTTGCAATTGTCCCGACCTTTTTAGGACATACCTTATTTAACTGGGCACTCAAATGGGTAAGCACTTCTACGATTTCCATGGCTACCGTTTTCGAACCTATCGGAGCCAGCATTTTAGCTTATATTATTTTACAAGAAGCAGTAACCAAACATCAGTGGCTCGGTGGAATGATTGTTATTTTCGGGCTATTTTTATTCGTGATGAGCACCACTCGCAAAAAACAAGTCACCCTTTCTTATAAGAAAGAATGAGTTTTTCGACGCAACATTCTGCGGTTTTAAACGGCCAGAAAGACGAGAGATGCATCATGTATATGCATCTCCTTTTATGTTTCTTCAGGAAAAGATTTCTCTGACTCTTCATTGAGAAACAGATTCCTGATCCTTCGTTGTGCTTTCTTCGCTTTTTAAAAAACGCAAAATCATATCATTTAATACTGCATTCTGCGGGCCTAAACATATTAAATGGGAAACTTCTTCAAAAAAGACAATTTCTTTTTTATCAGAACCAATTTCTTTTTCCAAAGAGTACGCAGAGCGAAATGGCACCATCCCGTCTTTATGACCTTGTGCAATAAATATAGGGGAAGCGATTTCTTCTAAATAAGGTTTTGTTTGACTGACTAATTTCATAAATTCCAAGTTAGCCCGAAAAGGAATATGGCCAACTTTGGTTTTATAATGGTTGTACATTTTGTTTTCATGAAGCTTTCCTCTAAATCCGTCTCTAACCATTTCTGCGATATAATAACTCATATATTTAAACGAGATATACTTCCGAGACGTGGATAATAAAACAAGCTTATCGACATGATTATTCGCTGCTAAATAAGCCGCAATCATCCCGCCCATGGAAAATCCAATGACATACACCGAGTCGCAAATTACACGAAGTTCATCCAGAGCAGCTTGCGCCTCTTCCAGCCAAACCTCATAAGTCACTTCCTCAAGATGAAGTTCTTGTCCATGCCCTTCTAATACAGGAACTTCTATATGCCAATTTGTATGGGCTTTTAAATATTCATGCAATGGCTCTACTTCATAAGGGCCTCCCGTATAGCCATGTAAAATAAGGCAGCCAATCATAGACATCCCCTCTTTCCAAACACCCTTCTTACTATTCTATACCCGTTTTCCTCACGTTTCACACTACGCTTTACTTCTTTCACTTGTTCATATTTAATGTTAGCTTGTATTGGATTTCCATAAATGTTCGAAACACATACATCATAAGTCGCAAGATGTTCATTTTTATCACCAGCTTAATTTTCCCATGTTAACAATGAAAGCAATCTTTTATTACTCGTAATTCAGTTTTAAAGTAAAAAGAAGCATTCTTTGTTACAATATGAATAGACAAAAGGAGGGATAGTTTTGCTCTATTTAGATCATGTTATTTGGACGGGTCAAGATATTGCAGGGATAAGTGCAAAATATGGTGCTGACTTTGCTGTTAAGTCGGTCAAAGGCGGTGAACATGAAGACTGGGGTACGTTTAATTATTTAACGTTTTTCTCGAATAGCTGCTATATGGAGTGGCTTGGGGTTCGAGATGCAGAAAAAGCAGAACAGTTAGACCACCCGCTTATTCAGCATTTGATGTACACATTGAAAAATAAACAAAATGGTCCTTTTCAATTTGCATTAAGAACGGATCGAATAGATGATTATATCTCACATTTCACTGCAAAAGACATTCCTTTTAGGGGCCCTTTTCACGGCCATCGGACCCAACCGAATGGCAACACTTTATCTTGGAAAATGCTCTTTCCAACCTATGATTTCACAAAAGGCGAAACACTTCCCTTCTTAATTGAGTGGGATCAACCGGAAAGTGAACGAGTAGAAGTAAGTCTCATTAATAATCAAGCGGTTACGAATTTACACTTCGGTGGTATTACCAGAGAACGATTTCAGGAAATATACAATTTAACGCCTCGCAAAGTCTTAAACCCAAAGGTATTACGCAATGTGAAAGTTACTTTTCATGAAGAACAGCATTTAAGCATTGATATTGCTTAATAATAAAACGCATGCCAGCTTTGTTAAGAAAGCTGGCATGCGTTTTTATGAAAGTCAAAAGTTTAAACTTTATTCATATTCAATTTTTCCTAACAAATAAGCAACCCCAAAACCAAGCAAGCATAGAATGATGCTGCCCATCCAACCTGGAAGGGTTGTAGCCATACCTGGAAAAATTAAAAACACAGATCCAATAACCAAACCTATAATAAAGGCAAATGTTGCCGTTCGAAAATGAGTCAAGAAGAAGTGGATCAATTTACTCATCGACAAGATACCAATACCTATGCCAATTGCTACAGGGATCATGATTTTCAAATTCAAGGTAGTAACCGCAGTAGTTATTGTATTATATGTACCTAAAACTAAAAACACGAAAGACCCACTAATCCCCGGCAGAATCATCGCTGCACTTGCAGCAATCCCAGCAAAGAAAAGCAACAAATAGGAAGAGAGCGACAAATTCGTCATTAAAGCTCCTTCTGTCTGATCAATCGGTATCAAACTAATAAGTATAACGCCTAAGAGTAAGAGGCCTGCATGCCGCCATCTAAAGGTAGTGAAAGCTTTGGACTCACGTAATAAAAATGGGATTATCCCAATAATTAAACCTAAGAAAAAATAATGGGTCAAACTTTCATGGTTCTTCAATAACCAGCTGATTAAATGACTAAAAGCAAGAATTGCACTCCCCACGCCAAGAACTAACGGGATTAAAAAGGATAGATGCTTTTTCCAATCTTTACTGAACAGACCATTTATCGCTGCTATTAATTGATCATAAATTCCAAGAAGAACGGCGATTGTACCTCCGCTCACTCCTGGAACAAGGTCAGATATCCCCATCATGACGCCTCTATATATATTTTTCCACTCCATTTTTTACCGACTCCTTCAAACGACTGGATGTTAACACGTCTTTCCCGATTATAATATGATTCGAAAAGAGATGCTATTATAAACCTTTTAAGATTTCCTTTTTATCAATTATAAACTTTAATTGAGAATAAAATAATAATTAATATTTTGATGAACATTTTAATGTAAGGGATACCAATATTGCTTCAACGAATTTTAAAGCCCCACCTTCTTTTACAATCCATCCATAAACTAATCTGTTGTTCAATTGTACTTCATATGATATTATATTAATTGTAAATAACTTACGGAGGTGCTACATAGTATGAGTAAACATGAAAATGATAAAAAAAAGCTAACCACTGCAGCGGGTGCTCCTGTTCCAGATAATCACAACTCTAAAACGGCAGGTCCTCGAGGCCCGGTTTTATTAGAAGATTTTTGGTTAATTGAAAAACAAGCTCATTTTAATCGTGAAGTTATCCCGGAAAGACGGATGCATGCAAAAGGTTCAGGCGCTTATGGAACCTTCACTGTAACAAACGATATTACCAAGTATTCCAAAGCAGCTATTTTTTCTGAAGTCGGAAAGAAAACAGAAATGTTTGCCCGCTTTTCAACTGTTGCAGGCGAACGCGGTGCACCAGATACAGAACGGGATATCCGTGGATTTGCTCTGAAATTTTATACGGAAGAAGGAAACTGGGATTTAGTCGGAAATAATACACCTGTATTCTTTTTCCGCGATGCCATGCATTTCCCGGACTTAAACCACGCTGTAAAACGTGATCCAAGAACGAATGTGCGTTCAGCCAATAATAAATTTGACTTTTGGTCCAGCTTACCAGAAGCTTTACACCAAGTAACCATTATTATGAGTGACCGCGGCATTCCAAAATCATTCCGTCATATGCACGGTTTTGGCAGCCATACGTTTAGCATGATTAACGCAGACAATGAACGTGTCTGGGTCAAGTTCCATATGAGAACTCAGCAAGGTATTGAAAATACAACAGATGCAGAAGCAGCAGAAATTAACGGAAAAGATACCGAGCGAAACCAGAGAGACCTTTATAATAATATAGAAGAAGGTAACTTCCCTAAATGGAAGATGTACATTCAAGTAATGACCGAAGAAGAAGCGAAAAACCATAAAGACAACCCGTTTGATTTAACAAAAGTCTGGTCAAAAAAAGATTATCCTTTAATTGAAGTAGGCGAATTTGAATTAAACCAAAACCCTGCGAACTATTTCGCTGAGGTAGAACAATCTGCGTTCACTCCCGCAAATATCGTTCCTGGCGTTGGTTTCTCCCCAGATAAGATGTTACAAGCGCGTTTATTTGCTTATGGAGACACTCAGCGTTACCGTTTAGGTGTGAATCATCACCAAATTCCAGTGAACCAGCCGAAATGTCCGTATCATAGTTTCCACCGCGATGGGCAAATGAGAACAGATGGCAACTACGGCAGTGAGCTGCATTATGAGCCAAACAGCTACGGTCATTGGGAACATCAGCGGGATCAAATGGAGCCGCCTTTGGAATTACAAGGCGATGCAACCCACTGGGATTTCAGGCAGGATGACGACAACTACTACGAACAACCAGGTAATTTATTCCGCCTGATGTCTGACGAGCAAAAAGAAGCACTATTTGGAAACACTGCAAGAGATATGGAAGGAGCAGAAGAATTTATTCAAATCCGTCATATCACAAATTGCTATAAAGCTGATCCGGCTTATGGAGAAGGCGTTGCAAAAGCCGCCGGCATCTCTATGGATAAAGTAAAAGCAGCACTTGATGAGAATTAAATAAATGAAAAAATCTCCTCTCGCTATTTACAAGCGGAGGAGATTTTTTGTTCCATTAGTTTATAGTGATGATCCTTAATTAGAATTTAAATAATGCAAATCTTTTTTGCGATATAGGAAACCTTTTAAATAAAATGACTTTATCCTATCTATAACTACTTTAACTCCGTTTTATAAAAAATATGTTCAGGTTTTTGAGTTATCGAGACTCGGATTCAGGTTTTAACAATGTCCAGTCCTGATTTTCGGAAGTATCAAGACTCAGTTGCGAGTTTTAGCGAGTTACAGTCCTGATTTTTGTTTTATCAAGACTCCATTTGTGCTTTATCTCTACACGGGTCCCGATTATTTTTTTATCGAGACTTAATTTGAGGTTTTAGTCATTTACAGTCCTGGTTTTCCATTTATCAAGAGTCCATTTCAGGTTTTAACGATGTACTGTCCTGATTTTTATCGAAGATTAGTGAATCGAAATCTTAAGCTACCTCTTTTGTACTTTTCAAGACTTCAAATTTGCTGAAAGTCATCAAGCTTCAAGTGTCATCAATACAATACAGCTTGAGGCAAAATTCATCCAGAGATAAAGTCATATGAGTTGTATCAGCAACTTTTCAAAGGCTCGTCTCATTTTAATCGTTTCGTCCTGTCATCGTTAATGCGATACGTCCGCGTTTTGTATCCACTTCCTCTACCCAGACCGTAACTACATCACCTACTGCCACGACGTCCATCGGGTGTTTCACAAAACGATTGGCTAATTTCGAAATATGAACGAGCCCGTCTTGACCGACTCCAATATCAACAAACGCCCCAAAATCAACCACATTTCGCACGGTTCCCTGCATTTCCATACCTTCTGTTAAATCTTCCAGAGTGAGTACTTTTTGTTTTAAAATAGGCTGCGGAAAATCTTCTCTCATATCTCGTCCAGGTTTCTGCAAAGCATTAATGATGTCTTCCAATGTCAGCACACCAATATTTAATTCATCCGCTACTTTTGTTGTATCCACTTCTTGAAGTGCCCGTTGCAGTGCATCACTTCCTAAGTCTTCGAATGAAAAACCAAGATCCAGCAATAATCTTTCTGTTTGCTGATAACTTTCCGGGTGAATTGGTGTTTGATCTAAAGGATGCTCCCCATCAGCAATTCGCAAAAACCCAATACTCTGCTCATATGTCTTCGGTCCAAGACGAGGAACTTTCGACAATTCGCGACGACTGGAAAACTTGCCGATTTCTTCCCGTTGTTTGATAATATTCTTCGCGGTTGTTTTGCTTAAACCGGCGACATGCTCAAGTAAAGAACCCGATGCTGTATTGACATTTACGCCAACTTGGTTAACCGCTGTTTCGACAACAAAAGACAGCGACCCATTCAGTTCCTTTTGGCTTACGTCATGCTGGTACTGACCAACACCGATTGATTTCGGGTCAATTTTCACAAGTTCTGCCAGCGGATCTTGTACTCTGCGTGCAATGGAGACGGCACTTCGCTCTTCTACTTCTAAATCAGGAAATTCATCTCTCGCCAGCTGAGAGGCAGAATAGACACTTGCTCCCGCTTCATTCACAATAATATAAGGAATCTCTAACTGGTTTTTTTCAATGGTATCCGCAATAAACTGTTCTGTTTCTCTGGAAGCTGTTCCATTTCCAATGGCGACTAACTCGATATTATATTTTCGGACTAATTCGAGCACTTTTTTCTCTGCTCCGGCAACATCCTTTCTTGGAGCAGTAGGGAACATGACACCAACACTATACATTTTTCCTGTTTCATCAATAACCGCCAGCTTACATCCCGTACGGAATGCCGGATCCACTCCTAAAATCATCCGGCCTTTTAACGGAGGCTGCAGTAATAAATTCCGTAAGTTCTCAGAAAAAATGCTGATGGCTTGCGCTTCCGCTGTTTCAGATAGACGTGTCCGGATCTCTCGCTCTACCGATGGAGCTATAAGACGTTTATAACCATCTTCCAAGGCTGCTTCCATCACCTCTTTACACTTACTTTCTCCTTCATCTTTCAACAAATGCTTCTTTAAATAAGCATGTATTTTTTCTACAGGAGCTTCTATCGTCACGCGCAATATATCTTCTTTTTCTCCACGATTAATTGCTAATATACGATGAGAAACAAGCGACTTCACTGCTTCGCTGTATTCATAATACATTTTATAAATTTCTTTCTCGTCTTCACTTTGTTTTTTCGCTTCGGTTTGCACCATGCCTTCTTTCCAGGTAAGCTCACGTATATATTCGCGATACGTCGGGTCATCTGCAATCCATTCAGCGATCACATCATTTACTCCAGCAAGCACATCACTGACAGTGTGCAGCTCATATTCTTCAGAAAGATAAGCTGCACTTGCTTCCTCCAAATCTTTTACTGTTTGTTGGAAAACTTCTTTTGCTAAAGGTTCTAAACCTTTTTCCTTTGCAATAGTTGCTCTCGTACGACGCTTTTGCTTATACGGTCGGTATAAATCTTCCACTCTTTGTAATTTTGCAGCTGCTAAGATATCCTTTTCCAGCTCTTCCGTCAGTTTTTCCTGCTCAGCAATCAGACGAATCACTTCTTCTTTTCGTTCTGAAAGCTGCACAGCATAATTCCAACTGTCCTGGATACTTTTAATTTCCACCTCATCCAATGCCCCAGTCACTTCTTTTCTGTACCGGGCGATAAAAGGAACGGTGTTTCCTTCATTAAGTAATGTAATCACTTGCTCTACAATATTTTCTTTCTGTTTCACTTCTTTAGCCACTAATGCAATTAATTCTGTATTCAATGATTTCACTCCTTCTTTTCCAGTTTACCAAAGATAAACGGGTACATACATTATTTATATAAGCTGTCGGGAAATTATTATGTTTTGCTGAGAGGATTGGGAAAATTTTTTCTATTATGAAGGAGCAATATCGTAAAAATGAATGCGTTGGAGAATTTTTCTTCCTTTCGCTGCTGTTCAGTGGAATAAAACAATCTCTCTGGACAAACTTTTCTCCCTTCCACTCCTGTCTCGCTCAAGAAAAATAGTCTACGTCCATTCCATTCTTCTCAAAACAAAAAATCTCACACTTAATCAGTATGAGATTCTATCTGTTAATCTTGTTGAAGCACTTCCCGCAGCTTCCGTAACGAACGGCGCTGTAAACGCGACACATGCATTTGTGAAATTCCTAATAATTCGCCAACTTCCTGCTGGCTTAAATTTTCAAAAAAGATATATTTTAAAATTTGCTGTTCACGCTCTGGCAATACGGGGAGAGCTGTTTCCAGCAACATATGAACATCCATTTTACGATAATCATCTTCGTTGGAACTGATCAATTCCAGAATAGAAACCGAACCACCATCCGAGTCCACTTCATGTTTGTAGTCTACAGAGAGTGCTTTATAACTTCGGGACATTTCCATCGTTTCAATAACTTCTTCTTCGGATATTTCTATATAATCAGCAATTTCTTTCATACTTGGAGAACGCTGCAACTCATCCGTTAGTTCGTCCACTGCTTTATTAATTTTCGGTCCCAGTTCTTTTATTCTCCGAGGCACGTGGACACTCCATGTTTTATCCCGGATGAAACGTTTAATTTCACCGATAATCGTAGGTATGGCAAATGCTTCAAATGTTTTCCCGAATTCCGGGTCAAAACGCTCTACAGAAATAAGCAAGCCAATCATGCCAATTTGTGCTAAATCTTCATGATTGCCTCGATTATAAGAATATTTCCGGGCTAAAGAGTGAACGAGGCCTTCATAATGCTTTACAAAAGCTTCTTTTATTTCTTCATTATCCGGGTCCTTTTGTAAAATGTTTATCCATTGATACACTTTTTCTTCTGTTTCTTTATTTTGTTGTTGAGATTGGGTCATGTGCGTCCACCCCAGTTTCATTTAAATATTTTGTCATGAGAACGACAACACCATAACGATTATTAATCTCAACTTTATCCATCAGTGCATTAATAAGCAGAAGCCCGAACCCTCCTTCGCGAAGTTCTGATGCCGGCTGTTCTTCCTCTACCTCACTTAACGGTCCAATACGATTTTTAATATCTTCAAATTTAAAACTCTCGCCTTGATCGGAAACCATCACTTCTAAACGATCTTCGTAAATGCCAAAACCAAGTGTTACATCCCCGGCTTCATCTTTCTCATAAGCATGGGACACCACGTTCGTCATCGCTTCTGAAACAGCTACTTTCATATCTTCTATCGCTTCATACGAAAAACCTACTCTGCTTGCTATACCAGAGATACTCAGTCGGATGACACCAACGTATTCTGCTTTCGCAGGCACCTTCATCTCTACATAATCAAATTCCGCCACTTTAATTGGCCTCCTCATCTTGGGGTTCTTCTTTAATATGTATAATTTCGTCTAAACCGGTAACTTCAAATAAACGCAGCACACGGCCTCTCACATTAGTAAGCTCTAAATAACTTTGATGCTCTTTTGCTGACTTAAACGCACTTATAAAGACACCTAAGCCTGTACTGTCCAGGTAATTCGTATTTTCTAAATCTACTTGAATATAATTATTACTTTCTTCCGTTAGCGGCAGTAACTTTTCTTTTAATTCTGTTGCAGTATATACATCAATTTCACCAGTTAATTTCACTGTATAATTCCGATTATCTTCTTCGATACCAACCGTTAAATTCATTCTTTCACCTCTGTACTACTTTTTTTATTTATTCATTCTATTACCAATTCTATTTCCCGCACTGGAATCGAATTAAACTCGTTTTATAATAATTAAAGTAAAATCATCTTTTAATTCGAAATCTTCCAATGTATTTAAATGATTGTATACACTATTCACATGCTCTTGTGCCGGCAAATGCTTATACTCACGAATGATATCAATCACTTCATCATGCTCAATAAATCGCTCACCGCGCTTGCACTCTGTCACTCCGTCTGTTAATAAAACAATCATATCGCCCTCGCCTAATGATGTCTCATATTGTTTATAATGGGTATTTTTCAAAACACCCAGGACAAGCCCTTTCGCTTCGATTTCTTCAAATCTATCCGCTTCTGCACGATAGATATAACCTGGTTCATGCCCGGCAGAAGCGAACCGCAATGTCCCCAATTCAGGAAAAAGCTGCCCATAAAACATCGTAATAAACATGTTGGAAGCAACATTTCGTTCTACAACACTATTCAAATTACGCAAAATAGCACTCGGGCTCATTAATTCATCATAAAAACTGTCCATGGCATATTTAATCATGGACATACTGAGCGCAGCAGGGACACCTTTACCTATCACGTCTGCTATTGCAACACCGAGCGTTCCATCTTCGCCTGTTATAAAATGATAATAATCTCCATTCATTTGATGATGAGGTACACTTAAAGCACCTATATCGACGCCTTCTATAACAGGCTTTTTAGTGCGTAACAATGTTTGCTGCATATTCGCAGCTATTTGAATCTCTGACTTTAATTCCCATTGCTCTAACTCCAAAGCTTTATATTCATCGAGCGCTTCCCGATAAGCAATCATTGATTCCAATAAAAAATCCAACGATTGTTTATACTCTGTTCTCTCCTCATTCATTAACGATTCCACAGCATTTTTATGCATGCGAACAATCTCTTCCGGTTGGATATTGCGATCGACAAAAGAAGCACTCATCTCTTTTGCTTTGTCTAAGTAATAGGTTTCATTCGTTTCTAGAAACCGCTCTAAAAGTGTTACATATTCTTGTGTATTTTCTTTTAACTTTTGCATATGCTTAAGTCTCCCCTGCTTCTATTTTCTTTATGACCGTACATATGTGATTACTGCATTCACATCACTATTTTACACTCATACCTATCGTCATTCTCCAAATATGAGATAAGGAAAAATTCAAAAAAAGAGGCGCCGGCTACTCGTGTTATAAAAAGATAAACGAGTCCTCATCTTATTTTCTTCTTCCCTCTCATTTTTTATTTAATGAGTCTGAAAATCAAAGGAATTCTATATAATTCGCCATTATACGATTTAACAGCAGCAATGATAGTGAAAATAAATGCGACAACCCCAACAATCGGGGCCAATAAAAAGCCAACTGCAATAACCATTAAGGCGGATGCTGCAAAACCATACACCGCAAACGAAATAATAAAATTTAAATATTCTTTTCCGTGGTAGTCAATAAATTCTGATTCTTCTCGTTTTAAAAGCCAGATAAGGATCGGCCCAATAATGGTCGTAACCAAGCTGGTCAGATAAATCAACATAGCAAACATTCGTTCATCATTTGTTGTTTGCATAGACTCTGTTCTCCCATCTTCTGTTATAATATGAGTCCCTCGCTTTTCATCATCGCTCAACTTTCTTCACCTCACAAAATACAGTTTCTACTTAATAAAAGAATATCATTTTTTAAGTGTAATTGCTATAAAACATTGGTATTTTACATTGGTTGTTAAGAAGCAAAATAATTCATAAATGTGACTTTTTATACATACACTTACGTTAATTGATTTTTAGAAAAAAGAAGAGTGACTTTCATTCATCACTCCATTGGAATATACTTATTTAATCAACCTGAAAACCAAAGGGATTCGGTATCTTTCACCATTGTAAGCTTTGATAGCCGCAACAATTGTCAATATAAGCACCGTTAAACCTATTAAACTTAATACAAGCGTTGCCAACCCTAAAATGATAAACCCAATGATAGGAATAAAAGTAAGAATAATCCCAAACACGAGAATAACTCCTGAAGCTATTCCATAAATCGTGTAAGAAATAATAAAGTTCAAATACTCTTTCCCATGAAAATCAACGTAACCAGATTCTTCCCGTTTAATCAGCCATATCAAAATAGGCCCTATAAATGTCGTAAACAAGCTGCTCAAATAAATCAGCATAGCAAATAATCGTTCGTCATCTGTTGATCCTGTGAGGCCATCTTCAGTCATTGTATAAGGCCCTCCGTTCTCTTCATCACTCATCTTAATCACCTCGTATTTTCAAAATATTTTTACCCTTAGTAAAACAATATCACTTCCCAGCCATAATTACTATAATAGTTTCTATATTTCATCCTATTTTTTCATATTTATGACCTTATTAACCAGTTTATTTTCATTGAGCTGCAGCGATTAACACAACAGCCCTGTGTAAATCCTGTGAAATATAAATAATCTGTTAAAAAAGCGTACAAAACAATAATGCTGTTTTGCACGCTTTTGCCCATCAATCTTCTGGAATAATATCCAACACATCGCCTTCGAACTCCTGGGTATTTGTTTCATGATAATCTCCTGTCACCCAAGCTTCCGTTTGATCATTATACCACTTACTCTTCAAATGACCAGACTGACCAGGACTTACAATATGATAACCTGATTCTGGTTCCTCCATGTCAATCACAAAACGCCAGGACGCACCATGGTCGACAATTCCATCAGCAGCAGAACGCGCTGCCATTGGTGTATACGCGCTCCCGTCAACCGGAAGAGGATCATCTTTATTGACTATTTTTGCCAGAATATCACTCGCACTGGAAAGCGGATGTTTAAATTGAATTTGGTGGTAATCGCCCCACTTCCAATCTTCTACTTTCTCACCATACTCTTTTTCTAAATCTTCTATTGTAGTCTCCAGCGTTTCCTGAACAAGACTTTCCATTCCGCCGGCATCTCTGACCCACTTTGAATCGTCTCCTGAACGCAACAGTTCATCTGTCGTCTGCCCTTCTGCTTCAAACAAGTCATCCAAGTCATCAGGGATGTCTTTATAAAGCATTTTGCTTATGTTTTCCATCCACGTTTCGAAAATAAGCGGCTGTGGCAGATCTTTATCATCTTCGTACCCCCAGTCTTCTAATAACTCCAGTGCTGACTCTTCATTCTCTCCCACATCTGCACCGTCTAAAATTTCCTGAAAAGCAGGTACGAATTCGCGCGCTCTTAAATTCGTCGCATCCATCTGCAAGTCCTTCATATCCTGCGCAGTTAATTCATTTTTGTCGTCCAGCACTTCATAAATCCTCTCGTAACGATATGGCTGAGCCCAGACATTACTAATATGATACGGGTAGTCATCTCCCTCTATTTTATTGTTTGCCGTCGCAATAAATCCTTTATCAGGATTCACGACACGAGGCAGTTCATCAAAAGGAATAAAATCATCCCATTCATACTTTTCTTCCCAGCCTGGAAGTGGCAGTAACGCATCGTCTCCATCTTCGTAAATCGGTATTTTCCCGTTCGCTTTATAAGCGATATTACCATCCGTGTCGGCAAACACAAAGTTCTGTGCCGGTGCTAAGAAATCTTCCAAGCCTTTCTCAAATTCGTCCCAGTTCGTTGCATGATTAATATTTAAAATGGCTTGCAACTCCGTCGTTGGGTCCAAAGCTGTCCATCGTAAAGAAAGAGCAGTTTCCTCCCCTGCTTCTTCGGCAAATTCAGATACAATCGGACCATGCCTCGTTTCCAGCACTTCATAATCAATGGTATCTTCGTCTTTTATCTCAATTGGTTCCTCGATGTGATCCGCTTCTTCCCATTCGTCTTCAAATTTAAATTCATCTTTCGCTGCATCATTTCTTTCTTCCATATAGAGTTGCTGTACATCAGGGCCTGTGTTCGTTACACCCCAGGCAATATCTTCATTATGCCCTAAAATAATCCCGGGAACTCCCGCAAAAATAACGCCTTCAACATTGACGTCTTCAGCTTCTAAATGCATCTGATACCATATCGAAGGTGTTGCCAGTCCCAAATGGGGGTCATCTGCAAGCAGTGCCTCTCCTGAAGCTGTTTTGTCTCCACTGACCACCCAATCATTACTTCCATTGAACTCTTCCGGGATAACTGCATCCTCAAAGCTTCCTGCAATATCCAGTTCTCCTTTTTCAATCACTTCTTTATAGTGATCAGGGTAACTCGGCATCAATTCCGCAGCCTTTTCTTCAGAAAAATTGTCTAACGCATAATAATTAAAAGCTTGTCTTTCCCAGTGTCCACCTAAATCAAATGCCATATATTTTCCAATGGTTAACGAATCAATTGGTGTCCAATCGGCGGGTTCTTCGCCTAAAATCACAAACTCGGGCGGTAAAGTCCCTGCTTCACTGGCTTCATCTATATAAGCATTCACCCCATCACTGAACCATTCTAAAACATCTTTCGCATCGTCATCATATAAATCATACGAGGCTTCCGCTGCTCTTCTAAGCCCCAATGTCCGAAAATATTTATCACTTGAAACTGTGTCTGCTCCAACCACTTCGCTCAGTGTGCCGGAAGCTTGCCTGCGGGACATTTCCATTTGAAACATGCGGCTTTTAGCTTGTACATACCCTTGCACTTTATACATGTCCTCTAAAGATTCAGCCTGGATATGCGGCACCCCCACATCATCTGTTGTAACTGAAACATGCTCTGATACAGGCATTTCTATCTCGCCTTCTACTTGAGGAAGCGATTTGTTTAAGAAATGATTTACATAAATCAAGGCGCCTGCTACCAGAAGGATAAGCAAGCCTCCACTATAAAGAATAATCTTTTTCCACGTGAAATGTTTGTTCTTTTTTGTCCCCGGCATCACTTGACCCCTCTCACTTACATGGATTTAAAATGGAAAATCGTTTAACCATTGGCCCCCATCCATCGTAATAACTTCTCCATTAATGTAGGAAGCATCTTCTGAAAAAATAAAGGCAGCTAGCCCAGCAATTTCTTCTGGTGTTCCGAAACGATGTAAAGGATTGGAATCTTTCACTTTTTTAACCATTTCCGGTGAAAGCATCAACTTCTCTGAACCGCCTGTTCTTTCAATCGGTCCCGGAGCAATCGCATTAGCACGGATACCGTATTTTGCTCCCCATTCCACTGCTAAAGTCCGAGTCATGCTGAGTACACCAGCTTTTGCAGCAGCACTATGTATCACACCTGCTCCAGCGTCCCAGGCATACGTCGCCACCATATTCAAAATAGAGCCGCGTTTTTCCTCTTCTATCCAGTGCGCTCCTACTGCTTTCGTGCAATAAAACGTACCATTCAACACAATATCAATTACTGAGTTCCATCCATTCACCGATAATTCCTCTGCTGGTACGACAAAATTGCCTGCTGCGTTATTGACCAGATGATCAATCGTCCCAAATGTTTTAATCGTCTGTTCCACCATCTGATCTATTTCATCAATTTTTCGTACATCCATCGGGACATACTCTACTTTTCCTGTAGCCGTTTCCAACATTTCCAATTGTGCATCTTCTAACTTTTGCTCACTTCTTCCTGTAATCATAACGTTTGCTCCGTCATTAGCAAAACGCTGTGCCATTGCCTTTCCCATTCCACTTGATCCGCCAGTTACAATAACTGTTTTACCTTTCATATTCTACCCCTCCATGATTGTAATCGCTTTCTTTGTCCTTTAAATAAAAAAGCTGTTATTTAAATAGTGAATAGTCATTCACCTAGCTTTCTTTTACTATATTAAAAATTGGTGAATTATGCAATCTTTAAGCGTAAACAGTCTGTTTTTGGAGCGATGACACTTGTCAACGTCCTGTATGACTTTCTATCAAAAATAATGGCTCCTTTTCAATTGACCCCCCTCTAATTCATCTTATATAAGAGCGATTAGTAGAAAACCCATGTTTAAACCTCATGCAACTTAGCTGAATAGAATTAATGCTTGCATATACAGTTTAATGCTGTTTGCGTTAAAATGTCACTTTGTTATCATATAAATCAGATGCAAATTTCCAGGAGGTGAATTGCCGTTAATACAGCAATTAAAGAACAAACGGCTATAATAACAAAGGACGATCAGACAATTTTATTTAGAGAACCAACAGATAATGACGGGAAAGAAATGTTCCGCATTGTCGAAGAATCAAAGGTTCTGGATGTTAATTCATCCTACAGTTATTTACTATGGAGTAAGTTTTTCAGTAAAACTTCTATTATCGCAACTTGTGAAGATGAAGTGATTGGATTCGTATCCGGGTTCTTACAACCTGAATCCCCTGATACACTATTTGTTTGGCAAGTCGCAGTTGATTCCGATTTTCGCGGATATGGCCTTGCAACAACATTAATCCAGCAATTAATCGATCAAGTAGATGAGGAGAAAGGTGTTCGTTATTTAGAAGCAACGGTAACTCCTTCTAATACTCCCTCCAGTAAACTTTTTCAAGGTTTAGCTAAAAAGAATGATACAGATTGTTCTATCTTTGAATGTTTTAAAGAAGAACATTTCCCTGATCCTGATCACGAATCAGAAATGACGTATCGGATAGGGCCTTTAAAATAAAACGTATGATTTCAATTATAATGACGGAGGTACTATAAATAGCTATGGCACTTAATAACAACAATTCCAGTCAAGACATGGATATCATTAAAAAACATGAATCAGACGTAAGAAGTTACAGCCGTAATTTCCCAACCGTTTTTCAAAAATCGAAAGGGTATAAAATGTGGGACAAAGAAGGCAATGAATATATTGACTTCTTTGCTGGTGCCGGCACGTTAAACTATGGTCACAATAACGACAAAATAAAACAAGCTTTACTTGATTATTTTGAGAACGATTATATTGTGCATAGTTTAGACATGTTCACGGAGCCCCGTGCAAATTTCTTACAAAAATTTAATGAAACGATTTTGAAACCGAGAGGCTTGGATTACAAAGCAATGTTTGCAGGGCCTACAGGAACTGATGCCGTAGAAGGAGCTTTGAAACTTGCTCGTAAAGCTACCGGCCGGACAACCATCATGAATTTCACGAATGGGTTTCACGGTGTAACTTTAGGAGCACTTTCCGCTACAGGAAATGTAGGTAAACGTCAAGGAGCCGGCGTTCCTCTCTCTAACACCGTTTCTCTTCCGTATGACGGTTATCTGCCGACACAAGAATCACTGGATTTAGTAGAACGTTATATTCAGGATGGCGGAACTGGTGTCGAACTTCCCGCTGCCATGATTTTTGAAACAGTTCAAGGAGAAGGCGGTATTAATGCAGCAAGTGTGGAATGGATGAAAGGAATCGCTGACATTGCTGAGAAATATGATATCCTGTTAATTGTTGACGATATCCAAGCTGGTAATGGACGCACTGGAACATTTTTCAGTTTTGAACCAGCAGGAATTAATCCGGATATTGTGACAGTGTCCAAATCAATTGGCGGTTATGGTATGCCACTATCATTCACACTTTTCAAAGAAGAGTTGGATGTATTTGAACCAGGACAGCACAATGGTACTTTCCGTGGTTTTAACCCTGCTTTCATAGCAGCAACAGAAGCTTTAACTTATTGGGACGATGACAATTTTGCTAATCATATCGAAGAAAATGCAAAATTAATGTCTGATTTTACGAAAAAAGTAGAAAAAGAATATCCTAAATTACAGGCAAAAGCACGTGGCCGTGGCATGTTCCAAGGCGTTGCCTGTGGATTAGACGGTGCTGCTTCCGAAATTATTAAAGAATGCTTTAATCGCGGTCTCGTGATGGAGACATCCGGGCCAAACGATGAAGTATTTAAATTCTTAGCACCACTAGTCATTGATCAAGAAGGCCTTGAAAAAGGCTTCGCGATTATTGAAGAAAGCATCCAGACTGTTTTAGCAGGCCGTTAAAACAGGAAAGCGGTAAAGATAATTAAAACTCTTTGAAGCTTTTCGGAAAAGGTTTCTGTTAAATAAAGGATTACACATCAGTGGGCTTGTCTACTTCACAACCCACTGATTAATCTTTGTTTAAAATAAGAATTATTTTACTTATACTTAGAAAAAACAAAACAGACGCAGAGGAGACTTTAGAACATGATTGTTAGACACTTAAATGAAATTAAAGGAACAGAAAATGAAACGAAAGCTGAGACGTGGTCAAGCCGTCGTTTTTTATTAAAAAAAGACAATATGGGGTTCTCGTTCCATGAAACAATTATTTATGCTGGAACAGAAACACATATCCATTATCAAAACCACTTAGAAGCAGTTTACTGCGTAGGCGGTAATGGAGAAATCGAAACAGTAAAAGACGGAAAAGTTTACCCGATTACGGATGGCACACTTTATGCTTTAGATCAAAACGACGAGCATTACCTGCGAGGCGGCACAGAAGACATGCGCTTAATTTGTACTTTCAATCCACCGCTTGTGGGAACAGAAACGCATGATGAAAATGGTGTATACCCGCTATTGGATGACGATGGAAATCGCATAAAATAAATACGAAAGCCTGAACTGGTTTTACAATTGGTTCAGGCTTTTTTAATGCCTAAAATAAATAGATTAGGAAAAATTTAATGCTAGGTTGTAAAGAAGAGCATTTTTGTTGAATATGAGGAGGTCGTCTTCATGATTGTTGGCTAATTAGACGCAAATTTTTTATGCTTCCTGGTTTTCTGCAATTTTCCTGATGTACGCTCGGTTGATTCTTACCGAGTTTTGATATTTTCCATTTTTATAGGCACTATCCTTGTTCATTGTTACCGTGTTTCGGTATTTCTCCATTTTACGGGCACTATCTTGTTCCATTGTTACCGTATTTCGGCATTTCTCTATTTTACGGACATTATCTTTGTTCATTGTTACCGTGTTTTGGTATTTTCCATTTTTATGGACACTATCCTTGTTCATTGTTACCGTGTTTCGGCATTTCTCTATTTTACGGGCATTATCTTGTTCCATTGTTACCGCGTTTCGGCATTTCTCTATTTTACGGGCACTATCTTTATTCATTGTTACCCTGTTTCGGTATTTCTCTATTTTACGGGCACTATCCTTGTTCCATTGTTACCCTATTTTGATAATCCCTCGATATACAAGCACTATCTTTATCCAAGCCAAATCAAACAAAAAATTCTCGATTGTCAGTATACATTTAAAAATTCTAAGACCTCTCGTATTTTATTTCGTGAACACTCGATTTTTAAAATCATACGAGAAGCTAAACAGATCAGGAATAAAAAATCCTCTTACTACAGCGACGAAGCACTGCAATAAGAGGATTCTATTTATCTTATTCGGTTGGGCCTTCCCAATCCAGCATACCGCCAGTCATATTAGCAGCAGTATACCCATTGTTTTCTAAAAATTGTTGAGCCTGGCCACTGCGATTTCCAGAACGGCAAATTAAGATATATTCTGTATCTTTATCCAACTGATCCAGTTTTTCAGGGATAGCCTGCAAATTAATGTGAGCTGAGCCAGGAATCATGCCTTGTGCTACTTCAAAGTCTTCCCGTACATCCACTAAATGCAGTTTTTCTCCAGCTGCCAATTTTTGTTCTACTTCTTTCGCTGTATAAGTTGTCATGTTAACATCCTTCCTCACTTACTTCAGCGACTTTTTACTAATAAGTCCACTGCTTCTTTAATAAGTTCTTCTTCCGTCCGATTATCTTCTTCATTTTTTTCCTGAATGCATTCAATCAGATTTGAGCTAACAATGACGCCAATGGTTCGGTCCATTGCAGAGCGGGATGCAGATAATTGAGTAATGACTTCTTTACAATCTTTCCCCTCTTCCATCATTCGAAGCACGCCTTTAATTTGCCCTTCCACTCGCTTTAACCGATTTTTTAATTGCTGATCGTACTCCATAGCACGCCCTCCTTCATATACCCTACATGGTATGATAACAGTACCACGTGAAAAATTCAACTAAATGGCAATCAAATACATTGTGTTTTATACTTGAACTTGCTATAGTTAGCTTAGTTTACATACCGCATCAGGTATATCACTTACCTTTTAAGGAGGGTTTTCCCATGAATATCTTTTTCTGGATTGTCCTTATTTTATTGATTATATTTTTTGGAATTCGCATGATGCCTATTAAAGGCGTACAAAATATTACAAGTACAGAGTTGAAAAGTATGCTGCCAAATAAAGATAAACAATTTATTGATGTTCGGACACCTGGTGAATACCAGCAAAATAAAATCACAGCATTTCAAAATATACCTTTACAACAATTACGCGGCCATCTGTCTCAGTTGTCCAAAGAAAAAGATACAGTGCTTATTTGTCAAAGTGGAATGAGGAGCCAACAAGCAGCTAAGCTACTTAAAAAAGCCGGCTTCAACCACCTCTATAATGTTTCCGGCGGCATGAACAGCTGGAACTAAGCTGCTTACCTATAATACAATTTTAACATACCTTTCAAATAGCCTGGAAAATGTCCGGGCTTTTTTGCGTTACATACCTTCAAGACAGGGACGAATTATTTTATATCATTTTATATTTTTTCTAAATACACTGGCGTCAAATGAATCAGCGAAAACTATCGAAAATTAAATATTCCCATTCGCCAAAATTACTTATAATTGCCGACGCTGCAACAACGAGTAATTCGTCTTCAATAGAACTTTCTAAATGATAAAAATAGATTGCTTCCAGGGAAAGCAGATACAAGCTATCTAGTTGCCATGCTTATGTATATTACTTTTCTGCATATGAATCAATTGATAAAAATACTGGAATAGCAATTATTTGGGGGGGCGGTTTGAAAAATTAAAAAGACGAGAACAGAGAAACAGAATGGAAAAGGAAAGATTGAGTCAGACCGGAACAGGACTGGGAAAGATGAAAAGCATAATTTGAGTCTTAATAAAAATATAATTGGGCCTCGGATAGAGATAGAGCACAAATTGAGTCTCAATAAAAAAATAATCAAGACCCAGAAAAAGATAAAGCTTAATTTGAGTCTTAATAAAATAATAATCAGGACCGAAAAGTGGAAAGTGCGTTATTTAAGTCCTGATTACGCTCGAAACGGAATCGCATAAACAGAACATCGTTTATCTCCCAACCATGCAGGAAGCAGGACAGAAAAAGAATCTGCCTCTTCTCCCTTGAGTCAGATTTTCGCATCATTTGAAAACTCAGCATCCTCTAAGTCCTGACACCTAATTGTATCATTAAATCACGCTCTTCTATCTGCAAAAAAAGCTTCTGCCTCAGTTAAATAAACCTTTTAAGAAGATTATTTTTCCAAGGCAGAAGCTCTGCTTTTTTATGCGCTTATTTCTTTATCATTTACTTGTTTTCTATGACGCCATTTTTTTATTTTGCTTGTACTTCCTTCTACTAAAGGTTGCCCAATTGTTAAAGAGACCTTGCTGGTCAAAATGAGCACAATCAACGCAGATAATAAAGCTAATCCGAGTAATTCGAAAATATTATTTGCTTGAAACAATTCGAGCTCCCGGAATAACTGGATGAGAAAACCATGAAGCAAATAGACGTACAGCGTTCTCGTTCCAAGTTTCGTTATAGACATTTCCCGCTGTGGAATCCATGCTAAAATACTTGCAGCCATCATGGTAGAAGTAACATACACAAGCAATCTCGCAAAACCACCGTAACTTTCAAATCCTAATGTGCTGTAAGATTTGGAAGCCAGCAGCCAGCCCGAGTTGATGTCTGGTAAATAATAAACCGCTACAGCTGCAAGAACAAGGAATACTGCTGCAAAAAACTTCACCATATTTTGTTTCAGCATCATGACATGTTCTTTCGTCACCCAAAATCCTACCAAGAAATACGGAAAGAACACAAATGTCCTGGATAAACTAAACGTATGCCCTACGTTATCTGAAAAGCCAACAAGAATTCCTATTGTAAATGCTAAAGCAATACTGATACCTACTGGCATTTTTTTGTAAGCAATCAATAATATATGCCAACAAAATAAACTGAATAAAAACCATAAAGACCAATGCGGATAAAATACACTATCCGTCAACCAATCTTCTTTTCCAATAAAGAAGAAGTAAAAACTGTATAACATCTGAAAAATAATATAAGGGACAATCAATTTTTTCGCTAATTTTGCAATGAACTGAAGATTTCCAGAACCCTTTGCAAAAAAACCTGCTAAAAATATGAATGCCGGCATATGAAATGTATACATCCAAGTATACAAGGCTTGTACCCCTTTTGTATCGTCAATAAATGGTTGAATCATATGTCCAAATACTACTAAAAATATTAAAATTATCTTTGCATTATCGAAGTACGATAAACGTTTCACCAAGCTTCACGCCCTTCACCAATAATCCAGCAACTACTGCTAACTTGTCTATTACTCATTATATACCCGAAAACGCTTCCCGCACTCCTAAAAAGGCTCCATTTAAACAAATTGTTATTAGTATGTAACAATCTGTCATAATGAAAAAGAATTATCCTGTATTTTTTATAAACTTATATGCTGACAGCTGATCATTATGAAAGATATTATTTCCTGCGCAACACTTTCTTTAAGACACGCATATAGCATAAATAAAAATATCTTCACCGTATTTAAATTTTCACTCTGTTCCCATGTTAATCCCGCCAAATTTTATAAACAAAAAAAGCCTGCACTATATTGTACAGGCCTTCATTTTGATGTTTCTGCGCCAGATTCTATTTTTACCTGTCAGTTGCCACCCTCCCCATAGATGGCAATGGATTACCTGCTATCTCATTTCTCTCCCAAAAGAAACGAAATAGATTTTACTGTTCATATGAGTAGAAAATATTTTTCTAAAGACGAGTTTAAAGCGATATAGCAGCGATTATACAATTCAATCGTAGATATTATAATGGAGAAAAAGTGGAAAAGCTTTCTTGCTGCTCATCTTTAGAGTAAACAAAACGGTCCTCCTTTCACGAGTGGTTCAAATATAAAGAAGATGCCCTCCTCAATTGACATCTTTTTATATTCTGTACCTCTTATCATAGGTTGTTTGTGCTCCCTCGTCAAAAGCGCAAAACTCTATTTTGGCCCCTTTTAAAAGGGTTTTTCGAACTGAAGTTATCTGTTTCAGAGGTGAAAATCGAATTTTAACATTAAAAATGAACCTAAAATAGAAAAGTACACTATTTTTAATTATTAATGACTTGTTTAGAAATCGCTTTGGATGCAGCTTTCCGGCGAAAAACAAATTTCCAGACAAGTACCGTAATGCCTGCTAGTAAAATACACCATGCAACTTTTCCATAAGGCAGTAAAGTGCTCAAAAAATGAATCAAAACAAAAGGAGCGGTTAGAAACATCAATGCAAAAGACTTCGCTGTGTAACCTCCTTCTTTCACCGTCTCAAAAGCATCTGAAAATGGATACCGTCGTGTTATCGTAATCCCGTATGCCATGACTGCCAACAAAATGGCACTCATAAAGACAATCAGGACATCGAGCCAGATGGAAAAGGAAAATAGAAGACTATATCCAATACCTACGATAATCAAAACAGGAGCATATAATTTCACTAAAAACGCTTTGATAGCCGCCCGGTACATCAACTTAGGCGATTCTCCGCCAGTCATCGGGAAAATCCATGCTCCTTTATATTGAGCAGAAAATTGCAGCATATGAACAGTTATACTAATAAATATATTGGTGAAATACATATAGATAAAAGGATATCCACTTTTTAATTCCTCTACCGAACTATCTTGCAAAAATATAATTAGAAATATAAAAGGAAAGACAATCGCCATTCCCAAAGTAGGATATACCTTTAGTTTAAACTCTCTTTCTTTCCCCATAATTTGATAAGCAAATGCAAAATACTTTTCTTCCTCAGAGGTGCATAACATCTTCTCCCAAAACGTTCTAAAAGGATATTTCTTAGGGGAAGCTGCTCCTTTTTTATCAAGCAGCTTTTCCAAATTTTGCTCAAAAGCAGGAATAAACTTATAATAAAGAAAAATGGCAAGTAAAGGAATGATAATAGATAAACTGCTTAGCACCAGTATTCCCGTTTCTGTATTTCCATTTAACATGACTTCAAAAGGTGCTGCAAACCACATCGGCGGAATGAGTAAATTCCACCAATGAAATACATAATGTACTTCTGTTCCCACTACATTAAATACATTAATCACAAGCTGATAGCCGATGACAATACCAATAGATAAAACAATTTGGATATAGTTAATCATATTTTTTAACTTTTCCCCATCAAATACATGCAGCACTAAGATATAAATTAAAGAAGTCAAGGCCACAATAAACAGCACAAACAGAGCCATCAAAACTACAAATAAAATAGTAAATCGAATCCCCTGAATAAACAACATGAAGAATATGGGAATAATCGTAAACGCACCAGTAAGCATCGTGATGTACATCAACACATGCAACAATTTTGCAACACCTATCGTGCGCGCATCAATCGGTTTTGTACCGATAATCGTTTTGTCCCGAATATCCAACAAAACAGCCGAAAAATCAGAAATGAAGGCACTCATTAAAATAAACATGGAAATCCCGAATAAAATGCTCATTTGAAATATGTATACATCGCCCACTAAAAAGAACAAAAGCAATAGACTGTAAAAAGCATATAATCCCAAAGATTGCAAAAACTTATTTCCTTTTATTTTCGTGCTTTGATCAAATACGGTAGGAACGCGGCGTCCATCCATCAGTAATTTCATTTCTAAAATACGTCGCACCATTGGATAATCGATATGAAATATTCGAAAAACAGGTTGAAATAAATCCAATATTTTTAAAGAGAACTGATTATTCATACTCCCTCACTTCCCTGTCCAAAACAGAGCTGACAACATTTTCCACCTGCTTTTCATTGGTTTCAAAACCAGTTAATTGATTGAAAATCCCTTCTAAAGAGCCTTGCTCACTTCTGGCTTTCAACGTGGCAAACGAATCATCGGCAATAATTTCCCCATCTCGCAAAATGATAATCCGGTCGCTAATATTTTCGACCACTTCCATAATATGAGAAGAATAAAAAATAGTTTTTCCTTCTTCTGCCAATTTATGAAAAATTTCCTTCATAACAATCACACTATTCGCATCCAGTCCATTAAGCGGCTCATCTAAAAAAATAATATCCGGATTATGCAGCATGCTTGAGATTAAGAGGACTTTTTGACGCATCCCCTTTGAAAATGCACTGATGTTCTGATGGATGACTTCTGTTAAACCAAATTGTTCCATTAAAAAAGCAGCTTTTTGGTACGCTTTATCCCTGGACATTCCATACAGTTCACCAACAAACGTTAAATATTCGCCAGCTGTTAACTGATCATAAATCTCAGCATTTTCCGGAACATAGCCGATTCTTTTTTTGTAAGCTGGATCAGCTCCGCGGATGGAAGTGCCAAAGACTTCTATATCACCTTCAAATTCATGTAACAGGCCTAAAATTAATTTTATCGTTGTACTTTTACCAGCCCCATTCGGCCCAATATACCCAATAATTTCTCCTCTGCCTACTTCTATATTAACCCCTTTTAAGACTTGCTTTTCTCCAAAACGAACTTTTACATCTTGCATATGAATTGCTGTTTCTTCAGCCAAACAAATGTCTCCTTCCTGCAAAACTATCTTTGTTATTTATTTCAATATTGTTTTTTTCATTACATATTTCTTCATAACACTTATTCATTCCCGTGTATCACACTCATTTTTATTCTTTAACATGCGCGTTAACAAGCTGATCATTCTATAAACGCTCTTGTTCATCTCAGCTTTCCTGGCAGTCATGAAACATACAACTTCTTTCCTGCATAGGTAAAGTTTAACGAACGCCAAGTCTCTGCCTCATTCACTATTTTCTTCATCATACCACACTCGAAAAGTAAATTTACAGACCATTTCCTCTGGAAAATCAATTCATATATAGAGATATATGTTAACAAACAACCTTTTTTACGATATGAATCATCTAAAATAAAAAAGATTACTCTTTGAAAGTAATCTTTTTTATCCCCGTATCTGAGCTTGTTCATGAATGTTTCATTCAAAAGTATCCTGCTTCAAGAATGGCAGTCTTTTACGATTGTCATATTGCATTTAGAAATAAACTCTTTTACATTTACCTTGGATGATAGACGGCTCTCTGTCTTTTGAATTCTATTCTCATCTATTCAACTAAGCAATAAACCGTCTGCATCAAGGATTTCTATATCTCGTTGACCAGTTTGTTGAATATAGGCCGCTTCTTCAAAATCTGTCAGCCTGCGACTTAATGTTTCCGGGGTCGTCCCCAAATAAGAAGCAAGATCTTTTTTACTCATCGGCAGCTCCAAACGTCCCTGGTTCGCATCATTTTTATTTGCTCTCATATTTTCCACTAAAAATTGTGCAATTCGTAATTCTACTTTTTCCGTGGCAAATTGCGTGGTTTGTTTTTCAGAAGAGCCCAGTCGACTCGAAAACTCTTGCAAAATTTTAAGCGAAATCGTTGGATATTTCATTAAAAATCTTTGTAAATCGCTGCGTTGAATCATACAAATATTGGAATCGACTACCGCTTCAGCGAAAGATTCATGTTCACTTTCCTGAAATAAGGCAAGTTCTCCTGTAAAATCACCAGGATACAACACCCGAATCAATTGCTCTTTTCCAGATTCTGATAAGTGATAAATTTTCACTTGCCCTCGATGAACAATATACAATGCATCAGCCTCGTCTCCTGCTTGATAAAGTGTCTCATTTTTCCTGAGTCGTCTATTTTGAACCACCTGCATCACTTCGTCCATCTGATCTTCAGCTAAATGATTGAATATCGGAACCAGTGACACACAGCCGCGCTGCCCCTCTCCCCCATGATGACACGCTGAACCAGCCATAATATTACCCCTTTCTGTTGTTTTCCATAAAAAATCAGCAACGAAACTGAAACAAATAAGCTATTCCATTTTAAAACACACAACAGTAATCCAGTGAATAAAACAACTACCAAATTAAATTGTTTTCTTCTTCATTTATCCACATATAAAACTGTAATTAGTCCCATTGAAAAAGAACAAATACACTTCAAGTGAAAGTTCCATTCTCATTTTAGCAATTTTAAAAACAGCACCTTTATGACTTTTATACAAACAAGATTTTTCGACTTATTCTCTCGTTGTCTTAATTAACTACTATCGTATCACTTAATTACGTTTTTGAAACAGTTTTATCGGTTCACTTTATTTCGTGGATTACAAATATTTACCTTCATCCCTGCTGCCGTTCAAAATAGATAATATTTAATTATTTTATACGATAGTCATTTTTAAACAAATTTATGCCCATAGCCATATCTTTATTTTAAAGGGATAATACATTATATAAATTGACAAGCATCAAGAAAAACAAAACGTTATTTCTTTTAGAATGATATGTTTTTTTAGCATTCCATGTAATTATGTTTATTCTAATCCTGTCCTCTGCCAACCTTAAATTATGGGTTAGTCTAATGATATAATAACGATTATTTACATTAAAAACTATCTAGGAACATAGAACAAACCTTATATATGAATCAATTTCATAAGTGTTGATTTCCAAAGTAAATCCGAACTATTGAAATAAAAATTATGCAATGTTCGTGTGTATAAAATATAACTTTTGCGATTGGCGTGTAGGATGGTCGACTCCTGCGGGAAGAAAAGCCTTGGTAAGACGAGGAAGGCCTTGGCCTGACGACGGCTTAACAGCTGCCCGCGGAAAGCGGCCATCCGGAACTCCAAACAAAGCGAAAATTTAATTATTCGGATTCTACTCCTAATTTTGAATGATGAAATTGAATCATATAGTTGAGAACAGCTTCATTTCCAGCTTTCTTCAGTTTCTTTAACACCATTCGCTTTCACTCATTTCTCTACCACACACCATAATTTCAAATAGCCTTAAACAGATTACTTTAGATTTTACCCAAATCTCCTTTTTAATTCGTTTATTTTTGGTATAATGTGAGAGGATTTAATTTCAAATTACATTTTGATGGAGGGGACCATGTCAAAATTATTTTTCTATTATTCTACCATGGCAGCCGGAAAGAGCATGGAGATTATAAAAGTAGCGTATAATTATGAAATTCAAGGAAAGAAAGTCGTTGCGCTCACTTCCTATTTGGACAACCGCTTTGAAGTAGGCAGGATATGGAGTCGCGCTGGTTTTGAGAAAGAAGCACTTATTTATAACAATGATACAAATATCCGTAATCTAATTTTAGCTTTGAACGAAAAACCGACAAGTGTTCTCATAGATGAAGCACAGTTTTTAACAAAGGAACATGTTCTGCAGTTGACGGAATTGGCAGACGATTATAATATTACAGTCATGTGCTATGGATTAAAAAATGATTCCTTCAATAACTTATTTGAGGGGTCTGAAAACTTACTTATTTATGCGGATAATATTAAAGAATTAAAAACAGAATGCTGGTATTGCCATAAAAAAGCAACGATGATTTTGCGATTTGATGAAAATGGCAAACCGGTTTATCAAGGAAAACAAATTGAAATTGGCGGAAATGAAAAGTATTTACCCGTTTGCCGCAAGTGCTACAAGGAAGTAGATCATTTTAAAGCAGCGACACCTGTTTCTTCCAAAATTAATGAACATCATGAATAAAATAAGCCCGCTCTTATCTAAAGTTTTTTGGATAATGGCGGGTCTTTTTTGTTTTCTTCATAAATTGGATGCTGTTCGGTCTACGCTGCTATGCAGTAGTTTAATGGAACGATTATTTCATTGTTTTGTGTTTTCTTCGCATCCACCACCAAAAAACACCATTGGCAATTAGGATGCCCAGTAAAGCCCCCAGACTATCAATCATAACATCACGGAACTCCCCGCTTCTTCCAGAAACAAATGTCTGGTGAAATTCATCACTCGCTGCATACACGATGCAAATAAACCACGCCAAGCTGGATTGACGCACTACTGCAGACACACTTATTCGATTAGGGATTATAGCTCGAAATAGGAGAATCGCTAATAAGAAATAAGCAATAAAATGAGCGCTTTTTCGTAATAAAAGATGCAATAATTCTATTTCTCCGCTATGTTCTTGTGGAAAAATATGTAAAAGACTGCTTAACAGTCCCTCACTTAATGAACGGGATGCTCCTGCCGGCTGATGTGATAAATAAAAAATAATCCCCATCCAAAACACAACGAGGAACCAGTTTAAGTAATGCGTTTTCTTCATATTTCTAACCTTTCTGCTGTAGCGAGCTCGATTCTTTAAGATATTTCACATGCTGCCTTACCAACGTATTTATTCAATCTATTATACCGAATTCAAGCTTCCTTCTCCATTTATAGATTATTTTTCCTGTAAAAGGGTATATTATGATTAACCATTTTAAAAATAGTACGATTCAGCCATTTCGAAGGAGAATGCTTATGATTTCGCAAATGATACAGCAATTTAACAGTAAATTTGATACGGACCAGACTCCTCAAATATTTTTCGCTCCTTATCAACTCAACATTATGGGAGGGCATACTGATTATAATAAAGGAAAAGCACTTCCTTTTGCTTTACCGTTTGGGATGTATGCAGTTGTACATAAACGAGAAGACAATAACATACGTCTTCATTCTGCAAACCATCCTGATTATCCATTGGAATGCGAGCTTACTACATTGGCATATCATCCTGAACATCATTGGGCTAATTATCCGAAGGGCGTTATTTATTCCATGAAAAAATCAGGCTTGTCTATCGATACTGGGTTCGACATATTATTTGTTTCAGACACCCCTGATAGTAAGAGTTTCAATGCTCAAGGTCCGATTGAGTTTGTTACAGCTTTACTTTTAAACGATTTATTTAATTTACAATTAGATCGATTGACCTTAGTGAAATATTGTCAAAAAACAGAAATAAATTATATCGGTATTACAAAAGGTATGATTAATAAAATGGCGACAGCATTCGGTAAAAAGGATTATGCATTGCTGCTCGACTGCGACACATTTGAATCCGAGTATATTCCTTTTGATTTAGGAAGATACCAATTGATGATTATAGATACCCAAAAGACGAAAATTATTTCAGATACAGCCTTTACTGAAAGACATAATGAATGTGAAATTGCTCTTCATTTTTTACAATCTTATATGGATATTAATCATTTAGGGGAACTAACGACGGAAACATTAGCCAATGCGAATCAGATTTTCCAAAATAACACTTTTAAACGACGACTTCAGCATATCGTCACGGAAAACGAGCGAACAGAACACGCAGCTGATGTATTAAAAAAACAAGATATGGTCTCTCTTGGCAAAATATTCAAGAGTTCGCAAATTTCTTTGCAAAATGACTATGCAGTAACCGACGAAGATATCGAACAACTGATAGCTATAACGAACAAACAGATTGGTGTTCTCGGAACGAGACTCGCTGCAGGTGATTCTGAACAATGCACCATCGCCTTGATCGACAGTGATTACCATCTGTCGATTAAAAAGCGGATTTTCGATCAATACTTAGCTGCAACAGGCAAGGAGGCTCATTTCTATGAAGCAGCTGCTTATGACGGGGCTAAAGAAGTAATTGAAGGAGAGTTCGATCATCTTTAATTCTGGCTATATCTATCTATTGAATCCTTCCAAAATATACGAGCGGAGTATAAACAAACTAAATAATCAGGTGAACGGCAATGGAGCAAACTAGAAGAAGCTTTCCTACTGGATTTTATTACAAAGACATACTGCAGGATTTCTTATATCTGTAAGCAATTCGACTTCAAAATTTATAAGAGCTCTCCTTTTCGTTATCCGCATCATGGATTAACGAAAAGGAGAGCTCTTATCACTTGTATATAAAACTGTTTAAACATACAAGAATAAAAGTGTTTGTACATTTTGAGCTTTGATTCTTTTAGATGTCCTCCACAGACAGAAAAATCAATTAGAATGATTATCCAAAAAATATGTCGTTAATTGAAGCGGTTCAACATATTCTCCGTTTGCGTCATACACACGCATATTCCCTCCAGAGATTTCATCAATCAGCATCATCTCTTTTGTTTCAGCATCACGACCAAACTCCAGTTTGATATCATACAGTTCCAACTGCTTGGCAGCCAATTCTTCTTTTACAAGAGAGGAGATTTCTTTCGTTAACTGTTTCATCTGCTTATAATCTGTTTTAGAAAGGACCCCTAAAACTTCCAGTCCATCGTCTGAAATTGGCGGATCCCCTGCTTCATCGTCTTTCAGTGTCACTTCGACAAAGCCATCCAGTGATTGACCTTTTTCACAAATAGAGTGGTAACGACGATAAAAACTTCCGACAGCACGGTACCTGCAAATAACTTCCAGACCTTCTCCAAACATTTCTGCCGCTTTTACGGTCATCGTTGTTTCCGTTAAGTCAGAGTCTATAAAATGCGTGGGAATTCTTTTTTGGGCCAACTGTTCAAAAAAATAGGTCGTCATTTGAAGTCCTGACTTTCCTGCCCCTTCCATCTTTAAACCAACACTGTCTGCTCCTGGATCGAACTTACCGTCTGCTCCTGTGACATCATCTTTAAATTTCAAAACAACATGATCATTTGTTGTGTGATAGACGTCTTTTGTCTTTCCCTGATATACTAGTTTCATTTTAAAATTCCTCTCATTACTAAAGTTACTTTCAGTATAATGCAGACGATCATAGAAAACAAAACGATTTCTCTTTCTGTAAGACTGGATTGGTTCATTACAGTTCCTTGTCATTACAAAACAAATCATTTTCCCAAATAAAAACCAGCGACGTAAGCACTGGTTTTAAAATTCATGTTTGAAATATAGGCAATGTTAAAAATATCATTAAACCAAATACAATAGTCAAGTAACCCAACGAGTAAAAAAACATTGTATTGGCATATTTTTCATCGTCCTTTTTAAATACGCCGCGAATCGCAATATAAGCCCACACGACATTCAAAATACTCATCACTACAACAAAAAAGCTGCCCAGTGATGTTAAGAACATTGGTATTGGCAATAAACATAAAACATAAACCGCTGTTTGCCTTTTCGCCATATCGAATCCGTAGACAACAGGGAGCATAGGAACTTCCGCTGCTTTATACTCGTCGTAACGACGCATGGCAATTGCAAATGTATGCGGAATTTGCCAAATGAATAATATTAAAAAGAGCATAATAGGCACGATATGGTATGCTGAAGTAATCGTTGCCCAGCCAATCAACGGCGTGACGGCTCCAGAAACACTTCCAATTACGGTATTCAGTGTGTATTTACGCTTTGTCCAAAACGTATATAAAAACACATACGTAAACCAGCCGATAAATCCATACACTGCCGCTTCAAACGTCGTGAAAAATAAGAGTATTAAACCTAATGCGGAAGCAGCAATCCCTAAAGTCAAAACAGCTTGAAGCGAGAAATTCCCGGTTACGGTCGGTCTTTCCTGTGTACGACCCATTTTTCGATCTAAATCCACTTCATACCAATTATTAAGAATAAGGGCTCCTGCCATAAGAAACACGCTTCCAATCGTCATATACAGGAATTTATCCCAGTATTCAAAGAAAGAAACGTCCACAAAAAATAAAGCTAACCAGAATCCACTCAGGATGGGCAGCACATTGGCAACGAGGACAATGCCTTTCACTAATGCTTTTACATCTGTTAAAAATCCGCTTAACGTCGTTTTTTTCATGTCTTTCCCCAACTCATAATCAGAATACATCAATACAAACCACACCTTTTTGATATTGTGATTTTTGCACACCTATTTTTAATCATACTTATTACAGTATAGCATGATATAACTAAATCCTCTATGAACAATTATTACAAAATGAGAACATTTCGTGATAAAGTTTTCTTCTCTATAAATTATAATGGTTTCACATAGACTTTGCTACAATTTTCTCTTATAATGACTGATAGTCAGTCAGAAATTTTACAGGAGTGAGAAAATTGGACGATAAAAAAAGAGCAATTACCCTTTCAGCTATGCATGTTTTTCAAAAAAATGGCATGGAAAAAACAACAGTATCAGAAATTGTGAAAGGAGCAGGCATTGCTCAAGGAACATTTTATTTGTATTTTCCTTCTAAACTGTCTGTTATGCCCGCCATTGCATCTGTACTTGTAGAAAATACCATCGAACAATTCGAATCCAATAACACTGCACAAGCGCCTTTAATCAGTCAATTACAGGTGTTGATTGACACCATTTTTTCAATGACACAAGAACATCGTGATTTGTATGCTATGTTATTTGCCGGCCTTGGATCAAGCCAGCAAATGGATCAATGGGAAGCAATTTACCAGCCTTATTATCAAGTTGTTTCCCAAATAATCAAAAGAGCTCAGCACAATCAAGAAATGAATGCTTCTTTACAAGCCCACCAAACAGCGGTTATGCTAATTGGCTTTATGGAATCAGCTGCAGATCAACTGTTTTTATTTGACTACGCGAATGAATCAGCTGTTAGCGCTAAGAAACAAACGCTGCTGGAACTCATATTAAATGGGATAACGTAATTTTGTTTTAAAATGACTGATAGTCAGTCAGAATAAGATGAGGAGAATGTTAATGAAGAAAGCTTGGATTTATGTTGCCTTAACCAGCGGGTTTGAACTCGTCTGGATCTATAATTTTAATACAGCAGAAACGTGGTGGCAATGGGCTCTCACACTGGTATTTATCTTTTTGGATTTGCATTTTTTAACAAAAGCTTGTGAAAGCCTGCCAACAGGAACTGTCTATGCTATTTTTGCAGCAGCTGGCACGGTCGGCACTGCGTTGATGGACGTTTTCTTATTCGACGAACGTCTTACCTTTCTCAAAATCCTTTTTATGGGCTTGATTTTAATGGGCGTCATCGGACTGAAAATAGCAGATGATTTACCAGAGAGAAAAAGGGCGCAAAAACGAGAACAGGAGGTGTCTTAAATGGGATGGATATTTGTAGCCACTGCTGCTGCTATGGAATTAATCGGAGTGTATGGATTAAGTAAATACAGCTTGGAAAAAAACCTCGTCAATTGGCTGCTTTATTTCGGAGGGCTTGCCGGTTCCTTTTTATGTTTGTATTTATCATTTGATTATTTACTGGTCAGTGTCGCTTATACCGTCTTTATTGGTGCTGGAACCGCTGGGGCAGTCCTTTTGAATATGCTTTTCTTTGGTGAATCCAAACATATATTTCGTATCTTAAGTGTGGCCATTATTATCGTCGGTGTAACAGGATTAAAATATGTTTCTTAAAATTTTTCAACGCAGTAAAATGGTTTATGCATTTCGAAAAATCGGTGTCATGTGGATGACTTCTTTATATTCATAAGACCGTTCTAAGTTTAATGATTGAAACGGTCTTATGAAATAATGTAACTACAAGTTACATGTGAAAATCATTATATTCGAGAATTATGCATAAGAATGTAAACCTGCTAAGACAAGGTTTACAACGATAACGTTAAACATGATAATCGCAAATCCTATAACCGATAACCAAGCTGTTTTTTCTCCATGCCAGCCTCGTGATAATCGCAAGTGCAAAAATGCTGCATAAAAGAACCATGTAATAAGAGCCCAGACTTCTTTTGGATCCCATCCCCAAAATTCATCCCAGGCTATTTGAGCCCAAATAGCAGCAAAGATAAGACCTCCTAAAGTAAATAAAGGAAAGCCGATAGTAACAGATCTATACATCACTTCATCTACCAGTTGCGGGTTGATTTTCTTTAATAAAGGCTGAACTTTTGCGGCAATTCTTTTTCTGGTAAACAAACGGATGATGACATAAAGGATAGAGCCTGTCATAAATGACCAAATTAATGTATTAAGTTTACGCGGTGCTTCTGCTCCTTCCATCCAGTCTGGCGTATCAAAGAAAGGTTTCATTTTATCCGCATCCTTTATAGTCCCTTCTGCTGGTCCAGTTAAAGCAGGCATATGGAAACTCATTTCTTCTCCATTCACATCCTCAAATACGACTTCATAATTCATTAATGAAAAAATAGTAGTTATAATGGAAAAACCTAAAACCACAATAAGTAAATACATCACAATTTCTAACCAAATATTCTTTTTCGTCCTTTTATGCTGCTCGACTTTCAATATAAGGTAAATTAGACCCGCTACAAAACTTATTGCGAGAACTCCTTGAGCGAGCGAGACAGTAATGACATGAATATATAACCAATGACTTTGCAATGAGGGAACAAGCGGTGAAATGTCTTTCGGAAACATACTTGCATACGCTATGATTAAAAGTGCTATCGGAAGGGCGAACAATCCAAGCACGCTAAGTCTATAAATAAAGTACAAAATAATAAAAGCCAGAACAAGACTCATACCGAAAAAAGTGACAAATTCAAACATATTACTAACAGGAGCATGCCCTCCTGCGACCCATCTTGTTATAAAGTATACAATCTGGGCAAGAAAACCAACGATTGTTATCGTAATTCCAATGTTTCCCGCTATATCTTTTTTATTTGTGCCGGCAGTTCTTTTATCTTTAATAGTGGCCCCAAAAAATATAGTTGCTACTAAATAAAATATGAAAGCTGTGTATAAAGCCATACTGCTTACATCTGTTAAATTAGACATTCTGTATTTCCTCCTTTACCTCTTCCTGATCTATTGAAATAATTGCATTTAAATTTCGAACCAGTATTTGTTTGGATAATCAGCAAAAACATGGCGCTTTTCGATTTTTCCCGAACTCTTATTGAATTTAAGATTAGCCAAATATATCTATCTGGAGATGCTCTTTTCAAGGGAATCTGACTGAAAATCTTGAACACTCGGGTTTACACTTTCCTTCTTGTTTATTGCTGCATGAAGCTTGTTGTTAATTTTTTTCTTCAGATTTACTATTTTCTTTCGCTTCATCTTGACTGAAATCATGGTGAAAGATGACTGATAAGACTACAATTAATACAGTTAAACAAGCAACAAGTATATAAATAGGCTCATATGCATTCCGCGCCGCTTCGTTAAATGCTTCTTGCAAAGCAAAACGTACATCCTCAGAAGGAATATTGGCGATCTTAGTTTGTATCTCACTATAATGGCTATCACTCAATCGTTCTATTTGATGTACAGATACTTCATCAGTCTCCACACCATATTTACTTAATTTATTTGGAATAATTCTTTCCATATTACTGAAACCATGTTGAATAATAGAACCGAAAATAGTGGGGGAAATGGTTATTCCTACTTGCCTTGCCACGGAAAGCGTCCCTAATGCTGAGCCTTTTTGAGAACCTGCTGCATTGGATGTCAATACAGTCAACGGAGCTCCTAAAATAAATCCAAAACCAAAACCTGCAATCGTGGAAAAAATAATAAACATAGATGTCGTTTCCGCCAGAACTCCAAGTCCTCCAAAACCGATAAAAGTAATAACTCCTGAAGCTATTAATGTTTGAACAGGTCCCTTCTTATCCACAAAAAAACCGCCACCGGCAGCTCCAATTCCTGAGGCAATTGCTAGCGGAGTCATCCAATAACCTGATTTTTCAACAGGTATAGCAAGTACTTGCTCCACAAAAGAAGGTATGAAAATGATGGACCCAATAAAAGTACCTGAAATCAACGCCATTATCATGGTCACTGTATAAGTAGGATTACGGAGCAAGCGATAAGGCAGAATGGGATCTGTTTTGTCTTTTTCTTCCCGTTTTTTTTCAACTACGATGAATATTGTAAAAATGAGGAAAGAAATAATCATAAAACCTGATATCTTAAAATGGAATAGGCTTTGTATGCCTTCCCTTGTACTTACATTATTTATAGCAAGCATCATACTAAGTATTGAAAAAGACAAAAGAGAGATTCCGAGAAAATCAATGGAAGAAAGTACTTTCTCCCTGTTCTCTTCCAAGACAAGCCAGCCTCCTATCATAAGTGCACCACCAATAGGCACGTTAATTAAAAATAGCCAATGCCAGCTCCCTGTGATATCAATGAGAAAACTCCCTATATTGGGACCAATAACGGAGGCCAAACCATGCATGCCCCCGAGCAATCCTAGTATACTCCCTTGACGTTTTTTTGAGACAGTGCTGATGACGTAAGAACTTGCGATAACGAAAATTCCTCCGCCTCCAAAAGATTGAAAAAGGCGTGCAGCCAAAAAGAATGTGTAGTTTGGACTTAACGCTACACTCAAAGAACCAGTAGTGAAGACTATAATTTCAATTAAAAATAGCTTCTTTCTGCCATACCGATCGGATAACTTACCTGCTATTGGCGTCATAACAGCTAATCCTAATGTATATAAAGTAATACCCCAAGTCCCGGTGGATGCTGAAACACCGAATGAAGAGTTTATTGTTGTAAGCGCTGCACTTATAATGCCGTTGTCCAATGCAGCCATAAACACACCGATAATTAAAATAATAAAACTAATATTTAATTTCGTAGTTGCTTGCTGTTTCCCTTCCAACAACATCCTTCTCCCTTATATAAATCTGAAACAATCGAAAAGCACTGCTAATGTACTTTATTTGTCCTGCATATAAAGTTGAACAAAGCACTGAGGTGTTTTGTTCAACTTTTATAAGGTTTACTCATTCTTATCTTTCACTTGTTTCGGGGTGATAAAAGTCAGAATAGCTGGAAGCAATCCTCCTCTTACCAGGAATGTATCAATTAAAACTCCCATCCCCATGAAAAGACCAAACAGGAATAACTCTTGGACTGGTTGCGTCATAAGTACAGTGAAAGTACCTGCCAGAATAATTCCTGCAGAAGATATGACGCCGCCTGTCAAGGACAGACCACGCGAAATAGCTTCTTTCCACTCTACATAATGAATTTCTTCTCGAATACGGGACACGAGTATAATATTATAATCCACTCCCAGTGAAATCAGAAAAACAAAAACATAAAATGGGATGCGATAATTGATGGCGTCATAACCTAAAATATTATGAGAGACAAACCATCCTAATCCCAGAGTTGCCGTATAAGAAACTAACATAGTCAATATCATTATCAGTCCCATAATGAGAGAGCCGGATTGAAAAATGAGCATGATGCTGATTAAAACCACAATAATGGAAAAAGCCACAATCATGTCTCTTTGATTCATATCCCTGATATCCAATTGTTCGGCAGTTTGCCCTGCGTAATGTAAAGAGTAATTATCGGTGTCAAACCCATTATCGCTAAGCAGATTATTTTGTTCATCTCTAAGATTATCGATAGTATCCAACGAATTCTGCGTATAAGGGTTCCCATCCAAAGTCAATTGAAGTTTCACGGCTTTATTCGAATCGGCTAAAAAGTCGCGAGGTAAATCTTCCTTATCTTGGAGCATTTCATTTTCGATTGTCGGACTAATTTCTTCCACTCCACCTTGATCTTGCATAGCACTTTCTAAATTGTTAATATCCTCAGCAAACTCTTTATCCACTTCTATTTTATCTTTCGACAACACGACAACGTCGAGAGGAGCAAGTTTCCCTGGCGGAAAGTTTTCAGCTAACATATCAAATCCTTGTCTGGATTCAATATCCTCAGGAAAGGACTCAAGTTGGTTGAATGATATTTTCGTCATCATGCCATTAATGGAAACAGCTACAAGCAAAAGGATTAAAACGCCAGCAGTAACTCCTGGCTTTCTTGTAACAAATTTACCAGCTTTAGCCCAAAAACCATGTTTCAATGTTGTATTGGCTGCCTGCTCTTCCACTTTTGGTACAGCAGGCCAGAAAGCTTTTCTTCCTGGAAGGGTAAAAATAGCCGGTATGAGAGTGATACCTCCAAGAAGTATAAATATAATCGCTATAGCAAAAACAGCTGCAAAATTATGGTATGGTTGGAATTCTGTAAAAAACAATATGAGCATAGTGATCATTAACGTAGCACCACTAAATAAAATAGGTTTGAAAATCGGCGTGAACGCTTTTGCCATTGCTTCATTTTTCGATTCAGTCCGTTTTAATTCAGACCTGTATCTGGATAAAATAAACAGGGAATAATCTGTTAGAATCGCAAAAAGCAAAATCATCATGATAGATGTCGCCTGACTATCTACAATAAACCAGCCTTTTTCACCGCCAAGCCCGATCACTCGATCAGCCACTGCGTATACCATACCCGCGACAATCAAAGGTATAATGGCAAGTAATGGAGAACGGTAAATAATAATCAACAGAAAAAGGATTAACCCGATGGTTGCAAACAATAAAACTAAGTTTGCGTTTTTAAACAAAGATAACGTGTCAGCGGAAATGCCTGCCGGTCCCGTTATTTTCAGTTCCATCTCTCCATCGCTGATTTTGTCAGCGTATTGATTCATTTCTTCAATCGTATCGTATACTTCCCCCGACTCCAGATCTTTTTTTAATGCAACATTTATTTGCATTGTCGATTCATCATCAGAAAATAATTCATCTTGCACATCGTCCGGTAATTTATGAAATGGGAGAGCGCTCGATATATTGTCCGGCTTTTCATCTGAATTTAGCCATTCACTCATATCCGCGATTTCTTCACGCTGCTCGTCACTGATCTTATCCTCATCATGGTATACAAGCAAAGCTACCAATCCATCTTCGGAGGGAAAATAAGTATCCATTATATTTTGGGCCTCCGCCGACGGCCTTTCACCAAATGCACTTCCTTCGTCCATGCTTTCTTGCTCTACGTCACTCGAACTAGGTGCGATAGCGCTTAATATCACTATGGCAGCAATCCATAAAAGAAGAATAATTTTAGTTCCTTTAGAACTGCTTACAAACCTACCGAATCTATGTAACAATATATTCACCACCTATATTATATAATCGGATTTTCAAATTTTTGATTCCATTTCAACACTTTTTATTCTTCAGGAAACGTTCTTCATGCAATATAGCTCAAAGACATTGTATTTATTTTCTCTGGGCTCCAATCATTTTCGACAAAAGTGTCGGGTTTACTTAAAAAAATATGTATAAGCAGAAAAGAGACATATTTAAAAGTCTGGAATATCCGCACATCATACAAGTTAACTCTCTACCCCTGACTATCCTGTTTATCGGAAAACGTTAAAATGAAAAACATAAGGAAACTAAGTAACAATATAGACCCTCCACCAATATATAGAATAAGCGAAATGGCCTCAGGTATATGAAACGGTTTGATATATTCCAGCCACATCCCCGCAGTGAGTCCTATCGATCCAATGATTGCGAACCATACATGAATACTGGCTAAAACACTTTTTCCCTTGAAAAAGACTTTATAGTACACTGCCCAGGCAAACAAGGATAACCATCCGACTACCAGTATATGTGCGTGAACGGGACGGAAAGCCAATGAGCCGGCTCCTGCCATATGGGCACCTAAAAATGCTCCGATAACTGCAAATAAAGCAGAGAACCTCAATAATACTTTACTGTAATTATGCATACGTTACTCCTTTATAAATAATTAATGAATCCATTACAAAGCGATAACACGACTGCGTTTAAATCTATCCGAGTTATCAGCAACAGCATCAAACGTATATTCTTTTTTAAACCAAAGTGTACGACCTCCTTTAAAATCCGACATAAGTGTCGGAATAAGACAAAAAAATATCTTAATGCTTATCTTAAAGAAACCCGACAGTTGTGTCAACAGAAAAATAAATTTAAAATTGAATAATTCATGACGACTGCTCCTTTATTTCCGGATGCTATTATAAAAGAGGAAGTACATTCAAACATAAGTATAATATGTTATATTAGAGGATATTAATATAGATACAGGTGATGACCATATGACTCGAAGAAAATTGCATAAACCAGAGTTGATGAAAGTAACAGAAAAATTACTTCTAGAACAAGGATACGGAGGATTTAATTTTTCAACTGTAGCTTCCTTATTGAATATTGGAAGAACCACTTTATACGAATATTACGCCTCTAAAGATGAACTTATCGTTGATTATATGAATGAACTAATGGAGGACTACACCGGGGAATTATCAGTCATTGTTTCTTTAACAAATGCAAAAACACAATTAATTCAATTAGTAGAACTTATGGTGAAATATGCACATATTCATAACGTTTTAAAAGTGATACCTTTATTACAAAACGATTCTGAAGTGGTAACAAACATGAAGAAAAATTTCATTACCGATCACGTCGATATTATCAATGATATACAAAGTATTATCGATAATGGAAAACAAAAAAACGTCGTAAGAAAAGAAATCCCTACGGACGTTCTGGTAAATCTGCTGTTTAACACTATTAATAAACCTACGTCATTAAAAATGGATAATAAAGAATGGGCGAAATGGATTTGGGAGATTATCTTTGTAGGCATGGAAGCATAAACAAGTACCTCACTTTCATTTTCTTTATTTCTTTCTATATTCAGTACACCTTATTCATTAATGATAGATGGCAATATACCTGGAAAATCAACCAAATCAGGAGAACATGAAGCGACTATGAAATCGTTTCTATTTTATAGTGTAAATAATATGGTTGTCTATAATCCTTTCCCGCTTTTCGAAAAGGATTATATGAAACCTATTATTTATTTTCCACGTCATTGCTTTCTTTTCAAACTTTGAATAGCTACCCGCACCAGCATCGTCACACTTAAAGCTAGCCCCGAATAGCCAAAAACATCTAAAAAAGAGTAATTATTCGGATCTTCAGCTTGACCAAGGAACAATGAACCTAAAGCTAGCAATCCAAGAGCAAAGCCTGTTAACCCTGTAAAAAATAGAGACAAAAATGAATTAACAAATTTAACGTTATCTTCATCAGAAAACAAAGACATACGAAATGTAATTTTCCCATTCTCCACTTGTTCCACAATATTATCTATTTTTTTAGGGAAGTCTCTTACTTTAGGTATGAAATTTAATATATCTTCTTCTAAATTGTTCAAGCTCAAATCAGTCAAACTTTGCACATTAAGCAGGTTTTTTAGATAGGTATCTATAGCTTCGTTTAAATTGAATTCCGGACCAATGGTTTGCAAGCTTCCTTGTAGGGTTATCACTGTACGAAAAGCTCCTGCAACATCAGGAAAGAATCTTAAACCAAATTGTCCCATCATATCAAATAATTCTTTCCCCATCTCATTCATAATATTTCCTTCAAAACTATGCTCCATTAAAAACTGACTTAACGCAAGCTTTAGTTGTTTTGTATTGATTTGTTCATAATTTACGACTAGTTGTTTAATTCCAGTCAGCATACTCTCAGCATTTTTTCTGTTTATACCTATCAATAACCATCTAAACCCCGCTCTTTGCTCGGAAGATAATCTGCCAACAGAACCAAAATCGATAAATGCAGGGTTTTCATTTTTTAAAATAAAAATATTACCAGGATGCGGGTCTCCATGAAACAACCCATAATCAAATATATCTACAAGCATTTCCTGAAAAATATTGTTAATAATCTGCTGTTTCTTTTGATTATTAGGAACGACAGCGTTGATATTTTTGATACTCACCCCTTCTAAGAGTTCCATTACAACGATTTCCGAAGTACAATATTCTTCATAAGCCTTCGGTATATATACGCTGGAATGCCTTAATTTTTTCATTTGCTTCATATTATTCAATTCGACTGAAAAGTCGACTTCTTCATAAAGGTTTTGAATAAATCCTTCTGTTAAATCTACAATGCCAATTCTTCTTGCCCAAGGGACTTTTCTGGTTAGTAATTTTGAGAAATTCGTTAATATATGGATATCAATGGCCATTTGCTTTTTTAATCTGGGCCGGAGCACTTTGACAATGACTTCTTCTCCACTGCGTAATATTGCTTTATGTACTTGTGCCATAGAAGCTGCTGCTATAGGTTCATTTTCAAAATATTGGAATAAATGATCAATTGGATGTTGCAATTGTTCTTCAATAATTTCTCTGACTTCTGTCACAGAAACCGGATAAACTTTTTCTTGCAAGCTAGACAGTTCCTCCAGAAAAGACGAGGGAAATAAGTCAGAGCGTGTAGACAGAAATTGTCCGAATTTAACGAAAATACCACCAGCTTTTTCCAATGTGTTTTTAAAAGCAACGGCCACCTGTTGATTTCTATCCGAAGAATTAGTTCGAAACGTAGTTCTTAACAAACCATTTTTTGTGATAATAAATATCAAACTGGTGTACCGCAATCTTGTAGAAATAAAATACCTCATTTTATCAAGCGTGCTCGTGGCTCTGTCAAGTTCTGTAAATTGATCTTGCTCTCTCATCATTTCCAATATTAAAGAAAAGCCTAATGAGACCACAACCAAGGTAATAAAGTAAAGGAAGGAATAATGGTCAAAATGAGTAAAAACTTCTATTGTGTCCTCACTTCTTAAGTGAAAAACATAAAATATAGCACTCGTAAAAAGTAAAGAAAGCACAGTAGCAGCAATTCTTCTCATGAAAGACGCTTTTACGCCTATTAATCGATAACCTATAAAGCTGAATAAAATAAATGCAAAGATCGCGTAAATCATACATTTTCTCCTTTTGTTTATTTCGTATGCTCCAATAATTCGAGTTAAAAAATTTCCGACTATATCTTTACTTTTACTATCGTACATAATGTTTTTTATTCGGCATAGGAAATTTCCTCTATACCAGGACAACGGAACATTTTGTTTAATAGACTCTCTGCTTATAAAGCTACTCTATTTTTCCTGCATGGACCAAATCTTTGTGTCGTTTCTTAGATTACTTATACATGGATATTACATTATCTGCCTGATAAAAGATAATAAATCACAATTTATGCAAAAAATAGAACATTAAAAAAGATATTTATATATGCCAAACGCAAAATGTTATTTTAAACTCCTTACACTACTACAACAAGAACAACGGCTTTCTGTAAACTTTCAATTACAGCAAATTGCCCACTCTCAAATTAAAGTATAGAAACATGATAATCCAAATATAATTGGAAATACAAAATAATTTATAAATAATTGTTGTAATCATACCAGCTGGACAGTGACAACAACCTTAGTAAAGATAAATGCCCGCAACATCCTAAAACGAGAAAGAGGATTTTTACATCTATGAGCATATTTTTACTTTTTAGGGAGTTCATCTTCAAATGCATAAGAAAATAGCAAGGCAATCAATATACCTCCCCCAATAATATTACCGATACTCGCTGGGAGTAAATTTAAAAACAGATATTGATCCCAGGTATATTCCTGATTCATAAGCAGGCCCAGGCTGAAATATCCCATATTCGCCGCACTATGTTGAAAATTACCTGCCACAAATAATGTCACAGGTAAAAATGTACCTACTATCTTGCCTATAATATCCCGAGCGGCTATTGTAAAGAAGGAGGCCATACCAATTAGCCAATTAGCAATCACTCCAGAGAGCAACACTTTGAACCAACCTCGCACACCATCCTGCATGAACATCATTTTGTTATCCAGAAAGTCATTTAATTGGGGAACAAAGGAGGATGGCAAGGAAGATGAATTCCAAATAATAAGCGCTGTTAAAAAAGCACCTGCCATATTTCCAATATACGTTAATCCCCAAAAACGAAGGAAACGAGTTTGGAGCCAATAGGGATATTGCAAATAATATGTGGGTAGTAAGACGTTTACTTCTGTAAACAAAATCGCTCCTGATAGAAATACCATGACATATCCTGTGGCAAAGCCAAATCCGGATAACAAGTACTCGAGGCTATCAATTTGAATCCCAATCGCTAATAAAATAGAAAAAGTTGCACCGAAAGCCATGAACGCTCCAGCATTCACAGCTAACAGGAGTTTGGCTCTTCCAGACCGATTTAAATGTTCCTCTCCCCCTTTTGCGAAAACAGAAATAATTTGAGCAGGTAAAAAGAAATTTCTTTTTGGGTGTTCTGATATGGATCGTTTATCTTGTTTGTTAGAGTTGTTCATACTTTCACCTCATATCGTCCGTTATTTTCCTGTTAGAGAGGATTGTTTAGAATGCATTAAAGATTGTTTAATGATACTTAAAGGTTTCACCTCTACATAAACCACCAGTTTCAATTATACAAACTGAAGTTTGCTTTGTATTCATGTTCTTCTTTCTTACTGCCCGGAACAAGCTGATTCTTTTTTTGTTTAACTCTTCCTACAATGTATTTACCGAATGGAAATTTGTTAAGGAGATGAATCACCAAAATAGAACTGACAATACTGATGAAAAACCATAAGATAATATTAAAATAACCAAAGTCAATACCAAACCAAATGAATGCTTTTTTTGCTAAAAATAAACCAGCCCAGTGGAGTAAATAAATTCCGAATGAATATCGGCTGATTACGTCAAAGAGAACCGGAATATTTTTGAATTTATGGCAAACAAAAAGAAGTATAAATATCGAAAGGACCGTAAATAAAATCATGTCCACTCTTTTAGACCCATAAGGCAATTCCAAATAAATATTATCCATGATGATGAGGACGACAGTTAAAGGAAGTCCAATGAGTATCCATATTAAATATTTATTGATAAACAATATAACCTCATGGTAGTTTTTCCCAATATAATAAGCTAATGTATAATAAAATAACCATGCTGAAAAGGGGTACCAATACCACCTTTCCCACAAGTGTTGGAAATAAATATTATCTCCGGGAGGATGGACAAAATTAAAAAATCCTAAATATGCCATATTCACTGCAAATGCACTAAGAAGCATGAGTGTTGGTGGAATTCGAGATAAATATTTTGTAAATAAATGATGCAGTATATAAAATTGAAAAATAACCAGCACAAACCAGCCGTGGTAATTTCCCAGCATGTTAAACATAATCGCAGCAGGTATTCTACTTACAGTACCTGCATTGCTGCTAATCGCATAAATGATACCCATACTTATAAAAGGGATTAAAATAAATTTCAGTCTTTTACCGTAATAATGAGAAGGAATATTGTCAGGATAAGAATATGCAAGAACAATAGCTGAAATAGAGACAAACACAGGAGTCCCAAATGCAAGTAAACCTGATATCGTCAGTAAAACAAATTCGATTAAACCTTCTCCATTATATTCTTTTCCTACCTCAAGATGAATGGCATGAAATAAAATAATACTTACACAAGCAACAACCCTTAACATTTCTATTTCATTTAGATGCTCTTTTTTATGCATCTCCTACACCTCTTAAAGTCATTGTTGTTCATTTGAATAAAAGCAAGTACAAGCTAGTTCACTATTAAATGAAATAATGCCACCCTCTTATTCATTACACTCAACATGTCGAAAAATCTTTTACCTGAAGAATGATTGATTTCTATATTATCTTTCATTTGGAAGATGAACAATATGATTCTCAAAAATCATAATCTGTTATTATGCTGTTTAACAGTCGTACATCATGGAATATAGTGTTTAAATCAATTATTTTTGATACAGATTTCTATATTAAAATGATTTTTAAAAATATAAAATGGACATTATTCAGTTCTTCTTTCCATTGCTATGGAGTAACTACAATTATAATTTGTCTGCAACTGAATATTCCATTGCAAACACTCATTTGTTATTACAGTTAATCGTATATCCTTTAATGGCTGTAAATTTTTAAGATCAGTACCATTTTCAGATATTGATTTGATTTCTTTATCCATTACTTTGAAAAAAGATGCATCGTATTGAACATTAACATATTTTTCTTTTGATATAAATTCAGGCATTTCTTGCAACGTTTTTTTCAAACAATCTAATTGTTCCTAATCCTCCAAGAATCTTGTTCAACTTTTGACTCTGCGAATCAATACTTGCCTCACTACTTTTTCTGTTAAGACTTCTCTATAAAATCATTTTAATATAAACGAGTTCCATACGTACGATTAAAAACTGTTTGGTGTTAGCTTTCCGCAAACTACCGTATCCTGCTGACCTATGTTGTAAATAGTCGTAACATTTTAAAATGTTTTTATAATAGGCAGCAATGTCCTTCCAAGTTAACTCCACCACCCGGATAGGATTTCAAGTAATATATTGACCTTGTTGGTTTAAAGTAAAACTGATTATCCATATCTTTTCTCTATTAGCTAGCCCGAGAATGATAACAGAGTCCAAATTGGATATGTTTTCCGTCTTTTTTCCGCTTCTAAAAACGGATGTGTCTCTTCATAAGCGACCTCTAAAATGCTTTATGATTCGAACTCATTCAGTTCCATTTGATTGCCGGAAAACGAACAGGTAAAATAAGAGTAGGTAAGATACTTAGAAGGAGGCTATTTGAATGAAAGCTGTAACAGTGAAACAACCTGGAGACGCTGATCAACTGCAAATTGTTGACATGGAAAAACCAGGAATTGAAGACAATGAAATTTTAGTAAAAGTAAAAGCAACAGCCATCAACCGCACGGATATTATCAACCGAAAAAGCCGTTTAGAGTATATGACTAACCCGATTTTGGGCGTGGAAGTGGCTGGTGAAGTCGTTGAAACGGGCTCCAATACGAACATAGAAGTGGGCACCGCTGTCATGGGACTGGTAAATGGCGGTTCATATGCTGAATATGTCGCCATGCCGGAAGACCGCGCGATGGCCGTTCCGAAAGCTCTAAGCTATGAAGAAGCCGCTGCGATTCCTGAAGTATTTTTAACTGCGTACCAAACGTTATTTTGGATTGGAAAATTAAAAGAAAAAGAAACGGTACTTGTTCATGCTGGCGGCAGCGGTGTAGGAACGGCAGCTATTCAATTAGCCAAGCAGATCAGCAAAGCGAATGTAATTACAACTGCCGGTTCCCGCGATAAACTGGAATTTTGTGAATCCCTTGGCGCGGACCGCGGCATCAATTACAAAGAACAAGATTTTCCTGAAGAAGTCTTGCAATTTACCGACCAGCAAGGTGCAGAACTTATTTTGGATTTCATCGGGGCATCTTACTGGGATAAAAATATTAAAAGCATCAAAGTAGATGGGCGCTGGGTGCTCATTGGCTTTCTCGGAGGCGGGACTGTTAATGAAGTTCAGCTGATGGATCTCATGTCCAAACGAATTCAATTAACGGGAACATTGCTTACTCCGAGAAGTGATGCTTATAAAAAAGCACTCTCCGATGATTTTGTAGAGCATGCGCTTCCATTATTTGAAAATAAAGCCATTCGCCCTATCGTGGATAAAGTCTTTGATTTGTCGGATATTGCCGCAGCACATGAACACATGGAAGCAAATAAAAACATCGGAAAAATCATTGTAAAAGTCCAGGACTAACGTGCTCAGTTCGAAACATCTACATTTGTCGATGAATAACTGAAGACGATGAAGATCGGATTTTAGTGGAAAAAACTTTGAAAAGTTGGAAATGCGGAAGCAACCCTCCTGCATATAGGGTGGGCTTCCGTAAAAAATAATTTCACAAAAGCAAAGCAGCTACAATCATAAGCCTTCTCCGTGAAAGAGATGTTGACGGGGACAAAGCAGCAGAACGACCGAATGATTTCCTTGAATTCGGCTTTACAAAAAACTTTATAAACAACAGCATTTTTCTGTTTAGCTACCATTAATAGTTTAGCAAAACAAAATTTTCGGAGAGGAGGAAGTAAATATGCGAATAGGAACAGTAGGAACCGGGTTTATCGTAGATACTTTTTTATCTGCTTTAGCTGATGTCGAAGGAGCAAGTTGCGTGGCTATGTATTCACGCAAACAAGAATCAGCAAAACCTTTGGCTGACAAGTATAATATCGGGAAAATTTATACGAAGTTAACGGACTTATATCAGGATTCTGCGGTTGATGTCATTTATATTGCTTCCCCTAACAGTCTGCACTACGAACAAGCATACCAGGCTTTGGAATATGGGAAACATGTTATTTGCGAAAAACCTTTTACGGCAACAGTACAAGAGACAGAGGAACTGGTTCGTATGGCAAAAAATAAGCAACTTATGCTGTTTGAGGCGATTTCCAATATTTACTTACCAAACATTGAACTTGTCAAAAATAATATTGAAAAACTTGGACCTGTTAAAATCGTGCAATGTAATTACACACAGCTTTCCAGCAGGTATTTCAAATTGCTGGACGGTGAAACACCAAACGTATTTAACCCTGCTTTTGCCGGTGGTGTGCTTGGTGATCTTAATATTTATAACATTCATTTAGTCGTTCATTTATTCGGAAAACCGGATCAAGTCAGCTATGACGCTAATTTATATAATGAAAACATAGACACTTCGGGTGTAGTGACAATGAAATATCCCGATTTCACTGCTGTTTGTACAGCCAGTAAAGATTCATTGGGAGATAATGCCATGCTTATTCAAGGGGAGAAAGGATTCATTAAAATCCCCGGTAATTCGAACGCCTGCTCCGAAGTGTATCTCTCTTTAGATGGGGAAGAGACCAGGCTTAATGCACAAACGAACGAAAATAGATTATACAGCGAAATTGCAGCATTTCAAACTATTTTTGCGAGCCATGACCTGGATGCTTGTTATGAACAATTAGACCATACTCTAAACGTGATGAACGTGTATGAAACAGCTCGCAAAGACGCCGGCATCACTTTTCCTGCAGATAAGACGTAATAGTGGTTGTTCGTACAGAACGATTTCGTCAATTAAAAAAATAGTGCTCGTATACCGTAGACGACTTCTCCCCGGCAAAAGAAAAGGGATATTCGATTTATTTTGCCGGCGAATCCGGTTTGTCGGCAATATTCCAGCCAGAATTAGAAAGTTATGCCGGCGATGATGTTTCCACGGCAAATGAAGAACGATATTCCATTTAGTTTGCCGGCGAATCCAGTTTGCCGGCAATATTCCAGTTAGATTCCGAAAGTTATGCCGGCGATGATGCTTCCACGGCAAATGAAGAGCGATATTCCATTTAGTTTGCCGGCGAATACGATTTGTCGGCAACATTCCAGCTAGATTCCGAAAGTAGTGCCGGCGATGATGTTTCCACGGCAAATGAAGAACGATATTCCATTTATTTTGCCGGCGAATACGGTTTGCCGGCAATATTCCAGTTAGAATTCGAAAGTTATGCCGGCGATGATGTTTCCACGGCAAATGAAGAGCGATATTCCATTTATTTTGCCGACGAATACGATTTGTCGGCAATATTCCAGTCAGAATTAGAAAGTAATGCCGGCGATGATGTTTCCACGGCAAATGAAGAACGATATTCCATTTATTTTGCCGGCGAATACGATTTGTCGGCAACATTCCAGCCAGAATTAGAAAGTAATGCCGGCGACGCGGAAAATGAAGTCATTGAAGCGCGACAAAAATGACTCCTCTTTCATTTCCTCCATTTTTCCCTCAACTTGCGAAACGGAGCGGTCATCTTCCAGGATGTACTTTCTTTCATCTGTTTATTCTGCTTTTCCAGCTTTTTTACATGTTGGTTCAATTGCTCATGCTGCCCCTGCAATTGTGTCAGTCTGTCTTCCAGCTTTTTTATTTCCTGTCCTCTCTGATTCTTTTGCTCTCGAAAGTCCAGCAGCGACTGCTCATGATTTTCTGCTGTAAATTGCTGCACCTGTCGCTCCAGTTCTTCTAAAGCAGGAACGATACATTTATCTAAATATCTTTCCCCTACTTTTTCTTTCAGCCTTAAAATATAAAGCAGCACTAGTGCATACAAAAAGAAGATTTTTTCGATGATGGATAACTTGCCTCCAGTCTGTTCGTCATCAAAGTATATTTCTCTCACTTCGCAAAAAGTAAATAACGCTTTTGATACATATCTGGCAATGTCTAAAAAATGCGGTCCAGTCGTAAACGAAGCCCAGTCAACTACATAAAGCTTTTCATTCTTAGAACTCCTTATAAAATTTCCGGGATGAAAATCGCCATGCACGAGAGAATAATGGTGTTCCGGGTCGATAAATGCATACAAACTATGCGGCATGATTTGTTCCTCCAGCCGCTGAATGACCTCTTTTACATCTTTAGGATAATGCTTTGCCTCGATGAGTTTATATAATTCAGCAAATAACTTCTCGTTCTTTTCTTTTAAATGAATTTCCGTAAAAAACTGAATGATAAAAGCAGGTCTGTTTCGATATTGGGATGTGTAGGATGGTTTGCCAAATGCATGCATCACACTGGAATAGGATACAGAAGAAATGGTTTGGGAGAGCTTTATAATCTCACTTGGATTCTGGGCCTCCTCTTCTTCTCCCTCCACCCATTCATTTGTTAAATACAATACACGATTCATCACTTTTGAATGGATAAAAGCAGGCACAATATGTTGCAGCTGCGGAAATTGCGTGCAGACATCTTTATAAAATATTTCTTCCCGTTTCGCATTTTGATTGTATTTCGCTATCTTTGTCAGGTACTGTTTCTCCCCAGCAGTGTGAAACAAAGCTCCAAAATTATTTTTGCCTTTTATATACATATAATCGGAGGAAAATTCATCAGCAGAACTCGCGAAGCTCTTCGTCACTTCGTTCATTAATTTCGCAAAAGACATTTCATGCCGTTTTTGAAGTCCTGCTATATACGCTTCTTTTGCTGAGATATCTTCTTTTAAAAAAGCATATGCTCTGCCTAATAGAAAATAGTAATTTGCTTTCTGCGGATTGAGTTCAACTAATTTTTCAGCTGATTTCTTTGCTTCTCGCCATTCATGCCGCTTTTTATAAATGGAATAAAGCTGCTGAAGTATTTCTTCATTCACTTCCGCTGCAGCTGTTTCTCCATCTAAAAAAGTTTTCGCTGCCTCCGTCTCTCCCGCTTCTAAAAGGCGTTTTGCTTGGGAAAATGCTGTCTCTTCCTGCTCAGTTGGGTATTCTGTTAACTCGCTATCTACAATCTCTTTACCAAGCTGCTCACTTCCACTGTCTGTTTGCTTTTTCTCCATGAATTTCCTCCTTCCTGAAACAAGGTTCAAAATACCCGAACAGCTTTGCTTTCAATAGACAATAATGCTGTTCATTTTCGCCACCGTTCAGCCACTTTCCGGAGCGGCGCGGTAGCTTTCCAGGATTTACTATTGTAAGTTTGCGTTAATTGCTTTTTCAATTGCTTGTTCTTTTTTTTCAATGTACGGATTTCTTGTTCTGATGTACTTAACTCCTGCTGTAACTGAATCAAGCGGTACCGGTCTTCTAAAAAAGGCCGATGCAATTCAATCAACTTTTCCAACTCATTTAAAACTTCGGTTATAAATTGGGTGATTTTTTCCCTGGTTGCAGTATTTTTCGATTTGATAAAACGAAGGATATAGAAAACCACCATGGCATAGAGAAAGAAAATCCGCTCTACAAACGTCAGTTGATCCATCCGTTTCTCATGATGCAAGTAAATCTCCTGTATCTTTGAATAAGACGGAAGTTCAGCAGATAAATAGCGGGCGATCTCGACACATGGAGGGCCGATAGTAAACGTAGACCAGTCAATCACATAACCTTTAGCAGTACCTTCTTCGATAATGATGGTGCCGGGCTTATACTCGCCGTGCAAGAGTGTGTAATGCCGTTCAGGTTCCACGAGGAGATACAATTGATTATCCAGGACGAAAGATTCCAAACGCGTTATTAAAAAATCAACAGTAGCCGGCGTCTCCTTTTGTTCCACAAGCGTCCGCAAAGACTTGAACAATTGACGGTTGACATTTTCCTTGTGAATTTGGGTGAAAAACTGCGTCACAATGTTAGGGTTTCGCAAATTAAATTGAAATTTATAACTGGGAAGATGGAACAAATCAACGATATCATTGTAAGGAATGGAAGCAAGTTTCTCATGCATCTCCAGCACTTCTGGAAATTGCTCCAATCCGGCAAACTTTCCTGCTTTCCATTCCATCGTTATATAAAGAATGTTATCTTGAACGAAAGAATCGAGGCATGTCGGAACAATATCCTGTAAAACTGGGAAAGTCTTGACTATCTCCTCATAAAAGAAAGCTTCTCGCTTATTAGCCCCCTTATTGACCGCTATTTTCGTCATATATTTTCCTTGCTCTGTTTCATGAATAAACGCTCCCAGATTATTCATGCCGCCCATATGGACATAGTGGGTTTGAATGGAAGCAGGCTGTTCCGCTATTCTTTGTTGCACCAGGCTCATCAGTTCTTCCATATCCATTCCATGCTGATATGTCAGCGCGTCTTGGTACGCGTTCTCTGCTTCCTGTGTTTCTTTTAATTGAGCATAAATACCCCCTAAGCGAATATGGTGGGCCGGGGTTTCCGGTTCTAATTGAATTAACTTTTCGCTGCAGGTTTTAGCCTTATTCCAATCGCCCATCACCTCATACAGAGCAGAACTTTCTTTTAATACAACCACGCTTTCGGGATGCTCTTCCCGCCCCTCCTGCAAGATAGCTTCAGCATGACGTGTTTCGCCAATTAGGCGCAAACATTTCGCATAGTCTTTGTAAAACTTTTCCTCATAAGGAGCAGTATGTTCTTTCATATACGACTGAAAACAGGTCACTGCTTTTTTATATTCCTGTTTTTTTTGATGGGCCTTCGCGGCTTGTAAGAAATCAGAGTTCAAATTGTCTCCCCCTATAAAACCTTCTCATACAGCATCTGAATAGCTCGCTGGTTGAATTTTTCAATATCAAATGTCTTAAATGCAAGTTGCCCTGTTAAAAATTGATTCAATGTTTCGAGTAATCCTTCGACACTGTTATCACAGAGTGCTCCATAGCCTCCTTCAAGTACGCCGCGATTCGAAACGATGTCTGTTGCAATAATTGGCTTCTGTAAAATAAGTGCTTCATACAAGACGACAGGCTGTCCTTCATAATTAGAAGGCAAAACGAAACAATCCGCCTGCTGTAAATAAGGGTATGGGTTCCCTTTATGTCCGAGCATAGAAACTGCTTCTTTCAATTGCAGTTCCTCAATTAAAGTAGTCAGCTTGGCTTTGAGCGGTCCTTCTCCAAGAATAAGTAAATGCGTTTTCGGATTAGCTTGATGCACTTTATCAAAAGCTCGAATCAATTTTTCATGGTCTTTCTCTTCAGATAAACGCCCCATGGTAACAAAGGTGGTATTATCTTGCTTGAATAGTTGTTCATCTTGAGCTTTTTCAAAAGCGTGCTTGGATTTTTCCAACACCGAACTTGGATCTTGGATATTATCAATGAAATCAAAAGCCGATTGCGATATCTCAAAACGCGCTTGTAAATTATGCTGGTTCAATTCTGACGTCGGTTTGGATACAGAAACCACCTTATCATACTGCTTATACTGCTCAAAAATTTCATACAGCCGCGGATGTCTGCTCACGTATTCGCTGTACATGTCATTGTGCATATAAACAATATGTTTCGCTTCCGGGTTGGGGTTGCTCGTCAATAACTGATTATAATACGGCGAATAACCACTGTAGTCCACTAAATAATCAAAGTCGATGCGGCTGAATAATCGTTTAAATTCATGACGGTAATCTGTTCGAATCAGTTGCGCTGTTGCTTCTCCATACCACTGATATTCTTTCATTCTGTCTGTTAAAAACCTTCATCACTTTTTTTAAAATGACCCGTTCTTGGAATAATATTTACTTCATCCTGAATTCTTGCCAATTGTTCTAAACGAGCTGGATGATGCATAATCGCATCAGACAGGACGACCGTAACCTCATATTTTTCTTTATCCATCGCATGGATGAGGTTAATAAATGCGGAGGTTATCCCATTCGGCTGAAAACTCCCCGCATGAAATAAAACTTTCTCCTTCGTTGTTGCTCGAGGCAGCGGCTCCACTTCATCGCACTTGCCAAATAAGAACCAATCAATCACCCGCTTTGTGACTTGCCCATCTTCTTTATAGACAAATTTTTCCTGGGCTGTCTGATACGCTGCTCCGGGTTTAAACTCGTTTGTCTGCAAATACGCTTCAACTTGTGTCATCATTTGATCCGATGTCCAGGCTAACTCTCCCGGCAATTCTTCGGTACCAAAGTACAAGCCTCGTTCTTCCTGAAACGTTTCATAATCATAGATATAATGTATAATCGGACGATTGGTTATTAAGAAGTCAACAAAGACGCTGGAGTAATCCGTGATTAGGATATCTGTAATACCTAAAAGTTCATTCATATCCACCGTCGCAGGAGCAATAAGAATATTCGCTACATCAATATCTGCTAATAAAGCTTCCGCTAATTGATGCCCCCGGAAAATTACTGTCGCCTCCACATGGCTTAGTCGTTCCAGATCTTTTTCCAATCGTGCTTTATCGAACGATTTAAACGCATTTTCTCCGCGCCAGGTCGGGGCGTAGAGAATTATTTTTTCAGCAGTATTTTCAAGTCCCAGTTCTTCACGTATAGTTTGCGGGTTGTGGTCAGCCTGATACGTTAAATCGATTCGGGGATAACCAGTAATAGCAGCTTCACCCGGATAAATATCAGCTACCTGATATGGTACAAGCTGATGATTATACGTATATTGATTCGGCAGCAATAAATGGGTAGCCTGCAGAAAATTACGTGCTGTATTGGCGTAGTCCATCGGTGCTGCTTTCACATCATACCCTAACGTTTTCCACGGCGTCCCGTGCCATGTATTAAGATAAATTTGTCCGTCTTTTTTAACGAAAAATTCCGGAAATGTCACATCATTGATTAAAATCTTCGCAGTAGTTAAGTACTTATAAAAGGCGTCTGTATACCGAAGGACGAAAATGACATTGGAGTAATGCTTGAGTGTTTCCGGGACGACCTTAAAATCATTCACCGTCCAAATAAAACGGTATTCTTTGAATCTGTCATCCTGCAGCATTTCTTTGAATATAGCCAGAGGATTGCCGGACACTCGAGTTCCTGACATGCTTTCCAATAACACCGTTTTTTCGTTTAGCGGCATTGCCTGATAAAACATTTGATAGCGCGCTTGACGGGTTAGCTTTTTTCCTTGACGGTAACAGCTATTGACGTAGGCGGACATGGCCGTAACTTCATTGGCTGCAGCCTGATATTTTTCTGTCTTCTGCATTTTTTCAAGTACTTCAAGGAAAGCAACATACCAATCCATATTGACGTGATTTCGACGTGCAATGGCTTGTTCCATACATGCTGCAGCCGCTTTATTTTGTCCCATAGACTCATAGCACATACCCAGTCTGAAATGACAAGCTGCCACCGTTTGATTAAGGGAAAGCGCATTTTCATATACTTGAGACGCTTGGACAGAATCTCCGAATTTTTCATATAACAATCCCAGTCGATATAAAGATGCAGCTGTTTCTTTCTCTTGATAAGCCGTTATTGCTAAATCGTATTGCTGAAATTTTTCGTGAAAAGCACCGGTGCCAAGAATTTCAGCATCTTCTTTATCAGCAGATTCCATCGTCTTTTTGTAAAAATAATCGCTTGAAGAAATGTCGCCTGAACGTTCGTTGGCTACGCCTGCCAAATAATACATATCAGCTGTCGACAAAGGAGACTTTACGTGCTCGCTCCACTGATTTGCAGCAGTTTCATAAGCTGTCGCTGCTTCTGTAAAATGATGCATATGAAAATGAGCCTGCCCCAAGCGATGAAGGAATTTAGGACTGTCATATCCTGCAGTCTGTGCCGTTTGCAGCGCTTCTTCTGCTTGATGCCACTTTTTCTCCAAAATAAAAACAATCCCTAAAAGATAATACGCTAAGGCGTTCTTATCGGATATTTCCAGAGCATCCTTGAAATCATACTCAGCTTGAGGGTATTTTTTTAATTTAATATATATTTGTCCACGTAAAATAATACTTTTTGTCGTATCTTTTTTATCGGATGCCATTGCCGCATTCACATAATCCAACGCTTTGTTAAATTGCTTTGCTTCATATAACACATAAGCATACGTATGAAAGTGCGCTGCCGGCAAACGGTCCGTATCTTCCGCCAGTGCTTTTCCATAAAAAACTTCGGCGACTTGATACTGTTTTTTATATGTATAATAACGGCCTAATGTAAGTAAACCTTGCTTTTTAATGTATTTAAAAAGGTTGATCCGTTGTCTATTTTTAGTCATTCCTTCATCACCTTTTCAATTGCATGAGTATGTCTCGATCCATCGATAATAAGTATATTAATTATATCACACATTTTTCTCTTGATATATGACAAACACAGATACAATCTCAATAAAAATCCAGACAAATACGGTTCTTCTTTCTTTCATTTATCGAAAAATATACTATAATGAAATGGAGTAAATGAATGAGAAATGAGGATACAGATTGCGGAAATACATCATTATTTTAATGATTACCACCTTTATTGGTGGTTTTGCTTTTTTGTTTTTAAGTACCTATTCCAGTTTTGCTGTCGTCGTCAATAACAACACATCCGAAACCGTGGATAACATCGCCATTGATTATGACCATACGACAGAACAAATCACACTGGACCCGATTACGTCAGAAGAGGATGACGTTGTCCAGATTAAACCTGATGATCAAGCTACAGATGAGTTCACCAGTTCTTCCTTGCGCCTGACATATACAGATGAAGAAGGAGACGAGCAGGAAGAAGTCATTTTAGATGATTTTGATAAAGAAACGTCAGGAGATATTGAAGTAACCATCAAAGAAATCACGGACAGCGGCGAGTTGGATCTAGAAGTAGAAGAACATTTAGCAGAAACAGAGGAAGAATAAAATATTTACATTTTGATGTGCCTTTATGGTAAAAGGGAAATTTCACCTTGTAAAATATGTCCGGAAGAACCATAGAGGAGGAAGGCTCCCATATGCGAGTATTGCTTGAGTTATCCCGAATTGTACTTGTATTTTTCTTTTTAGCGGCTGTTGGAGTTTTACTTTTGGAGCGGTTATATCACACTTTCCCAACGGCGGCGGAAGGACTGGGACTCCTCGGTGTTTTCCTGCTTATCTTTCTTTTATACCGTCATAAATTACAATTCACCGGCTGGTACCATGGTAAAAAACGAACTCCCATCCGTAAAAAGACGATCCTCCTCCCAAGCTTGCTGTCCTTTCTTTGTATCGTTTTTCCGTTTTTGCTGCATCTTTATTTAAAAATCCCCCCTTTTATCGAACAAAAGGAGGGAATTTTATTTAGAGAACGATTGCTGCGATGATTCCGATGATAAACAACGGAATATTATAATGTAAAAATGTCGGGACACATGTCTCCCATATATGATGGTGACGCCCATCTGCGTTTAAGCCTGCCGTAGCACCAAGTGTCGAATCCGATGCAGGAGAACCAGCATCCCCCAAGGCAGCTGCTGTCCCGATTAAAGCAGCACTCGCGAGCGGAGACATTCCTGTTTCAATTAGCACAGGTGCATATAAAGCTGCTAAAATGGGAATCGTTCCAAAAGAGGTTCCAATCCCTATGGTAATCAGCAAGCCGACACCTAACAGAACAAGTGCAATCAACAACGGTGAATCACCCGTAACTGCTACAGTATTTTCCACCAGTTCTTTGATAGCGCCAGTCTCTTTCAAGACATTAGCATACCCGGAAGCAATCAGCATTACAAAGGCGATCATCCCCATCATGCCAATCCCTTCATGAACAATTTTCTCTCCTTCATTGAGACGTACGACACGCCCAATAAACATCACGATAATCCCGCTCATCGCGCCGATAACTAAAGAATCAAAATATAGCTGAGTGAAAAGGGCTGCCAGGATGGCTAATACTGCAATCCCATGCTTCCAATGGAAAGTAGCAGGCCCCGCTTCCTCCCCTTGTTTGGCCATCGCTTCCAAATGTTCTCCTGAAACAGATTTCGATACACGATCTTTCCGATACGTAATAAGCACGGCAACCAGCAACCCAATAATCATGGCTGCTCCCGGAAAAAGCATCGCCTGCATAATTTCCACCTTAGTAATTTCAATGCCGTTTTTCACGATTTCTTTATAAATAATTCCCTGATAGATAAGACCAAACCCAACTGGAATCGTAATATAAGGAAATTTTAAACCGAATGCCAGCGCTGCAGCAACGGCACGACGGTCTAATTTTAATCGGTCAAATAACACTAATAATGGCGGGATTAAAATCGGAATAAATGCAATATGAACTGGGATAACGTTCTGTGACAAGCTGGCAATTCCCGCTAACGTAAAGACAAGTAATACCCGTTTACCAGTAAAGACAGAGAGCAACCCCTGCACTAACACATTCGTAATCCCCGACATGCTAATCATCACAGCAAAAATACCTAACAAGATATAACTGAGAGCTGTTTCTGATTGCCCGCCCATGCCTTTGATCATTAATTCTGCAGAATCCGAAAGATCCAGTCCAGACATCAAACCAGCTGTTAAAGCAGCAAGTATCAAGGCAAAAATCACGTTTACCCTGCTTAAACTCAACACAACCATCACAATAATACTGATTACTACGGCATTTAACACTCAAGACACCCTCTAATTTTAAAGTAATATTTCAAACTTCTATTACTTTACCACCTTAAACAGGTAAAATGCAAAAGGAATAGAAAAAAACTTCCTACACCTTTCATTACAGGTAGATTTAAATTGCTTCCATCGACTTTCATTTCGGCGCCACGGCAGGACTTCTCGCTTATTCGATGAATTTTGCCGACAACCTGCTCTACACGGCAATAGTTAACTCTTATACGGAAATTCGTGCCGGCGATACGCTCAAGACGGCAAAATTTTTCTTTTATTCGATTAATAATGCCGGCAAACTCCTCGGCACGGCAGAGGTATACTCTTTTTCACGTTTTGTTGCCGACAATCATCCGGCCACGGCAATATTTTCCACTTATTCGATGAATTTTGCCGACAAGCCGCTCGACACGGTATTATTTAATACTTTTCCTGATTTTGCTGCCGTCTCTCTCCTCGCCACGGCAAAATTTCTCTCTTATTCGATTAATAGTGCCGGCAAACTCCTCGGCACGGAAGAAGTATACTCTTTTTCAGGCTTTGTTGCCGACAATCATCCGGCCACGGCAATATTCTCCGCTTATTCGATGAATTTTGCCGACAAGCCGCTCTACACGGTATTATTTAATACTTTTCCTGATTTTGCTGCCGTCTCTCTCCTCGCCACGGCAAAATTTTTCTCTTATTCGATTAATAATGCCGGCAAACTCCTCGACACGGCAGAATGTAACCTCTTTTAAGATTTTATTGCCGGCATTCTTTGAATCTTCCCCATTGCCTATATGTATTTCTTTTGCTGCCTGGTTCAATAGATTTATCAATTGTTCTATTCTTTTGTCTCTCCTTCTTCTTTCCTTTACAATAAAAGAAAGAAGTTTATAGAAAATAGGTGATAGGATGAAAGTGGCCATATTTGATTTTGACGGGACGATCTATAAACACGAAACATTCACCTTATTTATGAATCATTTGAAACAGGCATACCCTAAACGTTATCGGAAATTTTTCACCCGCATTTTACCAATTTATCTGGGATATAAAGCGAAAGTCGTTCCCGAGAAAAAAATGAAGCATCTCATGATGTATCACTATGCTCAAGCGATTAATGATTTATCTTCTGATGCTCAGCACGAATTCTTTGAAGACATTTTTAAGCAAATGGAAGGACAATTTCATGAAGAAGTGTTACAGCGTATCCAGTCACACCGAGCTGCAGGTTTCCATACGATGATTGTCTCCGGTGCTTTCACGATTTTACTCGATATTTTCAAAGAGCTGTATGGAATAGATTCGGTTATTGGAACGAACTTACCAGGGAAAAATGAGCCGCTTGACCATATTCATGCGGAGAATAAAACGACAGCGATTTTTGCCTATAGCGACAGCTCCACCATTGACTGGGAGGAAAGTTTCGCTTACGGAGACAGTATCGAGGACAGAAACATTTTAGAACTAGTCGGCAATCCAGTCGCAGTCTATCCGGACCATGCTTTAGCAGCACTGGCACAAAAGAATAAGTGGAACATATTATCTTAAGACAAGTAAACACGATACTGATTATATTTTAAAAGGAGGGCTTCCATGACAACCGTATACTGGGGACAATTTATGCATGAAGCAGCCAAATGGAGATTCTATCTTGCCGCAACAGATAAAGGACTCTGCTACATCGGATCTCCCAATGCAGATTTCCAGGAAGTAGAAACATGGGTCATGAAAAAAATAAACCCAGCGAGATTCGAGGAAAATCAGAATAAATTAGATGTGTATCTTCCGGAATTGCGAGATTATTTAGAAGGACGTACATCAGAGTTTTCCCTTCCACTGCACCGTTTCGGAACCTCTTTCCAGCAAGCCGTTTGGGAAGCTTCGGAACAAATTCCGTACGGAGAAACGCGCACTTATGCAGAACTGGCACAACAAATCGGCAACCCCAAAGCAGTCCGGGCCGTAGGAGCTGCAATCGGCGCCAATCCGCTCTTGATGATTGTTCCCTGTCACAGGGTTTTAGCCAAAAGCGGCAATTTAACAGGATTCCGCGCCGGATTAGATATGAAAGAATATTTATTGGATTTGGAGAAAGCTACATCCTAATAACCCGACCATCACAATATACAAAGCTGTTAAACGAAAAAATTCTCTACCAACCTTTTAGGCAGTAGAGAATTTTTTTACAAATCAGCTGTAAACATAGAAAGTGCTTCGCCTATCATTCCAATACCGGCAGTTAAAATGAATAAAATAATCATCACACTCCAGGCAGCTTTTTTAGAGAATCTCCCTACAATATGTAAACCTATTGCACTTAAAATCAACATCCAAATATTGAAAATGTCCAACTCTGCCAACAAACTTCCCAATGGGCCTTCCATATCCACTAATGAATTCAAACTGGTATAGTCAGCTGCATTCTCGGATCCGCCTGCTAATAAGAAAATAATTCGATTAAGGATAGCTCCGAACAAGCCGATGACATAGACAAACGTACTCATCGAAAAAAGTTCTTTAAACTTCACAGATGACTTAACAATTTTTGCCGCTAATAAAAAGATTAAAGAGGAAACCGTTATTGAAGCAATCGGTACTATAAAAGAAACCAAACTACCAAGGATGATACTTGTCACTTTAATGACCTGGAGCTCTTCTTCTGAAAAATTCACATCTTCCATCCCTGGTTCCCCGGAAAAGTCTATAGTGCCGAAAGTCATAAAAGAGACCAGTATTGTCAACACTGTTATAATGATTAATGGGACCCAGATGACCGGCCGTTTTTTAATTCGTTCAAATTGCTCTACAGGGGACATAATCATACCCAATAATTGCGGTTTTTCAGCAACCTCTGCCTGCTCTTCATTTTCGTTCTCGCCCATTTCTACTCACTCCTTTGCAAAATAATAACAATATTTCTCACAACTCTCTGTCTATTCTATCAAATTTTTTAGTTTCTTACCCGTTTCACCTATAAACATATCAAATGATAGCCTATTGGAAGTATAGTATACTGGAAGTAGATTATGGAAAGTACAAGGAGGATATTATTGATGGAATCCATGAAACTGTTTAATTATTCACGTACTTCTACACTGATTTTACTGAAAAAAATTGAAGAAGACCAATGGGACATACAACCGGAAAACTGGCCGAATACTATCCGTTGGAATGCTGGTCATTTATACGCAGAAGCAGAGCGATTCATGAAAGATGCCGATGAAAAATATGAAGTGACCCGCCCACGCTGGATGGACTTATTTTTAGATGGCACGCGCCCCTCTGAATGGGAAGGTTATGTTCCAACCAAACAAGAAATCACCGATGCTTTAGAAGAACAAATTGAGCGAATTCGCACCCATTTTGAAGGGAAATTTGACAGCCCGGTCTCTGAAGTCCGCGATTTGCATGGTACAGAACTGGACACACCAGACAGTGCACTGCAATTCTTACTTTTCCATGAAGGCCTCCACTTAGGGTCTATTAAAGGACTGCAAGTAGCGATGAAATAGGCGTTCAACACGTTTGCTAAAATTAAAATACAAAAGCTCAACAGGAGAAGATGGTTTATAACCAGTTGTTACATCTGGCAAAAATCATTCTTTCTCATATGTTGAGCTTTTTATATTCCAACTAGGAGATGTCTTGCTTTACTCTTCCAACTGAAATTCCCATTCCATTTCCGGGTACAGCGGATATCGCCAGGTGCGGTACGTATATTTCGGCGCTCCATCATCATTCCCCTGAACTTCCAATTCAAAAATAACTTCCGGGTCATCCGATGTATCCACTTCTACAACTCTTCCCGTCGTGCCTGTCGGTGAATCATCATCGTCCGTTGCGCCAGAATTTAACAGTATATTATCCGTGTGATACATATATTGGACATTTCCAATAATATGCGAGAAAAAGTCCTTTCCGCGGTCTTTTCCATAAGCCCAGGTCTCTTCAACAGTTTTTTCGTCTTCATCAATATGATAGCGTATCGCCTGGCTGTACTCTTTACTCGCACTCTCGTCTCCGCGGACAAAAACCTCGTTATTATCAAACAGAATAATATCTTTTTCTGCTGGCTGATCTGGTTGATTCGTTGTTTCAACAATTTTCATCGCATGCTGGCCAGCCGGAAATTTCACGTCGCCTACAGGATCTAACACATAATCCTTATAATCTTCCGGCCATTCTTCATCTGCTGCCAAAATCCATTGAACTTCTCCACTTGGGTAATCTAACTTTAAGATGCTGTCCTGGCTTCTTCCCGATACTAATATCGAATTGTCTTTTTCATCGTAATAAATCGCATTTTGATGAATCCAATCGTTATCTTCAGCGTTTTTACCGTCATACTCATCCGGGGCATCCTCAGGCATTGCTTCTCTTAAACTGATTTCCTGTGTTGTCTTCCCGGTTTTTCTGTCAATTTCATACATATGATCTTCTTCATAATCAGAGTTTGGCTCATGCATCGTAGCCAGAAAATTACCGCTTGGCACCTCTATCACATCATGGTGGATTAAGTTGTTTTTATCTTCATCATAACCTTCCACTTCGATATCATAAGCATGATGTATTTTGCCGGCCATATCTATTTCAAGCAATTCATTAAACTGTTTCTCATCTTCTTTTCTTGTCGTTTGTAAATAATGGCCATTATCCAGCTTGGTAAAAACCAGTCGGCTTTCCAAGGAGGAATACCAACGCACATTTGCCTCGTCATCAACTGCATATGTATAACCTTTCGTCGGCACCATAAAAGTAAGCCCTTCTTCCATGTCTTCCGGATTAGCTTCCACTACTTCTGTATCCATGAAATCATCCGGTAACGCTTCCGTCTCCATTTCCACTTCCGCTTCTTCCTTCTTTTCTCCTTCGTCGAATAGTTCAACAAGCACTTTATTTTCCCTATCAGGAAAAAGCCCTAACACAGGGATAACATGCGTAGTTTGGGACTCGTCCCACATTTTTTTGATAGGCTTTCCTTCTTCCGCTCCAGTGGTAACTTGTACTTGCATGGGCTCTTCCGTTTCAAACATCAACAGAGCACTCAAAGGAGAGGTGTCGTAAGGATCTATTTTTACCAGCGGATCATTTACGGTGTAAGTGTCTTCCTTAAATTCCTCTTGTATTTCCTCTTCCGTTTTCTGCTGATCTGTTTGTCTATCCGTGTCATAACTGGATACTTGAGACGTATATGGATTGGTAAGGGGTTCATAATCCTTGCTTGGTTTCTCAAAAACATCTTTTGGTTCTTCTTCGACTCCACACGCTCCAAGAGCCAACAACATAATAAAAAACATACTTCTTAAAGAAAATTTTATGTAATAATGCAATTTATCAACACCTGCCTTTACTCACATCATAGCTTACCATTTTTCAAGCAGGAATTCTCAGATTATGTCTCGTTTGGTATCGAAAACTTGATGCTCACAAAATTTGAATAGCAAGTGCCTTCGTTTCGCTTAGGCTGGAAAAAGAAGACAACCTTTTTCAAGCCATAGAAACATTCCCCTTCGAAACATCTAAAAGCGAGTATCTTAGTTGTATTTAAGCAGATAGACAATGAGACACTTTTTCATCCGCAAAAATAAAGCAAGAGGTTCAACCTCCTGCTTTGCTGTAATCGTCTATGAATCCTTATCTGTATAAATCGGGCTCTCCTTCTCTGTAATGGTAGTTGCGATATTTTGCGACAAATATTTTTCTTTAATTTTCTCCAGCAAAATCGTTCTGTCCATTTCGTCCAGCAATTCTATTTCCTTCATTATCTTCTCAGGGAGCGACATGCGTCATCACCTCCAAAGATTTATTTGTTTTCTTTTCTATTTCCTTTTATCCGGAATTTTAAACGGTGAATTTAAAATAAAGCTTTGATCCATTGAGGCATTTTTTCGAAAAAACTCTTTCTTTTTTATCGATTTGCTAGTGTCAGAGCTTTTTTCATTGGTGACATTCTTTTTTTCTATGACATTCAAACAAAAATAGTAACTTCCATTAATATAAAACCCTCGTTCCTCCTTTGCTCGCTTATTTAATTCAATCCAGCTGTTCTTTCATTCCTGTCATTCACGATTGCATTCATTTTTCTCCTTCTATATACTAAATATAACAACATTTTTGTAAGCGTTTTCCAAACATTTACTCAGGAGGGATTTTCATGTCAGATATTTTAATGCCGGATGAAAAGCTAGCCAATTTCATCGAGGGAAGATGGAAAGAAACGGAAAATTATCGCAATGTCACTAACCCTGCCAACGGAAAAACCATTACACAAGTTCCGCTTTCTACAGCCAAAGAAGTAGATGAAGCAGTACAAGCAGCTCAGCAAGCGCAAAAGGAATGGGCTCTCGTCCCTGCTCCTCAGCGTGCAGAAGTTTTATACCGCGTAGGGTCGATTATGAAAGCGCGGAAAGAACAGCTCGCCCAACTATTAACTTTGGAAAATGGGAAAGTGCTGGAAGAAGCACGCGGCGAAGTACAGGAAGGAATTGACATGGCCTTTTATATGGCCGGAGAAGGCCGCAGATTATTCGGTCAAACCACCAATGCAGAACTGAAAGATAAATTTGCTATGAGCGTGCGTGCTCCAGTCGGGGTAGTCGGCATTATTACACCTTGGAACTTCCCTATTGCCATCGCGACTTGGAAGTCTTTTCCGGCTATTGTAGCAGGGAACGCCGTTATTTGGAAACCGGCAACGGAGACGCCGATTATGGCTTACGAACTTGCCCAAATTTACGAAGAAGCTGGCTTGCCTCAAGGTGTCGTGAATGTCGTCTTCGGAACAGGAGGAGACGTTGGTGATGCTATGGTGCACCATTCAGCTATTAAAGTCATTTCATTTACAGGATCTGAACAAACCGGAAGCCATGTCGCCAGCGAATGCGGGAAGCAATTGAAGAAAGTTTCTTTGGAAATGGGCGGAAAAAACGCCATTATTGTCATGGATGATGCTGATTTAGACCTCGCTGTAGAAGGAATTGTTTGGAGTGCCTTTGGAACGAGCGGACAGCGTTGTACCGCCTGCAGCCGTATCATTGTTCATGAAAACGTCAAGGAGGAAGTCGAGAAAAAACTATTATCAGAAATGGAAAAATTGTCGATTGGAGACGGCCTTGATGAAAGCAATAAAGTGGGGCCGATTATTAACCAGCAAGGTGTGGATAAAATCAACTATTATATGGAGGTTGGTAAGAACGAAGGTGCCAGATTGTTGGATGGCGGTGTTGAGCTTACCAAAGGAGCTTACGAAGACGGTTATTATTTCGCACCAACTCTTTTTTCAGATGTTACCAATGACATGCGAATTGCCCAGGAAGAAATCTTCGGCCCTGTCGTATCGCTTATTCCGGTACCATCTTTTGAAGAAGCAATCGAAGTGAACAACAGCGTCGCTTATGGGCTGTCCAGCTCTATTTTCACCAAAGACGTCAACCAAGTATTCCAAGCGCAACGCGATTTAGATACGGGCATTATTTATGTCAACGCAGGCACCACCGGAGCTGAAATTCATCTGCCATTTGGCGGTACGAAAGGCACAGGGAACGGTCATCGTGATTCCGGCGTGCAAGCATTGGATGTGTTTACAGAGTGGAAAGCTGTTTATGTCGATTACAGCGGTAAGCTCCAGCGTGCTCAGATAGATGTGGAATGAAAAAATAGTAGAACATTTTTTAATAAATCATTGTGATATCGTATCAATTTTTATAATGAATATTGATTTTTCAACGAGCGGAACCAGCTGATTTGGTTTCGCTTGTTCTTTTAATGACTGCTTCAAACAGCATTTGCGAAACAACCGTAATGTTTTACGAAGATTTGCCTTATTGTACCAGGATGAACCAAGCCTTTTTTCCTCTTAAACATCAAAGATCTTCGTGATATAATTACAATAACTTGAATAAAAATCGGATTGGTTTTTAATAGGGGGGAGAACAATGGGAAGCACAAAAAAATACAACAAATTTAAATGGATCCTTCATACGGTTTTCCTCATTTTTGCCCTCAGTTTGATTGTGATTTCGCTTGTCGCATGGAGTGAGATGGACCGGGCGTTTCTCTATTTGCTTTTAGGAATCGTTTACGCAGCTGAAAGTGGATTTGGATTGTATAAAAGTGTTCAGCAAAAGACGGTGTAGTAAAAATGCCTGACTCCTTTATACGAAAGCTTGATCTGCACTACACCTTCCTCGCGAGCGCTTTAGTTACAGCAATACTGTAAGAAAATTTTAAATAAAAGAGGTTTTTTTAATGACGAATAATGACTTAAGCAGCCAAGTGCTTCAAGCAGTGACTGAATTGTCTCATCAATTAACACGCTCTGAAGAACGATTAAACAATAAGATGGTTGGCATAGAAGAGCGATTAGATAATAAGATGGATGCTATAGAAGAACGATTGGATAATAAGATGGACGCTGTAGAAGAGCGATTGTCAGCAAGAATAGATTCCCTGGGTAACAGAGTGACTACGAATGAGGAACGATCAAAACAAATTCACCAAAAAACAGATAAATTTGCTGCGAAACTCGACGTATTATCAGAGGGACTGTTAGAAACACAAGCAGATGTCAGGATGCTTAAAAAGACAAAATAGCTTAAAAGTCAAATCCTTTTGAAGTTTTCAACATGTTTCTTTTCAAATAAAAAAGGCAGCAAATCCATATGATTTACTACCTTTTTACAAGTCACCTAAGTATCTTATTTTTTCTTCACCGTTTCTAAAAAGCTCAACACATTAATGGTGAAAAGCTGAATGGCATCTTTTGCTCCTTTGACACCATGGCCTGCTTCCAAATGTTTAAAAATTGCCCCGCCAAGCACAATATTAATCATCACTGTGCCTATTCTGCTGAACTTTTTCCCAAATAAAGATAACATCAAGAATATAGAACCGATTAATTCAAAAAATCCAACAACTCGCATCATTGGGCGTGATACGTTAAATCCTTCTTTAAATGCAATAGAAGTCTGCTCATCGTTTTTCACTTTAGGCAAACTGCTTTTAAATACTTTGTTTGCTACATACCCGTTCGCAGCATGTTTTAGCATAAACCTTCACTCCTGTTTTTCTTTAAATTCTTTTGCTCGTTTTTTGAAAGACGAACACAATTTTTTATTTTACTATAAGAAATGAAGTAAAGCCATTTTAAAGCTCATGAAAAGATTTAGGTTTATTTTCTCTAAAGGTAACATATAGGCTGTTGATTTCTTCTGATGTTAGTTGTTACTTTTCATGCTGTTTTTCCACAAATAAAGGAACAGATGGCTCCCCTTTTTTCTGTTTAATGATACGGTCTACATAGTCTTCTGTAATTTCTTTTACTTCCTTATTCATTAATAAAAGTGGCACTAAATTAACCAGCGTAACCCCTGCCAGCAGTATATCTAAAAATTCCCATATAAACTGCAAGCCGCCGATTGCGCCAATGAAAATGGCAATCACATAAATGAAGCGACTGATTTTTGAAGCAGTTAATCCAAATAAATATTCCACTTGCTTTTCACCGAAGAAAATTAAAACCATAATTGTCGTGATCACAAATAAAAATAAGAAAACAGCAACAAACAAGCTGCCGTAAAAGTCTCCCACAACTGTCGAGAGCGCTACATCCACCATAATAGAAGCTTTGCCAGGTCCCACTTGCTGCCAGGCTCCTGTAGTCAACACAACTAAACCAGTCATGGAACAAATTACTATTGTATCCATGAATACACTTAAAATTCCCCAAATAGCTTGTTTGGAAGGATGGTCTGTTTGAGCTGCAGAATGTGCGAAAGGTGCTGTTCCAAGGCCTGCTTCATTGGAGTATAACCCTCTGGCCAACCCCCAACGGAGTGCCCCGGCAATCGCAGCGCCGGCAAATCCTCCGGAAGCTGAGACTGGGGTAAACGCATGTTTAAAAATCAAGCCAAACGCCAGTGGCAACTGATCGATATGCCACAGAATAACGATACCTGTCGCCAAAATGTATGTAAAAATCATAAACGGTACCACTTTATCCGTGACAGAGCCAACTCTTTTAATACCTCCTATCACGATAGCTCCAATGATAATGGCAAGCACAATACCAACAATCGTCTGATTCAAGCCAAAAGCGGATTTAAGTTGAGTTGCGACTGAATTAGACTGCACCATCGTACTTGCGAACACTTCGAGCATTAAAAAGAAAGCAAATGCTTCAGCAAGCGGACGCCAGCCGAGCCCTTTTTTAATGTAATAAACAGCGCCACCTACCCACTCGTCATCTTCATTTTGTTCGCGGTATTTTAAACCGAGAATAATCTCTGCATATTTAGTCGCCATCCCAATTAAGGCAACCATCCACATCCAGAATAGTGCTCCAGGTCCGCCAAGAGAAATAGCAACAGCTACACCTACAATATTCGTAGCGCCTGCGGTTGTACCGAGACTGGCAGAAAATGCTTGAAAAGGCGTAATCGTTCCTTGCTTTTTGTTTTTCTTGAACATCGTTCCAACTGTATTTTTCATCACATGAGGAAAATAGCGAAATTGGAAAAATTTAAGTCGGATGGTATAGGTCACACCCGTTAAAATAAGTAACGTCGCTACAATATATGTCATGAGAAAATCGGATACACTGGAAACCAAACTTTCAATCACTTCCATTGTTTTCTCCACCCTTTCTCAAACTTTTAATTAGTAATCCTTTTTTATTTTTTTATAAAACATAGTACCTAACCACAGATATTTTGTGTATTTTTTATAGAAGAAAGAACCATATAGTAAGCGTGATCAGTGCTATTGTAAGCAGTACTTTGCTCATCACAAACATGTTTTTGCTAATGCCTGCTTTTCTTTCTATAAAACGACTGTAAATAATAATCATCACAAATCCCAAAAACGTCAAAATCTGTCCTGCCGCGTCATGAAGCACAACAATATACCGCATCACTGCAAGGCCTATTAATAGAAACCCGAGATATCCAACACTTATGTAAAACATATCTTGAAATTTTTGATTCACATCTACCTGCTCTTTTAAAGTTCCAGCTTTCTTCCAGTTAATCCATCGCATGCTCTTTCATTTAAGTAAGCAGGTCCGCTGCTTATTCTGCATTCTTATTTGCTAACCAAAAAGACAGTATGGCACTAATCAAAGCACTCCAAAAGGGGTAATTTAAAAAAGTTCCATTAAAACCGATATTTCTTTCCCCCGGAGCATGCCTTCCCATATGCCAGGTTTTATTCATATCAGGCGCAAATGACGACGTTAGTAAAAAACCGGACAACCATTCCATAGCCATCGTCACTGTAAAAAATAAAACAATAAAACTTCCAATAAAAATCAAATATTTTTTCATTGTCACCCTCCTGACCGTTTCCTACATTTCATCATATACAATATGGAAAAAGCAAACTATAAAAAGAAAAAGCCGCTTTTCTATATTGCAGTGTCAGTTGTTGAGCGGGCTTTTAAAAATATTTACGCAGTACGCGAAGAGCCTCTTATCCAGCCGGATCTAATCCACTTCTCAAGGCTTTCATTCCCTGAAACGACATCGATTGGTGAAAGTACAATGACACATATTTTCGATTACCCACACGTCTGTTGAGGGAAACTCCGCGTGTTGCAAGTCTAATTACACATCAGAGGACTACATTTTCACCTTTTTCAGCCTTTATCGCACATGAGTCGAGCCTAATTTCACAAGTTTAAAATTATCCGCACCTTCCTCGAAGATAACTTCACGTACTCCAAATCCAATTACACATCAGAAGATTGAATCCTCACCTCTTTCAGCCTTTATCGCACATGGACTTAGACCAATTTCACGAGTTTAAAATTATCCACACCTTCCTCGAAGATAACTTCACGTACTCCAAATCCAATTACACATCAGAGGACTACATTTTCACTTCTTTCAGCCTTTATCACACATGAGCCTAGCCTAATTTCACGAGTTTAGAATTATACGCACCCTCATCGAAAATAACTTCACATATTCCAAATCCAATTACACATCAGAAGACTAGATCCTCACCTCTTTCAGCCTTTACCGCACATGAGCTTAGCCTAATTTCACGAGTTTAAAATTATCCACACCCTCCTCGAAGATAACTTCACGTACTCCAAATCCAGTTACACCTCAGAAGACTAGATCCTCACCTCTTCCAGCCTTTATCGCACATGAGCTTAGCCTAATTTCACGAGTTTAAAATTATCCGCACCTTCCTCGAAGATAACTTCACGTACTCCAAATCCAATTACACATCAGAAGACTAGATCCTCACCTCTTTCAGCCTTTATCGCACATGAGTCGATCCTATTTAGTCAAGTCCTTAATGTTGTGTAAATTCCAAAATACAATATTTTCAACCTTATTAATGAGAGAGGTATTGTTTTATTTGGCAGGAGGGGGATATCCCCCTCCTGCCAAATAAATTTCGAATTTTTAGGTGGTTATTCTT